>NZ_JBIVPX010000013.1:0-210741 GCF_044754905.1 Lentzea sp. NPDC092896
CACCCGATCCCGCTCGCTTACCAGGGCGCGTCGGTGCCGAAGAAGATGAACAAGCTCGGCTCGGCCGGTCACCCGGTCGCCGGCAGCACCTGGTCACCGGACCCGGTCGAGGAGACCGTGGCTCTGGAGAACGCGAAGCACACGAACCTGCTCGACACCGGTTCTGAGGACAAGGCCGGCGAGCTCGCGGGCAAGCCGTCCGACCCGAAGGCCTGATCTGCAGGCTTGAAGCGCTGAAAAGCCCCCGTGAGTCGTCACGGGGGCTTTTCGCTGTCCTGGGTGGGTCGAGCTACTGGGCGTCGTCCAGGCCGATGGAGAACGCGGCCTCGTCGTCGCGCTTCGAGTAGCTGCGGAACGCGATGTGCGTGTCGGTGTTCAGCACACCGGCGACCTTGCTGATCTTGCCGGGTACCAGGGCGGCCAGGTCCTCGTGCTTGCTGACCCGCACCAGCGCGATCAGGTCCACGTCACCGGCACAGGAGTACACCTCGGTGACTCCGTCGATGTCGGCGATCTCCTGCGCGGCCTCGGGAATGCGTTCGGCGGCGGCCTGGATCAGCACGATGGCGGTGACCACGGCGTCCTCCTCGGGTCTGGGCTCCGGTCTCTCAAGCACCCGTAGTCTGCCCTACCGCCTGATCACCGGCGTGAGGACGTCAGCGGTCATGGCACGCGAGCCCCGTTCACCTCTCGGGTGTCGCTTTGTCGACATCCCAACTGATATATCGGTTGCCGCCACCACTGCTGACCTGCCCTTATCCACCCTTATGCAAAAGACGTTTGCGGACGTCCGCAAACGTCTTTTGCATAAGGCCCTTGCAACGAGGGTGTGCAGGGTCAGTTCCAGCGCTCGTGAATGGGGCGGGCGCTCGCGGCTTGTTCGGCCCACGGGACCCATGCCGCGGCGGCGCCGGCGGGGGAGGACCAGGGCTCGTCCGCGTAGACGAGGCGGGTGCCCGGTTGGTCGAGCCAGCGCAGAACGACCCCGGCTTCTTCCGGCGGCGCGCCGCGCAGTGGACCGGGGGTCGGGATGACCGTTTCGGCCGAGGCGACGAGTGCGTCGACGACCGGCATCGGGCGGGTACCTCGGCGGGCGACTCCGGCGGACGCCAGGCGGCCGTAGCGCACGACGGAGAACTCCCAGCCGCCTTCTCGGTCCGGTCGAGCGGCCACCAGTTGGGGCAGGGAAGCCAGGGCGGCCAGTCGCTGGGCTCGGTCCAGGGACCGGACCAGGCCCGCCAGGCGGTCGCGGCGGCGGGCGGCCTCCTCGAAGCGTTCGGCCGACGCGAGGCCGTCGAGCTGGGTGACGAGAGTGCGCAACGGGTCCGCGCTGCGGCCGATGACCAGGTCCTGCACGGCCACGACGGCGGGGGAGTACTCGTCGACGGTCTGCCGGCCCGCGCACGGCGCCTTGCAGCGGTCGAGTTCGGCCAGCGCGCACGGGGAGGCTCGTTGGTTCGCCGCGGGGATCTTGATGGTGCAGGAGCGCAGCGGGACGGCGTCGAGCAGCGCGTCCGCGACCGACTCGGCGGCCTTCCGGGTGCGGAACGGGCCCAGAGCGCCGTCTCGCGGGATCTTGACGAGCGAGATCCGCGGGAACGGCTCGTCGGTCAGGGTCAGCCACCAGGCGTGGTGGGGGTTCTTCGAGCGTCGGTTGTACGCGGGGCGATGTGCGCGCAGCAGCCGTAGCTCGCGCACCTCGGCCTCCAGCGGGTGGGCGCACTCCACGGCGTCGACGCGCACCGCGAGCGCGACCATCTCGCGCAACCTGCGGCGGCCCTCGCTGGCCGTGAAGTACTGGCGGACCCGGCGGCGCAGGTCGGACGCCGTGCCGACGTAGAGCACCTCCTCCTTCGGGCCGCGGAACAGGTACACGCCCGGCGTGGACGGCAGGTGGGCGGCCAGGGAGCGTTTGCGGCGTTGTTCCGGCGTCACCTCCGGCAGGTACGCCAGCAGCTCCTCCAGGGAGTGCACGCCGACGTTGCCGACGCGTTCCAGCAGCGCGTGCAGCACCTCGACGGTCGTGCGGGCGTCAGCCAGCGCCCGGTGCGTCGGCTTGGTCTCCGTGTGGAACAGGTCCGAGAGCGCGGACAGCCGGCACGACGGCGCCTCGTCGCGGCTCAGCACCCGCCGTGCGAGCTTCACCGTGCACACGACCGACGGCTTCGGCCAGCGGTAGCCGTGCCGTTCGCAGGCGGCCTTCATGAACCCGACGTCGAAGCCCGAGTTGTGCGCCACCAGCACCGCACCGGCCGCGAACTCGAGGAACGCGGGCAGCACCGTCTTCATGGTCGGCGCGCCCGTCACCATCAGCTGGGTGATCCCGGTCAGCTGCGCGACCATCGGCGGGATGCCGCGTTCGGGGTCGACGAGCGTGGCGAACTCGCCGATGACCTGGCCGCCGCGGACCTTCACCGCGCCGATCTCGGTGACGGCGTCCTCCTCGGCGCTGCCGCCCGTCGTCTCCAGGTCGAAGACGACGAACGTCGTGTCGCGCAGGGGCGTCCCGAGCTCGTCGAAGGACAGTTGTCCGGTCACGTGGCCGACGTTAGCGACGGGGTCTGACAATTTTCGGCGGTGGTCCATCGCGGTGCCCTGACCTGCGGTTGCTCCGTTGGAGTGATCTTCGGGTGATCTTTTCCAGATCGTTGTTCCGAAGGGCGGACACGTCCGTGCGCTGCTCAAGCGCGAGGGCTCTAGCCTGTTGGGGTGCCCGACCCGATGCCCGCGCCTGAGTTCGACCAGCCTGCCGACGAGGCAGGTGAGTCCGCAGAGGAATCCCCAGAGGAATCCACTGTGGACTGGTCGGCCCTGCCGGAGCCGTTGCGGGTGAGGCTCGCGGAACTCGGTGCCGACGCGTTGGGCGAGATGGCGAAGGTCGACGTGCCCCAGCACCTGCGCCCGGTGGCGAAGTTCGCCCCGACCAAACGCGCTCGTCTGGGCGGCACGCAGGTCGTCGCCGGCCTGCGGGACTCGGCGAACTTCCGCACCGCCGTGATCGAGTGGCTGCGCAAGAACAGGCCGTCGACGCTGGAGGTGACCTCGCCGGATCCGGTGACGGCGGCCGCTGCGGCGGTGCTGACCGGGGACGACGTCGCGCCGCACTACGTGGAGCTGGTCTCGCGACGGGTCGGCGACGCGACGCTGCGAGCCGAACGGGACGCGGCAGTCGTGCGGGCGGAACGGATGGAAGTAGAGCTGGAACGGCTCCGGGCCGAGCGCACCCAGCTCGACGGTGCCACCGAACGCGTCCGCGCGGACGCCGAGATCGAGCTGGAACGCCTGCGCAAGCGGTTGCGCGAGCAGGGTGTGAAGCTGCGTGAGGCCAAGGACGCGGCCGCGGCGGCGGCCACCGAGGTCGGCAAGATCCAGGAACGCACCGCGGACGAGGTCAAGCGCCTGTCCGCCGAGCGCGACCGGGAACGGGAACGCGCCGAGACCGAGCGCGGCAAGGCGCAGCGGGCGATCGCCGACGCCGAGGTGGCGCGGCAGTCCGCGCGAGAGGCCAGGCAGGCCGACGAGGTGCGGCTCGCGCTGCTCGTGGACACCCTCGACGGCGCCGTCACGGGCCTGCGCCGTGAACTCGCCCTGGGGGAAGGCACCGGGCCGCGTCCCGCCGACCTCGTGCGCGGCGCCAGCGCGTCGCAGGGGGCCGTCGGACGGGTCGAGGACCCGGCGGCGCTGGACCGGCTGCTGGCGTTGCCCGCCGTGCACCTCGTGGTGGACGGCTACAACGTCACCAAGACCGGATATCCGGAGCTGTCGTTGTCGGATCAACGCGACCGGCTCGTGCACCAGCTGGCGGTGCTCGCCGCGCGCACGGGTGCCGAGGTGACGTTGGTGTTCGACGGCGCTGGGGTGGTGGCGGTGCCTGCCGCGGCTCCTCGTGGCGTGCGCGTGCTCTTCAGCGATCCCGGTGTTCTGGCCGACGACGTGATCCGTGCGCTGGTCACCGCAGAGCCCGAGGGGCGTCCCGTGGTGGTGGTGACGTCGGATCGCGCGGTCGCGGATTCGGTGCGTCGCCGCGGTGCGCACCCGGTGCCGTCCGCTGTGTTGCTGGCCCGTCTCGGGCGCGTTTGATCACCCGGTAGCCTGACGCCGTCGATCTTGACGGGCTTGTTCTGGCGAGGGGGATCGGCGACCTCATGTCGCGCAACTTCACCCGTGGTTTTGTAGTTCTCCTGCTGCTGCTCTCGGCGACTCCGGCCGTGTCTTCAGCCGCGCAGCCGGCTGATCCCGCGCGCGCGTACGCGGATCTGACGGCGCAGGCGACGAAGCTCAACGAGGAAGTCCTGCGCGCGCAGGAGGATCTCGTCCAGCGCAAGGCCGAACTCGACCGCGCGACCGCGACGGTGTCGGCGGCGCAGCAGGTCGAACGGCAGGCCAAACGCGACGAGGACGACTTCCAGGGGCAGGTCGACCTCATCGCCCAGGCGTCGTTCGAGGGTGCGCGTTTCAACCAGCTGTCGGCGCTGCTCGTGGCGGACTCGCAGCAGGACTTCCTGATCCGCCTCGAGATGATGCGGGTGCTGGCCGCCGACAAGGCGGAGTCGCTCGCGCGGCTGTCCGGCGCGGTGGAGAAGGCCCGGCAGGCGCACCAGGTGGCGGAGAACGCGCGCGCTCGTGCCGCGGAGACCACCGCGGCGGCCGAGAAGCTGAAGAGTGACCTGGACGGGCGCAACCAGGCCCTGCAGGCGCAGATCACCGAGGTGCGCTCGGCGCTGACGCGGCTGCCGGCGCCTGTCGTGACCCAGTTGCGTGATCCAGGAGACCGCTCGCAGGTCAGCGTTCCTTCCGGAGCGGCGGGCCTCGCGCTGAACTTCGCACTGGGCCAGCGAGGGGACGACTACCAGTACGGCGCGACCGGGCCTGACCGCTGGGACTGCGCCGGGCTCACGATGAAGGCGTACGCGGCGGCCGGGTTCACGATCCCGCGCACGTCCGGTGGCCAGGCCGGGGTCGGACGCGCCGTGTCGCGCGGCGAGGTCCGTGCGGGCGATCTGATCATCTACTACTCGAGCCGGTCGCACGTCGCCATGGCCGTCGACAACGGGCGGGCGGTGCACGCCTCGACGGAGGGCCAGCCGGTGAAGATCGCGCCGATCGACGCCATCGGGCCCATCGCGGTGATTCGGCGCATCGAGGGCTAGCGTTGCGCCGGTGAAGCACCTCCGGACGTTGCTGGCGGTCACCGTCGCCATGACGTTCCTGCTGGGCGTCAGCGTTGCACTGCGGCCCGTTGAGTTGCAGCCGACCGCAACACCCCATTGCAATGAGGCCGTGCTGACGGCTGCGTCAGGCACTGTGACCAGCAGTTCTTGTGATGGTGCGTTGGCGTCACGGGTGTCGGGGTCGTTGGACTCCTCGGTGCGCGAGGTCGCCGATATATTGGATGTCAGCTGGGCGCGGCGGGTCGACGTCGTCGTTCCGGCTACGGACAGCGAGCTGGTGTCGCTCGTCGGGCCTGCGTTCGCGGACATGGCCGGAATCGCCATTCGGGACAGCGACGGTTCCGGGCAGCGGGTCGTCATCAACCGGGTGCGGGCATCGGCGTTGTCGGACGTCGAGTTGCGCGTGCTGCTGCGCCACGAGATCACGCATGTCGCGACGCGGGACCTGACCTCGGACTCCGCGCCGCTGTGGCTGGTCGAGGGATTCGCGGACTGGGTGGCGTTCCACGGCATGGGGTTGTCGCTTCGCCAGGCCGCGCCTTTGCTCAAGTCGGACGTCTCGGCGTTGCCGGTCGACTTCGGCGGCACCGGGCGTGATCTGGCCTATCAGCAGGCGTACTCGATCATGGTTTATCTGGAGTCGAGGCTGGGGGAGCGAGGTGTCGTGGACTTCTTCCTGCGGCACGCGTCGATGTCTTCTGTGGACCCGAGCGTCGTCGACGTGGCGGGTTGGCGTGAGTTCCTGAAAACGAGCATCGGATAGCGTTGAGTTCGTGCGCCGAACCTTGCTGGTGACCAACGACTTCCCGCCCCGCCCCGGTGGCATCCAGTCCTACCTGCACGCTTTGGCGACACGGATGCCCGCGGACTCGCTCGTCGTGTACGCGCCGAAGTGGAAGGGCGCGGAGGAGTTCGACGCCGAGCAGCCGTTCCCGGTGGTGCGGCACCCGACGTCGTTGATGCTGCCGACGCCGGACGTCCTCGCCCGCGCCCGTGACATCGCCCGCGCCGAGTCCTGCGAGGCCGCGTGGTTCGGGGCGGCGGCACCGCTCGCGTTGCTGGCGCCGTCGCTCGGACTCAGCCGCGCGGTGGCGTGCACGCACGGGCACGAGGTCGGCTGGTCGATGCTGCCGGTGGCGCGGCAGGCGTTGCGGGCCATCGGGTCCGGAGTGGACGTCGTGACCTACGTCAGCCGCTACACCCGTTCGCGGTTCGCGGCGGCGTTCGGTCCGATGGCGGCGCTCGAACACCTTCCCTCCGGTGTGGACACCGAGCTGTACCGGCCGGATCCCGCGGCGCGCGCCGAGATCCGCCGCCGGTACGGGCTGGGCGACCGGCCGGTGATCGTCTGCGTGTCGCGCCTGGTGCCGCGCAAGGGGCAGGACGTGCTGATCCGCGCGCTGCCGTTGATCCAGCGGTCGGTGCCGGACGCCGCACTGCTGATCGTCGGCGGCGGGCCGTACCGGGCGACGCTCGAGAAGCTGGCCGCCGGTTCGCGGGACATCGTGCTGACCGGCTCGGTGCCGTGGGAGGAACTGCCCGCGCACTACAACGCCGGCGACGTCTTCGCGATGCCGTGCCGCACGCGCGGCCGCGGGCTCGACGTCGAAGGCCTCGGCATCGTCTACCTGGAGGCGTCGGCCACCGGGCTGCCCGTGGTGGCCGGACGGTCTGGTGGTGCTCCGGAGACCGTGCGCGACGGCATCACCGGCAACGTCGTCGACGGCCGCGACGTCGAGAACGTCGCCGAGCGGATCGCGTCGCTGCTCGCCGATCCCGAGACGGCGGCCAAGATGGGGCGCACGGGCCGGGAATGGGTCAGCGACCACTGGCGCTGGGACCAGCTCGCCCACCGCCTCGAAAACCTCATCGGCTGACCTGATATCCGATATATCGCGGCACACCGGTAATCGGGTTGACCTTCCAGCGGGTGGAAGGTGCAGCTTGGCGGCATGGACGAAGAGATGGGCCGCTACACGATCGGAGAGCTGGCTCGCCGCACCGGGCTGCCGGCGCGCACGATCCGGTTCTGGTCCGACAGCGGAGTGGTACCGCCTTTGGAACGGAACTCCGGTGGCTACCGCGTCTACGGTGCCGACGCGGTCGGCCGCCTGCGCCTGGTCCGGACGCTTCGCGAGCTCGGTCTCGGCCTGGAGGCAGTGCGGAAGGTGGTCGACCGGCGGTCCACGCTGGCCGAGGTCGCCGCGGCCCACGTCGAGGCCCTGGACGCCCAGATCCGGGTGTTGCGGCTGAACCGCGCCGTCCTTCACCACGCCGTCTGCCGTGACAACAAGACCGAAGGACTGTCCCTGATGCACGAACTCGCCCGGCTGCCGGCTCAGGAACGGCAGGACCTCATCGACGGCTTCGTCGACAAGATCTTCGCCGGCGTCGAGGACGCGGACGTGCTGGTCATCGCGGGCTTCATGCGGGAGATGCCCCCACAACTGCCAGACGACCCGACCTCGGCGCAGGTCGACGCCTGGGTGGAGTTGGCCGAACTCGTCTCCGACGCCGACTTCCAGCGCGCCATGCGGCAGATGGTGCTGCACGGCGGAGCCGGCGACCGCATCGACTTCGGCCTCAACGTCCGGCCCCTGGTTCTCGAGCACGCGGGCCCGGCCGCCGAGAAGGAGATCGCACCGGAGTCCGGCGCCGGGCGCGCGATCCTCGACCGCGTCGTTCCCACCGACCTGGCCGGCACGGAGTCACAGGCACTGCTCGAATGGCTGGACCTGGTGGCCGAGCCTCGCGTCGAACGCTACTGGGAACTGCTGGGCCTGATCGGCGATCGTCCGCCAGGACCGCGCAGCGTGCCCGCGTTCACCTGGCTCGCCGCCGCACTGCGCGCACACCGATAGCCGCGATATATGGGATATCGCGAGCTGGAGTAGTGGACGTCGGCGCGGGTCAGGCGAGTTCGCGGGCCCTGTTCTCCAGGGCACGCAGTCCGAGTTCGGCGCCGCGTCGCGCGGCCAGTTCGGCGGCCGACCGGGAATCGGCGTCGCGGTCGAGGTCGCGCAGCACCACGGCGAGGTCGATCAGCGCGCGGACCTCGCCGGACGCGTAGCCGATCCGCCGGGCCGTCACGAGGGCCTGTTCGAACAGACCGGCGGCGGCGTCGAGGTCGGCCAGGGCGCGGCGGATCTCGCCGAGCGTGATCCGGGTAGTGGTCGCCACCTGCTGGTCACCGCCGTCCGCGACCAGGGACAGGGCGCGCGAGGCCAGGGACAGGGCCGCCTCGGCGTTGCCCGAGGCGAGTTCCAGGGCGGCGAGGTTCTCCAGGGTCTCGGCCTCGCCGGCGGGGACGTTGCCGATCTCCAGGGCGCGGTCGAGGTGGGCGCGGGCCTCGTCGAGGCGTCCCTGCAGGCGCAAAGCCATGCCCAGGTAGGTGTGGCTGTCGGCGTTCGGCGCCAGGGCCAGTGCCTGCGAGAAGTGTTCGACGGCGCCGTCGATCTCGCCGAGTTCCACGGCGAGCTGGCCGAGGTTGTACAGGCCGGTGCTGACGCTGTCCGCCGGCGCCGAGCGAAGCATCTCCAGGCAGCGGAGCAAGGCGTCCTTCGCGGCGGCCAGGTCGCCGGAACGCCGGTGCACGAGGCTGAGGTTGTTCAGCACGCTCGCCTCGGCGTCCTTGTCGCCCAGCGCCCGGTACAGCTCGATGGCGTGGTCGTGGTGCTCCACGGAGCGCGCGTACTCGCCCAGCCGCAGGTAGAGGGTGCCGAGGTTCGCGTGCATCGCGGCCTCGGCCGGGCGGTGCCCGGACTTCCGCGCGGCCTGCAGGCCGTGGTGCGCCGTCGCGAGCCATTCACCGACGTGCTGACCGATCCACAGGTAGCCGCGCAGCGCGTCGGCGAGCTGCCAGGCCATCTCCGCGGGGCCGTGCTCGGCCGCGTGCCGGATGGCGGCGATCAGGTTCGGCCGTTCCGCGTCGAGCCACGTCAGCGCCTCTGCGGAGGTGGAGATCCGCGGCGCCGGTCCCGAGGCCGACGACGGCAGCCGCACGATTCCGGGGTAGAGCAGTTCGGCACAGCGTTCGACGCCACGCAGGTAGTGGTTGAGCAGCGCCGCCCACGACGCCCGCTGCTCCGACGGGCTGTCCGACTCCTCGCGCAACGAGGCCGCGTAGCGGACCAGCTCGTCGTGGAACCGGTAGCGACCGGGCGCCACTCGCACGACCAGGCGCGCGATCGCCAGCACCGTCAGCAGGCCCTCGGCGTCCACGTCGGCCAGCGCGGACGCGGCCTCCGCCGTGAAGTCCGGTCCCGGCACCAGCGACAGCAGCCGGAACAACCGCTGCGGCGCGGGCGGTAGCGCGGCGTAGGCGAGCTCGATCGGTGAACCGGAGATCGTCACGTCGTCCCGCCCGGCCAGGTACGCCGCCGCCACCCGCAGCGCCAGCGGCAGGTGCCCGCAGCGGGACGCCAGCTCCGCGTGGTCACCCGGCCCGAGCAGCTTCGTCAGCAACGACGCGGACTCCGCGGCCTCGAACACCTCCACCGGCACGGTCCGCGCGCCGTTCATCGCGATCAGCCCGCGCAGGTCGTCCCGCGACGTCACGATCACCCGGCACGACGCCGTCCCCGGCAGCAGCGGCCGCACCTGGTCGGGCGCGGAGGCGTTGTCCAGCAGCAGCAACATCCGCCGGCCCGACAGCAACGACCGCAGCATCGTGCTCTGCTCGTCCGCGTCCGGCGGGATCTCGTCCGGCGGCACGCCCAGCGCCCGCAGGAACCGCGACAGCACGTCCATCCCGTCCGCCGGCGCCCCCAGCGCATACCCGCGCAGGTCGACGTAGAGCTGCCCGTCCGGGAACCGGTCCCGCAGCAGATGCGCCACGCGCACCGCCAGCGTCGTCTTGCCCACCCCCGGCGGCCCCGCCAGCGTCACGATCGGCACCGACCCGCCCGCGATCAGCCCGGAGATCCGCTCCACGTGCCGGGACCGCCCGGTGAAGTCCGCGATGTCGTCCGGCAGCCGCATGGGTGACGCCGGCGCGCGTTCCGGTTCCCGCGCCACCACCGGCGCCGCCAGCTCCCGCGCTCCCATCAGGATCGCCTGGTGCAACGCCCGCAGCTCCGCCGACGGGTCGATGCCCAGCTGGTCGTCCAAAGTCCGGTCGAGCTGCCGGAACGCCTCCAGCGCCTCCGCCTGCCTGCTGCAGCGGTACAGCGCGAGCATCAGCTGCGCCCAGAACCGTTCCCGCAACGGGTGGTCCCGCGTCAGCGCGAACAGCTCCGGCACCAGGTCCGCGTGGTTGCCCAGCGCGAGCTCCACGTCGATCCGCTGCTCGTGCACCGTCATCAGCAGCTCGGTCAGCCGCGGCGCGTGCTCCGCGTACAACGTCTCCGAAGGCACGTCCGACAGCACCGGCCCGCGCCACAGTTCCAACGCCTCGGCAAACGCTTTCCGTGCCGTGACCAGGTCCTCCGACGAGACAGCCGTCCGTCCGCGAGCCGCCGCGTCCGCGAACCGATGCGCGTCCACGGCCAGCGGGTCCACCAGCATCCGATAGCCGTCGGGGGCCGTCTGGATCAACGACGGATCGCCCAACGCCGCTCGCAGCCGCATCACGTACGTCTGCAACGTCCCACGCGTGCGCGCGGGCGGTGCGTCCCCCCACACGTGCTCGACGAGTTCCGTCACGGGAACCACGCGGTTCGGCCGCAGCAGCAACGCCGCCAGCAACGCCCTGTGCTTGCCCGCGCGCAACACGACAGCGGAGCCGGCCAGGCGTACTTCCATCGGGCCGAGCAGCCGGAACTGCGGACCCGAAGCCATTGCCAACCCCTCGTGCGCGCCAGATGATCCCCGTCTGACTCACAGCCTATTAGCGCGCTGTCGCCAAGTGACATCGGCGCGTCAGCGATACGTCAGCGCCGTACGGCAATCTTCTTCATGTCCCGGTCGGGGGGCCGGGGCAACACACTTCTCGGGTTCCGCGGAAAGTTCGCGGATCACGATCGCTGGGGGTCGAAAGGCCCAGGAGCACTCTCTCAGCTCCTGGGCCTTTCGCGCATTTGACCTGCGGTTACTTCGCGTAGATGGCGTCGATGTCGGACGAGTAGGTCGTCGCCACGACAGAGCGCTTCAGCTTCAGCGACGGCGTCATCTCGCCGCCCGCCTCGGTGAAGTCCACCGGCAGCACCCGGAACTTGCGGATCGCCTCGGCCTTGGACACCGACTTGTTCGCCTCGTCCACCACGGCCTGGATCTCGGCCAGCAGGTCCGCGTCCTCGATCAGGTCGGGAACCTCGGCCGACGCCGGCTTGCCGTGCGACTCCTTCCACGACGGGAAGAACTCCGGGTCGATCGTGATCAGCGCGCCGATGAACGGCTGCTTGTCGCCGACGACCATGCACTGCGAGATCAGCGGGTGCGCCCGGATCCGGTCCTCGAGCTGCGCGGGGGAGACGTTCTTGCCACCGGCGGTGACGATGATCTCCTTCTTGCGGCCCGTGATCTTCAGGAACCCGTCGTCGTCGAGCTCGCCGATGTCACCGGTGTGGAACCAGCCGTCCTCCAGGGCCTCCTTGGTGGCGGCCTCGTTGTTCCAGTAGCCGGTGAACACGATGTCGCCCTTGATGAGGATCTCGCCGTCCTCGGCGATCTTCACCGACGTGCCGGGCACCGGCAGGCCGACCGTGCCGACCTTCTCCTGGCCGCGGAACGTCACGCACGCCGCCGCCGACGTCTCGGTCAGGCCGTAGCCCTCGTAGACCGGGATGCCCGCGCCGCGGAAGAAGTGCGACAGCCGGTCACCCAGCGGCGCGCCACCGGAGACCGCCGCGATCGCGCGACCACCCAGGGCGCCGCGCAGCTTCGCGAACACCAGCTTGTCGAACACCGCGTGCTTGATCCGCAGACCCAGGCCGGGCCCGCCGTTGTCCAAAGCGCTCGAATACGCGACCGACGTCGCCTCGGCGGCGTCGAAGATCTTGCCCTTGCCGCCGGCGTGCGCCTTCTGCTTCGCGCCGTTGTAGACCTTCTCGAACACGCGCGGCACCGCGACGACGAACGTCGGGCGGAACTGGCCGAGGTCCTCGACGAGGTTCTTCACGTCCGCCGTGTGGCCCACGGTCGCCCGCGAGTACACGCACGCCAGCGCCAGGGCACGCGCCAGGATGTGCGCGAGCGGCAGGAACAGCAGCAGCGAGTTGCCGGCGGTGAGGATCTCCGGGAACCGCGACAGCGCCGACCGCACCTCGGACAGCAGGTTGCGGTGCGTCAGCGTGCAGCCCTTGGGGCGGCCGGTGGTGCCGGAGGTGTAGACCAGCGTCGCCGTCTGGTCCGCCTGCACCTGCCCGCGACGCTCGTGCACCTGCTCGTCGGTGATCTCGGCACCCAGCGCGGTCAGCTCGTCGACCGCGGCCGCCGCACCGTCGATCTGCCACACGTGGCGCAGCTCGGGCAGCGTGCCGACGACGTCGTCGACCATCGCGCGGTGCGAGGGAGCCTCGACGAACACCGCCTTCGCGCCGGAGTCGGACAGGATCCACTCGATCTGGTCCGCCGACGACGTCTCGTAGATCGGCACCACGACGCCGCCCGCCGCCCAGATGGCGAAGTCGAGCAACGACCACTCGTAGCGCGTCTTGGAGACCAAACCGACCCGGTCGCCGAGCTCGAGACCGGCTGCTACCAGGCCCTTCGCGACGGCCATGACCTGCGCGGCGAAGTCACGCGCGGTGATGTCGACCCAGGTGCCGTCGACCTGCCTGCGGAAGCTGACGGCGTTGCCGAAGCGCTCCGCGTTGGCCCACACCATGTCGGTGAGGTTTTCCTCCGGAGCCACAGCGGCGGTGGCGGGGACGCTGAACTCGCGCACGTCAACCTCCGTACGGTGAAATGTTACTGGTGGGGAAACTTAGCGTGTGATTCCGGCGATACAAAGGTTGGTACGCCCTTCCGTTACCTTTTGTCCTTATGGCCAGCGTGGACGTCGTCGACGAGACATTCCTCGCGGTACCACCCAGCGTGGTCGCCGCAGCCTTCGCCACCGCCTCGTCGTGGCGGGCTTTCTGGCCTGATCTCGAACTGGACGTCTACGCCGACCGTGGCGAAGAGGGGCTGCGCTGGACCGTGGGCGGCGCACTCGTCGGCACGATGGAGGTCTGGCTCGAACCTATGCTCGACGGCACCGTGTTGCACTACTTCCTCCGCGCTGATTCTCCCGCCGGTTCACTCACACCGCGCAACGCCCGTCGCGAAGTGCAACGCCGTCAGCTCGACGCGAAATCCGTCGCACTGGGGCTCAAGCTGACTCTGGAGGACGGTCGTCCGGCCGGCTGCCCGCCGGCAGGGTGATCTTGCTTGACGTGCGTCTCGCAGAACACCCCCATGCGGCGTCAACTAAGTTGGAACCGTGCGGGTTCACGTGGTCTCGGATGTGCACGGCAACGCTGAGGCGCTGGCGCGTGCCGGCGACGGGGCTGACGCTCTCGTCGTGCTCGGCGACCTGATCGACTTCGTCGACTACTACGACCACTCCAAGGGGATCCTCGGCCGCGTCTTCGGCGCGGAGAAGGTCGGGATCTTCGCCGAACTGAGACGCGGCACCAGGCGCGCGGACACGGCGAGCTACATCCGATCGCTCTGGGACGGTCTCGCCGACGCCCGTTCCGTCGTGGAAGAAGCGGTGCTGGAGCAGTACCACGCGTTGTTCAGCGCCATGTCCGCGCCGACGTACGCGACACCGGGCAATGTGGACAGTCCGCACCTGTGGCCGCAGTTCGCCCGTGACGGCGTGCACGTGCTCGACGGCGAGGCCGCGGAGATCGGCGGGCTGAGGTTCGGCTTCGCGGGCGGCGGCCTGATGGTGCCCGGACTGGTCCGCAACCCCAACGCGCCGTGGTTCCCGTACCTGCGCACGGAGGAGGACATGGCGGCCGCGCTGGAGCGGATCGGCCAGGTCGACGTGCTGTGCACGCACATCCCGCCGCTCGTGCCGGAGCTGACCTACGACGTCGTCGCGCGCCGTCCCGAATGGGGATCGAGGGCCGCGCTGGACAAGATCGTGCGCGAGCGTCCGCGCTGGTCGGTGTTCGGGCACGTGCACCAGCCGTTGGCCAGGCGCGTGCGCGTCGGCTACACCGAGTGCGTCAACGTCGGGCACTTCCAGCGCAGCGGCAAGCCTCACGTCCTCAACTGGTAAAGACGCGAGTAACCTCCTCACACATGGCCGACGAGTCCACTCAGTCCATCGTCATCGACGCTCCGCCTGAGAAGATCATGGCGATCATCGCGGACTTCCCGTCGTACCCGGACTGGGCGAACGGGATGAAGGAAGTCGAGGTCCTCGACTCCCGCGACGACGGCCGTGCCGAGCAGGTGCGGTTCGCGATCGACCAGGGTCCCGTGAAGGACGAGTACACCCTGAAGTACGACTGGGCCGCCGACGGTCTGTCGGTGAAGTGGCAGCTCGTCAAGGGCACCATGCAGAAGGCGCAGCAGGGCAGCTACGTGCTGGCGCCGTCCGGTACCGGGACCAAGGTCACCTACACGCTGTCGGTGCAGCTGGTGATCCCGATGATCGGGCTGTTCCGCCGCAAGGCCGAGAAGCTGATCCTCGACACCGCGCTCAAGGAACTCAAGAAGCGCGCGGAGAAGGCGGCTTGAGCCGGGTCCTGCTCTTCACCGGCAAGGGCGGGGTCGGCAAGACGACGCTGTCGGCCGCGACGGCCGCCTCGCTGGCCGCGCACGGCCGCAAGGCGCTCGTGGTCTCCACCGATCCCGCGCACTCGCTGGGGGACGCGCTCGACGTGCGTCTCGGTGCCGAACCGTCCGAAGTGGACGGATCGGATGGCTTGTTCGCCTGCCAGATCGATCCTCGCGGCCTCGTCGACGAGGCCTGGGGTGATCTGCGCGGGCACCTGCGGACCGTGCTGGCGGGCGCCGGTGTCGACGAGCTCGACGCCGAGGAACTGACCGTGCTTCCCGGTGTCGAGGAACTCCTCGCGCTGGCGGAGGTGCGGCGGCTCGCGTCGTCCGGGCCGTGGGAGGTCGTGGTCGTCGACTGCGGGCCGACCGCGGAGACGTTGCGGCTGCTGTCGCTGCCCGAGGCGTTCGCCGGCTATCTCGAACGGCTCTTCCCGACGCACCGGCGCGTGGTGCGCGGGCTGCTCGCGGGCGTCGCCGGCACCGGGACCGTCGAGAAGTGGGACGCGACGGCCGACGCGCTGAGCAGGCTCGCCGAGCGGCTGGACGCGTTGCGCTCGATGCTCACGGACTCGTCGTCGTGCTCGGTGCGGCTGGTGCTGACGCCGGAACGCGTCGTCGCCGCCGAGACCCGCCGCACGCTGACCGCGTTGGCGTTGCAGGGAATCCGGGTCGACAGCGTGATCGCGAACCGGCTGGTGCCCTCGCCGGGTGCCGCGCGCGGTGCCGCCGCCTCGTGGCTGCGCACGCGTCGCCACGAGCAGGACGCGGTGCTGACCGAACTGACCGGGATCGGTGAGATCCGCACGGTCGACCACCGCGCGTCGGAGCCCGTGGGCGTGCCGGCACTGCTGGAGGTCGCCGAGCAGCTCTACGGCGACTCGGACCCGTTGCCGGACGTCCCCGCTTCCGGTGTTCCAGGGTCGTTGCTGGAGGTGTCGGGCAGCGGTCGCGGGCTCGACGCCCGCTATTCGTTGCGGATCGCTTTGCCGCTGGCCGACGACACGGAGCTGGACCTCGCGCGCGTGAGCGACGACCTGGCGCTGACCGTCGATGGCCGGCGTCGGCTCGTGGCGCTGCCGTCGTTGCTGAGGCGCTGCATCGTCACCGGTGCGGAGATGGACTCGGGTGGCGTGACGGTGGGGTTCCGCCCGGACCCTTCCCTCTGGCGCTGATCAGGAGCTTGTAGATGACTCAGGACAACACCGGCAAGCTCGCCGAGGAGCTGCGGCTGCTCATCGACACGGCCGCCGAGCGCATGCAGCCGTGGCTGCAGCGCGTCTCCGAAGCCGGCGACGGCTCGCACACGCCCGAGACGTGCGGCTGGTGTCCGTTGTGCAACGGCGTCGCACTGCTGCGCGGCGACCGTTCCGAACTGGCCGCGAAGGCAGCCGAACACGCGGCGGGCCTGGTGGCGGTGCTGCGGGCCGCCCTGCGCGAGCCCGGCACCCCGGCTCCCGCGGAGCACTCCGAGGAGCCCGCGCCGGAGGCCGGACAGCGAGTGCAGCACATCAAGGTCGTCAGGAAGACCGACTAGTGCTCACGGTCGGAGTGGACATCGGTGGCACCAGCGTGCGCGCGGGCGTCGTGGACCCGCGCGGCTCGGTGCTGGACACCTCCCGCGCACCCACCCCGGCGGGCGAACGCGCTCTCGAAGACGCGATCGTCGCCGCCGTGGAGGAGGTGGCGGACCGTCACGCGGTGAGCGCCGTCGGACTGGCCGTGGCGGGCTTCATCGCCTCAGACCGCCGCACGGTCCGTTTCGCGCCCCACCTGGCGTGGCGGCAGGCCGACGTGGCCGACCGCATGAGCGACCGCCTGGGCATGCCGGTCGTCCTGGAACACGACGCGAACGCCGCCGCCCTCGCCGAACACCGCTTCGGAGCCGCCCGAGGCGCCAAGACCGCCGTACTCGTCGCCATCGGCACGGGCATCGGCGCTGCGCTGCTGCTCAACGGCGAGGTCTTCCGCGGCGCGTACGGCGTCGCCCCCGAACTGGGCCACCTGCGCGTCGTCCCGGACGGCCGCCCCTGCCCGTGCGGCAAGAACGGCTGCTGGGAGCGCTACTGCAGCGGCACGGCCCTGAGCGCCACGGCGGTGGAACTGCTAGCCAAACACCCCGGCGTCTCCACCGTCCTGGCCCGCGAGGCCGCCGGCGACTCCCGCGCGGTGACCGGCCGCCGGGTGGCAGGCGCGGCCCGCGACGGCGACCCGCTGGCCAAACGCGCGATGGCCGACCTGGCCCGCTGGCTCGGAGAGGGCCTGGCACTCGTCGCCGACGTCTACGACCCCGAGGTGATCGTCATCGGGGGAGGCGTGTCGACGTCGGCGCCGCTGTTCCTCGACGACGCCCGCGAGCGCTACTCCGCCGTGGTGACCGGAGCGGGCCACCGGCCGCTGGCCCGGATCCGCACCGCCCAGCTCGGCGACGACGCCGGCATCGTGGGCGCGGCGACCCTGGCCCGCGAGATGGCCGCCCAGATGACCTCCCAGACGCCCTCACGGGCAGGGAAGAACCACTCGCGCCGCTCCTGACCCGCGCCCGGCACGCCCTCCCTCTCCGCTCTGATGTATCGCCATCACGCCGATATATCAGTTCTTGCGATGGCGCTGACCTGCCGCTTAGCAATGACTCTTTGGACTTCGTCCGCAAATGACCCATTGCAAAGGGTGCGGGGAGGTGTTCGGTGTCGCGTGCTCGGGTACCTGGCCGGGGTCGGCGAAGCGGACGTCAGGAGGCTCCGATGACGAAGCATCCGTACGAGCCGGGGGACCAGGTCGAGTGGTCGAGCCACGGCTCGCGGACCCACGGCGAGGTCGTGGAGGAGATCACCGGCGAGACGCGGGCCGCCGGGCGCAAGGTGGCGGCTTCGGAGGAGGAGCCGCAGTACCGGGTGCGCAGCGCCACGAGCGGCAAGGACGCGGTGCACAAGCCGGACGCGCTGCGGAAGAGGGAGTGAGGGTTCGCGGCGAGCGTGTCGGGGTTGTTCACCCGCCGCGAACACCCAGCTCGGACGACCGGCCGAAGCGGCCGGACCCAGGATCTAGCGGCCGAGCAGGCGCAGGATGCGCGGGCGGCGGCGCTTGGCGCGCTCCGCGTCCTTCTTGCTCAGGGTCGCCATGGCGCGGGCCATCATCAGGTGCTGCATCTGGTCCATGGGCGACACGGTAAGCACGACCGAATCGTTATCTGAAGGTTTGAGTGGCTGTTATCACGTCGTTACCAAGCAAGACGTGACGTGTCACACCTGGGCGCCGTCGTCCCAGCCCGAGTCGGGCGGCGGGGTGTTGCGCATGCGCAGGATCAGCCAGCCGACCCCCGCGCACAGCGCCACCAGGGACAGCGGCGTGCCGATGCGCGCCTGCAGTCCGAAGATGCCGGGCGCCACCAGCAGGAGGATGCCCAGCACGAACAGGCCGAGGGCCGCGAACGTGGAGGCGCGCAGCACCGGGAACGGCGGCGGCTCCGGCGGGACGTAGTGGTCCTCGTCGGCCGGATCGCGGCCTTCGGGCTCGTCAACGGGGTCCGGTGCCGGTTCGTCTGCCACGACGGTGCGTGGTTCCGGTTCTTGCGGGCCCGCCTCGTCGAGGTCGAGCCAGTCCTTGCCGACCCCGTCCCGTTCGAGACCCGCGACGATCTCGGCAAAGAGCTCGTCGACGTTCTCCGGTCCGTCGGTCGAGTCGCGCCGGGCGTTCATCCAGAGCCTCTCCCACGTGCCGCCACCCTCTGACCCCACATCGTTGCACGGGCGGGATGTGTTGCGGGTTACGGCAGTCGGCCCAGTCACGTTCACCGTCGCACTCGACGGCGGGCTTCCCGGCGCGCACTTCGAGATGGCCGTGACGCACTAACTCGGGACTCGTTGTGTGAGGTGCGGTCGGCTCCGTAGGCTGATTGTCGGGATCAAGGTTTCGCGGGGTCTTAAGGGAGGCGCTTCCCAAGGTGCTGTACTGGTTGATGAAGCACGTCCTCCTGGGACCGATTCTGCGGCTGTTCTTCCAGCCGAAGATCATCGAGGGTGCCGAGAACATCCCCAAGGAAGGCGGAGCGATCCTGGCGAGCAACCACCTCGCCGTGTCGGACTCCTTCTTCCTGCCGCTGTTGCTGTCGCGGCGCATGACCTTCCCCGCCAAGATCGAGTACTTCACCGGCACGGGGATCAAGGGCAAGCTGCAGAAGTGGTTCTTCACCGGCGTCGGCCAGGTGCCGATCGACCGGTCCAGCGCGTCCGCCGCGCAGGGAGCGCTCGACACCGGCGTGCGGATCGTGCGCGAGGGCAAGCTGCTCGGCATCTACCCCGAGGGCACGCGTTCGCCGGACGCCCGCCTCTACAAGGGCAAGGTCGGCGTCGCGTGGATCGCGCTGGAGTCCGGGGCGCCGGTCATTCCCGTCGCGATGTTCGGCACGGACAAGGCGAACCCCATCGGCTCCAAGATGTGGAAGCCGTACCCGATCCGCATCAAGATCGGTAAGCCGCTCGACTTCTCCCGCTACGAGGGGCTGTCCGGCGACAGGTTCGTGCTGCGCTCGATCACCGACGAGATCATGTACGCGTTGATGGAGCTCTCCGGTCAGGAGTACGTCGACGTCTACGCGGCGAAGGCCAAGGAGCAGACCGCCGACGTGCCGGAACAGGGCAAGAAGGGCGACCGGGTGCCCGAGAAGAAGGCGAGCTGAGCGCACCCCTAGGGTGTCGCGGTGCGGTTTTTCTACGACTGTGAGTTCATCGAGGACGGGCTGACGATCGACCTCGTGTCGATCGGTGTGGTCGACGAGGAAGGCCGCGAGTTCTACGCCGTGTCCACCGAGTTCGATCCCGATCGCGCGGGACCGTGGGTGCGGCAGAACGTTCTCAACCAGCTGCCCTCGCCCGCGGACAAGGCGTGGCGCGGCCGCGAGCGCATCCGCGAGGACCTGCTCGACTTCCTCAACGCCCGCAACGCGGCGCGCGACGAGGTCGAGTTGTGGGCTTGGTTCGCCGCCTACGACCACGTGGCGCTCGCGCAGCTGTGGGGTGCGATGCCGGCGTTGCCGCGCGCGCTGCCCCGCTTCACACGCGACCTGCGGCAACGCTGGGACGACGTCGGCCGCCCCAAGCTGCCGGCTCCTCCGGCGGACGCGCACGACGCCCTCGCCGACGCGCGGCACAACCTCGCGCGGTGGAAGGTGATCGAGGAGCAGCGGCGGAAAATCGGCTTTCCCGTCCGGTAAGTGAGACCCGCGTTGCTGCACCGATACAGCTCGTGAAAGTCTGCGTGACACAGAACACGAGAGATGGGGAAGCAGATGCGCATCGGTGTGCTCACTGGCGGTGGTGACTGCCCCGGTCTGAACGCCGTGATCCGGGCCGTGGTCCGCAAGGGCATCAAGGCACACGGCTGGGAGATCGTCGGGTTCCGCAACGGGTGGCAGGGCCCGATCGAGAACCTCACCAAGGAGATCGGCCTCGCGGACGTCGAGGAGATCCTCACCCGCGGTGGCACCATCCTGGGCTCGTCGCGCACGAACCCCTACAAGGTCGAGGGCGGTGTCGACCGCATCCGCGAGACCATCGCGGCGAACAACATCGACGCCATCATCGCGATCGGCGGCGAGGACACCCTCGGTGTCGCGAAGCGCCTGACCGACGACGGCATCGGCGTCGTCGGTGTGCCGAAGACGATCGACAACGACCTCGGCGCCACGGACTACACGTTCGGCTTCGACACGGCCGTGCACATCGCGACCGAGGCCATCGACCGCCTGCGCACCACGGCCGAGTCGCACCACCGTGCGCTCGTCGTCGAGGTCATGGGCCGGCACGCCGGCTGGATCGCGCTGCACTCCGGTCTCGCCGGTGGCGCGAACGTCATCCTCGTGCCCGAGCGCCCGTTCAACGTCGACAAGGTCGTCGGATGGGTCGAGCGCCGCTTCGAGAGCGAGTTCGCGCCGATCATCGTCGTCGCCGAGGGCGCGATCCCCGAGGGCGGCGCCGAGGTGCTGCACTCCGGTGAGCGCGACGCCTTCGGCCACGTCCGCCTCGGTGGCGTCGGCCAGTGGCTCGCGGAGGAGATCGCGGACCGCACCGGCAAGGAGTCCCGCGCGGCCATCCTCGGCCACATCCAGCGCGGTGGCACGCCGACCGCCTACGACCGCGTCCTCGCGACCCGCTTCGGCCTGCACGCCGTCGACGCCGTCGCCGCCGGTGACTTCGGCACCATGGTCGCGCTGCGCGGCACCGACATCGTCCGCGTGAAGCTGTCGGAGGCGACGGCCGAGCTCAAGACGGTCCCGACCGAGCGTTACGAAGAGGCCGAGGTCTTCTTCGGGGCCTGACCCTCGGGGCAATATCAATATATCGCTTGTGCAAAAGACGTTTGCGGTCGTCCGCAAACGTCTTTTGCATAAGAGGGCGGTCCCGCTCGCTGGGACTCCTGCTGTGATCGCGCGCTCGCTCGCTGCGATGGTGAATTCATCATCCGTTGAGCAGTCAAGGGAGACCTGATGAGCGACGCGCGAGTCGTCCTGCCCGAGCCGGACGCCGACGAGACCGGGCCCTACGCCCACCTGGGGTTCGCCCAGGCCAAGCAGGGCCACGAGGACCAGGTGGAGGCACTGATCCTCGGCCTCGTGGAGCCGTTGCGCGCCGAGGCGGGCTCGATCGAGTTCCACGTCCATCGGGACCGCGCTGACCGGTCGCAGTTCGTGATCTACGAGATGTTCCGGTCGAAGCAGGACCTGGAGAAGCACCTCACCGAGCCCTACGTCCAGGAGTTCCGGCGCGCGATCCAGCCTCTGGTCGAGGGCCCGCTGCGCCAGCAGTTCCTGCGCATGTCCAGCGACCTGCCGGCCGGGTGGTAGACCGTGGGCCTGCTGATCATCGCCATCGTCACGCTGCTCTTCCTCCTCGCCCGCCGCCTGTGGGGCAGGTTCACCGGCAACCCGCTGCCACAGGTCACCGCCCGTCCGGGCAGCGGGTTGCTGACCCGTCTGGGCAAGTCCCGGACCCGCCCGGTCAACCCGCCGCCGAAACCCGGGGCGGTGATGTCCCGGTTGTCCCGCTACGACTGCGACGTCCTCGTCGTCGGCGCCGGTCCGAGCGGCCTGATGACGGCGGCGCTGCTGGTCCGCCAGGGCGTCAGGGTGTGCGTGGTCGACGCCGGCGCCGGTCCCGCCACGGAGTCGAGGGCGTTCGCCGTCCAAGCTCGCACCATCGAGCTGTTCCGCAGCATCGGACTGGCCGGCGACCTGCTCGAACGCGGCGTGGTCACGACCGGCATCCGCTTCCACATCAGGGGCAAGCAGGCCGGTGGCCTGGACTTCGACCGCGCGAAGGCGGCGACCACGCCGTACCAGTTCATCCTGATGGCGCCGCAGTCCGAAGTGGAGGAGGTGCTGCTCAAGGACCTCGCGCGGCACGGCGTCACAGTCCGGCGCGGCACCAGGCTCACCGAACTGAACCAGACCGAGGACGCCGTCACCGCGGTCGTCGGAGAGCGGACCATCACCGCCCAGTACGTCGTCGGCGCGGACGGCGCCCGCAGCACCGTCCGCCAGCGGCTCGGGCTCACCTTCGACGGCGACAAGTACGGCCAGCGCTATCTCCTGGCCGACTGCAAGGTCGAGTGGCCGCTCGACCACGCGCACTTCCGGGTGTTCATGAACCGCGACCGCATCGGCCTGTTCCTGCCCCTGAAAGGCGCCGAGACCTCACGCGTGATGGTCACCGACTTCGGCGACCCCGGAGCGGACTTCGACCTGGCGATCCTGCAGGACGAGCTGCGCAGGGCGATGAACCTGCCCGTCACCCTCAGCGCCCCGATCTGGACCAGCCGCTACCAGGTCCACCTGCGCGGCGTCGACGACTACCGCCGCGGCAGGGGGTTCCTCGTCGGCGACGCCGCCCACATCCACTCCCCGGCGGGCGGCCAGGGCATGAACACCGGCCTGCACGACGCCGCCAACCTCGCCTGGAAGCTCGCGGCGGCGATCAACGACGACGTGGACCTGCTCGACACCTATTCCGCCGAACGTCATCCGGCGGGCATCAGGTTGCTGAAGTTCACCGACCGCCTCTACCGGGTCGCGGCGGGCCTGCACGGCTGGCAGGCGTGGCTGCGCGACACCGCGGGGCCGTTCCTGATCGGACGGATGTCGGCGGCACCGATCCCGCACCGCAAGTCGTTCCACCGCCTCTCGCAACTGAGCCTCGGCTACCGGCCCAGCGAGATCAACGTGAACGAGCTGCTCTACTCGCTCAAGGGCCCACTGGCGGGACACCGCGTTCCCGATGCCCGGATCAACGACCGCGAGCAGGTCTTCGATCTCCTGCAGGGCTACCAGCTGCACGTGATCGCGTTGTCCCGCAAGCACCTCACCGGCAACGAGATCACCGAGCACATGACCGCGCTGAACGAACTCGGCGTCACCAGCCATCTCGTCGCGCGTGTGGAAGCCAGGCCGGACGGCCGGGTGCACCGAGCCGACTCGGCGCAGGTGTTCGAGCACTACGGCCTCACCGAACCGGAATCGCAGGCCCTCTACGTCATCCGCCCGGACGGCCACGTCGCGTGGCGCTGCGACGAACTCGACTTCGAGGCGTGCCGACGGTTCCTCACCACGGTGCACCGCCCGGCCGCACAGCAAACCCAAGCTGCATAACGAGAAGGGGCCCGGCGAACCGGGCCCCTCTTCTCACGCCATCGCCGGCGATATGTCCATGTGCACGCGATAGTCGACGACCTCGTCGCCCGACATCCAGATCACCGTCACACAGGGCAACGCGAGCGGCTTCCCGTCCGGCGCCTCGGTCTCGATGGTGAACCGGCAGAACAGCTGGTCCCCGACCTCCGCGACCTGGTCGACCACGTGCCGGACCCACGGCAACGCACCGGCGGCGCCGGCAGTCGCCGCAACGACCGCGGCACGCCCGATCAACGGCTCGTTGTTGCCGAAGACATAGGTGGCATCGGAGGCGAACCACGCACCGAACGCCTCGGCGTCACCGGAGTCCACAGCGGCACACATCTGCCGCACCATCTCGGCCCGGCTCATGGCTTCTTCTGCAGCGAAAGCCCGTGCTGCACCATGATCTCCGCGACCAGCTTCATGTCCCGCGGCCCCGGCGGCAGCTCCGACAACGCCTGGTAGTAGTTCTCCAGCCCCGGCGGCGACACGACGGCCACCACGCGCGTCTCCTCGTCGAACGGGTTGTGGAACATGTGCGGAACCCCGCGCGGCATGAGGAGCGAATCCCCTGGCTCCAGCACGTGTTCCTCGCCGTCCAGCTCGACGACGACCCGTCCCTGCACGCACGTGAACAGCTCGTCCTCGCGGCTGTGGATGTGCGTGGGCGGCCCGCCCAGGTTCGGCGGCACGACGTACTCGAACAGCGAGTAGGCGCCCTTGGTGTCCGCGCCGGTCAGCCGCGTGTAGATGCCCAGGCCGATCGCGCCGACGTTCGTGCCCTCACCGCTGCGGTAGACGTGATGCTTCACGGGGGTTTCCATGGTCTCCAACCTCGTTTCGACTGATCCGGGCGAGCAACTGGGGCGTGACCTTGCGGTACGCCGACGGCGCGACCGGGTTGAGCCAGTGCGACGCGCGGGTCGTCCTGCTGATCTGCAGGCCGAGGTCCGCGAGCACCTCGTCGGCGTTCTTCAGCGAGAACGGGATGATCTTGGTGCCGCGGCAGTGGTGCGTGTTCGTCGCCTCGTCCATGAACGCGAGCTGTGCCGCCACATCCGCCCGGCGCGCGGCGGCGTCCGGCAGCGAGAGCGCTCCCGCGAGATCGGCCGCGATCCACAACGCCGCCATCTCCGCGTTGAGCGGGCTGAAGAACGACGAGTTGTAGCCGTTGAAGTAGAGCCCGGGCACGCCGATCGGCTGGATCTGCCGGTACAGCGCGAAGTTGCCGCGCTCGTCGAACAGCCGTTCCTGCACGGAGTCCGGCAGGAACGGCACGCCCTGCGTGAACCCGGTGGCGCAGACGATCAGGTCGGCGGGCAGCACCGTGCCGTCGGAGAGCTCAGCGCCACCGGCCTTGAGCCGCGCGATCGTCCGGTCGCGGTGCACGCGGATCTCGCCCGACTCGACGCCCTCGAAGAACCCCTCGGTCGCGAGGCCGATGGCGCCCTTGACGATGTCCTCCATCTGCCCGGACGGCACCAGGTCGTGCTTCGCGAGCCCGAACTGCCGGACCGACACCGATCCGAGCGAGTTGAGCATCGAGCGCCGCATCCCGTTCGCGGGGCCGTGCAGGAACTTCTCGAACCCGCGCAGCCACCGGTAGCGGAACAGCGCCTCACCCATGCGGGTCAGCAGCAGCATCTTGAAGTTGACGACGCCGCCGATCTTGCGCGGGACCTTCCACAGCAGCTGCCGCGCGATGATGTCGGTGCTCGCGGCGACACCGCTGATCGGCACCGTCACGTCGCACGCCGACTTGCCGTAGCCGACGACAAGCGCGTGCTTGTCCCGCGCCTCCTCGACGTCGAGGAACTCGGTGCCCGCGAGCACTCGCCCGCCGGCCGCCTCGAACTCCTCACGGCCCGGGAACGCGGGCACGGACGGTTCGCAGAACACGCCGTTGGCCACGATCACGCTGTCGTAGCGATACGTCGTGCCGGTGTGCGTGGTCAGATCCCACGCGTCGCCAACGGGCACGACGGACGTCACCGTCGTCTCCAGGCGCAGGCACGCGTCGACGCCGAAGTGCCACGTGTAGGCCTCCAGGTACGCCTGCACCTGCTCGCCGGTCGGCCACTCCGGCAGGTCCTTCGGCATCGGGAAGTCCGAGAACGAGTACTGGGCCTTCGGGCTCTGCGTGGTGAGGCCGGGGTAGCGCCGGGTGCGGCTCCACACGCCGCCGACGTCCGGTGTCCGGTCGAACACCTCGACCTCGTGCCCTGCCTGCAGCAACACCTTCGCGGTGGTGAGGCCGGCGACTCCGGCGCCGATGATCGCGACTCGCATCCTGGGGCCTCCTCGGTGAGGACGTGACGGACCACACTGTGGAGCGCTGCCGTGTCGGCGGCCAACCAGAAGTCCCGGCTAGTGGGACTCCCAGCGACGGGTCGAATAGGCACGCGTCGCCGCCGCTGCCGCCATCCGCACGGCGGGGCCGATCCGTTCCGGGCGCACCGCCGCGCTGGGGCCCGTCACCGACAACGCCGCGGCGACCTCGCCACCCGCGTTGAAGATCGGTGCCGCGATGCAGCTGATGCCGACGATCCCCTCCTCCCGGTCGTAGGCCCAGCCCCGGTCGGGGATCGCGGCGAGCTCACGGCGCAACGTGGTCGGGCTGGTGATCGTGCGGGGAGTGCGGCGTTCCAGCCCCGCGGCGATCACCGCGTCCACAGTGGACGTGTCGGAGTAGGCGAGCATCGCGCGGCCCAGACCCGAGCAGTGGGCCGGGATCACGCCGCCGACCTGGTCGAGCATCGGCATCGGCCGGTGTCCGGTGATCTTGTCGACGACCAGCACGCGGGTGCCGTCGAGCACGCCCAGCTGGACCGTGACGCGGGCGGCCGCGTAGAGGTCCTGCAGGAACGGCAGCACGGCTTCGCGCAGCTCGTGCCGCACGGGCACCAGGCTGGAGAGCTTGAACAGGCCGGTGCTGATCCGGTAGCGGTCGCCCGGCTTGTCGAGCCAGCCCAGCTCGATCATGCGGCCCGCCGTGCGGTGCACCGTCGAGCGCGGAAGCCCGGATCTGCGCACGAGTTCGGCGAGGCCCAGCTCGCGGTGCCCGACGTCGAAGGCGTCCAGGATCGCCGCCGCGCGTTCGAGTGAACCGCTCGGCTCGGTTGACTGCGAGTCCCGGTCACTGGGACTCATCCTTGGTCGACCATTCGCACACGGCGACTGTAGGAGCTCATGGACGCAAACACCACGCGGGTCGCGCTCGTCGGGGGCGGCGCCGGCGGAATCGGTGCGGCGACGGCCGCGGCGCTCGTCGAGAGCGGATACCGCGTCGTGCTGGCCGGACGCACCGAATCCACGCTGAAGGAGACGGCCGCGCCCCTCGGCGCTGACCACCTCGTCTGCGACCTCGCCGATCCCGGTGAGGCCACCACCGTCGTCGGCAACGTCGCCGGCCGGTTCGGCTCGCTCGACGTGCTGGTCGTGAACGCGGGCGGGCCGTCACCGGGCGGGATCTTCGAGGTGCCGGACGCCCAGTGGCACCGCGACCTCGACCTGTTGCTGCTCGGGCCGCTCGCGTTGCTGCGCGAGGCGTTGCCCCTCATGGCCCGGCGCGGGTTCGGCCGGGCCGTCACGATCACGTCGACCGCCGTGCGGCAGCCGCAACCCGGCTTGGCGTCGTCGACGGTGCTGCGCGCTGCCGTGACGTCGGCGATGAAGCTCGCGTCACGGCAGTTCGCGGCGGACGGCGTCACGGTCAACTGCGTCGCTCCCGGCGCGACCTTGACGCCTCGACGGCTGGAGGTGTTGCGCCGCAGGGCCGAGGCGGCGGGCGTGGACCTCGACACCGCCGCCGCACACGACCTCGCGGACATTCCGGCTCTGCGTGCCGCGGATCCGAGCGAGATCGCCGCCGCCGTGGCGTTTCTGGCTTCGCCACAAGCCTCCTACGTCAACGGCATCGTGCTGACCGTCGACGGCGGTCGCACCGAGTTCTCAGGCTGAAAGGGAAAGCGCGTTGGCCACCTCAGGACCCGACTTCGCCATGACCGACTTCCTCGGGGCGCTCACGCACGCGGTGCGGCCCGACGGCGGGCGTCCGCTGGTCGTGCACGACGACGAGCTGGAGACGATTCCCGCCGGCGCGGTGCCGAACCCGACCACGCTGCGGATCGCGGGCAAGCTGCCGACGTCGACGTTCGAGCTGTTCCGCCAGGTGATCCCGGCGGGCGAGAGCTCGGACATGCAGCGGCACTACCACGAGACCGTGCACTTCGTGATCTCCGGCGACGGGCACAGCGATATCCAGGACGCCGAACCCGACAAGTTCGAGACGGTGACCTGGACTTCCGGCTCGTTCGTCTACACACCGCCGTGGACCTGGCACCGCCACTACAACGACTCCACCTCGGAGCCGGTCGAGTTCCTCACGATCGAGAACTCCCGGCTGCTCGCGCTGTTCGGGCTCGCCCGCAGGCAGAGCGCGGGCCTCGCGACGTTCGACGAGGCCCGCGCCCGTTTCGACACATCAGGGGAGGACAAGTGATTCCCGAACACGTCAGCATCTGGGGCGAACTGTCGCATGTGGACCACACCGTGCGGCACGTCGACGTCCCGGTGCGCGGCCATACCGTGCGGACCAGGATCCTGCAGGCAGGCTCCGGCCCGGAACTCGTGCTGTTGCACGGCACGGGCGGCCACCTGGAGGCCTACGCGCGGGACGTCGCGGGGCTGGCGGAGGACTTCCACGTCACCGCCTACGACATGATCGGCCACGGCTGGTCCGACCTGCCGGATCTGCCGTACACGATCGACGTGCTGTCCGAGCACCTCGTGGGGCTGCTGGACGCGTTGGGCGTCGAGAAGGCGCACCTGTCCGGTGAGTCGTTGGGCGGCTGGGTGGTCGCGTGGGTCGCCGCGCACTTCCCGGACCGCGTCGACCGGCTCGTGCTGAACACGCCGGGCAACATCGCGAACAAGCCCGAGGTCATGCAACGCATGCGGGACAGCACGATGGCCGCCGTGCTCGACCCCAGCGAGGAGACCGTGCGGCGCCGGGTGGAGTTCCTGTTCCACCACAAGGAGATGGTCACCGACGAGCTGGTGAACCTGCGTCGTCAGGTGTACTCGCGGCCGGGCTTCGTGCAGGCGATCACGAACACGCTGGTGTTGCAGGACCCAGTGGTGCGCATGGACTTCGCGTGGGACCCGGCGTGGGTGGGGAAGGTCGCGGCGCCGACGTTGTTGCTGTGGACCAGCCACGACCCGACGGGCGGGCTGGACGAGGCCGACATGCTCCTGGGGTGGTTGCCGGACGCGCGGTTGCACGTCATCGACGACGCCGGGCACTGGCCGCAGTGGGAGAAGGTCTCCGAGTTCCTCGACACGCACCGCACCTGGCTGTTGCACGGAAAGGACCCGTCCTGATGGCGGAGATCATCGGATTCGCGGGGATGTCGCACAGCCCGTTCGCGACGCTGCTGCCACCGGACGGTTCCGACGGGCCGGGGTCGGTGTTCCTGCGCGACGCGGACCGCGTGCGGCTCGCGGTGGAGAAGCTGGCGCCGGACGCGATCGTGGTCATCGGGCCGGACCACTTCCACGCCAACTTCTACGACGTGATGCCGCCGTTCGTGCTCGGGGTCGAGGAAGCGGTGGGGTTCGGCGACTTCGGCAGCAGCTCGGGGCCGTTGCCGGTGGCCCAGACGCTGGCCTGGTCGGCGCACAGCGGTCTCGCGGACGCGGGGTTCGACGTGTCGCTGTCGTACTCGCTGACCGTCGACCACGGCATCGTGCAGAGCTACGAGATGATCACCGGTGGCACGACGCTGCCGTTGGTGCCGTTGGTGGTCAACACGGCCGCGCCTCCGTTGCCGTCGCTGGACCGGTGTGTGGAACTGGGACGTGCCTTGGGGGCCGCGCTGCGGTCGTCGGTGTTTCCGGGACGAGTGCTGGTGGTCGCTTCCGGCGGCCTGTCGCACTGGTTGCCGTCCAACGACCCGCGCGATCCGTCCGTGGTGGGGGAGCGGCGCGAGTCGTTGATCCGGGGACGGGCGTACGCGAAGGAGTTCGCGGCGGCGCGCGAGCCGCGGGTGAAGGCCATGGGCGGCAACCCCGACGCGAAGGTGAACGCGGTGTGGGACGGGTGGTTCCTCGACCGGCTGTCGGCGGGGTCGGCCGGTGAGATCGCCTCCCTCGGGCACGAGGCGCTGGAGGACCACGCCGGCAGCGGCGGGCACGAGATCCGCTGCTGGCTCATCGGGCAGGTCGCCGTAGGCCTGCCGCTGGCGTGGACGAGTTACGAGCCCGTGCCGGAGTGGATCACCGGCATGGGCATCGGAACTACATTTCCTGTCGTTTGACGGCTACTGCGTGAGATCCAACGCGATGTCGGTGAGCATGTCCTCCTGACCGCCCACCAGGCGCCGGCGTCCGGCCTCCAGCAGGAGAGTCCGGACGTCGGCGCCGGTGCGTTGGGCGGCCGTGTCGGCGTGGCGCAGGAATGAGCCGTAGACGCCCGCGTAGCCCAGGGTGAGGCTCTCGCGGTCGACGCGCACCGGGCGGTCCATGATCGGCCGCACGAGGTCGTCGGCGGCGTCCTCGAGCGCGAACAGGTCGGCGTTGTGCTGCCACTGCTGGAGGTTCGCGACGGCGACGAACGGTTCGATGGGGCAGTTCCCCGCTCCGGCACCGAGTCCGGCCAAGGAGGCGTCGACCCGCGTGGCGCCTTCTTCGACGGCGGTGATGGAGTTCGCGACGGCCAGCGACAGGTTCTCGTGCGCGTGGATGCCGATTTCCGTCTCGGCGTCGAGGACGTCCTTGTAGGCGCGGATCCGGGCGCGGACGTCGTGAGGGAGCAGCCGGCCGCCGGAATCCGTTACGTAGACGCAGTTCGCGCCGTAGGACTCCATCAGCTTCGCCTGGCGTGCGAGCTCCTGCGGTTCGGCGAGGTGGCTCATCATCAGGAACCCGGACACGTCCATGCCGAGGTCGCGCGCGCCGGCGATGTGCTGGGCGGAGATGTCGGCTTCGGTGCAGTGCGTGGCGATGCGAACCGACTGCACGCCAAGGCTGTGGGCGCGTTTGAGGTCGTGGAGCGTGCCGATGCCGGGCAGCAGCAGCGTCGTGAGTTTGGCCTGGGTCAACGCTTCCGCGGCCGCCTCGATCCACTCCCAGTCGGTGTGGCTGCCGGGGCCGTAGACGAGCGAGCCGCCGCTGAGGCCGTCGCCGTGCGAGACCTCGACGGCGTCGACTCCGGCCTGGTCCAGTGCCCTGGCGATCTCGGTGACCTTCCGGGGATCGATGCGGTGCCGCAGGGCGTGCATGCCGTCCCTGAGCGTCACGTCCTGGAGGTAGATCTTCATGCGCGCACGACCGCCTTCGCCATGGTCTCCGCGACTCGCAGGGCCGCGCTGGTCATGATGTCCAGGTTGCCCGCGTAGGCAGGCAGGTAGTCAGCCGCTCCCTCGACCTCCAGCAGCACGGTGACCTGGTGCGTCACCGGTTCCTCGGTGAGCGTGTGCGGCTGCTCGACCGGGTCGATCTGCACGGGCTGCTTGAGGCGGTAGCCGGGGACGTACGCGGCCACCTGGGTGATCATGTACTCGACGGAGGCGCGGATCCGGTGCTGCGTCTGGGGATCCGGTGCGTTCACGAGCGCGAGAACGGTGTCCCGCATGGTGATCGGCGGGTCCGCCGGGTTGAGCACGATGACGGCCTTGCCCCGTTGTGCGCCGCCCACGTCCGCGATGGCCTGCGCGGTCGTCTCGGTGAACTCGTCGATGTTCGCGCGCGTGCCTGGTCCCGCGCTTCGTGACGAGATCGAGGCGACGATCTCCGCGTACGGCACCGGAGTGACCGTGTTGATCGCGGCGACGATCGGGATCGTGGCCTGACCGCCGCAGGTGACCATGTTGACGTTCGGGGCGCTCAGGTGTTCGTCTAGGTTGACCGTCGGCACCACCATCGGCCCGATCGCCGCCGGGGTGAGGTCGATGACCCGCTTGCCGTGCGCGGCGAGGATTTCGGCGTGTTTCGCGTGGGCGCCCGCGGAGGTGGCGTCGAACACGATCTCGATGTCCTCGAACCCCGGCATCGCGACCAGGCCCTGGATGCCGTCCGAAGTGGTCGGAACGCCGAGCTTTCCCGCCTTGGCGAGGCCGTCCGACGCGGGGTCGATGCCGACCAGTGCCGCCACCTCGAGGGTGGTGGACCGCTTGAGCACCTTGATGACGAGGTCGGTGCCGATGTTGCCCGACCCGATGATCGCGACCTTCGTGCGCATCACGCCTCCTGCTTCGCGAAAGTGGCCCGCACGGTGCCGAGCCCGGTGATCGTCGCCTCGACCTGGTCGCCCGGTTCGACCGCGACCATCGGGCCGAGCGCGCCGCTGAGCACGACGTCGCCCGCCTTCAACGGGGCGCCGAGGTTCGCGGCGGTCGTGGCGAGCCACGCGAGCGCGGTCAGCGGGTCGCCCAGGCACGCGGTACCGGCCCCCGCCGAGCGCTCCACGCCGTTGACGCTGAGCACCATCTCCACGTTCTTCGGCACGACCTCGCCCAGGTCCGCCTGCTCGGCACCCAGGACGAACAGCCCCGACGAGGCGTTGTCCGCGACCGTGTCGGCGAAGGTGATGTCCCAGCCGCTGATCCGGCTGTCCACGATCTCCAGCGAGGCTTTGACGTGCCCTACGGCGCTCGCGGCTCGCTGCTCGTCGAACGGCCCTTCGGTGAGGTCCGCTTTCAGCACGAACGCCAGCTCCGCCTCGACCTTCGGCTGCAGCAGCCCGGACACCGGCAGCTCGTCACCGTCCTCGTAGGCCATGTCGTCGAGCAGCACCCCGAAGTCCGGTTGGTCCACGCCGAGCTGCTGCTGGACCGCCGGAGAGGTCAGACCGATCTTGCGGCCGACCGCCGTGGCGCCGTCCGCGATCCGTGCGGCGATGTTGTGCTGCTGCACCGCGTAAGCCTCGGCGTCACCGATGAGGTCCCGCACGGGCGCACACGGAACCTTCTCGCGCGCCGCCGTGGCCAGGCGCTCCGCTGCAATGAGGACTTCGTTCATGCCGCTCATCGTGGCGGTGTTCTTCGTCCTGTGGGGACTTCTGAGTTCCGCTGACCGGAACTCAGTGGCACGATCAGGTGATGACCGAGGTACCGAACACCCTGCTCGGCAAGGTGATGTCGGTGCTGAACGCCTTCGGCGCCGACGACGACGAGCTCGGCTTCGCGGAACTGGGCCGACGCACCGGCCTGTCGAAGGCGACGTTGCACCGCCTGCTGGGCGACCTGGCCGAGGTCCGCCTGCTCGACCAGGGCACGCGCGGCTACCGCCTGGGCGGCCACCTGTTCCAGCTGGGCATCCGCGCGTCGGTCGAACGCCGCCTGGTCGAGGTGTCCACGCCCTATCTGGAAGACCTCTACGAACGCACCCACGAGACCGTCCACCTCGGACTCCTCGAGGGCCACGAGGTCGTCTACGCCGCCAAGATCGGCGGCCACCGCCAGGCGTCCTCGCCGTCGCGTCTGGGCGGCCGCATGCCCCTGCACGCGACGGCGATCGGCAAGGCCCTTCTCGCCCACGCGTCGCCGTCGTTGCGCACCGAGGTGCTCGGTTCGCCGCTGGCCCGCCGGACGCCCCGCACCGTCGTCACGCCCGGCATGCTCCGCCGCCAGCTCACCACGATCCGGCAGACCGGCGTGGCCTACGAGTTCGAGGAGTCCAGGGTCGGCCTGGCGTGCGTGGCGTCGCCGGTGCTCGGCCACGACGGCGCCGTGGTGGCGGCGGTCAGCGTCGCCGGCCCGACCATCCGGTTCGATCCTCGGGTGCACGCGGCCTCGGTGCACGCGGCGGCGACGGGCATCGCCCTGACCCTGATCCGGCGCGCGACGCTGTCGTCCGGCACCTGAAATCCAATATATCGGTGCCCGTTTTGTCCGACCTTATGCAAAAGACGTTTGCGGACGTCCGCAAACGTCTTTTGCAATGGGTGGGTAAGCGCAGGTCAGAAGGCCTTTGCGTCGAGGTAGGCGCCGAACGTGCCGAGCCAGTGGTCGGCCATGTAGCCGTGCCCGCCGAACACGTAGGTCCACCCGGCCTCGCGATGCGCGGCGGAGGCCGTTCGGGCCAGCGAGGTGTAGCGGTGGTCGGCCGGCAGTGCCTCCGCGATCGCCTCCCAGTTCCATGCGCGCGACAACGCGAGCCCGGCCAGGTGCGAGCCGTAGGGGTCGCTGGGGTCGTCGACCGGGTAGGGCTCGCGCAGCACCCGCCACCGTTCCGACTCGAGGTCCGGCAGGTAGGCGTCGAGCCAGCCGGCGAACTCGGCGGTGTCCAGGGCGCGGCGCATCAGGTCGGCCGTCGTCAGCGCGGGGGACAGGAAGTCGGCGGCGTCCGGTTCGAAGCCGCCGTACGCGGTCTCGTCCCGGTGCCACCGCAGCGCCGCGTCGACACAGGCGGTGACCAGTTCGGAGTCGCCGTTCACCTGGGCGGCGTCGTGGACGAGGCCGGTCGCGAACGCGGTGTTGCTGTGCGTGCCGGTGCGGATCGGCAGGCGTGCCACCGAGATCCACTCCAGCCATCGGTCGCGCAGCACGTTCGCGATCGGCGCCACCGACCACGGCAGGCCGGAGGTGCGCAGTTCGGCGTCGAGCAGCAGCAGCCACGCCCACCCGTACGGGCGCTCCCAGTGCCGGCCGGCCGGGGAAGCGAAGAACGAGGCTTCGACGGCGCAGTTCTCGGGCGTGATGAGTTTGTCCAGGGCGTTGCGGGCCGTGTCCGCTCCCGCGAGAGAGGGGCGCAGTCGCAGCAGGCGCACGGCCAGCCACGTCTGGTGCACGCACGAGTGCCAGTCGAACGACCCGGCGAACACCGGATGCAGCACCCGCTGGGGCACCAGCCGGTCGTCTCCGTCGATCACGTGCGACCAGTGCACCGGGTGGTCGCGCTGGATGTTTTCGATCGCGATGCCCAGCAGCCGTGTCGCGGTGCTGTCATCCAATCGGGTGGCGTTCATGGCCCACATCATGCAGTGCGACATCTCAATAGGGCAGGGGTAGATAGTTGACAAGTAACAGACCTCACCCGGCCGGCGGGATCGGCACACCGGCCGGGTGACGTGGAAAACACGTGCTGAACAGCTGACAGGCCCGGCAGGGTCTCTCAGTGTGGGACAACTAGGATGAGCAGCGTGAACTGGACCGTGGACGTGCCCATCGACACGCTTCCCGAGCTTCCGCCGCTGCCTCCCGAGATGCGCAAGCGCCTGGACGACGCACTGTCGCGCCCGGCCGCCCAGCAGCCCGACTGGCCCGACGCCGAACAGGTGCGTCGCGTGCGGACCGTGCTCGAGAGCGTGCCGCCGATCACCGTGCCCGCCGAGATCGACCGGCTGCACACGCAACTGGCGCAGGTCGCGAACGGTGAGGCATTTCTCCTGCAGGGCGGTGACTGCGCGGAGACGTTCGCTGACAACACCGAGCCGCACATCCGCGCGAACATCCGGACCCTGCTGCAGATGGCCGTGGTGCTGACCTACGGCGCGAGTCTTCCGGTGGTGAAGGTCGGCCGCATCGCCGGCCAGTACGCCAAGCCGCGTTCGTCGGGCATCGACGCTCTCGGCCTGCCGTCCTACCGCGGCGACATCATCAACTCCCTGGTCGCGACGCCCGAAGCCCGCGTCGCCGACCCCGGCCGCATGATCCGCGCCTACGCGAACGCCGGCGCGGCCATGAACCTGCTGCGGGCGCTCACCGGCGCGGGTCTCGCCGACCTGCACCGCGTGCACGACTGGAACCGCGACTTCGTGCGCACCTCGCCCGCGGGCGAGCGCTACGAGGCCCTGGCCGGCGAGATCGACCGCGGCCTCAAGTTCATGTCGGCGTGCGGCGTGAACGACCAGTCGCTGCACGGCACCGAGATCTTCGCCTCGCACGAGGCGCTGCTCCTCGACTACGAGCGCGCGCTGCTCCGCCTCGACACGACGCGCGACGAGCCCAGGCTCTACGACCTGTCGTCGCACTTCGTGTGGATCGGCGAGCGCACCCGGCAGCTCGACGGCGCGCACATCGCGTTCGCCGAGATGCTGTCGAACCCGATCGGCCTCAAGATCGGCCCGACGACGACGCCGGAGATGGCCGTCGAGTACGTCGAGCGCCTTGACCCGCGCAACGAGCCTGGTCGCCTGACGCTCATCTCGCGCATGGGCAACCAGAAGGTGCGCGACGTGCTCCCCGCCATCATCGAGAAGGTCGAGGCCAGCGGCCACAAGGTCATCTGGCAGTGCGACCCGATGCACGGCAACACGCACGAGTCGTCGACCGGCTACAAGACCCGGCACTTCGACCGCATCGTCGACGAGGTCCAGGGCTTCTTCGAGGTGCACCGCCGCCTCGGCACGCACCCCGGTGGCATCCACATCGAGCTCACGGGTGAGGACGTCACCGAGTGCCTCGGCGGCGCCCAGGAGATCTCCGACGACGACCTCGCCGGCCGCTACGAGACGGCGTGCGACCCGCGCCTGAACACGCAGCAGTCGCTCGAGCTCGCGTTCCTCGTCGCCGAGATGCTGCGGTCCTGACAGGTTTCCTGAAGACGAGCTGAAGAACGAAGGGCCCCGCGTCGAGAACGCGGGGCCCTTCGCCTTTGCCGTGATCAGAGGCCGACGATCGTGATCTCGGTTCCTCGCTTCACCCGCGTCCGCGGCGGGATCGACTGGTTCACCACGGTCGCGTTGTTGCTCTTGTTGAACTCGACCTTCACCTTCAGACCGGCCCGTTCGAGCTGCTCCTTGGCCTCCCGCACCTTCTGCCGGGTGACGTCGGGAACCTCGATCTCCCGGTTGTTCTGGTAGAAGAGCGTGACCCGCTTGTTCTGCGTCGGGTCCAGCACCGTGCCCGCGGGCGGATCCGTCCGCACCACGCGCGACCCGTTGTTCTCCGGCGCGTCGTCGCCACCCGCGTCGACCGCTTCCAGGCCGGCGCGCTGCAGTTCGGCGACCGCCTCGTCCTTCGTCTTGCCCGTCACGTTCGGCACGGGCAGGCGCGGCGGCGGTCCCTTGCTCAGGATGAGGGTCACCGGGGCGTCGAGCGCGAGCGCCGTACCGGGGCGCGGATCGACACCGACGACCTTGCCGATCGGCACGGTGTCGTGGAACGCGTCCTTCGTCGGGTCCTTGGCCGCCTTCAGGCCCGCCGCCTCGATGTCCTTGGTCGCGGCGTCCACCTCGGCGCCGGTGTTGATGAACGGCACCACGGGCTTGCCGCGTGACACGACGAGCTTCACCTGCTGGTTCTTGCGCAGCTCGGCGCCGGGACCGGGATCGGAGCTGATGACCGTGCCGTTGGGCACGTCGTTGGACGGCACCTTCTCGACCAGCCCGGTGAGGTCGGCCTTCGAGAGCAGCAGCATCGCGTTCTGCTCGGACTGCCCGGCCACCGACGGCATCTCCGTGTAGCGACCGGCGCCGACGTACCAGGAGAACAGGCCGACGATGATCGCCACCACGACGACCACGGACCCCCAGATCGTGAAGAGCTTCTTGCGCCGCTTGCGCTCCTCCTCGACCGGGTCGACCTTCGGCTTCCTCTTCTGCGGAGGACGACGGCGCGGCGGCTCCGGCCGCTGCATCGTGCGCGTGGCGGAAGCGCCGGGAGGCGGCGTCGGCGGCCCGGTGTTGACCGTCGTCATCGCCGCCGAGCTCAGGGACGGCTTCGGCACCACCGGCCTGGTCAGCTCGGCCGCCGAGGGAGGAGTGGCGCCGACCGCGACCGGAACCGGCCGCATGATGACCGTCCTGTCGTTCTCGGGCGCCGAACCGGGCACGGGCACCGGCTGCGGCGTGAGGCCCAGGTCCGTGCCCACGCGCTCCAGTTCGGCCAGGAACGCGTCGGCGTTCGCGGGCCGCAGCACCGGGTCGCGCCGCGTCGCCTTGCGCACCAGCGTGTCGAGCGCCAGCGGGATCTCCGGAACCGACGGGACGTCCGAGTTCACGTGCTGATAGGCCACCGAGATGGCCGTCTCACCGCGATAGGGCGCCTGACCCGCCAGCATCTCGTAGAGCACGATCCCGGCCGCGTAGACGTCACTGCGCGCGTCCGCGGCGCCCGATTCCACCTGTTCAGGTGAAAGATAGGCGACTGTGCCCAGGATCTCGCTGTCGCTCGTGACGCCGTTCTCGGCGATCGCTCGGGCCAGCCCGAAGTCCGCCACCTTCACCTGGCCGCCAGGCCCGATCAGCACGTTCTCCGGCTTCACGTCCCGGTGCACGAGCCCGGCGCGGTGTGCGGCGCCCAACGCCGACAGCACCGGCCCGAGGATGCTCAGCGCCACGGCGGGAGCGAGCTTGCCGCGCTGATTGAGCAGGTCACGGAGGTTGCCGCCGTCGATCAGCTCCATCACCAGGTACACCTGGTCACCGTCGACGCCCTGGTCGTGCACGGACACCACTGCCGGGTGATGCAACTGGGCCGCCGCGCGTGCCTCGCGCTCGAAGCGCGCGACGAACGCCGGGTCCGCCGTCAGGTGCGGATCCATCACCTTGATGGCCACATCGCGATCGAGGCGAGTGTCGCGACCTCGATAGACGGTGGACATGCCACCGCGCGCGAGCACGGAGTCCACCCGGTAGCGCTGCTCCAGCAGTCCACCCATCACGTTCGAAACCGACCTCTCCACAGTGCGAGATGGTAAAGCTCAGGATGACCCGGTTGGCGGAAGGGCGTTCCCAGTTCGGTTATGGCATCGTGACCCCCGTGAGTGCGATTCCTGCCGCTGCGGATGTATTGGCTGCCGACCTGGAGGTTCTTCCTCTCCCCGAGGTGGCCGACCGAATGGGACTTCCGGTCACCCGGGTCCACCAAATGTTGCGCGACGGGCAACTGCTCGCCGAGCGGCGGGACGGCGTTCTCGTCGTCCCCGAGGCGTTTCTCGCTGCCGGAGTGGTGGTGAAGGGTCTGCCCGGCACCATCACGGTGCTGCGCGACCAGAACTACTCCACGGACGAGATTCTGCGCTGGCTCTTCACGGAGGACGAAAGCCTCCCTGGCACTCCGATCGAAGCATTGCGCGGAGACCGTGGGCGTGAGGTAAAGCGCCGCGCGCAAGCCATGGGCTTCTAAGTCGCCGATCACAGCGGTTCCAGACGTCTCCGCAGGTGAGAGACGTCTGGAACCCCTGCGCGAGGCTAAAAGAGCGGGGCTCACCCCGGAATCCCGTGGGTCGTCACACGGGCGAGGAGTGCTCGGCCGACGCCGGGCGCCGCCACGGCGAGCCGCCGTGAGTTCGGCACGGCCACACGCCGCCACAACACCTCGCAGCCGACGAGCCCGAGGATGTCGCGATACAGCGTGTACGCGGTCCGCACACAGGGCCGCGACGTCGCGGACAGCATCCCGATGCCGGGCTCCGCAGACTGATATATCGCATACGAGTGTGCGACGAGATCGTCGAGAGCCCGTTGCACCCGGTCGTTTGCGCGCCGATGACGACGACACCATTGCAAAAGGTCGCGGTCGACGCCGTGCGCTCCGAGGACGTCCTGCGGCAGGTACACCCGGCCGCGGTCGAGGTCCTCGCCGACGTCGCGCAGGAAGTTCGTGAGCTGGAACGCCACCCCGAGCCGGGCCGCGTACGGTTCGGCCTCCTCACGGGGCACGACGGTGCCGAGCACCGGCAGCATCTGCAGCCCGATGACCTCCGCCGAGCCGTGCACGTAGACACCGAGCGCGTCGAGGTCCGCGTACTCCGTCACGTCGAGGTCCATCCGCATCGACGCGAGGAAGTCGGTGAACAGCGACCTGTCGATGTCGTAGCGGCGCATCGTGTCGGCCAGCGCGTGCAGGACCGGGTTCGACGGCGCCTTCTCCAGGAGCCGCTCCAGCCGGTCGAGCTCACCCGCGCGGTCGGTCACCCCGGCCGCGTCGACGATCTCGTCGGCCCACCGGGCGAACGCGTACAGCGCGTGCACCGCGGGCCGCTGGTCAGGCCGCAGCAGCGTCGTGGCCAGGAAGAACGTCTTGCCGTACCGCGCGTTCACGCGGCGGCAGGCGGCATAGGCGGAGCCCAGGTCCACTGTCCTGGGGCTCATTCGTAACGAGAGGACAGGCCGAACGGGTCCGGCTTCACCAGTGAGCGCGCCGCGAGCCCCGACACCACCAGCGCGAAGAACAGGTAGGCCCACGAGTACAGCGCCGTGTCGCCGTTCGGGAACGTCACCAGCAGCAGGAACAGCGACGCCGTCGTCACCGTGACCAGCGCGCCCGTGCTCCACGCGAACCCGGCGGCCAGCGCCAGCGCCCAGGTGAAGTACCAGGGCAGCGTCGCGGGGGACAGCAGCGCCACGGCCAGCAACGTCAGCGCGCCACGCCGGACGGCGTCACGCACCTCGCCGTCGCGCGACGCCCACCACTGCGTGTACGCGATCCAGATCAGCACCACGGAGCCCAGCGCCCGCGCCACGCCGATGAAGATGCCGCCGTCCACGTAGACGAACCAGTTCACGACCATGCGCACGAAGTCGCCCACCGCGCTCGGCAGCGACAACCAGTTGATGATCATCGACGAGCTGCGCAGCGCCGGGATCCAGCCGAGGCTCACCCCGGCGACCAGCGTGCACACGAGGAACGTCCCGAGGAACGCGGCCAGGCCCGGCAGCAGCGCCTTGCGGAACTGGGCGCGCTTGTCGCCCTCCAGGCGCGCCGCCCAGATCCAGACGAGGAACGGCACGATCACGACCGCCGTCGCCTTCACCGAGAACGCGAGGGACAGCAGCACGAAGCCGAGCACGTGCCTGCGGTCGAGCACCAGCAGCACACCGGCCGCCATCAGCCCGATCATCAGCAGGTCGTTGTGGGCGCCGCCGATCAGGTGGACCAGCACCAGCGGGTTCGCCGCGACCAGCCACAGCGCGATCGCCGACTTGCCGCCCAGGTGCCTGCTCAGGCCCGGCAGCGCCCAGCACAGCAGCACCAGCCCGCCCGCGAGGGACAGGCGCATGGCGACGACGCCGAGGATGACGCTCGCGTCCGTGATCCACACGATCGCCTTGGCGACCAGGATGAACAACGGCCCGTACGGCGCCGGCGTGTGCTGCCACACCCAGCTGACGTTCTCGGACAGCGTGCTCTGCAGGACGGCGGGCCCGACCGTGTACGGGTCGTAGCCGCTCAGCGCGAGCTGGCCCTGTGCCAGGTAGCTGTAGATGTCCTTGCTGAACAGCGGCGGAGCGAACAGCAGCGGCAACGTCCAGACCGTCACCGCGACCAGCACCGCGAAGTCGCCGATCTCACCCCACCGCACGAGGCGGCCGAGCCGGATCCACGCCCAGATGACGAGGCCGAGCCCGAGGTACAGGACCATGCTCGCGAGGTCGCGGCCGTGGCCGTAGCGCAGCCAGCTCAGCCCGACCTGGGCGAGCAGCGGGTCGCGCTCGAGGATCGCGCCGGCACCCATGCCCCCGAGCGCGATCAGAGCCACGCCCAGCAGGCCGAGCATGGTCGTGCGGATGGGGATGGCGTAGGTGTTCGTGCGCACGACTGGATCAAGCTCCTGTGGAAGTGTCTCGGAGCTCGTGCGGGGGAGGGACGGAGTTGCTGCCATCGCCCGAACATCGTTGCACAAGGCGCTGAAGCGTCGGCAAGCAACGGGCCACACTGGTCACGTGGACTTAATCAAGCCGTCCGCCCGGGAAACGTGATCAACTTCAGAACGCGCGCTTGGTGGAGCTGATCGCGAGGCCGGCGAGCTTGGCGGCGGCCGGTTCGGCCACGGGAGCGGCGTCGAGAGCGGCCAGCGCGCTCTTCGTCAGCTCCTCGATGCGTTCCTCGACGGCGTCGACGGCGCCGACCTTCACGAGCGTGCGCCTGACCTCCTCGACGGTGTCCAGGTCGAGGTCGGGCTTGCCCAGTGCGATATCCAATATATCGGCGCCGAACTGCATGCCGAGCGCGACGAGCAGCGTGCGCTTGCCCTCGGCGAGGTCGTCCCCCGCGGGCTTGCCGGTGACCTCGGGGTCGCCGAACACTCCGAGCAGGTCGTCGCGCAGCTGGAACGCGACGCCGATGTCGGCGCCGAACGCGCGCAGCCCGTCGATCAGCTCCGGCGAGCCGCCCGCCATCGCCGCACCCATGTGCAGCGGCCGTTCGACCGTGTAGGCGGCGGTCTTGAGCCGGTCGATGCGCAGCGCGGCGTCCGCGGACGAGTCGCCCCGCGCCTGCGTCAGCACGTCCAGGTACTGGCCCGCGAGCATCTCGGTGCGCATGTCCCGCCACGGCTCGCTCATCCGGCGCAGCACCTCCGACGGCAGCCCGGCGGCGAAGAGCATGTCGTCCGCCCACGCCAGCGCGACGTCACCGATCAGCACGGCCGCCGACATGCCGAAGCGCTCCGACGAACCGAGCCAGCCCTGCTCGCGGTGCCGCGCGCCGAACGCGATGTGCACGGTCGGCTTGCCCCGGCGCACCGAGGAGGCGTCCATCAGGTCGTCGTGGATCAGCGCGCACGCCTGGATCAGCTCCAGCGAGCTGACCGCCGTGAGCACCTCGTCCGCGAGTTCGCCGTCGGGATCGCCGCCGGCCGCTCGCCAGCCCCACCACGCGTAGGTCGGGCGGATGCGCTTGCCACCGCCCAGCACGAAATCGGAGAGCGCGTCCACCGCGCTCGCGAAGCTCGGGTCCATCGCCTCACCGGACGCGCGCCGGGAGGCCAGATAGGTGGTCAGTGCTGCTTCGACGTGCTGGGGCAGAGCGACGTCGATGGGGTGGTGGGACACACGTCCATGGTCCGCTGTGTCCGAGACCACCCGCATGGCGGGGCCCGCGTACCACATGATGAGCTGGAGTCTCACCTAGCGGAAGACCCACTAGGGTTGGTCCCATGACGTCGGTGGTGGAGCGGCTCCGGGGAGAGTCACCCAAGTTCTCGGTGGAGTTCCTGCCGCCTCGGGACGCGGAGGACGAGAAGGTCCTCTGGAAGGCCGTCCGCGAGCTGGAAGGCCTCGACCCGGCGTTCGTGTCGATCACCTACGGCGCCGGCGGGTCGCGCCGGGACCGCACGATCCGCGCCACCGGCCGCATCGCGCAGGAGACGACGCTGCTGCCCGTCGCGCACCTCACCGCCGTCGAGCACTCGGTGGCCGAGCTGCGCAACGTGATCGGCTGGTACGCGGCGATCGGCGTGCGCAACATCCTGGCGCTGCGCGGCGACCCTCCCGGCGACCCGATGGGCGAGTGGGTCGCGCACCCCGAGGGCCTGAACTACGCCGACGAGCTGGTGCGGCTGGTCCGCGAGCTCGGCGACTTCTGCGTGGGCGTGGCGGCGTTCCCGTACGGGCACCCGCGCTCCGGCGACCTCGACACCGACCTGAAGTTCCTGCTGCGCAAGCTCGACGCGGGCGCGGACTACGCGGTGGCGCAGCTGTTCCACGCGCCGGAGCCGTTCCTGCGGATGCGTGACCGGGTGGCGGAGGCGGGCTGCTCCGCGGCGATCCTGCCGGGAATCATGCCGATGCTCTCGCCGCGCGGCCTGGCCAAGATCGTGGAGCTGTCCGGCGCCGACCTGCCGCTCGACGTCTCGCGCCGGTTGGAGCCGTACGCGGACGATGTCGCGGGGTTCCGGGCGACCGGCATCGACATCGCGACCGAGATGTGCCAGCGGTTGCTCGACGAGGGCGTTCCCGCGCTGCACTTCTACACGATGAACAGGTCCAAGGCGACGAAGGAAGTGCTGGGGCGCCTGGGTCTGGTGACCCGCGCCTAGAGCGTGACGTTGCGCTTGTGCGCGATGAGGGCGAGCACGACGACGATCAGCGCGGCACCGCCGGTGAGCCCGGCGACCAGCAGCGCCCAGCCGAAGAACGAGCTGGAGTTCTCGCCCGCGTACTGCACGGTGGCCTGCAGCATCGACGCCTGACCGGGTTTCGGAGACCACGCGATCGTGTTGTTCTCCTCCTCGCGGCCGTTGGTGTTCACGATCTTGCCGGGGAAGCTGACCTTCACCTGGATGTCCGCGCGTTCCACCGGGACCTGGGTCAGGTCGACCGACCCCGACAGCGTGACAAGATCACCCGACCGGCGGAAGCTGAGGCTGTAGCGGCTGTTCGACGAGCTGGTGGACGTCGACAGCGTCCGCATCTCGTCGAACGACAGGCCGTTGAAGAACAGCTGCGTGCCCGCGTACGACTCCACCCGGTACGGCTTGGTGGTGACGCGGCTCGCGAGCTCCGGCGGCACCTTGAGCTGGGGCCCGGGGTCGTTGTCCTGCGTCGGAGGCGTGGCCGCGACGATCTCGCCGGAGATGCGGTCGTCGTCCGACACGGCCATGGCGGCGTACACGCGAACGCAGCCGCTCAACGAAAACAGGGTGAGCAGCAAGAAGACCGGCAGCAGAAGTGCCCGGGAACGACGCACGCGGACATCCTGCCAGCACGGCCCAAACGACGCAGGTCCCCTCCGAAGGTCGTGAGCTTGACTAACTACCTTTTGGTGTGGAGGGGCGCGAGGTAGCGTCTCGAAACATGGCATCCGTGCACGAGATCAGCAACAAATTCGTCAGCGACTACGTGGCGCTGGACCCCATCACGGCCACCAGTCTGGGCTTCGCGGGAGCCGATGACCAGCTGACGGACCTCTCCCCGGAAGGGCACGCGGCGCGCGACGAACTCGCCGTCCGCGCTCTCTCCGCCATCACCGCCGCACAGCCCGCGGATGCCTCGGAGGAGGCGGCACGCGCCGTCTTCCTCGAACGGACGGGCCTGGAGCACGAGCTGTACGAGGCCGGGGAGACCGAGTCCTCGCTGAACGTCATCGCGAGCCCGATCCAGTCCGTGCGCGACATCTTCGACCAGATGCCGACCGACACGCCGGAGCAATGGGCCACGATCGGCCGTCGTCTCTCCGCCGTGCCCGCCGCTCTCGACGGTCTGCGCGCCTCTCTCTCGCACGCCGCTTCCCGCGGACACGTCTCCGCGATCCGTCAGGTCACCCAGGTCGCCAAGCAGTGCGACACCTTCGCGACGACCTTCTTCGGCCCGTTCGCCGCTTCGGCCAACGTGGACGGCTCGGTGCGTTCCTCTCTCGACGCCGGCGCCACCGCCGCTGCCGCCGCCTACGCGGACTTCGCCTCGTTCCTGCGCACGACGCTGGCACCTCAGGCGCCCGCCAAGGACGCGGTCGGCGAGGAGCGCTACCGCCTCGGTTCGCGCTACTTCACCGGGTCCCGGCTCGACCTGGCCGAGGCCTACGCGTGGGGCTGGGAGGAGTTCCTCGGCATCGAGGCCGAGATGAAGAAGGTCGCGGCGCGGCTCAAGCCGGGCGCTTCCCTGGCGGAGACCGCGGCGTTCCTCGACGAGCACCCGCGCTACCAGGTGCACGGCCAGGACGGCCTGCAGACGTGGATGCAGGAACTGTCCGACAAGGCCCTGCTCGACCTGCGCGACGTGCATTTCGACCTGCCCGACGCGCTGATGAACCTCGAATGCAAGATCGCCCCGCCCGGCGGTGCGGTCGGCGCCTACTACACGCCGCCGACCGCCGACTTCTCCCGCCCCGGCCGCATGTGGTGGTCGATCGCCGAGGGCAAGTCGGTGTTCCCGACGTGGCGCGAGACCTCGACGGTCTACCACGAGGGCGTGCCGGGCCATCACCTCCAGTGCGCGACGGCCGTGTACCAGTCGGAGACGCTGAACGACTTCCAGCGCCTGATGTGCTGGGTGTCGGGCCACGGCGAGGGCTGGGCGCTCTACGCGGAACGCCTCATGCGCGAACTGGGCTACCTCGACGACGACGGCGACCTGCTCGGCATGCTCGACGCGCACCTGTTCCGCGCGGCCCGCGTGATCATCGACATCGGCATGCACCTGGAGCTGGAGATCCCGGCCGGCACCGGCTTCCACCCCGGCGAGCGCTGGACGCCCGAACTCGGCCTCGAGTTCATGATGACCCGCACGCTCTCGGAGCCCGCCCACATCCGCGACGAGATCGACCGCTACCTCGGCTGGCCGGGCCAGGCTCCGGCCTACAAGATCGGCGAGCGCCTGTGGCTCGCCGCCCGCGAGGACGCGCGGACCCGCAAGGGCGCCGACTTCGACCTCAAGCTCTTCCACAAGGAGGCGCTGGAGATGGGCGCGATGGGCCTCGACACCCTCCGTGAACGGTTGGCCGCACTCTAGCCCCACCTCTCATCGCAAGGCGCTGAACAGCGCTTATGACCCCTTATGCAAAGAACGTTTGCGGACGTCCGCAAACGTTCTTTGCATAAGGGGGTGGAGATGGTTGAACGATGAACTTGCCTGAGCTGTGTTTCCACCTCCGGCATCGGCGCCGGATGTACCTGCCGGACGACAGGTACGGCACGGCGGTCGCCTTCGTGGAGGGCTACAACTCGGCGCTCGGCGGAGCACCGCTGGCGGGCTTCCAGGAGTACGTGGCGGGGAGGACCGGCCAGACCGGGTCGCCGGTCGTGTGGTCGTACCTGATCGCCGAAGTGGTGGTGCCGGACATCCTCGGCGAGGGCGGCGGCATCGGTCAGCTGCCCGTAGAACTGGGAAACGCGCTCACCGACAGGATGCTCGATCTGCTGGAGGCGTTTCTCGTGGACAGGGGAGAGCAGCTGATATCCCATATATCGGATATCAGTGCGACGCGAGCGGTCGCTACGCCGGATCGGCCCACCGGACGCGCACCCGGTTCGTGATCGGCTCCGGGTCGTCGGTCCGCACGAACTCGAGCCACGGGCCCGGCTCCGGCCGGACCGAGGCGAAGCCGTCCCCGCTGCGCACCACCGGATGCCCGGTCGCCCGGGCCGACGCCAGCGGATCACGCGAGTCGACGACGACGGCCGCGATCACGCCGGGATATTCGGGGCGGGGTTCGAGTACGCAGAACTCGTTGCCCTGCGGATCGCGCAGCACCACCCACGGCACGTCGGTCTGACCGACGTCGGCGAGTTCGGCGCCGAGCTTCAGAGCGCGCGCCACGATGTCCGCCTGATGTTCGGGCGACGACGAGGCCAGGTCGACGTGCACCCGGTTCTTCTCGATCTTCGGGGCGTCGCTCCACACGAACGTCAGCTCGATCTCGTCACCGGCGAACTCGGACCAGAACGCGGCCAGGGCCGGGGGATCCGCCGCCTCGAACGTGATTTCCACGCGTACGAGGGTACTGTCTCGCGCGTGGCGAAGCTGGTGCTCGGACCCCTCCTCAGGCATGTCGACGACACATCCGCGACGGTGTGGGTCGAGACCGATGCTTCCTGCGAAGTCGTGATCGCCGGGCACACGGCGCGCACGTTTCAGGCGGGAAGACAGCACTTCGCGCTCGTCAGGCTGGAGAACCTGGGGCCGCGCACGGAGTACGACGTCAGGCTCGACGACGAGCTGGTGTGGCCGGAATCCGGCAGCGGGTTCCCGAAACCGGTCATCCGCACCGGTGAGGTCCGCCGGATCGCCTTCGGGTCGTGCCGTGCCGCGCCGACCCAGCCGCTCGGTCCCGACGCCCTCGACGCGTTCGCGCAGCGGCTCATGGAGGTGCCGGAGGAGGAGTGGCCGCAGGCGCTCGTCCTGCTGGGAGACCAGGTCTACGCCGACGAACCCACCGAGGCCACCAAGCAGTGGCTGCGCGATCGCAGGCAGGGCACGGAGGAACCGGACGGCGAGGTCGTCCACTTCGGCGAGTACGCCCGCCTCTACCACGAGACCTGGGGCGACCCGGAGATCCGCTGGCTGCTGTCGGTCGTGCCGACCGCGATGATCTTCGACGACCACGACGTGCGCGACGACTGGAACACCTCCGCGACGTGGCGCGCGGAGATGGCCGAGAAGCCGTGGTGGCGCGACAGGATCCGCGGCGCCCTCTCCTCGTACTGGGTCTACCAGCACCTGGGCAACCTCGGCCCGAACGAGCTCGCGCGGGATCCCTTGTACGCCAAGGTGAAGGCCCAGGACACGGACGTGCTGCCGTTGCTGGAGGAGTTCGCCGAGGAGGCGGACAAGGAGGTGGAGGGCCGCAAGTCGACGTGGTGGAGCTTCCGCCGCGAGTTCGGCCGCATCCGGCTGCTCATGGTCGACACGCGCTCGGGCCGCATCCTCGACGAGGGCAAGCGGCAGATGGTCAGCGACGCCGAGTTCGAGTGGATCGAGCAGAACACCGACGGCGAGGACATCGACCACCTGCTGATCGGCTCGTCGCTGCCGTGGCTGATGCCACACGCGCTCAGCCACTTCCAGTCCCTCAACGAGATCGGCGCGCGCAAACCGGGCTGGCAGGGCAAAGCCGCCGAGGGGATCCGGCAGGCGGTGGACCTGGAGCACTGGCCGGCGTTCCGCGAGTCGTTCGACCGGCTCACGCGGATGATCGAGAAGGCCGCGGGCAACGGCGCAGCGACGGTCTGCGTGCTGTCCGGCGACGTGCACCACAGCTACGTCGCCGAGGCCGAGTTCCCCAGGCCCACCAAGGCCTTCGTCGCGCAGCTCGTGTGCTCGCCCATCCACAACGAGGCGCCGAAGTTCCTGCGGCCGGGGTTCCGGTTCTCCTGGTCCCGCCCGGCCTCGTGGCTGTTCCGCCGCCTCGCGACGCTGGCAGGCGTGCCGGAGGACCTGGTGCACTGGCGCAAGACCAGCGGCCCGCACTTCGGGAACTCCGTGGCACTGCTGGACTTCGACGGCCGCCGCGCCCGCTACCGGCTGTTGTCGGCAACGGGCGAGGAGACCGCGTCCGTCCTACTTGGTCGCGAGTCGCAGTAGCGCCCACAGCTGCGCGATGGCGTCGTCGTCGCCGATCGTCGTGACCAGGCGGTCGGGCAACCGGCCCCACAGCCAGCGGTACATCGTCATCGGGCCCGCCGACACCTGCGCGTCGGCGGCGTGCGCGTCCTCCGGGTCGACCACACGCCACGCCGACGAGCCGTGCGGACCGCAGCGCGTGAGCCACAGGTGGTCCTCGACCTGGATGGCCACGAGGCTCTCCCGCGACCCCCGCACCCCGAGCACGTCCAGCTTGTGCCCCAGCCACAACGTGAGCACCTCGTCGACGCCGTCGATCGCGACCTCGTCGGCGACGGCACCGGGTTCCACGCCGGAGGCGCCCTGGACGTCCATGCGGTGCACCGTCGTCTCGTGCGCGAGCCGTCGCCGCCAGAACCCGTAGTTCTGCCGGTCGGGCCACCACGTCGCGCACGGCTCGTCCTCGTCGTGAGCTTCGAGTTCCGCGATCACGGCCTCCGCGCCCGATCTCATGAAGTCGAGCGTGTCCTCGCCGGGCGCTGGGTGGTCCTGCCACTCCCCGGCGCGGGGCTCACGGCCGAGCCTGATCCACGCCAGCACACAGCGATAGCCGCCGCCGACGTGCCGCACGGTCTCCCCGAGGTTCAGCCCGGGACAGGCCGGCACGCCCTTGTGCGGTGGCTGGCCGATCGCGGACATGGCGAGCAGTTCCGCCTCACGACGCAGGATGTCGAGAGAGTTCACCGCTTCGCCTCGCTCATCACGCGGTCGACGAGCAGCACGAACTGATGGGTCTGGCGCACCAGGTCGTCGGCCGTGCGCGCGTCGACGTGCCGTGTGATCCCCGCGAGAACGGCAGCCCGCGTGGACGACCACGACGCGAAGAAAGCGGCCCACTCACTCATCTCCGGCGCGAGCGCGCCGAGCAGCACCCACGCGCTGGTCGGCCTCGACCGCCCGCGATGGGGTCGTCCACGTAAGGCGAGCACCGCGGCGGCAGCGCGCAGTGCGGCGAGATAAGCGGTCGCGAACCGCTGCGGGGGCTCGGGCGTGCGCTCCGACTCGGCGAGCGAGTCGTGGGCCTGCCGCAGCAGGGCGAGCGCGGACGCGGGTGGCAACGGGATGGGGAAGGCTGCCGGATTCGAAAGATCGGCTGTCATCTCGGCCTCCTCGTGGCGTCGGTGGACGACGTCACCGCCGAGGGGAAGCCGGCGGCTCTCGGAGGTGGGGTGCTTCCCCCACCCCACCTCCGAGGCATAGTGCGACTCGAACACCTGTTCGAGTCCTCATCAGCGTAGCTCCCAGCCGATGGATTCCTCAACCCGCCCCACCACGTGGGCGCGAGTCGTGGTCTGATGGAGATGTGAGTGCGCTCGAACACCCCGGAATCCGCAAGGTCGCGGAAGCCCTGCCACCCGCCACCGCCGGACGCATCGTCGTGCTGCCGGACGCCGTGCGGACCGCCGCGGCCGCCGCGGAAGCGGTGGGCGTCCAGGTCGGCGCGATCGCGAACAGCCTGCTGTTCGCCGCGGTGCGCGACGGCGTCGCGGCCCCGCTGCTCGTCCTCACCTCGGGCGCGCACCGCGCGGACACGTCGATGGTGGCCGAACTGGTGGGAGCGGAGGCGGTCAAGCGCGCCGACCCGGAGTTCGTCCGCGAGCACACGGGCCAGGTGATCGGCGGGGTGTCGCCGGTCGGGCACCCGGCGCCGATCGAGACCATCGTGGACAGGGCGTTGTCCGGCTACGAGGAGATCTGGGCGGCCGCGGGCCATCCGCACGCCGTCTACCCCACGACCTTCACGGACCTGGTGGCGCTGACGGGCGGACGTGTGGCGGTGGTGACGGCATGACGGCCTCGCCGCGCCTGGAGCGCATCGTCGAGATGACCGCCTCGGAGCTGAACGTGCGGCTGGGCGAAGCCCTCGCGCTGTACGTGACGGCCATGAACTACCCGCCCGGCACCGTCGAGCAGCGCGCCCCGATGTGGCTCGCGCACATGATGCGCGAGGACTGGCGCTGCGTCGTCGCGCTGGGGGAGCAGGACGAACTCGTCGGCATCGGGTACGGCTACCGCGGCGCGGCCGGCCAGTGGTGGCACGAGCAGGTGCGGCGCGGACTGATGCAGGTCTCGCCGCCCACCGTCGTCGAGGACTGGCTCACCGACTACTTCGAGCTGACCGAACTGCACGTGTTGCCGCGCGCCCAGGGGCGCGGTCTCGGCGAGGACCTGTTGCGCCGCCTGCTGGAGGGCGTGCCGTCCTCCCGCGTGCTGCTGTCCACGCCTGAAGGCCCGAGCAAGGCGTGGAAGCTCTACCGCCGCGTCGGCTTCGTGGACGTGTTGCGGCACTACCAGTTCACCGGCGACCCGCGGCCGTTCGCGGTCCTTGGCCGCGTCCTTCCCGTCAGCTAGCCCGGAACCAGCCAAGCCCCCGAGTCGCACCGCGGCTCGGGGGCTTGTTGTTGCGATCACCCGGCCCGCGCCCTACGCTCACTGATATGCAATATATTGGATATGGGTCACTGAAGGAGCGGGCGGCGGCCGAGATCCGGGCGGCGATCGTGCGCGGCGACCTGGAGCCGGGCACGCCCATCAAGGACGTCGAACTGGCGGAGAAGCTCGGCCTGTCCCGCACCCCGGTGCGCGAGGCCCTCGCCACGCTGACCGACGAGGGCCTGGTCGAGACCAAGCCGCACGCGTACACCCGTGTCACCGCGCTGGAAGCGGAGCCGGTGCGCGACGCCCTCGTCGTCGTCCAGTCCATGCACGCCCTCGCCGTCGGCATCGCGGTGCCGAAGATGCAGGCCGAGGACATCGCCGCCATGCGGGCCGCGAACAAGTCCTTCAAGAAGGCGCTCGACGCCAACGACGCCGTCGCCGCGCTGGCCGCAGACGACGAGTTCCACGCCGTGGCCGTCCACCGCTGCGACAACTTCGCGATCGCCGCGACCATCGACCGCTTCACCCCGCTGGTGCGCCGGGCCGAGCACAACCGGTTCTCCTCGCCGGACGCCCGCCACTCCGTCACCCAGCACCAGCAGATCATCGAGGCGTGCGAGAAGGGCGACCCCGCGCTGGCCGCCACCCTGGTCGACGAGAACTGGAGCACCCTGGAGGACGAACTGTGAACAGATTCCCGCTCCTGTTCGGCCCCTCGCCCGTCCACCGCCTGGACCGCCTCACCGCCCACCTCGGCGGCGCCGCGGTCTGGGCCAAGCGCGAGGACTGCAACTCCGGCCTCGCCTACGGCGGCAACAAGACCCGCAAGCTCGAGTACCTCGTCGCCGACGCGCTGGCCACCGGCTGCGACACCCTCGTGTCGATCGGCGGCATCCAGTCCAACCACACCCGCCAGGTCGCGGCCGCCGCGGCCAGGGCCGGCCTGAAAGCCGTGCTGGTGCAGGAGAGCTGGGTCGACTGGGCCGACGTCGGCAGCGACCGGGTGGGCAACATCCTGCTCAGCCGCATGATGGGAGCCGACGTCCGGCTGGTGAGCGCCGAGTTCGGCATCGGCGTCAAACCCGCCTGGGAACAGGCGATCGAAGAGGTCCGCGCGGGCGGCGGCAAGCCCTACCCGATCCCCGCCGGCGCCTCCGACCACCCGCTGGGCGGCATGGGCTTCGCGAACTGGGCGGACGAGGTCCGCCAGCAGGAAGCCCAGCTCGGCGTCTTCTTCGACACCGTCGTCGTCTGCTCGGTGACCGGCAGCACCCAGGCGGGCATGGTCGCCGGTTTCGCGAACGACACCGGCCGCCGCGTGCTGGGCATCGACGCCTCCGCCAAGCCGGCCGAGACCCTCGCCCAGATCACCCGCATCGCGCACAACACCGCGAAGCTCCGCGAGGTCACGGTGTCCGAAGAGGACGTCCTGCTCGACGACCGCTTCCACGCCGGCACCTACGGCATCGCCGACGAGTCCACCGTGGACGCCATGCGGCTGGGCGCGAGCCTCGAAGGCATGATCACCGACCCTGTCTACGAGGGAAAGTCCCTGGCAGGGCTCATCCACCTCGTGTCGTCGGGCGAGATCGGCCGCGACAGCACGGTCCTCTACGCCCACCTCGGCGGGCAGCCGGCCCTCAACGCCTACAGCTCGCTGTTCCCGGCATAGGTCTCACGCGCGCAGGCGCAGACCCTTCGGGGTGGCGCGGAAACCGGCTTCCTGCAGGACCGTCGCCAGGTGCGAGGTCAGCGCGACCTCGCCGTCGGCTCGCTGGACCGCCAGCTGGCCCAGCCAGCCGTCGCGGACAGCCCGGCTCAGGGCGTTCGCGGCGGTGCGCAGGGTCGGCTCGTCGTCGGTGAACGACAGCAGCGATTTACCTCCTCTCTCCACGTAGAGCGCCGGGGTGCCGTCGACCAGCACCGCCAGCGCGCCGGCTTTGCGAGCCGGCCGGTGTTTGCCCTCTCCCAACGGATCCGGCCACGCCAGCGCGGCTCCGTAGGGCTGGGCGGGATCGGCGGCGGCGAGCACCACCGCGGCCTGGTCGGCCTGGGACGGCTGACCAGGAGGACGGGACAGGGCCCGCAGGCGGTCCACCGCGCCTCGCGCCGCGAACTGGGCGGCACCCAGCCCCTCGACGACATAACCGCGTATGACCTGCCCCGACTCCTCCATGGCCCGCAACACCTTGTAGACGCCGCTGAACCCACCCGTCACGCGCTCGGTGTCCAGAGCGCCCCGCGTCAGCACGCCGTGGCGTTCCAGGAAAGCCTCGGCACGAGCGTGCGCCCGGCGAGTCGGATCCTCTGCGGGGGTGACCGCCAGGGACCAGCGCCCGGCGGCGGTCGGCGGTCCCGTGCGCGAGGGCATGTCGGGACGTGCGGCGCGCAGCCGTGCGTAACGGCCGCGCGGGGCAGTGCGGCGAGGCTTGTGCGCCGCCCCGCCACCGGACACCAGCGCGCGCAGCGGCGACAACGTGTCGTTGGTGATCAGCCCAGCCCACACCAGATCCCACAGCGTGCCGACGACTTCCGCGTCCGTGCACGCCGTGGATAGCGAAGCCCGGTCGACCACCTGACGGAAGAACAACGCCCCGCCGGACAACGCCTCCAGCACCGCCGTGTGCAGCGGCGACTCCGGAACGGACTCCGGCACCAGGTCGGGCAGCAGCAGATCGGCCACGTCGGTCGGCGCGAGCGCGATCCAGCCGTCGCCACCGGCCAGTGCGCCACACCCCGTCCACGTCACCTCGCCGGACGCCGTCAGCTCGTCCAGCAGCGCCGGGTAGTAGCCGGGCAACCGGGACGGGAACAGCAGCGACTCCAGGGCGCTCGCCGGAAGTGGCGCCCCGGCGAGCTGTTCCACCACCGAGAACACGTCGTCGACCGTCGGCGCCGCACGCAACCGGCGGCCCAGGCCGTGCCACTGCGGGAGAAAGCGGCCGAGCGCGGCGGGTTCGACCGGCTCCACCTCGGACCGCAGCAGGGCCAGCGACGCACGGCGCAGACGACGCAACACGTCCGCGTCGCAGTACTCGGTGTGCGTGCCGCCGGGCCGCAGCTCACCGCGCACCAGCCGGCCCGTGGCCGCCATGCGTTCCAGCACACCCGTCACCACGGCCACGCCCAGACCGAAGCGGGCAGCGGGTTCGGAGGCGGGGAACGGCCCGTGGGTGCGGGCGTAGCGGCTCAGCAGGTCGCCCAGCGGATCCGCCACCGGTTCGGTGAACGCCTCCGGCACGCCGACCGGGAGAGCGACCCCGAGCGCGTCACGGACCTTGCCCGCGTCCTCGATCGAGATGCTGCGTTCCTCGCCGGCGATCCGGACCCGGATCACCCGGCGCTCGGCCACCAGTTCGTCGAGCCACGCTCGGGACACGCCGCGTTCGAGCGCCTCCGCGTCGGAGAGATCTCCCAGGAACCGCAACAGGTCCGCGGTGTCCTCGGCGTGCCGCGGCCGGCGGTCCTCGGAGAGGCGCTGCAGGCTGCGCTCGACCTCGGCCACGACCTCCGGGTCGAGCAGCTCGCGGATCGCCTCCGAGCCGAGCAGTTCCGCGAGCAGCGTCGAGTCGAGCGACAACGCCGCCGCGCGCCGTTCCGCGAGAGGAGCGTCCAGCTCGTAGAGGAACATGCCGACATAGCCGAAGAGCAGGCTGCGGGCGAACGGCGACGGCGACTGGGTCTCGACCTCGACCACGCGCACCTTGCGCGCGCGGACGTCCGACATCAGCTCCTTCAGGCCGGGCACGTCGTAGACGTCCTGCAGGCACTCGCGCATGGCCTCCAAGACCACCGGGAAGCTCTCGTACTTCGCGGCGACCGACAGCAGCTGCGCCGACCGTTGCCGCTGCTGCCACAACGGGGTGCGGCGGCGTGGATCGCGGCGGGGCAGCAGCAGTGACCGGGCGGCGCACTCGCGGAACCGGGCCGCGAACAACGCCGAGCCGCCCACCTCCGCGACCACGATCTGCTCGACCTCGTCGGGATCGAGCAGCACGTCCTCCGCGCCCGCCGTCACCTCCACGCCCTCGTAGTCCAGGGCGTCCGGCAGCCGCAGCACGATGCCGTCGTCGGAGTGCGCGGCCTGCACCTCGACCCCGCGCTTCTCCCGCAGGCGCGCCGCGATCGCGAGCGCCCACGGCGCGTTGACCTGGGCGCCGAACGGGGAGTGCACGACGAGCCGCCAGTCGCCCAGCTCGTCGCGGAACCGTTCCACCAGAACGATCCTGTCGTTCGGGACGTGCCGCGTGGCCTCCCGCTGCTCGCCCAGGTACGCGAGCAGGTTGTCCGTCGCCCACTCGTCCAGACCGGCGGAGCCGGCCCGTTGCCGCGCCGCCGAATCCTCCATCGTGGACACTTCGCGCAGGAACCTGCCCATCGCACGGCCGAGTTCCAGCGGGCGGCCCGGAGCGTCGCCCTTCCAGAACGGCATGCGCGCGGGCTGCCCCGGCGCGGGCACCACGATCACCCGGTCGTGCGTGATGTCCTGGACCCGCCACGACGACGTGCCCAGCAGGAACGTGTCGCCCACCCGCGACTCGTAGACCATCTCCTCGTCGAGCTCACCGACGCGCGAGCCGGCGCCGTTCTCCGAGGCAGGGGTCATGACCGTGTACATCCCCCGGTCGGGGATCGTGCCGCCGGACGTGACCGCCAGCCGTTGCGAGCCCGGCCGGCCTCGCAGCTCGGAGTTCACCCGGTCCCAGGTGATCCGGGGCCGCAATTCGCCGAACTCCTCGGACGGATACCGGCCCGACAGCATGTCGAGCACCGCGTTCAGCGCCGAGTCCGGCAGCCCTGCGAACGGTGCCGCCCGCCGCACCAGCGCCGTCAGTTCCTCGAGCGCCCACGTCTCCATCGCCACCATCGCGACGACGTGCTGCGCCAGCACGTCGAGCGGGTTGCGCGGGAACCGCACGGCCTCGATCGCACCGTCCCGCATCCGTTCCGCCACCACCGCGCACGACACCAGGTCGCCGCGGAACTTCGGGAACATCACGCCCCGCGACACCGCGCCGACCTGGTGCCCGGCCCGGCCGACGCGCTGCAGCCCGGATGCGACCGACGGCGGCGCCTCCACCTGCACCACCAGGTCGACCGCGCCCATGTCGATGCCGAGCTCCAGTGACGACGTCGCCACCACGCACGGCAGCCGCCCGGTCTTCAGGTCCTCTTCCACGGCCGTGCGCTGCTCCCGCGACATCGAGCCGTGATGCGCGCGGGCCACGGACGCGGTCTTCTGCACCGTCATGCCCGACTGGCCGATGGCCTCGGCGGGGAAGGACTCCAGCTCGGTCGCTTCCTCTGCGAGCTCGTTGAGGCGCGCGGTCAGCCGTTCCGCGAGCCGCCGCGAGTTCGCGAAGACGATCGTCGACCGGTGTGCCCGCACCAGCTCCAGGATGCGTGCCTCGACCGACGGCCAGATGGACGTGCGTTGCTCGGCTCCGGCGGCAGACCCCGACACCTCACCCGTCGGCTGGCCGAGCAGCGCCATGTCCTCGACCGGCACCTCCACCTCGACCTGGATGACCTTCGGGGTCTTCGGCTGCACCACCGACACCGGCCGGCCACCGGCGAGGAACGTGCTGATCTCCTCGACCGGCCGCACCGTCGCCGACAGCCCGATCCGCTGCGCCGGCCGGTCGAGCAGCACGTCCAGCCGTTCCAGCGACAACGCCAGGTGCGCGCCGCGTTTCGTGCCCGCCACCGCGTGCACCTCGTCGACGATCACCGTCTCCACGCCGCGCAACGACTCGCGTGCCGACGACGTGAGCAGCAGGAACAACGACTCCGGCGTCGTCACCAGCACGTCGGGCGGAGTGCGCCCGAACGCCCGCCGTTCCTCCGGGGACGTGTCGCCCGTCCTCATGCCCACGGTGATCGACGGTTCCGTCACCCCCAGCCGGTGAGCGGCCTGCCGGATGCCGGTCAGCGGAGCGCGCAGGTTTCGTTCGACGTCCACCGCCAGTGCCTTCAACGGCGACACGTAGAGCACGCGGCAGCGCCGTTTCGGTTCCGAGGGGGTGGTCGAGGAAGCCAGCCGGTCCAGCGCCCACAGGAACGCTGCCAGCGTCTTGCCCGAGCCCGTCGGGGCGATGACCAGCGCGTGTTCGCCCGCCGCCGCGGCCGCCCACGCCCCTGTCTGCGCCTGGGTGGGCGCGGCGAAGGCCCCGGCGAACCACTGCCTGGTCGCCGCTGAGAATGCCTCCATCACGTCCATGGAGACCATCATGACGCCGGGGTCCGACAATTTCTGATCGCGCAGGTCCGAGCACCCGGCGAAGCCCTCTGTGGCACGATCACCGCAGTACGTCTGCGAGGGGAGCACGGTGCGCGTCCTGTCCGTCGACCTGGGCACCGCCAACACGGTTGCGGTGCTGTCCGACCACGGCGTGGTGGATGTGGACGGTGGGCCGACGATGCCCTCGTCCGTCTACCTCGACGAGGACGGCTCCCTGCGCGTCGGCAGAGAAGCGGAGCGGCGTTCGCGCCAGGACCCGTCGCGCTACGAGGCGAACCCCAAGCGCCACATCGACAAGGCCACGCTCAAGCTCGGCGAGCAGAACCTGCCGGTCAACGACGCGCTCGCGGCCATCTACGCCCGCGTGCTGGAGGCCGTCACCGCGCTGCTCAAGGGCGAGCACCTCGACGAGATCCGCCTGACGCACCCGGCGGAGTGGGGCCCGAGCAGGCGCAACAAGCTGCTGTCCTCGGCCAGGCTCGCGGGCATGACCGGCGAGCTCGTGCCGGTTCCCGAGGCCATCGCGGTCGCCTCGTTCAGCGGTGGCCGCCCGCTCGCCGTCTACGACTTCGGCGCCGACACGTTCGACGTCTCCGTGCTCGACGCCCAGCACCGCATCCTCGCCGACGGCAGCCTCAGCGACGTCGGTGGCCTCGACGTCGACCAGGCGCTGCTGGAGCACATTGGCCGCACGGTCTCCCACAAGGACCCGGCCGGCTGGCAACGGCTGATGCGCCCGGTCACGGTGGACGACCACCGCGCCCGCCTCGGCCTGCGCGAGGAACTGCGCCTCGCGAAGGAGGACCTCTCCGAGCTGCCTCAGGTCGAGGTGCTGATGCCGGAGCCGTTCGAGAAGGTCGTCATCACCCGCGCCGAACTCGAGGCGCTGGTCCGGTCGAGCCTGATCCGCACCACCGAGCTGCTCATCTCCACGGTGCACCGGGCCGGTGTCACGCCCGAGCACGTCTACCTCGTCGGCGGGTCCTGCCGGATGCCGCTGGTCGCGCAGATCATCGCGGAGAAGGTCGGCATCGTCCCGACCAACCCCGACCACCCGGAGACGATCGTCGCGACCGGCGCGCAGGTCGTGGACCGGGCGACGATCACGCTCAAGCCCGAGGACGACAAGCCCCGCTACGTCGAGCCGCCCACGGTCGTGACCGCGCCGGTCAGCCCCGCCGTGAGCGGCCCGCACCCGGTGAACCCGAACGTCAGCGGCCCGAACCCGGTGGTCAGCGGCTCCTACCCGAGCGGCTCGTATCCAAGCGGTTCGTACCCGAGTGGGTCGTACCCGAGCGGCGCGTACTCGGCGAGCGGCACCTACCCGGTGAACCCGAACGTCAGCGGCAGCTACCCGGCGAACTTCCCGCAGCAGGCCCCGAAGAAGAAGGACAACAAGAAGGTCCTCATCGGTGCCGGCGCGGCGGTCCTCGTGGTGGCGGGCGTGATCGGCGCGGCCTTCGCGCTGTCCGGCCCGAGCCTGCCCAGCGCCGACGAGTGCAAGGACGACACCGCGCAGGACGGCCAGGGCTTCACGAAGTGCCTGCGCCAGCTCGCGGGCACCGTGCCGGACGGCGGCGGCTGCGAGAAGGCCGACTCCGCGCAGATCACCGGCATGGAGGAGATCAAGGGCACGGTCGTGAGCTGCACGATCCGCGACGGCTACGCGGTCCAGTACATCCTCACCGACAGCGTCACCGGCGCCGAGAACAACGCGGCCACCATCGCGAAGTCGTTCCAGACCGACCGCGTCGAGGCCGACTGGACCGGCAACGGCCTGGAGGGCGACTACCGCGCGGCCACGTCGAGCGGCACCGGCGTGCTGGTGTTCACCGCCAAGGGCCGTCCCATGTTCGGCATCCTCACCAAGACCGCCGAGGAGAACGCGGACGAGCTCAAGGCCGACGAAATGGCCGATTTCTTCGAGAAGTCCGTGCAACCGGGCGAGTAAGCGCCCCTGATGGACCTGTCGGCGAGCGGTCCGGCCGTGTCACGATCGTGATCATGGTGACCGTCGCGCCGCAGGTCGAACGCGTGCAGCGCAAGGTCGTCCGCGTGCTGACCGGCACCCAGATCCTGGGGTCGGCGGCGGTGACGATCGGCCTCGCGTTCAGCACTCTGATCGCCGCGTCGTTGTCCGGGTCCGAGGCCGTCGGCGGGCTCGCGCAGACCGCGGCCGTCGCCGGTGCCGCGGTGCTCGCCCTGCCCGGTGCCCGGCTCGCGCAACGCAGCGGGCGGCGTCCCGCGCTCATCCTCGGCTACGGCATGGGCGGGCTCGGCGCGTTGATCGCCGCCGTAGCCGTCGGTTTCGGCCTGTGGCAGGTGCTGCTGGTGGGTCTCCTCCTGTTCGGAGGGGCGTCCAGCGCGAACTACGCGGCTCGTTATGCCGCAACGGATCTGGCGCATCCGCAACGCCGTGCGCGCGAACTCTCCCGTGTCGTGTGGGCGGCCATGATCGGCGCGATCATCGGCCCGAACCTCGCCGACCCCGCCGGACGAGCGGCTGCCTCCCTGGGCCTGCCCGCCGGCGTGGGGCCGTTCCTGCTGGCGGCCGTCGTGCTCGGCGCCGCGGTGCTGGTGATCCAGTTCGGGCTGCGACCGGACCCGCTGGTCGTCGTGAAGAGCACACGACCGGTTGAATCTCCGGACTGCTGCGCCGGTGGCGCCAGTGGCGAGAGCCCTCGCGGCCTCAAGGTCTGGGCGACGCTCGGCCCGATGGCCCGGCTCGCACTCGTCGGTGTGACGTTGTGCCACACCGCGATGGTCGGGCTGATGTCGATGACTCCGGTGCACATGAACCACGCCGGGTCGTCGTTGCGCGTGGTCGGCATCGTGATCAGCCTGCACGTCGCCGCGATGTACGCCGCGAGCCCGTTGTTCGGGTGGATGGCGGACCGGCTGGGCCGCGTACCGGTGCTCGCGATCGGCGCGTCGCTGGTGGTGGCGGCGTCCGGGGTCGCGGGAATGGCGCCCTCGCACGACGCCCCGCAGCTCGCCGCGGGACTGGCGCTGCTCGGGTTCGGCTGGTCGGCCGGGATGGTGGCGGGATCCGCGTTGCTGACCGAGTCCGTGCGGGTCGAGGACAGGCCCGCCGCGCAGGGACTCTCCGATCTGGTGATGAACGTCGGCGCCGCCGTCGGGGGAGCGGTGTCCGGCGTCGTCGTGACGGCGTGGTCGTACGCGGCGCTCGGGCTGATCGTCGGGTTCACCGCGCTGCCGCTGCTCGTCGTGTGCCTCTTCGCATCGCTGCGCAGGCCCGTTCGTTAGGGTCTCCCGGTGCGCATCACCATGTTCCGCAAACTCATGGCGGGGGAGTTCGGCCAGGTCAGGGCCGAGATGATCGCCCGCGACCACGTGCTGTCGTCGCTCGGGGGCCGTACCGCGGACGAGGCGCTGGAGGCCGGAACCGAGGCCAAGGAAGTCTGGATCGCGGTCTGCGAAGCGTTCGATGTTCCGGAAAATCGCCGCTGAACAGGGCGTCGGGAGTGTCGCGTGTGCTCGAACACGTGTTCGGCTACAGTGGCCCCGACCCCCGGCTTCGCAGAATTGTCAGACCCCGCCAGTAGCGTCAGGTCCAACATGACGAAGCAACGGCAGACGACAAAAGGTGGACCCAAGATGGCACCCGCAGCACCCGACCGGGACAAGGCGCTCGAGCTGGCCCTGGCGCAGATCGACAAGCAGTTCGGCAAGGGCTCCGTGATGCGGCTCGGCGAAGAGGGCCGTGCCCCGATCGCCGTGATCCCGACCGGCGCGATCGCCCTGGACGTGGCGCTCGGCATCGGTGGCCTGCCGCGTGGCCGGGTCGTCGAGATCTACGGTCCGGAGTCGTCGGGTAAGACGACCGTGGCGCTGCACGCCGTGGCGAACGCGCAGAAGGCCGGTGGCATCGCGGCGTTCATCGACGCGGAGCACGCCCTCGACCCCGAGTACGCGAAGAAGCTGGGCGTCGACACCGACGCGCTGCTGGTGTCGCAGCCCGACACCGGTGAGCAGGCGCTCGAGATCGCGGACATGCTGGTCCGCTCCGGCGCGCTCGACATCCTGGTCATCGACTCGGTCGCCGCCCTCGTGCCGCGCGCCGAGATCGAGGGCGAGATGGGCGACAACCACGTCGGCCTGCAGGCCCGCCTGATGAGCCAGGCGCTGCGCAAGATCACGGGTGCGCTCAGCAACTCCAACACGACCGCGATCTTCATCAACCAGCTGCGCGAGAAGATCGGCGTGATGTTCGGCTCCCCGGAGACCACGACCGGTGGTAAGGCGCTGAAGTTCTACGCCTCCGTGCGTCTGGACGTCCGCCGCATCGAGACCCTGAAGGACGGCGGCGAGCCCGTCGGCAACCGCACCAGGGTCAAGGTCGTGAAGAACAAGGTCGCGCCGCCGTTCAAGCAGGCCGAGTTCGACATCCTCTACGGCAAGGGCATCAGCCGCGAGGGCTCGCTCATCGACATGGGCGTCGACCAGGGCATCCTGCGCAAGTCCGGCGCCTGGTACACCTACGAGGGCGACCAGCTGGGGCAGGGCAAGGAGAACGCCCGCAAGTTCCTGCTGGACAACCCGGACATCGCCAACGAGGTCGAGAAGCGCATCAAGGACAAGCTCGGCATCGGCGCCACCCTCGACGCCGACGAGACGGTTCCCGTCGCGCCGGTCGAGTTCTGAGGTCGTGAGGGTTGGACGAGGCTGAGGAGCAGCGCAAGGCGCGGGACATCTGCTACGCGCTGCTCACCGCTCGGGCCCGCTCCCGGCAGGAGCTGTACGACGCCCTGCTGCGCAAGGAGATCAGCCCCGGTGTCGCCGAGATCGTCCTCGGCAAGTTCGACCGCGCCGGCCTGATCGACGACGCGCAGTTCGCCGAGATGTGGGTGCGTTCCCGGCACACGTACAACGGCCTGGGCCGTCGTGCCCTGGCCATGGAACTGCGTCGCAAGGGCGTGGCGGACGAGGTGGTGGCCGAGGCCGTCGCCGCGGTCGACAGCGAGGCCGAGGAAGAGCGTGCCCGCGAACTGGTCCGCAAACGCCTGCGCACCATGTCCGGCGTGGACGAGACGGCGAAGATCCGCCGGCTCGTGGGTGCGTTGGCGCGCAAGGGTTACGCGGAAGGCCTCGCCTATCGCGTGGTGCGTGATGAGCTGCGTACCGCGGGGGCGGAGGCCTCGGCACTGGACGAGCCCTGGTCGTAGGCCAGGGCGGGTCCCGTCCGCGTGTCCGTTGGCGTGCCGTAACCGATCACGCCGCTGCGGTGGTGGGTGCCGAGTAGCCTGAAAAGCGTGAGCACTACTCCCGACGCGCCGTCCGCCGTGACCCCCACGGTCTCCGACCTGCTCTGCTTCGACCTCTACACGACGTCGCGAGCGGTCACCGGCTTCTACCGCCCGATCCTCGACAAGGCGGGCATCACCTACCCGCAGTTCCTGGTGATGCTGCTGCTGTGGGAGCGGGACTCGAGGCCGATCCGGGAGCTCGTGCAGGAACTGGACCTGGAGTACAGCACGCTCTCGCCGTTGATCAAGCGGTTGGAGAAGAGCGGCCTGCTGGTGCGCGTCACGCACCCCGACGATGAGCGCTCGGTGCTCGTCCAGCTCACGGACAAGGGCCGTGACCTGCGGTGGATCGGCGCCGAGATGTTCAACCAGCTCGGCAAGGCGCTCGGCATGACCCTCGAGGAGATCACCGTTCTCCGCAAGGCGCTGAACCGCGTCAGGCACGGCGCCGAGCGCCAGTGAGCTGAAACACATCGCGTGCGAGGTAACTCGTCGGGTAACTTACATCGTGCACGACCTAATCGAGCGCGATGCACCACCGCCACGGTGCCCGACGAGAGAGTGAGAGACCAATGCGAGTTCGCAAGGTGTTCGCGGTTCTGGGGACGCTGCTGGCGCTGGCCGCCGTTGTTCCGTCCGGTGCCGGTGCCGCGGAGCAGACCGAGAAGCAGGGCACCAAGAAGCCGACCGTCGTGCTCGTGCACGGTGCGTTCGCCGACGCGTCCAGCTGGAACGGCGTCGTGGAGCGCCTGCAGCGCAAGGGATTCCCGGTCGTCGCGGTCGCGAACCCGCTCAGGTCCGTCACCGGTGACGCGAACTACCTGCGCAAGGTGCTCGCCTCGATCGACGGCCCGATCGTCCTCGCCGGACACTCCTACGGCGGCATGGTCCAGTCGCAGGCCGCGCTCGGGAACCCGAACGTGAAGTCGCTCGTCTACGTCGCGGCGTTCGCACCGGAGAAGGGCGAGAGCGCCCTCGAACTGTCGAACAAGTTCCCGGGCAGCACCCTCGGCGACACGCTGTCGGCCATCGACATCGGTGACGGCAGCAAGGACCTGACGATCCAGCAGGACAAGTACTGGCAGCAGTTCGCGGCCGACGTGTCCCGCAAGGACGCGACGCTGGCGGCGGCGACGCAGCGGCCGATCAACGACACCGCGCTGACCGAGAAGGCCGGCGACCCCGCGTGGCACACCATCCCGTCGTACTTCGTGGTGGCGGGCAAGGACAAGAACATCCCGATCGCCGCGCAGAAGTGGATGGCCGAGCGCGCTCACGCCCGTGCGGTCGTCGAGGTCCGGGGCGCCTCGCACTCGGTGGCGGTGTCGCAGCCGGACACCGTGGCCGACCTGATCGCACGCGCCGCGAAGTAGTGCCGAACGTGGAGAAGCCGGGACGCGGGCAGGGGCGTCCCGGCTTCTCCACGTTTCCTCAGGGCTTCGCGACCGTGCAGCCGGGCAGCGCCAGGTTCAGCGTCGTGCCGGGGCCGAAACAGGAAACGAAGTCGAAGGTCTGCTGGCCGTAGTTGATGCCCTTGCGGACGGTGATCTGCCCGCCGGCGTCGACCTCGCACGGGTTGTTCATCGTGCAGCGGCCACCGCTCTCGTTGCCGGTGTTGTTGACGCCGACGACCTTGCCGCTCGCGTTGTCGATGATCGGCGAACCCGAGGTACCACCGATGGTGTTGCACGACGACGTGTAGCGCAGCGAGTCACGCCAGGTCCAGTCGGCTTCCCTGATCTGGTGGACGAAGCCGTCGATCTGGCAGGAGTAGATCCTCTTCCAGTAACCGGAGACGACCCGGATGTCCGTCTTCGCCACGGGGTGCGAGGCCGACAGTTCCAGCGCGCGGCTGCCGTACTGCTGCTGGATCTGTCCGTAGGTCGTGTTGAGCTGGTATAGCGCCGCGTCCGTGCCGGTCATCGTCGCGTAGACGAGCTTGGTGCCCGTCAGGGTCGCGATCTTCGACCCGGCCCCGTTGAGCAGGCTGAAGCTGCGCGACACAGTCCGGCCGACGATCACCTGGCCGGGTTTCATGAGTTCGACGCAGTGCCCGTTCGTGAGAACGAGCGCCTTGTCCGCGGGGCCTGAGTCCGGCAGGCGGACCAGCGAGCCGGAGCAGTTGTTGAGCGCCACGATGCCGGTGAAATCGACGGCGGCCTGTGCGGGGGCCGTCATCACTCCGAGTGCGGCGATCGTCGCGAGCAGGGTTCCGACGAGTCGTCGTGCCATGTGCAGGGTTCCTTTCGGGATGGCATCCAGCACCAAGCCTGTACGGATCGTAGCCGTCCCGCTACCAACGGAAGTCGGTCGACCAGCCGTCGGCAACTCGATCGAGTGACACTGCGGTGATCGGGCTAACGGGTAAAGCGGACCAATCGACGTCGTGGTCACACACCGCAACCGCCAGGAGCCGTGATGACCTATCCGACGCCCGCCTACGCCCCGCCTCCTGCCGCACCGCCGAAGCCCACGAGATTCGGTGCGCTCGCCTGGACCGCGGTGATCCTCGGAATCGTCGGCATCGTCAGCTCGTGGGTCATCTTCTTCAACAACCTCACCGCGGTCGCCGCGTTCGTCGGGATCGTGCTCGGCGTCATCGCGTTGTTCGGCACCCGCAAGGTGCTCGCGGCGGTCGGTGTCGTCCTTTGTGTCCTGGCGATCGTGCTGACCGTGGTGGCGCAGCAGGCCGCGGTCAAGGAGCTCGACAAGATCTTCAACGGTGAGGTCAACCAGGGGCAGGTCGGCGCGCCCGGTGAGACCGCCAAACAGGACGCGATCGCCGAGAGCCCCACCTGGGGCAAGCGGTACTCGTGGGCGAACGGCCTCTCCGTCGACGTCGCCGCTCCGGTCGCGTGCACGCCCGGCCAGTACGCGTCGCCTTCGAACATCGCCCGCGCGGTGAAGTTCGAGATCACCATCACCAACGGGACGAGCGCCGCGTTCGAGACCGCGCTGATGTCGGTCGGCACCGACGCGCAGTTCAACGGGCAGAAGGCCGACATGGTGTTCGACAGCAGCGGCGGCTGCGACAGCACGTTCGACTCGGCGACCGTGCTGCCGGGCAAGACCTACACCTTCCACGTCGCGTACTCGGTCGGCGCGCAGCCCGGTGAGATGCAGCTCGTGTTCGAGCCGACCTTCAACGCGGACAAGGCGGCGTTCGTCGGCCAGGCGTAAACCGTTCGCTCGCGGGCGCGCGAACGGGATACAAATCGGGGCATGTTGCGCAAGTACCCGCGAACGCCCCACCTCGAGGGCTCGCGCCTGCAACCGGGCGACGAGGACCTCGACCAGGTGCCGTTCCGCGCGATCGCGGGGCGGCACCTGGTCGTCGAGGAGAAGCTCGACGGTGCCAACGCGGGCATCAGCTTCGACTCCGGCGGTGTGCTGAAACTCCAGTCACGCGGCCATTTCCTGATGGGCGGGCCGCGGGAACGGCAGTTCGCGCCGTTGAAGGCGTGGGCCGCGACGCACCAGGGCGTGCTGTGGGAGAGGCTCGGCACGCGGTACGTGCTCTACGGGGAATGGTTGTACGCCAAGCACACCGTGTTCTACGACGCGCTGCCGCACCACTTCTGCGAGTTCGACCTGCTCGACCGCACTTCCGGGGAGTTCCTGTCCACACCGGAACGTCGCCGCGTGCTCGCGGGCACGCCGGTGGTGTCCGTGCCGGTGCTGCACGAGGGGCCGTTGCGTCGGTTGAAGGACCTGACCGCGTTGATCGGCCCGTCGCTGTGCCGCACTCCGGGGTGGCGTGCCGCGCTGGTGGAGGCGGCACGGGCGGCGGGGCAGGACCCGGAAGTCGTTGTCGCGGAGACGGATTCGGACGACGACATGGAAGGCCTCTACATCAAGGTGGAGGAGGACGGGCGCACGGTCGAGCGCTACAAGTGGGTGCGGCCGACGTTCGTCACCGCCGTGCTGGACTCGGGCAGCCACTGGCAGGACCGCCCGATCCTGCCGAACCGGGTGGTGGCCCGTGTTTGAGCAACTCTGCCCCGCCGGTCCGCAATGGACTCTCGACTGGGACGCCGTGCGCTCGGCGTTCCCGTGGGTGCGTGCGCTCGAAGGCGTGCCGCAGGACCCGGTGCACCACGCCGAAGGCGACGTCGCCACGCACACCCGGATGGCCTGCGAGGCCCTGGTGTCGCTGCCCGAATGGCGAGCGCGTCCTTTGGCGGATCGCGTGCGGTTGTTCGCGACGGTGCTGCTGCACGACGCCGCGAAGCCGTTCCGCACGCAGATCGCAGACGGCCGCATCACCGCGCACGGACACTCGCGCGCTGGAGATCTGCTGGCGCGCAAGCTGCTGTGGGAGATGGGATGCCCGATCGCCTGGCGCGAGCACGTCGCCGCGCTGGTGCGGCACCACCAGGTGCCGTTCTGGGCACTGGAACGCCCCGACCTCGACCGGATCGCGTTCCGGGTGAGCCTGCTCGCGCGCAACGACGACCTCGCGACGCTCGCCCGCGCCGACATCCTCGGCCGGATCTGCGGCGACGCCGGCTCGGTGCTGGACAACATCGCGCTGTTCGAGGAGTACTGCCGCGAACGCGACTGCCTCGACCGGCCGCGCGCCTTCCCGTCCGACCACGCCCGCTTCCAGTACTTCCGCACGCCCGGCCGCGACCCGGACTACGCCGCCTATGACGACACGCGGGTCGAGGTGACCGTGCTGTCCGGCCTGCCAGGCGTCGGCAAGGACCACTGGATCGCCCAGCACCGGCCGGGCTGGCGTGTGGTGAGCCTCGACGCGGTGCGCTCCCGGCTCGGAATCGCGCCCGACGGCGACCAACGGACCGTGGCCGCCGCCGCGTTCGAGGAAGCCCGCGTGCTGCTGCGCGCAGGGGAGCGGTTCGTCTGGAACGCGACCAACATCTCTCAGCAACTGCGCGAGCGTTGCATCGGACTCGCCGCCGACTACCACGCCCGGATCACACTGGTCGGGCTCGAAGCGCCGAAGAACGTGATCCACGCCCGCAACAGCGCCCGTCCGGAACCGGTCCCGGCCGCTGTGATCGACCGGCTCGCCGGCAAGTGGGAGGCGGTCGACCCCACCGAGGCGCACACCGTCGAACTGGTGGACACGGCACAACCCTCGACACGTAAGTAAGCCGCCGCGGGCAGCTCTCCAAGATCCATATATCGGTTCGCCCAGGTCCGGCGCTGCGCGGCCTGTTGGCCTTTCACCCTGATTATGTCAACCCGTCACCCCTGCTGACCTGCCCCTTAGCAACGACTCTTTGGACTTCGTCGTCAAAAGACTCGTTGCAAAGGGGTAGATGAGGTGCGCCCGGCGGGCTGCGGAGGCCCGCCGGGCGCTGATACATCGGTTGGCGAGGGCGACAGCCGATATATCGGTGGGCAAGCGGTCAGCGGCGGTGTTCGCCGTGGTGGCCGATGGCTCGGACGAGCCAGAGGGTGCCGGCCGCGGCGACGACGAGCACGGCGATGCCGGTGAGGAAGCCGACGCTCGTGGACGAGTCGTCGGGCTGGGGCGGTGGGCTGCTGTTGGACTTCTGCTGGGCGATGGGCGGGACGTTCGTCATCTGCAGCGAGTTCGCCTTCACCAGGCCGGTGCCCTCCAGCAGGAGCATGTGCTTGAGCAGAAGGGTCAGGGCGGTCTGCGCGGCGATGCGCGCGGGGACGTTCTTGGTCGTCGCGCGGGCGTGGGCGACCTGGGTGATGAGCGAGCCGTCGGCGGCGCGGGACAGGTTCGCGTACATGCGGTCGAGTTCGTCGCCCGAGCTGGACGAGATGGCGTTCGCCCACGACTTCTGTTCCGTCGTCGGTTCGGCGGGGAGGTCCACGCCGATCTGCCGTGCGGCCTCGGTGACCGCCTGGGCGAGCTGGGTGTGCTCGGAGGCGAGCTGGCCCGCGACCTTGCGGACCTTCGCGTCGCGGGCGCGGTCGGAGCTCTCGCGGCTCACCGGTTTCTGCCAAAGCGAATGCTGGGTGAGCATCACGAGCAATTCCCGGTCCGACGGTTCCACGTTCTGGCCGATGACGCGGACCGCGTTCACCTGAGCCTTGGCCGTCACCAATTCGAGCGCCGACGGGTCGACCCTGCCGGTGTTCTCCAGGACCGTCATTGTACGAATCAGCATTTGCACCGTCTGGTGGGCGAGCGTGCGAATTGTGGTGTTCTGCGTTGTTGCCCGCGTTTGCACGGCCATGACGAGAAGGCCGCCCTGGGTCTGCCGGACGATCGTCGCGTAGGCGCGGTCGTGGTTGTCCCCGGTGCGTTGCGCCATCTCGTCGATGAGCGCCTGGTGCTCACTGCTGACGTCGTTCGGCAGGACGACGCCGAGTCCTTCGGCGGATTTCAGGAGATCGATGTCCAGTCGTGAATGCCCTTCGAAGATGTCCCGCCCGGCGTTGCTTATCCCTGAATTCGTGGTGCGTGCCGGAGCTTCTTTGCTCACCGGTATCAACCAAGAGTTTGCTTGGCGCAGAGATACCATGAATGAGCGGTCCGATGGCTGTACTTCTGTCGATTGCGCATTTGCCGGGACGGCTCCGATGAAAGCCCCCAGAAATACGACAGACAGGATGGTAAACAGCGCTGCGTGCTGTCCCAGCGTGCCCAACCGGTGACGCATAGTGCCCGTTCCCTCCCGCGATCGAGCTGCCTTCAAAGGTGATACGCGCAGGTGGGGTCCAAGTTCACGACACGTGCGCAGATGTCGATGTGACGTGCATCACATCACAAATTGCGAACCATTTGGACTGAATTTACGTACCCGAGAGGATTTCGCGTTCGCGATGTAGGATCCGGTGGATTCCATGCTCGGCCACCGAGTCGCTAGGTCTGCCGCCCGAAGCGAACCCGTCGCCGATATCTGGGGAGGTCGTCAGCTTCATGGGTGATCAGGGCAAGGTCGCACAAGCCCACCAGGACGAAGAATTGCTCACGCTGCTCTACGGGCAGTTTCAGCGGATGCTGTTCTCGCAGGTCCTGTGCCTGACCAACTACGACCGCCAGTGGACGGAAGATGTTGTTCAGGAGACGTTGATCAGGGCTTGGCAGAACTCCGCACATCTCGTTCGTGAACCGGGGATGTTGCGCGGTTGGCTTTGTACTGTGGCTCGTCGCATTGTGATCGACGGATGGCGAAGCCGACAGGCGCGCCCGCAGGAAGTGGAATTGTTGCGTCCGGACATCGCCGAATCTCCGGACGACACCGAACAGACACTTTCGGTGATGGTCATTACCGATGTAGTACGCCAATTGAGTGAAGAACATCGTTCAGCCATCTACGAAACGTATGTCATGGGGCGAACGGTGAAGGAGGCCGCGATCGTTCTGGGAGTCCCGGAAGGAACCGTCAAGTCCCGGTTGTACAAGGCGATGCACACGATCCGCCGGGCGCTGCAGGACAGGAGCTAGTGATGGTGACCCGTCAACCACATCACGAGCACGTGGGAGCAGGAGCAGGACAAGACCAAGACGACGAAAACCGCACGAGCCCGGAAGGGCCGTGCGGTGATGTCGCGGCGTACGCGTTAGGCGTGCTCGACCCGGCCGAGCACGTGAGGTTCTCCCGGCACCTAGCCGGGTGCGAAGACTGCCGGCGCGACGTGGCCGACTTCGGCATGTTCGCGCCGGCGCTGCGGCCGGTGCTGCGGGAGTGTCCGCCCGGCGGGCGCCAGCCGTGCCCCATCGCCCGCAGCATCCTGCTGGTGGCGGCGGGCGTCGTGGTGGCCATCGCCGCGGTGTTGTCCGTCGTGGAGTCGCTGTCCTCGCAGGCCGAGAACCCGATCGAGGTCAGCAGTCTCGTTCGCGCGCAGTCCGCGCACGCCGAGCCGTTTGGGCTGCTCGGTCGCGTGTAACTCTCGCGGTGGCACGGTCAGGGGAGCAGCGAACAAGCAGGCGAGGCGGAGCCATCCGCGCATCAGCCTGGCCAAGATCATCGCTCGCTCCCACTCACAACTGCGAACAGCTCACAGTTCCGCTAGCCGTTACCTGTGGGTAAGTTTGCCCGACGACGAAGCGCAGGTCTTTACGGTCGCCACCGAAGGAACCACCGAAACCTTCGACCTGCGGTCCTCTCGGTACCGAAGGCAGGGGTAGACAGAGGTGACATCTCCACTACTCGGCCGGGACGCGGAACTCGCGACTCTCGGACGCTTGCTGGACGACGCTGTTCGGGGAACGGGCTCGTGCGTGGTCGTCACCGGCGGGTTCGGCATCGGCAAGACCGCGGTGCTCGACGCCATCGCCGCCGAGGCCCGCGGCCGCGGGTTCACCGTCCGCCTGGCCAAGAGCGCCCGCCTGGAGAGCCATCTCCCCGGTGCGGTGGTGCGCCAGCTCGCGCCGTGCCTCGCCAACGAGCACGACCTGGAAGAGCTGTACGCGCGCGCCGCGAACTCCGCGCGCAAGGCGCCGATCCTCATGGTCATCGACGACGTGCACGTCGCCGACACCTTCTCCAAGCGCGCGCTCGCCTATCTGCGCCCACGGCTGCAGCACATGCCGGTCGTCATCGCGCTGGGCGCGTCCCAGGGAAACCTCGCCATCGACGAGGTCACGCTGCCCGAGATCGCCGGCGCCCACCCGCACCGGATCGACCTCGACGGGCTCGACGTCGCGGCCATCGCCAGCCTCACCGAAGCCCTCCCCGGCCGGGACCCGCAGCGCTGCCACGAGCTCACCGGCGGCAACCCCTATCTGCTCCAGGCCCTGCTCCGTGAGGAAGGCGAAGGCTCGGCGGCGGTCGGCGAGATGATCGGCATGAGGCTGCGCGAATACACCGGAGCCGCCGAGGTCGCCCGATCCGCGGCCGTTCTGGACGGTGACGCGGGCCTCGAACTGCTGTCCGCGCTCACCGGCTTCGACGCGCTGCCCGCCGTCGACATGCTCGTCCGGCTCGGCGTGCTCGCCGACACCGACCCGCTGACGTTCCGGTATCCGTTCGTGCGCAACAGCATCCTCGCCGACATGCCGATCGCGGTCCGCTCCGCCGCGCACGCCCGCGCGGCCTGGCTGCTGTTCGAGTCGGACGCCCCGGACGGGCGCGTCGCCGAGCACGTGCTGAAGGCCAGATCCGTCCGCTTACCGTGGTCCGTCGACCTGCTGCGCGAGGTCGGCGGCGTCGAGCACCTGGAACGAGCGCTCGAGGAACACCTGTCCGACGAGGACCGCCTGGCGATCGAGGTCGAGCTCGGCCACACGGAACACCTGCTGGACAACGCACTGGGCCGTGACCGCGTCCGGGACGCCCTGATGCGATGCGAGGACCCGCACCTCGCCGCCAACGTCACGCTGGCGTTGAACCAGAGCATGTGCACGGGTTCGGACGCGCACTTCGCCGTCTCGCTCGCGATCATGGCCGTCGCGCGGCTGCTGCCGGAGGACCGCGACCTGGTCTGGAACCTCGTCTGCACCACCTATCTCCTGGCCGCCAACCGCGAGGCGCGCATGGCCAACTGCGCTGGCAAGTACTTCGAGGATCTCGTCGGCGACGTCCCGCAGGACCCGAACCTCAAGCGCGCCCGGTCGGCGCTGCTCGCGGTCGGCAACGCCCGCAGCGGCGACTCCTACCCCGAAGCCGTCGAGTACGCGCTGGAAGCACTCGACGGCGAGTGGGTCGACGTCTTCGGCGAGCCCTACATCTTCACGTTCCTGGTGCCGGTGCTCGGCGACGATCCCGAGCACATCAACAAGTTCTGGCTCTCGCACAGCACCGCGCCGGTCTCGCACGACCCGCACCTGCGCCGCGGGATGCTCAGCATGATCGCCCGCGCCGCGGCCTTCCACAACAGCGGCGACCTGGCCCGCGCGTACACGTTCCTGACGCCGCCGGTCTCGACCGGCAACATGGACTGCCCGGCCGTCGTGCTCGCGACCGCGAAGCTGGCCGAGGTCTGCATCGAGATGGGGCAGTTCGACGAGGCCGCCCCGCTCGTCGCCGAGGACGGCGATCTGTTGCAGCACATCAACATCGTCTACGCCCGCGGCCGGCTCAAGCTCGCGTCCTGCCACGCGGAGGGCGGGTTGGAGGACCTGCTGGAGGCTGGCCGGCGACTTGCCACCCGGGAGATGCCCAACCCCGCGCTGATCGCCTGGCGTCACCACGCCGTGCGCGCGTACCTGGCGCTCGGCAACCGTGACGACGCCGCCCGGCTCGCGCACGAGGAACTCGACCTGGCCAAGCGGTGGGGTTCCCCGAGGGTGATCGGGACCGCGATGATGAGCGTCGGCATGAGCACCGACGACATCGACGTTCTCGTTGAGGCGGAACAGATTCTCGGCTCGTCACCGCACCGGCTGCTGCACGCCCAGTCGTCCTACTGGCTCGGCCACCACCTGCGCCGCAAGGGCCGCACCGAGGCAGCGGCCCCGCACCTGCGCAAGGCGTTCGAACTGGCCCGTCACCTGAGCGCGCACCCGCTGGCCAAGCTCGCGGGCGACGAGGTCCGTGACGAGGACGACCAGGTGCAGGGCCTGACCAAGCAGGAGAACCGGGTCGCGCGGATGGCGGCGCAGGGCCTGACGAACCGGCAGATCGCCGAAGCCCTGCACCTCACCCGCCGCACCGTCGAACTGCACCTGTCGAGCGCCTACCGCAAGCTCGGCATCACGGGACGAGCTGAGCTCGTCGCCGCCTTGTGGTCCTGACCGCGATCAGCAGACCCGCCAGCAACGCCATCACGATCACCGTGACGACCGACGACAGCACCAGGAACTCGTCGAGCCTGCCGCCCGTGAGGTAGGCGCCGAGCGCGACCGCGACGACCGCGCACACAGCTCGGTCCATGATGGACTCCATCGACAGAAGCGTTGCGCGGTAACGGGAGTCCGGGATCGCGTCGTTGAGCAGCTTCTTCTGGATGGGGAAGCTCATGCCCGCCGTCACGGAGAACAGGCACAGCAACACGATCGTCACGACACCGCCGGACGGCACGATGAAGCCGATCGCCAGCGCCATCACGATCGTCAGGAGGAACACCGATCTGGCCGGTCCGATCCTGCGTGACAGCCAGTGCGGGCGGGCGGCCGCGATCGCCTCGAAGATCGTCATCGCGGCGAGCACCGAGCCGTACCAGCCGACCGGCACGTCCTTCGAGTCCAGCACCGGCTGGAACAGGTTCACCTGCAGGATCCGCACCAGCGTGAACATCGCGATGCCCTGGATCATCAGCAACAGCAGCCAGCGCGACGTCTTCAACGAACCGAACGCGCCACCGACGCCCGCGAGCAGCTTCGCCGTCTTGCCCTCCGGCCGTTGCCAGCCGGGAATCGGCGGAAGCCGCAGCGCCAGTACGACGGCGATCGCGGCGTTGATCGCGGTGAGCCAGTACGGCGACGGCATGTTCCACTGCATCAGCAGGCCGATCACCGGCCAGTACACGATCTTGCCGACCAGGCTGTACGACCGCCCGACGCCCTCGACCTTCAGGTAGAGGTGCCCGGCGTCGTGCGCGTGGAGGTACTCGTACAAATACGCGCTCTGGGCGCCGGAGATCAACGACCTCGCCAGCGCGATCAGCAGGAAGTGGACCAGGAACCCGGTGTAGTTGCCAGCGAGCACCGGCACCAGGTTCGCGACGACCAGCACGCTCGCCCCGAGCCACAGCGACGTGCGGTAGTCGAAGCGGTCCGCGACCATGCCGGTCGGGATCTCCAGCAGGCAGAACGCGATGTAGTAGATCGACTGGATGCCGAAGATCTCGGCGTCGCTCAGGCCGAGCTGCTTCTGGTACTCGTAGAAGACCGGGATCCACAGCAGCAGACCGAAGAAGAACTGGAAGCCGTACGTCAGGCGGACGGCACGCGCCACTTCCGGAGTCGCCGGTACGCGAAGACCCGGCATCAGATCGAGTACGGCCGCAGCTGCAGGACGTACAGGACGTCGTCGGTGGCGAGCCACTCGATGTCGACCGGCGAGTCGAACGTGTAGTCCGGCGAGAAGTGCGACTGCAGCAGCCGCCCGACGATCGCGAGCCGTTGCAGCTGCGCGTGGGCCTTGACGCCCAGGTCTTCCTTCGCGTCACCGAGGGAGACCGTGCGGCCGCCACCCTCCACAGTGGAGTAGAGGTACTGCATCGGCTGCTTCGAGCCTTCGACGACGTCGGTGACGTTCGGCGAGACGTTGACGTAGACGTTGCGGAAGTCGTTGCGGTTCATCGGGTTCGTGGTGACCATGACCCCGCCGAAGTCCGCCCTGACCTGCTCCTGGACCACGACGCCCATGAAGCAGTCGTCCAGCGAGATGCCCGCCTGCTGCCTCAGCCTGACGCTGCGCGCGGACACCAGCGACGCCCACACCTCCTTGACCGACTCCACGATCTTCTCGGCGCTGGTCACGTGGTTGTAGGACTCGTAGATGCCCGCGGCGGAGAACCCGGCGAGGTCTTCGGCGTTCGACGAGCTGCGCACCACGAAGGTCCGCACGCCCGCGAGGTTCTCGACCAGGGCGGTGTCCAGTTCGGACAGCAGGTAGTCCGGCACGCGGGTCTTGCGGATCAGCTGCTGCAGCTCGACGCACAACGGCTCGATCTCGCGGGCGTTGAGCTCCAGCGCCATCTTCAGCTTGCCGATGGCCTGCTGGATCTTCGGCGACGATTCCAGGAAACCCTGGTGCATCGAGAACGGGAGAGCGACACCGCGCGGGACCCGCACCCGTTCCGCGAGCAGCTGCTGGGCCGCACCGAGCAGGTCGTCGCTCTCGGTGTTGAGCAGCTTCGCCAGGTAGGGCATGAGGTTGTCGCGCGGCGGGCGCGGCACCGAGAAGAACCCGAGCAGGCGGCGCGGCGACTCGGAGGCGAGCACGTGGTGCAGCTCGCCGAGGTTCGCGGCCTTCGTGCCGTAGCGGTGGCTGTCGTTGTAGCGGATCTTGCCGAGCGCGAGGATCGGGTTGTAGGTGTGCTCGGGTTCGCCGAGCGTGACGCGCTGCGCGTACCAGGCAGGCCGCTGGCCGGCGTCCTGCGGCTCGTCGATCAGCCGCAGCCCGACCTCGGCGCCGCGCGGGGACACCTCGTACTCGACCCACTGACCGTCGAGGTTCTCCCGATCGATCAGGTCGAACGCGCCGATCTGGATGGCGTTCGGGATGGACCAGCCGGTCGCGAGGACGTTCGTGTGCGACAGGGGAGTGGTGTGCCCCGCGTTGATGATGCCGGCGAGCCGCGGAATGTCGTCGGGAACGCGGTGCATCACCACGATGTCGAACCACTCCAGCGTGTTCTCGCGGTACTCCTGCTCGCTGCGGAATGCGCGCAACCGGCCCTTCGTGACGCCGGGGTTCAACGCGACGAACTCGGCCGTCGAGAACAATTCGTGCGCCAGGATCCGTGGAAGCCTTTCCACGGGCAGTTCCGCCACCTCCTGTTCCTGGAGATGGTTCGCCGGCTTGAAGAACAACGGCACGGCGGCGTCGACGTTCTTGCGCACCTCGGCGTAGAAGAACTCGATCATGTCCGCCGACATGGTGTCGACCTCGACCGTCTCCAGTGAGAACATCCGCCGGTCCTCGCGCTTGTGCAGCGACAGGATGCCGAGGAAGAACCGCCGGTCAGAGGCATGGTAGAAGCTCTGGTTGAACTCGTCGATCCGTGCCCGCATCTCGCTCTCGGCGATGCCCAGGATCTCGGTACCGATGTAGAGCGCGTGGAACTCGTGACGCGCGTTGTTCAGGAAGTGGATCGTCCCGTTGTGCCGGTCGACCACCACCTTGACGAATGAATAACCACCCAGACTGCCGGACAGCTGGTTGAATGCCGACATAGTCAGCTGTTCCCCGACCAACCCCGCTACGTCGGCTTCCTGGACAGCCACACCTGCTCCTCTCGTGCGTCATTGCAACGAGCAAGTGTGACACCCGGGAGTTTGGGGTTATTCCAGTGGAAATCTCATTTGGCGGCCGTTCGGTTCACTTTCTCTCAAGCTCCCGTCAATTGGAGACCGGCGTCACCTCCCGTTGGGTGAAGAATCCAACGTGGTGGGACGCCGGTCTCGTGATGTGAGCCGAACTTCCGGTCCGTGATCTGGGTTACCCCAGCTGGACGGACTCCCTGGCGAGGGTTTCGATCCGCTCCCAGTCGCCCTTCACGAGGGCGTCCTTCGGGGCCAGCCACGAGCCGCCGACGCAGCCGACGTTGGCCAGCGCGAGGTAGCTCGGCGCGCTTTGCGGCGTGATGCCGCCCGTCGGGCAGAACCGCACGTGCGGGACCGGGCCGCCGATCGACTTCAGGTAGTCGACGCCACCCGCCGCCTCGGCGGGGAAGAACTTCAGCGCGGTCAGCCCGCGCTCGGCCAGCCGCAGCACCTCGGACACCGTCGCCGCGCCCGGCAGGTAGGGCAGCCCGGTCGCGTCGGCGGCGTCGAGCACCCGGTCGGTCGTGCCGGGGGTGACGAGGAACGCCGCCCCGGCCTTCGCCGCCTGCTCCGCGTGCTCCGGCGCCGTGACGGTGCCCGCGCCGATCACGATCTCCGGCACCTCGCGCGCGACGTTCTCGATCGCGGCGAGCGCGGCAGGGGTGCGCAGCGTGAGCTCGATGACGCGGACGCCACCGCGCAGCAGCGCCTGGGCGAGCGGCACGGCGTGGTCGGCGTCGTCGACCACGACGACGGGGATGACGGGGGACAACGCGAGCAGGTCTGCCCCGGTGGTCACCCGAAGATTGTCACCGTTGGTCACGAGTGCACTCCTTGCCAGATCTCTTGGCCAGATCTCTTGATCGAAAACCGATATATCGCAGGCCGACCTCGTGCTCGTCCCTGCCCACCCGGATGCAAAAAACGTTTGCGGACGAAGTCAAAAGACTCATTGCAAAGGCGGGTGGGCAGGGGCGGCGAGGCTGGTCGGTCGGCTGTGGTCGAGCTGCGGTCGAGCTGTGTGGACGTGCTGGGTGGTCGTGCTGGACCGCCCCTTTGCAATGGGTCTTTTGCGGACGAAGTCCAAAGACTCGTTGCTAAGGGGCAGGTCAGCGGTGGTGCCGGGGCCAATATATTGGTGGTGCGGGTGTCGGGGACAGCGGGCTAGTGGTGGGTGACCGGGGCGAAGTGGTCGGCGGTGATGGGGCCGAACACCGTCGCGCCGCGGTCGGCGGGTCCGACGCTACGGCGTAGCGCGGCGAACAGTTCGCGGCCCGTGCCCATCCACTCGCGGCTCGTCGGCGGGAAGTCCACCAGGGGGCGCGTCGCCAGTTCCTCCGCGGGCACCTGGATCTCCAGGGTTCCGGCGGTGGCGTCCAGTCGCACGACGTCGCCGTCGCGGACCCGGCCGAGCGGGCCGCCGACAGCGGCTTCCGGGGTCAGCTGGATGGCGGCCGGGATCTTGCCCGAGGCGCCGGACATGCGGCCGTCGGTCACGAGGGCGACCTTGTGGCCGCGGTCCATCAGCACGCCGAGTGGTGGCGTCAGCTTGTGGAGTTCGGGCATGCCGTTGGCCTGGGGGCCCTGCTGGCGGACGACGACGACCACGTCGCGGTCGAGTTCGCCCGCCTTGAAGGCCTCCTGGAACGCCTCCTGGGTGGTGAAGACGCGGGCGGGGGCCTCGACGACGTGGTTCTCCGTCGCCACGGCCGAGACCTTGATGACCGCGCGGCCGAGGTTGCCGGTGAGCATGCGCAGGCCGCCGTCGGAGGCGAACGGGTCCGTGGCCGGGCGCAGGACCTCGAGGTCCAGGGAACGGCCGGGACCGTCGACCCAGATCAGTTCGCCGTCGGCCAGCATCGGTTCCTGGCGGTAGCGGTTCAGGCCGTGGCCCGCGACGGTGTTGACGTCGGCGTGCAGCAGGCCGGCGTCGAGCAGGGTGCCGACGACGAACTGGACGCCGCCCGCCGCCTGGAAGTGGTTGATGTCGGCGCTGCCGTTCGGGTAGACCCGCGCGATCAGCGGCACGATCGCCGACAGGTCGTTCAGGTCGTCCCAGCTCAGGTCGATGCCCGCGGCGGCGGCGATGGCGACCAGGTGCATCGTGTGGTTCGTGGAGCCGCCGGTCGCCAGCAAAGCCACAACGCCGTTGACCACGGCCTTCTCGTCGACGATGTGCGCGATCGGGGTGTAGCCCTCGCCCTTGGCCATCTCGACGGCGCGGCGGCCGGCGTGCTCGGTCAGGGCGCGGCGCAATGTTGTCCCCGGCGGGACGAACGAGGCGCCCGGCAGGTGCAGGCCCATGACCTCGACGACCATCTGGTTCGAGTTCGCGGTGCCGTAGAACGTGCAGGTGCCGGGGGAGTGGTACGAGGCGGCCTCGGCCTCCAGCAGGTCGTCGCGCGAGGCCTTGCCCTCCGCGTAGAGCTGCCGGACGCGCGCCTTCTCCTTGTTCGACAGGCCGGACGACATCGGGCCCGCGGGCACCAGGATCGCCGGCAGGTGCCCGAACGACAGCGCGCCGATCAGCAGGCCCGGCACGATCTTGTCGCAGACGCCCAGCAGCACGGCGGCGTCGAACATCTCGTGCGACAGGGCCACGCCGGTCGACATGGCGATGACGTCGCGGCTGAACAGCGACAGCTCCATGCCGTCACGGCCCTGGGTGATGCCGTCGCACATCGCGGGCACGCCGCCCGCGAACTGGGACACGCCGCCCACAGCGCGGACCGCGTCCTTGATCCAGGACGGGTACTCCTGGAACGGCTGGTGGGCCGACAGCATGTCGTTGTAGGAGGACACGATCGCGACGTTGGACTTGCGCAGCGCGCGCAGCGCCGCCTTGTCGCCGCCGGTGATTCCGGCGAAGCCGTGCGCCAGGTTGCTGCACGCGAAGCCGGACCGGGACGTTCCGTCCTGCGCGGCGGCGGCCACGCGCTCGAGGTACACGCGACGCGAATCGGCGCTTCGGGCGGCGATCCGGCGTGTCACCTCTGTCAGAACAGGATGCAGTTCGGTCATGGGGGTCTCCGGGTCATCACGGGCCGTGGTGGGGCCCTTACGAGACGACAACGGTGGCGTCCCACGGACGGGCGTGACGCCACACACAGTAAGTCATGGCTGGTCGCGGACACAAAAACGATTCAGTTGATGGGACCCGACCAGTTTTGAATCTTGGCGTGTGGTGCTTGTCACATGGCTTGAGATTGGGCAGAGTGCGGGGCACGACCTTGGAACGGAGGTGTCCCATGAACGCCACGGAGATCGTCGAGCTGCGCCGGGTCATCGGTCAGATGCGGCATGCCGTCAGCAACCTGCGCGCCAGGTATGGCGACGTGGCGGCTGTTCAACGCCTGGCCAACGACGTGGAACGCATGGACATCGACGCCACCGAACTCGTCGACCTGAGCACCCCGAGGCAGCGCGAAGCGCCTCAAGTGGAACGCGAGGTCGTGGTCGTGCCAGACACGCCCTACGACGAGTCGCTCTGGAAGGACGCAGACGACGAAGGACTCGGTGGCTACCGCAACCGGACCTGAGCCGAGCTGAACACGCGGCCCCCGCCTGACGCGGGGGCCGTAGTCGTTCCTCCACAACGACGTGGACCCCCAGAAAGGTGAGTAATGGCGAGGGCAGAGATCGCCGCCAGGACTCTGCGCACGGACCGATGGTGGTTGCCGCCGCTGACGACATTCGTCGGCTTGCTGCTCATCTCGATCTACGCGGCGTTCCGCACGTTCCAGGGGGACTACTACTGGGTCGACCAGTACCACTACCTCACACCGATGTACTCGCCGTGCCTCACCGAGGAGTGCGTCCCCGCGGCGTCGCACTTCGGTCAGTGGTTTCCGGCGCTGCCAGGCTTCCTGACCCCGCCGCTGCTGATCATCCCGTTCCTGCTGGGATTCCGGATCACCTGCTACTACTACCGCAAGGCCTACTACCGCGCGGCCTGGGCGTCACCGCCCGCGTGCGCCGTGGCCGAGCCGCACAGCAAGTACACCGGTGAGACCAGGTTCCCGCTCATCGCGCAGAACCTGCACCGCTACTTCTTCTACGCGGCCTCGCTCCTGCTGCTGGTGAACATCTACGACGCGGTCTCCGCGTTCAGCACCGGTGTGGGCCTCGGCAACCTCGTCCTGCTGGTCAACGTCGGCCTGCTGGGCGCGTACACGCTGTCGTGCCACTCGTGCCGCCACATCGCGGGCGGGCGGCTCAAGCACTTCTCCAAGCACCCGGTCCGGTACTGGATGTGGACGCAGATCTCGAAGCTGAACAACCGGCACATGCAACTCGCGTGGGCCTCGCTGATCTTCGTCTGCCTCACGGACCTGTACGTCGCGCTGGTCGCCTCGGGAACGATCTCCGACCTCCGCTTCATCAACTAAGGAGTGGTTTTGCCCGAGCTGGAAAGGCATTCGTTCGACGTTCTCGTGATCGGCGCGGGTGGTGCCGGTCTGCGAGCCGCGATCGAGGCCCGTGAGCACGGCCTGCGCACCGCCGTTCTCTGCAAGTCGTTGTTCGGCAAGGCCCACACCGTCATGGCCGAGGGCGGGATCGCCGCCGCCATGGGCAACGCGAACGAGAGCGACAACTGGCAGGTCCACTTCCGCGACACCATGCGCGGCGGCAAGTTCCTCAACAACTGGCGCATGGCCGAACTGCACGCACAGGAAGCGCCGCAACGGGTCTGGGAACTCGAGACGTACGGCGCGCTGTTCGACCGCACCAAGGACGGCCGGATCTCGCAGCGCAACTTCGGCGGCCACGAGTACCCGCGGCTCGCGCACGTCGGCGACCGCACCGGCCTCGAACTGATCCGCACGCTGCAGCAGAAGATCGTGTCGTTGCAGCAGGAGGACTTCAAGGAGTTCGGCGACTACGAGGCACGCCTGCGGGTGTTCCAGGAGTTCACCGTCACCGACCTGGCCAAGGACGGTGACAAGGTCGCCGGCGCGTTCGGCTACTGGCGCGAGTCCGGCCGGTTCGTGCTGTTCGAGGCACCGGCAGTGATCCTCGCGACCGGCGGCATCGGCAAGTCGTTCAAGGTCACCTCGAACTCCTGGGAGTACACCGGCGACGGTCACGCGCTCGCGATGCGCGCGGGGGCCTCGCTGATCAACATGGAGTTCATCCAGTTCCACCCCACCGGGATGGTCTGGCCGCCGTCCGTCAAGGGCATCCTCGTCACCGAGTCCGTGCGCGGTGACGGTGGCGTGCTCAGGAACTCCGACGGCAAGCGCTTCATGTTCGACTACATCCCCGAGGTGTTCAAGGACAAGTACGCGGACAACGAGGAAGAGGCCGACCGCTGGTACACCGACCAGGCGAACAACCGGCGCCCTCCGGAACTGCTGCCGCGTGACGAGGTCGCCCGCGCGATCAACTCCGAGGTCAAGGCCGGCCGCGGGTCACCGCACGGCGGCGTCTTCCTCGACGTGTCCACACGTCTGCCCGCCGAGGAGATCCGGCGCAGGCTGCCGTCCATGCACCACCAGTTCAAGGAACTGGCCGATGTGGACATCACCGCGCAGCCCATGGAGGTCGGCCCGACCTGTCACTACGTGATGGGCGGCGTCGAGGTCGACCCGGACACCGGATCGTCCTCCGTGCCAGGGCTCTTCGCCGCCGGCGAGGTCTCCGGCGGCATGCACGGCTCGAACCGGCTCGGCGGCAACTCGCTGTCGGACCTGCTCGTGTTCGGGCGCAGGGCGGGTGCGGGCGCCTCGGAGTACGTGCGGGCGATGGCCGAACGTCCTGTGGTGTCGGAAGAACTCGTCACCGAGGCACGCGCCACGGCCCTCAAACCCTTCCAGCAGGAGGGCGGCGAGAACCCGTACACGCTGCACATGGAACTGCAGCAGTCGATGAACGACCTCGTCGGCATCATCCGCAAAGCCGGGGAGATGGAAGAAGCGTTGCAACGGCTGGAGAAGCTCAAGGAACGCGCGCAGGCGCTGACCGTCGAGGGACACCAGCAGTTCAACCCCGGCTGGCACCTCGCCCTCGACCTCCGCAACATGCTGCTGGTGTCGGAGTGCGTGGCGAAGGCGGCGTTGCTGCGCACCGAGTCCCGCGGCGGCCACACCCGCGACGACCATCCCGTGATGGACGCCGAGTGGCGCCGGAAACTGCTGGTGTGCAAGACGTCCGGTGACGGGGCCGAGGTGACGGAGAAGCCGCAGATCCCGATCCGGAACGACCTGCTGGACCTGTTCGACCGCAGCGAGCTGGAGAAGTACCTCACCGCCGAGGAGTTGTCATGAGCTACCAGGGGAAGTTCCGGGTGTGGCGCGGTGACGACTCCGGCGGTGCGCTGGAGGACTTCACCGTCGAGGTCAACGAGGGTGAAGTCGTCCTCGACATCATCCACCGGCTGCAGGCCACGCAGACACCGGACCTCGCAGTCCGGTGGAACTGCAAGGCGGGCAAGTGCGGCTCGTGCTCGGCGGAGATCAACGGACGCCCGCGCCTGCTGTGCATGACCCGGATGTCGATCTTCGACGAGTCGGAGACGATCACGGTCACGCCGATGCGGACGTTCCCGATCATCCGCGACCTCGTGACCGACGTGTCCTTCAACTACACCAAGGCGCGCGAGGTCCCGTCGTTCGCGCCGCCGAAGGACCTGGCGCCGGGCGAGTACCGGATGCAGCAGGTCGACGTCGAGCGCTCGCAGGAGTTCCGCAAGTGCATCGAGTGCTTCCTGTGCCAGAACACCTGCCACGTGGTGCGTGACCACGAGGAGAACAAGGAGGCGTTCTCGGGGCCGCGGTTCCTCATGCGGGTCGCCGAACTGGAGATGCACCCGCTCGACACCGCGGACCGCGTCGACCAGGCACAGGACGACCACGGGCTCGGCCTGTGCAACATCACCAAGTGCTGCACCGAGGTGTGCCCCGAGCACATCCACATCACCGACAACGCGCTCATCCCCATGAAGGAGCGCGTCGCCGACCGCAAGTACGACCCGATCGTCTGGCTCGGCAACAAGCTGTTCAAGCGGTCTTAGCGACGGCCTGCGGTATGACCAGCCCGGACTCGTAGGCCATCACGACGGCCTGAGCCCGGCTGGTCAGCCGCAGCTTCGTCATCACGCGGTTGAGGTGCGTCTTCACCGTGCCCTCCGTGACCGTCAGCCTGGTCGCGATCGCCGTGTTCGTCAGGCCTGTGCCGACGAGCCGCAGCACCTCGCGTTCGCGGTCCGTGAGCTCGTCCAGCCCGACCGAACTCCACGGCGAGGCGGCCGTGTCGCCCCTCAGATAGGCCGCCACGAGCCTGCGCATCACCGTGGGACTGAACTGCATCTCCCCGGAGGCGACGGCGGTGATGGCGGCGATCAGCCTCGCCGGTTCGGACTCCTTGAGCACGAACCCTGCCGCGCCCAGCCGCAACGCCTCGTGGACGTACTCGTCCAGGTCGAAGGTGGTCAGCACCAGCACCCGCGCGGACGTCGCGGCACGGGTGAGCGCCGCCAGCCCCGGCAGGCGGATGTCCAGCAGGATCACGTCCGGCCTCGACGGCCCGGCCAGCGCGCAGGCGGTGGCTGCGTCGCCCGCCTCGCCGACGACGGTCAGACCGGGTGCGGCGTTCAGCAAGGCGACCAGGCCGGCACGGAACAACGGCTGGTCGTCGACTACGAGTACGCGCGTCACAATGCCCTCATTCTTGTGACGTCACCGCGGTAGATCCCCCACCAGGAGCGTACCGCGAAAGTTGACGGGAGATCCACTCTTCGTGAGACGACCCGGTTCCGCTCGCGTCGCTACGTTCGGCGCCATGCGAACCGCATCGGCCGATCTGCTCGCCGTCCGGACGATCACCGTGGACGGCTCGGACGTCTACCTCCGGGTCACGAACAGTCCCGTCGATCTCGAGATCCGGTGGTCCCGCGACGGCGACCACCGGGTGGCGGGCAGGCCCGTGCTGTTCCCGGCGGGAGATCGCTCGCGCCGGCTGCTCGGCGCCAACTTCCGCGCCGGCACCACGTTCTGCCTCGACGTGGTGAGTCAGGCGGGCGAGGGCTGGTGCGGTGTCGTCGACTGGAACGTCTGACCTTCCGAAGGGACTCTCGATGAAACGCGCTCTCGCCGGCCTGCTCGCCGTGGGCTTCGCGATGCTGTCGGCCACGCCCGCGCAGGCGGCGTCGACGACGATCACGGTGCCGTTCAAGGAGAACCAGATCACCTGGTTCACCACCGCGCGCACGATCACCGTCGCCGGGTCGAACATCGACGCCCAGGTCGCGCTCGGCGGTGTCATGCAGCTCGCCTGGTACAAGTGCGGCGACCGCAACACGCGCGGCGCGTTCGTGCGGATGGAGGAGACCCGCAAGCACGTCGGCACGAACTTCAAGGCGGGCACCAAGTTCTGCCTCGCCTCGAACAGCCCGTACACCTCGGGCACCGTTGGAGGAACGCTGTGGTGGAGCGGCAACTGACCGGACTGCTCGCGCTCGCCCTGCTGGCCGGTTGCGCCGCACCACCGGCAGAACCTCAGCTCGTCGACCAGCAGCGGTACACGCGGGACATGCGCGACGGCTCGGCGAAGTTCACCTGGCCGGACGGCAGGAAACCCGACCTCGACGTGCTCGCGGAGAAGTCGGGGCCGGGACCGGACAAGGCGCCGCCGGGCAGCGAGCGGATCGTCCTGGAGATCACGAACTCGTGCGCCTGGTACCTCGGCTGGGAGGACGCCCGCAGGCGCGGCGACCAGACCGCCGCGGCGGCCGCGCTGAAGGTGATGGGCGAGGTGCTGCCGACGTTCTCACCCGAGGACCCCGACGGGCAGCGCTACGCCAGGGAGACGGCCGCGAAGGCCGGACAGGGCGACGGCTCACTGGCCGCGGACTACGTGACGAACAACTGCGAGTCGGTGCTCTGGAAATAGCGACGGGGGCGTGTCCGAAGTGGACACGCCCCCGTCGTGCGAACCAGCGTCAGACGGCGTTCGAGGACGCCGCGATCTGGATCTGCTCGGCGTCGTCGTTGTCGAGCTTGATGACCTTCTTGTTGCGGCGGTTGCGCTTCTCGAGGTAGTTCGCGAGCCACGACAGCAACAGGCACAGTCCGATGTAGATCAGGGCGACCACGATCATCACCGAGATCATCGGACGGCTGAAGTTGACCGCGTCACCACCGATGCGGGTACCCCAGCGCAGCAGTTCCTCGAAGGTGATGAGGAAGCCGAGCGCGGTGTCCTTCAGCAGCACGACGAGCTGGCTGATGATCGTCGGCAGCATCGCCCGCAACGCCTGCGGCAGCAGCACGAACGTCATCACCTGCGTCTTGCGCATGCCCAGCGCGTACGCGGCCTCGCTCTGCCCCTTCGGCAGCGAGTTGATGCCCGCGCGGAAGATCTCCGCGAGCACCGAGCCGTTGTAGAGCATCAGGCTGATCACGACCGCCGTGAACGCGGTCAGCTTCACCCCGGCCACGGGAAGGCCGTAGTAGAAGAAGAACATCATGATCACGAGCGGGATCGCGCGGAAGACCTCGACGATCACCGCCGCGGGAGCGCGCACCCACCCGTGGTCGGACAGCCGCGCCGCCGCGAAGATCGCGCCGAACGCGAGCGCCAGCACCGCGCCGACGGCGAACGCGCTGAGCGTGTTGCCGATCGCCTCGACCAGGGACAGCTGGATCTGCTTGTAGTTGATCCAGTCGAGCCTGCGCGTCGTGAACTGGTCGGTGGCGACGAAACGCATGATCACGTACGCGATCGCCGCGATCACCGCGGCGATGCCGACCACGGCCATGATCCTGTGGCGGAAGCGGGCCTTCGGGCCCGGGACGTCGAACAGCACCATGCTCATCGGGCCACGCTCCACCGCTTCTCGAAGACCTGCTGCACGTACGTCAGCGGCATCACCAGGACGACGAACCCGATCGCCACCCAGAGGAGTCCGAACAGGACGTTCTCACCCTGCTCCGACAGCGAGTCGCGGATCGAACCCGCCTGGAAGACGGCGAAACCCGACGCGACGGTCGTGTTCTTCAGCAACGCGATCATCGTGCTCGTCATCGGCGGGACGACCGAGCGCAACGCCTGCGGCAGCACGACGTTGCCCAGCATCTGCGTGAACGTGAGCCCGAGCGCGCGGGACGCCTCGGCCTGGCCGACCGGCACGGTGTTGATGCCCGACCGCACGACCTCGCAGACGAAAGCCGCCGTGTAGAGCGACAACGCGATGATCGCCGCGGTGTAGGGCTCGATCTTCACGATCTCCAGCAGCGGATACGCGAAGAGGAAGAACACGAAGACCAGCGTCAGCGGCGTGTTGCGCAGGACCGTCACGTAGGTCGTGCCGATGCCACGGAAGACCGGCACGGGGCTGACTCGCAGCGCGGCGAGGATCGTGCCCAGCACCAGCGACAGCACCGCGGAGATCGCGAAGAGCTGCAACGTCTGGCCGAATGCACGCAGGAACAGATCTAGGTTGTTGGTGAGGACGCTCATCGGTTTCCTTGCCGTCCGTCCGCCTTCAAAGGAACGGCCGGTGGACCCACGTGGGATCCACCGGCCACGTGATCAGCCTCAGTAGCGGTCGATCGTCGGCTTCGTCGCCGTCGAACCCGACTTGCCGAGCGTTCCGTCGTAGATCTTCTGCCAGTCGCCACCGTCGAGCGCGGCCTGCAGGATGTCGTTCACCTTGTCGCGCAGGGCCTTGTCGTCCTTGGGCAGGCCGATGCCGTAGGGCTCGCTGGAGAACGTCTTGCCGACGACCTTCAGCTTGCCTTCCTCGGCGGCCGCGTAGCCCTTGAGGATCGCGTCGTCCGTGGTGACCGCGTCGACCTCACCGTTGAGCAGCTTCGTGACGCACTGCGAGTAACCCTGGAACTCCAGGATGTTCTCGGGCTCGGTGTAGTTGTTCTCCCGGATCTTCTTGATCGGGGTCGAACCGGTGACCGAGCAGACCTTCTTGCCCTTGAGGGTCTCCGGGCCGGTGATGTCGGCGTTGTCCTTCTTCACCAGCAGGTCCTGGCCGGCGACGAAGTACGGGCCCGCGAAGGCGACCTTCTCCTTGCGGCCGGCGTTGATCGTGTAGGTGCCGACGTAGTAGTCGACGTCACCGTTGATCAGCGCCTGCTCGCGGGCGGCCGACTGGATCGTCTTGAACTGGATCTTCTCGGGGTCGAAGCCCAGCTTCGCGGAGACCAGACGCGCGATGTCGATGTCGAAACCGCTGTACTTGTTCGTCGTCGGGTCCTTGTAACCGAGACCCGGCTGGTCTTCCTTGACGCCGACGACGAGGCTGCCGCGCGACTTGACCTTCTCGAACGTGGGCGAACCGTCGACCTTGACGTCCTTGGCGACCTCGAACAGGCCGGCGGGCGCCGCCGAGTCGGTCGGGCTGCCCTCCTTGCCACACGCGGTCAGGGCCAGTGCGCCCGTCAGCAGCACCGCCGCAAGGGTGCGAACCCTCATCGTCCTTCTCCTGCCATTCGTTCGAAAGTGGGCTGACTACTAGTGAGTCAGGATCTTGCCAAGGAAGTCCTTCGCGCGGTTGGACTTCGGCGCCGAGAAGAACGCTTCCGGGGTGGAATCCTCGACGACCTCGCCGTCGGACATGAAGATCACCCGGTCCGCGGCCTTGCGGGCGAAGCCCATCTCGTGCGTGACGACCAGCATCGTCATCCCGTCCTTGGCCAGGCCCGTCATGACGTCCAGGACCTCCTGGACCATCTCCGGGTCGAGCGCGGACGTGGGCTCGTCGAACAGCATCACCTTGGGCTTCATGGCGAGCGCGCGGGCGATCGCCGCACGCTGCTGCTGCCCACCGGAGAGCTGAGCGGGGAACTTGTCGGCCTGGTTGGCGATCCCGACCCGCTCGAGCAGTTCCATCGCGGTCTTGCGCGCCTCGGCGGCGGGCGTCTTGCGCACCTTCGTCGGCGCGAGCATGACGTTCTCGACGATGGTCTTGTGCGCGAAAAGGTTGAAGGACTGGAACACCATGCCGACGTCGGCGCGCAGGCGGGCCAGTTCTTTTCCTTCGGCGGGAAGCGGTTGCCCGTCGACCTCGATGACACCGGAATCGATCGGTTCGAGGCGGTTGATGGTCCGGCACAGGGTCGACTTACCGGAACCCGACGGCCCCAGCACGACCACTACCTGCCCCTTCGGCACTTCCAGTTCCACGTTCTTGAGCACGTGCAACGGGCCGAAGAACTTGTCCACACCCGCCACACGAATCATCGGCGGTGCAGAGGCGGCAGTCATCCAGTCCTCCATTGGGGGTCGTCGGCGTTGGCGGAAACCTAGGTGTCCGCCACCACACCAGTCCAGGACATTGAGCAAGACTTAGGGTCTCAACTCTGTCACAGGCAGACATCGGTTGCCCGGGAGGTAGCGAAAGTGCGCGTGCTGCTCGTCGAGGACGACGACAGGGTCGCAGAGGCCTTGGTCCCAGCCCTGACCAGACGGGGTTTCCACGTGGACCGGCAGGCCACGGGCCGCGGCACGCTCGACCGCCTCGCGGGCGTCGACGTGGTGCTGCTCGACCTCGGCCTGCCCGACATGGACGGCGTGACGCTGTGCCGTGCCATCAGGGCCGCGTCGGACGTCGCGATCATCGTGGTGTCCGCGAGAGGGGAGATCGACGACCGGATCCTCGGCCTGCACGCCGGGGCCGACGACTACCTGGTCAAGCCCTATGACGTGGGCGAACTCGTCGCGCGCGTGCACGCCGTCCGCCGTCGCCGCGGCGCGGACCCGGTCGGCGTGGGAGCGGTGTCCACAGAGGTGTTCGAGACCGGCGACGTGCGGGTCGACCTGGGGCGTCACGAGGTCACGGTCGCGGGGGAGTCGGTCGCCCTGTCGCGCAAGGAGTTCCAGGTGCTCGCGCTGGTGATGGCGGCGGGTGGCGCGGTGTGCACGCGGGAGCGGATCCTCGCCGAGGTGTGGGGCCGCACGTGGTCCGGTGCGAACCGGACGCTCGACGTGCACGTCGCCACGTTGCGGACGAAGCTCGGCAGGCCCGCGTTGCTGGAGACCGTGCGGGGCGTCGGGTACCGGCTGGGGCAGGTGTGATCTCAATTGGGTGATCTTTTGTCGTCGGCGTGTCGCGGCCGGGTGGGGTGACGCCCGGTGAGGTCCCGACTGCTGGGCGTGGTGCTCGCCCTGATCGTGCTCGTCCTGGTGGGCCTGGGCGTGCCGCTGGGGCGCAACGTGGCGGCCGCGGAACAGCAGGAGATGTTCCTCGACCGGCTCACCGACACCAGCCGGTTCGCCTCGCTGGCGCAGCGGCCGCTGATCGACCGCAGCCCGGACCTGCTGCGGCCGGAGCTCGAGCGCTACGACGAGCTGTACGACATCGGTGTGGCCGTGGTGGACCGCGACGCGCCGACCGTGCCGCTGGTGGCCTCGCGCAACGACATCGCGCTCGGTGACCCGGCCGTGCAGGACCTGATCAGCAAGGCGCTGGCCGGGCGCCTGCCGGTCGCTCCCGAGCTGTTCGCGCCGTGGAGCGACGCGAAGGTGGTGCTCGCCGAACCGGTCCTGGTCGACGGCGAGGTGCGCGGCGCGGTGATCACGTTCTCGCCGACGGCCAAGACCCGCTTCGAGGTGCTCGCGTGGTGGGCGCTGCTGCTCGCGGGAAGCCTGCTGGTGCTGGCGCTCGCGGTGCTGCTGGCGCTGCCGGTGGTGCGCTGGACGTTGCGGCCGGTGCAGGCGCTGGACGAGGCGACCGGGAAGCTCCTCGCCGCGGTGGTGTCGGGCCGGCCCGTGCCGCCGGTGGGGGCGGAGAGCGGTCCGCCCGAACTGCGGCACCTCTCGCGGTCGTTCGACCAGATGGCCGCGAACGTGAGCGATGTGCTTGCCGCACAACGGGCCTTCGTCGCGGACGCGTCACACCAGCTTCGCAACCCGTTGACGGCGCTGAAACTCCGGCTGTCCAACCTGGAGGGCCACGTCGACGGCGAGGGGGAGGTGCACCAGGTCGAGGCGATCAGCGAGACCGACCGGCTCAACCGCATCCTCGACGAGCTGCTCTCCATGGCGCGCGCCGAGTCCAGTTCCGTGGACCCGGTGCCGGTCGACGTCGACAAGTCCGTGGCGGCGCGGTTGTCCGCGTGGTCGGCGGCCGCGGCGGCGAAGGAGGTGCATCTCGTGCTCGACGGGGAACGCGTCGGCATGGCCCTCGTCCCGCCGCGCGGTGTCGAGACGATCCTGGACGCGCTGCTCGACAACGCTCTGAAGTTCACCGCCGAGGGCACGCTGATCGTGGTGGACGCGCGCAAGTCCGACGGCGTCATCCGGCTCTCCGTCGCCGACCACGGGCCCGGTCTGCAGCCCGACGAGCTCGAACGGGCCACCGACCGGTTCTGGCGCAGCCCCGCCCACCAGAACGTGCCCGGCTCCGGGCTGGGGCTCTCGATCGTGCGGCTGGTGGTCGAACGCGTCGACGGCACCGTCCAGCTGGAGTCGCCCGAGGACGGCGGGCTCAAGGTCGTGGTCGAACTGCCGGCCGTCTGAACCCCGGGAGTCAGACTTTGGCCTCGCGGTAGTAGCGCATGGCGCCGGGATGCAGCGGCACCGGTGATGTCTCGATCGCGGACCGCTGCTCTATCGTGCGCGCCGCCGAGTGCGCCCTCACCAGGTCGGGCTGCCCCTCGAACAGTTGCCGCACCAGCGCTTCGGCCACGTCGTCGGGCATCGACTCGTTGACGAGCAGGAAGTTGCGCACGACGAGCGTGATGACCGGACCGGACTGCAGGTTGTAGGTGGAGGCGGGCAGCGTCGCCGATCCGTAGACGGGGTACTGCTGGCGGAACTTCAGCAGCTCGTCCTTGAGGTCGAGCATCCGCACGCCGAGTCCCTTGGTGAGGTCGGTGATCCGGCGCGTCGGCAGGCCGCCGGACCAGAAGAACGCGTCGAGCCTGCCCTCCTGCATGGCGCCGGCCGAGTCGTCGAGGCCGAGGTTCACGGTCTGCGGCGTGACGTTCTCGGACCGCAGCAGCTTGGTCGCGATGATCTCGACGCCGGACTCCTTCGCGCCGATCGACACGCGCAGTCCGGACAGGTCGCGCAGCTTCGCCACCGGCAGGTCGGCGCGGACGATGACCTGCAGGTAGTCGTCGTGCATGCGGGCCAGCGCGCGCAACCGGTCCGAGCCCGGCATTCCCTCGAGCGCGTCCGCCTGGGAGAAGCCGACCTGGGCCTGGTTGTTGATCAGCCGGGTCACGTTGTCCTTGGAACCGGCCGTCTGCACGACCTGGGGCCGCACGATGCCGAGACGCCCGCTCCAGATGTCCGCGAGACCGTTGCCGAGCGAGTAGTAGACGCCGCCCTCGCTGCCCGTGGCCATCGTTATCTTGATGTCCGTCACCGTGCTGCTACAGCCCGTCAGGACCGTTGCGGCGGTCAACAGGCTCACGGCGGCATGCAGTCGTCCCAGCACCAGCGCATCGTGCCACGGGGGTGCCCGGCCCTTGCACCCGACGAAGGTCCTGCCTGGTCACGGTGCGAATGGGACACGCTTTGTGCGGTCCGCGAAACTCGGGCGTTTGACCAGGGGTTATCGTGTTCGTGTGAGTACCGCGCAGGTTCGCAAGAGCTTCCAGATCCGCACGTTCGGGTGTCAGATGAACGTGCACGACTCCGAGCGGCTCGCCGGTCTGCTGGAGGACGCGGGCTACGCGCGTGCCGAAGAGGACGAGCAGGCCGACGTCGTCGTCTTCAACACCTGCGCGGTCCGCGAGAACGCCGACAACAAGCTGTACGGCACGCTCGGCCACCTCGCCCCGCAGAAGACGGCGAACCCCGGCATGCAGATCGCGGTCGGCGGCTGCCTCGCGCAGAAGGACCGCAGCGAGATCGTCCGGCGCGCCCCGTGGGTGGACGTCGTGTTCGGCACGCACAACATCGGGTCGTTGCCGGTGCTGCTCGAACGCGCCCGCCACAACTCCGAGGCACAGGTGGAGATCCTCGACGCGCTGGAGACGTTCCCGTCGTCGCTGCCCGCCTCGCGCGACTCGGCCTACTCGGGCTGGGTGTCGATCTCGGTGGGCTGCAACAACACCTGCACGTTCTGCATCGTGCCGTCGTTGCGCGGCAAGGAGAAGGACCGCCGCCCCGGCGACGTGCTGGCCGAGGTGCAGACGCTCGTGGACGAGGGCGTGCTGGAGGTGACGTTGCTGGGGCAGAACGTCAACTCCTACGGCGTCGAGTTCGGCGACCGGCTCGCGTTCGGCAAGCTGCTGCGCGCCTGCGGTGACATCGACGGACTGGAGCGCGTGCGCTTCACCTCGCCGCACCCCAAGGACTTCACCGACGACGTCATCGCCGCCATGGCCGAGACGCCGAACGTGTGCCACAGCCTGCACATGCCGCTGCAGTCCGGTTCGGACCGCCTGCTCAAGGCGATGCGCCGCTCTTACCGCACCGAGAAGTACCTGGGGATCATCGACAAGGTCCGCGCCGCCATGCCGGACGCCGCGATCACCACCGACATCATCGTGGGCTTCCCCGGCGAGACCGAGGAGGACTTCCAGGGCACGCTCGACGTGGTGCGCCAGGCCCGGTTCTCGTCGGCGTTCACGTTCCAGTACTCGAAGCGCCCCGGCACCCCGGCGGCAGACCTGCCGGACCAGCTGCCCAAGGCCGTCGTGCAGGAGCGCTTCGACCGGCTCGTGGCACTGCAGAACGAGATGACGCACTCGTTGAACATCGAGCAGGTCGGCCGCACGGTCGAGGTCCTCGTCGCCACGGGTGAGGGCAAGCGCGACGCCGAGACCCACCGCATGAGCGGCCGTGCGCGCGACGGACGCCTCGTGCACTTCGCGCCCGGTGCGATCGTTCCGCGTCCTGGTGACGTCGTGGAGACCGTCGTGACGTACGCGGCCCCGCACTACCTCGTCGCGGACGGCGAACCGCTGTCGTGGCGCCGCACCAAGGCCGGTGACCGTTCCGAGGCCGGCATCAAGCCCAAGACCGCGGGCATCGGCCTCGGTCTGCCGTCGTTCGGAGCGCCCGAGCCGTTGCCCGTCGTGTCGGGGTGCGCGGCACAGTGAGTGATGAGGACTTCTTGCGCAAAGAGATCGACGCGGTGGAGCACGAGGCGGCCAGGCGCATCGACCCGGGAACGGGCGCGCTGACGATCTCGGTCGCGGTGCTCGCGATCCTGGTGTCGCTGGTCCTGCCGTGGATCGGCGAGTTCACCGGCCTGCAGGTCGTGCTGGGCGAGTCGTCGCTGTTCCTCCCGAAGCTGTTCTCGTACCTCGCTCTCGGCATCGGGGTGCTCGGTTCCGGCATCACGCTCGCGGTGCGGCGCTGGGGACTCACGTGGGTGTGCTCGCTGGGGCTGTTCGCGGGGTCGATCATCGGCGTGCTGTCGATCTGGACCCAGCAGACGACGACGAGCAACAAGACGATCGGTCCCGGGCCCGGCATCGGGTTGATCATCGCGGTGATCGCGGTGATCCTCCTGCTGGTGAAGTGGGTGCAGATCGCGGCCTCGCGCCCGCCCCAGCTGTGAACGGGCGCAGTACCCGCTAGAAACGTCTGAGGGCCCCTCTCCCGTGCGGAGAGGGGCCCTCAGACGTTGGTTGACCTAGCGGGTCGCCAGGGCCTGCTCAGCGGCGGCGAGCCATTCGCGCCACTGGGCCGCCTGCGCCTCGGCCTGCTCGGTGCGGCGCTTGTCGCCCGCGGCACGGGCCTTCGCGGCCTGCGCCTCGAACTGCTCCACGCGCTCGCGGAACTGGGCCACGCGGGCCTCGGCCTCGGGGTCGGACCGGCGCCACTGGGCGTCGACCGCGCCGCGGACCTTCTCCTCGATGCTGCGGAGCTTGCCCTCGAGCTCGCGGATGCGCTCGCGCGGCACCTTGCCGATCGCGTCCCAGCGCTCCTGGATCTTGTAGAGGGCGTTGCGCGCCGACTCGAGGTCGCCCGACGGGTCGATGCCCTCGGCCTCGGCCAGCAGCTCCTCCTTCAGCTTCGCGTTGGCCGAGAACTCGGCGTCCCGCTCGCTGAACGCTTCGGAACGCTTCTGGAAGAACGCGTCCTGCGCGGCCCGGAACCGCTGCCACAGCGCGTCGTCGGCCTCCTTGGGCGCACGCCCGGCGGCCTTCCACTCGACCATCAGCTCCTTGTAGCGACCGGCCGTGGTGCCCCAGTCGTCGGAGTCGACGAGCTTCTCGGCCTCCTCGACCAGCGACTGCTTGGAGGTCTTCGCCACCGAGCGCTGGCGGTCGAGGTCCGCGAAGTGCGAGCCGCGACGGCGGTTGAACGCGTCGCGCGCCTTCGAGAACCGGCGCCACAGCTGCTCGTCGGTCTTGCGGTCGACGCCGCGAATGGTCTTCCACTCGTCGAGGATCTGACGCAGCCGGTCGCCCGCGACCTTCCACTGCGTCGACTCGTTCGCGATCGACTCGGCCTCGTCGACGAGCGCCTGCTTGCGCGCCACGGACTGGGCTCGGGCGGCCTCCTTGGCCTCCTTCGCCTTCTCCATGCCGGCCTCCGCCTGGACCAGCACGTGCTCGACGCGGGCGGCCAGCGCCTTGAGGTCACCGACGACGGCGGCCTCGGCGAGCTGCTCCTTGACGTGCTTCGCGCTGGTCAGGGCGTGCTTGGGGTCGCCGGCGCCGGACTTGAGCCGCGACACGAGCAGCTCGACCTCGGTGCGCAGGTCGTCGAAGCGCCGCGCGAAGTGCGCGAGGCCCTCGACCGGCTCACCGGCCTGCCACGACCCGACAGCACGTTCGCCGTCCTCGGTCTTCACGTACACGGTGCCGTCGGCGTCCACGCGCCCCCAGCGGTCAGGGTGGTCCGACGCCACGGGGACGGCCGGAGGCGTCGCCTGCGGTGCGGTCTCCTTCGGCGTTTCCTCGACCCCACCCTCGGCTGCGACCGCCACTGGAGTGGTCTCGGCCACGGCCTCCGGTGTGCTGTCCTGCTCCGACATCGCCGGTTCCTCCCATCTGACGCCCGTGCCTGCCACGGGCGCCCCGCCGTTGGCGGGGCCGATGCAATACGGGCGCTGGAGGGTCTCCCGTCCCCAGTTCCCCGCGCGCATTCAAACAGGTCAGAGCTCGACTCGGTACTGGGAGTCCACGATAGGTAGCCTCGTCGGTCGTGATCACCCGTGCCGCGGTGGTGCCGCACCCACCTCTTCTGGTCCCAGAACTGGTCGTGGGAGCCGCCGCAGAAACCGAGCCCGTGCGGGCCGCAACCCTTGCCGCAGCAGGAAAACTGCCCGGTCCGTGGGTCGCGGTCGCCGTGGACGACAGCGGCCCCTCGACATACTCGCCGCCGTTGTCGGGAACTTTTCTCGGTTATGGGGTCGATGTGCCTGTGTCACTCGGCGGTGACCTGCCGCCGGATGCGCGGATTCCGTTGCCAGTGCTAATCACCGCGTGGCTTCGGGAACACTGCGGAGTCGAGGTGTCACGCGTCGAACTCGTGCCGCCTGACCTGCCCGCTTCCGACTGTGTCTCGTTTGGACAACAACTCGCCTCGTCGCCGGAATCCGGGCTCCTGGTCCTGGGTGACGGCTCCACCCGGCACGGCCCGCGTTCGCCCGGGTCGGACGACGAGCGTTCGGGACCTTTTGATTCTTTGGTCCACAGTCTGCTGGCAAATGCCGACGTGGACGGCCTTCTCGGTCTCGACCTCGACCTCGCCCGTGAACTGGGCGCGCAGGGCCGTGCGGCGTGGCAGGTCCTCGCGGGCGTGCCAGGACCGTGGCGCGGCTCGTCCGCCGAGTTCTTCGCACCTTTCGGCGTGGGCTACCACGTCGCTGTCTGGGAGCGCCCGTGATCACCCCCATCGCAGTCGTCGGACCCACCGCGACCGGCAAGTCCGACCTGGCCGTCGCGCTCGCGGAGCGGTTCGGGGGAGAGGTCGTCAACGCCGACGCCATGCAGCTCTACCGCGGTATGGACATCGGCACCGCGAAGATGCCGTTGGTTGAGCGTCGTGGCGTTCCGCACCACCTGTTCGACGTCCTGTCCGTCACCGAGACCGCGTCGGTGGCCGCCTACCAGCGCGAGACGCGGGCCGTCGTCGAGGAGTTGCTCGCCGCCGGACGTCCGCCTGTCCTCGTCGGGGGTTCAGGGCTCTACGTGCAGGCGGTGCTGGACGACCTGAAGTTCCCCGGCACCGACGACGCGGTGCGCCTGCGTTTCGAGGCGGAACTGGCGTCGGCGGGCTCGGAGGCGTTGCACCGGCGCCTGCAGGAGCTCGACCCGGCCGCCGCGATCGCGATCCTGCCGTCCAACGGCCGCCGCATCGTGCGCGCGCTGGAGGTCATCGAGCTGACGGGGCAACCGTTCTCGGCCAACCTCCCCAAGCCCGGCCCCGCCCGCTACGGCACCGTCCAGATCGGCGTCGACCGCGAGGTGTCCGAACTGGACACCCGCGTCGACCAGCGCGTGGACGCCATGTTCGCTTCCGGCCTGGAAGACGAGGTGCGCGCCCTGGTCCGGCTCGGCCTGCGCGACGGCAAGACCGCGTCGCGCGCGCTGGGCTACCAGCAGGTGCTGTCCGCAATGGACGGAGCCTGCACGATCGACTTCGCCGCGGAGGAGACCAAACGCGCCACCCGCCGGTTCGTGCGCCGGCAGCGGTCGTGGTTCCGGCGTGACCAGCGCATCACCTGGCTCGACGGTGCTCGGCCTGATCTTTTGGAGGCCGCCGGTAACCTTGTCCCGTGGAGTTCGTGAAGGGGCACGGCACGGAGAACGACTTCGTCGTCCTGCCCGACCTCGATGACGCGTTGGACCTGACCGTCGCCCGCGTGCAGGCGCTGTGTGATCGGCAGCGAGGCCTGGGCGCGGACGGCGTGCTGCGCGTCGTGCGCACGGGCGGCAAGTGGTTCATGGACTACCGCAACGCCGACGGCTCCATCGCCGAGATGTGCGGCAACGGCCTGCGCGTCTTCGCCCGCTACCTGGTCGACGCGGGCCATCAGCCGCAGGGCACGTTCGTCGTCGGTACGCGCGCGGGGGACCGCACGGTCACCACGCACCCGGACGGCTCCGTCACGAACGACATGGGCCCCGCGCGGGTCACCGGCACGTCCATCGCCGCCGTCGAAGGCACCGGCATCGGCGGCTTCGCGGTCGACGTCGGCAACCCGCACCTCGCGTGCGTCACCGAGATCCCGGTCGAGGACTTCGACCTCACCGTGCCGCCCGGCTTCGACCCGGTGATGTTCCCGCACGGCGTCAACGTCGAACTGATCAACGTCATCGGGGCCGACGCGCTGCGCATGCGCGTCTACGAGCGCGGCGTCGGCGAGACCCGCTCGTGCGGCACCGGCACGGTCGCGTCCGTCGCCTCCTGGCTCGCGGGCCAGGGCAGGTCGACGGGCTCGGCGACCGTCGACGTCCTCGGCGGCCAGGTGTCCGTCACCATCGAGCCGACGACGTCGACCCTCACCGGACCTGCCGTGCTCGTCGCCCGCGGCGAGCTCGACAAGTCCTGGTGGGATGCCCTTGCCTGATCCGGCACAGCCCAACTGATATATCGGATATCGGCTACAGCGGGTAGATCTCGATCTTCCCGAGCCGGTCGGGCCTGACCACGCTCGGGTTCGAGTCCGGAGCGGTCAGGCACACGAGTTTGTCGCCGACGACCGCGACGGCGAAGCACGTCTGCGTCGTCTCCACCTTGTTGGTGATCTTGCCGCCCTCGGTCACCCGGAACACCGCGGGCTGCAACGCGGCAGCCACCCACACGCCGTCCCCGTCGCCCGCGATCCCGTCCGGCGCGATCCCGAACTCCTTCACGTCGGCCCACACCCTGCGGTTTTGCAACGATCCGTTGCGGTCGACCGAAAACGAAGTGAGCTGGAATGCAACGGTCTCGGCGACGACCAGGACGGTGCCGCTCTCGGACTCGCCGGTCGGGTCGGGCAGCAGCGCCATGCCGTTCGGGAACTTGAGGTCCTCGGCGGCGACGCTGACGGACCCGTCGGGCTGGACGAGCGCGAGCGCGGCGCCCGGCGGTTCGAAGTCGGGTTCGAGCAGTCGCGCGATACCGACGTCGTCGATCAGGCCGTGCAGGTCGAAGCCGAAGTTGCCGACGTACGCGCGGCCCTCGGAGTCGACGAGCATGTCGTTCGCGTGGAAGGTCGCGATGTCCGATATATCAGCGTGCAGGACGAGGTCCCCGCCGTTTTCGCCACCGCCTTCGAGCCTGCGCACCGTGCGGTCGAGCATCGACACGACGAGCAGGCGTCCGTCGGGCAGCCAGCCGAGGCCCGAGGGCTGGCCGTCGAAGGCGACGACGACCTCGTCGTCGCCCGTCGTGAGGTCGAGGGCGTGCACTTCGCCCGCGTAGAAGTCGGAGTAGTAGAGGCGACCGTCAGGACCGCGTCGCGGCCCCTCGCCGAAGTGGAGACCGTCCCGCAGCACCGAGGTATCAGCCATGGGCCTCGACGCTAGACGTGGCCGGCAGGTCCCGCATAGAGCGCAGCGGCGAGAGCAGCAGCCACACCATCCCGGCCACCGAGCCGACGAGCGACACCCACATCGTCGGCACGATCCCGATCCAGGAGCCGAGCACTCCGCCGAGCAGCGCGCCCAGAGGCGTCGCGCCCCAGACCACCCAGCGGATCGAGGCGTTCATCCGGCCCAGCAGGTGATCAGGGCAGATCGACTGGCGGTAGCTCACCTGGCCGACGTTGTAGACGACGATCCCGAACGTGCTCACCGCCAGGCAGGCCATCGGGAGCACGAGGCCCCACCCGTCCGAGATGAACGGCAGCGCCAGGGTGAAGGGCCAGGTCAGGACCGGGATGAGCCAGATCATCCTGGCCTGGCCGACGAGCAGGCCGATCCGGTAGGCGAACGCCGCGCCGAGCACACCCCCGACGCCACCCGCGCTGAGCACCAGGCCCGCCGTTCCCTCGCTCAGGTTCACGGTCTGCAGCAGGAACAGGATCATCACGGCGTTCTGGATGCCGTGGAAGAAGTTCGAGGTGCCCGTGCAGGCCACGATCATGCGGAGCGTGACGTTGCCGAAGACGAACCGCAGCCCCTCCATGATCTCGCGGCGCAGGTGCGGGTCGGGGTGGCGTTCCGGCGCCGGCTCCACCGTCTTGATCCTGACCAGGAAGAACGCCGAGCTCAGGTAGCCCAGTCCGGTCGCGAGGACGCTGTTGGCCGCGCCCAGGAACTGGGCCGCGTAGCCGCCGATGGCGGGTCCCGACACCTCCGCGACCGACAGGCTGGCCTGCAGTTTCGAGTTGCCCTCGACGAGCTGGCCGCGTCCGACCAGCGAGGGCAGGTAGGACTGGTAGGCGACGTCGAAGAACACCGTGCAGACACCCACCGCGAGGCTCACCACGATCAGCTGCGTCAGGCCGAGCAGGCCCAGCCACCACGCGACCGGCACGCTCAGCATCAGGGCGGCGCGGACGACGTCCATCGCGATCATCAGCGGTTTGCGGCGCATCCGGTCGACCCACACGCCCGCGGGCAGGCCGATCACCAGGAACGCCATCGTGCTCGCCGCGGCGAGCAGGCCCATCTCGAACGGTGTCGCGTTCAGCACGCCCGCCGCGAGCAGCGGGATGACCGTCATGCCGACGGTCGCGCCGAACTGGCTGATCGTGTCGCCCGTCCAGAGCCTGCGGAAGTCGGGGTGCCCCCAAAGCGCCATGGCGGAAAGTCTGCGCTGAGTGATTGGAAACTGTCAATCACTTAGACTGTGCTCGTGCCACTCCCCCGGAAGCGACGTCCCGCGACGAGCGACGAAGCCGCGGCGCTGAGCTCTGACCTGCGGCTGCGGATGATCCGCATGACGTTCGACCGCCCGCTCACCAACAAGGAGCTGGCCCAGCGGCTGGGCAGGGACCCGGCCACGACCCTGCACCACGTGCGCAAGCTCGTCGCCACCGGATTCCTGGAGGCGATGCCGCCCCGCGCGGGGAACAGGGGCGCGAAAGAGATCCCCTATCGGTCGACAGGACTGTCTTGGCAGCTCGACAACAGCGAAAATGCGGTCGCCGTCGGCGAGGCGATGCTGCACGCTTTCCTCGGCGAGGTTGCCGACATCGGGCTCAGTGACGTGGATCAGAGCCGTCTGGTCGTCACCGTCGACCCCGAGGAACTAAAGCAGCGGCTCGCGTCGTTGATGGATGAGCTGGCCGCGCAACCGGTCAAGCCGGATGTTCCCCGTGTGGCGATCTACCTCGCGGTGTATCCGGGGGACTAACTGTCCGTGGGACGATGAAGGGCAAATGACGGAAAACATCCAGAGCACAGAGTTCGACCCGGAGTTCGACGCCAAGTGGGAGGAGGACGACTTCTCCACGGGTGATTACGAACGCGTCGAACGCGCCGCGCTGCGCCGTGTCGCGGGACTGTCCACCGAGCTCGAGGACATCACCGAGGTCGAGTACCGGCAGCTCCGCCTGGAGCGGGTCGTGCTCGTCGGGGTGTGGACCGAGGGCACGGCCGCGGACTCCGACGCCTCCATGGCCGAACTCGCCCGCCTCGCCGAGACCGCCGGTTCCGAGGTGCTCGAAGGCGTCGTGCAGCGGCGGGACAAGCCCGACGCGGCGACGTACATCGGCTCCGGCAAGGTCTCCGAGCTGCGCGACGTCGTGCAGTCGACCGGCGCGGACACGGTGATCTGCGACGGCGAGCTCTCGCCAGGCCAGCTGCGTCAGCTGGAGGAGAAGCTCAAGGTCAAGGTCATCGACCGCACCGCGCTCATCCTGGACATCTTCGCGCAGCACGCGCAGTCCAAGGAGGGCAAGGCGCAGGTCGAGCTGGCCCAGCTGCAGTACCTGATGCCGCGCCTGCGCGGCTGGGGTGAGTCGTTGTCGCGGCAGGCCGGTGGTCGTGCCGGTGGCGGCAACGGCGGTGTGGGTCTGCGCGGTCCCGGTGAGACGAAGATCGAGACCGACCGTCGCCGGATCCGCGCGCGCATCTCGAAGCTGCGCCGCGAGATCGCCGCGATCGGCGTCATCCGCGAGACCAAGCGGGGCCGCCGCACGGCGAACGAGATCCCGAGCATCGCCATCGCGGGCTACACGAACGCGGGCAAGTCGTCGCTGCTCAACGCGCTGACGGGCGCCGGTGTCCTGGTGGAGGACGCGCTGTTCGCCACCCTCGACCCGACGACGCGCCGCGCGCTGACGCCGGAAGGCCTGCCGTACACGCTGACGGACACGGTCGGCTTCGTCCGGCACCTGCCGCACCAGCTGGTCGAGGCGTTCCGCTCGACCTTGGAGGAGGTCGGCCAGTCCGATCTGCTCGTGCACGTGGTCGACGGCTCCGACGGCATGCCGGAGAAGCAGGTCAAGGCCGTGCGCGAGGTTCTCTCCGAGATCAACGACAAGAGCGACACGCCGATGCCGCGCGAGCTGCTCGTCGTGAACAAGATCGACGCGGTCGGCGACCTGGGCATGGCCCGGCTGCGGCACCTGTTCCCGGACGCGTCGTTCGTGTCGGCGCACTCGGGCCTCGGCATCGAGGAGCTGAAGGTCCGCATCGCGGAGCTGATGCCACGTCCAGAGGTCGTGGTCGAGGCTCTCGTGCCGTACGCGCGTGGCGAGGTCGTCGCCCGCGTGCACCGTGACGGCGAGATCCTGTCCGAGAAGCACACGGAGTCGGGCACGTTGCTCAGCGCCCGCGTGCGCCCGGACCTCGCCGGCGTGCTCGAGGAGTTCGCGACGAACGGGACGCCTGCTTGATCCCGCCTCCACCCGTGGACGTGTGCCCGGTAGAAATGCAGGAGCTCTCCGGGCTCACGTCCGACGGCAAGCAGTTCTTCGCCGTCAGCGACAGCGACAACGGCACGCTGCGCATCCAGGTCATGGGCCGCGACTGCGTGGTGACACGCACGATCACCGCGCCCGTCGACCCCTACGACGTCGAAGACCTGGCGATGACGCCGGACGGCACCCTCTGGGCGTCCGACACCGGCGACAACAACAAGTCCCGCTCCACGGTCGCCTTGCACAAGGTCTCGCCTTCGGGCGCCGTGGAGCGGTTCCGCGTCACGTACCCGGACGGCAAGCACGACGCCGAGGCGTTGCTCATCGACAAGTCCGGCACCCCGTACATCATCACCAAGGAACCGCTCGGTTCCGCGCTGGTATATCGCCCGACGGCTCCGCTCCGAACTGATATATCGGTGCCGTTGGAGCAGGTGGCGCGCGTGTCGCTGTCAACGACGGACACCCCGGGCGGCCCGCTGGAAGGCACCCTCGACTCGCGCCTGGTCACCGGCGCCGCCTCCACACCCGACGGCTCCGTCATCGCTCTGCGCACCTACACCGACGCCTACCTCTACCCGGTCCCCGACGGCGACGTCGTCAAGGCGCTGTCCGGCGACCCGGTCCGGGTCCCGCTGCCGAACGAACCCCAGGGCGAGGCCATCGCCTTCGACCCGGACGGCACCCTGCTCTCGGCCTCCGAGGGCGCCGGCACCCCGATCCGCGCCGTGGCGGGCGCCGCGGCCCTGGCCCAGCCACCCCCGCCGACGACCACGACGCCCCCGCCGGCCGAAGACCAGCCCCAGGCGTCCCCTTCGGACTCACCGGGCGGCTCCTGGCAGAACTGGCCCCTGGCACTGACCCTGGGCGGCATCGTGCTCGTCGCCGCCCTGGTCATCGGCCTGCGCTTCCGCCGCCGGGCCTGATCCTCGGGCCTGATCCTCGGGCCTGACTCTCGGGCCTGACTCAGTCCCAGGCGACAGGCATCCGCTCCAGTCCGCCCATCACCAGGCTCGCCCGGTGCGGCAACTCGTCCTCGGGCACGGCCAGACGCAGCTGCGGGAACCGCGTGAAGAGCCCGGGAAAGGCGATCTTCAACTCGATCCGCGCGAGGTGCTGGCCGATGCACTGGTGGATGCCGTGACCGAACGCGAGATGCCCCGCCGTTCCCCGAGCCAGGTCGAGAACGTCCGGATCGGCGTACCGAGCCGGATCGCGGTTCGCGGACCCCAACTCGACGAACACCGTGTCACCCGCGCGCACGACGAGGCCGTCGATCTCGACGTCCTCCACCGCGGTGCGCGCCGTAGCGGGCGTCAAACTGATATATCGGAGCAGCTCCTCGACGGCAGCACCGGGATCGGCGAGCATCGCCTCCACCCGTGCCCGCTCACGCAACAACTCCAGCGCGCCGAGCGACAGCATGTTCGTCGTCGTGTCGAGCCCGCCCCCGAGCAACGCCATGCCCATCGCGGCCATCTCGTCATCGGTGAGCGGTGACCCACCCGACTCGCCGGACTCCGCGTGGACGAGATCGCTCAGCACGTCATCCGTCGGCTCCGTCCGCTTCGCCGCGACCATCTCCAGCATGAACCGCTGCAGCCGCTCGAACGCCTCGAACATCGCCACGGCTTCATCGGCTCCGGCACCACCGCTGGCCCCGGTCAGCACCATCGCGTCCTGCTGAAACTCCCTGCGCCGCTCGTACGGAACCCCCAGCAGCTCGCAGATCATCAGGCCCGGCACCGGCACCGCGAAGTGCTCGACCAGATCCGCCGGCGATCCCTGCGCCGCCAGCGCGTCCAGATGCTCCGCCGTGATCACCTCGAGCCGCTCGGCGAGCAACCGCATCCGCCGCACGGTGAACTGACCGGTCAGCCGACTCCGGTAGCGGGTGTGCTCCGGCGGGTCGTGATCGGTGAACGCACCGGGAGGCGACGGCGGCGCGTCACCGGGACTCCCCGGCCCGAACGGGTTGTGCATCAGATCCGGCCGGATGCTGAACCGACCGTCCGCGAGCACCGCGCGCACAGTCGCGTGGTCGTGCGCGCGCCAGCCGACATGCCCGTCCGGGTACGTCATCGGACTCAAGGCCATTGCTCCCCCTTGCAACGAGGTCTTTCCCCTCCCTGCAAGCTAAAAACGTTTGCGGACGAAGTCAAAAGACTCATTGCAATGGCTTGAGGTGCAAGGCACCATGGTGTTGTGCCTGGTAAGCGCCTAGATGAAGAAGAACGGCAGCTCATCGCCCAGTTCCTCTGGGACGGGCTGGGGTACTCCGAGATCGGGAGGCGGTTGCAAAGGCCTGCCTCGACGATCCAGCGCGAGGTGACCCGCAACGGCGGCCACAACAACTACCGGCCGGGTGCCGCGCACCGGGCGGCGAGTGAACGGGCGATGCGCCGGATGCCTGCCGTCGACGATCTCGACGTCGATGATGAGGCGTACTCGTTCGACCGCAGTCCGGGGGAGGTGCAGGAGTTCCACCTGAGGCTGGTCGGGGTGTTCCGGCAGACCGGGCTGACGCTCACGGCGGCGCGGATCCTCGCGGAGATCTTCATGACCGACAAGGGCAGCCTGTCCGCGACGGAACTGGTGCTGCGGCTGTCGGTGAGCCCGGCGACCGTCTCGCGGTCGACGAGCTACCTGCAGGAGATCGACCTGCTGCACAGCGAGCGCGACGGCAAGCGCGTGCGCTACTTCCTGGGCGACGACCTCTGGTACCGGGCGTGGCTGTCGAGCGCGCAGCGCAACTCGGTCTGGGCGCACACAGGACTGGAGGGTGCCGAGATCTTCGGTCTCGGCACCCCGGTGGGAGCCCGTCTCAAGGACATGGGCCAGTTCTTCGCGTTCGTAGTGGTGGACATGGAGTCCACCCGGCAGAAGTGGCTCGACTTCTTCGAGAAGAAGAAGCGGGCCCGCGGCGAGGTTACGGAAGACGCCTGAGCACGGTCACGACCTTGCCCAGGATGGTGGCCTCGTCGCCGTTGATCGGCTGGTAGGCCGTGTTGTGCGGCATCAGCCACACGTGGCCGTCCTTGCGCTTGAACGTCTTCACGGTCGCCTCGCCGTCGATCATGGCGGCGACGATCTCGCCCTGGTCGGCGGTGGGCTGCTTGCGGATCACGACCCAGTCGCCGTCGGTGATCGCGGCGTCGATCATCGAGTCACCGACGACGCGCAGCAGGAACAGCTCACCCTCACCGACGATCTCGCGTGGCAGCGGGAACACGTCCTCGATCGACTCCTCGGCCAGGATCGGGCCACCGGCCGCGATCCGGCCGAGCATCGGCACGTAGGCGGGCGTCGGCTTGGACATCGGGTCGAGACCGGCGTCGATCTCGTTGGGCAGCATCCCTACCGCGCGCGGGCGGTTCGGGTCGCGGCGCAGGAAACCTTTTCGCTCCAGCGCGCGCAGTTGATAGGCGACCGACGAGGTCGACGTGAGACCCACGGCCTCACCGATCTCGCGCACGCTCGGCGGGTAGCCGAAACGGTCGACCCAATCGCGGATCACGTCGAGCACCTTGCGCTGACGCAGAGTCAGGCCGGCGTTTCCCGCGATCTCGGCCACCTGTGTGTCCACAAGAGCGGGATCCGGGTCGATCGTCTTGCCTGCCACGGTCGCTGTCCTCCTCGCCGCCCCCAGTTCGAATGGGAATCCGGCCTCCGTCGATCTTCGTGGTCGACGGTAGTCGTGTTTGCTGCACAGATCAAACACCTGTTCGAGGTATTTGGGCGCGTGTTGTGGCGTTCGGAGAGTCGGTCTGGTAGAAATTCGCACGGACGTTCGATCGAACCCCTGTTCGATCATGGTGGTTGACCTGCGATGGAGGTCGTGATGGCGGTTCTCGTCGAGAAGCGGATGCGGGTAGTCGAAGACGCGGACGTCGCAGCGGGACGTCCACTCCGTTCGGGTCCCCGCGTCATGCCGCGCAGGCCCGCGACCAAGCCGCGCCCGGTCGCTGTTCCCGTGTCGCGCGAGTCGAGTTCGTGTGAGGTCCGGCCGAAGCGCGAGTCGGTGTTCGAACTCATCGCGGTCGGCGTGCTGAGCGCTCTGACGGTCGTCGCGCTCGGCGTGCTCTACCTACAGCAGGCGGGGGTCGCCCCGTAGGCCTGCCCCTACATCTTGTGTTTCCGGCGCCCGGCGTGACGTGTTCGCTCCGTCATGTGCGGGCGTCGTTGCGTAATCACCGCTGATCGCTCGCGGTTCCTCCAACAGAGTGACACGCGACGCGCCGTGTCGAGTTGCGTCGGCGTCCGCTGCGATCTAGGTTCTACCCCTACATCTAGTGGTTCCACCGTTGCAAGTAGTCCACAGGTTGTGGGTAACCCGACCAGTGTGGCTGCTGCGGTGAGTGCTGCGCTGGGAAGGGGTGAGGTGGCGTGCGGTGTCCGTTCTGCCGTCATTCGGACTCGCGGGTGGTCGACTCCCGTGAGGTCGACGAGGGACAGGTGATCCGTCGTCGCCGCTCCTGCAACAGCTGCAGCCGCAGGTTCACCACGGTCGAAGAAGCGGTTCTCGCCGTGGTCAAGCGCTCCGGCGTGACGGAGCCGTTCAGCCGCGACAAGGTGGTCGTCGGTGTGCGCAGGGCGTGCCAGGGCCGCCCGGTCGACGAGGACGCGTTCCAGCAACTCGCCCAGCGGGTGGAAGAGTCGATCCGGTCGACGGGATGCGCGGAAATCGCCAGTCACGAGGTAGGCCTCGCCATTCTCGGCCCCCTGCGTGAGCTCGACGAGGTCGCTTATCTGCGCTTCGCGAGCGTTTACAGGTCCTTCTCGTCCGTAGAGGACTTCGAGAAGGAAATTCTTGATCTTCGCACTGCGAGAGCCGAGGAAGCACCGGCCGAGCAGTGATCCACGCGCACCAGAGCGCGTGAGACAACCATCTTTTCTAAGCACCAGCACGAGGGAGATCCACCGTGACCGAGACCGTCGGCGGCTCAGCCAAGAAGACAGCCGCACGGGCGGCTGCGAAGCCTGCCGCGCTGAAGATTCAGCGCGTCTACACCACCGAAGGCCGCCACCCCTATGACGAGGTCACCTGGGAGCGCCGCGACGTCGTCATGACGAACTGGCGCGACGGCTCGGTGAACTTCGAGCAGCGCGGTGTCGAGTTCCCCGAGTTCTGGTCGGTGAACGCCACCAACATCGTCACCAGCAAGTACTTCCGCGGTGCCGTCGGCAGCGAGAAGCGCGAGCAGTCGCTGCGCCAGCTGATCGACCGCGTCGTGAAGACCTACGTGGGTGCCGGCCGCGAGCACGGCTACTTCACCGGTGAGCAGGACGCCGAGATCTTCGAGCACGAGCTCACCTACATGCTTCTGCACCAGGTGTTCAGCTTCAACTCGCCGGTGTGGTTCAACGTCGGCACCAGCTCGCCGCAGCAGGTCAGCGCGTGCTTCATCCTCGCGGTCGACGACACGATGGAGTCGATCCTCAACTGGTACCGCGAGGAGGGCCTGATCTTCAAGGGCGGCTCCGGTGCCGGCCTGAACCTGTCGCGCATCCGTTCCTCGAAGGAGCTGCTGTCCTCCGGCGGCACCGCGTCGGGCCCGGTGTCGTTCATGCGCGGCGCCGACGCGTCCGCGGGCACCATCAAGTCCGGTGGCGCCACTCGCCGCGCGGCCAAGATGGTCGTCCTCGACGTCGACCACCCGGACGTCGTGGAGTTCATCGAGACCAAGGCGCGCGAAGAGGACAAGATCCGCGCGCTGCGGGACGCCGGGTTCGACATGGACCTCGGCGGCGCGGACATCGTGTCGGTGCAGTACCAGAACGCGAACAACTCGATCCGCGTGTCGGACGAGTTCATGCACGCCTACGAGAGCGGCAACGACTTCGGTCTGCGCGGCCGTCAGACCGGCGAGGTCATCGAGCGCGTCGACGCCAAGGAGCTGTTCGGCAAGCTCGCGAAGGCCGCGTGGGAGTGCGCCGACCCCGGCATCCAGTACGACGACACGATCAACGACTGGCACACCTGCCCCGAGTCGGGCCGCATCACCGCGTCCAACCCGTGCTCGGAGTACATGCACCTCGACAACTCGAGCTGCAACCTCGCGTCGCTGAACCTGATGAAGTTCCTGAGCGACGACGGCAAGTTCGACGCCGTCACGTTCGCCAAGGCCGTCGAGCTGATCATCACCGCGATGGACATCTCGATCTGCTTCGCGGACTTCCCGACCGAGCCGATCGCGGACACCACCCGCAAGTTCCGCCAGCTCGGCATCGGCTACGCCAACCTCGGCGCGCTGCTCATGGCCACCGGCCACGCGTACGACTCCGAGGGCGGCCGCGCGCTCGCCGCGACCATCACCTCGCTGATGACCGGTGTCTCGTACCGTCGTTCCGCTGAGCTCGCGGGCATGGTCGGCGCGTACGACGGTTACAAGCGCAACGCCACGGCGCACCAGCGCGTCATGCGCAAGCACGCCGCGGCCAACGACCTGATCCGCACCTACGGCGGCAACGACTCGGCGACGCACAAGGTCGCGACCGAGGCGTGGCAGCAGTCGCTCGAGATCGGCGCGAAGAACGGCTGGCGCAACGCCCAGGCGTCCGTGCTGGCCCCGACCGGCACCATCGGCCTGATGATGGACTGCGACACCACCGGTATCGAGCCGGACCTGGCCCTGGTCAAGTTCAAGAAGCTCGTCGGCGGCGGCTCGATGCAGATCGTCAACCAGACGGTGCCGCGCGCGCTCAAGTCCCTGGGCTACCTGGACGAGCAGGTCGAGGCGATCGTCGAGTTCATCGGCGAGCACGGCCACGTCGTCGACGCGCCGGGCCTGCGCCGCGAGCACTACGAGGTCTTCGACTGCGCCATGGGCGAGCGTTCGATCGCGCCCATGGGCCACGTGCGGATGATGGCGGCCACGCAGCCGTTCCTGTCCGGCGCGATCTCCAAGACGGTCAACATGCCCGAGGCGGCGACGATCGCCGACGTCGAGGAGATCTACTACCAGGGCTGGAAGCTCGGCCTGAAGGCGCTCGCGATCTACCGCGACAACTGCAAGGTCGGCCAGCCGCTGTCGGCCGGCAAGGGCGCGAACAAGGGCGCCGAGGCGAAGGCCGCGGAAACGGTCGTCGAGTACCGCCCGGTCCGCAAGCGCCTGCCGAAGAAGCGCCCGTCGCAGACCGTGTCGTTCACGGTCGGTGGCGCCGAGGGCTACCTGCACGCCGGTTCCTACCCGGACAACGGCCTGGGCGAGATCTTCGTCAAGCTGGGCAAGCAGGGCTCCACGCTGGCCGGCGTGATGGACGCGTTCTCGATGTCCATCTCGGTGGGTCTGCAGTACGGCATCCCGCTGGAGTTCTACGTCTCGAAGTTCCAGAACCTGCGCTTCGAGCCGGCGGGCATGACCGACGACCCGGACGTGCGCATCGCGACGTCGGTGCTGGACTACCTGTTCCGCCGCCTGGCGCTGGACTACCTGTCCTACGACAAGCGCGCGCAGCTCGGCATCTTCACCGCCGACGAGCGTTCGGCGCAGGTGGCCGGCGAGTACGGCGCGCCCGTGTCGTCCGACGTGGACCTCGAGGGTCTGCGTGGATCGGTGGAGGCCGCTCCGAAGCAGGTCGAGGCCGCCGTCGAGACGCCGAAGCACGTCGGTAGCTCCACTGAGCTGCTGGAACTGCACCTGGGCAAGGCTGCTGACGCGCCGCTGTGCATGACCTGCGGCACGAAGATGCGTCCGGCCGGCTCGTGCTACCTGTGCGAGGGCTGCGGCAGCACGTCCGGCTGCAGCTGATCGCTGTAGCTGGAGCTAGAACCAGTAACTGATGCGACGGACCGTCACGGCAGCTTGATGCCGTGACGGTCCGCCAGCTTCTTCTCGATCTCCGCGATCACGCACGCGATCGTCGACGGGTTGAGCCGGCCCTCCCCGAAGCGAACGACGGTCTTCGCGAACTCGTCCGCCGCCAGCGCCCGGCATTCGGCGTTCAACGAGCGGTGGTCGACCTCCGCCTCCTTGAAGCACTCCAGCGGCTTGCGGCCGAAGATCGTCTCGAACTCCTCCCAGCCGCGCAGCGTCCAGTACGTGTCGCTGGACGACGTGGACGTCGCGCGCAGCCACCGCCACAGGTACTGCGGATCGACGTGGCTCGGCGACTCGCCGACGCAGCGCCCGCACAGCAGCACCACGTTGTCCGTGGTGCGACTGCCACCCATTGACGCAGGCACGACAAGGTGTTGCTCCAGTGAGGACCTGTAACCGCAGCGCCAGCAGCGTTCGTGGGCGGTGCTCCAGTCGAGGCTGAGTTCGACCTCGTGCTCGACCCAGTACGCGACGATCTGCCGGTTGCTGATGCTCATGTGGTCCTCTCCCCAGTCTTTGACTCCCCTGTCGGTCATGAAGGCGATTCCGTTTCGCCTACCCGCAACTGATAGAACATCTCGCATTAAGGGGGAGAGATGCGTTCGTTCGACGACTTACGCCGCTACCTGCTCGGTCAGCTCAACGCCGCTGTCCGGCGTCCCGGCATGTACGGCGGTGAGGCGGTGATCCTCACCCTGCTGGACGCGCTGGCGTTCGCCGACGACCGCACGGACCGGTGGCAGATCGAGCTGGACGCGCTGGTGAAGCGCGGCGCGGCGAACGCGGCGATGGTCAGCGGCGCGGTGCACGAGGCGCTCGGGCACCGCAGCGAGGACGTCATGGCGTCGGTGTACGCGGATCTCGCGCACCGCCAGGGCTGGCTGTCGCTCGACGCCGACAGCCGCATCCCCGGTGTGCTGGGCGAGCGGGACTGCCTGCTCGACGACGTGATCGCCGAGTACGGCGAGCCGCCGTTGTGGCTGGGCGGCACGAATCCCAAGTACTCGAAGACGCTCGGCTACCCGGACCGGTCGGGGTCGCTGGTGTTCTTCCACTTCATGCCGGAGATGCGGCTGATGGCGACCCGGCGCGGCGACGGCGGCTTCCGCGACAGCTTCGTCTTCACCCCTGCGGGGCTGTCGCGCTGACGATGTCCGCGAACTCGGCGATGAGCGGCGTGTGCCGGTGCGCGGACCACGCCAGCGCGACCTCGTTCGGCGCGATGTCCTCGATCGGCACGTGCACGAGATCCTCGCGCGAGTAGAACGTCGCCGTCGACAACGGCAGGATCGCCACCCCGCCGTGCAACGCGACGTGCTCCAGCTTCTCCTCGACGGACCGGATCCCCGGCGTGTTCGCGTGCTGCACGCGCCGCTCGCCGGACAGGTCTGCCTCCAGCACGCTTTCCTTGCCCGCCAACCGATGCGTCGCCGGCAGCACGGCGACGCGCGGCTCCTCGAACAACGGCACGATCCTCAGCCCGTCCGCCGGCACCGGCAGCCGCACGTAGCCGGCGTCGACGCGTCCGTCGTGGATCACCTCGACCTGGTCGTCCCACGTCGTGCGCCGCACGTCGACCCGCAGACCGGGGTGCCGCGACGCCAGCAGCCGCGCGGCGGGCGTGACGATCAGTCCCGGCATGAACCCGACGGTGAACGTGTCCGCCACTCCCACGCGCCGCAGCAGCGCCGAAGCCTGAGTGAGCAACGGCCGTGCGTCGCTCAAGAGCTGTTCGCCACCAGGCGTCAGCGCCGTCCCTTTCGAGGAACGATCGAACAGCCGCACCTTGAGCTCGGTCTCCAGCGCGCGGATCTGCCGCGACAGCACCGGCTGCGCGATGTGCAGGGCCTCGGCGGCGCGGCCGAAGTTCAGATGCTCCGCGACCGCCACGAAGTACCGCAGCTTCCGCAGGTCCAAATCCATGTGCCCAGGGTAGGCCAAACCGGTAAAATCGCAGGTGATGCGCATAGTTCTGCACACTCGTGCGCGCCTGGACCTCGCATACGCCTCGCTCGACGGGCTCTCCGTCGGCGACGCTCTGGGCGCACAGTTCTTCATGGTCGGCCGCTCGTTGCCCGACCTCGTGGCCGGCAAGCCGCCACGAGGCCCGTGGGAGTGGACCGACGACACCGAAATGGCCTGCAACCTCGTCGCCGAGCTCCGTGATCACGGCGACGTCGACCAAACGCGGCTCGCGGCGACGTTCGCCGATCGCTGCGAGCCCTACCGCGGTTACGGCGCAGGGGCTTTCACCATCCTCCGCAAGATTCGCCAGGGCACGCCGTGGAAAGAGGCGGCCTCCAGCGCGTTCGACGGGCAGGGTTCGTGCGGCAACGGCGCCGCGATGCGGATCGCACCCCTGGGCGCCTACTTCGCCGACGACCCTCAAACGGTTACGACGCAGGCGATCCGGGCCAGCGAGGTGACGCACCAGCATCCTGAAGGTGTCATGGGCGGCCTCGCGGTGGCACAAGCGTCGGCCGTCGCGGCCAAGGCGCGGCTGACCGGTGCGCCACCACACGACCTGCTCGGGACGGTCCTCGACCACCTCGAGGACTCGTTCGTGCGCAAGGGGATCGAGAAGGCGCGCAAGATCGGCAACGCCGAAGAAGCCGCGTACGTCCTCGGCAACGGCTCGCGCGTGACGGCGCAGGACACCGTGCCGTTCACGCTCTGGGTCGCGGCCCACCACCTCGGCGACTACCGCGCCGCCATCACGACGTGCGTCCGGGCAGGTGGCGACGTCGACACCACGGCCGCGATCGTCGGCGGCATCGTCGCGAACCCGCCGGAGCACTGGCGGCAGGAACGTGAACCGCTCCCGGACTGGGTGAGCCGCTCTGAACAGGAGCTTTGACCTCTGCGGAGTGATTTATTCATCACGTGTTGAGTTTTTGGTCGAACGCTCGTAACCTCCTCCTCAGCGGAACCTGGAGGGGTAACCATGGCGCTCACGATCGACTTCAAGTCCATCGACGGCACGATGCTCGCCACAGTCGGCGGCAAGGCCGCGAACCTCGGTGAGCTCACCCGCGCCGGCCTGCCGGTGCCGCAGGGCTTCTGCGTCACCACGGACGCCTACCGCGCCGTCGCGCAGGCCGACGAACTGGCGAGCACCACTCCGGAGAACGCCCGCAGGACGTTGCTGGAAACCGCTGTGCCGCAAGAAATCCGGGACGCGATCGTTGCCGAGTACCGCGAGCTCGGCAACGACGTACCCGTGGCTGTCCGATCCAGCGCCACGGCCGAGGACCTGCCGTTCGCGAGCTTCGCGGGCCAGCAGGACACGTTCCTCAACGTCGTGGGCGAGGACGCGGTGGTCGACGCCGTGCGCCGCTGCTGGGCCTCGCTGTGGACGGACCGCGCGGTCAGTTACCGCGACACGAACGGCATCGACCACACCACGACCTACCTGGCCGTTGTCGTGCAACGGATGGTGCAGTCCGCGGTGTCCGGCGTGATGTTCACGGCGAACCCGGTCACCGGCACGCGCGACCAGATCGTCATCGACGCGAGCCCTGGCCTCGGTGAGGCCGTGGTGTCCGGCGCGGTCAACCCCGACCACTTCGTCGTCGACGGCGGCGAGATCGTCGAGAAGCGGCTGGGGGACAAGAAGTTCGTCATCCGGTCGCTGCCCGGCGGCGGTACCGAGCACCTCGAAGTCGGTGAGAGCGACGAACAATGCCTCACCGACGGGCAGATCCACGCACTCGCCGTGCTCGGCCGCAAGGTGCAGCAGCACTACGGCTCGCCGCAGGACACCGAGTGGGCGATCGACGACGAAGGGGACCTGCACCTCACCCAGGCGCGCCCGATCACGACGCTGTTCCCGTTGCCGGACAACCCGGACGGCCACGCGCACGTCTACTTCTGCTTCAGCCTCGCGCAGGGTCTCGAACGCCCGATCACGCCGATGGGGCGCGCGGCGTTCCGGGAGATCGCCAAGTCCGCCTTGGAGATCGTGATCGGAGACCCGAAGAGCAAGTCCTATGTGGAGGCCGGTGAGCGCATCTTCTTCGACGCCACGAAGGCGTTGCAGAGCAAGGTGGGCCGCGTGTTCGTCACGCGCCTGCTCGGCGTGATGGAGGCGCGCTCCTCCGAGGTGCTGCGCGGCCTGTTCGACGACCCGAGGTTCGCGATCAGGAACTCCTCGCCGGCGCCCGCCCTGAAGCGCGTCTTCCGGCTTGCCCGCCGCTTCCACGTGCCTGTGACGGCGATGAAGGCGCTGGCGAACCCCGAGAAGGCCGTGCGGAACGCACTGCTGTTGGAGCGCGAGGTCCTGCGGAAGTCCGCCGCCCTCCCGATCGAGCAGGCGTTGCAGCAGTGCGTCGTGCCCGTGCTGCCTCGGCTCGCACCCACCGCGTTGATCGGGTTCGCGATGCTCGGCCTGGTCGGCAAGATCGTGAAGACCAGGCCGGGGGAGCTGCAGACCGTGCTGCGCGGCCTGCCGAACAACATCACCACCGAGATGGACATGGCGATGTGGGACCTGGCGCAGGAGATCCGCCACGACCCCGTCGCGCTGCGGCAGTTCCAGAACGGCGAACGGCCTGCCGCGCTCGACCGGTTCCTCGCGCAGTGGGGCCATCGCGCCGTCGCCGAGATCGACCTGGGCCTGCCGAGGTGGTCCGACGACCCGGCGCACGTCATCGGCGTCGTGAAGAACTTCCTGCGCTTGGAAGAAGGCCAGGCCCACCCGGACGTGGTCTTCGCCCGCGGCGCCGCCGAGGCCGAGGCGATGATCGACACGCTCGCCCGCCGCGCGTGGGGCCGTGGCTGGTTCGTGCGCTTCGCGTTGCGCCGCACCAGGTTGCTCGCCGGTCTGCGGGAGTACCCGAAGTACCTGGTCATCACGTTGTTCGGCGCGCTGCGGAAGCGCGTCGCCGACATCGGTGCCCAGCTCGTCGCGGCGGACCGCCTCGACACCACGGACGACGTGTTCTTCCTGAACTTCGAGGAAATGCGCTCCCCGCAAGGAGATCTGCGCCCGCTAGTGATCGAGCGCCGTGAGGTCTACGGCCGCGAGATGCGACGCAGGCACATCCCGCGCGTGCTGCTGTCGGACGGCACGGAACCCGAGGCGGTGCACCACGGCGCCGCGGTGGAGGGCGATCTCGTCGGCACACCGGCGTCGGCGGGCACGATCACCGGTGTCGCGCGCGTCGTCATGGACCCGGTCGGCGCACATCTCGAACCCGGCGAGATCCTCGTGGCACCGTCGACCGATCCCGGCTGGACACCGCTGTTCCTGACGGCGGGCGGCCTGGTGATGGAGATGGGCGGCGCGAACTCGCACGGCGCGGTCGTGGCGCGGGAGTACGGGATTCCGGCGGTCGTGGGCGTGCGCGAGGCCGTGACGAGGATCAAGACCGGCGAGCGGATCACCGTGGACGGTGCCACCGGCGCGGTTCTGCTGGAACAGCCTGTTGACGCGTCATCGGGGCAACCGAACGCGTAATGTCGGGATTGTGGCTGAGTCCAAGGGTGAGCTGAACAAGGTCCAGCAGGGCATCGCCGACTACCTGCTGCGCGCCGGCGTCGACGGCTTCGGCCCGTTCAAGAGCGCCCGCGAGTCCGCGTCCGACGCGCTCGCCAAGAAGGGCGACGAGGTCGACGCGATCAAGCACCTCATCCGCACGCACGTCGCCCTGGCGGGTGCCCAGGGCTTCGTCACGAACCTCGGCGGCCTGATCACGCTTCCGGTGTCGCTGCCGTCCAACATCGCGGCCACGTACGTCATCCAGACGCACCTCATCGCGTCCATCGCGTCGTTGCGCGGCCACGACGTGGACAGCGACGAGGTGCAGATGGCCATCCTGCTGTGCCTGCTCGGCAATGCCGGAACCGAGCTGTTCAAAAAGGTCGGCATCAAGCAGTTCACCAAGAAGGCCGCGTCGGCACTCATCACAAAATACGGTACGAAGAAACTCGGCACCGTCGCGGCGAAGGGTGTTCCGGTGCTGGGCGGCGTGATCGGCGGGGGCATCGACGCCGCCTCTACCAGAGCGGTCGGCGCATTCGCAAATCGCTACTTCGCTCAGACGGACGCATTGCCGAAGGTCATCGACGGCGAGGTGCTGTCCGTGCAGATCGAGGAAGCCGACGGAAAGTCCGATTCGCGCTAACTGAGCCGGTCCAGTGCGGAGCTGAACGCGTCCGACGGGATCAGCACGCCACCGCTGAACGGATTCTGCAGCTGGTAGATCGCGAACAGCAGCAGAACCAGCGTCGAGGTCAGCGTGATGGTGATCAGCAGCTGTGAGGTCAGGGTCGGCCCGCGGAACAGGTACGGGAACAGCAGCGAGAGACCGGTGCCGATCAGCAGCGCGAGCCACACGACCGGGTTGACGCCGTTGTCCGCCGCGTCCAGGCGTTCCTGCCTGGCCTGGTAGACCTCCCACAGCTGGTTCGCCGCCTCGGCCTTGCGGTCCTGCTGCCAGTCGCCGTCCGGCGCCGCGGCCGCGATCGAGTCCCTGATCTGGTTCAACGTTGTCCAGCCCGCGTTGTCGACGTTCTCGCCGTCGCGCATGCGGGGCCATTCGTCCTGGACGACGGTCGAGACGTAGTCGCGGATCAGGTCGTCGACCTTGGTCTTGGCGGGCTCGGGCAGCGAGTCCGAGGACCAGTTGACGGCGACGAGGGAGTTGGCCTCTTTCTGCACCTGTTCCTCCGCGCCGTTGGCCGCGTCGAACAGGGAGATCAGGATGAAGGCGGCCAGCACCGCGTGCAGTCCGGCGACGATGCTGAACACCGATCCGCCCGCGCCGAGGTTCTTCTCGCCCACTTCCTCCGAGCCGAACCGGCGGGTGATGACGACGAGAACGGCGGAGATGGCGGCAGCACCGAGAACCCAGAGCGTGCCGCTGAGGTAAATGCTCAATTCGGCTCCTTTCTGGTGTGGGATTAGACCACGGTCTACTGTGACCGGTACAGCACGGTCTGGTTAACGAGTAATGGTCAGGTGGGAATGCGCGGCAACAGCAGTGATACCCGGTTGTCGTATTGGGCTACTCCATTCCGGTGGCGGCGGAATATGCTCGCACTGGGTGGTGTCTCGTCCCTGTTGATGCTTTCCGCGCCGTTCACCAGCGGTGTTGCTCAAGCCGCACTCCCGAACTGTGACGCTTATCAAGTACGTTCATCCCATCGTGGAGACTTTTCGACGTTCACGAAAGTGGACGTCTCATCCGGTGGGGTGACAGAAGTAGCCCGCCTGGACTACGCGGTGAACGCACTGGGGTACTCAGCGACGCTGGGCCGTCTGGTCGGTCTCACGTCCAAGGGTCATCACTGGTGGAAGAACCCCTCCCATGTCGTGCTGATCGACACCAAGGGCGTGGTCAACGACCTCGGACCTGTTGACGCGCACTGGTTCCGCACCGACGATGTGTCGGCGGGAGCGGTCGTCGGCACCACGTTCTACGTGCGCGACACCGCCCGGCTGCACGCCATCGACATCGACCCGGCCAGCCCGGCCTACCTCAAGATCGTGCGGACCGTCGTGCTGGACTGGCCCGCTCTCACACTCGACGACTTCACCGCCGACCCGGCGACCGGCAAGCTGACCGGGGTGTCGGCCGCGGGCTGGGGGCCGGGCGAGGTCGTGTCGTTCGATCCGGTGTCCGGGCGCGTGCAGAACAGGACGGAGATCGCCGGCCTGCCCGGCAAGTCCACCTACGGCGCCGTGGTGATCGACGCCGCCGGCACCGTCTACGCCATCAACAACGGCTACAACGGTTCTAGCCGCCTATACCGCGTCACGAGCACCACGGCGGCGGAGCTCTCGACGGGTCCGCAGATGGGCCTGATCGACGCGGCGGGCTGCCTGCCGAACCCGATGCCGCCCCGCGTCGAACCTCCCGCTCCCCGCCCCGAGGTACCGGCTCCGCCACCTCCCGCCCCTGGCGTTCCTCCTGCTCCGGTCCCGGCGCCCGTGCCGATCGTGCGGCAGCCGCCTCCGGTCGCCACGACCCCGCCGTCTTCCGTTGCGCCGCAACCGGTGCCGGTCCGCGCCGCGCGTCAGAGGACCGAGCCCCGCCAGGAACTCGCGGCCGATCCGGAGACCACTCCGCTGACCAAGTCCCGCAAGTGGGCGGTGGTGACCGTCATCCTCGTGATGTTCGGCGCCGGAGCGGCAGCCGCTCGCGCACGGGGCTAGTTAATTCGGTTGGCGTGCGGCGACGGCGTCGCTAACGTTGCGGACATGCGCCTCATCTGATGAAGCCCCGCAGCGCTCTTGACGCTGCCCTCGCGACCTCGTCGTCGCGCGCCTCCGGTGACCCACGAGCGGGTCCATCTCTCACGGCTGTTTTTCGCCGTGCCCTTTGCACGCCCTCTTCGCGAGGAGGCTTTCGCATGCCTGACACCACCCAACCCCAACCCCAGCCCGAGCCGGGCAACCGCGCCGCGCGTCGTGCGCAGAAGCGGGGCAAGCAGGACCAGAACGCGCACTTCCAGCCGCCGCAGCTGCGCGCGCCGTTGGTCCAGCCGCGCCAGTTCGCGACCCGTCGCCGCGGAGGAACCGCGTAGCCGACGCCGAACCAGGCGCGACACCGGCAGGGGACGCGTTCGCTCGAACGCGTCCCCTGCTCTCTTCGTGGGTTCGATCTCCCGTTCTGTCCGGATCCGATCTAGCCTGAGTTGCTACCGGACCGACAGGATCGGAGGCGCCAGATGCGGATCGCTGACGTTTTGCGTGCCAAGGGAACGGCGGTCGCCACAATCGACCCGGACGTTCCGGTGTCCGAACTGCTCAGAGCGCTCGCCGAACACAACATCGGCGCGATCGTCGTCGTCGGTTCTTCCGGCGTCGCGGGGATCGTGTCGGAGCGCGACGTGGTGCGTCACCTGCACGAAGTGGGCGTTGACCTGCTGTCTTCTCCCGTGTCGGCGATCATGACCGCCGACGTCTTCACCTGTTCGCCGTCGGACACGGTGGACAGCCTCACGGTCGTGATGACCGAGCGGCGCTTCCGTCACGTGCCCGTGCTGTCCGACGGGCAACTGGTCGGGATCGTCAGCATCGGCGACGTGGTGAAGAGCCGGATCGGGCAGCTCGAACAGTCGCAGGACCAGCTGCAGGCCTACATCGCCCAAGGCTGACCCGAGCCACTCACTACGCTGGATCGGGTGAAACCTTCTCCTGGTCAGCCCGGACTCGTCCCAGAACTGGTGGAGGTCGCACCGGGAGTCCACGCCTACATCCAGCCCGACGGGTCCTGGATGATCAACAATACCGGCGTCGTCGTCGGCTCCGACGACACGCTGCTGCTCGTGGACACCACGTCCACCGAGGCACGCAACCGCGCGTTGCTCGCCTCGGTGGCGTCGGTGTGCCCTGCCGAACCCCGCTACGTGATCAACACCCACCACCACGGCGACCACACCTTCGGCAACTGGCTGATGCCACCGTCGACCGTGATCGTCGGCCACGACGCGTGCCGCGAAGAGGTGCTCGCCGCCGGCCTGCTCGCCGCGCAGGTCCTGACCGGCCCGGACTACGGCCACATCGAGGTCCGTCCGCCGTCGCTCACCTACGCCACGTCCCTGACGCTGCACCTGGGCACGCGGGTGGTCGAACTGCACCACCCCGGCCCAGCGCACACCCGCGGCGACACCGTCGTGTGGCTGCCGGCCGAACGCGCCCTGTTCACCGGCGATCTGGTCTTCGCGGGCGGCCAGCCGTTCCTCGCCGAGGGCAGCATCCACGGCTACCTGTCCGCGCTCGAGTTCCTGCGCTCGTTCGACGCCGAGGTGGTCGTCCCCGGTCACGGTCCGCTACTGCGAGGCCCCGAGATCAACCGCGTCCTGGACGACCTGGTCGCCTACACGACCTATCTCTCGGAACTCGCCACGTCCGGCCACGCCGCCGCCAAGACCCCGATGGAGGTCGTCCGCGAGGCGGCGGAGTCGCGCTTCTCGTCGTGGCAGGAGTCCGAACGCCTGGTCGGCAACCTCCACCGCGCCTACCACGAACTGGACGGCAAGCCTCTCTCCGAACGCCTCGAGCTCCCTCGCGTCTGGATGGACATGATGGAACTCCACGGCGGCCCCATCGCCTGCCACGCCTAGCCCAACCCATATATCACTTCCCACAACCGCCTGACCTGCTGCTTAGCAATGGCTCTTTGGACCTCGTCGTCAAAAGAGCCATTGCTAAACCAGGTTTCACGTTCTAGACGGCCTGGCCGATGCCGGGCGGTTCGGGGACGTTCTCGGTCTTGGTGCCTGACGGCATCGCCCACATGAAGGCGCGCATCATCGCGTACTGGAACCTCAGGCCGGCGCCGACGTCGCCGGACTCCACGACCTGCTTGAGCGCGGCGAGGATGCCCTTCCAGGTGGCGTCGACCTTGTCGAGCCGCTTGACGCCCTCTGGCCAACCGGAGTTGCGCAGCGTGACACGCGTGCCACCGTCAACCTCTTCGAGCTCCCACGAGACGACGGTCCACGGGTCGTCGCGCATGGTGAGCCGCTGCGTGTGGGAGAGCAGCCGCGGCGGGTCTACCTCGACGACGCGGCCGACGACGAAGACCCGCTTCCCGTCGGTCGACCGGTAGTACAGCGGCGCGCCCGGCTCGAGCGCGGAGTCGAGAATCGCGTCCATCATGGCGCGCTGCTTGCCGTCGAGTTTGGTGATCTCCGCCCAGACCTGGTCGATGGGCGCGGCGATCACGATGCTGTGCAACAGCTCGGTGCCGGGTTCAGCCAACGTCCTCATCCTCCTGTCCGGCGCTCTCGACCGTGAACTTCAGGCCGACCAGCGCCGCTGCCCAGTTCTCCTCGTAATGCGCGACCCACCGCTGGTGAATCTGCTGGATGGGCACGGGATTCAGGTGGTTGACCCGCTTCCGGCCCCGCGGCTCCACGAGCACCAGATCGGCCTCGCGAAGCACACCGAGGTGCTGCATGACGACGTGCCGGCCGGTCTCCAACTCGTCGACCAGCTCTCCCGTGGTGCGCGGTCCCGCGCGCAGGACGTCGAGGATCGCGCGCCTCAGCGGGTTCGCGAGGGCGCGCCAGACGGCGTCATCGTCATGTGGCAACTTCATTACGTAAGGTTTTTAACACCTAAGTGCGCCCATGTCGAGCATCGGAACATCGACCTCAAGGCCTATAAGTTCGAGTGATGCTGCACGACGTCGCTGACGCCACGCACCAATATATTAATTTGCTCGCCGGTGACCAGCGCGAACATGCGATTCGCCAGATCACTGATGACGACCTCAGGCACCGCTGGGCGTATACACCCGGTACACGCTCTGGACTCGCGCTCGGCGAACTCCGGCGGGACCAGCGCAAGGCGGTACACGGCATGCTCGCGACCGTGCTCAGCCCGCACGCCTATGCCCAGGCCGCAGCGGTGATGGCGCTGGAAGACGTGCTCGACCACCGCGAAGGCGGACGCCGCGACCGGCACAGCGGTGACTTCTGGACCGTGCTCTTCGGTGGGCCCGGCAGCGACGAGCCGTGGGGTTGGCGCGTCGAAGGACACCACCTGTCGGTGAACGTCGTCATCGCCGACGGCCGTGTCTCCGCGACACCGTTCTTCCTCGGCGCGAACCCGGCCCGCGTCACCTACCGCGGCCGCGTCGTCGCCCAGCCACTGCGACTGGAAGAGGAACTCGCCCGCGAACTCCTCGGCCGCATGGGCCCGACCGCCCGCCGCCTGGCCGTCGTCTCGGACACCGCGCCACACGACATCCGCACCGGTAACGCGCCACGAATCAGCCCGTCCGAACCGGTCGGTGTGACCCCGGCCCAGCTCGGCAAACCCGCTGCGGAGCTGCTCGTCGACATCGTCCGCTTCTACCTCGACCGGCTCGCGTACGAACTGGCTGACGAGGAGTTCGCCCAGATCGACCCAGAGCGCCTGCACTTCTCGTGGGAGGGTTCGCTGCGCCGAGGCGAGGGCCACTACTACCGAGTCGAGGGCCCGGAACTGCTCATCGAGTACGACAACACGGCCAACGAGGCCAACCACGTCCACACAGTCTGGCGTCGCCATTCAGGTGACTTCGGCGACGACCTACTTGCGGCTCACTACGGCGCGTCACGGCACACTGTCGCCCGTGGAGTGGACCAGAACGGTTGACCCGAGAATCGACGCCGCCGTGGCAACACAGGAGCGCCTGCGCATCCAGGTGATCACCACCAGCGCCCCTGACCTGCGCATAGACACCGTCGCAGGCCTGGACGTCGGCTACCGTAGCAATGACACAGTTGTGGGCGTCTGCGTGGTGTTCGATGCAAAGACGCTGGTCGTCCTCGACGAGGTCGTCGTCGAGGACACGACGGACTTCCCATATATTGCCGGGCTCTTCGCGTTCCGCGAGATGCCCGTTCTGCTGCGCGCTCTCGATCAGGTGACTGTCGCGCCCGACCTGTTGGTCGCGGACGGTCAGGGCCTCGCACACCCGCGCCGCTTCGGCCTGGCGTGCCATCTCGGCGTGCACACCGGGATTCCGAGCATCGGCGTAGCCAAGAACGCGATGGGCGCGTTCGAGCAGCCAGGCCATGCCCGCGGTTCGATGAGCGACCTCGTCATGGGCGGCGACAACGGCGACGAGGTCGTCGGCAGGGCGCTGCGGACCCAGGACGGCGTGAAACCCGTCTTCGTGTCGGTCGGCCACAAGATCGACCTGGACCGGGCGTGCGCCGAGGTGCTGCGCCTGGCTCCGCGCTACCGGCTGCCCGAGACGACCCGTCGCGCCGACACGCTCACGAAGCAGGTTGCTTCGTCGGGGTGAAGCTCAGCAGCACGAGCAGAATCGCACCGCCCACCAGCGCGATGTCCGCGACGTTGCCGACGAACCAGCCGTTGTAGTCGATGAAGTCGACGACGTGCCCGCGCGCGAAGCCCGGCGGCCGGAACAGCCGGTCAAGCAGGTGGGTGGTCGCGCCACCCAGCATCAACGCGAGTGCGATCGCTCGCAGCTTCGACTGCGGCTGCATGCCGTACCGGGCGAGCATCACGACGGCGACGGCCGCGACGATGGTGAAGATCCACGTCGACCCCGCACCGATCGAGAACGCGGCGCCGGGGTTGTAGAGGAGCCTGAGCTGCAGGAACTCCCCAAGAACGGGAATGGGCGCGCGGCCGGTCAGCGCGCTCTCGGCCCAGAACTTCGTGGCCTGGTCCAGCAGCAGCACGAGCACGGCGATGCCCATGACGAGTGGCACGCGGCGAGAGGTGGTGGTGTCCATTTGCGGACGAGCGTAGTTAAGAACACCGCCACTCGGCATCAGACCCTGGTCACTCCTTGAACGCGTCGACGTCGTCGACGTCGGCTGCAGCGAGAAACTCCTCCTCCAGCGTCGCTGACCGCTCGTCGGTGTCGTAGTCGACGCAGATCCGCCACCGTCCGTCTGCGCGTCGCGAATACGTGTGGAAGCGGCCGTAGAACGTGCGCCCGTCGCCATCCGCACGCGTCGACACGAGCTGGAAGATGCCGCGCTCGCTCGCGACGTCGTTCGCCGCGATGCGCTCGACGAACCGGAACGTGATGCTCACCGAGCTGCCGCGGTCAGCGAGCTCGGCGAACCACTTCTCCGTCTGGTCCGCGTACTCGGTGAACCCGAACACCTGTTTCGCCGGGCCGCCCGCGCGAATCAGCTCCGGCGAGTACAGGTCCAGGAACGCCGGCGCGTCCAGCCGTGCGTAGAGGAGCGGGAACGGATGCCAGACGTCGTCGTTGAGTTGCCTCAACAGAGTGGTGTCCACGACCTCAGAACGTAGCGCGAAAGACTCCGGACAGAAGTGGATGTGCGTCAACGATCTTGCGAGCGACGCTGACGGAGTCGACGAGCGGATGCAGCGCCAACGCCTTCACGGCGTGCGCACGCTCACCGCTGATGGCTGCCTTGATGGTGGCGCGTTCGACGACCTTGAGCGCGGTGACGAGTCCGACGCCTTCCTCCGGCACCTGGCTGACCGAGACGGGCCGCGCTCCGTTGGCGTCGACAAGGCTCGGCACCTCGACGATGGCGTCCGCGTCGAGACACGACAACGTCGTCCCGTTCGGCACGTTGAGGATCAGGGTGGCTCGCTGGTCGGACGTGATGGCGTGCATCAGGTCCAGGGCGACCCGCTCGTAACCGCCGCCGTCGAGGTCGTCGCTGTCGCGTTCGTCGTCGCGGGTCTCGGCCATGTAGGTCTGCTCGCGTTCGAGACGGGTTCGTTCCCAGCTCTCCCACGAAGGCGCCGCGTAGAACTGTTTCTGCTGCTCCAGCAGGAATGCCCCGCGTGACGCGCCGGACTCCACCGCCTCACGTGTGAAGTAGTAGTAGTGCAGGTACTCGTTCGGGATGGCGCCCAACGTTCGCAGCCACTCCGCACCGAAGAGCTTGCCTTCCTCGAACGACTCGAGCCGCTCGGTGTCAGCGAGCAGGTCCGGCAGCACATCGCGCCCGCGCACGTGGACGCCCCGCAACCAGCCGAGGTGGTTGAGGCCGGCGTAGTCGAGCCACGCGTCTTCGAGACGGGCGCCGACCGCCCGTACGACCCGTTTGCCGAGCCCGACGGGGGAGTCGCAGATGCCGATGACGCGGTTGCCGAGGTGCGCCGACATCGCCTCGGTGACCATGCCGGCCGGGTTCGTGAAGTTGATGACCCACGCGTCTGGAGCGTGCACTGATATACGGCGTGCGATGTCGAGGGCGACGGGCACGGTACGCAGCCCGTATGCGACGCCTCCAGCCCCGACTGTCTCCTGCCCGAGCACACCGCAGCCCGCAGCGACGCTCTCGTCGGCCGCGCGTCCGTCAAGCCCGCCGACGCGAATCGCCGAGAACACGAAGTCCGCTCCGCGCAGTGCCTCGTCGAGATCGGTCGACGTCGTCACAGTCGGCGCATCCGATATATCAGTCGCGAGTTCGGCGAGGACGCCACCGATCGCGGCGAGCCGGGCGGCATCGAGGTCGTGCAGCACGACCTCGGTCACGCGGCCGGGCGAGCGATCGGCGAGCAGCGCGCGATAGACGAGCGGCACGCGGAAGCCGCCTCCGCCCAGGATGACCAGCTTCATGCCTTGACCACGTCCTTGAGGGCCTCTCCTTGCAGTGCGAGCCGCTTCGCTGGATCTTACATTTTCAGATGCGGTGGACGACGAATTGCCGGAGGACCTACCAGTGGCCTGCCGGGGGTTCCTCGGCCAGCGTCGACTCGTCGTCCTGCGCAATGGAACCTGGGGTCTGTGGTCACTCGCCGGGCTTGCTGACCTGGGCGGATCATCTTCGTCGCGGGATCTCTCGAAGGGTTCCACGCGCGACTGAAGTGTGATAAAAAGAATGGCTTTGCATTTTCGGAATTAATTTTCCGGGAAGACAGAATTATTGTATCACAGGGGGCAAGGTGTTGGCGAGCGAACAGGCACGGATCACCTCTCTGTATGAAAAGCTCGACAAAGAACGGAACAAAGCAGCGGCCGACCTTGCGGCCGCGCTGCGGGACACCGTCACCCAGCGACTGGACCGCGAGGCTTCAGTCGAGCTGCTGACCAGGGAAGTGGGGAAGTACCGGGCGGCGGAGGAAGGGTTGTGCTTCGGCCGCATCGACTCGGAGAAAGGCGACTGCACCTACATCGGACGAGTCGGGTTGTTCGACGACGACTTCGAACCGCTGCTGCTGGATTGGCGCGCGCCGGCCGCGCGCCCGTTCTACACGGCGACCGCCGCGAACCCGGAAGGTGTCGTGCTGCGGCGTCACTTCCGCGTTCGTGACCGGGAGCTGTGCGACTTCCACGACGACGAACTCCTGACCGACACGACCGCACTGCTCGACGCACTCAACGCGCCGCGGACCGCGACGATGCGCGACATCGTCTCGACCATCCAGGCCGAACAGGACGAGATCATCCGCTACTCGGGTCCCGGCGTGCTGGTGATCGAGGGCGGTCCCGGCACCGGCAAGACCGCCGTGGCCCTGCACCGCGTGGCATACCTGCTGTATACGCGCCGTGAACGCCTGTCGCGGCATGGCGTGCTGATCATCGGTCCGAACACCGGTTTCCTGCGCTACGTCGGCGACGTCCTGCCGTCGCTGGGGGAGACCGATGTCGTCTTCGCGACGCCCGGCGAGCTGTACCCCGGTTTCGTGACCGACGTCGAGGACACGGCACTGTTGCAACGACTGAAAGGCGATATATCGGTTCTGGACCTGCTAGCCGTCGCCGTCGCCGACCGGCAGGAGCTTCCCGACGAACCCGTCGAGATCGAGCTTGAGGACGTCATCGTCCCGCTCGACGCGCACATCGCCGCCCTCGCGCGAGAGAAGACCCGCTACTACGGCCTACCGCACAACGCCGCCCGCAAGTACTTCTTCCTCGCACTCGCCGAGGAACTCGTCGCGCCGGCGTTGCGGCTGATCGGCGTCGACTGGCCGGAGATCGAGGAGGACGTCCGCCACGAACTTCGCCACAGCTCCGCGTTGCGCGACGTCGTCGACAGGCTGTGGCCGCTGCTCACACCAGAGAAGCTGCTAGCCGACCTGTACGCAGGCCGCTGTTTCCGGATCGGCGCACCGGAGCTGTACCGGCCCGACGCCGAGGCGTGGACGGTGTCCGACGTGCCGCTTCTGGACGAGCTCGCCGAACTGCTCGGGTCCGACGGCGCAGCGGAGCGCGCGGCCCGGCGAGAGGAGGAAGAGCAGCTCGATTACGCGCGAGGCGTCATGGACGTCCTGTCGATCGACAGGCGTGCGGACTCCGACGAGTACATCGTCACGGACTTCGTCAACGCCGAGGTGCTGGCCGCCCGGCATGAAGTTCGCGACCAGCGCACCCTCGCAGAACGCGCCGCCGGTGACCGCACGTGGACCTACGGCCACGTCGTCGTGGACGAAGCGCAGGAAATGTCCGCGATGGACTGGCGCGTGCTGCTGCGCCGATGCCCCAACAGGTCCATGACCGTCGTCGGCGACCTGGCCCAGCGCCAGGCAGCGGGCGGCGTGCGGAGCTGGGGGTCGGTGTTCGAGCGGTTCGCCTATCGCCGGCTGGAGGTCAACTACCGCACGCCCGGTGAGATCATGGCCGTCGCCACTCCGGTCCTGAAGCTCGTCGACCCCGACGCGTCGGCGCCGGTATCGGTGCGCACGGCCGGCGTACGTCCGTGGGCCCGCCGCGTCACTGATATATCGGCCGCAGTGCGCGACGAACTCGACGCGCACGCTGACGCACACAACGAGCGCACGATCGCCGTCATCGGCGAAGGCTGGATGCCTCCGCGCGCGTCGAAGGGGCTGGAGTTCGACGTCGTCCTCGTCGTCGAACCGCACCGCATGTCGCCCAGCGAGCTGTACGTGGCGCTGACGAGGGCGACGCAACGGCTCGGCGTCCTGCACACCGAACCGTTGCCGCGTCACCTAAGAGGTCTCCTCTGAGACCCACGCCAGGTAGTCGTCGTTACCTCCGGTCACGGGGGTGACGACGACCTCGGGCACGTCATAGGTGTGATGCGTCTTGATGTGCGCGACGAGATCGTCGACGCGGATGGTGGACGTCTTCACGACGCACTGCCACTCCGCGTCGACGCGCACCTCGCCGTCCCACCGATAGACGCTGCGGATCGGCACGATCTGCACGCACGCGCCAAGCCGTGCCTCGATCACGCCCTTCGCCAGCGACTCCGCGGCCTCGGCGGAATCGACCGTCGTCGTCACCACGCTCACATCACTCACAGCGCGTCGATCTCCTTCAGCACCTGATCCTTCAGTTCGGCCGGCGCATACGACGCCCGCACCGCCGCCCGTGCGAGATCGGCGAGCTCGTCACGGCCGAACCCGAACCTCTCGTGGCACAGCAGGTATTCGCGGTCGAGATCGGTGTGGAACATGCCGGGGTCGTCGGTGCTGATCGTCACCGGCACCCCCGCTTCCACCAGCCGAGGCAACGGGTGCTCGTCCAATGACTTCACCGCACCCGTGCGGATGTTCGACGTTGGACACACCTCTACTACGACGCCCTCGTCGGCGAGATGCCGCACCAACTCGGGATCCCGCACTGCACTGACGGCGTGCCCGATCCGTTCGGCGCGCAGATCGCGCAACGCGGCCCAGATCTCGCTGGGCGGCGTCGTCTCACCGGCGTGCGGCACCATGCGCAGCCCGGCATCGCGTGCCATCGCGAACGCCTCGCGGAAGTTCGACCTCGGCGAGTCCGACTCGAATCCACCCAGCCCGAACCCGACCAGCCCGTCCGGCCTGTACTCGGTCGCGAACCGCGCACTCGTCATGCCCCAGTCGCGGTCCCAGATTCCGGGAACGTCGAAGATCCACTGCAACGCCACACCGTGCACGGCGAGCGCCTCGTCGCGGCCCGCCTGCAATGCTTCGACGAGTTCGTCGGGTGCGATGCCCGCCCGCAGGTGACTGGTCGCGCTGATCGTCAGTTCTGCATATCGGATATTGGCCCGTGCGGCGTCACGCGCGTATCCGACGATCAGGGTGCGGACGTCCTCGCCGGTGGTGACGAGGTCGTTGACGATGCCGTACACGTTGATGAAGTGCCGGAAGTCCCTGAACTCGTAGAACTTCCGCAACGCGTCCTCGTCGGCCGGCACCCGTCCGCCGGGGTGGTTGCGGGCGAGCGCGAGGACGGTGTCGACGGAAGCCGCGCCCACCAGGTGGACGTGCAGCTCGGCTTTCGGCAACGCGTGGACGAAGTCGGAAATGTGCACGGTCCATGCTCTCAGGTCAAGGGCCGTTCGACGGGTGACATGTCTTGCAGTCAAAGGAGAGGGTGCAGGCGAATCCCTGTCTCTGGCTTCCGCATTGGGGGTGCCTCGTGAGGGGCGCACGAAGAGTTGCACTGCTGACAGCGGTGCTGGTTCTGCCATTCCTGCCCGTGACGGCCCAAGCCGCCGAGGGGCCGGTGTTCCTGGACGGCGAGGCGCAACCCGTCTTCGATCCGAAGGACGTGGTGAAGGAGAGCCTCTGGGTCCGGGCGCCGGTCGACAGCGACCGCGACGGCAAGGACGACGAGGTCTACACCGAGGTCGTCCGGCCACGTGCCACCGAACGCGGTCTCAAAGTCCCCGTCGTCTACATGGTCAGCCCGTACTTCTCGGGCGGCAACGACGTCGCCAACCACAACGTCGACGTCGAGCTGTACGTGCCTGACAAGCGCGACGGCCGTTTGCTGAAGTCCTCCTCCGACGAACGAATCACCGCCGCCCTCGGCCCGAACCCGATCACCTCGGGTCGTTACGAGGCCTACTTCATCGCGCGCGGATACGCCGTCGTCTACGCCGAATCGCTTGGCACCGGCAAGTCGACGGGCTGCCCGACAACGGGCGACGTCAACGAGACGATCGGCGCGCGTGTCGTCGTCGACTGGCTCAACGGCCGTGCGACCGCACGCACCGCCACGGGCGAAGCCATCAAGGCGACCTGGTCGACGGGCAAGACCGGAATGATGGGCGTGTCCTACAACGGAACGCTGCCCAACGCCGTCGCCTCCACCGGCGTGCGCGGTCTCGAAGCCATCGTGCCGATCGCCGCGATCTCCAGCTGGTACGACTACTACCGCGCGGACGGTGCCGTCGTCGCCCCCGGCACGTTCCAGGGTGAGGACGCCGACGTGCTCGCCGAGTACGTCTACACGCGCGCGGACCGGGAGATCTGCAAGCCGATCATCGCCGAGATCGCCAAGGACCAGGACCGCGTCACCGGCGACTACAGCAGGTTCTGGGACAAGCGGAACTACCTGAACGACGTCAAGAAGGTCCGTGCGGCTGTGCTGGCAGTGCACGGCCTCAACGACTGGAACGTCAAGATGACGCACGTCGAGCAGTGGTACTCGGCGTTGAAGAAGGTCGGTGTGCCGCACAAGATCTGGCTGCACCAGTCCGGCCACACCGATCCCGACACGCTGCGTTCGGTCGAGTGGCGGCGCACGCTGAACCGCTGGTTCACCCAGTACCTCTGGGGTCACCGCAACGGCGTCGACAAGGAGCCGAAGGCGACGCTGCAGCGCGAGGACAAGACGTGGGTCGACGAGAAGGACTGGCCGGCTCCCGGCACGTCCGACGTGAAGCTGCGCCTGTCCGCGGGAGGATCCACCAAGGGCGGCCTCGGGATTCTGCCCGGCCGCGGCGTCGAGAAGCTGACCGACGACGCGACGAAGACGGCTGAGTCGCTGATCGACCTGGCGACCTCACCGAACCGGCTCTCCTACACCTCAGGGGTGGCGAAGAAGCCGGTGCGGCTGTCGGGCAGGTCGACGGCGAACCTGCGGGTCGCGTTCGACCGGCCCGCGGCCAACGTGACGACGCTGCTCGTCGACCGCAAGCCCGATGGCACGTCACACGTCATCACTCGTGGCTCGACCGACCCGCAGAACAGGGAACGGCCGGACAGGACGTCGCCGATCAAGCCCGGCAAGTTCTACGACGTCGAGGTGCCGATCGTGCCGGACGACTACATCCTGCAGACCGGTCATCGGCTCGAGTTCGTCGTGATCTCCAGCGACTACGACTACACGCTGCGCCCGCAGCCGGGTGCCGGCCTGTCGCTGGACCTCACCCGGACGTCGGTGGAGCTGCCGGTCGTCGGCGGCTGGCGGACTGTGTTCCAGACGTTCTGATGGGGTGCCGCGCTTCGGTCTGCGGAGACCGAAGCGCGGCAACCTAGCACCCATCCCCGACAGAACCCCGCTCCCGAGCACCCCAAGATCTCAACCTGTCCACAACCGCCGAGTTGTCCACAACCTCGCGGCGACCCGGCTCACCACCCGGCCCCACCCTCCACAGTGGGCCCATGTCCTCAGCCCTCTCGAAGCCGATCCGCGTCCGCGAAGCCGGCGATCTCTACGCCGCGATCCCCCACCTGATGGGGTTCCACCCGGCCGACTCGCTCGTCGTGCTGGTGCTGAAAGACCATCTGGTCAGCATGACCATGCGCGTCGACCTTCCCCGCCCGCGACATAGAGGCCTTCTAGCGGCTCAACTGGAAGGTCCGCTGCAAGAACAAGGCGCGACCGAAGTGCTCTTGGTGGTCGTGTGTCCGCCATCTGAGCACATGCCCGAGGAACTGCCGCACGAGCCGCTGGTCACCGCGCTCAAACTCCAACTGGGCGGTGTGGGCATCGAAGTCGTCGAGGCCGTGTGGCTGCCGTCGTGCCAGAAGGACGCGCGATGGCTCTGCTATCTCGACGTCGACTGCCACGGGACACTGCCGGATCCCCAGTTGTCCGCCATGGCAGCCGCGTCGGCACACGAGGGCAACGTGACCTTCGAGTCGCGTGCCGCCATGGCCGCGATCGCCGCGCTGGATCCACCCGAGGCGCTGGAACGCAGATCCACGTTGCTCGACGAGCTCGTGACGACCTCGCACGACCCTGACCCGAGGACCGAGCTGCATCGGGTGAGCGACGCGATCGACGCCGTGGAGCACCGCAAGGGATCGTTGCCGGACAAGGAGATCGTCGCTCTGGCGAGGGCGTTGTCGGTGCCCGAGGTGCGCGACGCGAGCATGGGGTTCGCGGCGCAGTCCAGGTCCCGGCTGGCTGAACGCCTGTGGCTCGAACTCACCAGGGCCAGTCCGGCACCGGAACGAGCGGAGCCCGCTTGCCTGCTCGCGTTCTACGCCTATCAGCGTGGCGACGGCGGGATCGCGTCCATCGCGCTCGACGCGGCCGAGGAGGCCTGCCCCGGCCACGCGCTGAGCAAACTCATCCGCGCCGCCGTCAGCGCCGCGTTACCGCCGTCGGAGATGCGGGCGCTGTCCGCGAAGTACCTGGACAGCGCCCGTGAGCTGCTCGCCGGCGCTCAGAGCAGTTCTGGTCGCTCCCAGTCCTGATCCAGGACGTGTTCGGCCAGGAACGCCCACACCGTCTCGTACCAGACCCGAGAGTTCCCGGGGGTGAGAATCCAGTGGTTTTCGGTTGGGTAGTAAAGGTATTTCGCCGTGACCCCGTGGCGGACGAGGTCGAAGTACAGGCGATGTCCCTCACCGATGGGAACCCGGTAGTCCTTGTCCCCGTGGATGACGAGCATCGGGGTCTTGATGTCGGCCACCCGCAGGTGCGGGGAGTTGGCCAGGATCCGCTCCGGCTGGGTGAGGGGATCGCCCATCTCCCGCATCCAGAAGTAGGAGCTGTCGGTGCCGCCGGAGAAGGCGTCGAGGTGCCACAGGGACGCGTGGGTGACGATCGCGCGGAACCGGTCGGTCTGGGTGGCGATCCAGTTGGCCATGTAGCCACCGAACGACCCGCCCATCGCGGCGGTCCGGGAGGCGTCGATGTCGGCCCGCTCGACGGCGACGTCCGTGATGGCCATCAGGTCGGTGTAGGGCTCGGCACCCCAGCGGCCCCAGCCGGCCTCGATGAAGTCCGGCCCGTACCCGGTCGACAGGGCGGGGTCGGGCAGCAGGACGGCGTAGCCGCGAGCGACCATCAGCCACGGGTTCCAGCGCCAGGTCCAGCCGTTCCAGCTCATGACCGGACCACCGTGGACCCACAGGACCAGCGGCGCGGGCGAGTCGGCGGACGCGCCTTCCGGCAGCACCAGCCACGAACGGACGGTCCTGCCGTCGGCGACGACCGTGGAGATCTCGGTGAGGGTGCCGGGCACCGAACCGAGGGCGCCGGGCGCGCGCAACCGTTCCGGATCCTGGTCGGCCCCGGTGGCGGCGAACCGCACGGGCTGCGGCGGATGGTCCACGGAGTTGCGCAACGCGTACAGCGTCTTGCTGTCCGGGCTCACGATCAGATCGCTGTAGTAACCGGAGACCGTCAGCTTCGTGATCTCGCCGCTCGCCAGGTCCAGCCGCCACAGCGGCTGGTGCCCGAGGTGGCTCGCGGTGAAGAAGACCGCCGACCCGTCCGGGCTTACCACCGGGTGGTCCGGTTCCTCCTGGAAATCGGGCGCCAGTGGCGTGATCGAGCCGTCCGCCAGATCGATGCGCACCAGGTCGCGCCGGTACGGGGAGTCCGGAGTGGACTCGCGGAACCGGATCGCGATCACGGCGGCGGAGTCCGGCGTGAACGTGGGGCTGTGGAAGGAGAAACCGTCCTCGGAGGCGATGACCCGAGACGCGCCACCGCTCGTGGCCACGACCCGAAGCTCGACCCTGCGGCCGTAGGCGGCGCTGACGTCCACGGCGTGGCCGTGAACGGCGTGCTTCCCGTCTGGACTGAGCGCGACGTCCTCGTCGCTGAGCCGGCTTTCGGAGTCCTCGCTGAGGGTGGAGACCTTCTCGGCGCTGATGTCCGCGACAGGAGCCGCGAACAGGCGGGGGTAGGCAGGACCGAGGTCCGCGTCCCAGTACCTGATCGGGTACGACTCGTGCAGGATCGCTGTCACGCCGGCGTCCTCGCGGGCCTTGCGCTTGGCGTTGTCGCCGTCGCCGAACTCCGCGAAGCGGTACGCCGACGACGTGAACAGCACCGTCTCGCCGGCGGCGCGCACCTGACCGACTCCGCCTCCAGGACGCAGCACCTCGGCGGCCTCACCGCGGACCGGAAGCCGCCACAGCGCCTTCTTGTCCTTGGCCTCGCCCGGCTTCGCGAGCGGGTCAGGGCGGGCCGACAGGAACAGCAGCGAACCGTCCGGGGCGAACACGGGGGAGGAGTCGCCCTTGGCGGAACGGGTGAGCCGGACGGCTTCCCGCTCGCCGGTGGGGTCGACCTCCCAGAGGGAGCCCTGCCACGTCTTGCCGTCCGGCGCGAGCGTCGACACGACCGTGACGAGCCGGGTGCCGTCCGGGGACAGCGCGAGCGACGCGAGCCGCGGGGTGGCGTTGTAGCTCTCGAAGGAGGCGAAGTCGGTCACTCCGGCTCAGGCCTCGTGACGGGCGCGGGTGAACTCCCACGCGTCGCGGACGATGCCGGTGATGTCCGCGCGCTCGGGCTTCCAGCCGAGGTCGGTGCGGGCCCGCTCGGCGGAGGCGACGAGGACGGCCGGGTCGCCGGCGCGCCGCGGGGCGACGACGGCGGGGATCGGGTGGCCGGTGACCTCGCGGCAGGTGTCGATGACCTGCTTGACCGAGAAGCCGGTGCCGTTGCCCAGGTTGTAGATCCGGTGCTCGCCGGCGGTGGCACTCTCCAGCGCGAGGAGGTGAGCGTCCGCGAGGTCCGTGACGTGGATGTAGTCGCGGACGCAGGTGCCGTCCTCGGTGGGCCAGTCCTCGCCGTAGATCGAGATGTGCTCACGCTGCCCGAGCGCGACCTGAAGCACGAGCGGGATCAGGTGGGTCTCGGTCGCGTGCCGCTCGCCGATGCTGCCGTAGGCGCCGGCGACGTTGAAGTACCGCAGACTCGTCGCCGCCAGGCCGTGCGCGGCCGCGTACGACGTGATCGCGTGGTCGATGGCCAGCTTGGTGGCGCCGTAGGTGTTGGTGGGCGCGGTGGGCGCGGTCTCGGGGATCGGCACCTCCCGCGGCTCGCCGTACGTCGCGGCAGTCGAGGAGAAGACGAGCTTCGGCGTGCCGTGATCCTTCATCGCGTCGAGCAGACGAATCGCCGTCAGGACGTTGCCCGTCCAGTACTTGCCGGGGTCCTGCATGGACTCGCCGACGAGGGACTTCGCCGCGAAGTGCAGAACTCCGTCGAACCCTTCTGCGAGGACATCGCCGATCACCTCGGCGATGTCGCCCTTGATGAAGCGCGCTCCCGCAGGGACGGCGTCCTCGTGGCCGGTCGAGAGGTCGTCGAGGACGACCACTTCGTGTCCGGCTTCGAGCAGCCTGGCGGCGCACACGCTGCCGACGTATCCGGCCCCGCCCGTGACGAGCAGCTTCACCACAGTCCTCGCATTCCTGGTCAAGATCGTTCTTGGCTACCGGTCCCTGCCCGCGCCCGCGGACGGAACCGCCGTGAAGAGCCTCGGCCGCGTGAGCGAGCGCGAGGCGAAGCCGGCGAGCACGGACCGCTCGACCTCGTCGTGCCGTTCGACGGGCACGAGGGCGATGGCCGAGCCACCGAAACCGCCGCCGACCATCCGGGCGCCCAGGGCGCCCGCCGCCATGGCGGAGTCGACGGCGACGTCGAGCTCGAGGCACGAGACCCGGTAGTCGTCCCGGAGGCTCGCGTGGGAGCCCGAGAGGAGGGGGCCGACGTCGGCAAGCCTGCCGTTGCGGAGCAGTTCGACGGTGCGCAGGACCCTGTCGTTCTCGGTCACGACGTGCCGCACCAGCGGACGCAGCTCTTCGGGCAGCCGGACGAGCGTCTGGTCGAGCTCGGCGATGTCGACGTCGCGCAGCGCGGGGACACCGAGGATGCCGGCCGCGCGTTCACAGCCTGCCCGCCGGGCGCCGTAGCCGCCGTCGACGAGGGCGTGGCTGGCGCGGGTGTCGATGACGAGCACCTCGAGCCCGCTGGCAGCCGCGTCGAACGCGACCTGTTCAGGCTTGCCGGAGCGCACGTCGTAAAACAGGGCGTGCGCTTCGATGCAGCACAGCGATGCCGTCTGGTCGAGGATGCCGGTCGGCGCGCCCACGAAGTCGTTCTCGGAGCGCTGCACCCAGCGCGCGATGTCCGCCCGCTCGGCGTCGACGCTGGCGAGGCCGAGCAGCGCGAGCGCGACGGCGCACTCCAAGGCGTGCGAGGAGGAGAGACCGGCCCCCGCGGGCACGTCGCCCGCGATGACGAGGTCCGCCCCGCCGGTGACGGCGATCCCCTGCTCGCGCAGGGCCCAGGCGACTCCACCGGGGTACGCGGCCCACCCCTTGACAGTGCCGGGGACTAGGTCGGCGACCACGACCGGGTCCGCTTCCTGCAGCCCGCCGTCGTCGCCCATCGTGCTGACGGTCATGACGCCGTCGGCACGGGGCGACGCCGCCACCGCGATGCGGTGGGGCAACGCGAACGGCAGCACGTAGCCGTCGTTGTAGTCGGTGTGCTCGCCGATGAGGTTGACGCGGCCAGGGGCCGACCAGACTCCCTCGGGCGCGCGTCCGTGCAGGCGCTCGAACGCCTCGGCCGCCTTCTCCGCCGGTGTCGTCGCCTGGGTCACCGGGCGAGCACCATGACGGCGTGGGCGACCGCGGGGTCGAGTTCTGCCGTGGTGCCGTTGCCGCGCACCTGGATGACCTTGGCGCCACCGAGCGCCTCGACCTCCACGGTGCCGCCCGGCACGACGCCGGCGGACTTCAGCTCGGCCATGAGGTCCGGGTCGAGCTGGACGTGCTCCGCGATGCGGCGCACCTCGACGCGCCCGCCGCCGCGGCGGGCCACCTCGTCCACGCGCACCAGGTCCGCCTCGGCGGGCGGGGCGGGCTCGCCGTCGCCCAGCTTGTCGAGGCCGGGGATCGGGTTGCCGTAGGGCGAGGTGGTGGGGTTGCCGAGGAGCTTGATGAGCTTGCGCTCGACCGCCTCGCTCATCACGTGCTCCCAGCGGCACGCCTCGCTGTGCACGTGCTCCCACTCGAGCCCGATGATGTCCACGAGGAGGCGCTCGGCGAGCCGGTGCTTGCGCATGACGGCGATCGCGAGGTTGCGGCCCTGCTCGGTGAGCTCGAGGTGGCGGTCCTCCGCCACGATGACCAAGCCGTCCCGTTCCATGCGGCCGACGGTCTGGCTCACCGTCGGTCCACTTTGGCCGAGACGCTCGGCGATGCGGGCGCGCAGTGGCACCACGCCCTCTTCTTCGAGCTCGTAGATCGTGCGGAGATACATCTCCGTGGTGTCGATGAGGTCGTTCACACCCGCTCCCCTTCGTATGGTGTCAATGGTAGTCGTGCCGGGGGACACAGGTGTCCGCGCGGGTGCAGGATGTGAGCCGTGCATCCCTTGATCACTCCTGAGGCCCTCGCCGATGCGCTGAGTGCGCGTTCGGCCACCGTCGTGCTGGACGTGCGGTGGCGTCTCGGCGGACCACCCGGACGCCAAGACTACGAGGTCAGCCACGTGCCTGGCGCGGTGTACGTGGATCTGGACACCGAGCTGTCCGCTCCGCCCGGGATCGGGGGCCGGCATCCGCTGCCGGATCCGGAGCGGTTGCAGGAGGTGCTGCGCGGCGCGGGCGTGCGCGAGGGTGCTCAGGTCGTGGCGTACGACGGTGGGGACGGGTCGGTCGCCGCGCGGGTGTGGTGGCTGCTGCGGTGGGCCGGGTTCGGTGAGGTCGCGGTGCTGGACGGCGGGTTCGCCGCCTGGGAGGCCGCCGGGCTGCCGGTGACCGCGGAGGTTCCGGCCGTCCTGACGGGTGACGCCGCCGGTGATGTGGTGGTGCGGCCTGGGCAGCTGCCCGTGCTGGACGCGGACGAGGCTGCGGCGCTCGCTCAGGAGGGTGTGCTGCTCGACGCGCGGGCGGCTGCTCGGTATCGCGGGGAGACCGAGCCGGTGGATCCCAAGGCCGGGCATGTTCCGGGGGCGCTCAACGCGCCGACCACCGGGCATGTCGGAGCGGACGGGCGGTGGCTCGGGCCGGAGGAGCTGGCCGCGCGGTTCGCCGGGCTCGGGGTGTCGGGCGGTGTGGCTGTCGGCGCGTACTGCGGGTCGGGTGTCACCGCGTCGTCCGTGGTGCTCGCGCTGGAGGTCGCGGGGATCACGTCGGCCGAGAAGCCGGCGGCGCTGTACGCCGGGTCGTGGTCCAACTGGTGTGCGTTGGACCGGGAGGTCGCGACCGGCGGCTGACGTTGCCCGTCAGAGTGTGGGGCGCCTGGCTAGGCGTTGGGGATGCGGTTGAAGCCCTCGGTGGCGAGTTTCAGGGCCGCGGCGCAGGTGTCCAGTTCCTCGATCGCCAGGACGCTCACCGAGAAGGCCGAGGTGATGGCGTTCGGGTCGTCGGTCAGCATGACGGTGACCTGGCAGTCCTCCTTGGAGGCGCTGACCTGCCATGCGGTGTTGCCGCCGATCTCGATCTGCTTCTTCTCGCCCTCCTGGTCCGCCACCTCGGGGACCGTGACCATCTGGGTGATGACGGTGGACGGGCCGGTGGTGGTGTGGATGCAGCCGCCGTCCGCCGAGGACTTGCCGCCGGTGGCGGCCTCGATGTCCGCCGCCTTGAGGACACCGCAGGTTTCCAGGCCGGCGGCCTTCTTCTTGGTGGTGATCTTCACGTCGCCCTGCTTCGGGGCGGTGGGGGCCGCCGGCTTGGAGGCCGGGGTGCTGGCGGTCGGTTTCTTCGTGGTCGTGGTGGGGTCGGCGGGTTCCTGGACCGCTTTCGGGTCGGCTGCCGCCGAGCCCTTGACCTGTTCGGCGCAGCCGGTGACGGTGGCGAGGGTCAGGCCCAGTGCTAGGAGGACGGCCGCTGGTCGCAGGTGCATGTCGCCTCTGACCCCTGTTCGGTGAGATCGGTTCCGGCTGGTGCGCCGGAAAGGTGCGCCGCAAAGACGCGACTGTAAGTTGCTGGGCATGGGTAAGCCAGCCGCGGTTGTCTGGGACAGGTCCTTCCTCGGGTACGACCTCGGTGGCGACCATCCCCTGAATCCGGTTCGGCTCGACCTGACCGTCCGGCTCGCCACGGCGCTCGGTGTGCTGGACGACGTTGAGCTGAGGGTTCCCGAGCCGGCCAGCGACGAAGAGATCGAGCTGGTGCACAAGCCCGGCTATCTGAGTGCCGTGCAGGCGGCGCCTACCGCCGGATGGGACGTCGGGCACGGGCTGGGGACGCCGGACAATCCCGTGTTCGAGCGGATGCACGAGGCTTCGGCGTTGGTCGTGGGCGGGTCGCTGGCGGCGGCTCGGGCCATCGCGTCGGGTGAGGCGGATCGGGCGGTCAACATCGCGGGCGGGCTGCACCACGCGATGCCGGACAGCGCGGCCGGGTTCTGCGTGTACAACGACTGCGCGGTGGCGATCGAGTGGCTGTTGCGCAGCGGGGTGGAGCGCATTGCCTACGTTGATGTCGACGTGCATCACGGGGACGGGGTGCAGACCGCGTTCTGGGACGACCCGCGAGTGTTGACGGTGTCGTTGCACCAGCATCCGATGAGCCTGTGGCCCGGTACCGGGTGGGCCGGTGAGGTCGGGGGCGCCGGGGCCGAGGGGAGCGCGGTCAACGTGCCGTTGCCCGCGGGGACGCGGGACGGCAGCTGGATGCGGGCGTTCCACGCGACGGTGCCCTCGTTGTTGCGGGCGTTCCGGCCGCAGGTGCTGGTGACGCAGTGCGGTGTCGACACGCACAAGGAGGATCCGCTCGCGGACCTGTCGTTGAGCGTGGACGGGCATCGGGCGATCTACCAGGCGTTCCGGGACCTGGTGAACGAGCACGGGTACAAGTGGCTCGCGCTCGGGGGTGGTGGGTACGAGCTGCTCAGGGTGGTGCCGCGGTCGTGGACGCACCTGCTGGCCACGGTCCTGGACCGCGACGTCGACCCGAACCGGCCGTTGCCGGCGGACTGGGTGGCGCACGCGACACGGATCGCGCCCGAGTGGCCTTTGCCTGCGTCGATGACGGATGGGTGCGACCCTGGGCACCAGCCGTGGGGTGGGGACGCGGAGGAGCCGGTGGACAAGGCGATCCGCGAGACCCGTCGCGCGGTGTTCCCCCTGCACGGACTTGATCCCGACGACCCCAGGGACTGACACCAGTGCCGGACAACGCCAGAGACATCGGCAGGGATCCGTTCGACTTCCCGCGGGACTGGGAGGCGGACGTCGTCCTCAGCGACGGCGGCACCGTCCACCTGCGGCCGATCACGCCCGACGACGGCGAGAAGCTGCGGGAGTTCCACGGCCGGCTGTCCGAACGGACGCGGTACTTCCGCTACTTCGGGCCGTACCCGCGGATCCCGCAGCGCGACCTCGACCGGTTCAGCACCGTCGACCACCACGATCGCGTCGCGCTCATCGCGCTCCTCGGCGACGACATCGTCGCCGTCGGCCGGTTCGATCGGCTGCGCGGTGACGGCCATCGGGGAGACAGCGCCGAGGTGGCGTTCGTCGTCGAGGACGGTCACCAGGGCCGCGGGATGGGCAGCATCTTGCTCGAACACCTCGCCGCCGCGGCCAGGGAGGTCGGGCTGGAGCGGTTCGAGGCCGAGGTGCTCGCCGAGAACGGGCAGATGGTCCGGGTGTTCCGCGACGCCGGCTACCAGGTCAGCAGGGCGTTCGAGGAGGGCGTGCTGCACCTGGAGTTCGCGATCGACCCCACCGACGAGTCCGTCGCCGTCGCCAGGGCCCGCGAGCAGGCCGCCGAGGCCCGCAGCGTGCACAACCTGCTGCACCCGCGCAGCGTCGCGGTCATCGGCGCGTCCACCGACCCGACCAAGATCGGGCACGCGGTCCTCAAGAACCTTCTCGAAGCCGACTTCAACGGGCCCGTCTACCCCGTCAACGCCGAGCATCGCGCCGTGCGGGGCGTCCGGGCCTATCCGACCGTGCTCGACATCCCCGACGACGTCGACCTGGCCGTCGTCGCCGTTCCCGCGGCCAGCGTCGACGAGGTCATGGACGGATGCCTCGCCAAGGGCGTGAAGGCGCTCGTCGTCGTCAGTTCGGGCTACGGCGAGACGGGACCGGACGGGCTGTCGGCCGAACGCAGGCTCGCGGGGGAGGCGAGAGCGCACGGCATGCGCGTCGTCGGTCCCAACGCACTGGGCGTGATCAACCTCGACCCCAAGGTCCGCCTCAACGCGAGCCTCGCCCCGAAGCTGCCGCAACGGGGCCGCGCGGGCTTCTTCTGCCAGTCCGGCGCCCTCGGCACGGCCATCCTCGCCAACGCCGCCGGTTGGGGCCTGGGTCTGTCCACGTTCGTCTCGGCAGGCAACCGCGCCGACGTCTCCGGCAACGACATGCTGCAGTACTGGGAGACCGACCCCGCGACCGATGTCGTCCTGCTCTACCTGGAGTCGTTCGGCAACCCGCGCAAGTTCGCGAGGCTCGCCCGCCGACTCGGCCGCACCAAGCCCATCGTCGCGGTGAAGTCGGGCCGGCACGCCGTCGTCCCCGGCCTCGCCGCCACCGCCGCGAAGGTCGACGAGGCGAGCGTCCAGGCCCTGTTCGAGCAGGCCGGCGTGATCCGGGTCGACTCGCTGGCCCAGCTGTTCGACACCGCGCTCCTGCTGGCCCACCAGCCGCTGCCCAAGGGCAAGCGCGTCGCCGTCGTCGGCAACTCCACCGCGATCGGCCTGCTCGCCGCCGACACGCTGCTCGCCCAGGACCTCGACCTCGCGGGCGACCCCGTCGACGTCGGCGCCCAGGCCACCCCCGAAGAGTTCGCGAAGGCGGTCAAGGAGGCCCTGGACCGTGCCGACACCGACGCGCTCGTGGTGGTGTTCGTGCCGCCGATCGCGGTCCCCGGCGCCGCCTACGCGCGTGCGATCAAGGAGTCCGCGCACCGCACGAAACCGATCGTCTCCACGTTCCTGGCGGTCGAGGGCATCCCCGACGAGCTCAAGATGCCCGGCAAGGGGTCGATCCCCAGCTACGCCAGTCCCGAACGCGCCGTGCTCTCCCTGGCCCGCGCCGTCCGCTACGCCCGCTGGCGCGCCGCGCCGCAGGGCACCTTCGTGCGGCCCGAAGGCATCGACGCAGACAAGGCGCGATCCATTGTGGACAGCCCGCGGAGCGAACTCCGCCTCGACGACCGCAAAGCCGTCGAACTGCTGGAGTGCTACGGAATCGACGTCGTCCCGTTCCGCATCGCCCACAGTGCCGAGGAAGCCGTGCACGCGGCCGACGAACTCGGCTACCCGGTCGCGATGAAGGCCACCAGCGAACGCCTGCGCCACCGCACGGATCTCGTCGGCGTCCGGCTCGACATCGCCCACGCCGAATCGGTCACCGGGGCCTACCAGGACCTCGCCGAACTCTCCGGCAAACCGGGCGTGTACGTGCAACGCATGGCGCCCAAGGGAGTCAGCTGCGTGCTGGGCCTGCAGGACGACCCGAGCTTCGGCACTCTGGTCTGGTTCGGACTGTCGGGTCTGGTCAGCGACCTGCTGGGCGATCGGGCCTACCGGGCGGTACCACTCACCGACACCGACGCGGCGGAACTCGTTGCCGCACCGAAAGCAGCGCCGTTGCTGACCGGTTACCGCGGCGACGAACCCGCGGACCTGAAAGCACTTCAGGATTTGGTACTCCGTTTGGCGGCACTGGCCGAGGACCTTCCGGAGGTGCGTTCGCTGAAGCTCGAACCCGTTCTTGCTTCTGCCGCAGGGGCTTTCGTGAGCAGCGCCCGCATCGTCATCGGACCGCCTCCGTCCCTGCACGACGCCGGTCCGCGTCGCCTGCGCTGACACCGGGACCGGCTCCGGACTGATCTGTTACCGCACCGATTCCGTTGTTTCCATTCGCGTCGAGGTATGGACATGCGTCGGTTCGCCGCTTAGGTTTCCCGCATCGCCCAGCAGCGCCGAAGCAGGTGCGCAGGCGCATGCCCGTGGAATATCGCTGTAGTGGATAACCGCTGTAAGAGGGACGAATGACGCCGAGAGCACTTCTCCGCCTGGTCGCGACAACATGTGCGGCCGTGCTCCTGCTCGCCTCGTGCGCGGGTGGCGGCGGTTCCGGCATGGCCAGCAAGGTCAGTTCGAGTGACCGCATGGTCATCGCCGTGTCGTACGACCAGCCGGGACTGTCGATCCGCAGGCTGGACGGCAGCTACCGCGGGTTCGACGTCGACGTCGCCAAGTACATCGCGAACGAGCTGGGCGTCAAAGAGGAGAACATCACCTGGAAGGAAGCGCAGCCCGGCAACCGGGAGACGCTGCTGACCAGCGGTGAGGCCGACATGGTCGTCTCCACCTACTCGATCACGGACAAGCGCAAGCAGATCGTCGACTTCGTCGGCCCGTACTTCGTCGCAGGCCAGGACCTGCTGGTGCGCATGAACGAGAACCGCATCGAAGGCCCCAAGTCGCTCAACGCCACCCTGCGCCTGTGTTCCACCGCCGGCTCGACCTCGGCCGAGTACGTCCGCGACCAGTTCGCCAAGGACGTGAAGATGGTCGAGTACGCCAAGTTCAGCGACTGCGTCACGGCGCTGCTCGCGGAGAACGTCGACGCCGTCACCACCGACGACGTGCTGCTCGCGGGCTACGCCGCCCAGAACCCGGAGCTCCTGCGGGTCGTCGGCGACCCGTTCAGCAAGGAGGAGTACGGCGTCGGCCTGCACCGCGACGACCCCGCCAGCAAGACGAAGGTCCAGGCCGCGATGCAGAAGATGATCGACACGGGTGCCTGGCGCAAGTCGCTCGAGGTCAACATCGGATCTTCCGGCTACAAGATTCCCGACCCGCCGAAGCTGGCCCCCTGATCACACGGGGCGTCACGTAGGCTCACGCCACGTGAACCGCGTCCCGCCGCACCGCGCTGATCGACCCGTTCGCGCGGGCATTCCCGAACACGGCAGAGTCCCGCGCTACTACGCGGTCAAGGCCGAGCTGTTCGACCTCGTCGAGAACCTCGGCGAAGGCACCGTCCTGCCCTCCGAACGTGAACTCGCCGAACGGTTCTCCGTCTCGCGCGTCACACTGCGGCAGGCTGTCAGCGAACTCGTGCTCGAAGGCAAGCTCATCCGCCGCCAGGGCAGTGGCACGTTCGTCGCGCCGCCCAAGCTCGTCCAGCCGTTGTCCCTGGTCAGCTACACCGAGGGCATGCGTCGTCAGGGCGTCGAGCCGAACCGCACGGTCATCACGGTCGAGGAGCTCGGCGCCGACGAGGGCCTGGCCCGCGACCTGATGCTCGAACCGGGCGACCCGATCGTGCACCTCGAGCGCGTCCTGCTCGCCGACGACGAACGCATCGGCCTCGAGTCGACGTACCTGAGCCTGGGCCGCTTCCCCGACCTGCTGGAGAAGCTCGACCCCGCCGGCTCGCTCTACGCGTGCCTCACCGAACGGCTCGGCGTCCGTTTCGCCGAGGCCGAGGAACGCGTCGAGACGGTGCTCGCCACGCCCCGCGAGGCGTTGCTGATCGGCACGAACCCGGCGCTGCCCATGCTGCTGCTGCACCGCGTCTCCTACGACGTCGACGGCCACCCGATCGAACGTGCCCGGTCGCTCTACCGGGGTGATCGGTTCAGCTTCGTGGCCAGGCTGCACGCGGACCGCTAGCCGGTTCATTCGGAACGGAACAGGATCGGCCTCCGAAGCGTCTGAGGATCATGGCGCTGGAACCGGAGATCGGGCTCGTCGGCAGGGACGACATCACCGCGTTGGTGGAGTCCCTGGTGGAACGCCGCGCGAAACACCCCCTGCCGGTGATCGTCGCGTTCGGTCCCGGCGGCAGCGGCAAGACGTCGTTGCTCGACCACGTCCGCCGGCGTTACCGCGACGCGCCGACGGCGAAGGTCGACCTCGACAAGGCCGGATCCCGTTCCTGCAAGGACATCCTCGACGTCGCCGCCGAGCAGCTGCGCTCCTACCGGCACGCCGAGTTCGGCCGCATGCGGTTGCCGCGCTACGACCTCGCCCGGCTCGCGCTGTACACGGAGCCCGCGGACGATCCGCACCACCGTGCCCGTGAGCTCGCCGCCAAGCAGATGACCCGTCTCGTCGCGGTGGCCGACGCCGCCGAGGTCGTCGAGATGCTGCCGCCGGCTCAGGGCCTGGGCAAGGTGTTGCGGCCGTTGCTGTTGTGGCTCATCGGGCTCGCGGTCGTGGCGCCGCGGCCGTTGCGCTGGCTGCTGGGCGGGCCTCGGGTCGCGAGTGCGTTGCGCTGGTTCGAGAACTACGTCGGACAGGAACTGAAATCCGGGCCCAAAAGTAGACACAGCTTGAAGTTCGACGCCGCACTCGTGCACACGTGGAGCCTTCACCGCTCCGGCGACACGCTGGAGATCGACCGGCTGCTCGTCGCCGCCTTCCTCGCCGACATCACGGCCGCCTACCGGTTCCGCCGCTACCGCAGGATGAACAGTCTCCTGCTGCTCGACGGCGCCGACCTGCTCGACGGCATCGACTCCTACCTGCCCCCGAAACGGCCACGCCCCGCCGCGCGGGCGACCGACTTCCTGAGCCTGCTCGCCGAGCGTCGCGCGAAGGAACCGCACGTGCCGCTGCTCGTGATCGCCACCAAGCAGTCCGCGCCCGCACTGGCCGGCTCCGCGGTCTTCAAACCGGTGCGCCTGGAACCCTTCACGCTGGCGCAGACGCGGCAGTTCCTCGCCGAGTGGAACCGCACCCGCGACAGCACGGTCGAGTCCGAGGCGCTCGTGGAAGAGCTGCAGGAGGTCACGCACGGCCACCCGCTGGCGGTTCGGCTCGCCATCCAGCTCGTGCAGTTCGTGTTCGCACGAGACCAGGTGCTGCCGTCGGTGCGGTCGGTGTTCGACGAACGGCTGCCGGTCGACGAGACCACGACGTTCCAGGACGCCACCGTCGGCGACTACCTGCTTCTCCGCTTCTTCCAACGAATTCCGGGCACCGAGGAGATGCCGGAACGCGAGGCGGCGCGTGAGATCTTCGCCCGTCTCGCCGCCCCGCGCGTGCTCGATCGGCACGTGATCCGCGCGCTGCTGCCGCCGTCGTGGTCGGCCGAGAACATGCGGGCTTTGCTGGCACAGCTCAGCTTCGTCGGCCAGGAGGGCGAGAACTTCGTCCTGCACCCGCTGTTGCGCGACCTTCTCGCGCGCAGGCTCCGCGATGTTCCGGCGGACCAGCCTTTCTCGCACGCGAACGTCCACCGGTTGCTGAAGGACCGCTACGACAGCCTCGGGCAACGCGAGGACGCGCTCTACCACGCGCTCGCACTCGGTCAAGTCCACCTCGTCGCGCATCGCCTGCGGCCGCACGTCGACGAGCGCAGCGACCGCTGGATCGCCGAGCTCGCCGCCGTCGCCGAGGCGCCGATGCCGCCCGGCGAAGGCGAACCGGAGTTCGACGAGGAACCGCGCACGTGGTGGGAGCGCCTGAGAACCGGCACCAAACGCAACCTGCACCGCCGCTACGACAGCGTGGTGCGCCCGGAGACGGGACTGCTGGAGGACGCGGTCATCGCGACCTGGGAACTGCGCTCCCGCAGCCGGACCGTCCGCCCGACCGTCGAGATGTACGACCGGGTTCTGCGCACCCACCAGGAACTCGACGGCGCCGAGGAACGCCTGACCGCCTACCGCGCGACGAAACGCGCCCTGGAACACAACACGCCCGCGTCGCCACCGGTGTCGTTGCCGCGCCAGTCCACGGTCGGCAGGTTCCCGTATCCGCGGCGCTGGCCGGGTCGCAACTCGGTGCGCCGCGTGACCGTCTACCTCGTCGTCGTGCTGCTTGCCTTGTACGGCGCGGCTTTCTACGTGCAGAGCAGCACCAACTGCTTGCGCTACGGCATTCTCGAACCCGATGAACTCGTCGCGGACCTCAGCGGCGACCGCACACGCCTGTCCAAAATGGATGGAGTGCAATGCGTTGGCCTGAGCGAGAAACCAGGAAGGTTCGCCTACGGTGACCCGGCCACGCAGAACAACGACGACGCCGAGGTGGAGGAGATCGCGAAGCTCATCGCGGAGGAGAACGACCGCGTCACCAAGGTGAAGGACCGCAGCGTCGTCACGATCGTCGTCGCCACCATGCTCAGTTCCAGTGAGCGGGTGAAGCGGGACCTGTCCGCGGGTGTGAACGAACTGCGCGGCGCCTACCTCGCCCAGCGCGACTGGAATCAGCTCGACGGGCTCGGCCGCAATCCGTTGGTGCGCCTGGTTCTCGCGAACTTCGGCGGCGAGTCGAAGTACGCGGAGAACGTCGCCGGGCAGATCCGCGCCTACGCCGAACGCGACCCGTCGGTGATCGCCGTGACCGGTCTCGGGCAGAGTCGCGAGACCACCCAGTCGGCGCTCGCCGTGCTGGGCCCGTCGAAGGAACGGCCGACCGGCATCCCGATGATCGGGTCGTCGTTGTCGTCGACGAACTTCAGCCAGAAGCCGTACTTCTTCCGCGTGGCGCCGGCCAACGACCGTCAGGCGCAGGTCGCCGCCCGCATCATCGAGCGGACCGAAGCGTTGCGCGGCCGCCCGTTGCACCTCGTGCGCAGCCCAGGAGACGAGTACAGCTCGGATCTCGCCGAGAAGTTCGAGGCCGCGCTCAAGCCCGAACGCCACGACTACGACGAGACGGCCAACGCCGTCACCACCCAGCTGGGGCAGGTGGTGACGGACATCTGCGAGAAGGCCCCGAACCCGCTCATCCTCTACACGGGCCGCACCGCGGAGGTCGGCGGGCTGCTGACCGAGCTGAGTCACAGCAACTGCACCGACCCGGTGGTGTTCGGCGGCGACGACCTGACGCAGCTCGAGACGACGAACTTCACGGATCTGGAAGACATCAAACGATTCGCCGACGGCCGGCTCTACTTCACGACGTTCGCGTGGACGCCGGGTCGCGAGTCGATTCCCCAGCCGACGCAACAGTTCTTCACCACGTACGAGGCCGCCCAGAAGAAGCACGCCCGCAGGGCATTCCTTTCGGGCCCCAACGGACATGTTCTGCTCGCCTATGACGCCGTCAGCGTTGTCGCGCGGCAGACGTCCGTTGGGGCGTCACGAGAAGACCTCTACGAAAGGCTGCGCACTTTGCGTGACTTCCCGGGCGCGTCCGGGAGGCTGACGTTCGACCGGACCGGTGCGAGCGGCACGTCCGGAGCCGACCCGGCCGACAAGCTGGTCGTGGGCCAGATCGTCAAGCTGGACAACGGTTTCCTGGTGTCCCGTTACGTGTCCCACGAAGGAACATGACCATCAGGTGAAGTGACTGCGGGTCACCGCACCCCGAGCGGGCGCAGGGGAGATACCGCCCGTTCGCACTCGTTTCCCGCTCAAGTCGCGGAGGTACTGTTGACGGTACGAACTTCAGGCGTCCGCAACGGTGCGGAGGAGCGGGGTGGACCGTGTCCTTCAAGGCGGAGTTCCTCGCAGAACTCGAGGATTGCCTGCGCGGCTACGGCGCGGTCCCGGTGAGCAATCCCGACGCACTCGCGTTGTTCATCGAGTTCGTGCGAGCCCTTCCGGCGAGTGATCAGAGGCTGCGTTGCCTCGAAGGTGTCGACCAGGGTTCCGGGTCGTTCTGGAACAACCCGGCGGTGTGGTGGGAGCAGGTGCCGCGATTCGGCGCGGGACTTCCCCGTTGCGGATCGGCGGAGTGCCGCAAGCTGCTGGACGACATGCTCGACGAGGCGATCAGCGACGAGATCGACGTGCTCGAGATGGAGATCCGCGAACTGCCCAGCTGAGTCGGGAAGAGGTCCGGACATGCCTGCCGGCGCCGCCACCTGTTACGGCCACGGCGCCGGGGCTTCCAGCACTTATTTGACGGCGACCAGCGACTTGAACAATTCCCGATAGCGGTGGAGAGCCAGTCGCAGGTCCTCGGTCTGTGGATCACCGTTTCCCTCGAGCTGCTTGGTGAGGGAGCGGTGCCGGGTGTTGAGCTCCTCGAGCGCGCGGCTCACGAGGTCGTCGGCCTTGCGGACGGCGGCCTTCGGGTCGTCGACGAAGTCGTACTGCACCGACTGCCACTCTTCTTCGAGCTTGCTGGACAGCTTCTGGTCGGCGCGCTGCTGGTCGGCGCGCTGTGACCCGGTGGGCTGCTGCTCGGTGTGGTGCTGCTCGCCGCGCTCGGTGCGCTGCGCTTCGGTGCGCTGCGCTTCGGTCCGGTTCGCGTCGGTCCGCAGGGCCTCAGTGCGCTGGGCGTCGGTGCGCTGCGCTTCGGTCCGGTTCGTGTCAGTGCGCTGGCCCTCGGTCCGCTGGGCGTCGGTGCGCTGCGCTTCGGTCCGGTTCGCGTCGGTGCGCTGGCCCTCGGTGCGCTGGGCCTCAGTCCGTTGCGCGTCAGTGCGTTCCGCATCGGTGCGCTGCGTCTGCTGCGGGGTGCGCTCGCCCTGCTGCGGACGAGCCGGAGTGGGAACCCCAGCGGCGTGAGTCGGTGCCTCAGACATCAGTCTTCTCCTTCCGCACGGTTTCCCTGTCCTTGCGCGGCTCGGCGCCGTGTTCGAGCAGATCCGTGAAGAGTTCGCGGTAGTGGACCATCGCCGTGCGCAGGTCCTCGGTGTTCGCTTCGCCGATCTCCTGGCGCTCCGAGATGTCGTGCGCCGTGCGGTAGTGCTCCAGGGTCCGCGCGTGCTCGACGGACAGAACGCTCAGCTGCGCCTCGTAACCCTCGGTGGGGTACCCGCGCTCGGCCATCAGATCGGTCACGAGCCGGTCGGCGTCGGCGATCGCGCTCTCCGGCGAGTCGACGAACTTCGCCTGCACGTTCGCCCAGTGCCGGCGGTAACTCTCCTGTGCCGTCTGGGAAAGCGGCTTCAGGTCGAACTCGCTGTGGCGGTGCTCCCGCTCGGCGAGTTCCTTCTCCGCGGCCGTTCTGCTGTCGCTGTCCGTGACCGCGCGGTCGTATTCAGGGCCGAAGCGGTCGCGCAGCTTCTTGCGCTGCATAGCGGGCCTCAGCACGAACGCGAGGACCGCCAGCACCACTAGAACCGCGACCACCAGGCCGATGATGGCGCCCGTTGACATGGAAAAACCTCCAAGACAGGCAAGAAAGACTCTGCTGTCCTGGAGGCTTCCCGTTCACCCACAAGGGAAACATCAACCCTTGATACAAACCACCTGCTTGAGCTTCGCGACCACCTCGACCAGGTCGGACTGGTTCGCCATCACGGTGTCGATGTCCTTGTAGGCGCCCGGAATCTCGTCCACCACGCCGGAGTCCTTGCGGCACTCGACACCACTTGTCTGGGCGGCGAGATCCTTCGTCGTGAACGTCTTGCGGGCCTTGTTGCGTGACATCCTGCGGCCGGCGCCGTGCGACGCCGACTCGAACGAGTCGGGGTTCCCGAGCCCGCGCACGATGTACGAACCGGTGCCCATGGATCCCGGGATGATGCCCAGCTCACCACGTCCGGCGCGGATCGCACCCTTGCGCGTCACCAGAACGTCCTCGCCGAAGTGGTTCTCCTCGGAAACGTAGTTGTGGTGCGCCGAGATCGGCTCCTCGAAGGCGATCTGCGGGAACTCGCCGCGCAGCACGTCGCAGACGAGGCGCAGCATGACCGCGCGGTTGCGTCGCGCGTAGTCCTGCGCCCAGTACAGGTCGTGACGGTACGCCGCCATCTCGGGCGTGCCCGACAGGAACACAGCGAGGTCCGGGTCCGGCAGCTCGGCGTTGTGCGCGAGCGTGCGCGCCACCGCGATGTGGTGCTGCGCCAGCTCGTTGCCGATGCCACGCGACCCGGAGTGCAGCATGACCCACACCCGCTGGTCGCCGTCCAGGCAGACCTCCAGGAAGTGGTTGCCGCCCCCGAGCGTGCCCATCTGGTGCAGCGCCTTGTCGGCGCGCGCCTTCACGACGGGCGTGAGGTCGTCGAACTTCCTCCAGAACGTGCCCCAGTCGGACGCGTCCCTCTCGGTGAACGCGGTCGCCTTGTGCTGACCGAAACCGACGGGGACCACGGCCTCCATGCGGGACCGCAACCCGCGCAGTGTCTCCGGCAGGTCGTTGGCGGTGAGCGAGGTGCGCACGGCGGTCATGCCGCAGCCGATGTCCACGCCGACGGCCGCGGGGGAGACGGCGTCGCGCAGCGCGATCACCGAACCCACCGTGGCGCCCTTGCCGTAGTGCACGTCGGGCATGACCGCGATGTGCTTGAACGCCCACGGCAGCGAGGAGATGTTCTGCAGCTGCCGCATGGCGAACTCCTCGACCTCGTCCGGTCGAGTCCACATGCGAATGTCCACGTTCTGGCCGCGGACCAGGGTTGCTGCCATGCCCACGAGGTTAGGCGGCGCTTTACCTGTTCGACAAAGGAGTTTCGGCGCTCACGGACCCGGTCCGCTCAGCGGGCCACGGCGCGCTTGTACTGGTGGTTGGCCAGCGGAACGAAGATCAGCAGGAATACCACCACCCAGCCGAGCGACGCGAGCACCGGGTGCTGCAGCGGCCACACGTCCGGCGGCGTCTGCAGGGGAGAGGTGTTGCCGAACAGTTCGCGGGCGGCCAGCGTGACGGCAGAGACCGGGTTCCACTCGGCGACGTGCCGCAGGCCCGCCGGCAGGTTCTCCGACTGCACGAACGTGTTCGCGATGTAGGTGATCGGGAAGATGAAGATGAAGCTGGCGTTGTTGAACACCTCGGGACTGCGCACCAGCAGCCCGATCCACGCCATCGCCCACGAGAACGCGTACGCGAACAGCAGCAGGATCCCGACCGCGGCGAGGGCCTCCAGCGGCGACGAGTGGATGCGCCAGCCGACGATCAGGCCGGTGATCATCATGATGACGATGACCAGCGCGTTGTTGACCAGGTCGGACGTGGTGCGGCCGACCAGGACGGCCGAGCGCGCCATCGGCAGCGAGCGGAACCTGTCGATGATGCCCTTGGTCATGTCCTCGGCGAGCCCGCTGCCGGTGATGGTGGCGCCGAACAGCACGGTCTGCGCGAAGATGCCCGCCATCAGGAACTCGCGGTAGTCCATGCCGGGGATCTGGATCGAGCCGCCGAACACGTAGGCGAACAACAGCACGAACATGATCGGCGCCGCGGTGGAGAACACCAGCAGGTCCGGCACGCGTTTGATCTTGATCAGGTTGCGCTTGGCGACGACCCCGCCGTCCGCGAGCGCCTGCAGCAGCTTCACTTCTCTTCCCCCTGCACTGAATCGTCCGCGACGTGACCGGTCAGAGCGAGGAACACGTCGTCGAGAGTCGGCCTGCGCAACCCGATGTCGAGGACCTTCACCGACTCGGCGTCCAGCAGCCGGATCGCCTCCATCAGCACCGAGGACCCGCCCGTGACCGGCACGGTGAGGTGGTTCTGGCGGTCGTCGGACTCGATCTGGCCGACGGCGAGGCCTGCCAGCGCCCTCGCGGCGCTGCTCAGTTCGGCGGACGTGGCGACGGACAGTTCGAGGCGTTCGCCGCCGACCTGGTCCTTGAGCTGGTCGGCGGTGCCTTCTGCGATCACCCTGCCGTGGTCGATCACGGCGATCTGGTCGGCGAGCCGGTCGGCTTCTTCGAGGTACTGGGTGGTGAGCAGCAGGGTCGTGCCGCCCTTGACCAGTTCCTCGATCACGTCCCACATGCCCAGCCGGGAGCGCGGGTCGAGGCCCGTGGTCGGTTCGTCGAGGAACAGCACGGTCGGCTTCGCGACCAGCGCGCCCGCGAGGTCGAGCCGGCGCCGCATGCCGCCGGAGTAGCCCTTCACCGGACGGTCGGCGGCGTCCTCGAGATCGAACCGGGCGAGCAGTTCGCGGGCTCGTTCCCGGCTTCTGGCGCGGCCGAGGTGGTACAGGCGGCCGACCATGTCGAGGTTCTCGAACCCGGTGAGGTTGTCGTCGACGGCCGCGTACTGACCGGAGAGCCCGATCTTCGTGCGGAGCTCGTTCGCGTTCCGGCGAACGTCGAGACCGGCGACGCGCGCCGATCCGGCGTCGGCTTCGAGCAGCGTGGTGAACACGCGCACCGCCGTCGTCTTGCCGGCGCCGTTGGGACCCAGCAGTCCCGTGATGGTCCCCTCGGGCACGGTGAGATCCAGGCCGTCGAGCGCGACGACCGATCCGTAGCGTTTGACCAGGCCTTCGGCCACGATCGCGTCTGTCATGCGGGCATCATGGCGCCGGGGTCTGACATTTTCGCCCGATTCATGACCGTGTCCAGGTGATTGACACGCGCTTTGAACGTGAAAATACTTCAGAGCCATGGAACGCGTGTGCGTCATCGGTGCCGGCTCGTCCGGCATCGCCGCATGTCAGGTGCTCGGTGCCCGCGGCATCGAGTTCGACTGCTTCGAGACCGGGTCGGAGATCGGCGGCAACTGGCGCTACCTCAACGACAACGGCATGTCGTCGGCCTATCGGTCCCTTCACATCAACACCTCGCGGCAGATGATGGAGTTCAAGTCCTTCCCGATGCCCGCGCGTCTGCCCGCCTATCCGTCGCACTTCCAGATCGCCGAGTACTTCGACGACTTCGTGAAGCACCACGGGTTCCGCGACCGCATCCGGTTCCGGACCGAGGTCACCTCGGTTTCCGTCGCACCCGGTGGCTATTCCGTCACGACGCGCGATCGCGATACCGGTTCCGAGGTTTCGGGTGTCTATCGTTCAGTAATCGTCGCGAACGGGCACCACTGGTCGCCGCGACTGCCCGAGCCCGCGTTTCCCGGCTCGTTCGACGGCGAACAGATGCACGCGCACTTCTACAAGACGCCCGAACGATTCGCGGACAAGAAGGTGCTGGTTCTCGGCATCGGCAATTCCGCCTGCGACATCGCGGTCGAGTCGTCACGCGTCTCCGCGCGGACGTTTCTGGCGATGCGCCGAGGCGCGCACATCATGCCCAAGTACCTCTTCGGCATGCCGACCGATCACCTGACGACCTCACCGCTCGCCCGGTTCGCGCCCGCCTGGCTGCAGGCGCTGTCCGTGCGGGCGATGCTGCGGCTGGCGCGCGGCAAACTCTCCGACTACGGCCTGCCCGAACCGTCGCACGGCATCCTCGCCGCGCACCCGACGGTGTCCGACGACCTGCTGACCCGGCTCGGGCACGGCGACATCACGGTGAAGCCGAACCTGACGCGGCTGGACGGATCCGGGGTCGTGTTCGCGGACGGATCCCGCGAGGACGTCGACGTGATCGTCTACTGCACCGGGTACAAGGTCGACTTCCCGTTCCTCTCCGCTGCCGAGTTCCCCGCCGTGACGTCCGCGGACAACGAGGTGTCGCTGTACCGGCGGGTCGTGGATCCGGCGCATCCCGGGCTCTACTTCCTCGGGCTGATCCAGCCGCTGGGAGCGATCATGCCGCTGGCGGAGGCGCAGTCCGAGTGGATCGCCGACCTGATCTCGGGGCGCGGGGCGCTGCCCTCGGTGCCGGAGATGAAGGCGGAGATCACCTCCTACCGGGAGACGCTGCGGCGCCGGTACGTGAAGTCGAAACGGCACACGCTGGAGGTCGACTTCCTCGGGTACCAGCGGGAGTTGCAGGAGGAACGGCGGGCCGCCGCCGCGCGCCGCTGACTGTTCGCCCCTTCCTGTTCTCGCTGGTCGCAGCCCTGCCGCCCCGATGTTGACCTTTGCAATGAGTCTTTTGACTTCGTCCGCAAACGTCTTTTGCATCCGGCTTGAGGGCGGGGAAGCGATATATCAGTCGGCGGGCGTGGCCGTGACGGGCGGGAAATGAGGGGTGAGGGCTGGGTGGCGTGGGTACGGTCGGAGCGTGTCGTCGAGTGCTCAGGTGATCGTTCTCAACGGTGGGTCCAGCTCCGGCAAGTCGGGGATCGCGCGGTGTCTGCAGGCGGTGTTGCCGGATGCGTGGCTGGCGATCGGGGTCGACACGTTGATCGACGTGATGCCCGCGCGGTTGCGGCTCGGGTCGGAGGGGATCGGGCTCGCGGGCGACGGTGAGGTCAGCGTCGGGGCCGAGTTCCGGTTGCTGGAGGACGCGTGGATGGACGGCGTCGCGGCGATGGTGCGCGCCGGGGCGCGGGTGATCGTGGACGACGTGTTCCTCGGCGGGACCGAGTCCCGGCGGCGGTGGGAGAAGGCCCTGGACGGGCTGGACGTGGTGTGGGTCGGGGTTCGGTGTGACGCCGCCGTCGCCGCTGGGCGTGAGCTTGCCCGTGGTGACCGGGTCGCCGGGATGGCCGAGGCGCAGGCTGAACTGGTGCATCGCGGGATGAGGTACGACGTCGAGGTCGACACCGCGAAGGCAGAGGCGGTCGAGTGCGCGCAGGCGATCGCTCGGGTCGTGAGCGCCTAAGGGCGGGGTGGGTCGTCGTTCGGGGCGCAGGAGCCTCCGCCCTGGGGCCAGCACGACGGGCCGGCGGTGACCGGTAAGAGCGGCTGGGCGGTCGAGAGGATCGTCGCCAGGTCCGTGTCCAATATGTTGCCCAGCGGGATTCGGCGGGCGAACACGCACGGCCAGACTTCGCCGGACGATGAGATGGCGACGGCGCCGTGGCCGCAGCGGCCGCAGAGCTGATCAGGGACGGGTTGACCAGAACGGGGCTGGTCAGGGCTCGGTGAAGCGTTTGCGCCGCGGCCGACGCGGCGCAGCCGGTCGACGCCGACATTCGCGACACCCAGCGAAGACAGGTCGGCTTGGGCGGCGTGGGTGCGTTGGCGGCCGATGCGGTCGGAGGAACTGACATCGATGACGCCTGCGCGCAGCGGGATGTCCCGGCTCAGAGCCTCGGCGATGTTCGCGCGGGTGCGGGCGTGACTGCCGCGACGACGCGTGATGGCCTCGTGCTGGGACGCCGTGTCGGAGTAGTAGCTCGTCGCCAGGCGCACGCCCGGACGGGAGAAGGTGTCCCACAGGCGTGGGCCGATGTGCACGAGATTGCTGAACACCTCGACCTCGAGTCCGGCGGTGAGTGCGCGGCCGACGAACTCCGGCAAATCGGGATGCAATGTCGGCTCTCCGCCGATGAACTGAATCGAGTTCACGCCGAGTTCGGCGAGCTCGTCGATGACCCGGAACCAATCACGAGTTCTGAGCACGCCCTCGTCGCCGCGCGGTCCGGACTCCGCGTAGCAGTGTGTGCAGCTCAGCTGACATTTGCCGGTGATCTCAAGCCATGCGAAACGCAGGTCGGTCATGTCCCACTCCCCTGGACGACGCCGTGCGATAACCATCTTGCCCCGGCGGGCCGCGAAAGGAGCTGTCGAATTCAATTAAACATCGGTCTGCTGTTGGCGTGGTGACATGTCACCGACACGAATACGGCGTGCGCCTCGCCGTATTGGTATTAACTGACTAATCAATCGCGATCAGTGCGTCTCATTAGGAAGCACGCGAAACCGCTCCCGGAAGCGGGCTCCGGCAGCCGGTCGATGTCGAACGACTCCCCGAACAGCCGCTGCTCACCACCTACGGCCAGACCGGGGAACCGGGCACCACGACGCTTCCACCACGGGATCTCGTCGTAGAAGCACCACATCAGGAACACCGAACCGGGGTGAGACAGCCGCAGCACGGTCGCCGCCATCGCCTCCTGGCCCGGCCCGCCCAGGTCGTCCAGCACGCCGTAGTCGACGAGCAGGTCGAACGTCCCGGAGACGCCGGGGATCGAGGTGGCCGTCAGATCCCCCTGCAGCCACTCGACCGACAACGACGGCGGCGTCGCGCGCCGGGCCTTCTCCAGGCCGACGGGGGAGAAGTCCACGCCCGTCACGTCGAAGCCGTGCTCCGCCAGGAAGATCGCGTTCGCCCCGCTGCCACAGCCGAGGTCGATCGCACGGCCTGGCGCGATCCGTCCCGACGTCACGAGGTCCACCAGTTCGGCACGAGGGCCGCCCTCCCACGGCGCCCAGGTCCGGTACATGAAGTTGTAGGCACGACGACCGACCATCCCACGTCCTCCCAACGAAAAACGGGGCCACCGACCTCAGGTCGGTGGCCCCGCTCATCCGACAACCTTTCAGTGCACGCCCAGCACACCGTCGATCCGGCGCGGAATGCCGAGCGGGTTCGCGTCCTGCAACTCGACCGGCAGCAACGCGTCCGGCCACGACTGGTACGTCACCGGCGCGATCCAGCGGCGGATCGACGTGGCGCCCACCGACGTGTGCAGCGGGTTCGTCGTCGACGGCCACGGACCACCGTGGTGCTGACCCCACGCGACCGCGACACCGGTCGGCCACGCGTTGAAGATGATGCGACCCGCGACGTGCCGCAGGACCTCGGCGATCTCACCGGCCTCCGCGTGGTCCGACGCCTCCGCGTGCACCGTGCCGGTCAGCGTGCCCGGCAGCTTCGCCAGCACCGAGTGCAGCTCGGCCGGATCGGAGTAGGTCACGGCCAGGGCGGCCGGGCCGAAGTGCTCCTCGGTCAGCTTCTCGAGGTTCTCCTCGAACACCGACACCGGCACGCTGAACAGGCGCGGAGCCACGGCCCACGCCTCGTCCGGGCGCGTACCGGCGGACACGACGGTCACCAGGTCCGACGAGGCCAGCGCGTCCGTCGACGCCGTGTAGGAGTCGCACATCCGCTCGTTCAGCATCGCGCCACCGGACGTCGCCGCGACGGCCTCACCCAGCGCGGGCACCAGCGCCTCCGGCGTGAAGACCAGGCCGGGGTTCGTGCAGAACTGGCCGACGCCCATCGTCAGCGACGCCGCGAACCCGGCGGCGATGTCCTCGCGCTCAGCCGCTCCCGGCAGGATCACCGTCGGGTTGACGCTGCCCAGTTCGCCGTAGAACGGGATGGGGTCCGGCCGGCCCTGCGCCAGGTCGAACAGCGCCCGCCCGCCACCGGTCGAGCCGGTGAAACCGACCGCGCGCACCGCCGGGTGCTTCACCAGCGCGACACCCGACTCGGTGCCGTACACGATGCCGAACACACCCTCGGGCGCACCGGCCTCGCGAAGAGCGTCCACCACGACCCGCGCGGTCTCGCGCGACGTCGACGGGTGCGCCGAATGTGCCTTCACCACAACGGAACAACCGGACGCCAGCGCGGAGGCCGTGTCACCACCGGCGACCGAGAACGCGAACGGGAAGTTCGACGCGGAGAACACCGCGACCGTCCCCAAAGGACGGAGCACGCGCCGCAGCACCGGCCGCGGTGGGATGATGTCCGGGTTCGCCGTGTCCAGAGTGGCCTCGACGTAGCTGCCTTCGCGCAGCACCTCCGCGAACAACCGCAGCTGGTTCGTCGTGCGCTTGAGCTCGGTCGTCAGCCGCGGCACGCCCAGCGCCGTCTCGCCGTCCGCCGTCTCCACGAGCAACGACGACTCGGCGTCCAGCGCGTCCGCGACCTTCTCCAGCACCACGGCGCGATCCGCCGCCGCGACGACCGACCACGCCGAGAACGCGACGGCCGCGGCGGAAGCGATCCGGTCCACCTCGCTGTCGGGGGTCTTCGCAACCGGTTCGCCGAACGGCTCACCGGTGCGCGGGTTGTATCCCTGAACGACGTGGCTCAACGCCCTGCCTCCTTGACTGCCGTGTCGAAATCGGGGCCACACCAGGCCCCGCCCACGTATCTCGCCGCGGGCGACGAGGGATCGAGCTCACCGCCGTGCTGCTCCAGCACCGCGGCCGCGTACTCCTCGGAGTCGTCCTGGGGCTCGTAGCCCAGAGCGCGGGCCTCGTCGAGCGAGAACCAGCCGCGCTTGTTGTCCGACACGCCCCACACGATCCGGAAACCGGGCGACGGGAAGGAAAGAGCCGCCTCGAACAGGCGCGCGCCGTCGTCCGGCGACATCCACGTCGACAGCATCCGCACGTCGCGCGGCTTCTCGAAGCACGAACCGATGCGGATCGCGATCACGTCCATGCCGTAGCGGTCGGCGTACAGCGACCCCAACGCCTCCAGCGCCACCTTGGACACGCCGTAGTAGGTGTCCGGACGCGGGAACGCGTAGTCGCCCGCCTCGCCGTCGGCGCGTTCGACGTAGCCGACCGCGTGGTTCGAGCTGGCCAGGATCACCCGGCGAACTCCCTGGCGGCGCGCGGCCTCCAGCAGCGTGTGCGTGCCGTCGATGTTGACGTGCAGGATCTTCTCCCACGGCTCCTCGAGGCTGTGGCCACCGAGGTGGATCACCGCGTCGACGTCCTTCAACGCCGCTTCCATCGCGGCCATGTCGGTCACCGACGCCTCGACGAGTTCGACGTTCTCGCCGTCGGCGGCCGCGGGAAGCTCCGCGATGTCCAGCAGCCGCAGGACACGGCCCTCCGCCGCGAGGCGGGTACGCATGAGCGTGCCCACCCCGCCGCCGGCGCCGGTGATCAGGATGCGTGCGGTCACGGGTTGGACCCCTCCGTCTTGTTCAGATGTGTCGGCAAAGCTCAGCGACCGAACTGGCGGAGGAGCTCGGTGATCTGCCGGGCGGCGTCGAGCAGAGCGGCGATGACCTGCCGTTCGTGCTCGGGGTCCAGTCTGCCCAGGGGAACCGAGCAACTCATAGCGTCCAGAACGGGATTTCGGTAAGGCAGCGCGACGGCGAAGCAGCCCAGCCCGGGCGTGTTCTCCTCGCGTTCGTGGGCATAGCCGACATTCCGGAACCCGGCGAGCTGCTCGTGCAGCGCCGCCCGATCGATCACGGTGTTCGGCGTCAGCGGAGCCAGCTCGGCCGGGAGGATCAGGTCGACCTCCTCCGGCGTGCGCGTCGAGAGCACCGCTTTGCCCAGCGACGTCGAGTGCGCGGGCAGCCGGCGGCCGACGCGGGAGACGACCCGCAGGTGGTGCTCGGACTCGCGGCTCGCCAGGTAGACGACGTCCGCGCCGTCCAAACGGGCAAGGTGGACGGTCTCGTTGATGTCCTGACGGACCTGTTCCATCACGCGGATCGCCGCGCGCACAACAGGGTCGTGGTCCAAATAGGACGTACCGACGAGCAGTGCGCGCACACCGATGCCGTAGGTGCCGCGGTCCGCGTCGACCTCGACCCAGCCGCGCGCCACCAGCGTCTGCAACAACATGTAGAGGCTGGACTTGGGATAGCTGAGTTCGCGGTGCAGCTCCGTGAGCGTGAGCCTGCGGTCCGACGCGGACAACACCTCAAGCAACTCCACCGTGCGGTCGGCGGACTTCACCGCACCGGGACGAGCTGTGCCCTTGCCGATCGGCGACGCCACCTGAAGCCTCCTCGAAACAGGGAAGAAACTTTCCCTTGACACGTTGCTGTGCTGATTCTTACAGTCCTGACTCAGGTTCACAAGTACGACCCACGTTCACATATCTGAACACGAAGGGCTTCGACGATGCGCCGTAGAACAGCCACGACACTTGCCACACTCGGTGTGGCAGCGCTGCTCGCAGGATGCGGCAGCGGTGGCACCACGGCGGCGTCGTCCAAAGACCCGAACAAGCCTCTGGAGGTGTGGACCCGCTCCACCGAGGCCACCGCGAAGGTCTACGAGAAGATCTTCAAGTCGTTCACCGAGAAGACCGGTGTGCAGGTCGACTACAAGCCGATCTTCAACGACTTCGACAAGCAGGTGCAGCAGCGCGCCGCGTCGAAGGACCTCCCCGACGTCGTCATCACCGACACCGGCTCGCTCGGCAACTTCGTCAAGCAGGGCTGGACGACCGAGGTGAACCGCGACGACGTCGCGGGCAGCGGCGACATCGTCGACCGCGCGTGGAACAACGGGAAGGGCGCGGACGGCAAGTTCTACGCCATCCCCTACTCCACCCAGGCGATGGTCACGCTGATCCGCAAGGACTGGCGCGAGAAGCTCGGCAAGCCGATCCCCACCACGTGGGAGGAGCTCGACGACCTCGCGAAGGCCTTCACCTTCAACGACCCGGACGGCAACGGGCAGAACGACACCTACGGCATGCTCGTGCCGGGCACGACCGACCGCGGCTACCTCGCGTGGTGGGCCGCCAGCTACATCTGGCAGGGCGGCGGCGACATCCTCGAGGACGAGGGCGACGGCAAGTTCCGCGTCGGCATCGACTCGCCGGAGTCGACCAAGGCCGTCGAGCGGCTGCGCAAGCTCTTCTGCGAGGACAAGGTCATGCAGCCCGGCTCGCTGACCCTGGGCACGAACGACGCGCACCCGCTGTTCGAGTCGGGCAAGAGCGGCATCTACCTCACCGGCCCGTACATGATCGGCCGCTTCGACAAGTCGGTCGGCAAGGACAAGTACGAGGTCATCGCCTCCCCGAAGGGCCCGGCCGGCGCCACGGTGCTCGGTGAGGGCGAGAACATCTACCAGATGGCCGGCTCCGCGAAGACCGCCGACCAGAAGAAGCTCGCCGAGTACCTGATCACGCCCGAGGCGCAGCAGGCCGGCATGAAGGGCGACCCGCAGCCGGTGGTCCGCCTGCCCGTCAACAAGACCGTCGACGTCAACGCGACGTACAAGGACCCGCGCTGGGCGACCGTGGCGGGCGTGTACTCCAGCGAGGCGCGGCCGTTCCCCAGTGTTCCGAACTTCGCGCCGTTCCGGCAGAAGACCTCGGAGACCCTGAACTCCATCTTCGCGAAGTGCCCCGCTGACTCCTCAGCCGAGCTGAAGACGCTCGCGGAAGCGCTCAAGAAGGAGCTCGAGAACCAGAAGGCGTCGAAGTGACGGCAGTTCAATCACTCGGCGACACCCGAGACGTGGGCTCGACGGCTAGTGGCGGCGGTGCCGTCGAAACCCACCCCGTGAGGCGGCGCCGCCGGCGTCGCCTCACGGGAGCCACCTTCATCCCGTGGCTCTTCCTGCTTCCCGCCGTGCTGATCTTCCTGGTCTTCAAGTTCATCCCGATGGGCGAGGGCATCCGGCTCTCGTTGTTCGAGGTCCGGCCGTTCCTCGGCGACATCTTCGTCGGCTTCAAGAACTACGCGACCATCCTGCAGGACGAGAAGTTCCTGACCGCCAGCTGGCACACCCTCGTGCTGGCCGGCGGTCAGACCGTCGGCGCGATGGTGATCGGCTTCCTCCTCGCGCTGCTGCTCGAAGGCCACACCAAGTCGCTGTGGTTCGTGCGGTCCGCGGTGTTCCTGCCCGTCGTGGCGGCCACCGCGGTCATCGGCGAGATCTGGCGGCTGTTCTTCTACCCGGCGCCAGAAGGCTTCCTCAACGAGCTCATCTCGTGGATCGGCCTCGGGCCCTGGGAGTACATCCACAGCACGGACACCTCGCTGGTGTCGGTCATGTTCGTGGGCATCTGGAAGCACGCCCCGTACGACATGGTGCTGATCCTCGCCGGGCTCGCCGGCATCGACCGCCAGCAGTACGAGGCCGCCGCGATCGACGGTGCCTCGACGCCGCAACGGATCTGGAACGTCACGCTCCCCGCGTTGCGGCCCGTCATCACCATCCTCCTGACGCTGGCGGCGATCCGCGGCCTGCGCGTCTTCACCGAGGTGTACGTGCTCACCGGGGGTGGACCCGCGGGGTCGACCGACGTCTGGATGACCCGCGTCTACACCACGGCGTTCGAACAGTCCGAAGCCGGACTCGCCTCGGCGGGCTCGGTGTTGTTGTTCCTGGTTACGCTCGTGCTCACGGTCAGCGTGCAGTGGTACCGCCGGAGGAAGGAGGCGCGATGAGCGTCAACTCGAGCCGCTTCGACAGCGCCATCGGCTGGTCCACCAGGCCGGACGCGTGGGGCAGCAAGGCCGTCCGCTTCCTTTTCAGCGCCCTCGCTGTAATCCTTTTCTGCGGCCCGCTGCTGGTCATCTTCTCCGGCGCGTTCGACCACAACCCGGACCCGACCAAGCTGTCGGTGATCCCGGCCAACCCGTCGCTGATCAACTTCCAGGTCGCGGCGGAGAACAAGATCTGGCACTACCTGATGAACTCGTTGATCATCGCCGGTGGTGCGCTGCTGTTGCAGCTGTCGGTGAGTGTTTTCGCCGCCTACGCGTTGGCGCGCAAGAAGTTCCGCGGTCAGGCCATCGCACTGTTGGTCATTCTCGCCACGATGATGTTGCCGGAGGAGGTCATCGCGATCCCGCTGTCGCTGGTGATCGGAGACCTACCGCTGGTGCACGTGAGTCTCAAGGGCACCCTGCTCGGCGTCATCCTCCCGTTGGGGGCTTGGGGTTTCTCCATCTTCGTCATGACGGAGTTCATGAAGGAGATCCCCAACGAACTGGAGGAAGCGGCCAAAGTGGACGGTGCCGGGGAGCTGCGTCTCTTCGCGCAGATCATCCTCCCGCTGTGCAAACCCGCGCTCGGCGTCATCGCCGTGTTCGGCTTCAACATGATTTGGGAGCAGTACCTGCTCCCCCTGATCGTCGCCGCTGACCCCTCCGATTACACGCTCACGGTCGCACTTCTCGCGCTACGTTCCGACGACCAGGTCGGAACGGGCATCGTGCTGGCCGGTGCGTTGCTGGCGCTGGTACCGAGCCTGGTCGTGTACCTGTCGCTGCAGAAGTCCTTCCTGCGTGGGATCACCACCGGAGCGATCAAGGGATGAGTCTGGTTATGCAACTCGATGGTGTGCTGTTCTTTCCGGTGACCCCGTTCGACAGCGAGGGGAACATCGCGTACGACGTGCTCGCCGAGCACGTCAAGCACGGTGTCTCCGCCGGGCCGGGCGCGGTGTTCGCCGCCTGCGGCACCGGCGAGTTCCACGCCCTGGGGCTGGACGAGTTCGAGCGCGCGGTGGCCGTCGCGGTCGAGGCGACCGCGGGCAAGGTGCCGGTGTTCGCCGGAGCGGGCGGCTCCGTCGTGGCGACCAAGCAGTTCGTCCAGGCGGCGGAACGTGCTGGTGCGCAGGGCATCCTGCTGCTGCCGCCGTACCTGGTGACGAACCCGGCCGCCGGACTCGTCCGGTACGTGGCCGAGGTCGCCGGCGTCACCGAACTGCCGATCATCGTGTACCAGCGCAACAACGCGCGGTTCACGCCGGAGACCGCCGTCGAGGTCGCACAGATCCCGAACGTCGTGGGCTTCAAGGACGGCATCGGCGACCTCGACCAGATGCAGCGGATCGTGCTCTCGGTTCGTGCCAACGTTGACAAGCCGTTCCAGTTCTTCAACGGCCTGCCGACCGCGGAGATGACCCAGCTCGCGTACCGGGGCATCGGCGTCGAGCTGTACTCGTCGGCGGTGTTCTGCTTCGCGCCGGAGATCTCGCTCGGCTTCTACAACGCCGTGCAGTCCGGCGACACCGAGCTGGTGAACCGCTTCCTCTACGAGTTCTACAAGCCTCTGGTCGAGCTGCGGGACAAGGTTCCCGGCTACGCGGTCGCCCTGGTGAAGGCCGCGGTGCGCGCGAACGGCCTGGAGGTCGGTGGCGTGCGGCCGCCGCTGATCGATCCGTTGGACGAGCACCTCACCGCTCTCGACAAGATCATCGCTGCGGGCAAGGCTCTGCTGAGCTGAGAGGGCGTTCGGAATGAAGATCACCGAGATTGTTCTGACACCGATCGCGTTCCGGGACCCGCCGCTGCTGAACTCGGCAGGCGTCCACGAACCTTGGGCGCTGCGCACCATCGTCGAGGTGCACACCGACGAGGGCATTTCGGGGCTGGGGGAGACCTACGGCGACCTCGGGCACCTGGAGCGCTCGAGGTCCGTTGTGGACTCCCTGATCGGCCTCGACGTGTTCGCGTTGAACGAGATGCACGCGCGGGTCTCCGCGGCTCTCGGTGGCAAGACGGGCCTGGACAACCACGGCCTGACCGGGCAGATCACTGCGGAGAGCACCGTCGACCGCGTGTACTCGCCGTTTGAGGTCGCCTGCCTGGACATCCAGGGCAGGGCGCTGGGCCGTCCGGTGCACGACCTGCTGGGCGGCGCCGTTCGCTCCGCTGTCCCGTATTCGGCGTACCTGTTCTACAAGTGGGACGGGCACCCCGGGGCCGAGCCGGACGAGTGGGGCGAGGCGATCGACCCCGCCGGCATCGTGGCGCAGGCGACCAAGATGATCTCGCAGTACGGGTTCGGGTCGATCAAGCTCAAGGGCGGTGTGTTCCCGCCGGAGCAGGAGATCGAGGCGATCCGGGCGCTGCGCGAGGCGTTCCCGGAGCACCCGCTGCGGCTGGACCCGAACGCGGCCTGGTCGACGGCGACGTCGCTGAAGGTCGCCGAGGAGCTCGACGGCGTGCTGGAGTACCTGGAGGACCCGACGCCGGAGATCTCCGGGATGGCGGAGGTGGCCGCGAAGGCGCCGATGCCGTTGGCCACCAACATGTGCGTGGTCGCGTTCGAACACCTCAAGCCGTCGGTGGAGCAGGACGCCGTGCAGGTGCTCCTGTCAGATCACCATTACTGGGGCGGTCTGCAGCGGTCGCGCCAGCTGGGGATGATCTGCCAGACGTTCGGCATCGGTCTGTCGATGCACTCGAACTCGCACCTCGGCATCTCGCTGGCCGCGATGACGCACCTGGCCGCGGCGACGCCGAACCTGAACTACGCGTGCGACACGCACTACCCGTGGAACGCGGCGGACGAGGTCGTGGAGCCAGGTGTGCTGTCCTTTGTGGATGGCGCGGTGCCGGTGCCCGTCACGCCGGGTCTCGGTGTGACGCTGGATCGGGACGCGTTGGCGCGCATGGCCGAGAACTACGAACGTTGCGGCATCACGGCTCGCGACGACACGGGCTACATGCAGAAGTTCGACCCGAGCTACGAGAGGAAGCGTCCCCGGTGGTGAAGTCGGTTGTCCACGCCTATCCGTGGGACCTGATCGGAGACCCTGAGGCCGTCGCGCGGTACCAGGAACTCGGAGTCGACGCGATCGCCGTCGCCGCGTCGTATCACACCGTGCGGGCCGCGACGCCGCTCCACCCTTCGCATCGGATGGTCGACGCGCGGCACGCGGCGTTCTACTTGCCGGTGCGTTCGGAGAAGTACGGCCGGCTGGTGCCCGCCGAACCGTCCTGGGTGGACGGTTCGGATTCGTTCGGTGCCGCGGCGGCATTGGTTCGTGCCGCCGGACTTCCCGTGTACGCGTGGACCGTGCTGACGCACAACTCGCGGCTGGGCGACCTGCATCCCGATGTGACCGTGGTGAACGCGTTCGGGGATCGCTACCCGTACGCGTTGTGCACCGCGCAGGCCGATGTCGTCGAGTACGCGTCGGTGCTGGTGTCCGAGGTGCTGGAACTCGGCGCGCCGGACGGGATCATCCTGGAGGCCTGCGGCCCGCTGGGGTTCTTCCACGGCGGGCACCACGAGAAGACCGACGGCACGGACTGGAACGCGGTGCAGCAGAAGCTGTTGTCGCTGTGCTTCTGCTCCGCCTGCACCGCCCTGTACGCCGACCCGGATGCCCTGCGTGAAGCGGTCCGGGCCGGGGTTGATCGCGGTGCACCCAATGTTGAGGAAGCGTTGGGTGCGCTCGCGGAAGACGTTCAGGCCGTGCGCACCGGCGTGGTGCGGTCGTTGCGGCAGAGGCTGGTCTCTGAGATTCGTGCCGCCGCGCCTTCGATCCGGGTCGGCATGCACGTGACGGCGGATCCTTGGGGCACTGGGCCGTTCGCGACCGTGGCCGGGGGAGTCGGCGCCGACGTCGACGTCCTGACGACGATGTGCTGGCCCGGCCCGGAGATCGCGGTCCCCGGCATCGAGGCTCTTCGTGCCGCCGCCCCGGACACGCGGATCGCCGCGTACGTGCTGGGGTTGCCGCCCAAGCCGGCCGACGGTGCGGCGTTGTCGAAGGAGTGGCTCGCGTACCTGGACGCCGGTGTGGAGGAGTTCCACCTCTACCACGGAGGTCTCGCGTCCGCGGCACGGTTGGAAGCTTTGCGAGAGGCTGTAACGGCAGTTAGCCGGTAACTGTGAAGAGAAGTCCCCAAGATAGTCACTGCAACCCGTTGTGACCGCGGTTCCGTCCTTTGACCATGAGGCACATAGGAACCGTAGTTGGCACTGGCGTCCTGCTGCTGGTCATCTCGGCCTGTGGCAGTGCGCAGAACGCGGGCACCGGAGCAGGTGGCGGTCAGGAGTTGCCGACCGCCACCTCATCCTCCGACGTGCCCCCGAACATCGCGCCAGGAGAAGTGCCGCCGGACGGTAAACCCGTGACGAAGCTCGATGCCAACGGTCTGACGCCGGACTATCCGCGCACCGTGTGGACACAGGGCGACGGGAAGACCGTCGGAGTCGTCGCCCAGGAGGGCGGATGCGGCAAGGCGAGCGCGTCCGTGCTGGAGCAGAACGCTTCCACGGTGAAGATCGAGCTGCTCGAGACGCTGCCGCTGACCAAGCAGATGTGCACTATGGACATCCGCTTCCCTCCGCTGACGGTGCAGCTCTCCGAGCCCCTTGGTGAGCGCACGGTCGTGCTGACGTCGCGGCAGGAACAGAAGTAGACCTTCCTCCCCACGGTGCCCGGCCGGCATCTGCCCCGCCGGCCGGGCACCTCTTTCTTGATCAGTGGTGAAAGTTCGACCGGACAGGTCGCAGGACATTTGACAGGGACTTCGTGTCCCGGTTTGCGAGGATGGTGCGCATGAGAAACGCCGTCGCAGCCGTTGCTCTCGCCGTCGTGCTCGTCGGTTGCTCGTCCGGCACGCAGTCCGGCGCACCCGGCTCCAGCTCGTCGGGCGGGTCGCCCACGGGCACGACCGCGCCCGGTTCGAGCGGCACCCCCGGCACGGGCTCGTCGAGCGGCAACCCCACCGCTCCCGCCCAGCCTCCGGTCTCGATCTCGGAGGAGAAGCCCGTCGTCCCGCCCAACGTCACGCCCGTGGCGAAGGAGAAGGTCGACACGACATCGTTGTCAGACACCTACCGCGACGAGGCCTACGTCTTCGGCGACGGCCGCGACGTCGAGGTCTTCGGCGTCGGCGGCGGCTGCAAGGAGGCCCGCGCCGAGATCACCGGCCAGTCGGCCGACGTCGTCCAGATCACGCTCGTCACGATCACCAAGCAGCCCTCCGGCACCGTGTGCACCCAGGAGGTCCGGCAGGTGCCGCTGACCGTTCGCCTGGACGCACCCCTGGGCAACCGCCGCCTGGTCCTCGAGTCCCGCGAGGAAACCGGCTGAGCGTTCGACACCCCGCACTTTCGCGGTCGTCAGGCACTGGGGCGGCGCACCACGCCCTCGCGTGCGCCGTCCCCGCGCTCGACCGCACCCTCGCTCACCTGCGGCTTAGCAATGACTCTTTTGACTTCGTCCGCAAAAGACTTGTTGCAAAGGGAGGGAAGCGAGCCTGGTGAGCGAGCCGATATATCAGTTTCCGGCGTCGGCGAGGAACTCCACGCGGTTGCCGACGGCGTCGAAGGTGTGGAAGCGGAGGCGGCCGGGGATCTCCGCGGGATCGGCCCAGACGACCGGGTGGCCCGCTGCCGCCACGGACTCGGCCACCGCGGTCACGTCGACCACGAACGCCGGGTGCGCCTTGCGTGCGGGGCGGAAGTCGGCCTCGACGCTGACGTGGATCTCGCCGCCGCCGGGTACCGCGAACCAGCAGCCGCCGCGCGCGGCGAGCAGTGGCGGTTTGGGCAGTTCGGTCCAGCCCAGCACGCCCGTGTAGAACGCGCGCTGCTCGTCCTCGGCTCCCGCCGGACAGGTGACCTGCACGTGGTGGATCAATGCGAAACCCCCGATCGCAACGAATACGGGACAACCGTACTGTTTGATCGGGGGCTTCGGAACAGCCGAGGAAACCTAGCGGCGGAAGCTGATCTGCAGGGTCGGGGTCGACGTCTCCGCGAAGAAGTCGTTGCCCTTGTCGTCGACCACGACGAACGCGGGGAAGTCCTCGACCTCGATCTTCCAGACCGCCTCCATGCCCAGTTCGGGGTACTCGAGCACCTCGACCTTGCGGATGCAGTCCTGCGCCAGCCGCGCCGCCGGGCCACCGATCGAGCCCAGGTAGAAGCCGCCGTGCGACGAGCAGGCGTCCGTCACCTGCTTGGAGCGGTTGCCCTTGGCGAGCATCACCAGCGAGCCGCCCGCGGCCTGGAACTGCTCGACGTAGGAGTCCATGCGGCCGGCGGTGGTCGGGCCGAACGAACCGGAGGCGTAGCCCTCGGGCGTCTTGGCCGGACCGGCGTAGTAGACCGGGTGGTCCTTGAGGTACTGCGGCATCTCCTCGCCGGCGTCCAGGCGTTCCTTGATCTTGGCGTGCGCGATGTCGCGGGCCACGACCAGCGGACCGGTCAGCGAGACGCGGGTCTTCACCGGGAGCTTGGTGAGGATGTCGCGGATCTCCGTCATCGGGCGGGTGAGGTCGATGTTGACGACCTCGTCGGACAGGTCCTCGCCCTCGATCTCGGGCAGGAACCGCGCCGGGTCGCGTTCCATCTGCTCCAGGAACACGCCCTCGGCCGTGATGCGGGCCTTGGTCTGGCGGTCCGCGGAGCATGACACCGCGATGCCGACCGGCAGGGACGCGCCGTGCCGGGGGAGGCGGATGACGCGCACGTCGTGGCAGAAGTACTTGCCGCCGAACTGGGCGCCGATGCCGAAGTTCCGGGTCAGCTCCAGGACCTGCTGCTCGAGGTCCGTGTCGCGGAACGCGTGGCCCAGCGCCGAGCCCTCGGACGGCAGGGTGTCCAGGTAGCGGGCGGAGGCGAGCTTCGCGACCTTCAGGTTCTGCTCGGCGGACAGGCCACCGACGACGACCGCGAGGTGGTACGGCGGGCACGCGGCGGTGCCGAGCGAACGCAGCTTCTCGTCCAGGAACGACGCGAGGCGCTTCGGGTTCAGCACCGCCTTCGTCTCCTGGTAGAGGAACGTCTTGTTCGCGCTACCGCCACCCTTGGCCATGAACAGGAACTCGTAGACGGGCTCCTGGCCGGGCTTGTGGAACACCTCGATCTGCGCGGGCAGGTTCGTGCCGGTGTTCTTCTCGTCCCAGAACGTCACGGGAGCCATCTGCGAGTAGCGCAGGTTGAGCTCCTGGTAGGCCTCGAAGACGCCGCGGGCCAGCGCCTGCTCGTCGTCGCCGCCGGTCAGGACGGTCTCGGAGCGCTTGCCCATGATGATCGCCGTGCCGGTGTCCTGGCACATCGGCAGCACGCCACCGGACGAGATGGCGGCGTTGCGCAGCAGGTCCATGGCGACGAAGCGGTCGTTGCCGGAGGCCTCGGGGTCGTCGATGATCTTGCGCAGCTGGGCGAGGTGCGACGGGCGCAGCAGGTGCTGGATGTCCCGGATCGCTTCCTTCGCGAGCAGCGTCAGCGTCTCGGGCGCGATCTCGAGGAACTTGCGGTCACCGGCCTCGATGAGCTTGACCCCGTCGGAGGTGACGAGGCGGTACTCGGTCTCGGTGTCCTTCGCGAGGGGGAGGACGTCGGTGTACTCGAATGTGGTGGGCACGGGGTACACAACTCCAACGGTGTGCAGTTCGGATCAGAAAACCGTACCGCCATCAAAGGGACGTACTGGTCCCCGTCCACCGTGTTCTTCGCAACCGTGGTCCTCGCGAGACCCGCAAACGCGGAAGGCCGAGGCGGCCCCCGGCCGTCCCGACCTTCCTTCGCGTGCTAACCCGACTCACGACGGGCGTCGCGTGGCTCTGGTAACGCCCGACCGTGCCGTGAGTTGAGTCACAAGTCAATACTGCTGGTCGGGTGAGACCCGACCGTGACGACTCCGGGACTACGAGGCGTAGGCCCGCAGCTTCGCGGCGCGTTCGCCCTGACGGAGCTTGGACATGACCTCGCGCTCGATCTGACGCACCCGCTCGCGCGACAGGCCGAACCGCTTGCCGATCTGGTCGAGCGTGCGCGGCTGGCCGTCCTCGAGGCCGTAGCGCAGCCGGATCACGGCCTGCTCGCGCGGCTCCAGTGTCGCGAGAACGCGGCGCAGGTCGTCCTGCAGCAGCCCGGAGATGACGGCGCTCTCGGCGTCGGTGGCGTCCGAGTCCTCGATGAAGTCACCGAGGGGAGCGTCCTCCTCCGTGCCGACCGGCATGTCGAGCGATACCGGGTCACGCGCGTGGTCGAGCAGGTCGGCGACCTTGTCCGGGTTGAGACCGGCCTCCTTCGCGAGCTCCTCGTTCGTCGCCTCGCGGCCGAGCGTCTGGTGCAGGTCGCGCTTGATCCGCGCGAGCTTGTTCACCTGCTCGACGAGGTGGACGGGGAGGCGGATGGTGCGGCCCTGGTCGGCCATGCCGCGGGTGATGGCCTGGCGGATCCACCACGTCGCGTAGGTCGAGAACTTGAAGCCCTTGGTGTAGTCGAACTTCTCGACCGCGCGGATCAGGCCCAGGTTGCCTTCCTGGATCAGGTCCAGCAGCGGCATGCCACGGCCCGTGTAGCGCTTGGCCAGCGACACGACGAGGCGCAGGTTGGCCTTGAGCAGGTGGTCCTTGGCGCGGCGGCCGTCGCGGACGAGCGCCCCCATCTCGTCGCGGCGGGTGGGGGTGAGGCGCTTGGCCGTCTCCAGGACGTGCTGCGCGAACACACCTGCCTCGATGCGCTTCGCGAGCTCCACCTCCTCCTCAGCGGTGAGGAGCGCGGTCTTGCCGATTCCGTTCAGGTAGACTCGAACGAGGTCGGCTGCTGGTCCTTGCGCGTCGAGTTCGTGCTCGACGACGGTGGGCGTGTTCTCTCCGACTTCACGGTCGGAGATCCTCGTGACGGTCATGGATCTCCCTCCCCCTGGTGCGGGCGACGCTGCTGTCGGTCAGGACAGTCGCGCGTGGCGGTCAAGGCGGCGCGGCGCTGCGCCCTGGTTGCCGGTTGCGGCGGGCCCGCTCGGGATCCCATCGCTAGCTGGCTGATACCTGGGTAACGAAGACGATTCCGAATTCGTTCCCGACTTCCATGACCTGAAGACGTCATCGCTGTCACAGCGGTTGCGCGACTAATCTGAGGATTGGCTGAGAACCGTTTAGTCAGAGCTCGACGATCACCGTGAACGGACCGTCGTTCACGCTCCGTACCTTCATCTCGGCTCTGAATCGTCCCGTTTCGACGCGCGCGCCCTTTTGGCGTAGTTCCTGCACGACGGCGTTCACCAACGGTTCCGCGTGCTCGGGCCGGGCGGCCGCCGTCCAGGACGGACGGCGGCCCTTGCGAGTGTCCCCGTAGAGCGTGAACTGGCTGACGACCAGCAACGGAGCACCGGTCGACTCACACGACTGCTCGTCGTCGAGGATGCGCAGACCGTGCAGCTTCTGTGCCATTTTGCGAGCGTGCTCGGCCGTGTCGTCGTGATGGACGCCGAGCAGCACCAGCAATCCGGGCTCGTCGATCGCGCCGACGATGGCCCCTTCGACTTCGACACTCGCTTCTGTGACGCGCGCCACAACTGCTTTCACGCGGGAATCAACATTCCGTGCCGGATGAGATCACGAACGATCGGCAAGGCCGCTTCCGCATCGATTTCTCCGTAAGCGAACTCGAGCAGCGCGAGCAGGTCCTCCAACGGCAGTGAGCCGTTGCAACCGGCGACGAGCTTCGCGGTCGCCTCGTCGACCTCGTGCTGCCAGCCGGGCCCGTCCGTGCGGTGCAGGCGCGCGACGACCTTGCGCCAGCCCTCGTCGCCCGGCTCGGACACCTCTTCGAGCAGAACGGTGTCGGCGACCCGGAACCGCCGGCTCAGCAGATCGGGGTTCGCGCGCAGCCACGCGACGTTGTCGAGCCAGCGTGCCGCCTCCGGCCCCAGCGGGTCGTCGTAGGCGTGGCGCAGGTCTTCGCAGATGACCTGGGAGTGCATCTCGTCGGTGCGTCGCAGCGTCACGTAGCCGAAGCCGACGCCCTGGACGTCGTTCTCCTCGAACCAGTCCAGCCACGCCGCGGCCTTCTGCCGTCCCTCGGGGCTGCGCGGGTCGACGCCCGCGTCCTTGAGCCACGTGCCGACGTACAGGGCGGGCTCCGCGATGTCGCGCTGCACGAACCACGCGTCGATGCCGCCGCGAGGCAGCCAGCCGGAGACGCGCTCCTCCCAGTCCTCACCCCTGCGGTGCACCCACGACGCGAGCAGCTGGCCGACGCCGCCCTCGTTGAGGAACGCGGGCAGCTGCCGGATGACCAGCGCCGACGCGTCGTCGCCGCCGAGACCGGAGTCGCGGTAGACGAAGTCCACGCGTGGCGGGCCGACGACGAACGGCGGGTTGCACACGACCTGGTCGAACCGACGGTTGCGGACCGGGCCGAACCACTCGCCCTGCACCGTCTCCACGTCGAGCCCGTTGATCCGGAACGTGCCCTGCGCGAGCCTCAGCGCGCGCTCGGACAGGTCGGTCGCGGTGATGCGCTCGGCGTGCGTGCTCGCGTGCAGCGCCTGGACGCCGCAACCGGTGCCGAGGTCGAGCAGCGTGCCGACCGGCGTGCGCTTGGTCGCGCGGGCGAGGCTGATGGACGCGTGCCCGACGCCGAGCACGTGGTCCTCGGGGACCGCGCTGCCGCGCAGGTCGGAGTCGAGGTCGGCGATGACCCACCAGTTGTCCTCGTACGGCCGCACGTCCAGTCCGGCCTTCAGGCTCGCCGCGTCGAGGGCGGGGGCCAGGACTTCGTTGGCGACGAGGTCGTCGAGGCCGACGCCGTCGAGCGCCTTGCGGACGTCCTGCTCCGGCTCGTGGTCGCCCAGCAGGAAGAGGCGGATCAGCGTGCCGAGCGTCCCGGCGTCCTTGCTCGCGCGGCGGGCGGGTTCGGGCTCACCGCGGCCGAGCGCGGAGTGGGCCTGGGCGCCGAGCGCCTCCACTACGCCGTCCGCGGTGTAGCCGGCGGTCTCGAACGCCCCGCGCAAACGGGCGCAGAGGTCAACAGAAAGATCGGGGTGCACGGGTGGAGATGCTTTCACGCCGCCCAGGTCACCGTGAGTTGTGGAGGGTGATCTGGAGGGCGATGGCCATCGCGAGGCGCTGATCGGGATCGTCGAGGGGGAGCGGCGTCACCTCGGACATCTTCTGCATGCGATACCGCAACGTGTTCGGGTGCACGTTGAGCTCCTTCGCCGCCGCCCGCACGTCGCCCTGAGCCGCGAGCCACGCCCTCAACGTCGTCGCGTACTGAGTTCCGTACTCGGCGTCGTACCGCAATATATTGGATATCGGCCCGCGGGTAGGCAGTCGTCCAGCCTCGGCGACGGCGGCGAGCCGGTGCAGCAGGACCCGCGCCCACGCGTCGTCGTACACAACGGGTGTACCGGTGGAGAGCGCGAGGCATTCATCCGCTTCCTGCCGTGACGTCGGCAGCTGTGTCGCCTCGGCCGGACCGCCGATGCCGGCCAGCACCGTCGCCTCGGCGGGCAGTTCGCGCACCAGCGAGCGCACCCATCCGGCGGCGTCGTCGGCGGCCGGGATGACGGTGTAGAGCACGTTGCCGAACAGCGCGCTGCGCCCAGGCCGCGACCAGCCGAAGCCCGCGGTGGCCCGTTGGAACGCGAGCACCGCGGCCCCGTGCTCGCCCTCGCCCGCGTGGGCCTGGACCGCGATCACCCGCAGGTCTGCGGACGGCAGGCCGAGGCGCACGACGTCGGCGGACTCCGGGTGTTCGAGCAGCCTGATCACCAGGTCCGCCTCGGCCTGGCGTTCGAGGTCGGTCGACGCCCGCGACCGCAGCAGGTGCAACGCCGCCGTGCGCGCCCCGTCGACCAGCGCGGCACTCCGGGCGGCGTCGACCGGCCCCGTCACCTCGACCCAGACGGACCCGAGCAGCTCACGACCCGCCCGCACCGCGGCGACGAGCCGGTTGCCCAGCTGCGGGGTCAGCTTGGGTACGAAGATCGGCTCGTCCGACGACGCGAGGTGCGTGAACACGCCGAACTCGTCCAACGCCCGCCGCGCCTCCTCCGGAACGCGCCGCCCGAGGATGGTCTGCACGCGAACGGGGTCGACGTCCTCCTGCCGGTAGGAGTAGGCGAGCACCCGCGACTGCTGGTCCTCGATCGTCACCGGCCCGCCCACGACACCCGCGATGACGTCGGCCAGACCGAACAGGTCGCCGGTCCGCGTACCGCCGTTGACCAGCGTCTGCGTGACGTTCGCGAGCTGTCCCCACGGCACGGACGGATCCACGAGCAACACCGCCGCGCCGGACTTCTTGGCCGCGGCGATCACCCGTTCGTCGAGCGGCGGCCTCCCGTGCAACACGACGGCGGAAGCCGCGGTGGAGGACACCAGACGCGCCGCGGCGGCCACTGATGGCGTGCCCAGCCCGAGAAGCACGTCGCCCGCCGCGGCCGGCGTGTTCTCCGCCGGATCGTGCAGGGCCACCCCGCGCAGTTCGGCGTCACGGCCCCTCGGCGCGCAGGCCAGATGCGTGCCCAGACTGCCGAGCACGTCCACGAGGCGATCAAGGGCGACCACCCGCGGATGTTAACCGCCGACCGGGTGTCCCGGCGGTCACTCGGACGTGGGAGCATGAGACACGTGGAGGTGGTGTCGTGAGCAGTCCCGACCGGAACGACACCCCGGTGTTGATCACCGAGGCGGCCCCGTCCTACGAGGAACAGCACGCCGCTCGGCGCCGCAAGTACGCGATCATGATGAGCCTGCGCTTCCCGTGCCTCATCCTCGCGGCGTTGTTCGCTCACATCTGGTGGCTCGCCCTGTTCTTCATCGTGCTGTCCGTGCCGCTGCCGTGGATGGCAGTGCTGATCGCGAACGACAGGCCGCCGCGCAAGACCGAGAAGGCCAACCGCTACGAGGTCGAGCGCCGCGCCATCACCCAGAAGAGCACCACCGTCATCGACGGCTGACCGCCGCCGAATCCGCACGACCAGGCCGTCGCCGAACGCCGCCCGCTCCTTTGCAATGACTCTTTGGACTTCGTCCGCAAACGTCTCATTGCTAGGGCTAGCCCCTGCTCGCCTCACCTTTGCAATGAGTCTTTTGCGGACGTCCGCAAACGTTTTTTGCATCCGGCTGGCCGAGGAGGACGCCGCGAACTGGGCCGATGGCCCCGGCGGTGAGGGTGGCGGGGCGCGCGAAGGGGCACCGGTATATCAGCGGTGAGCTGATATACCGGCTGGACCCAAGGGCTAACGGGGCGGTTGGGCGCCCACGACGCTGACCGCGCGAGAGCCTGCCCGGACACCGCCGAGGAGTGCGTCGCGCTTGGACGCGCCGGACAGCCAGGCCGCGAGGAAGCCCGCGTCGAAGGCGTCGCCCGCGCCGGTCGAGTCGACGCACTCGGTGACTTCAGCGGGGACTGAGATCAGCTCGTCGGCGTCGACCCACGCCGCTCCGTCAGGGCCCGAGGTGACCACGACGGCGCCGACGTGGGACAGCAGGGACTTCGCCGCGGCCGGTTCGGAGGAGCCGGTGAGGGCGAGGAGTTCGTCGGCGTTGGGGAGCAGGAAGTCGACGCCGCGCACGTCCTCGAGGAACGCCTCGGCCGAGTGGATCAGGACGGCTGCCTGGGGGTCCACGGACGTCGTCCAGCCCGCCGTGCGGGCGGCTTCGAGCACGGCCAGGCCGGCGGGGCGTGAGGTTGCGTCGAGCAGCACGTAGCCGGACAGGTGCAGGTGGCCGTCGGTGCCGGTGAGCAGGCCCGGGTCGAGATCGGCGGGGGAGAAGCGGGCGTTCGCGCCGCGGTCGGGCAGCATCGAGCGCTGGCCGTTCTCGTCGACCAGGACGACTACGCAGCACGTCGCCAGGTCCTGGTCCACAGCGAAGGCGCACTGGACGCCAGCGTGGGTGAGTTCGGCGTGGACCTGGCGTCCGGCCGAGTCGGCGCCCACGCGGGCCACCAGGACCGGTGAGGCGCCGCACGCGGCCAGCCACACGGCCGTGTTGGCGCCGGCGCCGCCGGGCTCGATGGTGACTTTCGCGCGCACGTCGCCGCCGTGGGCGATGGGGCCGGAGTGGCGGGCGACCACGTCGAGGCCCGCGTCACCGACGACCACGATCGGCCTCATCGGAACAGCTCAACGGCGACAGCGGCGGCGACCGAGGCGTTGTTGACGACGAGTTCCTCGTTGGCGTCGAGGCTGACGCCCTCGCTGGCGGTGTGGAAGTGCTCCAGCAGGACGGGCGTGACGTCCTTGCCGCGCACGTCCCCGTCGACGAGCTTCCGCAGACCCTCGGCGAGCAGGCGGTCGTGCAGGGCGGTGTCCATCTCGAACGCGGCGGGGATCGGGTTCGCGAGCAGCATGCCGCGACCACCGGCCGCGAAGACGGCGGCGGCCTCGGCAGTGGTCTCGACGCGCCACGGGACGTCGAACTCCGACTCGCGGCGGTAGAAGGCGGGGAAGCGCGAGGTCTGGTAGCCGACGACCGGCACCGAACGGGTCTCGAGGACCTCCAGGGTGGCGCCCATGTCCAGGATCGACTTCACGCCCGAGCAGACGATCAGCACCGGCGTCGTCGCCACCACGTCGAGGTCGGCCGACACGTCCCACGTCTCGCGCGCGCCGCGGTGCACGCCGCCGAGACCGCCGGTCGCGAAGACGCGGATGCCCGCCTGGTGGGCCAGGGCCGTGGTCGAGGCCACGGTCGTCGCGCCGCTGCGGCCCAGGGCGTAGGCGGGGCCCAGGTCGCGCAACGAGAGCTTCACGAGGTCGCCCGCGTTGCAGACGCGGTCGAGCTCGGCGGAGGTGAGGCCGACGTGGGGCACGCCGTCGAGCACCGCGATCGTCGCGGGCACGGCGCCGGCCTCCCGCACGACCTTCTCCAGGCGTGCGGCGACGGCCAGATTGCGCGGCGCGGGCAGGCCGTGGGACAGGATGGTGCTCTCAAGAGCGACGACGGGCCGGTTCTCGGCCAGTGCGGCGGCAACTTCATCGGCGATGTGCAGCGTGGTCACGAGGGGACATCATCCCAGGTACCCTGGGCGCGTGAGCACCCAGACTCTTCCTGAGGTCGACGTACGGCCGGACGAGACCGACCAGTCTTCGGACGACACGCCGAAGATGTTCCACTACGTGCGCAAGGCGAAGATCGCCGAGAGCGCCGTGATGGGCACGCACGTGGTCGCGCTGTGTGGCGAGGTCTTCCCGGTCACGCGGTCGCCGAAGCCCGGTTCGCCGGTGTGCCCGGACTGCAAGAAGATCTACGAGAACCTGCCTCCCGGCGGAGACGGCGACTGAGCCTCGGCCCCAGAACCTCACACGCCCGGCGCCTCGAGTCGACTCGAGACGTCGGGCGCTGCTGTTCTCGTGCCCGCTAGCCCCGCTGCTTCTCCTCCTCCGAGTGGGACCGCTGCTCCTGGATCTTGAGCGGCGTCGTCAGCTGCGTGTCGGCGGGGGACGGCGCGGAGTAGACCGTGTCGTTCGCTTCCGATTTGGGTCGCGCGGTCTCCTCGCGGATGCGGGACGCCGCGCGTTCCATCTCGAGCCTGCGCCAGCGGCGGCGCTGGCGGCGGGTCATGCGGGCGGGCCACATGTCCTGGATGGCGCTGTTGAAGTACGCGCCGATCGTGATGGCCAGGCCGATGAAGAACACGAACAGCAGGAACGCGATCGGTGTCGCCAGCGCGCCGTAGGTGTAGCCGGTGGTGGTGATCCATTGGATGTACAGGCGCAGCCCGATGGACGACAGGATGAACACCGCCATCGCGAGGATCGCGCCGGGCAGCACGCGGTGGTACGGCAGCCTTCGCGGCAACGCGACCTTGTAGAGCAGCGACAGCGACAGCACCAGCAGCAGCGCCACGCCGGGGTAGTAGAACCGGCCGACCCACGTCGCGATGTACGGCTGCCAGGACGTCGGGAAGAACTGCGGCAGGACGTCCGGGCCCAGCGCCAGCACCGGCAGGCCGATCACCAGTGCCACCAGGGAGATCATGTAGAGCAGCAGGGCGAAGATCCGCTGCCACAGCTCGTTGCGCACGCCGTACTGGCCGTGGGCGACCGTGATCGCGTCGACGAACGACGACATGGCCGACGACCCCGCCCACAGCGAGATCAGGAAGCCGATGGAGACGATCTCGCCCTTGCCGGTCGAGAGGATCTCCGCGACGGTCGGCTGGATCACGCCGTTGACGACGTCCGCGCTGAAGATCGTCCGGGTGAATCCGATGATCTTCTCCTGGACGGAGAGGACGATCTCGGGGCCGAACCAGGTGCCGATCCAGCCCATCGAACCCAGCACGCCGAGCAGTAGTGGCGGGAACGACAGCGTCTGCCAGAACGCGGCCTCGGCGGCTTCTGAGAAGATGTTGCCCTGCCACGCCTTCGACAGCGTGCGCGCGAGTAGACGCAGCGGCCCCTTGCGGCCGGACCTGCGTGCGTCGTTGTCGGAAGGCGAACCCATCGCAGTGACAAGCATGGTGCATACCGCCACGTTTCGCGGCATCGACGCTCGGAACAGGTACAGTCGCGGTGCCCTCGGCCACCGTCCGCCTGAGGGTATTGCCTTGTTTGACCTGCATAAATGAGGAGAAACACGTCTGTGACAGCGACAGCAGCAATGCGACCGCTGCGGGCATGGCAGCGCCGCGCGCTGACCAAGTACCTGGCCGTGAAGCCGAAGGACTTCCTCGCCGTCGCCACGCCGGGCGCGGGAAAGACGACGTTCGGACTGCGTGTCGCCGCGGAGCTGCTGGCCGATCGGACGATCGAGGCCGTCACGATCGTGACCCCCACCGAGCACCTCAAGCACCAGTGGGCGAAAGCGGCTGCCGAACAGGGCATCCACATCGACTCGAACTTCCGCAACACCAACGCGATGACCTCCCGCGACTACCACGGCGTGGCCGTCACTTACGCGCAGGTCGCCGCCCATCCGACGTTGCACCGGGTGCGCACCGAGAACCGCAAGACGCTCGTGCTGCTCGACGAGGTGCACCACGGCGGCGATGCCAAGTCGTGGGGTGACGCGATCCGTGAGGCGTTCACGCCCGCCGTGCGCCGCCTCTGCCTGACCGGCACGCCGTTCCGCTCCGACGACTCGCCGATCCCGTTCGTGCAGTACGAGGAGAGCAACGGCGGCTTCAAGACGTCCAAGGCGGATCACACTTACGGGTACTCCGACGCGTTGCGCGACGGCGTGGTGCGGCCCGTGCTGTTCCTGGCGTACTCCGGTGAGGCGTCGTGGCGGACCAGCGCGGGCGAGGAGTTCACCGCACGCCTGGGCGAACCGCTGACGCAGGAACAGACCGCGCGGGCGTGGCGCACCGCCCTGGACCCGGCCGGCGACTGGGTGGCGTCCGTCCTGCGCGCTGCCGATCAAAGACTCACCCAGAAGCGCGAGAACGGCTTGCCCGACGCGGGCGGCCTGGTGATCGCGACCGACCAGACCGTCGCGAAGGCCTACGCGCAGGTGCTCCAGCGCGTCACGGGCCACATCCCCACGCTCGTCCTCTCCGACGACCCGAAGGCGTCCGGCAAGATCGCCGAGTTCGCCGCGACCACCGAACGCTGGATGATCGCCGTCCGCATGGTGTCCGAGGGCGTCGACGTGCCACGCCTCGCCGTCGGCGTCTACGCCACGTCGTCGTCGACGCCGTTGTTCTTCGCCCAGGCCATCGGCCGCTTCGTGCGCAACCGGAAGCCCGGCGAGACCGCCTCGGTGTTCCTGCCTTCGGTGCCGGTGCTGTTGCAGCTCGCGTCCGAGCTGGAGGCCGAACGCGACCACGTCCTGGGCAAGCCGCACCGCGAGAAGGACGGCTGGGACGACGAGCTGATGGCGGCGGCCAACCAGGCCAAGGACGAACCCGGTGAGGACGAACGCGCCTTCACGGCCCTGGGCACCACCGCCGAGCTCGACCAGGTGATCTTCGACGGCTCGTCATTCGGCGCCCCGACCCTCGCGGGCTCTGAGGAGGAGCAGGAGTACCTCGGCCTGCCGGGGCTGCTGGAGCCCGACCAGGTGCGCACCCTGCTGCTGCAGCGGCAGGAGGAGCAGATGGCGACGGCCGCCAAGCGCCCCAAGCCCGAGGTCGCGGTGCGGGAGGCGAGGCCCGTCGGCGTGCAGGAACGCCTCGCGTCGCTGCGCAAGGAGCTCAACACCCTCGTCGCGATGCACCACCACCGCACGAAGAAGCCGCACGGCAAGATCCACAACCAGCTGCGCGAGTACTGCGGTGGACCGCCGACCGCGATGGCCACCATCGAACAGCTCGAAGAGCGGATCTCGACCCTGCGTTCCTGGTAGGGCGCTCCTGGTAGAGCCAGAGTCCCGCAGCTGATATCCGATATATCAGCTGCGGGTGACGGCGACGGCCAGCGTGTCGTAGTGCGTCGTGAAGTGGCCGCCGATCGCGTCGATCGCGCCGCCGACGGCGTCGAGGAGCCCGGTGACCTGCTCCGCGCTGAGCAGGGCCATCGGGCCCATGGTGAGCATGAGGTCGAGGTACTCGGCGGTCGTGTAGGTCTGCTCCCAGCTCGCGCGCCACTGGTCGGCGTAGGAGAACGCCCCGGTGGCGACGAACGCCTCACCCGTGCGCACGCAGCCAGCCTGATAGGCCTCGAACGCCTCCTCGCGGCTCTGGCCGACGCGGAACGGGATGTCCGGCGCCGCCTTCCGGTAGGCGTCCATGAAGGCCTGGGCGATCGGCTCGGGCGGCGCGAACACGTGCCAGAGCGCCACGAACACCCCGCCGGGCCGCAACACCCGTGCGACCTGCCGTGGACCGGCCTCGGCATCGACCCAGTGCCACGCCTGCCCGGCGACGACGGCGTCGAACTCGCGGCCGGCGGGATCCCAGGTCTCGAACTTCGACACCTCGACGGGAACGCCGGTGCCACGGGCGAACTCGGCCATCCGCTCGTCGTGCTCCACGCCGAGCACCTCGCACCCGGTCGCACGCAAGGGGCGGGACAGGACACCGGTGCCGCAGCCGACGTCGACGACGCGGGGGCCAGGACTGACCTCGATGATCTTCCGCACCAACTCGTCCGGGTAGGTCGGACGGGTGCGGTCGTAGCGAGCCGCGTCGGCACCGAACGAGTTCGCCAGCCTTTCGGCGGCTTCCTTGTCGACGGTCATGCACCCAACCTAGGGGTGTCCGGGAGGTGACAGGCGAGTGTTCGCCGCGGGCGATATCCGATATATCGCCGCTGGAATCAGTAGCGTGGTGGTAACGCTCTCACGACTCTCAGTGACTAAATTTCGCCAGGGTTACCGCATCGTTGCGACTTAATCGATCCAGTGTGGTTCCGGTCACGCATATGTCAGGCATACGTTGTGCGCCACAACATTCTCTGTGACACAGCGCAGTGAAAGGGATGGCGGATGCGCAGCAAGACTCTCGCTTCCATCGCTGTTACCGCGGGCCTCGCCCTGGCGGTTACGGCGTGCGGCGCCAACACGTCCTCCAGCACCGGAGGAAGCACCGAAACGAAGACTGGCAGCGGCACGGGCGCGAAGGTCGGCGTGATCCTGCCCGAGACCAAGACCTCCGCCCGCTGGGAGGGCTTCGACAAGCCCCTCCTCGAGGCCGCTCTGAAGGCCGAGGGTCTCGACCCCGACATCCAGAACGCCCAGGGTGACGTCCAGAAGTTCAGCACCCTCGCCGACGGCATGATCAACAACGGCGTCAAGGTCCTGATCATCGCCACGCCCAACAGCGAGGTCGGTGCCTCCGTCGCCAAGAAGGCGCAGGCCCAGGGCATTCAGGTCATCGACTACGACCGCCTGAACACCGGTGGCTCCTCGTCGTACTACGTGTCGTTCGACAACGTGAAGGTCGGCGAGCTGCAGGGCCAGGGCATGGCCGACGCGCTCAAGGACGCCCCGCAGGGCGCGAACGTCATCGAGATCGAGGGCGCGCCGACGGACAACAACGCGACCCTCTTCGCGGACGGCCAGAAGAAGATCCTCAAGCCGCTGTACGACTCGGGCAAGCTCAAGCTCGTCCAGTCGCAGCCGATCGACGACTGGGACAACCAGAAGGGTGGTCAGGTCTTCGAGCAGATCCTGACCGGCAACGGCGGCAAGGTGGACGGCGTCGTCGCCGCGAACGACGGTCTCGCCGGCGCGATCATCACCGTGCTGAAGAAGGTCGGCCTCAACGGCAAGGTGCCGGTCACGGGTCAGGACGCGACCCCGGACGGCCTGCAGGCCGTTCTGCTCAAGGACCAGTACATGACCGTCTTCAAGCCGATCAAGGAAGAGGCCGAGGCGGCTGCCAAGCTGGCCGGTTTCCTCGCCAAGGGCGACACCGCGGGCGCTGACAAGCTGGCCTCCGGCGTCACCAAGGACACCAAGGCGAGCCGCGACGTCAAGTCCGTTCTCCTCACGTCGCAGCTGATCACCCGCGACAAGGTCAAGGTCGTCGTGGACTCCGGCTTCGTCAAGGCCTCCGAGGTCTGCGTGGCCGCCACCCAGGCTGCCTGCACCGAGCTCGGCATCAAGTAGGACCGCTCGTGACGAGGGCGGGGTGCGCGTCTGTCGCACCCCGCCTCTCGCCGCGTGTTACCCCGGAGGAAACCCAGTGAGCGAGCCGATTCTCGAGCTGCGCGGCATCAACAAGAGCTTCGGTCCCGTGCACGTCCTGCACGACATCGACCTCGACGTCAACCCAGGCGAGGTCACTGCCCTCGTCGGCGACAACGGCGCGGGCAAGTCGACGCTGGTCAAGTGCATCGCGGGCATCCACCCGACCGATTCGGGTGAGGTCCTGTTCGAGGGCCAGCCGGTCCACATCAAGGGCCCGCGTGAGGCCGCCGAGCTCGGTATCGAGGTCGTCTACCAGGACCTCGCTCTGGCCGACAACCTCGACATCGTCCAGAACATGTTCCTCGGCCGTGAGCGCACCAAGGCTGGTCTGCTCGACGAGTCCGACATGGAACAGGCGGCGCGCAAGACGCTGGCGTCGCTGTCGGTGCGCACGGTCAAGTCCGTCCGCACGCAGGTCTCGTCGCTGTCCGGTGGTCAGCGCCAGACCGTGGCGATCGCCAAGGCCGTGCTGTGGAACAGCAAGGTCGTGCTGCTCGACGAGCCCACCGCCGCACTCGGCGTCGCGCAGACGCGCCAGGTCCTCGACCTGGTCCGCCGCCTCGCGGAGCAGGGCCTGGGCGTCGTCCTGATCAGCCACAACATGAACGACGTGTTCGAGGTCGCCGACAAGATCGCGTGCCTCTACCTCGGCCGCATGGCCGCCGTCGTGTCGACGAAGGACGTCACGCACGGACAGGTGGTCGAGCTGATCACCGCCGGCCGTTCCGGTGACCTGGGCATCGCGCGCCCCGAGGCGGCGACGATCTGATGAGTACCGAAGAGGCGAGCAGCATGACCGACACCACCGAAACGAACGAGGCGGAGGCCCCGCAGGGCGCCATCTCCGACTTCGGCATCGACACGACCTCCCGTTCCACCGGCGAGGCCATCAGGGACTACTGGTCCAGTGTCCGCGGCGGCGAGCTCGGCTCACTGCCCGCTCTGCTCGGACTGATCGTGCTGCTCATCGTGTTCAGCTCGCTGTCCGACTCGTTCTTCACCCTCGGCAACCTCGCCAACCTGCTCCAGCAGGGCGCCAGCATCACCATCATCGCGATGGGCCTGGTGTTCGTGCTGCTGCTCGGCGAGATCGACCTGTCCGCCGGCACCGCGTCCGGTGTGACGGCCTCGGTGATGGCGCTGGACCTGATCCACGGCGGCAACCTGCTCGGCGGCATGAGCGACGGGGTCTTCTACGTCTTCTGCGGCTGGCTGGTCCTCGCGGTCGGCCTCTCGCTGCTGATGCGCCTGTGGACCGGCGTCGCGCTGTCCGGCATCGCGCTGGTCATCGCTCTGCTCGGCGTGCCCGCGAACGCGTGGATCGGCATGCTGCTGGCGATCTGCGTCGGCGCGTCGATCGGCTGCATCACCGGCTACCTGGTCGCGAAGGTCGGCATCCCGTCGTTCGTCGTGACCCTGGCGCTGTTCCTCGTGTGGAGCGGTGTGGTGCTGCAGTTCATCGGCCAGGGCGGCACGCTCGGCCTGCGCGACGACACGATCTTCCAGGTCGCCAACGGCAACATCGGCACCGCCGGGTCGTGGATCCTGTGCGTGGTCGCGGTCGGCGGCTACGCGGCCCTCGTGCTCAACCGGCACTTCACCCGGCTGCGCAAGGGACTCGTCGCCCAGCCGACGGCGCTGGTGCTGACCAAGATCGGCGGCCTCGCGCTGCTGGCCGCGGTCGCCACGTTCGCGCTGACGCAGAACCGGTCGCCCAGCACCCTCGTGGTGATCGCGGGCGTGCCGTACGTCGTGCCGCTGGTGCTCGTCCTGCTGGTGATCGGCACGTTCGTGCTCGACCGCACCAGCTACGGCCGTCACCTCTACGCGGTCGGCGGCAACAAGGAGGCCGCGCGCCGCGCCGGCATCAACGTGGAGAAGATCCGGATGAGCGTCTTCGTCATCGCCTCCTCGGCGGCGGCGATCGGTGCCATCGTCTACTCCTCCAAGGTCGGCTCCGTCGACCCGAACGCCGGTGGCGGCAACACCCTGCTGATGTCGGTCGGTGCGGCCGTCATCGGTGGCACGTCGCTGTTCGGCGGCAAGGGCCGGCTGCGTGACGCCGTCATCGGTGGTGCGGTGCTGGCGGTCATCGCGAACGGCATGGGCCTGCTCAAGCAGCCCTCCGCCGTCGTGTTCATGGTGACCGGTCTCGTCCTGCTGCTCGCCGCGAGCGTCGACGCGTTGTCCCGCCGCCGGGCGGCCACCGCGGTTCGCTGACGAGGTGACTGGACCTACGTCCGGCACTCGTCCCGACGAGATCCGCAGGCACAACAGGACGGCGCTGCTGCGTCGCCTGCACATCGACGGACCGTCCACCAGGGCGTCGCTCGCGGCTGAGCTCGGTCTCAACCGCAGCACGATCAAGGCCCTGGTGGACGGCCTCGCCGAAGCCGGTGTGGTCGCCGAACGCGTGCCCGCTCTGCGCAGCGGAGCGGGCCGCCCCTCCCTTCTGGTGCTGCCCCAGCCGCACGCCGCCGTCGTCATCGCGATCGACGTGCGGGTGGAGCACGTGGCGATGGGGTTCGTCGGCCTCGGTGGGGAGATCCTCGGGCGGGACAGCTGGAACCTGCACCGGACGCGTGATCCGGGGGAGGTCATCACGCACATCGTCGAGTCGGCGCGCCTCATGGCCGACGACCTCGACGCCACCGCGGTAGGGGTGGGCGTCTCGGTGCCCGGCGTCGTGCGACGCGCCGACGGGCACGTGCACGAGGCACCCAACCTGCACTGGACCGGTGTGGCACTCGGCAAACGCCTGGAGGCGGTGCTGAAGCTGCCGGTCCAGGTCGGCAACGACGCGGAGCTCGGCGCACTCGCGGAGCACGTGCGCGGTGCGGCGCGGGAGTCGGCGGACATGGTCTACATCTCCGCGGACGTCGGCGTCGGCGGGGGAGTGATCCTGTCCGGGCAGCCGTTGCGCGGCTCCGGCGGCTACGTCGGCGAACTCGGGCACATGGTGGTCAACCCGCGCGGCCTGCGGTGCTACTGCGGCTGCGACGGCTGCTGGGAGACCGAGGTGGGCGAACCGGCGCTGTGCCGGGCTCTGGGGCTTCCCGACGACGCACCGCGCGGCGCCGTCGTCGCGGCACTGCGGGCGCTCGACGACCCGTCGGTGCTCGACGAGTTCGCCGGCTGGCTCGCACTGGGGCTCGCGAACATCGTCAACGTCCTCGGCCCGGAGCTCGTCGTGCTCGGCGACCTGTACACGGCGCTGCCGCCGTCGGTGGTCGACTCGGTGAGCGCGGCCGTGCAGGTGCGCAGCCTGGTCTCCCGCGCGGTCGGCGGAACCCAGGTCGTGACCTCACCGCTGGGCAGGGACGCGAAGCTCGTCGGAGCGGCCGAACTGGCCTTCGAACCCGTCCTGGACGCCCTGTAAGAGCCTGGAAAAGCGAAGGGGGCGGAGATCCCTGGAGGATCTCCGCCCCGAGCGGCTAGGTGGGGTGGAAGTCAGCCCTGCTGAATTTCAGCAGCGAGTTCGCGCAATTTCTCACTGTGCGCCCGGGCGTGGTGCCCGCAGAACAGCAGCTCGCCCCCGGACGGGAGCAAAGCGCGAACCTGGGCAGCAGCCCCGCAGCGGTCGCAGCGGTCGGCAGCGGTCAACTCGGGGCGGGTGAGTGCTGCAGTCATGATGAATCTCCCTCCGTCCCGGCAACGGAACTGAGGTGTTCCGGTGCCCTCTTACCAAGCTGCGACCACAGCGCCCCTGGCAGGTGCGCGGTGCTCGCTGGCTCCACTCTGACAGACGTTTCGGCGATAGTCAGTGTTCCCGTGTACGTGGCGACTCGCGTCACTATCCGATTTACCCGGCTGCAGCAGACCTACACATGTGTTTGCCACCGGTTCACAGTCTTGACACGCACGCTGAGCAACCAGAAACCCGCTGGTGGAGCAGCACGTTCGGGCCATCCGGTCGGTTGCGTGCGGCCGGGAGTGTGATATCGGTTGCCCTTGTCCGCCCTCCGCGAACAGGTCACGAACGTCCCACGATTCGGACGCGGAACCGTGATCAAACTCCCGGTCGAGCGCTTGTTCGGGCCCTGTCCGATCAGCTCGCGAGGGCCGCGCTGATCGCTCGTGCGGCGTGCCCCACGGCCTCCCTCAGGGCCGTGGCGCTGCGTCCGTTGTCGAGCACCGCGGACACCGTGCCGATGACGCTGCTGGACGGCGTGCGCACCGGAGCGCTGACGAACTCCATGCCCGCCGGCACCGTCGCCCCCGGCCGCAACCGTGCGACGTCCTCGGCCCGCACGATGCTCGCCGCCGCGACCAGCACCCGGTCCCGCCGCGGCACCGTGAGGATCGTCGACGTCCTGATCGTCGCGGACAACGCCCGCAACGGCTGCCGGGCCACCCGCAGGATGCCGGGAGCAGGTTCCCAGGCCTGCCCGAACCGGAACATCTGCGCGCCGATGCGATAGCGGCCGCGCACGTTCTCCACCGCGCCCAGGTCCTCCATCTGCTCCAGAAGCCTGTGCACCGTCGTCTTCGGCATGTCGCAGCGATCGGCGAGCCGCGTGAGCCCCAGCTCACCCTCGTCCATCAGCTTGTCCAGCAGTGAGAAAGCCCCTTCGAGTACCGACCTGCCCATGTTTTCCCGCCCCCTCGTTCCGTTGTCCGGAACTGTCCCTGTGCACCCCTCCGGCACAGCTGCACACTTGATGCTGTCGCGGATGCATAGGCGGCACATGAGTACAGGGGTACTCATCTTTCGGATGCGTTCGATCTCGGCTGCTCAGGCCAGGGCAGCACGGTGAGCTCCGGCCACTGCCCACGCCAGCGCGTGGTCTTGGCCTCGTAGACGGCGCGGGGAGCGAGCACGGGGTTGGGGCGGACGACGAGGTTGAACACGTCAGCGAGACCGTGCGGCGCGTAGACACGCCACTTGCCGTTGGTCTCAAGGCGGACGCCCAGACAGCACGTGGTCGCCGCGAACGAGTCGATGGCCGCCTCGGTCGACGTGTAGGGCGCGCACGGAACCCCGAAATGATCCTCGTACCAGAGGTGCACCCGCGCTTCGTTGCGGATCTCGACGACCGCGGGCAGCTCGGCGAACGCGCGTCCACCGGCCTGGATGACCTCGTTCTCGGCGTCCCAGCCGAGATCGGAGTCGTCGAAGTAGAACAGGTCGTAGTCCCTGATGCCCTCGGCCGGCGGGCGGCCGGTGACCACGTTCCACACCGTCTGGAACAGACACCCGGCGGTCAGGTACCACCCCGGGAGGTTCAGTCCGGCGGCGCCGCGCAGGACCTCCATCAGGACGTCGTTGCGAGCGAGGATCGCGCGCAACGCGTCGACCTGTTCGTCCACCGGGAGCCGGCCGAGGATCATGCCGCAGCAAAACACAACAGCCCCGCACCGAACCGGTGCGGGGCTGTGTGCGTATGACTGGGTAAGACCTAGTCGAGGTAGTCGCGCAGAACCTGCGAACGCGACGGGTGACGCAGCTTCGACATCGTCTTGGACTCGATCTGGCGGATGCGCTCACGCGTGACGCCGTAGACCTGACCGATCTCGTCCAGCGTGCGCGGCTGGCCGTCGGTGAGACCGAAGCGCAGCCGGACGACGCCCGCCTCGCGCTCGGACAGCGTCGCGAGCACGGACTGGAGCTGGTCCTGCAGCAGCGTGAACGAGACGGCGTCGACAGCGACGACGGCCTCGGAGTCCTCGATGAAGTCACCGAGCTGGCTGTCGCCCTCGTCGCCGATCGTCTGGTCCAGCGAGATGGGCTCACGCGCGTACTGCTGGATCTCCAGCACCTTCTCGGGCGTGATGTCCATTTCCTTGGCGAGCTCCTCCGGGGTGGGCTCGCGGCCCAGGTCCTGGAGCAGTTCGCGCTGGATGCGACCGAGCTTGTTGATGACCTCGACCATGTGCACCGGGATGCGGATGGTGCGGGCCTGGTCGGCCATCGCGCGGGTGATCGCCTGACGGATCCACCAGGTGGCGTACGTGGAGAACTTGTAGCCCTTGGTGTAGTCGAACTTCTCGACGGCGCGGATCAGACCCAGGTTGCCCTCCTGGATCAGGTCCAGGAACGCCATGCCGCGGCCGGTGTAGCGCTTGGCCAGCGACACGACGAGACGGAGGTTCGCCTCGAGCAGGTGGTTCTTGGCGCGCTCGCCGTCACGGACGATCCAGCGCAGGTCGCGGCGCAGCTGCGGGGTGAGCTTCTCCGCGTCCTCCTCGGAGCGGCGCACGCGCTCGGCGGCGTAGAGACCCGCCTCGATGCGCTTGGCGAGCTCGACCTCCTCCTCTGCGTTGAGGAGGGCGACCTTGCCGATCTGCTTGAGGTAGGCGCGGACCGAGTCGGCCGAGGCGGTGAGTTCCGCGTCCTTGCGCGCCTGGCGCAGGGCCTCGGACTCCTCCTCGTCCCAGACGAAGTCGCCCGTCTTGCTGTCGGCGGTGTCCTCCGCCTCCTCGGGCTCGTCCACGACGGGCTCGTCGACGATCTCGACGTCCTCGACCAAGTCCTCGGCGCCGGGGGCGCCTTCCATGTCCTCGGGCTCGTCGCCGCTCTTGGCGGTGCCCTTCGCGGCAGGATCGGCCTTGCCGGCCGTCTTGCGCGGGGCCTTGGCGGCGGCTGCGGGCTTCTTCGCTGCCGCAGCGGTCGTCTTGCGCTTCGGCTTCTCCTCGGCCTCGCCGGCCGCGGTCGCCTTGGTGGTCCTGGCGGCGCTCGCGGCGGAGCTGGAGCGTCGGGTTGCGGATTCTGCGGCTGCCACGTACGCCCTTTCGCGACGGTCGTTCAAGGCAAACCAGAGGGCGCGAAACCTCGGTCGCCAGAGTTCGGGGGATCTCCCCGCCGATCTTGCTTGGCGGGTGTGCGTTCCATTGTAACGACGTCCGTGACTCGGTGTTGCGCCCCGAGGTGCTTCGAGGCGCTCTCACCTGCGTTCTCGCAGCTAGATCGAGTCGGACACGTTTCGGTGTCGAACGCTTCTCAAGGCCTGACGCCGTGCGCGGCGGCCCACGCGGCACCGACGATGCCCGCGTCGTTCTTGAGCGCGGCCGCGACGACCTCGGTGCGGACCTCGAGCAACGGCAACCACTTGTGCGCCTTCTTGCTCACGCCACCGCCCGCGATGACGAGGTCGGGCCAGATGAGGTCCTCGAGCACGTTGATGTAGCGGGTCACCCTGGGCGTCCACTCCTCCCAGGACAGGCCCTTGTCCTCCTTCACGGAGGCGGCCGCGCGCGATTCCGCGTCGTGCCCGTCGACCTGGAGGTGACCGAACTCGGTGTTCGGGACGAGCTTGCCGTCGAGGAACACCGCGCTGCCGATGCCCGTGCCGAACGTCAGCAGCACCACGGTCCCGTTCTTGCCGACGCCCGCGCCGAACGACATCTCCGCGATGCCGGCGGCGTCCGCGTCGTTCATCACGACGATGTCCTCGGGCTTGCGCTTGAGGCGCTCCGCGAAGAGCTGCTGGGCGTCGCAGTTGATCCAGCCCTTGTCCACGTTCGCGGCACTGAGGGCGACACCGTGCTTGACCACGCACGGCAGCGTGACGCCGACCGGGCCGTCCCACTGGAACTTCTCGACGATCTCCGCGACGACCTCCGCCACCGCCTCCGGTGTCGAAGGCTGGGGCGTGGGGATCCGCATGCGTTCGCCGTCCAGTGTTCCTGCCTCGAGGTCGACCAGGCCGCCCTTGACGCCGGAGCCGCCGATGTCCACACCGAACCCGCGGGTGATGCCCATCCCCGTGGTCCTTCCTACTCGATCCTGCTTGCTTCGATTCAGTACCTGTGGTGCGCAGACATTAGCCTGACGGTCTCCGATAGTCCCGTGCTAGTGACGCAGGAGGGAACCGGTCGTGTTCGATCCCCGGCCACTCGTCGACATCGCGACGGCCATCGGACAGGAAGCGGGCGCACTTGTTCAGCGCATGCGTGCTTCCGCCGTCGTCTCGTTCGACACCAAGAGCACTTCGACGGACGTGGTGACCGCCGCGGACCGCGCCTCAGAACAACTCGTCCGGACGCGTCTTTCCGAGTTGCGCCCCGGCGAGCCGGTGCTCGGCGAGGAGGAGGGCGGAACCGTCGTCGAAGGCCTGACCTGGGTGGTCGACCCCATCGACGGCACCGTCAACTACCTCTACGGAATCCCCTGGTACTCGGTGTCGATCGCAGCGCAGCTCGACGGCGAGTCCGTCGCGGGCGCCGTGGTGGAACCGGCGACCGGCCGCGTGTGGACCGCCGCACGCGGGTACGGCTCCTTCTTGGACGGTGCGCCGTTGCGCGTCTCCGCGACGACCGACCTGTCTCTCTCGTTGCTCGGGTACGGGTTCGCCTACCGGCCGGAGCGGCGTCAGCGGCAGGCCGACGCGTGGGCGCGGATGTCGACTCGGGTGCGCGACCTGCGCCGGGCCGGTGCGGCGTCGCTCGACCTCTGCTCGGTGGCCGCCGGCCGGCTCGACGCCTACACGGAGCACGCCCTCGGCCGGTGGGACTGGGCGGCCGGCGGGCTGATCGCCGCGGAGGCCGGTGCGGTCGTGCGGCTGCCTGGTTCTTCTCCCGAGCTGGGGGAGGACGCGACGTTCGCCGCCACGCCCGGGATCGCCGACGAGCTGTACACCGCGCTCGCCGAATCCGGCTACGGCGAGGTCTGAGAACCGCAGGTCACAGCGCTAATATATTGGTTGTGCAAAGAACGTTTGCGGACATCCGCAAACGTTCTTTGCATGAAGAGCCAGTGGTGTCGGTGCTTGAAGATCAGGAGCAGGTTACGTCGCGCGCGCCGGCCAGGCTGTCGGCGCTCAGCGTCGGCGGGGCGGCCGCGGCCACCTGACCGCCCTGCTGCTCCGGCTGCTGCTCGGCCCACTCCTTGAGCTGGTCGAGCACCTTGCGGGCGTCGCTGTTCGGCTTGACCTCGTCGAACTTCTTGCCGATCGCGATGTCGAGGGTCGCGTCCTGGCGGTCGTCGCGCACGAGTTCCAGGCACGGTTCCAGCAGCGACAGCGTCCTCGCGGCCGACGCTCCGGGCGCGCCGAAGCGGATCTGGCCGCGGCAGTTCATGTCGCCCGCCGGGTAGACCAGGTCGTTGCCGGGGTCGGCCGCCTGCTTCAGGCCGAGCTCGGTGAACATCGTCGCGACGGCCTTGGCGTGGTTGCGCTGCGTCGAGGCGTTGACGACCTTGAAGTTGACCTCGCCGACCGGCACCGGGTTCGTGCGGTCGAGCGCGTCGTGTTCCAGGACGGTGCCCAGCGGCGGTGGCGGTGCCGTCGAATCGGCGGCCGGATCGGCCCCCGCGACAGCCGAGGTCGTCGTCGCGACGTTGCCGGGTGCGTTGCACTTGATGGCCGCGTCCACGTCGCCCGCGTTGCCGAGCACCTTCACCCACACGAACACGGAACTGACCAACAGCACCGCGAACAGGACGAGCGCGGGCACGGGCCGACGCCTCTTGTAAGGCGTCAAGCTTCCCGATGCGGATCCCACGTTCGAAGCCCTCCCCGTGATCCGTCCCCTGAGATCAGCCTAGGCCCTGCCCGGCTGTTGCGCGCCCCGACGTGCGTGACCGACCGCACCGGCCTGATTGCTCACAGTCAGGACGGTACCGGCCCGGCGCCAGGTTGCACGCCAGAGTGCGCGTGCTCCCGCACAGGGTATCGGTCCAGCGTAGAAAGGTTGTGTCACCCGTCCGGTCGGTAAGGGGTAACCCGATGACGAGCCACCTGGGCAATGAGCTACCCTCTGCGCGCTCCGCACACATTTCGATCAAGCCGACGGTCACGTCAAGGGGGTTGGCTTGCCCGCCGGGTGTGCGAGACCTACGTCACCTTGACGTGGGGCACAAAAGAGGTCGCTGGAGCGTTAACCAGCGACACGAACAGTCTCCGTAGACCGCAGGGGTGAAGAAGATGGCGACCGACTACGACGCGCCGCGTCGCAGCGAGGCGGACGAACTCGCTGAGGACTCCCTCGAGGAGTTGAAAGCCCGGCGGAACGAGACGCAGTCCGGCGTCGTCGACGTCGACGAGGACGCGAGCGCGGAGAACTTCGAGCTTCCGGGCGCCGACCTGTCCGGTGAGGAGCTCACGTTCAAGGTCCTGCCCAAGCAGGCCGACGAGTTCACGTGCTCGAAGTGCTTCCTGGTGCACCACCGCAGCAGGCTCGCCGAGGACAACGGCGGCACGTACATCTGCCGGGACTGCGCCTGAGTTCAGTCCGCCGAAGAAAGAACTGGGCGCTCACCCTCACGGGTGGCGCCCAGTTGTGTTCTTTCAGGACTTGATCGCGGCGGCGAGCTCGTTCGGATGCCGCGTGCTGATCACCCAGTAGGGCGTCGGGTCCTCGGGGTCGGTCACGCGGACCCGCACGAGCGGCTTGACCCAGCCGCGGTGCACGACGAACGCCGCCGGGTCGAGTTCGCGGCCCATGACCCTGCGGCGGTCCTCGGCGGCGATGATCTCGACGTTGCCGAGCAGCTCCAGCGGGATGTGCGCGTCACCCGCGCGCAGTTCGCCGTCCGCGACCTCCACCTTCGTCGATCCCATCCGCACGATCAGCACGATCGTCAGCGGCAGCAGGATCACGTACGGCAGCCAGGAACGGACGCCGGGGAAGCCCATGTGCACCTCGGCGGCCAGCAACGCGGCCGCGAGCAGCGGCAGCGGCCAGATCCACCACGTCACGTACAGGCGTTCGCGGAAGGTCGTAGTGGCGGTCACGGCAGTCTCACTCACGTCGTCAGGGTAATCTCGGCCGCCGTGTCCAGCGTCGAGGTGTTGCTGACCCGGCTCGATCCGGGGGTTCCCGTGCCCGCCTACGCCCGTCATGGCGACGCGGGCGCTGATCTGGTCACCACGTCGGACGTGGTCATTCCACCAGGTGAGCGCGCCGTGGTCGGCACCGGTGTCGCCATCGCGCTGCCCGACGGGTTCGCCGGGTTCGTGCACCCGCGGTCCGGACTGGCCGCGCGGGTCGGCCTGAGCGTGGTGAACACGCCGGGCACGATCGACTCCGGCTACCGCGGTGAGATCCGCGTTTGCCTCGTGAACCATGATCTCCGTGAGCCGATCGCGCTGTCGCGTGGCGACCGGATCGCCCAGCTCGTCGTGCAACGCGTCGAGCACGCGGTGTTCCGTGAAGTCACCGAGTTGCCGGAAACGGAACGCGGTGCGGGAGGCTATGGCTCGACCGGCGGGCACGTGGTGCTCGCCCGGATGAAGGCGGAGGGGTAGGGGCATGTTCGGAAGGCGCCGCAAGCGCGGTCGTCACTCCTCGGGGGCGGTCGACACCGGTCCTGAGCACGACGAGGTCTTCGACGACGTCGACGGCCCGTGGGACTCGACGGTCGCGCCCCAGGACGACGTGGAGCGGCTCGACCTGGGATCTGTGCAACTGCCGATGCCGGACGAGGCCCAGTTGCAGGTCGAGATGGACCAGCAGAACGGCTCCGTGCGCGCCGTGCACGTCCTCACGTCCGTCGGCCAGCTGACGGTCAGCGCGTTCGCCGCGCCGAAGTCGGGCGGTCTCTGGCGTGAGGTCGGCGCCGAGCTGATCGACGGCCTCAAGGAGGACGGCGCCCGAATCAACCGCGAGAACGGCGAGTGGGGCGAGGAGATCACCGCGCGCAACCAGGGCGTGCAGATCCTCTTCGTCGGCGTCGACGGCCCGCGCTGGATGCTGCGCGGCGTCGCGGCCGGTCCCGAGGAGCACTTCGAGCAGAACTCGCAGGCGCTGCGCGAGATGCTGCGCGGCACCGTGGTCGTGCGCGGCGAGCAGCCGATGCCGCCCCGCACCCCGCTGCCGGTCGAGCTGCCGGAGGCGATCGCCCGGCACATCCAGCAGCAAGAGGGCTAACGAGCCCGCTGCCACGCCTGCACCGCACGCCCCAGTGCGTGCGGGTAGGCGTTCAGCGTCGTTGTGACGAGCACGGCGCGTGGGATGGCATCCGCCCAAGCCCGCGCGACCGCGATCGGGTGCACCGGGTCATCTGTGCACCCGACGATTCCCGTCGGCACGTCCAGCGACTTCAGCTCGTCCAGCGTCGGCGCGAGCGACTCGGCGGCCTCTTCGAGGTGCGGCACGAGCTGGTCGCCGTAGCCGCGCCAGGCCCGGTTCAGCTCGTCGTGCAGCCAGCCGGTCGTGCCGGCGAGCGCCGTCGTCAGTCCCTGCGTGCGGACGATCTCCGCGCTGGCCCTGGCCGCGAGCGCCGCCGGTGCCTCGTCCGGTGCTCCGGTCCACGCGGGCAGCGCCAGGACCAGCCCCGCGCACCGGTCCGGGTTGGCCACGGCCCACCGCGCGGCGACGTGCGCGCCGAGTGAGACGCCGCCTACCACGATCGGGTGGCCTGCCGGGGCATTTTCGAGGGCCGTCAACCGTTCACTGAGTGTGCGAACGCTTGGTGCGTCAAGAACGGCACCGACCTGCGACAACGGCTCGGTGAAGACAGATCGGACGAACACCTCGTCGGAGGCGGTTCCGGGCAGCAGGAGGACGGTCTCGGCAGGCACACCCGAGATTGTCGTTGCCCGTGCGTACCCTCACTGTCAGACGGCCCACACCACGGGGCCACCAGAGCAATGCAGGAGTCGGGGATGAGCGGCTATTGGCGCCGCTTGGTGCGTCGCTTGACCAGCGACGTCACCGAGCTCGACGCGGACGACCTCTCGCGAAAAGCGGAGGCCGTCGGCGCGGTGAAGGCCTGCGACTGCAAGTCCGGTGAGGAGGTCACCGTCCTCGGAAGGCTCCGCAGCGTGGAGCTCTGCCCCCGGGACGCGGCCGCCACCCTGGAAGCCGAGCTCTACGACGGCACCGAGGGCGTCACGCTCGTCTGGCTCGGCCGCCGTCGCATCGCGGGAATCGAGCCTGGTCGGACGATCAAGGCCCGGGGCCGCATCGCCGTGCGCGACGGGCGCAAGGTGCTCTACAACCCCTATTACGAGTTGCAGAACGCTTCATGACCTCAGCTGAGACCGAAGAAAAGCAGCCCACCGTCCTAGAGCAGATGGGCGGCGTGAGCGGAATGCTCTACTCGTCGCTGCCCGTCCTGGTCTTCGTGATCATCAACTTCGCGACCAAGAACCTGATGGCCGCGATCATCGGCTCGCTCGCCGCCGCCGTCGTCATCGGCGTGGTCCTGGCCGTGCGCAAGGGCACCATCCAGCCCGCGATCTCCGCCGTCTTCGGCGTGGGCATCGCGGCGTTCATCGCCTACAAGACAGGCGAGGCCAAGGGGTTCTTCCTCTTCGGCATCTGGCAGAGCGTCGTGTACGGCAGCGCGTTCCTGCTGTCGATCATCGTGCGCTGGCCGCTCGCCGGCGTGATCTGGACGTTCCTCAACGGCAGAGACCGCTCCTGGCGCGACGACAAGGCCTCGGTCCGCGACTACGACATCGCGACCTTCGTGTGGGCCCTCGTCTTCTTCGCCCGCTTCGTGGTCCAGCGCTGGCTCTACGACGAGGACCAGGTCGGCTGGCTCGCCGTGGCCCGCCTCGGCATGGGCTACCCGTTGATGGCCATCGCCCTGCTCGCCACGGTCTGGGCGGTCCGCCGCGCGGACAAGCGCCTCAAGGCGGCCGAGGAGGCCGCCGAGGCCAAGGTCAAGGCGGAGGCCGACGCGGAGGACGTGCTCGCACGTACGGCCGACGACCTGCTCACCCCGGACATGGACGAGCTCAAGCGCGTCGTCGACGCCGAGTCCCGCGACAAGTCCAGAGACTGACCCGCTCCACTTCGAACGCGGCCGGCGCCTCCTTTCGGGGCGCCGGCCGCGTTTGTTCTGGGCGTGACACGGTCGGCCACAACGCAAGGAGAAGACGGAGTCATGGGCACCTTCGGCACCGGTCCGTTCGACAGCGACGGAGCACTGGACCTGCTGGACGACCTCGCCGCCCGACCGGCGGACAGCCGCGCCGACGTGCTCGCCGCCCTGCTCGGCCGGCCGATCGCCGACCCGGACAGCATCGGCCGCGAGGTGTTCGCGGACGAAGTCGTCGCGGCGGTCGCCGTGGTCGCGTCCGGACTCGCCGGGCGTCGCGCCGGCGAGCCGTGGTGGGACGAAGTCGCGGGGAAGGCCGCCGCGGTTCTGCCCATCCCGGACCTGATCCGGTTGGTGCCGGCGGCGACGGCCGTGCTGGCGATCGTCGCCGAGCCGTGGGGCCGGGACTGGACCTCGCCCGACGACGCCGTCGCCGCCGAGGAGACCGCGCGGCGACTGGCCGAGGTGCTGTCCGCGGCTGGCTGAACCTCCCTGCCGTTGCAACTCCGCCACCCTCCCGGATGCAAAAAACGTTTGCGGACGTCCGCAAACGACTCATTGCAAAGGTGTCGCGAAGGGTGGGCGCACGCCTGCAGGCAGGGCGAGGGCGCGATATATCGGATATCGGTGTTAGCGAGGCGTCAGGACGGGCCGAGCACGGTTCGGAGTTCGTCGCGCCCCGTCACGCCGAGAATCCCGTAGATCGCGTGCAGGTGGTTGTCGACCGTGCGCTTGGACGTGTGGAGCCGTTCGGCGATCTGCTGGTTGGTGAGCCCGGACGTGGCGAGGCGGGCGACTTCGGCTTGGCGCCGGGTCAGGTGGGGCAGGTCGTCGGCGCACAGGGCCGGGGTGCGGACGCCGTCGAAGTCGCGCATCAGGAGGGCCTGGCGGGCGGAGGCCTGGGAGGCGGCGCGGGCGTTGCCCTGGGCTCGGTGCAGGCGGGTGGCGGCGGCCAGGGCCTCGGCGGCGTAGAGGGTGGCGCCGAAGCGCTGGAAGTCCGTTGCCGTGGCCTCCAGCGCGGTCGGTGCGGCGTGCGCGAGGGCGGTCGCGTGTGCCGTGTAGGCCGCTGTCATCGGGTCGTCCATCGTGGACGTGAGGGCCGTTAGGCGTTGGGACGTGTCCACGCCGAAACGGGCGGCGTTGTGCAGGGCCATGGCTTCGTTGCCGTGCGCGCCCAGTTCGGCGCATTCGTCGGCGGCGGCCATCGCGGCGTCGGCGGCGGCGCGCAGGTCGCCGGTGCACGCGAGCACCTGGGAACGGGTCACCGAGACCGTGGTGCCGGTCAGGCGCCAGGCCGGGCGGCGGGCCTTCTCGGCGCGAGCGAGGGCCTCCTGGGCCAGGGTGGTGTCGCCGCAGATCGCCGCGGAGCCGGCCAGGTTCGCCAGCGCGATGGAGTCGAAGATCAAGGGACGCGAAGGGGTTTTCGGGCTGCCCTCGCGGGCCAGGCGCAGGGCGTGGGAGCCGTGGCCTCGCATGCGCGCGCAGAACGACAGCAGGCTGTAGAGCGATGTTGCGCCGGTGAAAGCCAGCTCGTCGAATGTCCTGTTGTGCATTGTGAGCGCGAGGGCTTCGGCCTCGGCGAGGTTGCCCGCGAACGCCAGCGCGAAGCAACGCATGCGCAGTGCGCCGTCGTCGGGCTCGGACAGGTCCTCCAACGCCTCGTAGACGGCGATCTCCTCCAAAACCTCGCGATAGCGGCCCGCGTGCAGGAGGCACAACGCTCTGGTGCGTCGCAAATGGACGGTCAGATGCGGCGCCACGGGCTGATAGGTACTCTCCAGCACCGTCGTCACGTGGCCGTGTTGTGCGGCCTCGATCACCCGGACCACCTGAAGCCAGTCGCGCAGGTCCGCGGGGAGGCCGGGCACGTCGACGCGGTCGAGCACCGCGGCGGCGGCGTCCGCGTCGCCCAGACCGAAGTGGAGGTTCATCGATCGGGTGGCGCCGAGGCGGCTCAGGTCCTCCGCCGACAGCGGGCCCGCCATCACGTCCGCCAGCGTCGCCTCGGCCTGGTCCGGTGCGCGGCCGTGCATCAGGACCTGGCCGAACACGTGCCCGACGCGGTTGAGCCCGCCCGCCTCGACGGCGCCGCGGCAGAGGCGTTCGGCGAGCGCCACGTCCTGTGCGGCCCAGGCCTGTTCGGCGGCCGCGGCCAGCAGGTTCACCGAGATGGGTGAACCGCTGTCCAGTCGCCACGTGGCGATGCGCATCAGGTCTTCACGGCGGCGTGCGCCCGTTGCTTCCAGAGCGGTGGCCAACGCGCGTTGGTGCGACTGCGCGCGCAACGTAGGGCACGTCGTACGAAGCAGACTGCCGTACAACGGATGCCCGAGCCGCACGACCGTGCGACGTCCCGACGGCACGACACGGATCAACCCACGTGTCTCCAGGTCGTCGAGTGCCTCCTCCCGCACCAGAGACGCCAGCAGGTCCAGTTCCACCGGCTCGGAATACGCGAGCAGCTCCAGCGCGTGCCGGTGCGCCGGTTCCAGCCGGCCGAGGTTGGCCTGCACGAGTTCCGCGAGCCGCCCGCCGAGCTCGATCGCGCCGTGCCACGACCAGATGCCGTCCTCCGCGCGCAACGCCCCCACCGCACGGCCCGACACGACGAGTTCCCTGAGGTACAAGGGATTTCCCGCGCTGCCCGACCACAGCAGCGACGCCGACCGGGTGTCGATCGGCCCGTCCAGCGCGCGTTCGAGCAGGAGGTCGGACTCGGTCCGCGACAGGTCGCCCAGCGGATAGCGCCGCAGCAACCCCTCCTGCCACAGTTCGGTGCGCTCACCGGGCCGTGAGGTCACCAGCACCCGTGCGTGCCCGTGCCGGATCATGTGATGCAGCAACGCGATGGAGGCGTCATCGAGCAGATGCGCGTCGTCCACCACGATCGTCAACGGCCGCGGCGAAGCCAGCAGGTGCTCCACGGCGCGACCGAGCGGGTTCGCCGTGCGCATGTCGGCGGGCAGCATCGCGGCCATCGCCCCGAACGGGATCGTCGACGTCGCCACCGTCGCGTAACAGCGCTGCACGGTCCGACCGGTGCGCTCCAGCCGTGTCACGACCTCGTCCGTGAGCCGGGTCTTGCCCACACCGGCGGGGCCGACGAGCGCGGCGCCCTTTTCGTCGGCTTCGGTGAGCGCGGACATCACGTCTCCGAGCTCCCGCACTCTGCCCACGAACGGCCACACAGCTCGCAGTGTGCCGAAGGTTCGGCTCACCGCGCACATCGATTTACGCCCCTTGACCGAACAACGCGCGCAAGCCACCCCGTCCCGTCACGCCCACCGCCGCGTACGTCGTGTGCAGATGGTTGTCCACGGTGCGTTTGGCGATCGCCAGCCGTTCGGCGATCTCCACGTTCGTCAGCCCGGCCACGGCCAGACGCGCGATTTCCAGCTGACGTGGCGTCAACGCGGCGAGCGTGCTCGTCACCACCAGACCGGGCGTGGTCGCGCCGTCGAACGACTCCGCGAGCGCCGCCGCCTGCCGTTCCAACCGGTCCGCGTCACGGGGCCGGTCGTGCAACCGCGACAGCCTGCTGGCCTCCGCGAGCGCCTCGGCCGCGTACAACGTGGCACCGCACGCCGCGAACGCCGCCGCCACCTCCTCCAGCCCCGCCGGGTCACGCAACGCGCGCGCCTGGGCGTGCGAGGCGTACGCGGTCGTGAGCGGATCCTTGCGCGACTTCGCGAGCTCCAGAAGGCGTGGCGAGGTGTCCGCACCGAACCGTGCGGCGTCGTGCAGCGATCCGATCTCCTCGGAGTGCGCGCCATGTGCGCGAGCCAAGGTGGCGTTGTCCAGAGCGGCCTGCATCGCCTCGTTGACGCGTCCAGCGCCCGCGAGCACCCACGACCGTGCGGCTCCCACGGCGAACTGCGCGATACGCCACGAGGGTCGCAACCCTACTTCCGCGCGAGCCAGGGCACGGAAAGCGCGATCCGTCTGCCCCTGCAGCGCCGCACCGGCCGCGAACTCGGCCAGCAGCAGCACGTCCCACATCATCGGCAGCGTGGCCGGGTCCGGAACGCCCTCGGCGGTGATCCGCACCGCCGCGGCGGCCTTCCCGCGCAACCGGGCGCTCTGACTCAGCAACACCCGCGGCGGCACCTGCGTGACCGACCAGCGGTCCTCCTCGATCAGCTCGGCCAGTGCCTGCGCGCCCCGCTTCTCCGCCCCCACGAGATCACCGCACCGCAGAGCACTCTCGTTGCGCACACCGTTCGCCGCGCTCATCAACGACGGGAACCGTCCCGCTGTCGCTACCACGGCCTCATGGTTGTCCTCGACCCGTGCGATGGCATCGATGTAGCGGCCCGCGAACTGGTCGGCGAACGCCAGCACCTGCCGTCCCGCCGTCTCCGCCCAGCCGCCCTCGGCGATCAGCAGCTCACCGCCGAGTCGCGCGATTCCCAGCGGCGCGGCCTCCAGCGCGAACGTCAGCGCGAAGAACAGCACCGCGTGCTCCAGCTCGGCCGGCAACTCCCGTGCGGTGACGAGATCCAGCACGGCCACGGCGGCGTCCTCGTCACCGAGGCCGAAGAACAGGTTGAACGCGCGCGTACAGCCGACCTGGATCACCGTCAGCACGTCGCCGCCCGCAGCCATGGTCTCGGCGAGCACTTCCTCGGCCTGTGCGCACTGACGTTGGTACATCAGCACAAGACCCAGCACGAGCCCCACGCGTGATGTCGCCCCACGCGCCATGGCCGCGCGCGAGAGCCGTTCCGCGAGCTCCCAGTCCTGAGCGGACAGTGCCTGCTCGGCCGCCCGCGCCAGCACGTCCGGCGACTCGGCCGTCCCGCTGTCGAGCCGCCACGTCGCGACGCGCACCGCGTCGCCGGGCCGGTCCGCGCCTTCCGCTTCCAGCCGATCAGCCAACGCACGGCGATGCGCCCGTGCCCGCAAAGTCGGGCACGTGGCCCGCAGGCGCGCGCTGTAGAGCGGATGCGCGACGCGTGCGCGTCCGTCATCACCGATGCGCACGAACCCCATGTCCACGAGGTCTTGAGGAACGGGCAACAACCTGGGTTCGAGTGGTTCGCCGTACGCGAGCAGCTCCATCGCCCGCCGCTGCGGTTCCGCGAGCCGTCCCAGTGTCAGGTCGACGAGCTCGGCGAGCCGCCCGGACAGCTCCAGCGGCCCGCTCCAGTTCCACCCGCCCACGGTCTCGGCCAGCGCGCCCGAATGCCGTCCCGCGGCGACGAGTTCCTTGAGGTACAACGGATTGCCCTGGCTGTTCGCCCACACCAGGTGCCGCGTCGAGGCGTTGGCCGGTCCGCCGAGAGCCGTCGCCAGCAACGTGTCCGCGCGTTCCTGGTCCAGCGCGTCCACCCCGACAACGGCCAACCCGTTCATGCCCCAACCGGGCCGTGCGGTGCAGATGATCCGTGTCAGCCGGTGGCGCACAAGATGCTGCAACACCAACAACGACGTGTCATCGAGCAGATGCGCGTCATCGACCGACAACACCCGCCGCCCGCCACGAGAGAGATGTTCGGCGGCCGCGCGCACGGACGACGACGGCAGGATCGATCCCCGCGAGGCAGGCAGGTCGGTGGGCACGAGCGACGCGAGCGCGCCGAGTGGAATCCGGGACGTGGCGACTGTGGCGTAACAACGCACCACCGGATGCGGCACAGCGGCGAGTACCTCAGCGGCCAGACGTGTCTTGCCCACGCCCGGAGGGCCGGACAGCAGCACCGCGCCGTCCACGGCCAACGCCCGCAAAGCGGTCCGTAGCTCTCTCTCGCGCCCGACCAGGGGCAGCTGATCGCTCACAGGTAGTAAGTGCTCGCTTCCGATGCGCAGATACCGGACAAGGCGAGCATGCCGTGTATCAGGCGGTGAGCGGCAGGCGTCGAAAGGCCATGAACCTTCTCAAGCGCAAGGCCGCGATCCTGGCCGCACTGACCCTCGTCGCCGGCGGCGTCCTCGTCACGTCCTCGGTGGCGCAGGCGCAGAACACCATCTACGTCCAGTCGAAGTTCAACGGCAGGTGCGTGACCGCGTCGACCGGGCAGAACGGCGCCGGCGTCATCATGGTCGACTGCCAGAACGCCCTCACCCAGCGCTGGTACTGGGACGGGCTGAAACTGCGCAACGCTGACGGCGGCAGATGTCTCACCGCCGCCTGGGGCAACGGGGACAACGGCGGCCACCTGCAGATGTACGACTGCCAGCCGGGCAACAACGCCAACCAGATGTTCTACCGCCCCGCCTCCACGAACGCGGAGATCGGGCGGATCCGGTCCTGGCTCGGCGGCAACCGGTGCGTCGAGATCGCGGGCGCGAACTGGTGGCAGGGCGCCTCCGTGCAGCTCTGGGACTGCCACGGAGGCGGGCACCAGTACTTCTGGGCCTAATACCCCAGCGCGGTCTTGATGTCCTGCTCGACGGCGGCGGTGGTCACGAACAACAGCTCATCGCCGCCTTCGAGCGTGTCGTCCGGCTGCGGCACGATGACCCGCCCGCCGCGCAGGATCGTCACCAGAGCGGCGTCACGGGGCAACGTCAGCTCCGAGACCGCACGGCCGGCGAACGGCGTCGACTCGTCGAGCGTGATCTCCACGAGGTTCGCCTGGCCCTGACGCAACGTCATCAGCCGTACGACGTCACCGATCGTCACGGACTCCTCGACCATGGCGGCCAACAGCCGTGGCGTCGACACGGCGACGTCGACACCCCACGACTCGGTGAAGAGCCATTCGTTCGTCGGGTCGTTCACGCGCGCGATGACGCGTCGGACCGCGAACTCCGTCTTGGCCAGAAGCGACACCACGAGGTTGACCTTGTCGTCACCGGTCGCGGCGATCACCACGTCGCACAGGTGCATGCCCGCGTCCTCCAAAGAGGACAGCTCGCACGCGTCGGCCTGCACCCACTCGGCCTGCTCGACCGAGTTCGGGTCGAAGTGCTTGCGGTCGCGCTCGATGAGCATGACCTGGTGCCCGTCCGAGACGAGCTCCTGCGCGATGGACCGCCCCACCGCTCCCGCACCAGCGATCGCGATCCGCATCAGCTCTCCTCCGGTGCCTGCAGCGCCGCCGCCGCGACGTCGGTGATCGTGCCGGACAGCGCCGCCACGTAAATGGTGTCGTCGGCCTGCACGACGGTCTTCGCGTCCGGCAGCACACCCGTGCCGAAGCGCATCACGAACGCCACGCGCGCCCGGATCGCCTCCTCGAGCTCGCGCACCGGCCGCCCGACCCACTCCTCGGCGACCTCGATCGGCAGCACCGCGACGGTCCCGGACGGGTCGCGCCACGCCGTCGCCGCGCCTTCGGGCAACAACATCCGCAGGAACCGGTCGGTCGACCACGGCACCGTCGCCACGGTCGGGATTCCCAGCCGCTCGTACACAGCCGCGCGCTTGTGGTCGTAGATGCGCGCGACGACGTGCTCGACACCGAACGTCTCGCGCGCCACCCGCGCCGAGATGATGTTCGAGTTGTCACCGCTGGAGACCGCGGCGAACGCGCCCGCGCGCTCGACCCCCGCCTCGATCAGGACATTGCGGTCGAAACCGTTGCCGACGACCTGCTGCCCGTGGAAGTCGCTGCCCAGCCTGCGGAACGACTGCGGGTCCTTGTCGATCACGGCGACCTGGTGTTCGAGTCGCTCCAGAGCCCTGGCCAGGGACGCCCCCACCCGGCCACACCCCATGATCACCACGTGCACGACATGCCTCCTCAGGCGAACTCTCCGCAGAACCTACCGAGCATTAGCCCGTCCCGGTGAGTGGACCCCTTACGCTCTGGCCGTGTCCAAGCTCGCCACCGCTGCCAAACGCCTCCTGGTAGGACGGCCGTTCCGCAGTGATCGCCTCGCGCACACCCTCCTGCCCAAACGCATCGCCTTGCCGGTGTTCGCCTCCGACGCCATGTCGTCGGTCGCGTACGCGCCGGAGGAGATCTTCCTGATGCTGTCGGTGGCGGGCCTGAGCGCCTACGCCATGGCGCCGTGGGTTGGGGTCGCGGTCGTCGTGGTGATGCTCACCGTGGTGGCCAGCTACCGGCAGAACGTGCACGCCTACCCGTCCGGCGGCGGCGACTACGAGGTCGCGACCGTCAACCTCGGGCGCAGAGCGGGACTCACGGTGGCGAGCGCCCTGCTCGTCGACTACATCCTCACGGTCGCGGTGTCGATCTCGGCGGCGATGGCGAACATCGGCTCCGCGATCCCGTTCGTCGCCACCCACAAGGCGGAGTTCGCGGTCACGGCCATCGTGCTGCTGACGGCGGTGAACCTGCGCGGCATCCGCGAGTCCGGCAGCGCGTTCGCCGTCCCGGTCTACGCGTTCATGATCGGTGTCTTCGGCCTGATCGGCTGGGGCCTGTTCCGCGGCTTCGTGCTGGGCGACGACATGCGGGCCGAGAGCTCGGGCCTCGAGATCCACGCCGAGCAGGACCACCTGATGGGCCTCGCGTTCGTGTTCCTGGTGCTGCGGGCGTTCTCGTCCGGCTGCGCCGCCCTCACCGGCGTCGAGGCGATCAGCAACGGCGTGCCCGCGTTCCGCAAGCCCAAGTCCCGCAACGCCGCGACGACGTTGCTGCTGATGGGCACCATCTCGGTCGTCATGCTGATGGGCCTGATCATCCTCGCCCAGCTGACCGACGTGCGGATGGCGGAGTTCCCGCAGGACCAGATCACCAACGCCCCGGCGGGCTACGAGCAGAAGACGATGGTCGCGCAGGTCGCGCACGCCGTGTTCGACAACTTCCCGCCCGGCTTCTACTTCATCGCCGGCGTCACGGCGCTGATCCTGGTGCTCGCCGCGAACACCGCGTTCAACGGGTTCCCGGTGCTCGGCTCGATCCTCGCCCAGGACCGCTACCTGCCGCGTCAGTTGCACACCCGCGGCGACCGGCTGGCGTTCTCCAACGGCATCCTCTTCCTGGCCGGGTTTGCGGTCGTGCTGGTGATCGCGTTCGACGCCGAGGTCACCCGGCTGATCCAGCTCTACATCGTCGGTGTGTTCGTGTCGTTCACGCTGAGCCAGCTCGGCATGATCAAGCACTGGCACCGGCTGCTCAAGACCGAGACCGACGAGCAGGCGCGCAGGCGGATGCGGCGCTCGCAGGCGATCAACACGTTCGGTCTCGCCCTGACCGCGACCGTGCTGATCATCGTGCTGATCACCAAGTTCACCAAGGGCGCGTGGATCGCCATCGCCGCGATGGCCGCCATCTACGCGTTGATGACCGCGATCCGCAAGCACTACGACACCGTCGCCGAGGAGCTCCGCAAGCAGGAGCGCGTGCGCACGATGCCCGCGCGCAACCACGCGATGGTGCTGGTGTCCAAACTGCACATGCCGACTCTCAGGGCGTTGTCCTACGCCAAGGCCGTGCGCCCGGACGTGCTGGAGGCCGTCACGGTCAACGTCGACGACGGCGACACGCGCCGGCTCGTCGCGGAGTGGGAGAAGGAGAACTTCAAGATCCCGCTCAAGGTGATCGAGTCGCCCTACCGGGAGATCACCAAGCCCGTTCTCGACTACGTCAAGCGCGTCAAGTCGGACAACCCGCGCGACGTTGTTACCGTGTTCATTCCCGAGTACGTGGTCGGCCACTGGTGGGAGCAGCTGCTGCACAACCAGAGCGCGTTGCGGCTCAAGGGAAGGCTGCTTTTCCAGCCGGGTGTGATGGTGACCAGTGTCCCGTGGCAGCTCGAATCCTCGGTGAAGGTCAAGGACAAGGACGTCATCGCGCCCGGCGCTGTCCGAAGGGGACTTGACGACCGATGAGCACCACCAAGGAAGACTGGACCGGACGCAAGTTCGAAGTAGAAGTGGGGCCTGTCGCTCACGGCGGGCACTTCGTCGCACGGCACGAGGGGCGCGTTCTGTTCGTGCGTCACGCGCTGCCCGGCGAACGCGTTGTGGTGTCGGTGTACGAGGACAACGGCGGCTCGTTCTGCCGTGCGGACGCCGTGGAGATCCTGGAGGCGTCACCCGACCGCGTCGAGGCGCCGTGCCCGTTCAGCGGACCAGGGCTGTGCGGCGGCTGCGACTTCCAGCACGTCTCGTGGGACGCGCAACGGGAACTGAAGGCCGAGGTCGTCCGCGAGCAGTTGACGAGGCTCGCCAAGATCGAACGCGACGTGGTCGTGGAGGCGCTGCCGGGCGGTCCGCTGGAGTGGCGGACCCGGATCCGGATGGCCGTCGGCCGCGACGGAAGGCCGGGCTTCCGCGGCCTGCGTTCCCACGATGTGATCCCGATCGACCACTGTGTGATCTCCAAGCCGGGCATGGTCGAGGCGGTGACCGACCGAAAGTGGCGGGCACAGGAGCTCACGATCGTCCAGGACGGTGACGGCAACCGTCATGTGGGTGAGGTGCGTGGCCGACACACCACGCGACGCGCCGGAACCGGTACGGCCGTCGAGACCGCCGCCCAACGAAAGTGGCGAGTTTCGGCGGATGGTTTCTGGCAGGTCCACCCGGCCGCCGCGGACACGTTCGCGTCCGTCGTGGGGGAGTGGGCCGCGGCCGAGCCGGGGCAACGCGCGTGGGACCTCTACGGCGGTGCGGGGCTGTTCGCGTCCGTGCTCGGACGGCAGGTCGGCGAAAACGGATCCGTGCTGGTCGTGGAGTCTTTCCCCGGTGCCGTGGAGGACGGCCGGCGCAACCTCCGCCGCATGTCCCAGGTGGAGTGGGTGGCGGACAAGGTCGAGCTCGCCGTGACGCGCAAACTGCCCGTCGAGAACCCTCACGTCGTGGTGCTGGACCCCCCTCGCAAGGGTGCGGGCAAGGTCGTTGTGGCTGAAGTCGCACGACGCCGTCCGCAGCGGGTCGTCTACGTCGCCTGCGACCCCGCCGCCCTGGCCCGCGACCTGGCCGAATTCACAGTTCAGGGGTACCGGCTCGCGGAGTTGCGGGCGTTCGACGCGTTCCCCATGACCCATCACGTGGAGTGCATCGCCCTGCTCGTGCCTGAGACGAGCTGAGGCAGCGTCTCAGTCGCGTCTCCGTAGACTGAGCCGAAGTCTTCAGGAGTGAGGTGGGCGTGGTGACCCTGCTGGAGTCCGTGCACGGACCAGCTGATCTGAAACGGATGGACGAGGCGCAGCTGTCGCGCCTGTGTGAGGAGATCCGGCGTTTCCTGGTCGACAAGGTGTCCAAGACGGGCGGGCACCTGGGCCCGAACCTGGGTGTCGTCGAGCTGACCGTGGCACTGCACCGGGTCTTCGACTCGCCGCAGGACCCGATCGTGTTCGACACCGGTCACCAGTCGTACGTCCACAAGATCGTCACGGGCCGCCGCGACGGCTTCGACCGGCTGCGCAAGCAGGGCGGGATGTCGGGCTACCCGTCGCGGTCGGAGTCCGAGCACGACGTGCAGGAGAGCTCGCACGCCTCGACGGCACTGTCCTACGCCGACGGCCTGGCGAAGGCGAAGCAGATCAACGGCGCTCACGGCCACGTGGTCGCGGTCGTCGGTGACGGCGCGCTGACCGGCGGCATGTGCTGGGAGGCGTTGAACAACATCGCGGCGGACAAGACCCGTCCCGTCGTGATCGTCGTCAACGACAACGGCCGCTCCTACTCGCCGACGATCGGTGGTCTCGCGGACCACCTGTCGTCCCTGCGCCTGCGCCCCGGCTACGAGCGCGTGCTGGAGAAGGGCAAGAGCGCGCTGCAGCAGACGCCGTTCTTCGGCAAGCCCCTCTACGCCGCGCTGCACGCCGCCAAGCGCGGCATCAAGGACGCGCTGGCGCCGCAGGCGATGTTCGAGGACCTCGGCCTCAAGTACATCGGCCCGGTCGACGGCCACGACATCGCGACGCTGGAGTCCGCACTGCAGCGCGCGAAGTCGTTCGGCGGCCCGGTGATCGTGCACGCGGTCACCCGCAAGGGCATGGGGTTCGCGCCGGCCGAGAACCACGAGGCCGACCAGATGCACGCCACCGGCGTCATCGACCCGATCACCGGCGAGGACGTCAAACCGTCCAGCCGGACCTGGACGCACGTGTTCTCCGACGCGTTGGTGCAGGTCGGCCGCGAGCGTTCCGACATCGTGGCGATCACCGCCGCGATGCAGGGGCCGACCGGCCTCGACCCGTTCGCCAAGGCGTACCCGGAGCGGTTCTTCGACGTCGGCATCGCCGAGCAGCACGCGCTGACCTCCGCCGCCGGGCTGGCGATCGGTGGTCTGCATCCGGTCGTGGCCGTCTACGCGACGTTCCTCAACCGCGCGTTCGACCAGTTGCTGATGGACGTCGCGCTGCACAAGCAGGGCGTGACGGTCGTGCTGGACCGTGCCGGTGTCACCGGCCCGGACGGCGCGTCGCACCACGGCATGTGGGACATGTCGATCCTCGGCGTCATCCCCGGCGTCCACGTGGCGGCGCCGCGTGACGCCGGCACGCTGGTCGAGGAGCTGCGTGAGGCCGTGGCGATCTCGGACGCGCCGTCGGTGATCCGCTACCCGAAGGCCTCGGTCGGCCCGGACCTGCCCGCGTTGGAGCGCGTGGGTTCCGTGGACGTGCTTCGGCGCTCGGGCAACGACGTTCTGCTGGTGACCGTAGGCGCGTTGGGCGGGCTTGGTCTCGAGGCCGCGCAACGGCTGGAGGACCAGGGCATCGGCGTGACGGTCGTCGACCCGCGGTGGATCTACCCGATGTCGGTGGACCTCGTGGAGATGGCCGCGTCGCACAAGCTCGTCGTGACGGTCGAGGACGGTGGCCGCCACGGTGGCTTCGGTTCCTCTCTCGCGGCCGCGCTGCGCGATGCCGACGTCGAGGTGCCGTTGCGCGACATCGCTCTGCCGCAACGCTTCCACGACCACGGTGACCGTGGCGAGGTGCTGGCGTTGTGCGGCATCACCGCGCAGGACGTCGCACGGCGCGTGACGGAGTGGGCCGCTCGCCTGGAATGCCTGCCCGTCGAGATCGACGCTCCCGCGGAGAAGTAGTTCGGCTGAACACGACGACCCCGGCCGCCTGGCGACCGGGGTCGTCGTGCGTCCGGACGTGGTCAAAACAGCTTGTGAAGGTGTCGTTAAGCGCCTTCTCAGGTGAATGTGGCACCTTTGAGGCGTGCGGATTCTGGTAGTCGAGGACGAGGCGCCTCTGGCCGACGCGATCGCTCGCGGCCTGAGGCGCGAAGGCATGGCCGTGGACGTCGCCTATGACGGCGAGACCGGGCACGAGAAGTCGACCGTCACGCGGTACGACGTGGTCGTGCTCGACCGCGACCTCCCCGGGATGTCAGGCGACGAGCTGTGCAAGGAGATCCTCAGCTCCGGCGCGCTCACCAGGGTCATGATGCTGACGGCGAGCGGGTCCATCGAGGACCGCGTGTCCGGCCTGTCGCTCGGCGCGGACGACTACCTCGCGAAGCCGTTCGCGTTCCCCGAACTGGTCGCGCGGGTGCGGGCGCTGGCCCGACGGGCGACCCCGGCGACGCCGCCCGTGCTCGCCGCTCAGGACGTGGAACTGGACCCGGCGCGGCGCACCGTGTCGCGCGGCGGGCAGCCGATCGAGCTGACCCGCAAGGAGTTCGGGGTCCTCGAAGTGCTGCTCGCGGCCAAGGGGTCGGTCGTCAGCAGTGAAGAGCTGCTTGAGCGTGTGTGGGACGAGAACGCCGATCCGTTCACCACGACCGTGCGCGTCACCGTGATGACGTTGCGCAAGAAGCTGGGCGAGCCGGGCATCATCGACACCGTCGTGGGCTCGGGCTATCGGGTCCCCAGTGCCTCGAACGGCTCTGCAGAGGACTGACCTGTGCGACGACGCGGGCCAGGACTGCGTCTCCGGATCACGCTGCTCACCACCGCGCTCGTCGCCGTGGTGAGTGCTGTCCTGCTCTTCCTCGGCTGGACGCTGGTCGGGCGGGTCTTCGACTCGTCACCGTCGTTCCCCTCCGACACCCAGGTCACGGTGGACGGGGTCAACGTCACCGTGAAGGTGCTGACCGACGCGTTGACGGCCACCGCGCGTGAGGACCTGCTGCGCGCCGGGTTGATCGCGTTCGCGTGCATGGTCGTAGCTGCTGCTGTCCTGGCGTGGACGTTCACCGGCCGTGTCCTGAAGCCTCTGCACGACGTGACGGGTGCCGCCCGCCGGTTGTCGGCGGAGTCGCTGGGGTCGCGGTTGCGGATGGAGGGCCCGCGTGACGAGGTCGCGGAGCTCGCGGACACGTTCGACTCCATGCTCGACCGGCTGGAAGCGGCCTTCGACTCGCAGCGCCGGTTCGTGGCGAACGCATCGCACGAACTGCGCACTCCTCTCTCGGTGGTGCGCACAGAGCTCGACGTGACTCTGTCCGATCCGGACGCTGACGTGGAAGAGCTGCGACGCATGGCCGGTGTCGTGCGCGCGGCGGGGGAGCGTGCCGAACAGTTGGTGTCGGCGCTGCTGCTGCTCGCGCGCACGGACGGCCTCGGGCTCGCTGTTCGTGAGCCGGTCGACCTGTCGGCGGTGGTCGAGTCCGCGTGGAAGGCGACACGGGCCGAGGCCGAGGCACGCAACCTGCGCGCGGTGTTCCGGTGCGTGCCGGCGCTGGCGGTCGGGGATCCCGCGTTGCTGGAGCGCATCGCCGGCAACCTGCTGGAGAACGCCATCCGGCACAACCACGTCGGCGGATGGATCGAGACCGTGGTGGAGACGGGGCCGCAGTGGTCGGTGCTGCGGGTGTCGTCGTCGGGTCAGCTGATCCCCCCTGACCGCGTGGAGGAGCTGTTCGAGCCGTTCCGCCGCGGGGGGAAGGACCGGACCAGTCAGTCCGGCACGGGGCTCGGGCTCTCGATCGTGCGTGCCGCGGTGGCCGCGCATGGCGGGTTTGCGCAGGCAGTGGCCGTGCCGACCGGTGGTCTGTCGGTCTCCGTGCACCTGCCGGCCGCACCCCGCTGATGCCGGATCCAAGATTGTCGGCGTGGCCCCGGTCACACTGTGCGTCGATCTTGGCGGGTTTGGGCCGTCCGCGTAGTGTCTGACCTGCGGTTACGCCGTTAGTGACCCCCGATTTGGATCTCCTGGGGCGCCCGTGTAAATTTCTCCATGCCAGCACGGAACGGGCCGGGAAACACAGCCGGAACGGAGTGCGGCGAAAGACTTCTAAGCCTGACACAGCCCCGGAAGTGACTCTCCTCGGAGATGAGCTGCGGTGTGCGCGTGTTCTTTGAGAACTCAACAGCGTGCCGAAACACAGCCAGTAATATATGAATTACCTCCTCGTCGAGGTAGTTCCTTTG
>NZ_JBIVPX010000014.1:0-198415 GCF_044754905.1 Lentzea sp. NPDC092896
GCTGCCGGCTGTTATGAGGGTCGCGTTGGCGGTGGCCCCCGCCCCGAGCCGCACAAAGCGGGGGCCCCACGTGTGGGTGAGGTCAAGTCGACGAAAAGCGTGTCGACTTGACCTCACCCCTCAGGTGCAGCAAGAGCTGTGGCGCGACTCGTGACGGGACCCACCGCCCAGCCCGTTTGCTAAGGACGGCTCGCCTTCGGCATCGCGTTGGGTGGGGCTCCTAGAGGTGTTCCTTGCTCAGCTTGTGCCATAGGGCTGGGAGTGCTGCTTCTGTTTTGTGGGCCAGCTCTACTTCTTGGCCGTACAGGAGGCCGAAGGTGAAGCCGTTTTCGTCGCCCCTGCCCAGCTCTAGTAGGACTGGGCGTGCGACCACTGAGTCCTGGTGGTCGCCCAGGAGGGTTTGGACGTCCTTTGCTCGCTTGCGGAGGGCCTTGGCGTGCTTGCCCAGTGCGGGCTCGGCTACTTCTGCCGAGTAGCGGAGGCGTTTTGCTGCCTTGCGGGCCTCGTGCAGCGGTTCGTCGCTGTCGTTGACCTTCAGGGCTTCCTCTACGCGGACGTCCAGGCGGTGGCGGGCCTTTTCCACCAGGCGTGGGAGGACTTCCTTTGCCTTGCCTGACGCCAAGGGGGTTAGTGGCGGTGTGGTCAGCAGGGTGTCGATGGTGTTGAGGAGGGTGAAGTAGCGCTCGCTGTCTAGCGCTGCTACGGAGTCCTTGTGCGCCTTGGCTTCCAGCGGGGCGAAGTAGCGGGTCATTCGTGCCGCTACGTCGCCTAGTGCCAGTTCTGGTGGGAGGGCGTGGAGGGCGTTCTCGAAGCGCGTGCGGAGTACTTCCAGGTCCCGTGAGGTTCCCAGGACTGTGGCCAGCCACTTGAGTTCGTCGGTGAGGGTGCGGGTTTCTTCGCGGTCGACGATCTTGCCGAAGGCTTGTAGTGCTGAGCGCATTCGGCGGGTGGCCACTCGGAGTTGGTGGACTGCGTCGTCCTCGTTGCGGCGGACTCGGGGGTCCTGGTTTTGGAGCGCGGCGCGTTGGTCGTACAGGTAGGCGAGCAGGACGTCGCCTGCTGTTGGTTTTTTGCCCAGGGTGGGGCCCTGGTCTCGTTTTACGCCGATCACCTGGGAGAGCTTGGATTTTGACGAAGACGGGACTATGCCCGCGTCGCCCAGGTGGCGTTCTACGGTGTCGAGGAGTTTGCGGTCGCCGCTTTCGCCCAGCTCTACTTCGATTTCTCGCCACGAGGTGGTTGTCGTCGAGGAGCCCATGGTTTGGGCGGTGACGACGTCGTCGACCACCTCGGCGAGCATGTCGCCGGTGTTGTTGGTCAGTTGCCAGCGGCGGCGGTTGGTGCGGATTTCGGCCACTGGGGTGAGGGTTTGGCCTCTGGTGTGGGCCCGCACCAAGGAGGAGAGGTCCTTCGGGGGCTTCTTCACGGCTTTGCCCAGGGGGACTCGGAGTTCTTGCCTCGAGTCTTCGCCTGCTGGGAGTTTGAGGTGCCAGCCCTCGTCGTTGCCGCCCACGCGCCTGCGCAGGGTCACGCCGGCGCGGGCCAGGCGGTAGTCGTCGGTGTCGAAGTAGGTGGCTTCGAGGTCGAACTCTTCCGGGCCGGTCGCCACGCCGGTGATCTCTGTGAGGTCCGGCAGACTCGCGTCCGATGGTGCCTCGTACTTGCGTTCGGTCTCAGTAACGGAGGTCGCCATTTTCTATTAATACCTCGTTTTGTCCGGGTTCACCCAGTGTTGTGACGGTGCGTGAGGGTGGCTGCCACGGCCGGGCGGAACCGCTCCTCTAATGCGTGTATTCGTCGGGTACCCGCTGTTGCGCGTCCTCGGTGTCCGGTTCGCTGGTCGCGTGCCCACGGAGAAGGAACGGCTTGACGTGGTCGAGCCGCAGGTCGCCACGTTGATCAGCCATGTCGGTCAGCTGTCCGCGGAACTGGAGCGCGTGACGGCTCGGTTGACTGTGCTGGAGCGGCGGTTGTCCGGTGCCGGCGACGGGCCGCTCGTCGATCTTGACGCGGTCGCGGGGGAGATCGAGCCGCTGGTCGAGGCGTTGCGGAAGGCGTGGGACGCCGAGCAGGAGATCCTCGCTGATCCGGCGCGGGTCGACCTCAGGGCCGAGGTGCTGGAGTTCGACGGGCTCAAGGCTCGGCGGGACGAGGCCCGGTCCAAACTGGACGGTGGGCGGGTGCCGCGGTTCGAGCGGGACGCGTTGTCGCACGAGGTTCGCCAGATGGAATGGCTGATCAACGCGAACGAGGCCAGTGCGCAGCGGGCGGCCGAGCGGCTGGAGGCCGATGAGGACGCCGTGGGGGAGGAGTGGCGCACCGAGGCCGTGCTGGCCGGGGACAAGGCTCGCGGCGAGATCAAGGACGCGGCCGAGCGGCGCATCTCCGAGGCGCTCGGGCAGTACGCGCGCATGCCCGTGTGGTTCCGGGTCGGGCTTGGGGAGATTCCCACGCCGGACCCGTCGTTCTGGCTCGAGTCGGCGATCGCGGTGCTCGCGTACCGGCTGGAGTACGGCGTCACGGACGCCGTCACGCCGCTCGGTGCGCCGCCGTCCGCCGCGTCCGGCAGTGAGAACTGGGTTCGCCGCACGAACGTCTACGCGGACATCATCGACCGCCTCACGACGTTGGCCGCGACCTTCCGCCTGCAGTAGCCTGTTCTGCAACCGACGGGTTGCAGAAGGGGTGTGCTGGTGAGTCAGGTCGACGACGTGCTGGCCGCGCTCGCGGATCCGATGCGACGGCGGGTGCTCGACCTCGTGGCGGCCAAGGGGCCCGTGTCGGCGTCGACGCTCGCCGGTGAGTTGCCGGTGAGCCGTCAGGCCATCGTGAAGCACCTGGTCGTGCTGGAGAAGGCCGAGCTGGTGGCGTCCGTGCGCGTGGGCCGGGAGAACAACTTCTCCGTCCGGTCCGGCGCGCTCGACGCCACCGCCACGTGGATGTCCTCGCTCGCCTCCCAGTGGGACCAGCGACTGGCCGCGATCAAGAAGCTCGCCGAAAGCTGAACGAGCCGCCGACCATGGTGGCGAGCACCGGGATCTCCGCGATCGCGTCGCTCGTGCGCGGGTCGTCGCCGAGCACCACGAGGTCCGCGAGTTTGCCCGGCGTGAGGCTGCCCAGTGAGTCCTCTTTGTGGCACGCGTAGGCGCCGCCGAGCGTGTACGCGTGGATCGCCTCCTCGACGGTGATCGCCTCGGCCGGTCCGATCGCGCGGCCGCTGGACGACCGCCGGTGCACCATGAACTCGATGGCGCGCAACGGGGCTCCGTCCGCGACCGGGCGGTCCGAGCTCCCCGCGACGGTGATGCCGTGGTCCAGGAACGAGCGGCCGCGGTACATCCACGGTGCTCGCGTCTCACCCATGATCTCGCTGTAGTCATCGCCATACGCGTGGAGGAACGTCGGCTGGATCACGGGGACCATGCCCAGGGTCGCGATCCGGTCGAGTTGTTCGGGGCGAACGAGACCGCAGTGTTCGATGCGGTGTCTGGCGTTCGGGCGGGGGCGTTGGCGTTGCGCTTCTTGGACCGCGTCCAAGGTGAAGTCGATCGCTCGGTCGCCGATCGCGTGAATCGCGAGCTGCCAGCCGGCGTGGTGGCCGTCGATGATCGCCGCCCGCATGAACTCCTCGGACTCGGCGAGCTGGCCCGAGCTGTCGCTGCCTTGGTACGGCTCGGACAACGCGGCCGTGCGCGCCATCATGCCGCCGTCGGTCCACAGCTTCAGGGCGCCCAACGACAGCATGTCGCTGCCGAAACCGGTGTGCAGGCCCAGGTCGATCGCGCGGGGGATTCTGTCGTTCTGGTCGGCGGTGACGTCGTGCAGGACGTGGGCGGACACCATCAGCTGTACGCGGATCGGGAGCTGGGCGCGTTGGTAGGCGGCTGCTTCTACTGGGCTGCTGGCGATCAGGCCCGCGCCGATGCCCGCCTCCGCGCACATGGTGACGCCCTCGGACAGCACTTGCTGAGCGCTCGTGTGCAGTTCGGCGGTGATCTCGTCGAGTGAGTACGGCAGTCGCAACGTCCGCGCGGCCAGCTGTTCGTTCTCGGTCAGCCAGCCGTCGCTGGTGATCTCCGGGAGTTGCTTGAGCACCAAGGAGTTCACGACGCACGCGTGGCCGGACAGGTCGGCGACGTACACGGGCCTGCCGTCGCTGATCCGGTCGAGGTCCAGCGCGGTGAGCGGGCGGTCCATGATCCGGCGGTCGTAGCCGGACGCCTCGATCCAGCCCGTGCCGGATGTGGTGGTGAGGCGGTCGAGGATCTGGGCGACCGTCGTCAGGCCGGTGATGTCGGTGGTGCGGCGGCCGTTCCACGCCAGGTGCGTGTGGGCGTCGATGAAACCGGGCAGCACCACGGCGTTGCCGAGGTCGACGGTCTCGGCCGCGGGCAGGTTCTCGACCTGCTCGTCCAGCCCGGCGATGCGGCCCTGCCAGATGCCGATCGTGTGCGCGGCGGGGCGTGCCGGGTCCATCGTGATGGCCCGGCAGCCCGTCAGCTTGAGATCCAGTTTCACGCGGTCGCGAGGACCGGCACTGGGGTGTTGGTCAGCACGGACGCCAGGATCTCACCCGAGCGCACCGCGACGTTGGACAGGAGCGACGACGTGATGCCGTGCGAGTGCTCGGTGCCGCCCTGCAGGTAGACGCCGCCACGCAAGGACGTCCGCACGCGGTAGTCGCGGCCGACGACCAGACGGCCGGCCTCGTCCCGTGCGCAGGTCTCGTTCAGCGAACCGAGGACCGGCGCCGCCTCGCCGTAACCCGTCGCGAGCAGCACGAGGTCGGTGTCGAGGAACTCCTGCTCGCCGGTGACGAGTGACTGGATCACCGCACGCGCGCCGTCCGCGGACTCCTCGACCGCGACGAGCCGCGTCATCTTCATCATCTTCAGGCGCTCGGTGCCCAGCACCTTCTCCTGGTACTCGGTGCGGTAGAGCTGCGTGATCAGGTCGATGTCGACCACGGAGTAGTTGGTGTTGCGGTGGTAGTCCATCAACCGCTGCTTCACGGCGTCCGGGGCGTCGTAGTAGTGGTCGACGGCCTCGGGGTCGAAGATCCGGTTCGCGAACGAGCTGTCGTCCGCGGGGCTGTAGCCGTAGCGGGAGAACACCGAGCACACCTCGGCGCCGGGGAACTCGCGGTGCAGGTACGCCACGGCCTCCGCGGCGCTCTGCCCGGCGCCCACGACGACGCAACGCTTCGGGTTCTTCAACGAGCCGACGCGGTGGAGGAACTCGCTGTTGTGCCACACGCGGTCCGAGAGCGCGATGCCCTCGGGCACGGCCGGGCGCAGTCCGGTGGCGAAGACGAGGTTGCGGGCGTGGTACACGTCACCCGTGGCCGTTGTCACCTCGAACAGGTCGTCGTGGATCGCTTCCACGCCAACGGCTTCGGCGCCGTAGGCCACCACGTCGTCGACCTGGGCCGCGGCCCACTCGAAGTAGTCGTGGAACTCGACGCGCAGCGGGAACAGGTTCTTGTGGTTGACGAAGTCGATCAGCCGGCCGCGGTCCTGGAGGTAGCACAGGAACGAGAAACGACTGGTCGGGTTCCGCATGGTGACCAGGTCCTTGAGGAACGAGACCTGCATGGTGGCGTCGTCAAGGAGCATGCCCCGATGCCAGCCGAACGCCTGCTGGCGTTCCAGGAACACCGCGGTGACAGGGGTTTCGGCCTGCTCGTTGTGCTCGGTCAGAGCGATGGCGAGCGCCAGGTTCGAGGGACCGAACCCGATACCGACGATGTCGTAGATCGGATGCATGAGCACCGAACTTAGGGCAGCCTAAGCTATCTCCGCAAGCCGTCAGTTAGGTTAGCCTGACCGTATCGCAACCACGTGAAGGAGGACACCCCCATGAGGGTCGTCATGTTCGGGTTCCAGACCTGGGGTCATCGCACCCTGCAGGCACTTTTGGCGTCCGAGCACGAGGTCGTCCTGGTGGTGACCCACCCCAAGGGTGAGGGCGCGTACGAGAAGGTCTGGAGCGATTCGGTCGAGGAACTGGCCCGCGAGAACGGCGTCGAGGTCCTCGTCCGCGAACGCCCGGAGGACCAGGAACTGCTCGACGCGCTCAAGGCCGCCGAGCCGGACGTGATCGTCGCCTGCAACTGGCGGACCTGGATCCCGCCGCAGGTCTTCGCGCTGCCCAAGCACGGCACGTTGAACGTGCACGACTCGTTGCTGCCGAAGTACGCGGGCTTCTCGCCGTTGATCTGGGCGCTTCTCAACGACGAGAAGGAGGTCGGCGTGACGGCGCACATGATGGACGACACGCTCGACGCCGGCGACATCGTGCTGCAGCGCTCGGTTCCGGTCGGCCCGCGCGACACGACCGCGGTCCTCTTCGAGAAGACGCTGGAGCTGTTCGGCCCGATCACCGTCGACGGCCTCGCCGAGATCGCGTCCGGCCGCACGGAATTCCAGAAGCAGGACCGTTCGCAGGCCTCGTTCTTCCACAAGCGCGCCGAGGAAGACCTCCGGATCGACTTCACCTGGACCGCCGAGGAACTGGACCGGCTGGTGCGCGCGCAGTGTGCGCCGTACCCGAGCGCGTACTGCTTCCACCGCGGTCAGCGCCTCGAGATCATCGAGGCCGACGTGTCCGCCGAGGTCTACGGCGGCACTCCCGGCCGGATCTTCTACCGCGAGGGCGACGGCGTGACCATCGTCGCCGGAGCCGAGGCGAGGCGCGGCAAGAGCAAGGCGTTGCTGGTCAAGAAGGTTCGTACCGCCGATGGCACCGAGCTCAAGGCGCACGAGTACTTCAAGCACATGGGCGGTTACCTCACCTCTCGTCCGTAGTGGCGACACGCGGATCGCGGGCCGGGTGACCGGTCCGTGATCCGCATGGTCGATCATTGCCGCATGAATCGCGCGGCGGTGACGTCACTGGTGGTCTTCGTGCTGCTCGTGGCAGTGGGTTGGTACCTCACGAATCTCCAGTCGTCCCAGGAGAATCCGCCCAACACCCCCGCGCCCGTTCCGACCGGTTCGTCGGACCTCGCCGCGTTGAAGATCGCGCCCGAGGGCAAGATGGCCGGCTACAGCCGTGATCGCTTCCCGCACTGGGCCTCGCAGGGAAACTCCTGTGACACCAGGGAGATCGTGCTGCAGAAGCAGGGCGCGGACGTGAAGACCGACAAGGACTGCAAGGCGGTCTCCGGCACCTGGAACAGCGCCTACGACGGCGTGGTGATCAAGGAGGCCGGCGAGGTCGACATCGACCACACCGTGCCGCTCGCCGAAGCCTGGCGCTCCGGCGCCGACAAGTGGACCGACGACGAGCGCAAGGCGTTCGCCAACGACCTCGGCGGCATCCAGCTGCTGGCGGTGACCGCGAAGTCCAACCGTTCCAAGGGCGACCAGGACCCGGCGAAGTGGAAGCCGCCGGTCGCGACGTACGGGTGCACGTACGCGCAGCACTGGATCTCGGTGAAGATCAGCTACAAGCTGACCGTGGACCAGGCCGAGTACGACGCCCTGGCCGGGCTGCTCAAGACCTGTTAGGCAGGCCGGAAACCGGGGTTGCGAGCCGGCGTGAACTCGATGAGCCTGCTCCGGATCTTGCCGGTGAGCAGCTCGAAGAGGAACGCGGTGGCGGCCTGTCGTAGCTCTCCCGCTCGGAGAACTCGGCGTCGCGCCAGGTGATCCTCCACCGGTCCGGGTCGTCCGTGCCGGTGCGCCAACGACATGATCGAAGACACCGCTGCCGAACGCCGAAAGCAGTTCCTCGTAGTCACCGGGAAACACTGTGTTTTGAACGAGCAACCCGTACAGGCAGGTTGTGCCCAGAACACGCCGGGGTGCCTGCCCTGGCCCAGCAGCCGGCAGCGCTACCGGCTTCTGCGTCGACGTTGCGGCCCGCCCCCCCGCGGGCCGCAACTCCCTTCCCCCTAGCCGACCTGGACGGACTCGAACAGGCCGGACAGCTTCCAGTGCGTCACGTACCCCATGGCCTCGGCCGCGATCAGCACGTCGAGCTTCCCGAGGTTCGTGCGCGCCGGCATCTGGTACGCCTTGCCGCGCCGCACGTCGAGCACGAGCGGGATCGCGCCGGGCAGCGTGTCCGCGACCGTGTGCTGCAGGATCCGCAGCCCGACGTTGGCCGCCTCCCTGGTCAGCGGCAGTTCCTTGGCGTGCACGAGCACCGCGTACGTCGTGCCGTCCTTCTTGCGCAGCCCCAGGTGCGGCCGCACCTTCAAGGTCAGCTCACCGGCGCGGTAGGCGGCGCCCTCCACCGGCACCCCGGTCGCCTTGAACGACGCGAGCCAGGGCAGGAAGCCGTCGGCGATCTCCTCGAACGCCCGCGGCTGGCCCGTGCGGTTGGCGTTCATGATCGCCTTCTTGAGCTCGATCTCCGGCTCCGTCGAGTTGACCGCTCGTCGCATGGCGTCGCGGATCGGGTTGTAGAACCCGCACACCCTGGTATCGGAGGCCAGGTACATCCCCCGCTGTTCCGACACGATGTTGATGCGTCCACGCTGACCGCTCATGACGTACTCGGTGAACGACAGTGCGGTGACGCTGACGTTGTTGTCCGGCAACGTTTTCTCCCCTCGTACCGCGAGCTTCACCTGACGTTATCCGAGGGGTCTGACAAAAACGGCGCTGCTCCGAACGGCGTAGTTGTTCACTGAGCGTCGAACTGTCACCCGTGTAGGTGACACATAGAGTTGCGACCTGGATCGCAATCGGTAAACGGACGGTGACGGACCGGCAACCGATCACGGGGATGACCGTTCGTCTGCCGTTCGCCGACGCTCACCCAACGCTCACCGCATGACCGGCGGAAGTAACACTCCGTAGAAGATCAACTCAGCAGAATGGGTTCATCAGGAGGAATCACGGCGAGGGAGCACGATGGCGGTAAAGGCGGAGCGTTCACCCGATAGAGCGGGTGACGTGGAGGTTCCGCAGCCACGGCTGTCTGCGGGGTGGCTGACCCACCCCGGCACCTGGCCGCACGCGGCGCAGGTGACGGTCATCCTCGTGCTGATCGCACTGCTGCTGTGGGCCATCGCTGTCACGCTCGGCCCTGACCAGGCCTTCATCGTCGGCTCCGCGGGCGTCGCGGCCAAGCTGATCTGCATGTACCTCGACACGCGCGTCGCGCGCTAGCGTCCGTAGCGCTCCGCGGACCTGGCCTTCGCCTTGGCCGCCTCGACCTCGCGGTCCTTGGGCGGCGCGGTCGTCACCAGCGCGTCGAGCAATTCCCGCGTCGCCGCGGCTACAGCCGCGACCGCCTTGTCGTACGCGGCCTGGTTCGCCGCGGACGGTTTGGCCGCGCCGCCCACCTTCCGCACGTACTGCAGCGCGGCGGCGTGCACCTCGTCGGACGTGGCGGGCGGTTCGAAGTTGTGGAGCACCCGGATGTTTCGGCACATGCCTCCACTATGACCTGTTGGGCGGCGCCGCGCGGGTGTGGATGCGTTCCCCCTGCTTGCCGAACAGGCTGATGATCTCGGCCGGCCGCCCGTCGGCGCTGCTCAGCGCGTGCGGCTGGCGACAGTCGAACTCGGCCACCTCGCCCGCGCGCAGCACGACCTCCTTGTCGCCGATCCGCAGCCGGACCTGCCCGCTCAGCACGTAGAACCACTCGTAGCCCTCGTGCACGCGCGGTTCGTGCAGCTCGGCGTCGGAGAGGATCATCTTCCACGCCTGCAGCGGGCCGATCGACCTGGTCAGCGGGATGCCGACGCGGCCGTGGTCGAGCTCGCGCGGCTTCATCTGCACGCGCGGGTCGCCCACCTCCGGCGCGCCGACCAGGTCGTCCAGCGTCACCTGGTAGGTCCGCGACAACGGCAGCAGCAGCTCCAGCGTCGGCTTGCGCTGGTCGGTCTCCAGCCGTGACAGCGTCGACTTCGAGATGCCCGTCATCTCGGACAACGACGCCAGCGTCAGTTCGTGCTCGGCCCGCAGCGCGGCGAGCCGTTGCCCCACGGTTGTTGCCATAACAGCAACTTACTTTGCCAAAACTGGGCTGTCGACCGCACTGTTGGGTCATGACATACGAAGTGGTGATCATTGGTGGGGGAGCGGCCGGACTGAGCGCCGCTCTGATGCTGACCAGGGCGCGCCGCAGCGTGCTCGTGGTCGACGGTGCCGAACCGCGCAACGCGCCGGCCGCGCACATGCACAACTACCTCTCTCGCGACGGCCTCTCGCCGTTGGACCTCCTCAAGCACGGACGGGCCGAGGTCGAGGGCTACGGCGGAGAGATCGTCAACGACGACGTGCGCGGCGTGAGCAAGACCGACGACGGGTTCGCGGTCGAACTGGCCGAGCGCACGGTGCACGCCCAGCGTCTGCTGTTCGCGACCGGCATGATCGACGAGGTGCCCGACAACCTGCGCGAACGCTGGGGCCGCGACGTCTTCGGCTGCCCGTACTGCCACGGCTACGAGGTCCGCGACCAGAAGCTCGCGGTGTTCGGCGAGGAGATGAAGGTCAAGCTGGTCCGGCAGTGGTCGGACGACGTCACCCACGTGCCCTCGGTCGACGGCATCGAGGTCGAGGACGACCGGCTCGTCGCGGTGATCTCCGGCTCGGACCGCATCCCGGCCGACGCGCTCGTCTACTCCGCACCGGTCAAACCGCGCGACGAGTTCCTGCTCGCGTTGGGTGCGGAAACCGCGGAGACCATGGCAGGCCCGTTCGTGCGCACGGACGCCAAGGGCCGCACGAGCGTGCCCGGCGTCTACGCGGCAGGCAACGTCACGGATCCCACGGCCATCGTGATCGTCGCCGCCGCGCAGGGAGCCCAGGCGGCCGGGACGATCAACATGGACCTGCTGGGTCTCATGCCTGAGGGAGGCTGATCCGGAACGTCGAGCCCTCGCCCGGAGTGCTCGTCACCGACACCGAACCGCCGTGCGCCTCCACCAGGTGCCGCGTGATCGCGAGCCCGAGCCCGCTGCCACCCGTGCGGCGGCTGCGGGACTTGTCCGCGCGCCAGAACCTGTCGAACACGTGCGGCAAGTCACCGGGCGCTATGCCGGTGCCGGTGTCCGTGACCTCCAGGATCGCTCTATCCTGCCACTGGAACAGCTTCACGACGACCTCGCCACCCGGCGGTGTGTAGCGCACGGCGTTCGCGACGAGGTTGCCGAGTGCCTGCCGCAGCCGCACCGGATCCGCGCTGATGTGCACCGGCGTGGTCTCCGCGCGCAGCAGGATCTCGCGGTTCTGCTGCGCGTTGACGACCTGGTCCACGACGTCGTCGAGCGCGATCGGTTCGGGGTGCAGCCGCAGCGTCCCCGCGTCGGCCTGGGCGAGGTCGTGCAGGTCGTCCACGAGTCGTTGCAGCAGAAGGGATTCCTCCAGCAGCATGTCGATCAGGTGCGGGTCCGGTTCGGCCAGCCCGTCCTGCGTCGCCTCCAGCCAGCCGGTGATGTTGCCCAACGGCGTGCGCAGCTCGTGCGCGACGTCGCTGACCATGGCCTGCCGCTGCCGTTCGGTCTCGGCGAGCTTCTCGGACATGGCGTTGAACGACTTGGCCAGCTCACCGATCTCGCCCGCGCCGCCGTCCACTCGTGCGGTGCGATCGCCTTCGGCTGTGCGTTTGGTGGCTGCGGTGAGGGCGCGGATCGGCCGCACCAGCTGCGTCGCCGTGACCCACGAGGCGAAGCCGGCGATCGTGAGGATTCCCAGTGCCACCAGCGTGATCCGGGTGGCGCCGGTCGTCGACAGGTCGATCGACTGCGGCTCGGCGCCGGTCGGTGAGGTGAGGAAGAGCTGCACGGGCTCGGCGACGAACGGGCGCAACTGCTCGCGCCGTGAGCTGTCCATGCACCCCACCACCTCCGGTGACGCGTCCTGGACGGTCGTGATCTCCCAGTCGAACGTCGCCGGGCCCGGTTTCTTGCCTCGCGTGCTCGACGCCGTCACCGGGTCGAGCCGGGCCAGGCATTCCGTGAACAGGGCCTGGAGCTGGCCGTACGCGGCCTTCTCCGTCACCGTGAGCGTGTAGAGCCGGTCGCCGACCTGGCAGTCGTCCCAGATCGAGAGCCGACCGGGTTCGTCGTTGGACAGGCGCGGCCGGCCGTTGGGCGCGTCCACGACCTTGACGTAGGTGTTGCACCTCTCCAACTGGTCGGCGTAGGCGTGCAGCGTGCGGAACTCCTCGTCGGTGAGCTTGAACGGACCGACCGCCCGCGGGTCGATCCTTCCGTTGACGTTCAACGGATCCACCAAAGCCCGTGGCGTGATGGGCAGCTGGGGTGCGTTCTGGTCGCCGGTGTCGAACAGCTTCTTGCCGTTGCGATCGGTCAGTGCCACTCGGCGGCCGTACTTCCGCGCGATCTCGTCCACTGTGGACTTCGCATCCGCCCAGTTCTTGTGCTTGGCCGCGTAACCCACGAGCTCGTCGACGATCTGGGCGTCCGTTTCGAGCGCCTCGCCCTGTTCCTGCCGGATCGCGCCGGTCGTCGCCTGGCTCGCGAGCCACGCCGTGACCGCGATCGAGCAGGCCGCGATCACCAGCGAGAACAGGAAGAACCGGACTAGGAGGCTTTTCATACGAGCTTGTATCCGATGCCGTAGACGGTGAGAAGTCGTTCCGGCCGGCGCGAGTCGTGCTCGATCTTGCGGCGCAGCTTCATCATGTGCACGTCGACCGTGCGTGCGGTGATGAACCCGTCCTCCAGCAACTGTTCGCGCGTGAACACCCGTTGCGGCTGCGCGGCCATCTTCGCGAGCAACCGGAACTCGGCGGGCGTGAGGCTCACCAGTTCGTCCTTGATGCGCACCTCGTGCCGGATCGGGTCGACGGTCAGATCGCCGACCTTGAGCACCGTGGCGCTCGTCTCGCGCGCACGGCCGGTGCGCCGCAGGATCGTCCGCACCCGCGCGACCATCTGCCGTGGCCGGAACGGTTTGGTGATGTAGTCGTCCGCGCCCAGGTCGAACCCGAGCAGCACGTCGTCCTCAGTGGAGCGCGCGGTGAGCAGCACGATCGGCACGTCCGACTCGGTCCGGATCGCGCGCATCACGTCGATGCCGTCGACCAGCGGCATCATCACGTCCAGCACCAGCAGATCGGGGTTGCGGCGCCGCGTCTCGTCGATCGCCGCCCGTCCGTCGTGGACGACCACCACGGAATGCCCGTCGTGCTCGAGGTACCGGCGGACGAGTTCAGCCTGGTGAACGTTGTCCTCGGCGACGAGAATGTGGGCACACACAGTGCGAAGTATGCAGGCCTTCACGACAGTCAAGCGGGACGTAAACAGGTTCTTCATCAGTTCCGGCGAGCGTTGCCGCCATGAAGGTGCACCTGGCTCTGGCGGCGGTCGCGCTGACCGCGATCATGCTGACGACGACGCAGCTGGCAGGAGAGACGTCCCCCGCGGCCGCTCCCACCACGCCGTCGAGCGCCACGCCCGTCGAGGTCGCGCCCTCGCCCGCCTCGCCTCCGCCACCACCACCCCGCGTCTACGCGTCCAGTTCGGACCTGCCGGACGGCCCCGAGTTCCCGGTGTCGGGCGCGGGCACGTTCCACGTCGTTCCGGGAAACGGACCGGTCGTCGGCACGGGTCCGTTGCGCACCTACGCCGTGGAGATCGAGGACGGCATCACCGTCGACGAACAGGCCTTCGCGGCGTTCGTGGACGCCACTCTCGGCGACCCGCGTGGCTGGACGGCTCGTGGCGCGCGTTCGGTGCAGCGCGTCTCCGGTGCCGCGTCGGTCCGTGTCCGGCTCACGTCCCAGCAGACCGCACGGGGCGTGTGCGGCTTCGAGATCCCGGTCGACGTCTCGTGCCGTGACGGCAACTTCGTGTTCCTCAGCGCTGCCCGTTGGATCCGCGGCGCTGTCGCGTTCCTGCCGGACCTGACCGCCTACCGCACGTACATGGTCAACCACGAGGTCGGGCACGCGTTCGGGCAGGGCCACCAGCCGTGCGGCGTCGCGGGCGGCCCGGCGCCGGTGATGATGCAGCAGACGTTCAGCGTGTCCAACGACGAGATCGTCCGCATCACCAACGGGGTGTCCCAGGGCACGTTCATCCCGCAGGACGGCAAGGTGTGCACGCCGAACGGGTGGCCATATCCGTGAAGGTTCCCGGTGTGCTCACTTGTGGTTGATGTCGGTCTCCATAACCTGACCGCATGGACGTGGACACGAGGCTGCTGAGATATTTCGCTGCCATCGCCGAGGAGGGCAACCTCACGCGCGCGGCGCACCGTCTCTTCGTGTCACAACCATCGCTGACCAAGCAACTCAAGCACCTGGAATCGCAACTGGGCGTGCGGCTGTTCACGCGGTCCAGCACCGGCATGAAGCTGACCGACGCCGGCCACGCCCTCGCCGCGCGCGTGCCGCCGGTGCTCGCGGGCTGGGACGCGGCGGTGAGCGGTACCCGAAGTGCCGCCCGCGTCCTGCGCGTCGGTTTCCTGGCCAGCGCCGCGAACGACGCGACGCAGGACATCGTCGCCGCGTTCGGCAGGCTGCACCCCGGCTGGCGGGTAGACCTGAGGCAGGCGCCGTGGTCGGATCCGTCGGCGGGCCTCGCGGCGGCGGAGGTGCCGGTCGCGTTGCTGCGCCTGCCCTTTCCCGGCGACGAGACGTTCTGCGTGCGGACGTTGTTCAGCGAATCCCGTTGCGTGGCACTGCCTTCCGCGCATCCGCTGGCCAGGCGCGCGTCGATCCCGTTCCGCGAGCTGTGGGACGACCCGGTCATCGTCGCCCCGTCGCTGAAGGGGACCTGGCGCGAGCACTGGCTGGCGTTGTCCGAAAGGGACGGTCGCGAGGTCCGCGTCGGCGCCGTGACGGAGCACCCCGACGAGTTCCTCGGCGCGATCGCCGGCGGCTACGGCATTGCGCTCGTTCCGGCGTCCACGCCTCACTTCTACGCACGCCCGGACGTCGTCTACGTGCCGGTGACGGGCGTGAGTCCCAGCGACGTGGCCGTGGCATGGCTGCCGGACGCCGGTGAAGCCGCCGCCGACTTCGTCCAGTGCTGCCTCGACGTCACGCGCTCTCGGCGCACCGGGTGCGACAGGCGCTCGGGCTGAAGCCGTGCACCCGTTTGAACGCGGCGCTGAACCCGAACGCGTCCGCGTACCCGACCTTGCGCGCCACCGAGGCCACCGTCGCCGCCGACTCGGCCAGCAGGTCAGCCGCCAGGGCCATGCGCCACTCCGTGAGGTACGTCAGCGGCGGCGCCCCGACCAGCTTCGCGAACCTGCCGGCCAGCGTCGTCCGCGCCACCCCGGCCTCCTTGGCCAGGAGGGCCAGCGTCCACGCCCGTTGAGGCTCCGCGTGCATCGCCTTGAGAACCGGCCCGACCACAGCGTCCGCCTGAGCGCCCAGCCACCCGTCGCCGTGCTCGCGGTCGAACCACTCCTTGAGCGCGCACACCATCAACCAGTCGAGCAACCGATCCGCCACGACACTCGGCCCATCGGTGCCGATACCGGCGTAGAACTCCGCGCACCCGTCCTCGCCCGGCGCCACCAACGCGTCCGGCAACACCGACGTGAGCCGCCGCGCCACGGCCGTGCTGACCTCGTACGTCCCGCTCACCACCGACGCACGCCCTTGCGCCGCAACGGACTCCTGCACCACGAGGATGTCCCCGGCCTTCGCCGTCTGCCCGCGCACGCTGATCTCCCCAGACGCCACCGCGTACAACGTGAGCCCCGGCAACACCCGCGTTCCGTCGATCTCGGTCCGGCGCACCCCAGCGCCATCCGCGCGCACCCCGCGCAGCAGTTCGTCGAACGGCTCCATGCCTCCCACGATACGGCCCGAACGATCGAACATCGTCGATGAACTCTCACCCATGCCCTCTGCTTAGACGACCGGGTTGGCTTCATGCCATGACAGAGATCCTGGTCCTGGGCGCAACCGGCAAGACGGGCCGCCGAGTGGTCCGCACCCTCGAAGCCGCCGGTCTGACCCCTCGCAAAGCCTCCCGCGCCACCGGTTTCGACTGGAACGACCAGTCGACCTGGAAGCCGTTCCTGCACGGCACCACCGCCATCTACCTGATCGCCCCGGAAGACCCGTCCCTGGCAGCCTCGTTCGTCGAGCAGGCAGCGGCCTCCGGCGTCCACCGCCTGGTCCTGCTCTCCGGCCGAGGCCTCGACAAGACCCCGCCGGACGTCTTCCAGAGCATGCACGCGGCCGAGAAGGCCGTCCGCGAGAGCGACCTGGCCTGGACCGTCCTGCGAGCCAACAACTTCAACCAGAACTTCTCCGAGCAGATCTGGCAACCGGAGATCGAGGCAGGCCGCCTCTCCCTGCCCGTCGACGACACCCCGGAACCGTTCGTGGACGTCCAGGACATCGCAGAGGTAGCCGCCCTGGCCCTGACCACCGACGACCACCAGGCCAAGACCTACGACCTCACCGGCCCGGAAACGATCACCTTCGCCACCGCGGTGGCCAAGATCGCCGCAGCCACCAACCGCCACATCGAACTGGTGAACCTCACCCCAGCCGAATACCGCGAAGCCCTGCTAGCCCAAGGAGCCCCAGAAGAGGTCGCCACCGAGCTGAACGGCATGTTCGAGACCATGCGCGCCGGCCACCTGGCCACCCCGACCGACGACGTGGCCCGCCTCCTGAACCGCCCGGCCACCAGCTTCGACGCCTACGTCTCCGAAACCTGGCGCTGACGAGGCAACAACAGGTGCACGGCAAACCCGGCAGCCGTGGCCAGCACCGCCTGGTAGGCGACCGACACCTGGAACCCACCCCCGACGACGAACGCCGAGTCCAGCCCGGTCGTCCACCAGCCGGCCAGCTCACCGAGCCCCAGCACGTGCCACCCGAAGAACCCGGCACACCACCCGGCCACCACCCAGGCCGCCTGCCCACCCCGCCGCACGAACAGAAACGCCGACACCGCGGCCACGGCGTTGAAGGCGAGGGCGATGCCGGTCAGCGTCGCGTCGGCACCCCACACGAGGGTCGCCAGCGTCTGCAGGAGCAGCACGACGACCACCAGTCCGATGCCCAACCGAGTCTTGTCCACGCCCCGATTATTCAGGGGCCACTCGAAGGCATGCTCTGCTCATACGAGCCCACGAGCGCCGATATGTGTTCCACCGCGGTGCCGGGGTCCTGGTGTTCCCAGATGCGGACCGGCAACCAGCCGGCGTCGCGCAGCAGTTGATCTGTCTCCCGGTCGCGCTCGCGATTCCGGCGGACCTTCTCGGCCCAGTAGCTCGCGTTGGTCGCGGCGACGGTGTGGTGCTCTTCGCAGCCGTGCCAGAAGCAGCCGTCGACGAACACGGCAACCTTGAGGCGCGTGAACACGATGTCCGCCGTGCGCCGAACCCCCGGCAGCGGTCGGTAGGAGACGCGATAGCGCAGGCCGCGTGCGTGCAGCAGCTTGCGGATCGCCAACTCCGGCTTGGTGTCGCGGCCCTTGTTGCTCTGCATGCTGCGGCGGACGCCCGCGTTCGCCGCCTTCGTCGGACGTTCGATGGTCATGTCGGTCACTCGGCCGGTCGGTCGGCCAAACCGTTCGCGATGTGCCTTGCCAGGTACTGGGCCAACTGCACAGGTACCGCGTTGCCGATCTGGCGCGCGATCTCGAGCTTGGGGCCGCACCACTCGAAGGTGTCAGGGAAGCCCTGCAGTCTGGCGGCCTCGTGGTGGGTCAGCGCGCGGTTCTCGGACGGGTGGATGTAGCGGCCCTTCTCGGGCTTGAAGAACTCGGTCCGGATCGTGACCGACGGCTTGTCCCATCGCAGCCGTCCCATCACATCGCCTGACCCGGTCGTGTGCTTGATCCAGCACGGGGCCTTCAGGTGGTCGGGGAGGTCGAACCGGTTCCCGCCTTCCGGGATCGCTTCGAACCGGTCCTTCGACAACTGTTGGTAGTTCCGAGTGATGTGCAGCTCGCTCGCCGTGTACTTGCCGGGGACCACGCGGCCGAAGACCTCGTACTGGCGTCCGGACGGCAGGTCGACCCGCGACTCGGGTACCGCTTGATCGAGGTCGCTGATGGCGTCTTTGACCGTTGGCCACAGCTCAGGCGCGGTTTGTTCGTTCGGGAGCTGGATCTGCTCGATGTCGCGGTGCGTCCCGATCACGATCGCCCTGCGGCGGTGCTGGAACGAGTTGTAGTCGGTGGCCCGGAGGATGCCGAAGTCGATGCGGTAGTCGCTCAGTGCGCCATCGCGCTGGGTCAGCCTGCGCAGCGCCGCGAACTGCTTCGTCTTCAGGAACTGGTCGACGTTCTCGAGGAGGAAGGCCTTCGGCCTCACCTTGAGCAGCGTGTCGACGTAGCGTTCCCACAGGTCGTTGCGCTCGTCGTCCTCACGCTTGGCGCCGAGGTTGGAGAAGCCCTGGCACGGCGGACCCCCCACGACGACGTCGGCCTCGGGCAGATCGCCCTTCACCCATTCCGCGATGTCGCCCTGGTAGATGTGGTCCTCGCCGAAGTTGGCCGCATACGTCGCCGCGGCGTAGAGGTCCTTCTCGACAGCGGCGACCGGGGTGAAGCGTTCCGACTCGCGGAACCCCTCGGACAGACCACCACACCCCGCGAACAGATCGATCACCTTGAGCGGTGGTGTCTTCGCTCTGGCTCTGGACCGATCGGACATCGAGCTCCAACTCTGCGTAGCCGGTGAGGTCACTGCGACCCGGGGCGGTTCGACCAGCCGATCGAACCTGTGTTCACATGCTAGCCGGCCAAGGGGTGTTGCTTCTACCATGCCTCGCCGGCGTGGCGCGAGATCGCGGACGGTGTCCACTCGTACTCCATATGAGGACAGTTCCGCCGGATGGTGGCGATTCGAGTAACGAATGGGTCGGCTTGTGCGATCGTAAGTGTTACTTGGCAGACGAGAGGTCTGGAGCGTATTCGCTCAAAAGCATCTCCGGAAACGCGTTCTGCCCGCACTGGTGGAGGATCTGTGTCGTCCAAGGTCGATCAGGTGTACGACGTCTTCTTGGATTTGCTCGAGTCCGGGACGCCGGACGAGGCGATCAAAAAGATGGAGATCCTGAGCGTTGGTCAAGACTTGTTGCAGCAGGTCAGGGATCGTCACGAGCAGGACACGATCAAGATCAAGGAGCGTGAGGAGCCGAGGTCGGTCGTCCTCGGCAATCGCTTCACCTGGTACACCGGGCCCCGTCCCAAGGACAAGTGCTGGCCTGCCATCAAGGGCCTGCTGGCCAAAGACGGGTGGTCCGACTCGTCGATCGAGAATCTCGACGCGGCGTCGACCAAGGTCGTGTCGATGCTCAGTCATCCGAAGGAAAAGACGTTCTCCACTCGCGGGTTGGTCGTCGGATACGTTCAATCAGGTAAAACCACCAACTTTACCGCTGTCATGGCCAAAGCCGCGGACCGCGGATACAAGTTGTTCATCGTGCTGGCGGGTATCCACAACGGTTTGCGCAGGCAGACGCAGTTGCGGTTGGAGCAGCAGTTGGTCACGCCCAACCCGTCGGGTTGGATGCAGCTCACCGACCCGGACAAGGACTTCTCCCCGCCCGCGAACGCCACCGCGTACTTCGCCACGGCCAACAAGCAGCATGTCCTGTGCGTCATCAAGAAGAACCGGGCCGTGTTGGAGAAGTTCGACCAGTGGCTCGCCTCCGCGAAGGAACACCTGCGCGACAGTCCCGCGCTGATCATCGACGACGAGGCGGACCAGGCCACCGTCGCGACGGGCACGATCAACCCGTTGATCTGTCGGATCCTCAACCGGCTGCCGAAGTCCGCGTACGTCGGCTACACGGCCACTCCGTTCGCGAACCTCCTGATCGATCCGTCGGTGCCCGAAGACCTCTACCCCAAGGACTTCATCGTCAACCTCCCCCAACCGGAGGGGCACTTCGGGACCGAGGTGCTGTTCGGTCGGGACACGTTGGACGGAGATGACCCCGAAGACGTCTTCGACGGGCACGACATGATCCGCGACGTGCCCGATGACGAGGTGCACCTCGTTCGGCCAGCCTCGAAGACGGACGTCGACGGTTTCATGCCCACGATCTCCGGAAGTCTTCGTCAGGCGATTCTGTACTTCTGGCTCACCACGGCGGCTCGGCGTGTGCGCGGCACCGGCAAGGCCCACTGCACCATGCTGATCCACACGAGTGTGAACACCTCGGTGCACAACAGCTTCGGTCCGCCGCTTCGAGCGCTGCGGGAGAAGTGCCTGCAGGCCGTCGAAGCAGGTGATCGTGATCTGCTCGACGAGTTCCGCGAGATCTGGGAGAAGGAGACCGGAAGGGTCGACGCCGCGGATTTCGGTGAGCGCACGCTGGAGTTCAGCGAACTCGAGCCGATGCTGGCCGAGGCGATCCTGTCCTGTCGGATCGTCATGGACAACTCGAGCAGCAAGGACAGGCTCGACTACGAAGGTGGACCGGTCACCGCCATCGCGGTCGGCGGGAACACGTTGTCCCGTGGCCTCACTCTCGAAGGCCTCGCGGTGAGCTACTTCGTGCGGGCCGTCTCGGCATACGACACGCTGCTGCAGATGGGACGTTGGTTCGGATACCGCAACGGCTACGCGGATCTGCCCCGGATCTGGATGACCGTCGAGCTTCGCGACTGGTTCCGCCACCTCGCCACGGTGGAGAACGAGATGCGGCGTGACGTCGACGTCTACATGGTCGAGGACAAGACACCGCTGCAGTTCGCTGTGCGGCTCAGGACCCATCCAAAGCTGAGGGTCACCGCGGCGGCGAAGATGAAGGACGCGGTCAAGGCCGAGTTCGCCTACGGGGGGCAGCGCGTCCAGACCAGGTACTTCAAGACGGACACCAAGTGGTTGTTGAACAACCAGCAGGCTGCCAGAAGTCTCATCGCGGGCTCGATCGCCGACGGGGCGCTCCAGGATCCCGATGTGCCCGCTGGACGGTTCCTGTTCCGCGATGTCGATCATGAGCGGATTCTGGACTTCCTGGAGACCTACGAGTTCCACGAGAGGTCTCAGGAATGCGACGCGGGCTTGATCTCCGCCTACATCAAGAAGCGGGTGACCGCGGCCGCGGCCTTGCGTCGGTGGAACGTCGCGATCGTCGGTAACCCGTTGGGCAGGCCGGACACCAGGTCGTTCGAGTTCGCGTCCGGTGTCGAGACCGGGCAGAACACCCGCGCTCGGCTGCCGGGAGCCGTCACCGACGGAACCGTCGACATCAAGACCTTGATGAGCCGCAGGGACGCGGCCATCGACCTGCGGACGCCCAAGAGCAAGAGCGGCCTGAGCGAGGGAGAGATCGAGGCACTGCGTCGTTCCCAGCTGCCGTCGACCGGGCTTCTCGTTCTCTACGCGATCGACAAGAACTCCGAACCTCAGAAGACGCATCGTGATCCGCTTGGCCTGGAAGAGGACGCCATCGGCGTCGGGTTGGTGTTCCCCAAGCCGAGCGGTCAGGACAACGCCGTCAAGTGGACGTACGTCAGCGCGGACCTGTCAAAGGTCGACATTGAGGAGGAAGACCTCACCAGCCTGTACGAAGAGGAGAGGTGATGGCCGACCATCTCCGAAGCCTGTTGGACGAGCACTGGAACAAGCTCGAACAAGAGGTGGCCTCCGCCCCGAACAGGCTTCGGACGTCCCGACTTCCGTCCGTTTCGGACAGCGGGAGTCTCTGCGCGGCCGTGGATCATGAAGGACTCCGCCATCTGCTCGTGCCGTTGTCCTCGACGCAACATGTGCGGACGAGCGGAGACGGATCGGCACTGCGCCTGAGGGAACGACCTCTCGAAGACGAGGCGTCGTACGTTCGGTACGCCGATTTGTGTTGTGCGCGAACCGATCTCAACGACGTGTTCACGAGTCTGTGCGTGGACGTGCTTCAGACCGTTGAGACGAAGCCGGACCGACCGTTGAAGGCGCTGTACTCGGTGCTCAACCGGTGGCGGTCCTTGTTTCAGAAGTCGTCCTCGGAGCTCGGGCCCGAACAACTCGCCGGATTGTTCGGCGAGCTCCTCGTGCTCAAGAGGCTGTTGGAGTCGTGGCCGACCGCCACCGACTGGTGGTTCGGACCTAGTGGCGCTCGGCACGACTTCCTCGCGGACGGGCATGCCATCGAGGTCAAGTCGTCGCTGGCTCTGGAGGAGCGCAGATTTCGCGTCCACGGTGCCGCGCAGCTGGAGGTCCCCGAGGGAGGCGACCTCGATCTCGTGTGGTTCAGGCTTTCCCGGTCGCAGGGGCAGGGCATGGGACTGTCGGATCTGCTCGACCAGATTCGGCGTCTCGCCGACGACGAGAGCGGTTTCTTCGCCAAGTTGGCGATGGTGGGCTATCGGCCGGCGGACGCGGACCTCTACCGGGATGTTCGGTTCACCGTTCACGAGGAGCGGTGGTACGAGATCGACGACTCGTTCCCGCGCGTTCGCTCCGAGGCGATTCCCGAGTCCGTCAGAGACGTCCACTACACCATTGACCTGGACACCGTCGCGACGCAGCCGTTGGACAAGTCGCAGATCGATGATCGCCTGGCCGAGATCCTTCGGGGGAATTGATGAACAACGCCGCGTGGTACTCGCAGCCCTTCCCGCCCGATGGCGCGAGTGCCGCCGAAGGGATCCGCAACCAGCTCGGTCGTCCGGAGCTGGACCTCTTGACGGTTCTGGTGCGGGAGTCCGCTCAGAACAGTTGGGACGCAAGGATTCCTGGGCACACGGTCGACTACCGGATCGACTACCAGACGGTCGGCGCCGCACACGCCCCCGTCTGGCGTGAGGAACTCCTGCGGGACGCGCCTCAGACCGAACATCTGCCGCTCAGAGCGTCTTTGTCGGCGTCGACGATCGACATCCTGACGATCTCGGACCGGGGCACCAGCGGGTTGGGAGGACCGACCCGTGCGGACAGCGCGGTCACCCAGGACCACGACTTCGTCTCCTTCGTGCGCAACATCGGCGAGCCGCGGGACACCGCCCTCGGAGGTGGCACCTACGGCTTCGGCAAGGGCATCTTCTACCTGATCGCGAAATCCGGATCTGTGCTTGTGCACACCCGGTGTCGCGTCGAGGGCGGCTTCGAAACCCGGCTCATCGGGTGCGCTCTCTGGCAGAGCCACGTCAAGGGCAAGGGCCCCAAGGCGACGCGCTACACCGGGCGTCATTGGTGGGGGAACAGGGAGGCCGATGTCGTCGAGCCGCTGACCGGCCCGGACGCGGAGATGATGGCCTACAGGCTCGGTCTGCGCGCCTTTGAGGCAGGCGAGACCGGGACCAGCATCGTGGTGATCGACCCCGAACTCGGTGACCGCGAACCGCACGAGGCGACGAACTACCTGGCCGACGCCATCCTATGGAATCTGTGGCCGAAGATGCTGTCCCACGCGGACGGGCGGCCACCGATGACGTTCTCCGTGCGGCATCAGGGTTCTGAGGTCACCGTCCCGGACCCCAGGGAAACCCGACCGATCGACCTCTTCGTCGAGGCCTACGAGAACATGTGCTCGGCGGAGAAGGGCCAGGTGCTCGAGTCGTTCAATCCGAGGCGCGTGCTCGGCAGACTCGGGCTGGAGAAGCGGCCCGCACTGCCGTTGGAACCCACACCGGCCGCCACCGGGATGGGCATCGAAAAGACCGTTCACCACGTCTGTCTGATGCGAACCGCTGAACTCGTCGTCACCTACCACCAAGGTCCGAAACCGGCCGCGGAGTACCTGTCTTATGCCGGTGTGTTCCGTGTGACCGAGGAGATGGACGCGACGTTCGCCTTGTCTGAGCCGCCCACACACGACGCCTGGGCGTGGCAATCGTTGGAGGGCCGCGACAAAACCTTCGTGAGGGTCGCCTTCACACGTTTGAAGGAGAAGCTCGACGCACTCGTCGCGATCAACGACAAGGTCAAGTCGCCTGGCGCGGAGGTGCCACTAGGTGCTGCGAGCAGGGAGTTCTCCAGCCTGGTGACCGGATCATGGGGCATCGGTGGAGGCGTCCGGTTCGGGAAGCCGAAGGCGAACCCGATGGCTCCGGCCGAGGACGAGGACGTCGAGTGGGAAACGGAAGCGCGCGATGTGTTCGTTGCCGAATCTCTCTCGCCGGCCTCGAACCCTGTGCCTGACGCGCCTGTTCGGGACGGCGACCGGCAGCCTGGCGGCCATGAGGTCCCTGACGATCGAACCGGGCCTTTGCCGGACGTGTCGGCGCAGGAAGCACGGACCGGCTGGGAATCCCTGGCAGGCACGCTCCCTGCCGCACCTCGACCACAGCCGCCGGCAGTGCGTCCGAAGGTGCAGTACGTCGCTGAGCCCTACTACGAGAGCCGTGACGGACACGTGGTCCTGGTGCAGGAGTTCCGTTTGCCAGTGCCCGGCACGCAGCAGGTCTCGCCCCAGCTGTCGATCCTGTTGCCGGGCAACGGTGTGCGGGAGACGGATCCGCCCATCGGCGCGGCTCGACCGGAGTTCTTCGGCTGGGAGAGCGAACGGGGACTGCTCGATCGCACGAACGAGATCGTCGTCTCCGGAGGCCCGGACATCTGGCGGCTGCTGGTCGTTCCCGCGCCTGACACGGTGACGGAGATCGGCATCGCGGTGAGGCGTGCGGAGGTGGCGAGGTGAGTCGCAGGGCACTTCCGTACCGCACACCGGGCGATGAGGCGGTCAAAGCACAGCAGTGGGTCCTCGTCATCGACGACGAGGGCGTCGATCTGCCGGAGGCCTTGCCGGACTGGGATTACCAGATGAGCCTCCGTCTCAGGAATGAGGTTCACGTCGACCTGGACGCCGTGTACTCGTCGACTGGGCTGTCACCGGACGCCCGGCTTTCGCTCGTGGTCGTGTGGACGGCGACAGGATCAGGTCTGCGCGGGACGGCCCAGAGGGTCTCCTTGTCCGGAGGAGGAGCGCACAACGTCGTACTGGACATCGAACTGTCCGGTACGCAGTTGGGAGGCGTGCTCACGCTCGACACGCAGCTGGTCCTCGCAGAAGCGCAGGAGACGGGCGCGATCGCGGCTCCACGCCGTGGCGGCTCGGTGCTGTGGACGAACAAGCGCACTCTGCACCTCCAGGGCGACGCACCGCAGTTCCCCATCGCCGTGGTCGACTTCGCGCCCACGCCGCTCCCCACCGATGCCGCGTGGCACGTGCAGCTCAGCGAAGAGCTGAACACCGCCACGATGGGTGCCTTGCTCCTGCTCGTCAACGAACAGAAGAAGGCGGTGGTGGCCGCCTTCCAGAACGCGGCGTCACCGAGGGCGATCGACAAGGTGTACCTGTCCGCGGCGTATGCCGACATCGCCAGAACCATGATCGAGCACGCGTTGGCGGACCCGGACTTCAGCGACGAGAGCGACTACGCGGAGGACAGCCTGGGCGCGACGCTGCAGAACCTGCTGTCCAATCTCTTCCCCAACACGTCGGTTCAGCATCTTCGCCGCCGACGTGACCAGGCCCCGAGCCTCTTCGCGTCCGAGATCCAGGCCGCCGTGAGCATCTTCGAGGAGGCGTGATGAGCCGCCTGTACCCCCGCCTCCTGCCTTGGCACGCCAAGGCCCTCTACAACGAGTACCGCGATCTGGAGTTGCCCGAACTCACCGGTCGCCATGACACGACCCATCTCTCCGCCGTGTTCGTGGCGACAGGTGGGGACCGCATCGGCTCAGCAGACCTCACCGCATTGCGCGCCAAGGTGGTCGGACTGGCCACGGAGGCGGGTTATCCAGGTGAGACCGATCAGTCCGCCCGAGCCAGGTTCGATCTGGCACTGGCGGAGATGTTGCACAGCGAGATGGGACTGGTACCGGCAGAGGCGGCAGCCGGAGACGTCTGGGCGTTCCTCTCCCTCGTGCTCCTCCCCGATGTCGCCTACTGGCGGTATCCGACCCCGAAACCTGACCGCGTACTGGCATCCGACATCACCCGTCACGTGTTCGGCCGGCTGTGGTGGCGGGCGCACCTCGTCCACGACCCGAGCGAGCAGGAGCCCTACGCGGCGCTGACGATCCTGGGAGAAGCCGCGTTCGACCAGATCTACGCCCGCCGCAAAGCGCTGGGTGGGAGCCCGTACCTGGTCAAGGCGATCCTGCGGGTGTGGGGCGGGCTGGAGCGCAGCGGCGTGAACGATCGTGAGGTTCTTCGCGACTTCCTGAAGAGACTGCTCAGGCTCGCGCCGTTCATGTGCTTCGAGGCGTTGGAGGACAGCCGGCTGGACGCGGAGTTGATGCGAGGCGCGCACGAGAGCGTCAAAGCCATGCGCGAGAAGAAGCTGCGAGAACACGAGGTGGCGGGGGTCTAGACGCGGAGAGGGTCTGCCGTCGTGACGGCAGACCCTCTCCACCCACTGGTTCCAGCGCCCCTGGCAGGATTCGAACCTGCGACCTCGGGATTAGAAGTGCCCCTCCTGCGGCAAGAAAGGGCGTCTACCAGCACTTATCGTATGCATCAAGCCCGCACCATGCGGCCATAAAGTCACGAGGCGGCCACAGTTCGCACCATGACTCGCACCACGGCTTGTCTGGAGTAGCGCAGTCTTCCTGACACCAACTCCCCGTGTCTTGAAGAGCTAGCGAGCAGCCAACCTGGCAAGATCATATGGCCGTTCCCCCCGGTCGCAGGGTCGTGCACACTACTCCGATGACCGACTGGAGCCGGAGCGACCTCATTGCGACTTTTTCGAGCATAGCTGCGGTTATCGCAATAATTGTAACCATCATAGTTACGCGCCGCTGGGGAACCCGAAGAGCGAAACTCTTGTTTCAGTATAAGTTCACAAGTCTCCTTCCGGTGGAAAACGATCGATACAACCTAAAGGTCGTCTATAAAGAGCAGTCCATTGATAACCCTCATTTAGTCACGTTGAGGCTGGCAAATGTGGGGCCTAAAGACGTATCTAGTGGAAACTTTGACGCAGGCCAGTCGATTCGAATTGACTTTGAATGTCCGATCTACGGATCGCTTGGCTGGAATGGGCACAAGAACATCTTCAAGGTGTACGGAGTGGGAAGTGTCTCTGCCCACCTTCGCGATACTGTCAGTTGCGTCGAGATCGCACCGACGCTACTGAAAGTAGGTGAAACGTGGGAGGTTGAACTGCTTGTTTCTGGTGATCGCGATCCGAATGCAGAATTTCCTCTTATTGATACAGATATCATTAATCAAGATGCGAAAGAGAAGCTCGACAAGATGGTTAGCGAGATGCCAAAAATTCTACCTACGTTCGGTCTGTCGGGGCTCTTCATGCCGTTTCTGGAGCCGGTTATGCGAGCAGTAATATTGCGCCGCCGCAAAAAATAGCGAGCACTGGAACTAAGGGAGATTCGGTATGCCGGGTTGGCGCGACACGCCATTGATGTCGATCTGTCGTTGAGGACGTCAGATGCTAGGTAGTATCGGCAAGTCGGCGCAGTCGAGAGGAGTATCCATGTCACCTACGGGCGGTAATGGCTCTAAGAAAAAGTCAGATTCAAGTCGCCGCCCGCCTATGCCTGACTGCAACGTGTTGTGGTCGCGTTCGGGAGGAGTTTGTGCTTTTCCTGACTGTCATGAATCGCTTATTCGTAAGGATGGCGCAAAGTGGGTGACAATCGGGGAGATAGCTCATATACACGCGCATAGCGCTGATGGCGCCAGGTATGATTCTAGTATCGATGCTGACACTTACGAAAACTGCATAATTCTCTGTCCGGTGCATCATAAAACTATCGACAACAACCCGGATGACTACCCAGCGACATTGATCTATCAGTGGAAGATAGATCATGAAAATGAGCACGGCACGATCGCCGCTGAAGTCTTCGGTCGCGGAAACTTTCCTCTGTCGGCCCATTTGGTCGTTCGTCGAGATAAGATTGAGTCGTCGGTATCGGGCATACTTGAAAGATCTGGGAAGGTTATTCTGACCGGGCTTTCGGGCAGTGGAAAGACCCAGATCGCACTATCGTGGCTTACGGAGAACTCGTCTTCATATGCATTTAGATGGTGGGTTCGCGCGAGTGATGCCTCGGTAATGTATGAGGACCTTGCGGTAGTGGGTGCGCATCTTGGGATCAGTCGAGGTAGCGACGAATCAGCGCCCGATTTTGCTCGTAGGGTTGTTCTCGGGCTGAATGACGCACGTAGTTACGTAATTGTATACGACGATGTGGCCGATGTATCTGTTGAAGAATATATGCCGACAAACGGCGGGCACGTTATTGTAACCACGCGAGGCGGATATAGAATTGGTGCTAGCCGCACGATCCCCGTGGGTGGATTTACAGCTATAGAGACCTATTCTCTAATTTCAGATTTCATCGGCGGAACAGTAACTTCGGATGAGTGCGAGAAGCTTGCGGAGCTGACATCTGGGCTGGCGCTCTTCGTTGCGCAGGCTGCTAGCTACATAGCTGCGACTGGAATGACGGTTAGTGCATACGTAAGTCTTCTAAATGAAAGAAAGCTGGATCTACTCGACAGAGGGAAAGTTTCAGCACACGTGACAGTGGCTGAGTCGATTGCCGAGGCAATACAGGGGCTCGGTAACTCAAGTCGGACTCTGCTAAATGTATTTGCTTCGCTTGCTGATGCTCCGGTTCGCCTGATCCCGTTGATTCCGCCTAACGTTGGTGTGTCGATTGATGTTCCTTCGGATCAGCTTGAGCTTGAGGACGCGATTGCTGAGTTGCGTTCGTACTCTCTTGTCGAGCGCGAAGGTACTCTTGTGTCGGCACACGGCCTGGTTCGGGAAGTAGTGCGATCGAAACTTTCTCGACAGGAACTGCGGAGCAGCTTGACCTCTGCAGTTTTGTTGATTGTAGATCAGATGCCAGAGCGAACTGGATCTACTGACTCTCGCTCAATCATGGATATCCTGTTTCCGCACGCATTGCATCTCGGTCATTCACTGGCTGCTGAGTTTGCTTCGTCAGGCGAAATATCAGGGTTCTTTTTCAATCGTCTGGCGCCTTACCTGCAGTCTCGCGGGCAAGATGCCGCGGCCTTGCAAATATTGAACCGCGCACTGCTTCTTCTTGAGGGGCAACAGGGTATCGAAGCGCAAGGCCTTCGGGGAAGTATTCTTCATAACCTTGCGTGGATTGATCTTGAGCAAGGTCGGATTGATAAGGCGATTGAACTCTATCGTCAAAGTATTAGTGAGAAGGTCGCTGCCCTCGGTCATAATTCGTGGTCTTTGGCAATTGGATATGGTGCAATCGGAAGCGCGTTTCAGGCTCAAGAGAGCTTTGATGAAGCTTTTGAGTACTTCAATATGGCCGTCCCTATTTTCCGAGCCAATGATGACTACTATCGGCTAGCTGAGACGCTGGTGGATCTTGCGGCGCTAGGCATCCAACGCGGTCAGGGGCCAGCACTCGTGGCCGCCTATGCTCAAGAAGCAATTGAGGTTGCGGAAAATGATCCATCTGCTTGGTCATTCGTGGTCGCTGCGAACATTCATCTAGGTGAAGCCGAAAAGCGCCAAGGCGACTATCTATCATCTGTCAAGCGCGCTAGGATAGCGCAAACGATCGCAGAATCCAAGGGGTTTGATTCTGTGTCGATGGCACGCGCGTTGAGTTTTCATGGCCGACTTCTCATTGAGTACGGTGTGCACGAATTTGGAATCAGTCTTGTTGAGACTGGTATCGATGTGCTTTCTAGGGTCAGGCCAACTTACAGCCTGGAATTTGCGCGAGCGCAAGGAAATCTCGGAATGGCCTTCTTGGACTGCGGACAGGCGGACAAGGCTTATAGTAGTTTGCTCGAATCCTTTAAAGTCATCTACGAAATTGCTGGCGCGAGCCATCCGTTAGCTCGCGTGGCTAAGTCACTTCTGGCAAACTTCTATGTTGCAGTTGGCTGGCTTAATATGTTTTCATCGTTGATCGCAGGGGAGGGGGACCAGGTTTCTGTTGATGAGATTTTGGGTCGCATAGGTATTGGAGGTGATCTGGCCTGTTTGATGACGGGTCATGAAATTGCTTTGGGTGGATTGGTATACGAAATCGGAACTCTGGAAGCAGATAGGCGTGACGAACGGGTTATTAACCTTGCGGTGGATATAGTTGCGGGTCGCGTCTAGACTGTCGCCGTGACGGAATTTGCGGATGATTTGAAGTGGACAGTTCATGGCAAGCGTGCTGTCTATGAGAACCGCTGGGTGCAGGTCGACTTGGTGGAAGTCGAGCCACCTGATGGAAGCAGGTTCGAGCATCATGTTGTGCGCCTTGACCATGTAGCTGTGGCGTTGCTTGTCAACGAGCGAGACGAGGTTCTAACGCTTTGGCGTTATAGGTTCGCTGTCGATCAATGGGGTTATGAACTGATCGGTGGTCTAGTTGAAGACGGTGAGGATCCCGTTGATACGGCTGTTCGTGAAGCTGTAGAAGAAACTGGCTGGCGCCCCCTTGGTCAACCCGAGCACATTGGTACATTCCAGCCTCTTCCTGGAATTATTGACGCACCTGTTGACGCTTACATTTGGCGTTCCTCTGAGAAGGTCGGCGAGCCTACCGATGCTGAAGAAGCTGCGCGGATCGAATGGATTCCATTTAGCCGGGTTCTCGACCTCGTGCGCCGAGGAGAGATTCTCGGCTCAGGTGCGATAGTACCGCTGCTCTATTTCTTGGCGTCACGTGCGGTCGGCATTGGGGCGGAGAAGGGGTAGTTCAAGGTTGGCAAGGCGTTTGATTTGGCGGGTAGACTTAATATTTGCGGCGAGCGGGCGGGCTTTGCGCGCGTATATTAGTGCGTTGCGGCCATCTCCAGCAGCTGCGTATGCGAATGCCAGGTCCACGTACATGCCAGTCTGCCCACGTACAGCTGACCGTTGAGACCTCGCAAGGTCTTGTGCTGCTGCCTCAAGCTGGTTGATTGCCTCCTGATCTCCGAGACGGAGCAGGGCGCTACCTCGCCACCGGGCTAGGTGCCCATCGTTTAGGAGCAGGAAGGGCATCTCGGGATCGACCGGATTTGCTGGTAGCAGGGTGTTTGCTTCGTCGAAGGCTTGTAGGGATTCGTCGCGGCGGCCGGCTGCGGCGAGTCCCTCGCCGTGTGCGGCGGCGAGCCACGTGCGGAGTAGCGACGGTGCGCGGTTCGCGGCAGCGGCTCTTGCGAACTCCAGTAGCTCGACTGCTGCGTCTGGTTCGCCGATGTCGAGCAGGATCACGGCTTGTTGCGCGGCTGCGTGTGCGAGTAGGTACGGCGAGTCTGCCTCGCGCGCCGAGATCTTCGCATCCTCGTGGTACTTCCACGCGTCGAGCTGCGAGCCCCGGTCGAGGGCGGTCCATCCTGCGAGCGTTCGTGCGTCGGTGAGGATGGCAGCGAGCCGTTCGCGGTGACGCGTGCTCACGCTGAACGTGCGGTACTCCTCGATCTGGCGGACGAGGCTGTTCAACTGGTCCAGAACGACTACGGCGCCGAAGCGCTTGTCTGAGTTGCGCAGCGTCTGGACCTGTTGCTGGAACAGGTCGAGCGTCGCAGGGTCGATGCTCCTCGCGACGATCAGACGGTCGCGGAGTTCCTCTGCGCTCTGGTTGATCAGTTCGGTCGGGAGCCCAAGCTCCTCATTGGACCGTCCGTACAGCTCGCGGAGCAGGCGTTGGTACGCCGGCTCGGTGACCTCTACGTGTCCGTTTTCCCATCGGGACACCATGATCCGGAGTGACGACTCCGACGCCACCGTGAGACCGAGCTGTGGTGCGCGTGCGAGGAAGTAGCGCACTACGTGGTCTTGCGTGTGGCCGAGGTCCTCGCGGACTGCTTGCAGTCGTGTTTGCGGCCTGTTGCCGCGTCTCTTTCCCGCCACGTTCCCCCCGTTCCCCAACGGCCGTGACCTGCGGACTTAACTCGTTCTAACAACCCTCCTGTTAGTCGCTGCCAATTATTTTGACACCCTTTCCGGCTGTCTGCTGGTCACATGACAGCGACGCCGAAACCCCCAAGCGAAATCCAACTAGTCCTTTCGGCGCGACTCCTCGTCAATGCGGCTCGTGAGTGTGCCGACTTGTGCGCGGAGTCCGCGCAGCTCGCGAATGATGGTGTTCAGCAGCGGCACGAGCGGGTCCGTCGCGGCCGGCTCCGCGGTCTCGGTCTCGGGTGGCGTTTTCCCTTGCAGCACAGCGCTCAGGTGCTGCGGGTGCCAGTCGAGAGCGATCGACAGAGCTTCAAGGGTGCGGGGGTTCCGGCGCCGCTGAATCTTGCCCTGCTGCATCTCGCGAACGATCGCGAGGGACACCCCGGATCTCGTCGCGAGTTCCTTCTGTTTCAAAGCCAGCTCTGCCGCGCGGGCATTCATTGCCTCCGCGACTGCCGACCAGTCCTCTGTCACGTACGCCTCCGGGCTCCGCCTTCAGCGCCGACGTTAGCGCGCGATCTCGCTCTAAAGCGGGCTTAGCGCTGACATCGGCGGCGAATCGGCAGTTTTCGACGCCAATGTCAGCGCTTTCGGGGAAGAAATCAGTTCTCTTGAAAGGGCTATATCTGATGACTACGTCAAGTACGGCGGGAAGTAACCCGCCGATCTTCTACACAGTCGCGGAAGCCGCTCGCATCCTGCGCGTGGACGTCGCGACCATCTACAGGGCGATCCGGGAGGACGCGTTTCCGGCGGTGCGCCTGCGCACTCGCTACGTGGTCCCTGCTCGTGCAGTTGAGGAGATCGTTCGGCAGGCGTCGGAGTCGGGCAGCGTCGTTGATGTCGCTCGGATGACGGCCGAGCGCCGGTCTGCTCGTGAGTTCGAGGCCAAGGCCGGGGGTGCGTGGTGAACCCGGAGAACTACTACGAGGTGATCGCGGCCGAGCTCGACCGCTACGCCAAGGTCCCGGATGACGTGTTGCTGGAGATCGTGACGCGTGACGGCGCCTGCATGTGGCTGTGGGCGAACGAGGAAGAACCGGAGTGGCAGAACGAGAAGTTGACCGATCGGGAGTTGGCCGCGCGGCTGTGCGCGGGCTGCCCCATCCGCAAAGTGTGTTTGGAACTGGAGTTGCGCACGGCCGGTGCGGAGACGGTCGGTGTGTGGGGTGGGCTGTCGCAGGACGATCGACGCGCGCTCTACCGCGTGTGGCGTGCTCGCCGTGAAGGCGGTGAGCCGTCATGACGATCAACCTGACTCCCACGCAGATTCTCGCGGTACTGGGTGCGGTTGTTGTGGTGCTGTGGATCTGGCGAGCAAGCGCCCGTAGGGCGAAGGCTGCTGCGAGCGCAGCACGTACGGGTGCCCGCTTGCTCTCGCTCACCGGGCGGGTGCTCGTGATGGCCGGCGTCATCGTCGGTGTTCAGTGGGTGGTGATCACGCACCGGGGCGACACCGTGTTGTTGCTCGTGGTGCTGGGCCTCCCCGCGCTGTTCGCTGCGTACACGTTGACCCGTGCCCTCACGATCACGTCCTACGACAGTCCGCATGGCAAGGGTGATCGGCGATGAGCGCGGTCACTCGGGTTCGGGAAGGGGTGGCCGCCTTCGGGCGGCTGCCCGCCGCCCCGGCAGCGCAGCAGCTCGCCGCCGACGCAGCGGAGGCCGCGGAGCTGAGGGCCTACGCGACCCATCCGGACGTGGTCGCGCTTCGTGTGGAACGGGTCCGGGCGGAGGTCGATCGGCTGTGCTGGGCGGGGATCGTGCTTGGTCTCGGCTTCACGATGACCAACGTGCAGAGCTTCGCGGCAGCAGGCACGCCGGCGTGGTCGTTGCCGTGGCTCGCAGCGTGGTTGCTCGATCCCACGGTGTCGTTGGTGCTGCTGGCGATCCTTCGGGCGGAGCAGGTGACCGCGCGGTATCGAGTGCGCACGGGCTCGTGGACTCGTCGCGCGAAGTGGTTCACGCTCGCCGCAACGTACGTCATGAACACATGGCACTCATGGGCGGCGGGTTCGGTGTCCGGTGTGGTGCTGCACTCCGTTCCGCCGCTCGTGGTGTTCGTCGCGGCGGAGGCAGTTACGGATCTGCGAGACAAGCTCACGGAGGCTGTGAGCGCAGCGTTCACGGAGGCGGAACAGCGGACGGCACCGGTCATCGCGCCAAAGCCTCCGGTCGCTGTAGCGGTGAAGCTTGAGCCGCCGAAGGCCAAGCGTTCCAACAGGAAAACGTCTGCACGCGTGTCCTCTGCGGACTATCTAGCCAAGGCCCGCGAAGTGTGGACACCTGAAGTTGTGGTGAGCCCCGCGTGGGTTCGCCAGGTCACCGGGTGCTCGCGTGGGCTCTCGTCGCATCTTGCTTCGGTGCTCGCCGCAGAGGTCGCCGAAGGTGGTGACGGCCATGAGCGCGGATGATCAGGAGTTGGCCGTCACGGACCGGCGTCTGCCGGCGCGTGCGGTGCTCGAAGGCGAGTTCGTGAACGACGGTCTGAGGGCGTCACGCGTCACGTGGGTGCGCCGGTTCATGAACTGGTGGAAGCGTTCACCGCGCGTGCCGCTGTGGGCGAAGGATCGAGTTCACGCGGTGCAGGCCGCGAAGGATCTCGTCGTGGCCCTGCTGCGTTCACCGTTCCGGTTCCTCGGAGCTGTGGTGCGCGGCTTGGTGGTCGCCGTCCGGTGGTGGCGGTCGTGGGTCACCGTGCGGGACTACCGGGAGGCGGCCGAGCAGTCGGAGAAGCTCGCGGACAAGTTCGGAGACATCCGTGAACTGACGCTCTTCCGGTGGAAGGTCACCGGGGCAGTGGTCGCAGGCGTGGCGATCGTCGGTGCTGTCGCCGATCTCGTCTACGGTCACCGGGCGCTGTGGATCGGCGGCGGTGTCGTCGCTGTGGCGCTCGCTGTCCTCGGTAGGCGGAAGGATGGCAGCCCAGGGCGTAAGGCGGTGCTCGCCGGACCGCGCACGTTGACGTGGACGATGGACCCTCAGGTGCTCGTGGACGCGTTCCGGGACGCGAAGCTGATCGGGAAGGACGAGACTCTGCGTCTGGTCGAGCGGGCGACTAGGCAAGGGGACGGGTGGGCCATCACCGTGGACCTTCCGGCCACCCGCAAGGCGGCCGACGTCGTGAAGAACCGGGATGCTCTCGCCTCCGCGCTGGCGGTCGATGAGGTTCAGCTCATCGTGGAACGAGTCCGCGGAAACGGTGGCCACGCCGGCCGGGTGGCGATGTGGGTTGCGGACGAGGACCCGTACTCGGCGCCTCCGCTGCGGACGCCGTTGCTTGCGGTGCAGAGGTGGGACGCGTGGCGGCCGCTGCCCTTCGGGCGGGACGCTCGTGATCGGCGGATCGATCTGCCGTTGGTGTGGACGTCGTTGCTGATCGGCGCAATCCCTAGGCAGGGCAAGACGATGGCGGCTCGACTGGTCGCCGCGGCCTTGATCTTGGACCCGCATGTTCGGCTGTACGTCGCTGACTTCAAGGCAGGAAAGGACTGGATTTCAGCGGCGCAGGTGGCGCACCGGTTCATGTCCGGCGACGACACCGAACACGTCTTGGCTCTGATCGAATGGCTCGTGGAACTCGTGGGCGAGGTCCAGGGGCGCTACCGGCGGATGCAGGAGTTGGACGACCTCACGTGCCCGGAGTCGAAGGTCACGCCGGACATGTCACGTGATCGAGCGCTGGACATGCCCATCACGGCTGTCTTCATCGATGAGGTTCAGCTACCGCTCGAAGACCGCACACCTGTTGAGGTGCAAGGGAAGAAGCTCATGGCGGGGGAGTATATCGGCGAGTTGCTGACGTGGCTCGCCAAGAAGGCGCCGGCTGCCGGGCTGGTCCTGGTGCTCGCCACGCAGCGTCCCGACAGCAAGACCATTCCGTCCAAGCTGCGCGCGGTACTCGGCTCACGGTTCGCGTTGCGCGTCATCGATTGGCGGGACAGCAACATCGTCCTGGGAGAGCAGATGAACACCCGCGGCTATGACAGCAGTCGCCTGCTGCCGTCGCACAAGGGCGTGGGCATCCTGCGGCCGGACGGCGAGACGGAGGCTGGCGCCGACGTGCTGGCGCTGACCGTGCGCACGTTCTACATGCCGAACGAGGACTGGAGGGAGTTGTGCGAGCGCGGTCGCGGCCTGCGTGAAGTGGAAAGGACGTTGACCGGACATGCGGCAGGGCAAGAGGCACAGCCGATGCTCGATCACGCGGCCGTTGCGAAGGCGATCGGGAGCAGTGTTCCGGTGGCAGCGGAGGCCGTGCGTGCGGCGGACGTCGAACTGCCTGAGCCACTGGCGTCCGTTGTGGACTACCTCGGGGAAGGGGATGACGGCCGTGACTTCGTTCCCACGTCTGAGCTTGTAGAGGCTTTGGGACTGGAGATGACGATGTTCGGGCGCGACATGGTGGAGTTGGGTTGCCGGTCGACTCGGGACCGGGTGGCGACGGCTGACGGTGTGAAGCAGATACGCGGCTACGCCGTCGCTGATCTACTCGCCGCTGCCGAGCGTTTGCGGGACGCCGCTGTCCTGGAGGGCGAGGTGATCGACGGTGAGCACTGACCCGTCACACCTCGTCCCACGGACCCGTCACGCCGTCACAAGCCCCGTGACGGGTCCAGGACGGCGCTTCACCTGCACGAACGGTCCGCCGTGACGGGTGTGACGTGTGACGGGTCCACCCGTCACATACGGCCATCGCGGTACCCGATGACGTGAAATCGGGTACCGCGACGGCTTTGGATGCCAGCTTTGGCGGGGGCGTGTGACGGAGGGCGCCAAGGCTGGCAGTTTGAGGGCGTGCCGCTACGGCACGGGTGGGACTTGTCCTGCCGGAGGCGCCTGCAACCCTGCGCTTTCGTCCGCGCGGCCCCATGCCATCTCGGACAACTCCGCGATCAGTGCCTTGGAGTCGGCCTCACTCAGGCTCGTGTCCGTGAGCGCCTCAACGACTGTGTTGTAGCCCTTGACCGCATCTGTCGTTTCGGCGAACAGACTGGAGTTCTCCGTGTCCACCCACACGAGCGGTTCGTACTTCTCGAAGGTCAACAGAGTGAACGGCCCAGCCATGCCAGCATGTGCGCCGCGTGCTGCGGGGACGATCCTGATCGTGGTGTTCGACTGGTTCGCCGTGACGGCGAGATGCTGCATCTGCCACGCGTACACCTCAGAACAACCGACTTGCAGGCGCAACGCTGACTCATGGACGAAGAACAGGCGCTTCGCGTTGCGTGGCAGCGCCTGTTGCATCGCGAGGTGCGCCTTCGCGCGTTCTTCGAATTCTTCAGCGGGGATCGTGGCAGACGCTCGGAGTACCTCACGGATGTAGTCGGCTGTCTGAAGGAAGAACGGCACCATGTTCGCGTGCCAGCTGACGAGTGTCTTGGCCACCTTCAGGTTCTCGAAGGCCGTGCGCAGCTTGATGGGCGGGCAAGTGCCGTGCTCCTGCCACCAACCACCGCCGTGATGTCGCATGGGGAACAGATCCATCAAGTGCGCCACTTCGGGAGCCTCGATGCGACAGACACCTAGCAGTAGAGCGACCTCGACCTGAGTGACACCACCCTTGCCGTTCAAGACGCCTGAGACCTTGGACTCGTGACAGCCCACGATTTCAGCGATCTCACGTGAGGTGATTTCGGCGCCTTCGACGGCCGCTCGAACTCCTTCCCCGAACTCGCGGCCGCGTGCAGTAGAGACTCTCTTTGGCATGTCTGGGTTCCCGCCTGGGCAGTGTTCGTGTGCTGGAGCCGTGCAGAGTTGTTTTCGGACAACGGTTATTGCAGAGCGAGCGACGCGCGACTGAGCCAGTGAGAAGAGTCTTCCTGTGACCTGACGACGTCGTTGAGCACGAGAAGAGCGCGTTCGTAAGGGGCACATTCAGCAGCAGACTCAAGCCAGATGTCGCCCCCGTGCAGGGTGCGGGTGAGGACGACGTCCTCGAAACGTGGTGCCCGGAACCGCATGACGGCGAACGACTGGTGCATGCCGAAGTACGGCCCTGCGTCGCTGTTCACTACGCCAAGGTCGAATCCCGTTCGTCCGGCTAGGTCTTCGAGGTGCCCAAGCTGCTCGGTCATGATTCGGGCTCCGCCAATGCTGCTCGTGAGAACAGCCTCAGTCACAAGAAGTCGCACGTGTAGTGGCCCGTGGCTACCTGGTCGCGCTGCTTCCTTGGCGTCCATGTCCAGCCGAGCCAGAACGCCCTGTTGTAGATCGAGATCAAGGCCGTTGGTTGCTGCGCCTGACTTGCACAGCACCTCGTGATAGGCGTTGATGCGGAACAGCTCTGGCACGACGTCAGTCGCCACGATCAGGAGTTCGTTGGCTTCCGCCATGACGTCCCAAGGTGTCCACACCAGACGGGCCCAGGCGTCACCGTTGATCCGATCCCACATCTGAGGGTCGTCCGCCCGTTGTGCCACCCGAACGCAAAGTTCGATCTCGTCGTCCGGTGCGCGGCACGCAGTGCCGATCCTCAGGACATCGCTGGGAGATGGACGTATCACGGCTCTGGTGATCTGGGAAAGGGTCGCCGCTGAGAAGCCGACCAGTTCGCCCAACTCCGCAAGGGACCAGCCTCGGATGTGGCGCCATCCCAGTACGGTCCTGCTCAACGCGCGTACTTCCAGGCTTGCTTTGCCTGCGGTGAGTTTCTGCGCCATCTCGTCAGCTCGCCTTGTCCACAGAGGATGAAGCGGCTGCGTTGTCCGACTTCTTGGACCTGATCTTCTGGTCGAACTCTTCGCCGCGTTGGCGCTCGCACGTGGCCCACGCCGTCGCTTCGTGGAAGTGACCCCGGTCGATCTGAGCGACTTCGGTGTAGATCGCCGCGCTGCGCAGGTGGTAGTCACGCCACACGCGTGGATCACGAGTGCCCGGCCGTGGACGTGCGCGGCTAAGTGCCTCGTGAGCCTGCATCAGCGTTTCGGCCAGGGCGGCTTTGGCCCACCAGTCTTCGTTCGACTTCACCGCTCATCACCTCAGATCATCATCACCTCGGAACCGCAGACATCAGCGTTCACTCAGGGGTTCTGTGTGTAAATGACCTGGTATTGACCTAGGGTGCCATGATTGGACCTGAACTAAGCAACGCTGACATTGGCGCACGAGAGGTCGACCGATGGGCTCGGCAGACGGACAGGAACGGGCACTCACGCTGTTCGGTGAGCTGCTGCGGCAGCGCAGGCAGACCGCGGAAGAGTTCAGCGAAGCTGCTGAGGTGTTCGCACGCGACCACGGTCTGAAAGGCACGATCAGCCCCCGACACGTGCGCCGCCTGGCATCTGGCAAACGAGATGACGGCCGCGACCTGGGACCCGTCACGGCCGCGACCGGGCGCCTTCTCGAAGAGATGTTGGGTGTGCCGATCGAACGTCTGCTGGAGTCGGTCGAACAGGTCACTCACACTGCCACGGAGGATGAACTCGCCTTGCGAGCGAGGTTCGCGGCCGGTCGTGCTCTCGATATGGACACCGTCGGGTTGATGCGGCAGAAGCTCGACATCACTCGGGTCATAGACCGGAAGTTGGGTGCATCCGCCTTGCGCGGCGAGTTGTGCGCGCAGATCGATCACACGGAGCGCGCACTTCGAGACGTGCTCGATCAACAGATTCGTGCAGCGTTGGCCGAACTCTTGGTAGATGCGGCTGCGCTTGCCGGGTGGCAGTCGCTCGACCAGGGATTGGTCAACGATTCCTGGAACCGCTACGACACCGCGAAGACAGCCGCGCGAGAAGCCCGGTCGGTCGAGCTTGAGGCGTACGCGTGTGCCGGGCAGGCCGTGGTTCTGCTCGACATCGGTGAAGCGGATGCCGCTGTGGAGTTGACGCGGCACGCGCTCGAACTTGCCCGTGGTCGGGTGCCGCGCCTGCTCTATTCATGGCTGTCTGCGGGCTACGGCGAAGCGTGCGCAGCGAGCGGTAATCGTGCGCACTGCCTGATCGCCTTCGATGACGCGTTGCGGGCGATGCCGGCGCAGGTTGACGGATCGGAGACGCCCTACCTGGTGTTCGATCCGACGCACCTTGCGCGGTGGCGGGGGAACGCGCTCGCTCGACTCGGAGATCTGGACGCAATCGAGGTGCTTTCGGACGTCTTGGCGCGTCTCGATCCGACTTTCGCTCGTGCGGAGACGACGCTTCGAGTCGACCTCGTTCAGGTACTCACCGCGAACGGCGCGAACGACGAAGCAGCCGCACACGTTGAACGTGCGCGACTGCTCGCGGCTCAGGTTGGTTCACAGCGGCAGCAGAAACGGCTTGCTGCGCTGGTTGGCTAGGTCAATCGACCTTCCGCTTGCGCTTGATGCTCACGACGTCGGCCACAGCAGGTTCTTCGCCCGGCGCAAGTACAACGGCGCGCTTGCCGCGACTGACGCGCACGAGACCGCTCGCGCTCAGTTCGGCGATCGCGCGGTGAGCCGTCGCAGGGGCGACGCCGTAGCGATTGGCTAGCTCGACAACCGGTGGAAGAGGGGTGCCAGGTGCGAGCGCTCCGCAGGTGATTGCGCCGCGAAGGTCAGCCGCAATCTTTTGATACGGCCCGCTCAACTTGGGCTCGATCGTGGTGGTTGCGCTGCCGTCCTGGTCGATAGAAACGGGAGCCGTCGGCATGCGGCCGCCAAGGCTTGTAGCGGCGCGCTGATCGGCCTCTGAGAACCACGCGGCATAGACGCGCAACGTGGTGGTGCCGCCTCCGCTGTGGCCCAGACGGCCCGCCACCGTGCGGACGTCCACGCCGCTGGCAATCAGTTCGGTCGCCGAGTAGTGGCGAAGCTCGTGCAGGTGCGTTTCCAGTCCGAGACGGGCGCACATCCGGCCGTATCGCTGGGTCACGGAGTCTGGCTTGAGGTACGTGCTGTGGTCCGGGGAGTTCGAGAAGATCCGAGCCCCGAGGACCAGTCTCACTCCGAACTCCTGCGCCTTCTCTTCGCAGATCAGCTTGTAAGCGCGGAAGAGGACGAGGGTTTCCTCGTCCAACGCGATTCGACGCTGTTGGTGATCCTTGGTGTCCTTCTCCCACGTCTCGCCGCCTTCTTGGCCGATGCTGCGGGCGACGGTGAGGATTCCGGTGTCGAGGTCCAGGTCTTCGAACTTCAACGCGCACAGTTCGCCCCGGCGAGCGCCGGTGACCATCGACAGCCAGACGAACATGCCCCAGTCGAGGTCGCGGAACGCTTCGTTGATGAGCGCGGCGGCAGCTGCGGCGTTCGGCGGGTTTGGCTTCGGCTTGGGTGGGCTTGGCGGCTTCGACTGTTCGAGCGGATTGATCGTGATCCACTTCCACCGCTTCGCGGCCTGGAGCGCGCCGCTGAGAATGAAGTGGATCTGCCGAATGGTCGACTTGGCCAAGCCGGTGCACACGTGCGGCTTGCAGCGTTTGTCGCACTCGTGCTGCGTCTTGGTTCGATGCTCGATGAATTTGCCCTTGCCACCGCAGTGCAAGCGGCAGGTCCGCAGGACTTTGTAGAACGAATCGAAGGTCTCGCCGTCCAGCTTGCCGACTTGAAGCTTGCCCAGCAGTGGGCTGATGTGGAGCCGGTTCTTGCGGACGTAGCCGTTCATCGTGCTGACGTCGACGTCCAGGTTTTCCAGGTAGCGAGTCAGCAGGACGTCAACGATGGCCTTGGTCTTGGGCGCGCGTTGCTCATCGACCTCGTTGAGGATGCGCGTCTTGGCCCTCTCAGCCTCATTCCACGACTCCTGCGAGTTGCCGGGGATGACCTCGTGGCGATAGTTCCGCTTGCCCGTGAGCGCGTCTTGGCCCGCGTAGACGACCACGCGTAGGGAGCCGCTGGGCAGCTCCTCGATCCTGCCGCGCTGCCGGGTCTTGGGGCCTGCCTTCCGACCGGTCATGGTGCGACCGTAGCGACAGTTCGCACCATGCGCCGCACCACGAAGGCCTCGGAGATCAACTCTGAGCTTGATCAAAGAAGAAGGCCGCTGACCTGTTCTAGCAGGTCAGCGGCCCTGTCTCGTTCCAGCGCCCCTGGCAGGATTCGAACCTGCGACCTCGGGATTAGAAGTCCCTCGCTCTCTCCACTGAGCTACAGAGGCTGGAGGGGTGCGAAAGTGACCACAACGCGTGGTCACCGGTGCCCCCACCGGACACATCGTCCGGAGTCGATCGACCGTTTCCGCCCTACGTCCAAAAGGGTGACGAAAACTGTCTAAACGTGACGGGGATCACGTCCGTGGGGCCGTTGAGGCTCTCTCCACGAGGGAAACATCGAGTCTCGTTGGCCGTGGCGGTCTTCCGCCGGCCAGTAATTTCAGTGCCAGTTCGCCGGCTCGGCGGCCCTTGTCGGCCAGGGGTTGACGCACAGTAGTCAACGGCGGGTCGCTGTAGGCCGCTTCGGGGACGTCGTCGAAGCCGACGACCGAAATGTCTCCCGGGACGGTCAACGTCAGATCGCGGGCCGCTTGGAGGGCGCCGAACGCCAGTTGGTCCGACGCGCACAGCAAAGCGCTCGGGCGCGGCGTGCGGGTGAGCAACCACCGCGCGCCTAGACGTCCGAGCTCGCGATCACTGCCGCGCGCCTCCCACACCGGAACATTGTCCGGTTCCACCCCGGCTTTTGCCAAAGTGTCCAGGTAGCCGCCCAGGCGGTCGCGGCTCACTCGGAACGGCACGGCCGAACGGCGCTCGTGCGCGACCGGTCCGGATACTCCGTCCGGGTGCAGCGCGAACGTCAGGACGCCGAACCGCCGGTGCCCCAGCGCCAAGAGGTGTGCGGCGGCCGCCGAGGTGCCGGTGTAGTCCTGCACCTCCACTCGCGCCGAGCCCGGCAGCACCGGCTGGTCGATCACGACGAGCGGCAGTCCTCGGGCGGCGACGGCGTCCAGGGCCGGCGCCGAGTCCGGCAGTGAGTAGGCGACCATCACGTCCGCCTGTGCGCGCGACACGATCGAGGGGCGCGGGCCGCCCGTGGAGTCGCCGGGCATCAGCACGAGGCTGTGGTCATGGCCGTCGACCGTCTGGGCCAGGCCGTCGAGCACGATCGACAGCGCCGGATCCGAGAACGCGCCGGACAGGCCCTGCGGCAGCATGAAACCCACGGCCGCGGACGAACGCGTCGCCAGTGAGCGGGCGACCGGGTCGGGGCCCGCGTAGCCGAGGGACCGCGCCGTTTCGAGGATGCGTTCGCGCAACGTCGACGACAGCTGGTCCGGCCTGTTGTACGCGTTCGACACCGTTGCCCTGGAGACCCCTACGGCCGCGGCGACGGTGTCCAGCGTCGGCCTGCGTCGGCGGTCGGAGTCCACGGACGCATCGTATGCGAGAGATCGGACCCAAATCGCTGGCGCCGCTGAAGCGCTTCAGTCATGCTGGATCGCATGTCTCCGCGGCTGGCGACGTTCGTCGTCTTCCTGTTGAACGGCGCCGTCTTCGGCACCTGGGCGTCCCGCGTGCCCGCGCTCGCCGGGCAGATCGGCGCGGAGGTGGGCAGCCTTGGTCTGGCGCTGCTCGGGGCGAGTGCCGGCCTGGCGTTCACGGCGCCGTTGGCGGCACGGATCTGCGCGGTCTACGGGTCGCGTGGAGTCCTGATAGCGAGCAGCCTCCTCAGTCCGCTGCTTCTACCCGTGCTCGCCTTGTCGGAGTCACCGCTGCAGTTCGGACTGACGCTGGTCGCACTGGGCGCGAGCATCGCGATGATGGACGTGTCGATGAACATCGCCGCGGTCGTCGTCGTTCGCGCCCTGCAACGACCGTTGATGCCGCAGTTCCACGCGGGCTTCAGCGTTGGCGGTCTCATCGGGTCGTTGGGCAGCGCCGCCGCCGCTCAGGCGCAATGGACGCCCATGAAGCACTTCCTCGTGGCTGCGTTCGTCGGTCTCATCATCACGGCGGTCATCGCAAAGAGCATCCCCGGCGGAGTAGGGGAGCGTCATAGGGAAGAAGTCGCCGAACGCGCCAACGTGCTCAAGAGCCCGGTCCTCTGGCTGTTGGCGAGCGTCGCGCTGTGCAGTGCCATCGCGGAAGGGGCGGCGGCGGACTGGTCGGCGTTGTTCATGGTGCGTGAGCGAGGAATGGGCGACGCGGCCGGTGCATACGCCTATGCGGGCTTCTCGGTCGCGATGGCGCTCGCACGGTGGTTCGGCGAACCGATCCAACGCCGCCTCGGCCCGCACCGCCTGCTCGCCGCGGGTGGTGGCCTCGCCGCAACGGGTCTGGCGCTCGCGGTCGTGGTCCCGTTGCCGGCGGCCGGGTACGCCGGGTTCGGCCTGGCCGGGCTGGGACTCGCGTTCTCGTTCCCGGTGGTCATGGACCTGGCGAGCGAGACCGGCAAACGCGCGGACGGCAGCGGCGGCGAACGTCAACTGGGCCTCGTCACGACGATCGCCTACACGGGCTTCCTCGCCGGACCGCCGATCGTGGGCGGGCTCGCGCACGTCAGTTCTCTCGTGCTGTCGCTCGGGTTCGTGGCGCTCGTCACGGCGCTGATCATTCCGGCGACGTGGCTGGCCAGGAGGGCCGCTAGGCAGGCGGCATCCGTTTGAGCGCTTCCCGCCTGATCGGCTCCAGCGCGGTGGTCACCCTGCTCTCGGTGGCGCCACTGGCCATGCCGATCGCGACCATCAACGACTCGTCGCGCGTCACGGCGATGGTGGCCGTGCACACCATGTCCTTGTCCGCGGCCGGCCGGGTGCAGCTGAGCCAGGTGGCGTGCTTGGCCGTGTCGATCTCACGGCCTGCCGCCTGCGACTTCTTCGACTCGTCGAACGACCGGTACGGGACCGCCACCAGCACGTACGGGCCCTCGTTGAGCGCGTAGAGGCACGAATTCGCCAGTTCGGCGCGCGGCACCGGCTTGAACTTGAGCGTGCCGAGCGGCTTGAGGTCCTTCTCCGTCACCAGCGCGCACGGGTCCACTCCCGCGGTCTTGCGCTGCGTCGCGATGGCCAGGGGCGGCAGCGGCGCGGCGACGGGTTCGCCCTGGATCGAGTACGCGCAGCCGGCCACTGAGAGCAGCACGAGCAGGAGGGGGAGAGAACGTCTCACACGGCGCAACACTAGAGGGTCGTAGGCTCCAGGCGTGCCAATCGAACGCTCCACCAAGACGGGTTTGGTGCCCCTCGTCGTCATCGGCTTCGCGGTGGCGTCCCTCGCCGCCGTCGCGCTCAGCTCGATCGAGAGCAACCCTCCGGTAGGGGTGCAGATCGTGCGCGTGCTGACCGAGACGGGTGCGGTGGTGACCATCGGCTCGTTGTTGTTGGCGGCGTTCCTCGTACCACCGCAGAAGTCCGGCACTCTCGCAGCGGACGGTTATGCCGCGATGCGCACCGCCGGCTGGTTCGCACTGGTGTGGCTGGTCGGTGCCCTGCTGTCGGTGCCGTTCACCACGGCGGCCGCGATCGACCGGCCGGTGAGCTCGTTCACCTTCAGCCAGATGATCGCGACGGCGATGCTGCTGGAGCAGTCGAAGGCGTGGCTGTTCACGGCGATCATCGTGGCGTTGCTCGCACTGGGCTGCCGTCTGGTGCTGTCGTGGGGATGGACGACGGTCCTGCTGTTCGGGGCGATCTTCGCGTTGGTGCCGGTCGCCGTCACGGGCCACTCGTCGTCGGGTGGGTCGCACGACATGGCGACGAACAGCCTGTTGTTCCACCTCGTGGCCGCCGTGCTGTGGGTGGGTGGCTTGATCGCGTTGCTCGCGCACGGCAGGCGTGGCGGCGCACACCTTCCCCTCGCCGCGACGAGGTTCTCGAAGATCGCGCTGGTCTGCTGGATCGTCATGGCCGTCTCGGGTGTGGTGAACGCGCTCGTGCGGATCACGCCGGTGGACCTCGTGACGTCCACCTACGGCTGGCTGACGCTCGGCAAGCTGGCGTGCCTGCTGCTGCTCGGCGTGTTCGGCTACTTCCAGCGCGAACGCGGCGTGAAGGGCGTGGTCGACGGCAAGCCGCACGCGCTGCTCAAGCTCGCCGGCCTCGAAGTCCTGCTGATGATGTTCACGATCGGCCTGGCCGTGGCGCTGGCCCGCACCCCTCCGCCCGGCGGCAGCACCGAGCTGCCCAGCCGCACGGAGATCGCGATCGGCTACGACCTCGACGGCCCGCCGACGCTCGCGGCCATCCTGTTCGACTGGCGCTTCGACCTGATCTACGGCACCGCGGCGCTCGCCCTCGCCCTCTTCTACGTGCTGGGCGTGCGCAGGCTGACCAAGCGCGGCGACAAATGGCCGGTGGGACGCACGGTCGCGTGGCTGTGCGGGTGTTTCTCGCTGCTGTTCGCGACGTCGTCGGGCATGGGCCGGTACTCGCCGGCGATGTTCAGCGTGCACATGGAAGCGCACATGGTGCTGTCCATGCTGACGCCGATCCTGTTCGTCCTGGGTGGACCGGTCACGCTGGCGTTGCGCGCGCTGCCGGTCAACAAGGAGGTGCCGGGTCCGCGAGAGTGGGTGCTGGCCTTCGTGCACTCACCGGTCGCACGGTTGTTGACGAATCCCTTCGTGGCACTGGGTTTGTTCGTCGGGTCCTTCTACGCGCTGTACTTCTCGGGACTCTTCGAGGCCGCGCTGCCGTTCCACTGGGCGCACCTCGCGATGAACGCGCACTTCATCCTCGCGGGCTACGTCTTCTACTGGCCCGTGATCGGCGTGGACCCGTCCCCGAACAAGCTGCCGCCGCTCGGCCGGTTGGGACTGTTGTTCGCGTCTATCCCGTTCCACGCGTTCTTCGGCGTGGTGCTGATGAGCTCCGCGACCGTCATCGGCGAGCAGTTCTACCGCGGCCTGGCGCTGCCGTGGGTGCAGAACCTGCTGGAGGACCAACGACTCGGCGGCGGCATCGCGTGGGCGGCGGGGGAGATCCCGTTGCTGGTGGTCATGGTCGCCCTGCTCACGCAGTGGGCGCGGCAGGACGGCCGGGACGCGAAGCGGTACGACCGCAAGGCCGACGCCGATGGGGACGCCGACCTCGAGGCCTACAACGCGATGCTGCGGAAGATGGCGGGTAAGGACTAGACGGACAGCGGGCGGCGGAATCCGCGGACCGCGAAGAACGCGCCGATCACCGCGATCGAGCCGCTCGTGACCAGTGCGCCGAGCACGCCCGTGACGGGGTGGGCGAGCGCCAGGCTGCGGGCGGCGTCGACCGCGTAGGTCAGCGGGTTGATCTTCGCGATCGCCTGCAGCCAGCCCGGCAGGCCGCCCACCGGCACGAACGCGCTGGACGCGAACATCAGCGGGAACATCGCCAGGAAGCCCACGGTCTGCATGAGCTCCGCCTTGCGGACCCATGCGGCGATCGCGATGAACACCCAGCTCAGCGCCCATCCGACGACCAGAGCGAGACCCAGCGCGGCGAGGGTGCCGACCATGCCGCCGTCCGGGCGGAAGCCGAACACCAGCACGCCGAACAGGATCATCAGCACCAGCTGGAACGCGGTGCGGACCGCGTCGGACAGGTTGCGTGCCAACAGAACCGTGCTCGGACGGATCGGCAGCGAACGGAACCGTGCGAGCACACCGTTCGACATGTCCTGCACGAGCCCGATGCCGGACGCGAGAGAGGACTGCATCGCGGTGTTCACGAGGATCGCGGGCAGCAGGTAGTTGATGTAACTCATGCCCGGCGGGAAGTTCGCCGTGGACGTGATGCTGCCGAAGATCTGGCTGAACAGCGTCAGCATGATCAACGGCTGCAGGATGCTGAAGAAGACGAGTGCGGGCGTGCGCAGCAGCGCGCGCAGTGAACGGCCGGTCAGCACGAGGACTTGCGTCGGGTAACTGCTGCCGTGCCAGGTCAAGGTCGCCATGATTGCCCCCTAGTTCGCGGCGAGAGTGAGGTAGACGTCGTCCAGCGTGGGCTCCTTGAGGCCGATTTCGTGCGCCTCCAAGCCGTTGTCGTCCAACGCGCGCACGACCGTCGCAAGGTCACGTGACCCGCTGACGGGGGTCGTGAGCGTGAGGCCCTCCGCGACGGGATGAAGCCCCACGGAGTTGATGGCCGTCAACGCGATGTCCACTTCGGACACCGAGTCGAGCGTGACGGTCACCGTGCGCTGACCGACCTGGGCCTTGAGCTCGGAACTCGTGCCGGACGCGACGACCTTGCCGTGGGACAGCACGGTGATCGAGTCCGCGAGCCGGTCGGCCTCGTCGAGGTACTGGGTCGTGAGCAGCACCGTCGTGCCGTCCGCGACGAGCTTCTCGACGATCTCCCACATCGCGAGGCGGCTGGCCGGGTCGAGGCCGGTGGTCGGCTCGTCCAGGAACAGTACCTCGGGGTTGCCGACCAGTGACGCGGCCAGGTCGAGGCGCCGCCGCATGCCGCCGGAGTAGGTCTTGGCGTTGCGCTTGGCGGCGTCGGTGAGGTCGAACTGCTCCAGCAGGTCGTCCGCGCGCTGGTGGGCCTGCCTGCGGCTGGCGCCGAGCAGGCGGGCGATCAGCACGAGGTTGTCGTGACCGCTGAGCTGCTCGTCGACGGCGGCGAACTGGCCGGTCAGGCCGATGCGGCTGCGGACCTCGTGTGCCTGCTTCACGACGTCGAACCCCGCGACCCTCGCGCTGCCGCCCGACGGCGGCAGCATCGTGGTGAGGAGGTTGACCAGCGTGGTCTTGCCGGCGCCGTTGTGGCCGAGGAGGCCCAGCACGGAGCCCTTCTTCGCGGTGACGCTCACGCTGTCGAGAGCGGTCACGTCACCGAACTTCTTGCTCACCTCGTGGGCTTCGATCATGAGCTCAGTCATTTGCTCCCCCTGGTTTGAGTGCTCCGTGCAGGAACAGCTCCACGATGGCGGCGGGTTCGGCGGCGATCTGACCGAAGCCCGAGCCCATGCGGTTCGTGAAGACGGCGCCGAGCAGCATCCGTCCGGCTAGGTCGGGACTGACGCGCAGGTCCGCGTCGCCGAACAGGCCGGCGACGGCGTCGGACAGCTGCTGCATGCCGATCGGCGGTCCCTTGTGCTTCTTGTGGTCCTCGTCGCGCGGCTGATAGCCGGACTCGCGCAGCGCGCCGATGACACCCCACATGCGGTCGAGGTAGCCGCTGAACATCGCGACTCCCGCGGTGAGCCGTTCTTCGAGCGGTACGTCCGCCGGGATCGCTTCCAGGCTCGCGACTTCCTCGTCGGAGTGCAGCGCGCGTTGGATGCACGCGTCGAGCAGCTCGGCCTTGTCCTTGAAGACGCGGAACACGGTGCCTTCCGCGATGCCGGCCGCGGCGGCGATCTGGCTGGTGGTGACGTTCGCGCCGGCCTTCACGACGAGCGGCAGCGTGGCCTGGACGATCGCTTCGCGGCGATCTTCCGGGCTCATCGCGGGGGCGCGGCGGCGGCGTGGTTCCTCTGACACGTCCGCAACTGTATGAGTGAGTCCTCACTCATGTCAATGAGTGGGCGCTCACTCACTCGGCTCGCTCCAGCGTGGCACTAGTGGCGTGGCCCGGAATGTTGCCGGGCGAATTCGCGGTCAGGCGCCGCGAGGCGGCCTGCTGAGCGTGAATCACCCAGCCGACATTCCGGGCCACGCCACTAGCAGAGACCCCTGACAATTTCGCGGTTCGAGGCCGTTCAAGATCTCGACCTGTCCACAACCCGCGAGTTGTCCACAGATCCGCCGCCACCCCGGCCGCACCGCCCGCCTCCAGAGCAACCTGGACCAGAACCCCGCGACCTGGAGGCAAGCCCGATGTCCTGGAATTCCACCGTGATCACCGTTGTTGGCACAGTCGTCAGCGAGATCACCTACAAGCACGGCGAGGACGGCAGGACGAACGCGTTCTTCCGCATCAACTCGACCGAGCGCCGGTACAACACGGCGCTGGGCGACTGGGAGGACGGCGAGACGTTGTGGCTGGGTGTCTCGTGCTGGCGCAAGCTCGCCGACAGCGTGAAGACGACGCTGTCCAAGGGTGATCCCGTGATCGTCCAGGGCAAGCTGCGCATTCGTCATTACGAGAAGGACGACGTGAAACGGCAGGCGTTCAGCCTCGACGCGTTGCACGTCGGGCTGGACTTGAGCCGGGTGCAGTCACTGGGCTCCGCCCCGCTCGTTGAACCGCGGGCCGCCGAAGATCTCGCCGAGGTCCCCGTTCCGTTCTGAGCCGTTCGGGGCAACCCCGTGCCGGACTTCGGGAACCCGCCCGATCCGGCGGTGCCGCCGGAGAAGATGTACGTACTGCGATCCACGAAGAAGGAGGGAAGCTCGTAGATCGGGGCCGCTGAGGACCGATCGCCGAGAGTCGTTCACGTTCGAACGGAACGGGCTGGTCACCGAGTCGCGTGACGCTCGTTCCGGGGGTGAGCGCCCGCTTGTCGGCGACCGAGGTCAGGAGCCTCTGAGCACCGCTCTACGATCGCGACCATGGCCGAGTTCATCTACACCATGAAAAAGGTGCGCAAGGCGCACGGTGACAAGGTCATCCTCGATGACGTCACGATCATGTTCTACCCCGGCGCGAAGATCGGTGTGGTCGGTCCCAACGGCGCCGGCAAGTCGAGCGTGCTCAAGATCATGGCGGGGTTGGACACACCCGGAAACGGCGAGGCCTACCTTGCCCCCGGCTACACGGTGGGCATCCTGCAGCAGGAGCCGCCGCTCAACGAGGAGAAGACCGTCCTCGGCAACGTCCAGGAGGGCCTGGGCGAGATCAAGGTGAAGCTGGACCGCTTCAACGAGATCGCCGAGCTGATGGCGACCGACTACTCCGACGAGCTGATGGAGGAGATGGGCAAGCTCCAGGAGGAGCTCGACCACGCCAACGCGTGGGACATCGACTCGCAGCTCGACCAGGCGATGGACGCCCTGCGGTGCCCGCCGCCGGACGCCGACGTCACCAAGCTCTCCGGTGGTGAGCGCCGCCGCGTCGCGCTGTGCAAGCTGCTGCTGAGCAAGCCCGACCTGCTGCTGCTCGACGAGCCCACCAACCACCTGGACGCGGAGAGCGTCCTGTGGCTGGAACAGCACCTCGCGCAGTACTCCGGCGCCGTGCTCGCCGTGACCCACGACAGGTACTTCCTCGACAACCTGGCCGAGTGGATCCTCGAGATCGACCGCGGCAAGACCCACCCGTACGAGGGCAACTACTCGACGTACCTGGAGAAGAAGGCCGAGCGCCTCGCGATCTCGGGCAAGAAGGACCAGAAGCTCCAGAAGCGTCTCAAGGACGAGCTGGAGTGGGTGCGCTCCGGCGCCAAGGCCCGCCAGGCCAAGTCGAAGGCGCGTCTCGACCGCTACGAGGAGATGGCGGCCGAGGCGGAGAAGACCCGCAAGCTCGACTTCGAGGAGATCCAGATCCCGCCGGGCCCGCGTCTGGGCAACGTCGTGGTCGAGGTCGACAAGCTCAAGAAGGGCTTCGGCGACAGGGTCCTGATCGACGGTCTGTCGTTCACGTTGCCGCGCAACGGCATCGTGGGCGTCATCGGTCCGAACGGCGTCGGCAAGACGACGCTGTTCAAGACCATCGTCGGTCTCGAGCAGCCCGACGACGGTGGCGTGAAGGTCGGCGAGACGGTCCTGCTGTCCTACGTCGACCAGAACCGCGGCGGCATCGACCCGAAGAAGAACGTGTGGGAGGTCGTGTCCGGCGGACTCGACTACATCCACGTCGGCAACGTCGAGATGCCGTCGCGCGCGTACGTCAGCGCGTTCGGCTTCAAGGGTCCGGACCAGCAGAAGCCCGCTGGGGTGCTGTCGGGTGGTGAGCGCAACCGCCTCAACCTCGCGCTCACGCTCAAGCTCGGCGGCAACCTGATCCTGCTGGACGAGCCGACCAACGACCTGGACGTCGAGACCCTCGGCTCGCTGGAGAACGCTCTCGAGCAGTTCCCCGGCTGCGCCGTGGTCATCTCCCACGACCGGTGGTTCCTCGACCGCGTCGCCACGCACATCCTCGCGTGGGAGGGCACGGACGAGGACCCGTCGAAGTGGTACTGGTTCGAGGGCAACTTCGAGGGCTACGAGAAGAACAAGCTCGAGCGCCTGGGTGCCGACGCCGCGAGGCCGCACCGTGTCACGTACCGCAAGCTGACACGGGACTGAGAGGGCAACGGCGACGTCGTGGCGGCGAGGGGCGAGGCGCAGGCGAACGTCGAGGTGAGCACGCTGGTCGTGCCCGCCTGGATGCTGCGTTGGCGGGCACCGGAGCTCGCTCTGGTGCTCGGCGAGCGCGCGGTAGCGCTCGCAGCCACCCGCCGCGACGAAGCCGACCGCCTGCGGGCGGAGTCGCTCGTGGTCTTCGCGGGCAACCGCGTGGGCCGCGGCGTCCGCATCGCCGATCGGGCGATCGACGCGCTGAAGGCGGCCGAGGCCGCCGGTGAACACGAGACCGCGTGGCTGCTGCGAGTCGAACTCGCGGCGTGCGCGCGGTCCGTGGGAGCGCCCCTCACGGGGTTCGCCGCGGTCACGCCGGTGCTCGAAGCGCCGGACGTGCCCGCGGAACTGCGGGCCTCGGCGCTGGTGCAGGCCAGCGAATGCCTCGTCACGGTCGGCCGCGGCGACGAGCCCACGCGGGCTCTCGCCGAGGCGGACCAGCTCTACGTCGCCGACACGACGCTCGACGACGACACGCGTCTGCTGCTGCGCGGCCTGATCCGCGCGGTGCAGGCCGCGCAGCACCGGCGGTGGGGCGATCTCGCCGCCGCCATCGGTGCCGCACGAGAAGGCCTCGATCTGCTGAGCAGGTTCTCCGATCCGTCCGCGGACAGCGGCCAGGGCGTCGGACGGCTCACGCTGGAACTGGTGCTCTCGCTGATGGACGCGAACCGCCTGCTCGACGCAAGCGACGTCGGCAGCCCGATGCTCGACCTGCCGGTGCGCGCGCCGTCGGCGTCCACGACGGGGTGGTTGCGCCTGGCTCTGGCCACGCGCGTGCACCTGCCCGCGGGCAGGGTCGCGCTGGCCCGCGAAATGCTGCGGGAGGCCGCGGCGAGCGCCGAACGCCACCAGCTCGACACGTTGCTGGCCGAAAGCCTGCTCGCGCTGGCCCACGTGCACGAGGTGTCCGGCGAACTGGCCGACGCGCTGAAGAACCTGCGCTCAGCCCACGCCGCCGAACGCCGCCGCGCCCGCGCCGTCTACGCGGTGCGCGCCCGGCTCGCCGCCGAGTTCTCCGGTGTCCACCGCCAGCCGGCCGACCTGCACCAGCAGCTGGCGAGCGTGCTCCGCCCGATCGAGGGCATGCAGGTGGTCACCGACGGCGTGCTGACCGCCGCACTGAAGCAACAACTTCGGCAGTGGCGTCAGGTCCAGGTCCGCAAGGGCGATGGGCTGAAGGTCAAGCGCGTCCGCCGCGCTGCCGAAGACATGACCGTGGAAGGTTTGTCCGCGGCACGACAACACGCCGCCGACCGGTGGCGCATGGTCCAGCCGTTCGGCGAGCCCGATGACAAGACTCCGGAACAAGTGGAACTGCCACCCGAATCCCTGCCGTCCTCTTCTTCCTCCTCTGACCGCACCGTCCCCGCCTCCGGCCTGATCGCGTCCGCGGGAGCCATGGTGAGCGGCCGCCGCCGCGCCGCTCGCGTGGCCGCCGGTGAGATCGACGACGACCGGCCCACCACGATCGCCGAAATCCCCATCACCCCAGCACTTCCTGATCCAGAGCCGCAGCCGCAGCTCACCGTCGAGCAGGAACGCAAGCGCAAGGTCGAGCAGCAGCTCATGGAGCTGCAGCGCGAGGCCCGCCGCCAGATCGAGGCGGAACGCCAGGCCCGCGCCGAACAGCGAGCCCAGGCCGAACGCGAGGCCCAGGCCGCCGAGGAGGCCGCGCGCCAGGAGGCTGCTCGCGAAGAAGCGGCCCGCCAGGAGGCCGCGCGCCAGCAAGCGGCCCGCGAAGAGGCCGCGCGCCAGGAAGCCGCCAGGCAGGAAGCCGTTCGCCAGGAAGCGGCGCGACAGGAACTGGCCCGGCAGGAGACGGCCCGTCAGGACGCCGTGCGCCAGGAGGAGGCCCGCCGCGAGGCAGCCCGCCAGGAAGCGGTCCGCCGGGACGTCGCCCGTCAGGAAGCGGCGCACCAGGAGGTCGCCCGCCTGGCCGTGGAACGCGAGGAGACGGCCAGAGAAGCCGCCGCCCGCGAGGAAACGGCCCGCGCCGAGGCCGCCGCGCGCGACGAGGCGTCGAACTCCCAGTCGGAAAGCGTGCTGGACATGCTCAAGGCCCAGGGTCTGCGAGCAGGAGGCCGTCGCCGGGCCCGCGACGCCGAGTCCCAGTCCGACACCCCGTCGTGGCGCGTGGAACCCCCGTCGAGCCTGCGCCAGACCGACCCGGCGGCAGAATCCGCGCAGCCCCGGAATTTCTTCGCGGACTCGCCCGGCCCGGCCCGCCCGGACTACTTCGCGGACCAGGACACCCCGGACGGCCCGACCCGCTCAGGCCTGTCCGCGGCGTTCTCCCGCCCACCGGCGGCACCGGACTTCGGCCCGCACCTCGACGAGCCGTCCTACCCGCTGCACACCCCGGCAGCGGGCTTCCCGGCCGCCGCCGAGGACCCGGACGAGCGCAAGCTCCCCGACCTGGACTTCAGCGGTCTCGACTTCAGCACCCCGAAGCCGAAGCCCGTCATCTCCATCCCCACCCCACCGGCTCCCGCGGAACACCCGGACGAGGAACCCGAGCCCAAGCCGCTCCCGCCCATCCCGGACCCGATCCCGTCCGTGCCGACCCCGGCCGAGATCCCGCAGGCCCCGGAGCCGGACCTGATGTCGACCACGTTCCTGAGCTCGGCGGACGTGGACGACGACGCCTCGGACATCCCCACGACCCCGGTGCCGGTGCAGTCGCAGGCCGAGCAGTCCCGGCCGACGTTCGGCACCCAGACCAGCTTCGGCACGCAATCCGCTTTCGGCACGCAGTCCAGTTTCGGCACCCAGGCCTTCGGCGCCCAGTCAGGCTCCGGCTCGGCAGACTCCGAGGCGCCGACCGAGACAGGTTTCCGCGCGGTCGCCCAGCCCGACCCGGCCACGCCGGCCCCAGCCGACGCACCTCGCGCCGCCACGAACGACTCTGGCGATCGAAGCGGCCGCCCCAGCAGCCGCCGCAGGCCGAGCGACCTGAGCCTCGCCGACCTGCTGGCCGAGGCACTGGTCGCCTACGAGACAGGCCGTCGCTCCGACGAGGAGCAGGTCGAAGCGGCAGACCTGGCCGCTCCGCACTGGTCAGCTGACGAACCACAACCGGAAGCCACTCCCGAACGCTCCGCCGAGGCCGAGCCGTCCGCCACCGCGGACGCCCTCTTCGGGGCAGGAGAGTCGTTCGGCGCACAACGCCCCTCGGCAGAGGGCGCGACGGACTCTCAAGCCGGCTCGGACACCCCTTTCAGCCAAGGCAGCCCCTTCAGCCCGCAGCTGGGACGGTCAGCGGAGTCCCCGTCGTCCTCGGACGCGCTCTTCCAGCCGGGCCGGCCCTTCGGCTCCCAGGAGCCGGCGGCCGCGGACCCGCCCGGTTCGGAGGCGTTGTTCCGGACGGGGCTGTCGTTCGGCGCGCGGCACGACCAGGCAGCGGACGTCCCGCCCGGCGACCGGCAGAACCCCGCGGCGGACACCTCGCCCGGTTCGGAGGCGTTGTTTCGGCAGGACGAGTCGTTCGGTGCCCGGCACGAGTCAGCGCCGGAGACCCAGCCCGGCTCGGACGCCTTGTTCCGGCCTGGCCGGTTCGACACCCGGCAGGACCCGGCGGCGGACACCTCGCCCGGTGCGGAGGCGTCGTTCCGGACGGGTCTGTCGTTCGGTTCGCAGCAGGATCCGGCGGTGGACGCCTCGTCCGGTGCGGAGACGTCGTTTCCGTCGGGTCTGTCGTTCGGCGCTCCGCAGGACTCCCCGTCCGGTGCGGAGGCGTCGTTCCGGACCGGTCTGTCGTTCGGTTCGCAGCAGGACTCGGCGGCGGACACCTCGTCCGGTTCGGACACGTCGTTCCGGCCTGGCCAGTCCTTCGGCTCCCAGCAGGAGCCGCCGGCAGAGGCCGCGGCTTCCTCGAGCGCGTTGTTCGGCTCGACCCCGCCGTTCGGCACGCAGCCGGCGGATCTTCAGGCCGGTTCGGACATCTCCTTCCGGCCCGGCCAGTCCTTCGGGTCTCCGCTGACCCCGGTGGAGCCCGAAAGCCGGCCGGGCACGGACCTCGCCTTCAACAGCACGCCGTCGTTCGGCACCCCCCAGCCGAATCAGGAGTCCTACTTCCTCTCGAAGCCGCCCGCGGAGTCCGAGCAGGAGAAGACCGGGCCGATCGCACCGGTGGGTGCTGCGCCCGACAGCGAGACCACCGGTCCCATTCGCCGCGTTCGTCCGGACGGGCCAGCGGGCTGGACGTTGCCGGGGGCGTGATGGTGGCCAGCACCACACCTCAAGCCTTGCCCAACCCCGCCCGGCCGGTGGCGGGGGACGAGGCGCGGGAGCGTCGGGACGGCTACCTGGAGCGGGCGGATCGGTGATCTCCCGCGGTTCGGTGGTGGTCACACCCATGATCGGATGAATGCTGCGGATCGGCCGGGTGCCGGGTCTGGTGGAGGTTGCCGGATCCGGCTGGTGTCCCGGCGCGTCGCACGATGCGAAAAGCCTTGTCGCCACTGATGATGTGACTCGATTCAGCCCACGATTCAGTGGTCCGTCAGTGCCCCTCCCGTTGCCGGTGACGGCCGCCACCCCATCTAGGGTGGGGTCGGACCCGGCACACAGAGGTGCCGGATAGCGTGGAGTCGCCTGAAGATGACCTCGACTGGAGCCCCGACCCGAACCGACGACGTCTCCGCGGCCCCCGCCGCGGGCGATGACAGTCGACCGGCCAGTCCTGAGCAGGTCCGTGACGAGCTGATCGAACGGGCCGCCGCCAATGCCCCCGAACTCGCTGACCTGATCCGCCTTTTCTACCGGCACGTGCCCGCTGAGGAAGTCAACGACGACGACCCGGTGGACCTGGTCGGAGCGGTGCGGTCGAACTACCAGCTCGCCGAGAGCCGCGTTCCCGGACGCGCCGCGGTGCGCATTCTGAACCCCACCCGCGGGACCGACGGGTGGCAGTGTCCCGTCACCGTGGTGCAGGTCGTCACGGACGACATGCCGTACCTGGTGGATTCGGTCGCGTCCGAGCTCACGCGTGGTGGTGTGCAGGTGCAGCGCGTCGTGCACCCGATCGTCGTCGTGCGGCGTGACCCGGTCACCGGTGAGCGCATCGAGGTGCTGCCGACGGCCGATCCGGCCGATCCGCCCTCGGACGCGCTGGCCGAGTCGTGGATGAACGTCGAGGTCGACCTCATCACCGACCCCGATCGTGCCCGCGAGCTCGAGACCCGCCTGCTGACGGTGCTGACCGACGTCCGCGAGGTCGTCGAGGACACCGACCGCATGGTGACGACGGCGCTGCAGCTGGCCGAGGAGCTGGAGAAGGACTCGTCCGAGGCCACCACGGACGGCTCGAAGCTGCTCAAGTGGCTCGCGGACGGGCACTTCACGTTCATGGGCTACCGGCAGTACGAGCTGGTGCGGGAGGACGGCGAACCCGCGCTGCGGGCCGTGCTCGCGAGTGGGCTCGGCGTGCTGCGCCAGGACAGCCTCGCGGCGCGCAGCCTCACCGCCGGGCCGGACAACGGCGAGCAGGCGCTCAGCCCCGAGTTGCTGGTGCTGACGCAGGCGAGCGCACAGAGCAGCGTGCACCGCAGCGTCTACCCCTACTACGTGGGCGTGAAGACGTTCGACGGCGAGGGCAACGTCTCCGGCGAGCACCGGTTCCTGGGCATCCTCAGCACCACCGCGCTGCACGAGGACGTGCTCGACATCCCGGTGATCGAGCGCCGCGTGCGCCAGGTCATCCACCGCGCCGGCTTCCCGCTGCAGTCCTACTCGGGGCAGCGGATGCTCGAGGTGATCCAGAACTACCCCCGCACCGAGCTGTTCTCGGTCGACGCGGACACGCTCTACCAGACGACCACGGGCGTCATCGCGCTCGCGGAACGCCGGCGGCTGCGGTTGTTCCTGCGCCGCGATCCGTTCGGCCGCTTCTTCTCGTGCCTGGTCTACCTGCCGCGCGACCGCTACACGACGACGAGCCGCCTCGCGATGCAGGAGGTGCTGCTCGCCGAGCTCGGTGGCCTGAACCTCGAGTACAGCGCGCGCATCGGCGAGTCCGCGCTGGCCCGCGTGCACTTCATGGTGCACACGGAGCCGTCGCGCACGCTGGAGCCGGACGTTCACGCGATCCAGGGCAAGCTGGCCGAGGCCATCCGCAGCTGGGACGACCGCATGGTCGAGGCCGTGACGGGCGACAGCGGCGAACTCGGTGCCGAGTCGGCCACGGAGCAGGGCCAGCGGTTCGCCGCGGTCTTCCCGGAGGCCTACAAGGAGGACTTCAACGCCGCGATCGGCCTGGAGGACTACCGGCGCATCGAGGCGCTCGTCGAGGGCGACCTCGACATGGTCTTCTACGTGCCGGAGGACGCCGAGGCGGGCGAGCGGCGCTTCAAGCTGTTCCTGACCGGTGAAGGCATCACCCTGTCGGACGTGCTGCCGATGCTGCAGCGCATGGGCGTCATCGTGGTCGACGAGCGGCCGTACGAGATCGCCCGCGAAGACGGCGTGCAGTGCTGGATCTACGACTTCGGCCTGCGCATCGACAAGGCCGCGCTCGCCCAGCTGTCCGAGTCCGACCTCGACCAGGTGCGCGTGCGGTTCCAGGACGCGTTCGCCGCCGTCTGGCGCGGTGAGGCCGAGGTCGACAGGTTCAACTCGCTGGTGCTGCAGGCCGGGCTCACCTGGCAGCAGGCCGCGATGCTGCGCGCGTACGCGAAGTACCTGCGTCAGGCGGGCACGCCGTACTCGCAGGACTACATCGAGGACGCCGTGCTCAGCCACACGTCCGTGGCGATCGCGCTGGTCGCGTTGTTCGAGGCCCGGTTCAACCCGGCGCTCGACGACACGACCCGTGCCGCGCACACCGAGACGATGGTCGTCGAGACCGGCAAGCTCATCGACGACGTGACGAGCCTCGACGCGGACCGCATCCTGCGCAGCCTGCTCACGCTGATCAACGCCACGCTGCGGACGAACTACTTCTTCCGCGACGCGGACGGCAACGCCCGGCCGTACCTGTCGGTCAAGCTCGACCCGCAGGCCATCCCGGACCTGCCCGCGCCGCGGCCTAAGTTCGAGATCTTCGTGTACTCGCCGCGGATCGAGGGCGTGCACCTGCGCTTCGGCAGCGTCGCGCGCGGTGGTCTGCGCTGGTCCGACCGCCGCGAGGACTTCCGCACGGAGGTGCTCGGCCTGGTCAAGGCGCAGGCCGTGAAGAACGCGGTGATCGTGCCGGTCGGCGCGAAGGGCGGCTTCGTCGTCAAGAAGCCGATCGCCCCGACGGGCGACCCCGGCATCGACCGCGAGAACTTCATGTCCGAGGGCATCGCCTGCTACAAGATGTTCATCTCGGGCCTGCTCGACCTCACCGACAACCTGATCAACAACGAGGTCGTGCCCGCGCCGCAGGTCGTGCGCTACGACGCTGACGACACGTACCTCGTCGTGGCCGCGGACAAGGGCACCGCGACGTTCTCCGACATCGCCAACGGCGTGAGCCAGAGCTACGGCTTCTGGCTGGGCGACGCGTTCGCCTCCGGTGGCTCCGTCGGCTACGACCACAAGGCCATGGGCATCACGGCCAAGGGCGCGTGGGAGAGCGTGAAGCGCTCGTTCCGCGAGCTCGGCGTGGACACGCAGACCGAGGAGTTCACCGTCGTCGGCATCGGCGACATGTCCGGTGACGTGTTCGGCAACGGCATGATGCTGTCCGAGCACATCCGGCTCGTGGCCGCGTTCGACCACCGGCACATCTTCATCGACCCGAACCCGGTCGCGGACACGTCGTTCGCCGAGCGCGTGCGGCTGTTCAACGTGCCGCGCTCGTCCTGGGACGACTACGACCGCTCGCTGATCAGCGAGGGTGGCGGCATCTTCCCGCTCACGGCCAAGTCGATCCCGATCTCCGAGCAGGCCCGCGTCGCGCTGGGCCTGCCGGAGGGCGTGGTCAAGCTGTCGCCGCCGGAGCTCAAGAAGGCGATCCTGCTCTCGCCGGTCGACCTGCTCTGGAACGGCGGCATCGGCACGTACGTCAAGGCGTCGACCGAGTCGCACGCCGACGTCGGCGACAAGGCGAACGACTCGATCCGCGTCGACGGCGCCGACCTGCGGGTCAAGGTCGTCGGCGAGGGCGGCAACCTGGGCCTGACCCAGCGCGGCCGCATCGAGTTCGCGCGCACCGGCGGCAAGGTCAACACCGACGCGCTCGACAACTCCGCCGGCGTCGACTGCTCCGACCACGAGGTCAACATCAAGATCCTGCTGGACCACCTGGTCCGGGAGGGGTCGCTGGAACAGTTGCAGCGCAACGAGGTTCTCGGCGAGATGACCGACGAGGTCGGCGAGCTCGTGCTGGCGGACAACTACTCGCAGAACAACGTCCTCGGCGTCAGCCGGGCGCACGCCGCCCCGATGCTGTCGGTGCACGCGCGTCTCACGGCCGACCTCGAAGCTCGCGGCGCTCTCAACCGCAAGCTGGAGGCGATGCCGAGCGTGGCGGAGTTCAAGGCGCTGGAGAAGAACGGCCAGGGCCTCACCTCGCCGGAGCTCTCCACGCTGCTCGCCTTCACCAAGCTCACGCTGAAGGAAGAGCTGCTGGCGAGCGAGATCCCGACGATCGACACGTTCAAGAACAAGCTGCCGGACTACTTCCCGACCTTGTTGCGCGAACGCTTCGGCGCGGCCATCCCGAACCACCCGCTGGCCAAGGAGATCATCACCACGGTCGTCGTCAACGAGGTGGTCGACGGCGGCGGCGTGTCCTACGCCTTCCGCCTGGCCGAGGAGATGAGCGCGTCGGCGACCGACGCGGTCCGCTCCTACGCCGTGGTCACCGAGGTCTTCGACCTGCCGTCGATCTGGCGCGAGATCCAGGCGCTCGACAACGTGGTGCCGACGGAGGTCCAGGACAGCATGGTCCTGGAGACCCGCCGCCTGCTGGACCGCGCGTCCCGCTGGCTGCTCTCCAACCGCCCGCAGCCGCTGCCGGTGGGCTCGACGATCAACCGCTTCCGCGGCGTGGTCGCAGACCTCAGCCCGTTCGCCTTCGACCTGTTGCAGGGCAAGGAACTGGACGTCGTCGCGGGCAAGGCCGACCGGTACGTCGAACAGGGCGTTCCCGCCGAGCTCGCCCGCAAGGTCGCGGCGCTGCTCTACATGTACGGCCTGCTCGACGTCACCGAGATCGCCGAGCTCGCCGAACGCGAGTTCGGCCCGACCGGCGGCGCGGGCCCGGAGCGCACGCACCGGGAGACGGCCGAGCTGTACTTCTCGCTGTCCGACCACCTCGACATCGACCACATGCTGGACTCGGTGACGAGCCTGGAGCGCGGCAACCGCTGGCACGCCCTGGCCCGGCTGGCTCTCCGCGACGACTTCTACTCGTCGCTGCGGGCCATCTCCGTCGACGTCCTCAGGGCGAGCGACGAGGGCGACACGGCGACCGAGAAGATCGCCAAGTGGGAGCAGGCCAACGCTTCCCGCCTGGCTCGCTCGCGTGGCGCGCTGGAGGAGATCAACCGGGTCCACCAGCTGGACCTGGCCACCCTGTCCGTCGCCGCCCGCCAGGTGCGGAGCATGGTCAGGTAAGACCGGAACGCAAGAACGACGGGGCGTCACGGAAGTCCGTGGCGCCCCGGCGTTGTCGTCAGGTCAGACGACCTGGTCCAGCTCGGCGCGCTGCATGATCGCGCGCCGCAGCCAGTGCCGTCCGACGACGACCAGCAACGCCACTCCGACCGCCGCGACCGTGCCGACGGCGGATCCCATCCACAGGCCCAGGGTCTCCATGCCGTCCGCGGGCGAGGGGATGTCGGCGAACGTGATGAAGACGAACAGCCAGGCGAGCACCAGGCCCCCGCTGGCGATGGCGCCGATCGCGATGTTCGTCCACGCGAGCGCGCCGGACTCGAACACGGTGCCGTCTCCCGCCCGCTGCAGCATTCCGCCCAACGCCACCGCCAGGACCTGAAGGCACGCGATGAAGACGATGGCCGACACCACGAACGGAAGCCGCACGGACTCGTAGGGCGGAAACAGCTCGACCTCGTCCGCCGCGGTCGTCGGAATCACCACCACCTGCGCGAACAGGCCGCCGAGGACCGCGATGGCGAGCAGTGCCTGCAGGAAGAACACCAGTGCGCGAGTCATAAATCGAGTATCGAGAGCTGCCTATCGATTTTCAATCGGTTGGTGTGGAGGTCCTGTGAAGGTTCGGGCGGCTGCCGTTCGGTAGGGTCCCTGCATGGGTGTCTTCGTCACTGGTGTGCGGCCGCGATGGTCGGACATGGATGCGTTCGGCCACGTCAACCACGCGAACACGGTGACGTTGCTCGAAGAGGCCCGCATCGAGCTGTTGTTCACCGAGGCGGCCCGCCACGGGGTCAAGGAACTGGCCGAGGGCATGGTCGTGGCGAAGCTCGTGGTCGAGTACCTCGCGCCGATCGTGTTCACCGGCGAGGACGTCCTGGTGGAGATGTCGGTGCGGGAACTGAAGTCCGCGTCGCTGACGCTCGACTACGTGGTGCGCGGCAGCCGCGACGTGAACAGCCCGGTGGTGGTCAAGGCGGAGACGCTCATGGCGCCCTACAACGTGACGACTGCACGACCGCGCCGGCTGACCGAGGCCGAGCGCGACTTTCTCGCCGGGTGGCGGGCAGGGGGAAACGGTGCCTGAACTGGTGTTGGCCGACGCGGCCGAGAGAGACGACCTCGGGGCGTTCGCCGCGCGGGCGGTGCGGCTCGACGCGCAGTCCGTCGTGCGGCTGCGCAACCGCGACGAGGAGCGGCTCGACGCGTGGGTGGCCACGCCGTTCGACACGCTCGCCACGCGAACCGTTGCGGGACAGGCGACTCCGGCGGACGTCACGGTGTCCGGGTCGGAGCTGCTGACGGGCCTCGCGGTCATGCGCGACGAACGCATCGACCCCGGCCCGGCCAAGGACCTGATGTGGCGCTCGGCCCTGCCGCCCGCCGAGGGCTGGCTGATGGTCGACCGGCTGCCGGTCGAGGTCGTCGCGACCCTCGCGGACGAGGGCGTCGAGGTGGCCAGGGAGAACACCGGGCCGCAGGGCACTCCGCCGGCCTCGTTGCTGGACCAGACGGTGCTCACGGTCAGCGGGTCCGGACTGGACGTGAAGATCGCGCTGCGGGTCCTGTTCGCGTTGTCGGGCATGGGTTTCCTCGGAGAGGACGGCGAGGTGCGGGTGACCGCGACCGACTCGTGGCTGAGGATCGACGCCCGCTACGGCGCGGTCGTGCGGCGGCGTCACTCGATGCTGCCGCTGCTCGTCTGACCTGGAGTTAGCTCCAGGTTCGTCGCTGCGGAATTCGTGGCGCAGCAAGCGGATGCGCGTGGCACGATGTCGCGCGTGTCCGCCGAACCGCAGCAGGAAGCCGAGTACCGGGTCTCCACCCTGGAACTCTTCTTCGACCTGGTCTTCGTCTTCACCATCACGCAGCTGACCCGCAAGCTCGCCGACGACACGTCGCCGGTCGGTTTCGGGCACGTCGTGATCATGCTGTTCGTGATCCTGTGGATGTACTTCGGGTACGTCTGGCTCACGAACTCCGTCGCGCCGGACACCACGGTGCGGCGGTTGCTGCTCATGGTCGGCATGGGCGGGTTCCTGGTGATCGCGCTCGCGATCCCGAACGCGTTCGAGGCGGCCGGGCCGGCGTTCGGCGTCGGCTACCTGATCGTCAACCTGGTGCACTCCGGTCTGTTCATCTCGGCGGGCGGTCCGGGGTCGGCCGCGGCGATGGCACGGCTGGCGCCGTTCAACCTCGGGTCCGCCGCCCTCGTGTTCGTCGGTGGCTTCCTGCCCAGCACCTGGCGCGCGGCGGCCTGGACGGCCGCGGTCGTGCTGATGATCGTTTCGCCGTACGTGAACCGCAGGCACGGCGAGTTCCGCATCCGGCCGGCGCACTTCGTCGAACGGCACGGGCTCGTCGTCATCGTCGCGCTCGGCGAGTCGATCATCGCGATCGGCATCGGCGCGGCCGGCCTGCCGCTCAACCTCGAGCTCGTCATCGCCGCGCTGCTCGGCCTCACGCTCGTCTACCAGCTCTGGTGGTGCTACTTCGGCCGCGCGCAGGACACCCGCGCCGAGCACAGCCTCGCCGCCATGCCGGCGCCGGAGCGGGCCAGAGCGGCGCTGTCGGCGTTCGGCTGGGCGCACGCGCCGATGCTGCTCGGCGTCGTCGTGGTGGCGGTCGGGGTGAAGAAGACCATCGGCCACGCCACGGAGCACCTCTACCTCAGCGGCGCGCTCGCGCTGGGCGGTGGAGCGGCGCTCTTCCTGATCGGGCAGGTGGTCTTCCGGGCGTTGCTGCGGATCGGCACGGTGAAGTGGCGCGTGATCGCGACCATCGCCTCGCTCGCGACCGTGCCGATCGGGCTGTGGCTCGCGATCGCTCAGGTGGCCGCGCTCGTGCTCGTCTTCGGTGCGCTGCTGGCCGTGGAGGACAAGCTGCGGGCGTGAAGCACGCCCGCAGCGGGGAAAGTCCTCAGGCGAGCCAGACCGCGGTGTCCGGGGGCAGCTGGTCGCCGTCCATCGGACCGGACGACAGCAGCACCTGACCGGGAGGCAGCGGCACGGAGGCGCCCGAGGTGTTCAGGGCGCAGATCAGCCCGCCACCCTTGCGCCGGAACGCGAAGCAGCCGGCCGGTGCGCCGTACCACTCCAGTTCCTCACCGGCGAAGCCCGCGTTGGACTTCCGGTGCTCCAGCGCCTCGCGGTAGAGCGAGAGCATCGAGCCCGGGTCTTCCAGCTGCGCCTCGGCCGTGAGGTGGTCCCACTCGTTCGGCTGCGGCAGCCAGGTGTTCACGGCCGTGGAGAACCCGAACGGCGGACTGGTGCCCTCCCACGGGATCGGCACGCGGCAGCCGTCCCGGCCGCGCTCGGTGTGGCCGGAGCGCTCCCAGGTCGGGTCCTGCAGGGCCCAGTCCGGCAGCTCCACGTTCGGCAGGCCGAGCTCTTCGCCGTTGTAGAGGTAGATCACGCCCGGCAGCGCCAGCTCGACCAGCGTCATCGCGCGGGCCCGCTGCTCGCCCAGCGCGCCGCCGCCGTACCGCGTCACGTGGCGGACCACGTCGTGGTTCGACAGCGTCCAGGTCGCGGGGGTGCCGCTCAGCGCGACGGCGGCGAGCGAGTGCTCGATGGCCGAACGGACCGCGTCGGCGTCGAAGCCGGCCTCGACCAGCCGGAAGTTGAAGCCCAGGTGCAGTTCGTCGGGACGGACGTAGGCGGCGAAGCGCTCGTCGTCGCGCACCCAGATCTCGCCGACGGCCATGGTGCCGGGGTAGCCGTCCATGACCTTGCGGATCATGCGGTGGATCTCGTGCACGCCGTCGTTGTCGAAGCGCGGGTCGTGCGCGTCGTCGGACAGCACACCGGGGGCCTGCGGGCGGATCTCCATGTCCGGCAGGCCGTCGGGCTTGGCCATGCCGTGCGCCACGTCGATGCGGAAGCCGTCGACCCCGCGGTCCAGCCAGAACCGCAGCGTCTGCTCCAGGTCGGCGCGAACCTCCGGGTGGTCCCAGTTGAGGTCGGGCTGCTCCGGCGCGAACAGGTGCAGGTACCACTGGCCGTCCGGCACGCGGGTCCACGCGGGACCGCCGAAGACGGACGTCCAGTTGTTCGGCGGCTGCGAGCCGTCGAAGCCGCGGCCCTCGCGGAAGATGTAGCGGGCGCGCTCCATGCTGCCGGGGCCGGCCTGCAGCGCCTCCTGGAACCACACGTGCAGGTCGCTGGTGTGGTTCGGGACCAGGTCGACCGTCACGCGGATGTTGTGCTCGTGCGCGTCCGCCACCAGCCGGTCGAACGCGGCCAGGTCGCCGAACATCGGGTCCACGTCGCGCGGGTCGGCGACGTCGTAGCCGTGGTCGGCCATCGGCGAGCGGTAGAACGGGGTGAGCCAGAGCGCGTCGACCCCGAGCAGTTCCAGGTAGCCGAGGCGGGACCGGATGCCGTCGAGGTCGCCGACGCCGTCGCCGTTGGAGTCGGCGAAGGAGCGCACGTAGACCTGGTAGAAGACGGCGTCACGCCACCAGACGGACTCTTCGGCGATCTCGGGGCTGAGGTCGGAGGAACGTCGCACGGGGGGTCATCCTGCCATTCGTCTCGCTGCTAAAGGACCCGAACGGGTGATGGGCGCTCAGGAAAAGCTGTTCATCAAGCTGTTCGCGGCCATCTCCATGTAGTCCCAGAGCTGCTTGCGGTGAGCCTCGTCGAGGCCGGCCTCGTCGACGGCGATCCTCATGCAGCGCAGCCACGCGTCCCGCTCGATCGGTCCGATCTTGAACGGTGCGTGCCGCATCCGCAGCCTCGGGTGGCCCCGGTTGTCCGAGTAGGTGTGGGGGCCGCCCCAGTACTGCATGAGGAACAGCCGCAGCCGCTCCTCCGCAGGTCCGAGGTCTTCTTCGGGGTACAGCGGGAGGAGGATCTCGTCGGCCTTCACCTCTTTGTAGAAGCGCGCGACGATGCGGTGGAACGTCTCCTCGCCACCGACCTGTTCGAAGAAGCTCACGGGGTTTCCCACACACCCATCCTGACTCACGACAGCCACCGCGTGCAGGCCGCCCCGGCTGTTGGCTCTGCCATAGGCGTGTGAACTGGCAGGACGCCTGATGATCACCGTCTCGAATGGGTGTTCTAACTCACTTGGCGGTGAAGCCCGCCTCTTCCAGCGCCGGCATGAGCTGCGCGCGCAGGTTGCGCTGGACCGCCCACTGACGGCCGGGACGCGTCTTCACGGTGACCCGCAGGGTGATTCCCTCCGGCGTGAACTTCTCCACGCCCAGCACCTCGGGCTTGGCCGTGATGTCCGTCTTGAGCGGGTCCTTCTCCGCCACCTCGCCGGCCCGGCGCTCCAGCACCTGGGTGGCCTCCGCGAGGTTCGCGCCGTAGCTCAGCGGCAGGTCGACGACCGCGACCGCGAAGCCCTGCGACGAGTTGCCGACGCGCAGGATCTCGCCGTTGCGGACGTACCAGACCGTGCCTCCGGTGTCCCGGATCGTGGTGGTGCGCAGCGCGACCGCCTCGACGGTGCCGGTCGCCGGACCGAGGTCCACGACGTCGCCGACGCCGTACTGGTCCTCCAGCAGCATGAACATGCCGGCCAGGAAGTCCTTCACCAGGTTCTGGGCGCCGAAACCGATCGCGACGCCCAGGATGCCCGCCGAGGTCAGCACCGGCGTGATGTCGAGCTTCACGACGATCAGGACCTCGAGGAACGCGATTCCGAAGATCAGGATCGTGACGATCGACTTCAGCACCGAGCCGATCGTGCGGGCGCGCTGCTCCCGGCGCTCGGAGATGAGGTTCCCGAGCGCCTGGGGCGCGCGTTCCCGCAACGGCTTGAGCAGGCCCGGCTTCTTGCCTTCCTTGCCGGGCGTCGTGATCCGGTCGATGACCTTGCGCAGCATGGCCCGGAGGATGAAGGCGGCGATCAGGATCACGACGATCTTGATGCCGCCCGCGATGATGTCGGGGCCGTACTTCTCGAAGAAGCCGACCGCCTGCGCGGTCTTGTTCTCGATGTCATCCACGGGACTGGTCACGTGGTCGTGCCCTCCTACAACTCCATGCCGGTGGCATTCGCGAGAAACGTCAGCTGGTCCACGGCGAGAGACACCGTCCGGCTGACGGACCGGCCCGCGTGACCGACCTCGGTCTCGCGGCGGATCAGCACGGGGTGCTTGGTCGGATCACTGGACGAAGCGTGCTGCAGTGCCGCGCACATCTTCCTGGCGTGGTTGGGGTCCACACGAGAATCCGACTCGAACACCGTGAACAAGACCGAAGGGTACTCAACGTCCGTTACCACTCGGTGATAAGGCGAGTAGGAGAGCAGCCAGCCCAGCTCCTCGGAAACGCTTGCGCTGCCGTACTCGTCGGCCCACAACCGTCCGAGCAGGAACTTCTCGTAGCGCACCATGTCGAGCAGTGGCGCTGAGCACACCACCGCCGCGTAGAGCTCGGGGCGCTGGGTCAGCGCGGCGCCCACGAGCAGGCCACCGTTGGACCCTCCCATGATCGACAGCTGCTGCGGTGTCGTCCACCCGTCGCGCACCAGACGTTCTGCGGCGGCGTGGAAGTCGTCGAACACGTTCTGCTTGTTGGCGCGCATACCGGCGACGTGCCAGTCCTCGCCTTCCTCGTCGCCGCCGCGCAACGACACGTGCACCCACACGCCGCCCGCCTCGACCCACGCCAGCGTGGTGGCGCTGTAGCCGGGGCCGCGGCCGATCGCGAAGCCGCCGTAGCCGGTGAGCAGCGCGGGACGGGGCAGGTCGGGCTTCTGCTCTCCGCTGACGACGAACATGTGGACCGTCGTGCCGTCCTTGGACTGGTACGCGATCTGCTGCGTCGTCACGGTCGGCAGCTCGACGCGACCTGGTGCGGCCTCGTGCAGCACCGTCTCACCCGTGGTCTTCGAGAACCGGAAGACGGACTGCGGCGTCACGAAGTCCGTCCACCCGAACCACAGCGTGTCCTGGTCGTGGTCCGTCTGAGCGTCCACAACGGACATGCCGTGCAACGAACCCGTGCCGGGCAGCGGGATCTCCTGGACGTGCGCGCCGGTCGCGGCGTCGTGCAGGTGCAGTTCGGACACCGCGTGCCGGGTGCGCAGGATGACGAGATCGCCGTTGAGCCAGCGCACGCCGTCCAGGACCGAGTCCGGTTCCTCGCTGATCAGCTCGGTCCACTCGGTGGGGTTCGCGGGATCGGCGACGCAGAGCCGCTGCCGGGGCGCGCCGTGGTTGGTGTGCAGGTAGAGCCTGCCGTCGCGGGCGACGAAGGCCGAGCACTGCACGCCGGCCTCGGTCAGGATCACCGGCTTGAGCGCGCCGTCGCCGTGCAGGTCCGCGATCCACACGGAGTCGTGCTTCATCGTGCTGGGCGCACCGCTCACGACCAGCCAACGGCCGTCCTGCGACACGGTGAGTGAGTAGTAGAAGGTGTGCGCCTGATCGTCGCCGTGCACGTTGAGGTCCGTGGCGGGGTCCGTGCCGACGCGGTGACGCCACACGCGGCGATGGAACAGCTTCTCGTCCTCGGGCAGCAGCGCCGGGTCGAGCTGGCGGACGTAGAAGAACTCCTCGCCGCCGGGCAGCCAGCCGATCGAGGAGTAGCGGCACCGGTCGATAGGCCCCTCGATGAGCTCGCCGGACTCGACGTCGATCACGTGCAGCAGCGAGTGCTCGTTGCCGCCGATCGACACCTGGTACGCGAGGCGCGTGCCTTCGAGGCTGGGGGACCAGCCGTCCAGGGTGGTCCGGCCGGACGGGTCGAGCGCGCTGACGTCGAGCAGCACGCGTTCGGTGCCGTCGGTCTCGCGCACCACGACGACGGGGTGGTCCTGCTCGGGACCGCGGCGGCTGAAGAACGCCCTGCCCGCGCGCCAGGTCGGCGTGGACACCGACCCCGTGCGCATCAGCTCCTTCAGGCGCTCGCCCAGGCGTGCGCGGCCGGGCATCGCGTCCAACCAGGAGCGCGCGAGCACGTCCTGTGCCTGCGACCACTCCGCGGTGCGGGGGTCCGCGGTGTCTTCGAGCCACCTGTACGGATCGGCGACGTCGCGCCCGTGAATCTGCTCGGCGATGTTTAGCCGCTCGGCGATCGGGTAGGTGATCGTCGCAGGCAGTGGAGTGGAAGGAGCCTCTGTCACCTTGTCAAGCGTACCGGGCTCTTGAAAACGACTTCCGATAGGGAGTTGGTTCACCCCAGGTTTGATCACACATCCGTGACGCGTCACTTATCACACGTGATTTTTTCCTGGTAAGTGTGGTCTCCTATGGCTGAACCGGTGGAGGTGGTCGCGTGCCAGACCGACAACCGACCCCTATCGGCACCTCGCTACCAGGCGAGACGGCGCCGACGGTCCCCCCATGCCGAAATCAGCCCGAGCTCCGGGTCGTGCCGGATGGGGATCGAGATGGGGGAGGTCCCGGTCCGACGCCGGCGGTTTTCCCCTGGGGAAGACGCAAGGTCCTGCTGCTGAACGCCACGTTCGAGCCGCTCACGGCGTTGTCACTGCGCCGCGCGGTCGTCCTGGTGGTGTGCGGGAAAGCCGAAGTCGTGCACGGAGACGCCTCCGGGCTGGTGCTGCACTCGTCGAAGTCCGAGGTGCTCGTGCCGTCCGTGATCCGGCTGAGCTCCTACGTTCGCGTGCCTTATCGCGGTCGCGTGCCGATGACCCGTGCCGGGCTCATGCACCGCGACCGTTATCGCTGCGCCTACTGCGGCGGGCGGGCCGAGACGATCGACCACGTCGTGCCGCGCTCGCGTGGCGGACCTCACACCTGGACCAACTGCGTCGCCTGCTGTGCGAAGTGCAACCACCGCAAGGCGGACAAGTTGCTGTCCGAACTGGGCTGGCGGCTGCGCGTCGTTCCCGCGGCGCCACGCGGCCCGCACTGGCGACTGCTCGCCGGCGTGGCCGAGGCTGATCCGCAGTGGTTGCCGTACCTGGGCGAACCTGCTGCCTGAGGCTGGTCGTTCTGGTCAGGCCGCGAGGGAGAACTCGTTCTGGCGCGCCGTGATGCGCACGGAGTCGTCGAGCGCGGTGATGCGGACCGAGTCGTCCATCGTGATGCGCACGGAGTCTTCGCGTGCGGTGATGCGGACGCTGTCCTGCTGAGCGGTGATGCGCACGGAGTCGTCGTGGGCCGTGATGCGCACGCTGTCGTCCATGGTGATGCGGACGGAATCGTCGTGCGCGGTGATGCGGACGGAGTCGTCCATCGTGATGCGGACCGAGTCCTGAGCGGTGATGCGCACGGAGTCGTCGTGCGCCGTGATGCGCACGGAGTCGTCCATGGTGATCCGGACGGAGTCCTCACGCGCAGTGATCCTCACCGAATCCTGCTGAGCGGTGATCCGAACGGAGTCGTCGTGCGCGGTGATGCGGACGGAGTCGGCGCACGTGATCCTGACCGAATCGCTCGCCGTGATGCGCACCGAGTCTGCCATCGTGATGCGGACGGAGTCGCGGGCCGTGATCCTGACCGAATCGCTCGCGGTGATCCGAACGGAGTCGGTCATGGTGATCCGGACGGAGTCACTGGCCGTGATACGCACTGAATCGTCCTTGTAGCTCGGAAGAGTGAAGGTCACGGCCTGGGGGCGGGTCATCGTGAACATTTTGTGTCCTCCAGCTCGCTCGGGGCGGGTGCGCAAGACCCGTATAGGTGAAAAGCTAAGAGGTGGGTGATCCGGGAACAAGACCCCAAACCGGCACCCGTTCGCCGCCGACCGGGTGAGGCCTGACCGGGTGTAACCGCTGCGCCGCACGAGAGCACTCATTGCCCTTACTGGCGGGTATGGACACGCTCTGTAGCGTTCAATCTGATGGAACGTGACATGCGTCATAGTGCAAAAGGCGTGCATGGACGGGGTTTCCGAGCGCTCACCGGTGCCTGGGCGGTGTCGCTCGTGGGCGACGGCGTGCGCATCGTCGCGTTGCCCCTGTTCACCGCCGCCAGCACCCGCAGCCCGCTCGCGGTGTCCGCTGTGGCCGTCGCGCTCACTCTGCCCTGGTTGCTCGTAGCGCTGCCCGCGGGCGCCCTTGTGGACCGCTGGAGACCGAGAACCGTTGTCGTGGTGGCACATTGGCTGCGCGCCGGGGTGACCGGAGTGCTCGCTCTGGCAGTCCACACCGGACACGCGACGGTCGTCGTCTTGTGCGCCACGGCTTTCGTGCTGACCTCCGCGGAGACGTTCGCGGACTCGGCGTCCCAGGTGCTGCTGGTCGAGCTCGCGGGCCAGGACGAGCTGGAGGCGGCCAACGGCCGGTTCGTGACGGTCGAGACGATCGGCATGGACCTGGCGGGGCCGCTGGCCGCCGCGGTGCTGTTCTGGTGGGCGCCGGCGGCCTGTTTCGCGCTCGACGCGCTCTCGTTCGTCGTCGCCGCGGTGCTCGTGTCGCGCGTGCCGGACGTCGCTCCGGAACGTTCGAGCAGTGATCTTCGCGGACAGCTGGCCGAGGGCGCGCGGTTCCTCGCGCGGACTCCTGGCCTGCGGTCACTGGTAGTTGCCGTTGCAATCACAGCTGTCTGTGCGGCCGCGATCAACGCCATGCTGGCGCTCTACTCCATCCAGGTACTCGGCCTCGCCGAACCGGTGGTTCCTGTTCTCGTCGTGTGCATGGCGGCCGGTGCTCTGCTAGGCGTCCGGCTGTCCCTGCGGCTCGCGGCGCGGTGGGGTGCCGGACGGGTCATGGTCGGGTTCCTGGCGTTGCTCGGCGCCGCGTTCGCGTTGTTCGGCCTCACGCCGTGGCTGGTGGTGGCGGTGCTCGCGTGCGTGCTGTTCGGCGTGGCGTCCGCGGGCTGGAACGTGCTGTCCGCGACCCGGCGGCAACGGCTCACGCCAGGTCCGATGATGGGCCGCGTGACCAGCGCTTATCGGGTGCTCGCCTGGGGTTTGTCGCCGTTGGGCGCGGGTCTCGCCGGGCCACTCGCCGAGGCGACGTCGCTGGGCACCGTCTACGTCGTGGCGGGCTCGATCGTGGGATTCACCGCGATCTTGCTGGCCCGGCCGCTCGCGCGCGGCTGAGTTCGGCTACCGTACCCGCCGTGACCATCGTGGAGACCGTTCTCGTCTTCGCGTTGATCCCGCTGGCGATCTACGGCGTGATCACGCTGCTGACGGTGAGGCCAAAGGCCACCCGGATTCCCCGGTACCGGCCCGGCCAGGAGTGGGGCTACGCCCCGGTGTGGTGGAGTGCGAACCCGGCAGGGTTGAGCGCTGAGCACCACAGCGCCGCCGAGTCCGGTGCCTCGGACTCGACCGCCAAGGGAGGCGCACGTGGCAACTGGTAAGGCGATCGAGGCCGTCGACCCGTCGACGCTGCCCGTCGGTGCCGTCGTGACGAACAGCGGCCGGGTGTCCGCGGCGAAGATGTACGAGCCGCATGCGCCAGAGCTGCCGTTCACGCCGTCCCAACTCGCGCAGCTGGACGAGGCGCTGACGCTCTCCAGCCGCTCCACCGGCCTCGACTTCAGCGTGTACCTGGGCGAGCTCGGCGCGAACGCTCACGAGCGCGCGCAGGAGCTGCACGGCGCCACCGAGCGCCCGACGCACCACGTTCTCGTGGCCGTGTCGCCGGGCGAGCGCGTCGTCGAGATCGTGACGGGCGAGGAGTCCCACCGCCGTCTCGCCGACCGCGGTGCCAAGCTCGCGGTGATGAGCATGGTGGCGTCCTTCAAGGAGGGCGACCTCGCGGGCGGCCTCGTGTCGGGCCTGCGCATGCTGACCGACCAGGCAGGCAGCGCGCCGCGTTCCTGATCTTGCTTTCGAACGCCCCCGGCACCTCGCCGGGGGCGTTTTTCACGCGCTGACCTCGTTGCGGGCCACCACCAGGTCGGAGATCTTCTCCCAGCCGAGGCTGCGGTAGAGGTGGATGCCGTCGGTGGAGGAGAACAGCAACCCGGTCGTCGCCCCGTCCCGTGCGGCCTCCCGGACCAAAGTGCCCATCACGACGCTGCCGAGGCCGCGCCGCCGATGCTCCTCCGCGGTCTCGATGCGGTGTGCGACAGCGTCTTCGCCGACCACGGCCATCAACCCGCTGGCGGCCACCTCGCCGTCCGCCAGCACCTGGACCTTGATCACCGGATCCCTGGTGATCTCCAGCTGGTAGCCGGCGGGCGGTTCGGGTGCCGGGTGGCCGGCGAGCGCGCGGCGCATGAACGTCTCGTCCGGGCGTGCGACGACCAGTCCGGCCGCCTCGATCTCCGCGATCACCTTGCCCGGCGCGTGCGTGGGGACGCTCAGCCAGCTCGGTTCCCGTTCCGCGGCCACGACTCCGGCCAGCGCACCGGCTTCCGCGTCGTCCGTGGCGATCCACTCGAACACCCGGTGCGGCCGGTTGACGTGGACCACCAGGTAGCCGTCGCGGTACTCCGACGTCAGTCCGTCGGCCGCGATCCAGCCGCGGTGCCAGCGCTCCACCAGTTCGCCGATCATGCTTCCCCCTTGTCGTTCGCCGCGATCACGACGTCGGAAATCGTTTCCCAGCCCAGTTTCCGGTACAGGTGCAGGCCTTCCTCCGTCGCGAACAGCAGTCCGTCACTCGCGCCGGCCTTGACCGCCTCCTGGACCAGGGCGCCCATCACGACGCTGCCCAGCCCGCGCCGCCGATGCGCCGGCTTCGTCTCGATGCGGTGGGGCACGGCGTCTTCGCCCACGACCGCGATCAGCCCGCTCGCCGCCTCCTCGCCGTCGAACGTCACCACGACCTCGATCACGTCCCCCGGCATCACCCGCACCGAGTAGCCGTCGGGGGGTTTCGGTGCGGGGTGGTCGAAGAGGCCGCGCCGCATGAACGTCTCCGGTGCGCGGGCGACCAGTCCGGCCTGCTCGACCACGTGGGTCACCTCGTCCGGCGAGTCCGTCGCCACCGTCAGCCAGGTCGGCACGGACTGGAGTTCGACGTCTTCCGCGTGCTGCACCACGTTCGCGTCCCCCGCGAGGATCCGTTCCTCCTCCCGGCCGGGCAGATCGGCCCAGACGTGCCAGTTGTCCAGCAGGTCGTGCGGCTCCACCTCCTGCGCCCTGGCCCAGCCGGCGATCCAGCGGTCGACGAACGAGCCGAGTTCCACGCACCGGTCGAGCCGGTCCGCCAGGTCCTCTGTGGACGATTCCAGCACGACGTCGACTCCGTTGCGCCGCAGGTTCTTCAGCAGTCCGAGGAAGTAGTCGGGCATCGCCTCGAACGCCACGCCGGGTTCGTGCCACACGAGCGTGATGCCCGGCACGAACCACCACTCCTCGTACATGCCGGTGATGGCGTAGACGCTGCCCAGGAACCGGCCGGGCCCGACCAGTGCCTCGCTCAGCGCCAGGTGCAGGCCGAACTCGTCCGTGGCGTGCCTGCCGTCGACGTGGTGCACGCCGGCCGTGGGGTGCGTGCGGGGTGCCTTGGCGGCGATTTCGTTCCACCACATGCGGCCCTCGGGGCTCAGCGGCGCCCACAGGTTCCGTTCCGCCGGAACGCCTTCCATCCAGACTCGCCAGGCGCCGCGGGCGGCAGGGGTGGGCCGTTCGGCCACCATCCAGTCGTCGCCGTAGCGGGACTGGTCGAGCACGACGTCGAAAAGTCCTTCACCGGCAGCGGAAGGGGACACCGACGCGACGTCCAGCGCGACCCCGGCGTGCGCCACGATCCGGCCGCCGCGGTCCAGGGCGCGCAACCCCACCCACGGTCCCTGCTCGTCGACGGGAGCCGAGGGCCGAATGCGGCCGGGGTTGTCGCAGCCGATCAGCGTCACCGGCGGCCAGACGCTCTCGAACGAGCGGGGAAACCCTTCCACGACACGACATGTGCCGGTCTCCCGCAGGTCCTTGTACAGGGTGTACGCCGGGGGAGTGCCGAAGTCGCCGCCGTCGATCAGCTGGCTCACGCAGGCACTGGCGAGGAGATCACCGCCGGGCAGTTCGGCGTGCACGACCAGGTCGCCCAGGAGCCACCACTGCGAGCCCGAGACACCGAGGTGGAAGTCTCCGGTGAGCTCGTCCGGTGTGACCGTGCATCCGCGCAGCACCAGCCGTTCGCGCTCGGGCGGCACGGGATCGGCGAACAGCCCGTCGACGTCCACGACCCGTGCCAGGACCTCGTCGACGAACTCCCCGTCCTCGAGCCACCAGCGCACGACCTCGTAGCGAACTCTCACCGGACCTCCCCAGGACAGCCGCCCGACGCTATGGGAAAGCCCCGCAACGCGCGAACGCATTACGGGGCCCTCGCCGGTTCCAGCTTACGAGCGGTCGAACTCCTGTGCCGCAAGGGCCCGCACGATGCCGGCGCGGCCCTCGGACACCAGCCGGCGCAGGGCGGGCGGGTGCTCGTCCGCCAGCCACGCGTCAGCGGCCTCCACAGTGGACTTCGCGATCGACCACGCCGGGAACATGCCCACGACCATCGACTGCGCGCGCTCGGAGGTGCGGCGGTCCCACACGCCCTTCACGTCGCCGAAGTAGCGCTCGACGTACGGCGCGAGCAGCTCCTTCTGGCCGGGGTGCGAGATGCCCGCGATGATCGCCTCGCTGACCGCGTTGGGCAGGTCGTCGTCGTTCACGGCCCGGTCCCACGCCTCGTCCTTGGCCGCGATCGTCGGACGCAGCGCACGGGTCGACTGCGCGCGGCGGTGACCGGTGGAGGTCGGGTCGCGCTCCTCCTCGGCGGTGATCTCCGGCAGGTCCGCCTTGCCGTGCGCGACGAGTGCCTGCAGCAGGCGCCAGCGCAGGTCCGTGTCCACGTCCAGGCCTTCCAGCACGGCCGAGCCGTCGTACCAGCCGCGCAGAACGTCCACAGTGGAGTCGTCGAGCACCGACGAGGTCAGCGCGTTCACGAACGCCAGCTGGTGGTCGGAGCCCGGCTCGGCCGCCTGCGCCAGTTCCAGCGCCTTGGCCACGAACCGGCGCCAGCCCTCCGCGCGCCACGAGTTGTCCGCGTAGGACGACAACGAGGTCTGCGCCTGCAGCAGAAGCCGTTGCACCACACCGACCTCGGACTCGGAGTGCAGCCCGCCGAGCACCAGGTTCACGAAGTCGCGAGCCTTCAGCTCGGCCTCGCGGGTCATCTCCCACGCGGCCGACCAGCACAGCGTGCGCGGGAGCGGCTCGGCGATGTCGGAGATGTGGTCGATCAGCCCGGCCAGCGAGTCCGGGTCGAGGCGCATCGTGCAGTACGTCAGGTCGTCGTCGTTGACCAGCACGATCTTGCCGCGGTGCACGCCGACCAGTTCGGGAACCTCGGTGCGGTCGCCCGTCACGTCCAGCTCGTGGCGGTGCGTGCGGACGAGCTTGCCCGTGCCGTCGTCGTCGTAGACACCGATCGCGATGCGGTGCGTGCGCAGTTCGCCGGCACCCGGACGCGCGCCGCCCTGCAACACGGCGAACTCGGTGAACCTGCCCTGTGCGTCCACGGTGAACTTGGGGCGCAACAGGTTCAGGCCCGTCGTCTCCAGCCACTGCGCGCTCCACCACGACAGGTCGCGGCCGGACGCCTCCTCCAGCGCGCCCAGCAGGTCCGCGAGCGTGGCGTTGCCCCAGGCGTGCTTGCCGAAGTAGACCCGCAGGCCCGCCAGGAAGTTCTCCAGCCCGACGTACGCGACGAGCTGCTTGAGCACCGAGGCGCCCTTGGCGTAGGTGATGCCGTCGAAGTTGACCTCGACCGCCTGCACGTCGGAGATGTCGGCGGCGACCGGGTGCGTGGAGGGCAGCTGGTCTTGCCGGTACGCCCACGACTTCTCGATCTTCGCGAACGTCGTCCAGGCCTGGCGGTACTCGGTGGCCTCCGCCTGCGCGAGCACGGACGCCCAGGTGGCGAACGACTCGTTCAGCCACAGGTCGTCCCACCAGCGCATGGTGACCAGGTCGCCGAACCACATGTGCGCCATCTCGTGCAGCACGGTCTCGGCGCGGCGCTCGTAGAGGTAGCGGGTGACGCGGCTGCGGAAGACGTAGTCCTCGAGGAACGTGACGCAGCCGGCGTTCTCCATCGCGCCCGCGTTGAACTCCGGCACGAAGCACTGGTCGTACTTGCCGAACGGGTACTGCACGCCGAACGCCTTGTGGAAGAACCCGAAGCCCTGTTTGGTCTCCGTGAACAGCCGCTCGTGGTCCATGTGAGGAGCGAGCGAGGCGCGGCAGTAGATGCCGAGCGGGATCTTGAAGTCACCTTCGACGAACTCGTCACGCCACTCGGCGTAAGGCCCGGCGACCAGGGCCACGATGTAGGTCGACATCGGCTTGGTGGTGGCGAACGTGTGCACGTCCGAACCGCCCTCGCCGTCCTCGGTGGCGATGATCTCGCCGTTCGAGATGACCTTCCAGTCGTGCGGCGCCGTCACCTTCATGGAGTAGACGGACTTGAGGTCGGGCTGGTCGAAGCACGCGAACATGCGCTTGGCGTCCGCGGTCTCGAACTGCGAGTACAGGTAGACACCGCCGTCGACCGGGTCGACGAACCGGTGCAGGCCCTCGCCGGTGTTCATGTACCGGCAGTCGGCCTCGATGGTGAGCTCGTTGGTCTCCGCGAGGTCCGGCAGCTTGACGCCGTCCTCCTCGCGGTAGCCGGAGACGTCGAGCTCGCTGCCGTTGAGCACAGCGCGGTGCACGGTGGCCGCCACGATGTCGATCCACGAGGAAGCACCCGGAGTCCGGCTGCGGAACACCACGGTGGTGGTGGAGCGGAACGTGTCCGAACCCGGCTTTCCGCCGCCGTCGGTCAGGTCCAGCTCGATCCGGTAGGACTCCACTTCCAGCAGCTCAGCACGGTCCTGAGCCTGGTCGCGGGTGAGGTTGGGCGCGGCCACTGGTCACCTCGTCTGCCGCGCGTGTGGTTACGCGCTGACGTCGTCGGGAATGGTTATGACTCCCGCATCCAATCACGGAACCGGCGTACGGGAAGAGATGACAGGGTGATCTGGTTGGGCTGATGGGGCGATAACGCCACCGACCGTCACTGAAGGGGCACGCATGACCGACAAGGCGAAGGTCGACTTCTACTTCGACCCTCTTTGCCCGTTCGCCTGGATCACCTCGCGGTGGATCCTCGAGGTGGAGAAGGTCCGCGACATCGACCTGAGCTTCCACGTGATGAGCCTGTCCGTGCTGAACGAGGGCCGCGACCTGCCCGAGCAGTACAAGGAGCTCATGACCAAGGGCTTCGGACCGGTTCGCGTGGCCATCGCGGCGGAGCAGAAGTTCGGCAACGAGGTGCTGCCGAAGCTGTACACCGCGCTGGGCACCCGCATCCACAACGAGGGCATCAAGGACTTCGACGAGGTCATCCCGCTGGCCCTCGAGGACGCCGGCCTTCCGGCCGAGCTCGCGGAGGCCGCCACCTCGACCGAGTACGACGAGGAGCTGCGGGCGTCGCACCACCGCGGCATGGACCCGGTCGGCATGGACGTCGGCACGCCGACCATCCACATCGACGGCGTCGCGTTCTTCGGTCCGGTGCTGACGAAGATCCCGCGCGGCGAGGAGGCCGGCACGATCTTCGACGGCGCCCGGCTGCTGGCCTCGTACCCGTACTTCTTCGAGCTGAAGCGCACTCGGACGGGTGACCTGGACTTCAGCTGAGCCCTTCGGGGGTGTTCAGCTGAGTTTTCTGTCGGGGGTGCTGGCTAGCGTCTCCTGACATGACAGATCACCGCGTCGAAGTCGCAGTTCAGGGCCCCTGGTCGTTGGCGACGTCCAGGGAGTTCTGGGAGGGCTTCACGCCGTCCGCGTTGCCCGCGCTCGCGGGCGAGGCTCTGCAGGCGACGTTCCTCGTCGAAGGTGAGTGGCGCCGCGCATCGGTCTCCGTGACCCAGCGCGGCGCCTCTGCCGTTCTGGAGCTGTCCGGCGAGGGCGACCTGGACCTGGCGGCTGCGCAGGTCTGCCGCTTCCTGTCGCTGGACGTGGACGGCCGTGCCTGGCCGGACGTCGGTCTGCGCGATCCGGTGATCGCGTCGGCGCAGGCTTCCTTACCCGGCTTGCGGCCGTGCGGCTTCTACTCGCCGTACGAGGCGGCGGCCTGGTCGGTGCTGTCGCAGCGGATCCGCGTGTCCCAGGCTGCCGTGTTGAAGGCTTCGCTGCTGCGGGACGGCGTGTTCCCGGCACCGGCGGAGTTGCTGGGGCTCGACCTCGACCTGCCCGGCCGCAAGCCCGAGTACCTGCGCGCGGTGGCCGAGGCCGCGCTGGACGGGGCCTTGGACGCGGTGGCGTTGCGTGCTCTGAAACCCGCGGCCGCGGTGCTGGCGGTGCAACAGGTCAAGGGGCTGGGGCCGTTCGCGGCCGAGCTGGTCGTGCTGCGCGGGGCGAACGCTCCGGACGCCGTGCCGCACAACGAGTCCCGGCTGAGTGATGAGGTTGCTGAGCGGTACGGGCGGCCGTTGGCCGAGGTGTCCGAGGCGTGGCGGCCGTATCGGACTTGGGCGGCGGTGCATCTGCGGGTGCTGCGTGAGCGGCGGCTTGGGGGTGCGATGGCGTCTGCCTGAGGGTGCTGGCGGTGCTTGAGCTTGGTTCGTGCGACCGAGGCTGTCGACGCAGGTCGTCGGCGGTGGCGCCGGCGGTGCCTGACCTTGTCCGCGATTGCCTGCCCTGGTCTCGGCAGGCCGGGGTCGCCGACGCACGTTCTGCTGACACGGCACCTGCGGTGTGCGCCTTCGTTCACGAGGCACGTCACCTCCGGCCTCCGCCGCTAACGGGCTCGACAGGAGTTCATGGCGACCAGTTGGGTCGGCAGCACCACGGGCTCCACCCTCCTGCCCCGCCACACTCCGGCTCACCCGGCATCCGCCGCCCGTCTGGTTCGCCGCGCCACCTCCGGCTCCCGTCGTCCTCCGGCTCCCGCCGCTCTCCAACCCCATCGCCCTCCAACCCACCGCCCTCCTAACCCCTCCAACCCCGGCATCCACCACCGTCGCGCTTGCCACGCCACCCTCCGGTCGGCGTGACCGTCGTCGGCGGATGTGACAGGCTGACTGCTGTCAGCGCCGCAAGTGTCACAACCGCCTGGAGGGCTCCCGTGATCGAGGTCGTCAACCCCGCCACCGAGGAAGTCATCGGCACGCTCGCCGAGGGCACGCCGGCCGACGTCGACGTGGCCGTGGCGGCTGCGGTGGCCGCCTTCCCCGCGTGGTCGGAGACCTCGGTGGACGAGCGGGCGAAGGTGGTCCGGGCGATCATCGACGGCCTGCGTGAGCGGGCCGGCGAGCTCGCGGCGACCATGACGCGGGAGATGGGCACGCCTCTCACCTTCAGTCAGAAGGTGCAGGTCGCGAACCCCGTCGCCATCGCTGAGGGGGTCGCGGACGTGCTGGAGCGCGGCTACTTCGAGCCCGAGGAGATCGGCAACTCGCTGGTCTTCCGCGAGCCGATCGGGGTGGTCGCGGCCATCACGCCGTGGAACTTCCCGTTGCAGCAGATGGTCGCGAAGGTGGTGCCGGCGTTGGCCGCCGGGAACACCGTGGTGCTCAAGCCGAGCGAGCTCGCGCCGGGAACGGCCGATCTGCTCGCCGAGATCATCACGGCCGCTGTTCCCGAGAACGTCTTCTCGCTGGTGCACGGCACCGGGCCTGTCGTGGGTGAGGCGTTGGCCGCGCATCCGGACGTCGACATGGTGTCGTTCACCGGGTCGACGAAGGCCGGGCGCCGGGTGTCCGCCGTCGCCGCCGAGACGGTCAAGCGGGTTGCTCTCGAGTTGGGCGGCAAGTCGGCGTGCATCGTGCTCGACGACGCTGATTTCGGGCGGGCGGTGAAGATCGCGGTCGCCAACGCGTTCATGAACAACGGGCAGGCGTGCAGCGCGTGGACTCGGCTGTTGGTGCCCGCGGACCGGCATGACGAGGCCGTCGAGTTGGCCGCTCAGGCTGCGAAGAAGTACACCTCGGCCGATCCGAGTGAGCCGTCCACGCGCATCGGGCCGGCGGTGTCGAGGGCGCAGCGCGATCGTGTCGTCGGGTACATCCGCAAGGGTGTCGAGGAAGGCGCGACGCTGGCCGCCGGTGGGCCGGAAGCTCCGTTGCCGCAGGGGTTCTACGTCGCGCCGACGGTGTTCGGTGGCGTGACGCCGGAGATGACGATCGCGCAGGAGGAGATCTTCGGGCCGGTGCTGTCGGTCATGCCGTACGCCGACGAGGACGACGCCGTGCGGATCGCGAACTCCACCATCTACGGGCTGGCGGGCGGTGTGTTCTCCGCGGACACCGACCGGGCACTCCGGGTCGCCCGGCGCCTGCGGACGGGGCAGGTCGACATCAACGCCGCCGCGTTCAACACGAGCGCGCCGTTCGGCGGGTACCGGCAGTCGGGCAACGGGCGGGAGTTCGGCCGGTTCGGGCTGGACGAGTTCTGCGAGGTCAAGTCGGTCCAGCGCTAATTGGGCTGCGGATGACGCCATGGCGGCGTATCACTGCTGCCATGGCTGACTCGGCGCTGAGCATCAGGACCATCACCGACTCCGACCTCCCCGAGTTCCAGCGGGTGATGGCGTGGGCGTTTCTGAGCGACGTGATGGGGGAGGACAGCAAGTGGCTCAAGGTCCTGGAGAAGGACCGCGCGCACGCTGTCCTCGACGGTGACGAGATGATCGGCACCGCCGGGGTGCTCACTCGCGAGATCACCGTTCCTGGTGGCCGCCAGGCACCGGCCGGCGCGGTGACCGTGGTGTCGGTGAAGCCCGGTCACCGGCGTCGCGGCGTGGCGTCGTTGATGATGAAGACGCAGCTGCACGGCATGCACGACACCGGCGAGCCGATCGCGATGCTGTGGGCGTCGGAGGGCAGCATCTACCGCCGGTTCGGCTATGGCGAATACGCGACCAGCATCGCCATGCTGACGATGCCGACGCGTATGCCGTTCCATCCCGGTGTGCACGTCAGCGACGCACGGATCCGTCAGGTGTCGCGAGAAGAAGCCCTGCCGGTCATGCGCGAGATCCACGAACGGGTGCGCGGCACACGGGTCGGCTGGCTGAGCAGGGTCGAGCACACCTGGGACGTGCACCTGGCCGACCGCGAGATCGATCGCGGTGGACTCTCCTCGTACCGCTACTGCCTGCATCCCGAGGGCTACGTGGTGTTCCGGGTCAAGGCGGAGAGTGGTTCGACCGAACTGCACGTGCGCGAACTGGTCTGCGAGACCGAGCAGGCGTACGCCGACCTCTACCGGTTCCTGCTGGACATGGATCTCGCGGAGAAGATCTCCTTCTACACCGCCTGGGACGACCCGATCCTGCACATGGTCGACAACCCGCGGAAGGTCTGCCGCGAGGCCGGCGACGCGTTGTGGCTGCGGATCGTCGACATCGACCGGGCTCTGCCGCTGCGCCACTACTCGTCCGATGTGGACACCGTGCTGGAGGTCGAGGACTCTTTCTGCCCGTGGAACTCCGGCCGTTGGCGCTTCACGGCCAAGGGGGGCGAGGCCACGGTCACGCGCACCGAGGACCCTGCGGACGTGTCGCTGGACATCGCGTCGCTCGGCAGTGCTTTTCTCGGTGGGGTACGGCTTTCTGTGCTCAAGCGCGCACACCGCGTGGTCGAGCACACGCCCGGTCACGTGGACGCGTTGTCGATGGCGTTCCTCGGCGCACGTGAGCCGCATTGCCCCGAGGTGTTCTGACGGAACTCATGGCCGCGGTTGCTCGTTGACGGTTCACCTGGTGTGGGAGGTAAAGCCGTGGCCGCCGTGGTGTGGATTGTTGTGCTGGTACTGCTGATCGCAGGGGTGTTCTACCTGGTCAGTCAGAGCAACGCGCGCAAAGCGCGGGAGCTCGACGACGCCAAGGCGGAAGCACGCCGCTGGGTCGAGCGGCTGGGCGGGCAGGTGATGAGCCTCACCGGCAGCAACGCCGCGTCGACGCAGGCGATGGCCGACGCGTCCGAGCGCTTCACCGCCGCCGGCTCGCAGATGGAGCAGGCCCGCACGATCCCGCAGGCACGGCTGGTCACCGAGACCGCGATGGAAGGCCTGCACTACGTGCGCGCCGCGCGTGAGGCCATGGGCATGGACCCCGGCCCCGCGCTGCCCGAGAGCGCGAGCCAGAAGCAGGCGGGCGCCGTCAGCGAGGACCGCCAGGTCGCCGTCGAGGGGCACCAGTACGCCGCGTCCCCGCACTCCGGTTCGGGCACGCCCTACTACTACCCCGGTGGCATGGTCGCCGGACGTCCGGTGCCTCGTGGCTGGTACTCCGAGCCGTGGTGGAAGCCCGCGCTCGTGGCCGGCGCATGGGGCGTGGGCACGTTCCTGCTGATGGACGCCATGTTCTCCGGCATGCACGGGGTCGGCGACTACGGCATGGGTGACATGGGCATGGGCGACGCCGGCATGGGGGACATGGGCGACATGGGCGGTGCCGACGTCGGCGACGCCGGTGGGTTCGACTTCGGCGACATGGGCGGCTTCGACTTCTAGGGCTGGCAGGCGGGGCACCAGAAGAGGTTGCGCGCCGCCAGTTCCGTGGTCAGCACCTCGGTGCCGCAGACCAGGCACGGCTCCCCGGCACGGCGGTAGACGTACACCTCACCGCCGTGCCGATCCACGCGTGGCGCGCGGCCCATGGCACGGGGCATGTGCTCGGCACGGACGGTGTTGATCTGGCCGACCTTCACGCCGTCCTTCATCAGCACGACCAGGTCCGCCCAGATCGCGTCCCACAGCTCGCGGCTGACCTTGTTGCCGACCAGTAGCGGGTTCACGTTGTGCCGGAACAGCACCTCGGCGCGGTAGACGTTGCCGACGCCCGCGAGGATCTTCTGGTCCATCAGCAGCACGGCCAGCGACTGCTTCGACCGGATGATCCGCTCGTAGGCGCGGTCGGGGTCGGCGTCGCGGCGCAACGGGTCGGGCCCGAGGCGCTCCCGGATGAGCTTGACCTCGTCGGAGTTCAACACCTCGCACGCAGTCGGGCCGCGCAGGTCGGTCCAGTGCGTCGCGCCGGCCATCCGCATGCGCACTTGGCCGACAGGGACCAGCACGGGCAGCGGTGACTCGGTGAAAGTGCCGTACAGGCCGAGGTGGACGTGCACGATCGCGTCCGGGCCGTAGACGTGGAACAGGTGCTTGCCGTGCGCCTCGGCACGAACCAGCTTGCGACCGTCCACAAGGGACGCCGCGAAGCGTCCCTGCGGACTGGTGACGGTCACGGGCTTACCCGCGTACCGGCGCTGGTGCAGCCGCGCGAGGCGGTGCAGCGTGTGGCCCTCAGGCACGGTCTTCGTATGCGCTGACCTGGTCGATGCGGCGCTGGTGCCGCGGCTCGCCCGAGAACGGCGTCTTGAGGAACGCCGACACGATCTCGGTCGCTTCCTCGGCCGTGTGCTGGCGAGCACCGATGCCGACCAGAAGGGCGTCGTTGTGCTGGCGGGCGAGCTGCGCGGTGTCGACGTTCCACGCCAACGCGGCGCGGGCGCCCTTCACCTTGTTCGCGGCGATCTGCTCGCCGTTGCCGGAGCCGCCGATCACGACGCCGAGGCTGCCGGGGTCCGCGACGACCTTCTCCGCGGCGTCGACGCAGAACGACACGTAGTCGTCCAGAGCGTCGTACTCGTGGGCGCCGACGTCGACGACCTCGTAGCCCTGCTCGGTGAGAGCCGTGGACAGGTGGGACTTCAGTTCGAAGCCAGCGTGGTCTGCTGCCAGATAAACGCGCACGTCACGGAGTCTGACACGCTGGTGGGTGTGTTCAGCCAGGAGGGGTACCAGCTGAGGCTGGAATGGGGGCCCGAGGGCGTCGGCGCTCTGCGGGACTGTGACGTGCTGATAGTCGTGGACGTGCTGTCGTTCACGACGTCCGTCGACCTGGTGGTCGGCAACGGAGGCCAGGTGCGGCCGTCCCGGTGGAAGCCGGCGTCGGGCAAGACGCTGCGACCAGCGTCACTCGTCAGCGCTACGGGATTGGTCGAGTTGCCGTCGCCGAACGGGTCGAACCTCTGCTTCCTCGCCGCCGAGACCGGGGCCCACGTCCTCGCGGCCTGCCTGCGCAACGCCTCGGCCGTGGCCAGGCGCGCCCAGGAGCTGGGGGAGACCATCGGCGTGCTCCCGGGCGGCGAGCGGTGGGGCCTCGACATCCTCAACTCGGGTCCGCGCGAGTTCGGACCGTTGCGGCCGTGCATCGAGGACTACCTGGGTGCGGGTGCGGTGCTCGCGGCGCTGGAGGGCAAGGCCTCGCCCGAGGCGCAGCTCGCGGCCACGGCGTTCCGCAACACCGACGTCGAGACCGCCGTCCGGGAGTGCGGCTCCGGTCGCGAGCTGATCGAGAACGGTCACGCCGCGGACGTGGACCTGGCCGTGCGGATCGGCGTGAGCGACGCCGTGCCCGTGCTGGTCGACGGGGTGCTGCGGTGATCGAGATCGCGGACGGGATCTTCGTCCGCCGGCACACCGAGCTGGACCTGACACTCGGTCTCGTCGTCGGATCGGGTGACTCGCTGCTCGTGGACTCCGGCATGGACCCGGCGCTCGCGCGGCAGGTCCGTCCGTCGCGGATCGTGTTGACGCACAACCACTTCGACCACGTGCTGGCCACCGAGGCGTTCCTGCCGTGCGAGGTGTGGGCGCACGAGGACTGCGTCGTCGACGACACCCTGCTCGACGACCGCGCCAAGCACTACGACGACCCGTTCGAGGGCACGCTCGTCGCGCCCACGCACACCTTCCGCGACACCGTCACGCTCGACGTCGGCGGCCGCCGGGTCGACCTGCACCACTTCGGCCCCGCGCACACCTCGCACGACGTGGTCGTGCACGTGCCGGACGCCGGCGTCGTGTTCGCCGGTGACCTGGTGGAACAGGGCGCTCCCGCTCAGGCCGGCCCGGACGCGACGCCGTCGAACTGGCGCCACGTCCTGGACCTGATGCTCGAACTGGACCCGCGGATCGTCGTGCCCGGTCACGGCGAGCCGGTCGACGCCCGGTTCGTGCGGGAGATGGCTATCCCGGCGGCCAGGTGAGCCCGCGCCCGCCGAGGACGTGGCAGTGCACGTGGAAGACGGTCTGGCCGCCGTCCTTGCCGGTGTTGAAGACGAGCCGGTAGCCGGACTCGTCGATCCCCTCGGCCTTCGCGACCTGGTGCGCGGTCGCGAGGATCTGCCCCGCGAGCACCGGGTCGACGTCGCCGATCGCCGTGTGGTGCTCCTTGGGGATCACCAGGACGTGCGTGGGCGCCTTGGGGTCGATGTCGCGGAACGCGAGCGTCGTGTCGGTCTCCGTCACCAGGGTCGCCGGGATCTCGCCCGCGACGATCCGGCAGAACAGGCAGTCGGTCACGCCCGCATCGTATTGGTACCGATGGACCCTGTCGTTCATGCCCGCCGACGTTGAATCATGGCGGCGTGAAAGGCACCAAGCTGCTGATCGTCGTGCGGTGCCTCATCAGTTTCGCGTTCGGTGTGCTGCTGCTGATCCTCGCGATCCGCTTCGGTGAGGCGCTCTGGCGGGCAGTTCACTAGTTCCTCAGTGGACGAAGCAGAACTCGTTGCCCTCCAGGTCGCGCATGACCTGGAAGCTGCCCTGTTCGTCCGTGACGACCACACCTTCACGGGTGCCGCCGAGACTGACCGCCTTCACGACCGCCGCCTCGATGTCGTCGACCTCGATGTCGAGGTGCAGCCGGTTCTTCACGTCCTTGCGCTCCGGCACCGGCTGGAACGACATCCGCACGCCACCGGGCGGTTCGACGTGCGCCCACCCGTGCTCGCGGTTCACCGGCTCGCCGCCGAGCAGTTCGGCCCAGAACCGGACGAGCCGGGACGGGTCGTTGCTGTCGACGACGATCTGTTGCAGCCTCACGTCTTCACCAGGTTCTCTCGGGCCCAGTCACAACACAGGTCGAGCAGCCCGAGGACCTTGCGGCCCTGCTCGGTCAGCTCGTACTCGACCCGCGGCGGGTTCTCCTCGAACGCCTCGCGCGAAACCGTGCCCTCGCGCTCCATCGCCCGCAACGTCTCGGTGAGCACCTTGGGCGTCACCCCCGGCAGTGCGGCGCGGAGTTCGGTGAACCGCCGCCGCCCGTCCTGCAACGCCCGCAACACGTGCGCGGTCCACTTGTCACCGATGCGGTACGGCAGGTCCCCATGCGTGCATTCCACCTGCTCACCCCCGATATCGTTGCGGAAACCGGACACCCGCACCCTACCTTCGCGCTCATGGCGAAGATCGTTGTTTTCGGAGCGTCCGGCAAGGCCGGCAAGGAGATCGCGGCCGTCGCGGAGGCCCGCGGCCACGCGGTGACCAGGATCGGGCGCGACCCCGGTGTGCAGGCCGCGGCCGAGGTGGCGGCGGGCCACGACGTCGCGGTGAGCTCGGTGGCCGACCTCTCGCGCGACGCGGCGGAGTTCTACCGCGAGGCCGCCGGCGCGCTCGTGGCATCGGGCGTCGGGCGGATCATCGTGGTCGGCATCTACACGTTGCTGGAGACCTCGCCGGGTGTGCGGGTCGTCGACGGCCCGGACTTCCCGGACGAGTACAAGCCGTTCTGCCTGGGGCACGCGGCGGGCGTCGAGGTGCTGGCCGAGTCCGAGGCGGACTGGCTGGTGATGAGCCCGTCCGGCAACTTCGGCGGCACGTCCACGGGCACCTACCGCCTGGCCCCGGTTGATCCGGCGGACGAACTGACCTACGAGGACTTCGCCGTGGCCGTGGTGGACGAGATCGACACCCCGAAGCACCGTCGTACTCAGATCGGTGTCGCATCGGCGTGACCTGGCTCACGAGAAAGGCCCGAGTGCGGCTGCACTCGGGCCTTCGTCAGAGCGGGCGACGGGAATCGAACCCGCGTAGCTAGTTTGGAAGACTAGGGCTCTACCATTGAGCTACGCCCGCATTCGCGGCCCCGCGAGGGGCTGCGATTAATACCTTAGCGGGTGGCGGTAAGCTGGTTGCAACCGGGGCGTGGCGCAGCTTGGTAGCGCACCCGCTTTGGGAGCGGGGGGTCGCAGGTTCAAATCCTGTCGCCCCGATCGGTTGTCGAACGCCCTCGGCGAAGGAACCTCGCCGGGGGCTTTTGGCTCATTTCACCAGGTAGCGGCTTGCCCACGCGGCCAGAACCTCCGCCACGTACGCGGCGTCCGCGCGGTCGGTCAGCAGGTGGTCGGCGCCGTCGAGCGAGACGAACGACTTCGGGTGGCGGGCCGAGTCGAAGATCAGCCTGGCGTTGTCCACCCCGACCGTGTCGTCCTGCGGGGAGTGCATGACGAGCAGCGCGCGGTCGAGGCCCGCGATGCACGCGGTCTGGTTCTGCTGGTTGATGTCGAGCAGGAAGTCGTTGCTGATCCGGAACGGCCGCCCGGCCAGCAGCACCTCGGCGACGCCGTGCGCCTCGATCTTCTCCTTGGACGGGCCGAGCAGGTGCTCGACGTGGGTGGTGTCGGCGGGCGCTCCGATCGTGACGACGGCCTTCACCTCCGGCACCTGACGTGCCGCGGCCAGCACGGCCGCGCCACCCAGTGAATGTCCGATGAGGACGCTCGGTGCCCCGATGGTGTCGCGGAGGTGGTTCGCCGCGCACACGAGGTCGTCGACGTTGGACGTGAACGTGGTGTTGGCGAAGTCGCCGCCGGACTGTCCGAGGCCGGTGAAGTCGAACCGCAGCACCGCCACGCCGCGTTCGGCGAGCCGGCGAGAGATCCGGGTGGCCGCCACCGAGTCCTTGCCGCAGGTGAAGCAGTGCGCGAACACGGCGGTGGCGGTGATGTCGCCGGCGGGCAGTTCGAGCCGGCCCGCCAGTGCCTGGCCGTCGATGCCCGCGAAGACCGCTTTCCGGTTGTCCATGCCCTCTATGGTGCGTCACGTGCGCTATCAGTACCTCGACGACCGGCTCCGGCAGGCGTTCGACGACGCCGGGCTCGACCGCGAGCAGCGGGCGTTGCTGCAGGGTGTGCTGCGCGCACTGGACCCCGACGCGCACCTCGGTGAGCACGTCGCGGGCCTCAACAGCGCCGTTCTCGCCGTCACGCGCGCCAGGACGGCCCTGGAGAGTCACGCGGCGGAGGACCAGCCGCGGTGGAACCTGTTGCGCCGCATCATCACCACCTCGCTGGCGTGCATGGACGCGGCGCGCCCGGCGTACGTCCACGGTGGCGCCACGAAGCTCGCCGAGGCGCGCAAGGTCCTGAAGGACGTCGACGCGGCCATCGTGGCGGACGGGCAGCGGCTCGATCCTCAGGTGACGGCCGCCGCGGCCGCGAAGCTCGACCCGGAGGCGCTCGAGAAGGCCGCGAAGGAGTGGATCGCTCCACTGTGGAACGGCGTCGGGCTTCCGTTGCGCACCAGGATGATCGCTGAGATCGCCGTCGTCGTCGCGATGCACGGACGGGACGGCAGGCAGCTCCGCACGGACCTGCTGCGGTGGCTCAAGAAGCCCGGCGACCTGGCCGAGGTGCTGTGGCCCCGCGAGCAACGGCACGTCGTCGCGTTCGTGGTGCGGGGCGCGCGAGTGCTCAGGCACCTGGACGAGCTGCTACCCGATGTGCGGCAGGAGCCGTTGCACCGCAACAGGTTGCCCAAGGACGACTTCCTCAAGGACGCGGTCACCGGGTCGTCGGTGCTGGTGCGCGTGCCGGTCGAGGCCGCGGACGTGCACACGGCCGCGCGCAGGGGCCGCCGGATCCTCAGCGAGGTGCTCGACCAGTACGCGGCGGGGGAGCGGCTCACCGAACTGACCATCGCGCCGGTCTGGCAGGTCAGCGCGCCCGGCGGGCGGGTCACCCGCGGCACCGAGCACCAGCGCACGGTCGGCAACGCCTATCCGCTCACCGCGTACTGGCCTGCCGAACTGCGCAGCGCGATGCGGGTGGCGAACCTGGCACGGCAGGTCGACGCGCCGATGGCGAGCGCCGGGCTCGCGTGGAGTGCGCTGGAGGCGACGGGGCTCGACCCGAGCAAGATCGCCTGGCTGGCCAAGGCCTGCGCGCTGCAGATGTTGCGGCAGCACCTCGTCAGCCTGCACGTCGTGGTCACCAACCACGACACCGAGCTGCGCAAACCGCTCGACGAGCACGTGCCGACCACCGGCGTGAAGCACCACCTGAAGTCGGTGGACGCCTGGCTGGAGGTGTTGATCGTCCACAACCGGCCGGACGAACGGCTCGACGCCGCCCAGAAGGCCATCACCGCGCTCGCCGAGAGCGAGGGCGGTCTCGTGCAGGACCTCGCGGAACTCTGGCGCGCCAGGCTCGCGGACTCGAAGGTCCTCGCGGGCTGGTTGCGCGAGCAGGAGGACACCGCCGCCGCGCTGCTGGAGTGGCTCTACGTCACCAGGAACCTGGCGTTCCACGCGGGACGGTTCGCCTCACCCGCCGACACGCTGACCGCGCACGGCGGGCAGGCCGTGGCCGACCTCACGCTCGAGTTCCTCGGAAACTGGCGAACTGTCGAAAGACAGCGAAGCCGGCAGGAGACCTCCGCCGTGGAGATCTACCGCCGGCTCGCGCAGAGACAGGATCAGCTGGTGGCCCGGCTCAAGCGAGCGGGGTCCGTGCGCAGGCTCAGCGTCGAGGACATCTCCGGCCCCGACGAGAAGTGGTGGTCGCGCGGCAAGAGTTAGTGCCAATAGTTACGGCTTGGCCTTCGTCAGCCAGTCCTCGACCCGGTCGGGGTTCGCCTCGACCCACCGCTTCGCCGCCTCGTCGGGCGACATCTTGTACTTCGCGATGAACGACGCGACCGTGTCCTGCTCGTCGTTGCTCCACTGGAAGTTCTGGATCAGCCGGGCAGCGGGGCCGCCCTTGTCCATGAACTTCTTGGCGGCGATCTTGTCGAGCTCGTAGCGCGGGTAGTCGCAGGCGACCTGGGCCGCGTCCGCGTCGCAGCCCGCCTTGTACTCGGGCAGTTCGATCTTGACCAGTTCGATGTCGAGGTGCAGCCACTGCGGCTCGAAGAAGTAGCCGATCAGCGGCGTCTTCTTCTCCTCGGCCTGGCGGAACGCCTTGATCGACGCCTGCTCGCTGCCCGCGTAGACGACCTTGTAGTTGAGGTTCAGGTTCTTCACCAGAGCCTCGTCGTTGGTCACGAACGACGGGTCGCCGTCGAGCACCTGACCCTTGCCCTCGGACTGCGGGGTCTTGAACTTCTCCGCGTACTTGTTGAGGTTCTGCCAGTTCGTGATGTCCGGGAACTCTTTCTTCATCCACGGCGGCACGTACCAGCCGATCACGCCCTTGTTGCCGGACGGACCCACGCGCACGGCGGTGCGCTTCTCCTCGATGTACTTCTGCTTCAGGTCCTCGTGACCCCAGTTCTCCAGGATCACGTCGATCTCGCCGGAGTCGAGGCCCTGCCAGGCCGTCTGTTCGTCGACTTCCTTCTTCGTCACCTTGCAGCCGAGCCGCTTCTCGGCGAGGTACGCGACCACGGCCGCGTTCGCCTCATAGCCGACCCACGGGTTGACCGCGATGGTGACGGAGTCGCAGGGCTCTGTCGGTGCTGCCGAACTGGAGCGGGGTGACGCCGTCGATCCACCGCCGCAACCGGCAATTGTCAACACGAACGTCATTGCCAGAGCGATTCTGGGGGCTTGCACGAACAGCTCCTCGTCGGGGGGAAGAGCGATGCAGGAGACCGCTCAGTTCAGCTTTTCCCGATCGATCAGACGCAGTCAAGTCATGGGATGATTGGTTGTCCACAAAGGATCAGATATGTATCAGCCCTTGACCGTACCCGTGCGAAGGTCAATGCTGTCGCGCATCGAGAAACGGTGTGCGCAGTCCGCAACAGGTCGGAGTGGTTTGGCGTGGATCCCGTGATTTCGGTCAGGGACCTGTGGAAGGTGTTTGGCCCCAACGCATCTCAACTGGTGGCCTCGGACGAGCTCAAGGCGTTGTCGCGGCAGGAGCTGATGGACCGCACAGGTTCCGTTGCCGCAGTACGGGGAGTCGACTTCGACGTCGCTCCCGGTGAGATGTTCGTGGTCATGGGACTTTCTGGATCGGGAAAGTCCACACTGGTCCGCTGTCTCACGCGGCTGGTGGAACCGACCGCGGGCTCGATCATGTTCGAGGGCGAGAACATTCTCGAGGCGGACCCCAAGCGTTTGCGTGACCTGCGCAGGAACAAGTTCTCCATGGTGTTCCAGCACTTCGGTCTGCTTCCTCATCGGACAGTCGCCGACAACGTCGGTTACGGACTGGAAATCCGCGGGGTACCTCGGGCGAAACGTGCGGAGCGCTCGCAGGAAGTGATCGATCTGGTCGGACTGTCCGGAAACGAGAAGTCCTATCCGGATCAGCTCTCGGGCGGTATGCAGCAACGCGTCGGTCTCGCGCGCGCACTCGCCGGCGATCCCGACGTCCTGTTCTTCGACGAGCCGTTCTCCGCGCTCGACCCGTTGATCCGGCGCGACATGCAGTCCGAGGTCATCAGGCTGCACCGCGAGGTCGGCAAGACGATGGTGTTCATCACCCACGACCTGAGCGAGGCGCTCAAGCTCGGTGACCGCATCCTGATCATGCGCGACGGCAAGGTCGTGCAGGTCGGCACCGGCGACGAGCTGGTCGGCGCTCCCGCGGACGACTACGTGCGCGACTTCGTGCGGGACGTGCCCAAGGCGCACGTGCTGACGCTGAAGTGGATCATGCGCCCGCCGCGTCCCGACGACGAGCTCGACGGGCCTGAACTGTCGCCGGAAACCGTTGTGCGCGAAGCCGTGCGCAGCGTCCTCGGCGCCAACAAGCCGGTGAAGGTCGTGCGGGACGGCGAACTGCTCGGTGTGGTCGCGGACGAGGAGATCCTCGGGGTCGTGGCCGGGGAGGCGTGAACATGGTTGCCGTCGCCGCCCCAAGGCAACTGCCCCGACTGTTGCAACACAAGAAGGCGCTGATCTTCGCCGGCATCGTGCTGGCCTGGCTGGTGCTGTGGCTGGTGTTCCGCAACGTCGGGACGCTGGCGCTCGGCGCCGCCGACCTCACCCCGCTGCACCGGTGGGTCAACGAGATCAACGACGCCGTCGGCGCGTCCAGGAACTCGAACCCCGTGTTCCTGTACTTCTTCAACGAGATCCGGCTCGTCATCGACGAGTTCGTGACCTTCATCCAGGCCCTGATCGCGCAGCCGTCGTTCGGCCGGCCCGTGCCGGTGATCGGCTGGCTCGGCGTGGTCGCGATCGCCGGGTTCGTCAGCCTCGCGGTCGCCGGTTGGCGGGTCGCGCTGCTCGCCGTCGCGGGCTTCGTGTTCCTCGGCCTGCAGGGCTTGTGGCAGGAGAGCATGGACACGCTCTCCCTGACGCTCGCCGCGGTCGTGATCTCGTTGCTCATCGGCATTCCGCTGGGAATCTGGGCGGGACTGTCCGATCGGGCACACCGGATCCTGACGCCGGTGCTCGACTTCATGCAGACGATGCCGACGTTCGTCTACCTGGCGCCGCTGACGTTGTTCTTCCTGATCGGCCCGGCGTCGGCCACGATCGCGACGCTGATCTACGCCGCGCCGCCGGCGATCCGGATCACCGCGCACGCCATCCGCTCGGTGCCGCGCACCACCGTCGAGGCGAGCGAGTCCCTTGGCGCGACGCAGAAGCAGACGCTGGTGAAGGTGCTGCTGCCGTCCGCGCGCAAGACCATCGTGCTCGGCGTCAACCAGACGATCATGGCCGCGTTGTCCATGGTCACGATCGCCGCCCTGATCGACGCGCCGGGTCTCGGCAAGACCGTCGTGAAGGCGTTGCAGACCCTCGACGTCGGCACCGCGTTCAACGCGGGTCTCGCGATCGTGGTGCTGGCGATCGTGCTGGACCGCGTCACCACGGCCGCCGCGAGCGAGCGTCGCAGGCTCCCGCGCTGGGCGCTGTTCGGCGGCCTCGGCGTCACGGGCGTCTGCGTCTACCTCTCCTACACCTACCTGTGGGCGGCGGAGTTCCAGTCGGACGTGGAGATCGGCAGTGCGATCCGCAAGGGCGCGACCGCCGTGACGGAGTGGGCGCAGGACTCGCTGCCGGTGATCACCGACGGCTTCAAGGACTTCGTCACGTTCGCGTTGATCAACCCGCTGCAGGCGCTGCTGGCCGAGTCGCCGTGGTTCCTGGTGGCGCTGGTGATCGTCGCGCTGTCGTTCATGATCGGCGGCCTGCGGCCGGCGATCGTTTCCGCCGTGTGCATCGCCGCGCTGATCGCGACGGGCCTGTGGCAGGACTCGATGATCACGCTGGCGTCCACCCTGGTCGCCACGATCCTGGTGATGCTGCTGGGAATCGCGGTCGGTGTCTGGATGGGACGCAGCAGGCGGGCCGACCGGTTCATCCGGCCGATCCTCGACGCGGCGCAGGTGATGCCCGCGTTCGTCTACCTGGTGCCCTTCCTGGCGTTGTTCTCCGCGTCCCGGTTCACCGCGATCATCGCGGCCGTGGTGTTCGCGGCGCCGGTGGCCATCAAGATCATCGCGGACGGCATCCGCGCGGTGTCGCCCGCGACCGTCGAGGCGTCCACGGCGCTCGGGTCGAGCTCGTGGCAGACGATCGTGAAGGTGCAGCTTCCCATGGCGCGCGGGGCGTTGACCCTCGCCGCCAACCAGGGCCTGATCTACGTGCTCTCGATGGTCGTCGTCGGCGGTCTCGTCGGCGCCGGCGCGCTCGGTTACGACGTCGTGGCCGGGTTCTCGCAGGGCCAGTTGTACGGCAAGGGGCTCGCGGCAGGTCTCGCGATCGTCGTGCTGGGCGTCATGCTCGACCGCCTCACCCAGGCGGCCGCCAAGCGGTGGACCAACTAGGAGGTCTGGAAAGTGGCTAGGCACAGCGTGCTGGGAGCAGTGCTCGTGGGAGCACTCGCCCTTGCTGGTTGCGGTGGCGCCAAGGTCGGTGACACCTCCTCGGGTGCGACCGGCGACTGCGGCACGTTCAACCTCGCGATCAACCCGTGGGTCGGTTACGAGGCGAACGCGGCCGTTCTCGCGTACGTGGCCGAGAAGGAGCTCAAGTGCAAGGTCACCAAGAAGGAGCTCAAGGAAGAGGTGGCCTGGCAGGGCTTCGGCACCGGTGAGGTCGACGCCGTGGTCGAGAACTGGGGCCACGACGACCTGCGCAAGAAGTACATCGACGAGCAGAAGACCGCCGTCAGCGCGGGGTCCACGGGCGTGAAGGGCCAGATCGGCTGGTACGTGCCGCCGTGGCTCGCCAAGGAGCACCCCGACATCCTCGACTGGAACAACCTCAACAAGTACGCCGACCAGTTCAAGACGTCCGAGTCCGGCGACAAGGGCCAGTTGCTCGACGGCGACCCGTCGTTCGTGACCAACGACGAGGCTCTGGTGAAGAACCTGAACCTCAACTACAAGGTCGTCTACGGCGGCAGTGAGACCGCGCTGATCCAGGCCTTCCGCCAGGCGGAGAAGGACAAGAAGTGGGTCATCGGCTACTTCTACTCGCCGCAGTGGCTGCTCAACGAGATCAAGCTCGAGAAGGTGAAGCTGCCCGAGTACAAGGCGGGCTGTGACGCCGACGCCGAGAAGATCGCCTGCGACTACCCGGACTACGACCTGGACAAGCTCGTGTCCAAGAAGTTCGCCGACGCCAACGGCCCGGCCTTCCAGCTGGTCAAGAACTTCAAGTGGACCAACGAGGACCAGAACACGGTCGCGAAGTACATCGCCGAGGACAAGATGAAGCCGGAGGACGCCGCCAAGAAGTGGGCGGACGCCAACGCCGACAAGGTGAAGGCCTGGCTGCCCAAGGCCTAGAACATGAAGAAGCCGTGGGGGTGTGGTTCCTGGACGAGAGGAACCACACCCCCACGGCTACCCCCGGCATCAGGCGGCCTGGTGACCGTTGGGTACCTCAGGCTCGTGCCGGTGTGTCATGCGGTGCCACCACGACCGCGGCTTCCCGCCGTTGCGGTAGTACTCCTGGACACGGCGGGCGTCCTCCCGCAGGGCTGCCTGCCGGTAGTCCATCTCCGCCTTGATCGCCTCGGGCGTCCACTCCATCTTGAACTCACTCCTCAGTGCGTTTCTCTCGCTCGCTGACAACGATGAGATTGCTCCTGAGGGGTGACCCCTTACATCGGACGATCACCTAAGGCATCGGCGTCGGACCCCTTACGTCGCACTCGGATAGCTGGATCAGCGGATCCCCGCGGCCGGGGTAAGGGGCCACGATCGAGGGCATGACTGTCGCCCACTTACCCACGCGACCTGCGAAGTTCTTCGACCCCGCCACCGAGGTCCACTACGACGAGGCACTCGGCTCGTGGCACGTCTTCTCCCTCGCGGACGTCCAGCGCGTGCTCTCCGACGTCGAGTGCTTCTCGTCGGGTTATGGCCTCACCGACGAGACGAGGCCGCTCGCCAACGCCGTTCTCAGCGGCATGTGGGCCGCGGACGGGCAACGTCATCGCGACCTGAGGGCGGCGGTCGCCGACCCGTTCAGCCCGCGGGTGATGTCCCGGCTGGAGACCCTGATCCGCGCCATCGCCACCGAGTTGGTCGACGGCCTCGACCCCGGCGGTTTCGACGTGGTCACCGCCCTCGGCAAGCCGTTGCCCACCAGGGTGATCTGCCACCTGCTCGGCCTCGACCTCAGCGCGGAGGCGCGGATGACCGAGTGGCTGGAGAAGTGGTACCAGGACGCCGTCACGACCAATACCGTGCCGAGGCAGGCCGAGATGGCGGAGTTCTTCGCCGCCGAGCTCGAACGGCAGCGGGTGGAGCCGGGCGACGGCCTGATCGCCGAACTGCTGGCGGTGCAGGCCTCCGGCTACCTCGTCGACGGCAGGCCCATGTCGGACTGGGACCTCGTCGGCTACTGCGCGATGCTGCTCGGTGCCGGCGTGGACACGACCGCGGCGACCATCCCGAACGCCGTGCTGTTCCTGACCGAGTTCGGCTGCTGGGACGAGCTGCGCGAGGACCCGTCGCTGATCCCGGGCGCGATCGAGGAGACGATGCGCTGGTATCCGGTCTTCCCCGGTCCACGCAGGCAGGTGACGCGAGACGTCACCATCGGCGGTCAGGAGATCAAGGCGGGGGAGTGGGTCAGCGGCTGGTTGAGCGCCGCCAACCGCGACCCCGCGCGCTACGCCGACCCGGACACGTTCGACATCCGGCGCAGGACGCGGATCATGACGTTCGGCCACGGGCCCCACCACTGCCTGGGCGCCGGACTCGCGCGGCTGGAGAAACGCGTGCTGCTCGAGGAAATGGTGCGCCGGCTTCCCCTGCTGCGCAGGGAGACCGGCGCACCACTCGTGCGGAGGCAGTGGATGCTCGACAACCTCGAGACAGCCACCTTCCGCTTCGACTAGGCCTACTTCTGCATGGCCGTCACGTCCGCCGCCCACTGCCAGGGCGCCGCGGTGCCGCCGGGCAGCGAGTTGAAGTACTCCCAGCCCGCCACACCACCGAAGTTGGTGTACTTGGTCTTGAGACTGCGCACGGTGTTGCCGAGCGTCGTCATGCTCACGTAGCCCGACCCGCCGTTGGCCGAACTGGTGAGCGTGCCGAGCACGACCTTGTTGGCCGGGATCAGCCGCCGGTTGATGATCTGGTCGTAGTTCGAGGTGCTGCCCGCGTTGCCCCAGCCGTTGTAGAACTGGCCGTTGAACCACGCGATCTTCGAACCGTGGCTGCGGTACAGGTCCTCGTAGTTGAAGCCGGAGAGGTTGCCGCCACCCCACAGCGCGCTCGCCACCGGGGAGAGCGTGACGATGAAGTTCGCGCCGAAGTCGGTCTTCAGCTGGTCGATCACGCGCCGGATGCCCGCGATCGACATGCGCTCCTCGACGTCGAGGTCGACGCCGTTGAGCTTGTAGGTGCGGATCGTGTCGCGCAGCAACGGGTAGTAGGTGTCGAACTGCGTGTCGAGCCGTTGGAACGAGCCCTGTGCGGCACCGCCCACCATGCCGATCACGTTGACGCCGCGGGCCTGCATCGCGGCGAGGTCCGTCCACATCTGGGTGTAGCGGGAGTGCGACGGCGGGTGGTCGTTGAGGTGCACGATCCTGTTGTCGTTCAGGTGGATCGCGGCGACCAGGACGTCCGTGACGCCGGTGTTGCGGTCGAGCAGGGGCTTGGGCGAGACGTACGTTCCGGTCGCGCCGTTGCTGTACTGGGTCTGGTAGTAGACGACGGTGCGCTTCTGGGTGGCCGCCTGGGCCGGTGGCGCGGCGAGCGCCACCAGCAGCAGGGCCAGGAACAGCTTCTTCATGCGTTACCTCGTGAATCGCAGGGTGATCACTTGGAACGGGCGCAGTACCACCTCTGCCGACGTCTCGGCCAGGGGCCGTTCGAGCAGGTCGGTTTCCTGGATCCGGGTGTGGGCGAAGGAGGTGCTGATCGAGGCGCGGGCACGGCCGCCGTGCGCCTCGTAGAGCCGGACGATCACGTCGCCCGACCGGTCGTCGGCCAGCTTCACGGCCTCGACCCTGACCGCGGGGTTGTCCGTGCGCACCAGGGGTTCTGGCACACGAGAGCCGCGGACGGCCTGCGGCGGCAGGTTGATGCGGTACCCGGCGTCGATGGCCTCCGGGATGCCCGCGCCGACCACGAGGGCGTAGCGGAAGCGGTGCTCGCCCTGGTCGGTCTCGGGGTCGGGGAACCTCGGTGCGCGCAGCAGGGACAGGCGCACGGTCGTGGTGGTTCCGCCGTCTTCACGGGTGGTGCGGGTGACCTCGTGGCCGTAGGTCGAGTCGTTGACCACCGCGACGCCGTAGCCGGGTTCGCCGACGTGCAGGTAGCGGTGCGCGCAGATCTCGAACTTCGCGGCCTCCCACGAGGTGTTCGTGTGCACCGGGCGGTGCAGGTGGCCGAACTGGGTCTCCGCCGTGGAGACCTCGGCGCGCAGGTCCACCGGGAACGCGATCTTGAGCAGCTTCTCCCGTTCCTGCCAGTCGACCTCGGTGTCGAAGTCGACCTGCTTGGCGCCCTCGCGCAACCGGATGGTCTGGGTGAGGACGGAGTTGCCGAACTTCGCCCGCACCACGACGCCGTCGGAGGTGTCGACGCGTTCGGACGGGATCAGGTCGGCCTTCCAGTTGCGGTAGAACGGGTCGATGTCCCAGGCGTCCCACTGGTTCGGGTTGTCGCGGTGCAGCTGCGGCATTCCGGCGAAACCGTGCGGCGGCAGGACTTCGCGGTCCTCTTCGAGGTCCAGAATGGACAGGACGATGCCGTCGGCGTCGATCGTGACGCGCAGCCGGCCGTTGTCCAGCACGCCGTCGGCAGGTGCGACGAACGGGCGAGGGGTGCCGCCGCCGAGCACGTCGAACGTCAGCTCGTCGTCGCCGTCGCCCTTCAGCGCGTCGATGGCCTGGGTGGTCAGCGCCTTCAGTTCGGACGCCACGCGGGCGTAGGTGGCCTCGGCCTCGCGGTGCACCCAGGCGATCGAGCTGCCCGGCAGGATGTCGTGGAACTGGTGCAGCAGCACGGTCTTCCACAACCGGTCGAGCTCGTCGTACGGGTACTCGGCGCCGGCCAGGGCGGCCGCGGTCGACCAGTGCTCGGCCTCGCGCAGCAGGTGTTCGCTGCGGCGGTTGCCCTGCTTGGTCTTGGCCTGCGTGGTGTAGGTGGCGCGGTGCTTCTCCAGGTACAGCTCGCCCGCCCACACCGGCGCGTCCGGGTACTCGTCCTGCGCGGCCTGGAAGAACTCCCGCGGCGGCTCCACGCGCACGGTCGGCGAGCCTTCGAGGTTCGCGACGCGGTGCGCGGTCTCCATCATCTCGCGGGTCGGGCCACCGCCGCCGTCGCCATAGCCGAACGGGACCAAGGACCGCGATGCCTTGGCGTGCTCGGCGAACTGGCGTGACGCCCGTGCCAGTTCCTCGCCGCTCAAAGACGAGTTGTAGGTGTCGACGGGCGGGAAGTGCGTGAAGATCCGCGTGCCGTCGATGCCCTCCCACCAGAACGTGTGGTGCGGGAACTTGTTGATCTGGTTCCACGACAGCTTCTGGGTGAGGAACCAGCGCGAGCCCGACAGCTTGATCAGCTGGGGGAGCGCGGCGCTGTAGCCGAACGAGTCGGGCAGCCACACCTCCTCGGTCTCGACGCCGAAGTTGTCCAGGAAGAACCGCTTGCCGTGCACGAGCTGACGGGCCATCGCCTCGCCGCCGGGCATGTTCGTGTCCGACTCGACCCACATGCCGCCGACCGGCACGAACTGTCCACTGCGGACCTTCTCGCGGACGCGGTCCCACACGTGCGGGTGGTGGTCCTTCATCCACTCGTACTGCTGCGCCTGCGAGCACGCGAAGTAGAAGTCCGGGTACTCGTCCATCAGCTTGGTGACGTTCGAGAACGTGCGCGCGCACTTGCGGACCGTCTCGCGCAACGGCCACAGCCAGGCGGAGTCGATGTGCGCGTGGCCGATCGCGGAGACCTTGTGCGCGGAGGCGGTAGCGGGCAACGCCAGCACGCCGGCCAGCTCCGCCCGCGCGAGGTCGGCGGTGGCGGCGACCTCGTTGAGGTCCAGCGCGTCCATCGCCCGGTCCAGCGCGTGCAGGACCTTGTGCCGGCGCGGGTCGTGGTCCGGCAGCTCCTTCATCAGACTTTGGAGCACCTCGATGTCGAGCATCAGGTGCCACACCTGCGGCTGGAACACCGCGAGCTCGGCCTTGAGGATCTTGTACAACGGCTCGGTGCCCGCCGTCGCCTTGTCGCCCAGCGCGGTCGGCAGGAACGGGTGGAAGTCGAGGATCGTCGGGTTGCCCGCGGCTTCGAGGTAGAAGAGGACCTCGCGACCGTCGACGGGCAGGTAGGTGTTGCGCGGCTCGATGCCCTTGATGGGCAGGCCATCGGCCGTGTACGCGAGGCCCTCGGACTGGAAACCGGGGCCGGGGTGGGTGAAGCCGAGGTCCAGCACGACCTCGACCTGCTTGCCCTGCCAGGACTCCGGGACGCTGCCGGTCAACCGGAACCAGCTCGTGCTCCACGGCGCACCCCACGCGTCGCCGACAGCAGCCGGTTCGTAGGTGGCGGCCAGGGCCTCGCCGACCGGGACGGGCTCGTCCGGCACGGTCCAGACGGCCAGTTCCAGCGGTGCGGTCTCGCCGTAGACGGCCGGGCGGATGCGTTCCTTCAGCGTGCGGTTGAGTCGTTCTTCCAGCAGCGCGCGTTCGTCGTGCACGTGTTCACCCCAGCTCGATCGAAGCCCGCACGCCCTGCCGCGCGAGGCTCATCCACTCGTCGAAGAAAGCGCCGCCCGGACCCCACGAGGGCCGGTCGCCGTGCAGCTTGATCGGCGTGCGCTCGACCGGCACGTGCGCTGCCTCGCGCACGATCCGGGCGATCGCCTCGCCGAGCGGCTTGACCTTGCGTTCCGTCGTCAACAACCCCAACTCGTACTCGCGTTCGGGGAAGTCCACCAACGCACGGTCGACGTCGTGTGAGCACCACCACGTGACGCCCCACAGGTTCGAGCAGGTCAGTGCGTTCGCAAGCGTTTGCTCAGCGAACTGCGGTGCCTGCCCGGCGGTGATCTCGGGCTGGGCGGCGCCGACCTCCTGCAGCCACACGGGCCGTTGCGGATCCTGGGCGTGCGCCTTCGCCAGCTCGATCAGGTACTCGGCGTGGTGGACGCTCTCCGGACTGAGCGATCCGTAGCGCTGCGCGGTGCCGTTGAAGACCCACGAGTGCACGGTCGTCATCGCACCCTTGTTGGCCGCGTGCTCCGGAAGGAACGCGTGCTCGCTCTCGTACCAGACGGCGTCGTACTCGGAGTGGACGTGCGGGTGGCCCGGTGCGGCCTTCTCGCACTCGGCGAGCAACGCGTCGATCCACTCGCCGGCCTGCTCGGGCGCGCACGGGTTCGACTCGGTCAGCAGGTTGACCTCGTTGCCCAGGGTGAAGCCGAGGAAGTTCGGCTTGTCCCGCAACGCCTCGGCGAGTGTGCGGACGTAGAACTTCTGCCCGCTGATGACGTCCGGGTCGGTGAAGATGTTGCGGCGGTGCCAGGTCTGCACCCACGACGGGTAGAAGTCGAAGCTCGACAGATGCCCTTGCAGGACGTCGACCTGGACGTCGAGACCTGTCTCGTGAGCCGCGTCGAGCATCCGGGAGAGCTGGTCGACGGCCTGGGGACGGACCAGTCCGCGGTTGGGCTGGAACACCGGCCACAGCGGGAAGACCCGCACGTGGTCGAGGCCGAGAGCCGCGATGGACTCGAAGTCGGCTTTGACGTCGTCGAGGGAGAAGTCGAGCCAGTGGTGAAACCAGCCCTGGGACGGGGTGTAGTTCACGCCGAAACGCAAGGTTGAGCTCCTCGGGGTGTCAGCCCTTGATCGCGCCTTCTCCCACTCCGCGGAAGAAGTGCTTCTGCAGCAACAGGAACAACAGGATCAGCGGCACGACGGCGATGATCGTGCCCGCCGCCACCAGCCGCTGGTTCTGCACGAACGTGCCCTGGAGGTACGCCAGGCCGATGGTGAGCGTGTACTTCTCCTGGTCGCTCAGCACGATGAGCGGCCACAGGAAGTCGTCCCAGCTGAACATGAACGAGAACAGCGCGACCACGACCAGCGTGCCCTTCACCGACGGCAACCCGAGCCGGGTGAAGCGCTGCCAGGCGTTGGCGCCGTCGATGACCGCGGCCTCCTCGACTTCGGCGGGGAGCGCGAGGAACGCGTTGCGCAGCAACAGGACGTTGAGGGCGGCGATCGCGCCGGGCAGCACGACGCCGGTGAGGGTGTTGGTGAGCCCGAATCCGCGCATCACCAGGAACAGCGAGATCATGATCGCCTCGAACGGCACCAGGATGCTGCTGGCGAAGATCACCGCGGCGAACCTGCGGCCGCGGAACTTCAGCCGTGCCAACGCGTAGCCGGCCATGGCCGCGCCGAGGCAGTTCGTGATGACGTTGACGCTGGCGACGCCGAGCGAGTTGAGCGCGAACGTCCAGACGGGCACCACGTCGGCGACGGCCGCGTAGTTGCCGAACGTCGGGTCGTCCGGGATGAAGTCGGGGACGAACACGTCCTCGTTGGGCCCTTTGACGCTCGTGGCGAACTGCCAGAGGAACGGCCCGATGCTGATCGCGAGGATGCCGAGCAGCCCGAGATAGCGCAGTGCCAGGTAGAAGTGCGCGCGCTTCACAGCTGGTCCTCCCTGCGGTTGAGCTTGAGGGTGACCAGCAGCAGACCCAGCAGGATCACGAACAGCACGACGCTCAGCGCCGAGGCGTACCCGACCTCACCGGTGAGACCGCGGCCGACGGACTGGATGAGCATCACCAGCGTGGTGCTCGCCCCGCCAGGACCACCGGATCCGCCCGACAGCAGGTAGATCTCGGAGAACACGCGGAACCCGTTGACCGCGCTCAGCGCCGCGACCAGCACCATCGTCGGCCGCAGACTCGGCACGGTGACCGACCAGAACCTCCTGACCGGTCCCGCGCCGTCGACCATCGCGGCCTCGTGCAGGTCCTTCGGCACGTTCGCGAGCGCGGCCAGGTAGATCACCATGTAGTAGCCCAGGCCGCGCCAGACCGTCACCACCATCGAACTGATCAGCAGCAGCGTCGAGTCGGTCAGGAACGGGATCCTGTTGCCGCCCAACGCCTCCACCATGCTGTTCACCAGGCCGCGGCTGTCGAGCAGCCACGTCCAGATGAGCCCGACGACGACCGTGGACGCGATCACCGGCGTGAAGAACGCCGTCCGGAAGATCCCGATGCCCGGCACCATCCTCTGCGCGAGCATCGCGACCAGCAGCGGCAACAGCACCAGCGGCGGGACCACGCCCACCATGTAGAGACCGCTGTTGCGCGCGGCCGCCCAGAACTTCGGGTCCTGGAACATCCGCACGAAGTTGTCCACGCCGGTGAACTGGCCGCCGCCCAACGCACTCGCGTCCGTGAACGCGAGCACGATCATGTTCAGGAACGGGAAGATGACGAACAGCAGGCAGACGGCCAGTCCTGGGGCCAGGAACAGCCACGGCGTGTACGGGCGATGAGTCATCGTTCGCCTACTTGAGGAGCCGGTTGCACTCGTTGACGGCGTCGTCCAGCGCCTGCTTCGGCGACTTCTTGCCGAGCATGGCATCGGCCAGCTGCTGCAGAAGCGCCTCACGCATCTGGTCGCTGAACTGCACGGGCGTGTAGTTCACCGCGGTCTTGAGCTGCTTGGCCGCGGCCACCCGCACGCGCGCCTCGTCGGTGCCGTCCTCCGTGGTGAAGTACGGGTCGTCCCCGCCCTTGCTCGTGCTCGGGAAGATCGACGCGAGCTTGGCGAACTTCACCTGGTTCTCGGCGTTGGTGACGAACCTGCCGAACGCCAGCGCCGTCGCCTGGTTCTTGCTGCTCTTCGGCACGCTCACGCCGTGCAGGAACATGTTGGCGCTGCCCGTGTTCGTGATGGGCGTGGTGATGCCGATGTTCGCGTAGAGACCGGGCGCGTCGGTCTTGAACTTGCCGAGGTCGTACGCGCTGCCGGGGTTGAGCGCCGTCTGCTGCGCCATGAACTTCGTGCCGGCGCCGGTGTAGTTCTGCGTGAGCGCCTCGGGAATCAGCGCGCCCGCGTCGTACATCCGCTTGTAGCTCTCGACGAACTCGATGCCCTTGGGCTCGTTGAAGGTGAACTTGTCGTTCTCGAACAGCTTCACGCCGTAGAGCCCGAAGTCGGCGATGCTCGGGGTCTGGCCGAGGATCGCGATCTTCTTCTCAGCGAGCTTCAACGCCTGCTCTTCGAGTTCCTTGAAGTTCGTGGGCGGCTTGTTCGGGTCCAGGCCCGCCTGGCTGAACAGGGCCTTGTTGTAGAAGATCGGGCCGGTGTTGAGGTACCAGGGGAAGCCGTAGCAGCCGCCCTTGCCGGGGATCTCGAACGCCTGCCAGGCGTTGCCGAGGTACTCCGGCTTGGCCTCCTTGAGCGACTCGTCGAGGTCGACCAGTTGGCCGGCCTTGGCGAGCGGGAAGCTCAGGTCCGGCGGTACGTTGATCACGTCGGGAAGACTCCCCGCGCTCGCGTCCGCCATGACCTTGGCCAGGTACCCGTCCGCGGGCTGGTCGACCCACTTCACCGAGGTGCCCTGGTGCTGCTTCTGGAAAGCGTCGATGACACCGCTGACGTAGTCGGTGTACTTGGGCTTGAGGGACCAGGTCTGGAACGTGATCTCGCCCGTGACCTGGCCGGTTCCGCTCGTGGACGTGCTGGACGTGCCGGACAGTCCGCATCCCGCCACGGGCACCGCCGCCAGGCCCGCGAGGAACGTGCGCCTCTTCATTGAAGCTCCAATCGCCGGGTGGTCCTGCCGTAGGGCAGGGAGAAGGGGACCCGCGCGTACGTGCCGGGCCGGGCACTGGGACGTACACCCGCGGAGTCAGCTGCAGATGATCGCTTGCCAGAATGTGAACCATGAGCAAGACGCTGGTGAGGCGGGCGTTCAAATACCGCTTCTACCCGACCTGTGCGCAGGCAGTGGAGCTGTTGCGCACGTTCGGATGCGTGCGTCTGGTTTACAACAAGGCATTGGCTGCCCGAGTTGAGGCATGGAGTCGTGGGCAGCGGCGTGTCACCTATGGCCAGACATCGGCCATGTTGACTGAGTGGAAGCGGTGCGAGGAGCTGGCCTTCCTCGGCGAGGTGTCCAGCGTTCCGCTGCAACAAACGCTGCGGCACTTGCAGGGCGCGTTCGGAAACTTCTTCGCAGGGCGTGCTCGTCATCCGCGTTTCAAGTCGCGCAAGAAGTCTCGCGCGTCGGCGGAGTACACGCGGTCGGCGTTTCGTTGGCGCGACGGCAGGCTCGTGCTGGCGAAGATGAACGAACCGCTGGCGATCGTGTGGTCCCGGCCCTTGCCCGAGGAAGCGGAGCCCTCGACCGTCACCGTCAGCAGGGACACCGCTGGACGGTGGTTCGTGTCTCTCCTGGTGGAGACCAGCGTGGATCACCACCCGCCGTCTGCAACCGCGGTGGGCGTGGACGTGGGTGTCACGGCGTTGGTGACGCTGTCGACAGGGGAGCGGATCGCCAACCCGCGACATCAGCAAAAGGATCAGGAACGACTGGCCAGGGCGCGGCGCGTGCTCGCCCGCAGGCGGAAGGGATCGGCCAACCGCGAGAAGGCACGCCGCAAGGTCGCGCGCCTGTGTGCTCGCACCGCCGATCGGAGGCGGGACTTCCTGCACAAGTTGAGCACTCGGCTCGTTCGTGAGAACCAAACGATCGTGATCGAGGATCTCAACGTCTCCGGCATGCTCCGCAGCGGCCGTCTGGCGCGCCTCATCGCCGATGCCTCGTGGTCGCAACTGCGATCCATGGTGGAGTACAAGGCTGTCTGGCGCGGCCGTGAAGTGATCGCGGTCGATCGGTGGTTCCCGTCGAGCAAGACCTGTTCGGCCTGCGGCCTGCGGGTCGACTCCCTGCCGTTGAGCGTGCGGGAGTGGACGTGCCGATGTGGCGCGGTCCACGACCGGGACGTGAACGCCGCGAAGAACGTTCTGGCCGCCGGGCTGGCGGTCGCAGCCTGTGGAGATGGTGTCAGACCGACCCGGCATTCGCTGGCGAGGCAACCGTCGCAACCTCCCTCCCGAGGGTGAGGAAACAGGAACTGACGGGCGTGAGCCCGACAGGACTTCTCAGCCTTGAGCTGAGGAGGAAGCCAATGACACCCACCTCCTTGGTCGCGGACCCTAGCTAAACCGGTTTATCTCCGGCTAGCCTCCGAACGTCTTGTTGTCTCGTTCTGGACAGGGTGCGGGTGCGGTGAAGAGGCCAACGATCAAGGACATCGCGGCGGCGGCAGGGGTGTCCAAGGGCGCTGTGTCTTTGGCGTTGAACGGCCGGTCCGGGGTGTCGGAGCTGACCCGGTCGCGGGTGCTGGAGGTCGCGTCGACCCTGGGGTACCGGCCTTCGGTCACCGCTCGGGCGTTGTCCTCCGCGTCCGCCGACGCCGTGGGGCTGGTGCTGGTGCGGCCGCCCCGCGCGCTGGGGGACGAGGCGTTCTTCTTCCAGCTGATCGCCGGGATGCAGTCGGAGATGTCCTGCGCGCTGCTGTTGCAGGTGGTGGATTCCCGCGAGGCCGAGATCGCGCTGTACCAGCGGTGGTGGGCCGAGCACCGGGTCGACGGGGTGTTCCTGGTGGATCTCCTGGTGTCGGATCCCCGGGTCGAGCTGATGTCCGCGCTGGGGCTGCCGGCCGTGGTGGTGGGCGGCGCAGGGCATCACGGGGAGCTGGCCTCGGTGTGGGCCGACGACTACGCGGCCATGACCTCGGTCGTCGAGTACCTGAAGTCGTTGGGGCATCAGCGGATCGCCCGGGTGGCCGGGCTGGCCTCGTTGCTGCACACCGTCCGGCGGGACGCGGCGTTCGCTTCGTCCGTTGTGGACGGTGTGGTGGTGGCCGGGGACTACACGGCCGAGACTGGAGCGCGGGCCACGCGTGAACTTCTGGCGATGGATGCCCGGCCTACGGCGATCGTCTACGACAACGACGTGATGGCGGTGGCCGGGGCCGAGGTGGCCGCGTCGCTCGGGGTCGCCGTGCCGGCCGAACTGTCGATCGTGGCCTGGGACGACTCGGTGCTGTGCCAGCACGGGCGGTTGACCGCGTTGTCCAGGGACACCTTCGCGTTCGGCGCTCGGGCGGCACGGGCGCTGGTGGCCGTGATCGACGGGGCGTCGCCGACCGATGTCGAGGACGTGCTGCCGGAACTGGTGGTGCGGGGGAGCACCGGACCGGTGTAGGTGGGGTGTGGATCACCCCACCCCACGCGTCAGGTGAGTGAGGCGACCTGGTCGCTCACCACCTGGGCTGCCGCGGACACCAGGGCCGTCACCGCCGGGTTCGTCGAGTTGTCCTGGCGCCAGCCGAACTGCGTGTAGACGCGGAACGTCGAGGACCAGGGCAAGCGGACCAACCTGCCGTCGGCGAGTTCGGCGGACACGGTGACCTCCGGCATGAGCGCGATTCCCAGTCCGGACGCGACCGCGCGTTTGGCGGCGTCCACCGAGTCCAGTTCCAGCACGGGGGCACGGGTGTCGTCGTAGCCCAGGGAGTGCTCGAAGAGCTCGTGGTACGAGGCGCCGTTCTCGGCGCGGATCAACGTGCTGCTCGTGAGGTCGTCCTCGGACAGCGACTGGCGCTGGGTGAGCATGTGGTTCGGGCCCGCGATCATCACCAGGGGCTCCGGGCACAGGACCGTGGTCTCGAGACCCTCGCGGGGTTCGATCGCGCCGATGAAGAACGCGCAGTCCAGTTGGCCGTCGCGCACCGAGTTCAGGTTGTTCAGCGCGTTGCGGGAGTGCAGCGAGAGTTGGACCGACGGGTAGCGCCAGCACATGTATTCGATGAGCGGTAGCAGACGGTAGTCGGTCAAACTCTGTGCGGAACCGATGACGAGTTTGCCGTGGGGCTCACCGTTCATCGTGATGGCTTTTCGGGCCTTTTCGGTGAGGTTGATGATGTTTCGCGCGAACGGCAGTAGTTCCACGCCCGCGGAGGTCATCTGGATACCTCTGGGAAGGCGTCGGAAAAGGACGACCCCGAGGGCCTCCTCCAACGCCTTGATGCGGGTGGTGATGGTCGGCTGCGAGCAGTTGAGCGTGGCAGCGGCCTTGGTGAAGCTCCCTGTCTGAACCACGGTCGTGAACGCGAGAAGCTGGCGTGTCTCCATCAGGCGGATCCTCGGGGTAAAACGGTGCGACGACTTTTTCTCGTTCGTTCCCGTGGTCCTGTTACGGATGGTGCGGGAGCAGTAACGCTACCTGTCAGCCGCGCCGGGTCGATTGGTGCTTATGGAGTCATCTTGATCGGTCTGGAAAGGCTGTTTCGGCCGAACGAGTGAAATTGAGACGGGCGCTTTGACGGGCGGTAGCTGGGCGACTCTTTTCGGTTAAGCCTTTCGCCAGGCGAACAAAACAACGCCGGCACCTCCGCGGGGAGGTGCCGGCGTTGTGGGTGGTGGATCAGGCCCCGCAGGCTCCGCCGCCGAGCAGGAAGCTGTAGACGACCGGCGGCTCGGTGCCGAGTTGCTGGGTCACGGTGAGGCGGATGCCGTCCGCCCACTCGTAGGTGTGGGGGAACTCGGCGCGCCACGTTTCGAGGATCGACGCGCGCTGCCCGCCGCGGAGTTCGATCGTGGTGGTCCGTTGCGCGCCGTCCGGGGTCGCCGAGTCACCCGCGTCGACGTTCGTCAGGGTGTGCACGCCCAAGCCGTTGGACGGGGCCTTCACCATCTCGCCCGCCGCGTCGCGGAGGTAGAGGGCCAGCTTCGACGTGTCGCCGATCGCGTTGTAGCCGTCCGGGTCGATGTTGCACCTCGCCCTGCGGTTGATCTCGCCGAACGCCAGGAACGGGCCCCGTGAGTCCGTGAGCGCGATCGAGGCGACGCGTTCGGCCATCACGTTCGTGCCCTCGCCGACGCCGGCGTAGAGGGCCACACCGCTTTCGGGCAACTGCGGCGCCGCGTCCTCGTCCGCCAGGTGCACGCCCCAGCCGGGATGCAGCGGGGTGCGGCCGACCACGACCTCGTCCGCCCAGAACGAGATCGGCTCGGCGCCGGGCAGCCAGGTGCGGCTGAAACCCTCGGTCTGACCGTTGACGGTGAGCGCGTAGGCGGACGCCGTGGCGATCTGCGGGAAGACCGGGGTGCCGGCCGACGCGGGTGCCACCGCGGCGGCGGCGAGCGCGGCGCCCGCGGCGGTCACGGCGAGGAATCTGGTGAAAGAACGGTGCACGTCCAGCTCCCGGAAGTCGGGTGAAGCCCCCATAACGGCGCGAATCCGCCGTCTGGAGGCGACGTTAGCGAACGGTGCCGACAGCGCTGGGCGGCCGTGCTCGCCGGGGTGGCGGCGGTCACAGCACGGGTCTCGCCTAGACTCGCTGGAAATCCGGGCGCCCAGGTGGTGGTACCGGCTGTCTTGCACGTTCTTTGTTCGTTACGAGGAGTCCACGTTGAAGAGCACCGTCGAGCACCTGAGCCCGACGAGGGTCCGGATCAACGTCGAGGTGCCGTTCGACGAGCTCAAGTCGAACTTCGACCAGGCGTACCGGAAGCTCGCGAAGCAGGTCCGCATCCCCGGCTTCCGTCCGGGTAAGGCCCCCGCGAAGGTTCTGGAGAACCGCATCGGCCGCGCCCCGGTCCTGGACGAGGTCATCCAGGAGGCCATCCCGGCCAAGTACCTGGAAGCCGTCAACGCAGGCGAGGTGCGCACGCTCGGCCGTCCCGACTTCGAGGTCACCAAGATCGAGGACGGTCAGACGCTCGAGTTCACCGCCGAGGTCGACGTTCGTCCCGAGATCACCGTGCCCGCGTTCGGCGAGCTCGCCGTGACGGTCGACGAGCAGGAGGTCACCGACGAGGACGTGGCCACCCAGCTCGACGAGCTGCGCGCCCGCTTCGGCACGCTGACCGGCGTCTCCCGCCCGGTCGAGACCGGTGACTTCGTCATCGTCGACCTGTCCGCCACCGTCGACGGCGAAGAGGTCGAGGAGGCGCGCACCAGCGGCCTGTCCTACGAGGTCGGTTCCGGCCAGCTCGTCGAGGGCATCGACGACGCCCTCGTCGGCGCCTCCGACGGCGAGACCAAGACCTTCGCCACGACGCTCGTCGCCGGTGAGCACGAGGGCCGCGAGGCCGAGGTCACCGTGGTGCTGAGCAGCGTGAAGGAGCGTCAGCTCCCCGAGCTCGACGACGAGTTCGCGCAGCTCGCCAGCGAGTTCGACACGCTCGACGAGCTCAAGGCCGACCTGCAGACCCGCCTGAGCCGCGTCAAGAAGATGCAGCAGGGCGTGCAGGCTCGCGACAAGGTCCTCGAGGCGCTGCTGGAGACCACCGAGGTCCCGCTGCCCGAGGGCATCGTCCAGGGCGAGATCGACGCGCGCAAGCACGACGCCGTGCACGCCTTCGACCACGACGACGCGAAGTTCGCCGCCTGGCTGACCGAGCAGGGCCAGTCGGAGGAGGAGTTCGACGCCGAGCTCCGCACCGCCGCCGAGCAGGCCGTCAAGACGCAGCTCGTGCTCGACTCGATCGCCGACGCCGAGCAGGTCACGGTGTCCGACGGCGAGCTGACCGAGCGGATCATCTACCAGGCGCAGCGCTTCGGCATCTCGCCTGACGAGTACGTCAAGCGCGCGCAGCAGTCCGGTCAGCTCGGCGCGATCTTCGCCGACGTCCGCCGGGGCAAGGCGCTCGCGAGCGTCGTGCGCCAGGCTGAGGTGAGCGACTCGACCGGTCAGAAGCTGGACCTCGACGAGCTCTTCGGCGAGACCAAGTCCGAAGAGGACTCGGAGAAGTAAAGCCCTTAGCGAACGCGGGCGGTGTCGGGCATCTGACGCCGCCCGTCTTCGTTAAGGTCGATCGCAGAGAGTTTTGACATCCAGATTCGTTCCACCTGGAGTTAGGCAGGCAGACGTGACGCAGCACTCCTTCCCGACCCCCGAGATGCGGTCGGCCACCGCCGGGATGAACCTCAACGACTCGGTGTACGAGCGGCTGCTCCGCGAGCGGATCATCGTCCTGGGTTCACAGGTCGAAGAGGGCATCGCGAACCAGATCACCGCTCAGTTGCTGCTTCTCGCCGCAGAGGACCCCGAGAAGGACATCACGCTTTACATCAACTCGCCGGGTGGTTCCGTCACGGCGGGCATGGCCATCTTCGACACGATGCAGCTCATCCAGCCGGACGTGGCCACGTACGCGATGGGCCTCGCCGCCTCGATGGGGCAGTTCCTGCTCTCGGCCGGCGCACCCGGCAAGCGCCACGCGCTTCCGCACGCCCGGATCCTCATGCACCAGCCGTCGGCCGGTGTCGGCGGTACGGCCGCGGACATCGCGATCCAGGCGGACATGCTGACGCGCACCAAGCGCGAGATGGCCGAGCTCATCGCCGAGCACACCGGCCAGACGCTCGAGACCATCACCCGCGACTCCGACCGCGACCGCTGGTTCACGGCGCAGGAAGCGCTCGAGTACGGCTTCGTCGACAAGGTCGTCACCAGGGCTCAGCCCGTCGGCGACTCGAACAACTGACGTCAGCTAGGAGACCTCAAGTGAGCCAGTTCCACATGCCTCAGTCGCGGTACGTGCTGCCGTCGTTCGTCGAGCGCACCAGCTATGGCATGAAGGAGTCGAACCCGTACAACAAGCTCTTCGAGGAGCGCATCATCTTCCTCGGCGTGCAGGTTGACGACGCTTCGGCGAACGACGTCATGGCGCAGCTGCTGGTGCTCGAGTCCGAGGACCCCGACCGCGACATCCTGATGTACATCAACTCGCCGGGTGGCTCGTTCACCTCGTTGATGGCCATCTACGACACGATGCAGTTCGTCCGCCCGGACATCCAGACGTACTGCCTCGGCCAGGCGGCCTCCGCCGCGGCCGTGCTGCTGGCCGCTGGCACGCCCGGTAAGCGCCACGCACTGCCCAACGCGCGAATCCTGATCCACCAGCCTTCGATGGAGGGCGCGTACGGTCAGGTGTCCGACCTGGAGATCCAGTCGAACGAGATCCAGCGCGTGCGCCGCCTGATGGAATCCACCCTCGCGCGGCACACGAACCGGACGGCGGAGGAGGTTCGCGAGAGCATCGAGCGCGACCGCATTCTGACGGCCGAAGAGGCCAGGGAGTACGGCATCGTCGACACGGTGCTGCCCTACCGCAAGCTTTCCGCCAAGTCCTGAGCGACGGCGGACGGGCGAGGTGTGCTCGCGAAGAGCGCTCGCCCATCCGCCTCCCGGTGATTCTGGGGCCACCCCAGACCCCGGGCCTGGTGCCCATGCTCTGGGAAACCCCAGAGCTCGGGCACTGCGCGCCCACCCGACACGCCGATGTGACCGGTTATCTGGCCTGATCGGCGCGTCGGGGGGCCGCGGGTCCTCCCCTGAAACGGGGTCGGCCAGGTACCGTCAGGAGAACGGGCTCAGCACCCACAGCCAGTGGGACTGCCACAGCAAGTCAGCAGGCGCACTACAGCAGGTGTGCGCCGGAGGGGACATAGGTCAGCGGTCATGGCGCGTATCGGTGACGGCGGCGACTTGCTGAAGTGCTCTTTCTGCGGAAAGAGCCAAAAGCAGGTGAAGAAGCTCATCGCCGGCCCCGGCGTTTACATCTGCGATGAGTGCATCGATCTCTGCAACGAGATCATCGAGGAGGAGCTGGCCGAAGCCGGTGACGTGAAGCTCGACGAGCTGCCGAAGCCCGCCGAGATCCACGAGTTCCTCGACCAGTACGTCATCGGCCAGAGTGACGCCAAGCGCACCCTGTCCGTCGCCGTCTACAACCACTACAAGCGCATCCAGGCGGGCGACCGCGGGCGCGAGGGTCGTGACGACGGCGTCGAGCTGGCGAAGTCGAACATCCTGATGCTCGGCCCGACCGGGTGCGGCAAGACCTATCTCGCGCAGACGCTCGCGAAGATGCTGAACGTGCCGTTCGCCATCGCCGACGCGACGGCGCTGACGGAGGCCGGGTACGTCGGTGAGGACGTCGAGAACATCCTCCTGAAGCTCATCCAGGCCGCTGACTACGACGTGAAGCGCGCCGAGACGGGCATCATCTACATCGACGAGGTCGACAAGATCGCTCGGAAGAGTGAAAACCCGTCGATCACGCGCGACGTCTCCGGTGAGGGCGTTCAGCAGGCGCTGCTGAAGATCCTGGAAGGCACGACGGCGTCGGTGCCTCCGCAGGGCGGCCGCAAGCACCCGCACCAGGAGTTCATCCAGATCGACACGACGAACGTGCTGTTCATCGTGGCGGGTGCGTTCGCAGGCCTGGAGAAGATCATCCAGGACCGCGTCGGCAAGCGCGGTCTCGGCTTCGGTGCCGAGGTCCGTTCCAAGGCCGAGGTGGAGGCGTCGGACTTCTTCGCCGACTCCATGCCGGAGGACCTGATCAAGTTCGGTCTGATTCCCGAGTTCATCGGGCGTCTGCCGATGGTCGCCTCCGTCACGAACCTCGACAAGCCGTCGCTCGTGATGATCCTCACCGAGCCGAAGAACGCCCTGGTGAAGCAGTACCAGAAGCTCTTCGAGATGGACGGCGTCGAGCTCGAGTTCACCAAGACCGCGCTCGAGGCGATCGCCGACCAGGCGATCCTGCGCGGCACCGGTGCTCGTGGCCTCCGGGCGATCATGGAAGAAGTCCTGCTGCCCGTGATGTACGACATCCCGAGCCGCACGGACGTCGCCAAGGTCGTCATCACCGAGCAGACGGTGAAGGAGAACGTGAACCCGACCATCGTGGCCCGGCAGCCCTCGCGCCGGGAGCGTCGGGAGAAGTCTGCTTGAGTTCGTCTTCACAGTCGAAAGGGCGCCTGGTCACCGACCGGGCGCCCTTCGTCGTTGAGAGGTCCTAAGGTGGAGGCATGTCGTTGCCTCACGTGCTCCTGCTCCACGGCTACACCGGTTCCGGCCCTGGCCACTGGCAGCGCTGGCTGGCCCAGACGGTGTCCGAGCATGGCGGCCTCGCCGACCTGCCGCACTTCAGCAGCCCCGAGGCGCCCGACCGCGACACCTGGCTCGGTGAGCTCGACACCCACCTCGAAGCCCTGCCGGCCGATCGCGAACGGGTCGTCGTCGCGCACTCGCTCGGCTGCTACCTGTGGCTGCACCACGCGGCCCGCGAGAACATCGCCCACGTCGACCGCGTGCTGCTGGTCGCCCCGCCCGAGCTGGACCACCCGGAGCCAGCCATCAAGTCGTTCTTCCCGGCCCCGCTCGACCCGGCCGGCCTGCGCCGCGCCGCCACCGAGACCCGCCTGATCGCGGGCGAGGGCGACCCGCACTGCTCGATGCAGGCCGCCAAGCAGCTCGCCGAGGCGTTGCGGATCGAGATCGACGTGCTGCCGGGTGCCGGGCACATCAACATCGACGCGGGCTACGGCGAGTGGCCCGCGGTGCTCAAGTGGGTGCGGTCGAAGACGGTGCCGCTCTCACCGCGCTAGACATCACTTCCTTGGGGGGAACGTGATCAACCTTGACGAGCTCGTCGAGGAACACGGCGTCGTCGGCGCCCAGCTCGCCGTCCTGACCGACGGCGAGATCGCCGACGTCGCCGCGGGTGTGCTGAACGCCGGCACGCGCGCGCCGGTGACGCCGGACTCGCTCTTCCAGATCGCGTCGATCACCAAGGTCTGGACGGCGACGCTCGTCCAGGAGCTCGCGAACGAGGGCCGGCTCGACCTCGACCGCCCGGTGCGCGACGTCCTGCCGGGCTTCCGGCCGGTGGTCACGCCGCGGCAGCTGCTGACCCACACGTCCGGCGTCGACGGCGATCTGTTCCACGACACCGGCTCCGGCGACGACGCCGTCGAGAAGTTCGTGGCACGGCTGGCCGACGCTGAGCAGATCTTCCCGCCGGGCGAGCTGTGGTCCTACTGCAACAGCGGGTTCACCGTGCTCGGCCGGATCGTGGAAGTGTTGCGCGGCAAGCCTTTCAACACCGTCCTGAAGGAACGGATCGCCGCGCCGCTCGGTCTCACCGTCGCGACGACCTACGCGGAGGGCGCGGCACTGCACGCCGCCGCCGGGCACGTGGACGGACAGCCGGTGACCGATCCGGGACCGGAGTCCGACTGGCCCGCCGGATCGGCGCTCGCGATGAGCGCCCGGGACCTGCTCGCGTTCGCGCGCATGCACCTCGCGACACCGGCGTTCGCGGTCATGCGCGAACCACAGGTCTCTTTGCCGGACTTCGGTTATCGCTCCAGGTGGGGCCTCGGCTGGGAGTTGCACGACTACTCCGGTGGCCCCGTGGTGGGCCACAACGGAGGCAACAAGGGCCTGAGCGCGTACCTGCGGGTCGCGCCGGAACGCGGGGTCGCCATCGCCCTGACCGCCAGTGGTGGCCGGGCGCAGGCGGTGTTCGACGCCGTCATCGAGAACGTCTTCAGCGAACTTGCGGGTGTGCGCAGGGCCGAGTTGCCGGTCCCGCCCGCCGATCCCCAGCCGGTGGACGTCGGGCGCGTGGCGGGCACCTACCGTTGCGCGGGCCACGAAGTCGTTGTCACGCAAGCAGATCACGGACGCGTGCTGATCCGGCTCGACGGCGAGGAGCGTGAGTTCGCGCGCCTCCGCGACGACGCGTTGATCGCCGTGGAGAAACCGCACACCGTGCTGGTGCTCAAGAACGGCTTGCTGCACTTCGGGCGGGCAGCCGCCCGGATCTGAGAACTCCTGGGGGAGAAGCATGATCAATCTGGACGAACTGATCGCGGAACACGGCGTCGTAGGAGCCCAGGTCGCGGTGCTGCACAACGGCGAAATCGTCGACATGGCAGCAGGTGTGCTGAACAACGTCACCGGCGAGAAGGTGACGAGCGACTCCATCTTCCAGATCGGGTCGATCACCAAGGTCTGGACGGCGACGCTCATCCAGCAACTGGTGAACGAGGGGCTGCTCGACCTCGACCGCCCGGTGCGGGACGTGCTGCCGGAGTTCAGGCTCGCCGACGAGCAGGCCGCGCGGATCATCACGCCGCGCCACCTCCTCACCCACACCGGCGGTTTCGACGGCGATCTCTGGCACGACACCGGGAGCGGTGACAACAAGATCGAGAAGTACGTCGAACTCATGGCCGACGCACGGCAGGTGGTGGCGCCCGGTGAGCTCTACACGTACTGCAACAGCGGGTTCGTCGTGCTCGGCCGGATCGTGGAAGTGTTGCGCGGCAAGCCTTTCAACACCGTCCTGAGGGAACGGCTGATCGAGCCGCTCGGTCTGCGCACCGCGGCCACCAGCCACGCCGAGTACGCCGCGCAGACGTGCGCCACGGGGCATCTGGGCAAGGAGTCGAAGCCGGCCGAGAAGCTGATGACCGAGGCGGACGCCCCGGCGGGGTCGGTGCTCGCGATGAACGCACGCGACCTGGTGGCGTTCGCGCGGATGCACCTGGACACCGATGAGTTCGACGCGATGCGGGAAGCCCAGGCGCCGATCCCGAACTTCGGACTCGGTGGCAAGCAGGGGCTCGGCTGGGTCGTGCAGCGCTACGCCAACGGCCAGACCGGCGTGAGCCACAACGGAACGACGCTGGGCTTCGAGGCACTTCTGCGGGTGGTGCCCAGTGCGGGAGTCGCGATCGCGGTCCTCACCAACGGCGGGCAGAGCCTGCCGCTGGTGCGCGCCGTCTTCCAGAAGGTCCTGGGCGACCTGGCCGGCGTCACGCCGTCCGCCTTTCCCGTGCCGCCTCTCGCACCGGTGCCGATCGACGTCGAGAAGGTCGTCGGCGTGTACCGGTCCGCGGGGCTGGAGGCGCACGTCACCGAAGGAGACGGGGGCAGGGTGAAGCTGCGGTTCGTGGCCCTCGACCACGTCTTCAAGGCTCTCGTCGACGACGAGGAGCGCGAGTTCACCGGGTTCCGCGACGACGCGCTGATCGCCGTCGAGAAGGAGGACGGGTATCACGCGGTGTTCGTCCTGTGCGGACGCGACGAGCAGGACCGGGTGAAGTACCTGCACTGGGGCCGTGCGGCCGTGAGGGTCTAGACGGCGCGCTTCGCGTACTTGGCGAGGAACTGCACGACGTCGGGCGTCACCTTCCGGTACAGCCCGTCGTCGTGGCCGCCGCCCTTCACCGCGCTCGCCTCGGGCCGCACCTCGCGGATGAACCGGCGGGTGCCCTCGATGAACTTGTCGCGGTCGCCGATCCACACACCCAGCGCGGTCGGGCCGGTGGACCTGATGTGGCGCAACGGGTCGAGCGACGTCCACTCGCCCTCGTCCTTGAACGCCCGCCGCTTCGCCATCTCCGGCCACGTGGTGATCAGGCCGGGGGAGATGACCGCGGCGGCCGCGATCGGGTCGCCGCGCTCGGCCCGGCGGCGCGCGTAGAGCAGCGAACCGAAGCCGCCCATCGACACCCCCGTCACCGCGAACGGCTCGCCGTAGCCGCGGTCCTTGAGCCAGCGCGGGACCTCGTCGAGCAGCATGGCCATCGGGTCGTCGCCGGGGATGTTCTCGTGCCAGTAGTTGTTGCCTCCGTCGACCGCGACGAAGCCGAACGCGGGCACCGAGCCCTTGGCGACGGCGGCGGCCAGGACGTCGGGCAGGTTGCCCACGGCCGCGTGCTTGGCGTCGCCGTTCAGGCCGTGCAGCAGGATCGACATCGGCAGGCCGCGGGGGTTCACGCCGGCCGGGAGGTAGAAGGCGAGGGTGACGTCGCGGTGGCGGGCGACGGAGTACACGCGCTCGAAGCGGATCGCCGGTTTCGCGGCCGAGGCGGTCCTCACCCGGTCCGCGGTCGCGATCTGCTGCTCGACGGCGTTGGACGACGACGACACGTACGTCGCGACGCCGGTGGCTGTCGCGATGACCACGCCGATCGCCGCCAGGAGGGTGCGGCGGCTGTACCTCGGTTCCCCCATGCTCACCTCATCGCGTGGGCACCGTTCCTCGTTTCCTACTCAGAGGACGGAACGCACGCGTAAGGCAGACAGTTCCTCACTCGAATAGCCCAACCACGTCAGCACGTCCTGATTGTGCTCGCCGAGTGCCGGGACCGCACCCGGTGACCACTCGAAACCGGCCACCGGCGGCGGCAGCATCCGGGCCGTTCCGCCGGGAACGCGCACGTCAACCCAGGTGTCGAGCTGCGGGTGCGACGGCAGGTCGGTGATCGGGCGGGTCAGCGCGGCCGGCACGTCGGCGGCGTCCAAAGTGGTCAGCAACTCGGCCGCGGTGAGGTCCGAAAACGCCTGTTCGAGCAGTTTCTGCAGCTCCCCGCGGTGCTCCACGCGGGACGCCACTGTGGCGAACCTCTCCTCCGGAGCGAGCCCGATCAGGTCGCACAGGCGCTGCCACTGCCCGTCGTTCTGCACGGCCAGGTGCACGGCGCCGTCCGCGCAGGCCACCGGCCCGTACGGTGCGATGCTCGGGTGGTGCGCGCCCGACCGCGGGGCCGCCGCACCCGTTCCGGCGGCGTAGAGCATCGGCTGGTGCATCCACTCGGCCATCGCCGCGAAGAGTGACAACCGCAGCCGTGCGCCTTCACCCGTCCGGCCGCGTTGCAACAACGCCGCCAGCACCGCCGACTGCAACTGAACGCCCGCCGCGATGTCCGCGACCGAGATCCCGGCGCGGGCCATCACGTCGCCCTCCCCGGTCAGCGACACCAGCCCGGCCTCGGACTGCACCAGCGCGTCGAACGCCTTGCGGTCCGCGTACGGGCCGTCCCAGCCGTAGCCGGACAGTTCACCGACGATCAACGTCGAGGGCAGCTCCAGCGCGAGCCGCTCCCACACCCGTGGCGACAGGTTGCACAACAGCACGTCGGCGCGCGCCACGAGCCGTTCCAGCACCTCACGGCCGTCGGGGTGGTTGATGTCGAGGGACACCGACTCCTTGCCGGCGTTCGTCCACGCGAAGTACGACGACACCTCGCCGCACGACGAGTCGTAGTGGCGCGCGAAGTCCCCGGAGCCAGGCCGTTCGATCTTGATGACCCGGGCGCCGAGATCAGCCAGCAACCGCGTCGCGTACGGCACCGCGACGGCCTGCTCCAGGCTCACCACCACGACACCGTCAAGCGGTCTCAACCACGCGCTCCCCACCGGTGTAGACGTTCATCGAGTCGCCGCGCAGGAAGCCGACGAGCGTCATGCCCTGCTCCTCGGCCAGCTCGACGGCGAGCGACGACGGCGCCGACACCGCCGCCAGCACCGGAATCCCGGACATCGCGGCCTTCTGCACCAGCTCGAACGACGCCCGCCCGGACACCATCAGCACCGCGCCGCGCAACGGCACCAGGTTCTGCAGCACCGCCCAGCCCAGCACCTTGTCCACGGCGTTGTGCCGCCCCACGTCCTCACGCACGACCAGCAACTCGCCGTCGACGAACAGCCCGGCCGCGTGCAGCCCGCCGGTGCTCTCGAAGACCTTCTGCCGTTCCCGCAACGCGTCCGGGAAGCCCGTCAACGCCTCAGGCGTGACCTTGACCTCGTCCAGCGCGGGGGAGTAGCGGGTCTTGAGCTTCACCGCGTCCAGCGCGCCCTTGCCGCACACCCCGCACGACGACGTGGTGTAGAAGTTCCGCTCCACCCCGGTGTCCGGTGGCGGCACACCCTCGGCCAGCGCGACGTCCAGCACGTTGTAGGTGTTCATCCCGTCCGGCCCGGTGCCCTCGCAGAACCGCGCGATCGAGACGTCCTCCGGCGACCCGATGACACCTTCGCTGAGCAGGAAGCCGTGCGCGAGCTCGACGTCGTGGCCGGGCGTGCGCATCGTGACCGCCAACGCCTTCCCGTTGACCCGCAGCTCCAGCGGCTCCTCGGCGGCGAGCGCGTCCACCCTGCGGCGCCGACCGCTCGGCGACACGCGTTCGACCGCTCGGCGCACCGTCACTCGGCCCATGTGCACATCTCCTTCGGAACGCTATGTTCCCCACCGACCAGGCTACGTGGGAGGGATTCCGGGGCATGGACGACGTCGTGATCGTCGGGGGCGGCCACAACGGGCTGGTGGCGGCCGCGTACCTCGCCAGAGCGGGGAAATCGGTCAGGGTGCTGGAGAAGCTGCCGCACGTCGGCGGGGCGGCGGTGAGCGCCTCACCGTGGGAGGGCGTCGACGCCCGGCTCTCGCGGTTCTCGTACCTCGTGTCGCTGCTGCCTGACCGGATCGTGTCGGATCTGGGGCTGAAGCTGGCTTTGAAGTCTCGTTCGACCTCGTCCTACACGCCGAACGGCAAGCGCGGGCTGCTGGTCGAACGCTCGCCCGGCGCGGCGACGGTGGCGTCGTTCGAGGCCGTCTGCGGGTCGCTGGAGGACTGGGAGCGGTGGCAGCGCTGGTACGCCGACCTGGAACTGATGGCGGAGGCGCTGGCGCCGACTCTTTTGGAACCGTTGGTGTCACGGGAACATCTGCGCGTGCACGTCGACAAGGTGGTGCGCGGCCGGTTGTGGGAGCAGGTCTTCGAACGGCCGATCGGCGCGACGCTGCAGGAGCTGTTCGACAACAACCTGGTGCGCGGGGTCGTCGCCACGGACGCGTTGATCGGCACGCACTCGTCGCTGCATTCGTTGCGCGCCAACAAGTGCTTCCTCTACCACGTGATCGGCAACGGCACCGGTGAGTGGAAGGTCCCGGTCGGCGGCATGGGCGGGGTCACCGCCGAGCTGGAACGGGTCGCGCGCGAGGCCGGTGTGCGGATCATCACCGGCGCCGAGGTCACCTCCGTCGAGTCGGACGGCAAGACCGCCTCCGTGACCTACGGCGACACGACTGTCGAGGCCCGGTTCGTGCTGTCCAACGTGGCGCCGTCGGTGCTGGGACGGTTGCGGGGACTGGAAGTCCACGACGCGCCGGGCTGCCAGTTGAAGATCAACATGTTGCTGCGCAGGCTGCCCGAGCTGAAGTCCGGCGTCGACGCGCGGGTGGCGTTCGCCGGCACGTTCCACCTCGACGAGTCCTACGACCAGCTGGAGACCGCCTACCTGGAGAGCGCCGCCGGCCACGTGCCGTCGGTGCTGCCGGGCGAGATGTACTGCCACTCGCTGACCGACCCGTCGATCCTCGGGCCGTCGCTGCAGGGCCACGAGACGCTGACGTTGTTCGGCCTGCACCTGCCGGCGTCGTTGTTCGAGGGCCGCAACACCGAGCTGCGCGACGAGCTGGTGAAGCGCTACCTCGACCAGCTCAACGCGCATCTCGTGGAGCCGATCCAGGACTGCCTGGCGCTCGACGCCCAGGGCGCCCCGTGCATCGAGGCGCGCACTCCGCTGGACCTGGAGGAGGAGCTCGGCCTGCCGGGTGGCAACATCTTCCACGGGGAGCTCGACTGGCCGTTCGCCGAGAGCGACGACCAGGTCGGCAAGTGGGGCGTGGAGACCGATGTGGACAACGTCTTCGTCTGCGGTGCGGGTTCCCGGCGCGGTGGCGGCGTGAGCGGCATCGGCGGCCACAACGCGGCGAGGGCTGTTCTCGAACGCATTTGAGACATTTTTGATGACACTCCGCGTCATCTCTGGTTACAGTTGGCGGCGTGGGGGACTTCTACGGAATCGCCGAGATCGCCGACGCCATGGGGCTCAGTCGGCAGCTGGTGGCTGTCTGGCGCAAGAGACGCTCGCACGGCATTCCCGAGCCGGACGCGGAACTCGCGTCCGGCCCGATCTGGCGGCGCGAGACGGTCGAGCCGTGGATCGAACGCACGCGCGGCCGGCTGGGTCTCGCCGGCACGCGCGAGTCCGCGAGCAGGAGCCTTCGGCTGCGCACCTGCCGCCGGGTGCTGCGGCTCGCGGCGTTGATGCTGGAGGAACCGCAACGGCCGCGGGTGCTCAACGAGGCCGCGGACCAGTTGCGCGACCTCATCCACGAGGTCGACCAGGCCGCGGACGACGTCGTCGGCGCGTTGCTGCGCGAGCTCATCGAGCCGGTGCGCGACCCGGACGTTCCGGCGGAGCTGCTGCGGGTGCCGGTGATCGAGTCGCTGCCGCTCGTGACCGCCGTAGCGCGCAACTCACCAGACTGGTGACGAGCGCGCCCAACGCGGCCAGCGCCATGTCGGCGTGCGCGTCCCACATGTCGCCCTGCTGGCCGTTGTAGGCCTCGGCGACGTCAGGGGCGAGCGTCATCGCGATCGCCCACTCCAGCAGTTCGTAGAGCGCGCTCGTCGCGAGCACGATCTCCACCGACCGCACCCACTTCCTCCGCAGGATCGCGGTCAGGCACACGCCGTACGCGAAGTGCACGAGCCGGTCGAAGTGGTTGCGGTCCCAGGAGAACGCCTCCGACAGCCGCACGCCGAACACCGCGTTCGTCCAGTCGTCGTACGGGACGAACGAGTAGATCCACCGCGCCGCGATCGTGTGCAGCGCAAGGAAAACCAGCGCCCACGCCCACTGCGCGGTGTCCAGCCTGCGTCTCAGCAGCCACAGCGCCAAGATCGCCACCGCCGTCAACGAGCTGTGCAACGCCTGCTCGGCGGGCCACGGCGGGTTGATCCACGTCACCGCCACCAGCGCGCCGAACGCCCCCAGCAGCCACCACTTCCCCCAGGTCATGCGCACAGCCTGGCGGATCTTGGGTGGTTTTATATCAGGATTTATATATCAAGGAACCTTGCTAAAGGTTTGTTGATGTGGGTACCCTCGTGTCATGACCGAGAATCCGATCACTGACACCAAGGCGCTCCGGGCCCTCTCCCACCCGTTCCGGTGGAAGCTCCTCCAGTTGCTCACGGAGCAGGGCCCGCGCACCGCCACCCAGTGTTCGGAGGCGCTCGGTGAAAGCGTCGCGAGCTGCTCGTACCACCTGAACATGCTGGCCAAGTACGGGTTCGTCGGCGAGGTCGAGGGTCCGGGCAGGCAAAAGCCGTGGAAGATCGTTCACAAGCGCCAGTCGATCTCGACGGAAGGCCTTGAGGGCGAGGCGGCGATGGCCGCGGAGGCGGCCTCGATGGCGTTCCTGGACCAGGAGTTCGAACGCATGCGGGAGCGCCTGCGGCAGTGGGAGCACCTGCCTGCGGAATGGCGCAAGGCGGTCGGCACCGAGGGCACCGTCAAGTTCATCACCGCGGCTGAGGCTGTCGAGTACGTGGCGGAGTTGCAGGCGCTGCTGGACAAGTACGACGAACGCCGCCTGGATCCGTCGCTGCGGCCGGAGGGCTCGCGGGCGGTCAGGTTCTTCCTGAGCCACACGGTCGGACCCGAGTAACAACCACCCGAGGGAGATCTGTCATGTTGTCGCACGACCAAGCGTTTGCTATCGCGAAGATGAGGCAGTCTGAGATCGAGGCCGACGCGGCCGCGCGCAGGCTCGTTCGCGCGCCTGAGCAGGCTGCGAAACCGGAGAAGCGGGTAGGCGGAGGCTTACTCGCGACGGGCCGTCGCCGCTGGAGGCTGTTCGGGCGCGTTCGACCGGCGTAGCGTGTGAACTCCCCGCCGCCGTAAACGTTTTCAGGACGTTACAACGGGGAGGACATCCGTGTTACGGAGACTCGGCGTGGCGGTGACCGCGGCACTGCTGGGCATCACGGTGCTGGCGGAACCCGCTCAGGCGGCGGACTTCAACGTCAAGGACTACGGGGCCGCCGGCAACGGCAGCGCGAACGACACGGCGGCCATCGACAGGGCGATCACCGCGGCGAACGCGGCGGGTGGTGGGACCGTGCGGTTCCCGTCCGGCACGTACCGCTCGCCCAACTCGATCCACATGAAGAGCAACGTCACGCTCCAGCTCGACTCCGGCGCCACGATCATGGGCGCGAGCGGCAGCGGCTACGACAAGCCCGAGCCCAACCCCAACGACGAGTACCAGGACTACGGCCACAGCCACTTCCACAACGCCATGATCTGGGGCGACCGGCTGACCAACATCGGCTTTGCAGGCTCCGGCACCATCGACGGCGGTGGCGCGCTGATCACCGGCAACCCGGACAGCGGGCAGGCCGACAAGATCATCTCGTTGACGCGCTGCGAGAACCTCACGGTCAGCGGCATCAAACTCCGGCGCGGCGGCCACTTCGCGATGCTGATCAACGGGTGCCGCAACGTCGTGTCCGACCGGCTCACGATCGACACCGCGAGCGACCGCGACGGCTGGAACGTCATCAGCACCACCAACGTCACGATCACCAACGGCGACTTCGCGGGCAACGACGACGCGCTGGCGTTCAAGAGCGACTACGCGCTCGGTCAAAAGCTCAGCAACGGCAACGTGAAGGTCTACGACACCAAGCTCAGCGCGGGGTGCTGCAACGCGTTGATGTTCGGCTCGGAGACGTGCGGTGACTTCACCGGCTACGACTTCCAGCGCATCCAGATCCAGGGCTCCAACAAGTCGGGGCTCGGGCTCGTCTCGATGGACGGCTCGGTCGTCTCCGACGTGCACTACAAGGACATCACCGTCAGCGGCGTGCGGTCGCCGATCATGCTCAAGGTCGGCGCCCGCAAGCGCTGCGGCAACAGTCCGGGCGTCGGCACCATCAAGAACATCACCTACGACAACATCACGATCAACGGCGCCTCGCCGTCGTTCAGCCCCACGATCATGGGCGACGTCGACGGCCACATCAGTGACGTGACGTTCAACAACGTGAAGATCAACGTGCCCGGTGGCAACGGCACGATGTCGACGAACCCGCCGAGCAACGACCGCACCAACTACAACCCGAACAGCATCGGCACCCGGCCCGCCTACGGCTGGTACATCCGTTACGCCGACCGCGTCAGGTTCCTCAACAGCGCCGTCGCGTTCACGAACAACGACGGCCGGCCCGCGGTGATCGCCGACAACTCCACCGACCTGACGTTCGACACCTTCGGCTGGGAACGCGGCACCAGCAGCCCGACGGACTTCCTCTTCCGCAACACCAACGGGTTCTGCGTCCGCAACTCGGGCTCGCCGCGCGTGCAGAACACCGGTTCGACCGAGAAGTGCGGGGTGGGCAACGACTTCAGCATCGCGGTCGATCCCGCGTCGCGCGTGGTCAAGCCGGGAGACACGGCGTCGTTCACCGTCAGCGCGGCCTCGACCGGCTCGCCGGGGCCGATCAGCCTCGACGCCGACAACGTGCCGGCCGGGACGGTCGTGCAGTTCAGTCCGGCCACGATCAACCCAGGTCAGGCGTCCACGATGACCGTGGCGACGCTGCCGGACACCCCGCACGGCTCGACGAACATCAACGTCCGAGGCACGGCCGGTCAGATCACGCGGTCGGCCGTCGCGATCCTGACCGTCGGCGACCAGCCCGCGGAACTGGAGCTGAGCGGGTTGTCGGTGGCGGACACCGGGAACGCGGGCGACTGGTCGGTGCAGACCGGCCTGCGCACGGGCGTCGCGCAGTACGGCGACCGCGACTTCACGTTCAGCGCCGTACCGGACGAGGTGACGGGAGCGAAGTGGATCCGCACGGCCAACGACTCGAAGTCGGCGACGCAGAACCCGTTGGCGCGCTTCACGATCAACCGCGACGCGCTGGTCTACGTCGCGGTCGACACGCGGCTCGGCAAGCGTCCGTGGATGGACTCGTTGTGGCTCGACAGCGGCCTGCAGCTGGTCAACACCGAAGGGTCCCCGAGGACCTTCCGCCTGTACGCCAAGGGCTTCCGGGCGGGAGAGGTCCAACTGGGACCCAACGGCGGTGCCAGCAACTACACGGTCCTGGCTAAATAGCCTCGAGACGCACGATCACGGACTTCGAGGTCGGCGTTCCCGAGATGTCCGCCTTGGAGTCCAGCGGCACCAACGGGTTCGCCTCGGGGAAGTACGTGGCCACGCATCCCCGCGCGGTCGAGTAGGAGACGATCCGGAACGACTCGGCGCGGCGTTCGACGACGCCCGTCGGGTCGTCCTTCCACTCCGAGACGATGTTCACCATCTGCCCGTCGGTGAACCCCAGCTCCTTGATGTCGTCGGGGTTCACGAACACCACGCGACGGCCGTCCTTCACGCCGCGGTAGCGGTCGTCCAGGCCGTAGATCGTGGTGTTGTACTGGTCGTGGCTGCGCAGGGTCTGCATGATCAGGCGGCCTTCGGGGATCTCGATGACCGTCAGCTCGTTCGCCGTGAAGTTCGCCTTGCCGGTCGCCGTCGCGAACTCCTGCGAGTCACGCGGCGGGTGCGGCAGCACGAAACCGTCGGGCTGACGCACGCGCGTGTTGTAGTCGGTGCAGCCCGGCACGACACGGGAGATGTGCTCGCGAACGACGTCGTAGTCCTTCTCGAACTCCTCCCACGCCACGGGGTGCGAGGCGCCGAGCGTCTTGCGCGCGAGCCGGCAGACGATCGAGACCTCGGACAGCAGCTGCTCCGACGCGGGCTTGAGCCGCCCGCGCGAGCGGTGGACGACCGACATCGAGTCCTCGACCGTGACGAACTGCTCGCCCGAGTGCTGGACGTCGCTCTCGGTGCGGCCCAGGGCGGGCAGGATCAGCGCGGTGCGGCCGTGGACCACGTGCGAGCGGTTGAGCTTCGTGGAGACGTGCGTCGTCAGCGAGCACTGCTCCAGCGCCTTCTCGGTCACCGGGGTGTCCGGGGTGGCGCTGACGAAGTTGCCGCCCATCGCGATGAACACCTTGCCGCGGCCCTGGCGCATCGCGTTGATGGCGTCGACGGTGTCGAAACCGTGCTTGCGCGGCACGGAGATGCTGAACTCGTTCTCCAGGGCCAGCAGGAACTTCTCCGGCATCTTCTCGTAGATGCCCATCGTGCGGTCGCCCTGCACGTTCGAGTGGCCGCGCACCGGGCACAGGCCCGCGCCCGGCTTGCCGATCATGCCGCGCAGGAACATGACGTTCGTGACCTCGCGGATCGTGGGCACGCTGTGCTTGTGCTGCGTCAGACCCATTGCCCAGCAGGCGATCGTGCGCTTGGAGTCGACGAACATCCCGGCCACGCGGGTGATCTGCTCGCGGGTCAGGCCGGTCGCGGTGAGCACGCCGTCCCAGTCGAGTTCGCGCAGGCTCTCCGCGTAGGCCTCGAAGCCGTGCGTCTTGGCCTCGATGAACGTCTTGTCGAGCTTGTCCCACTGCAGCAGCAGGTGCCCGATCGCCTGGAACAGCGCCTGGTCGCCACCGACCTTGATCTGCACGAACTCGTCGCTCAGCGCGGTGCCGCGGCCGACGACGCCCGCCACGTTCTGCGGGTTCTTGAACCGCATCAGGCCCGCTTCCGGCAGCGGGTTGATCGCGATGATCTTCGCGCCGTTCTTCTTCGCGTCCTCCAGCGCGCTGAGCATGCGCGGGTGGTTCGTGCCGGGGTTCTGGCCGATGACCACGATGAGGTCGGCGAGGTCGAAGTCCTTGATCGACACCGAGCCCTTGCCGATGCCGATCGTCTCGTTCAGCGCCGAGCCGGACGACTCGTGGCACATGTTCGAGCAGTCCGGCAGGTTGTTGGTGCCGAACGAGCGGACCAGCAGCTGGTAGAGGAACGCGGCCTCGTTGCTGGTGCGGCCGGAGGTGTAGAAGATCGCCTCGTCCGGGTTCGACAACGCTGTCAGCTCGTCGGCGACGAGCGTGAACGCCGCGTCCCAGCTGATCGGTGTGTAGTGCGTCGCACCCGGCCGCAGCACCATCGGTTCGGTGAGCCGGCCCTGCTGGCCGAGCCAGTAGTCGGTCTTCGTGCGCAGGCTCTCGATCGAGTGCTCGGCGAAGAACTCGGGCCCGATTCGTCGTTTGGTGGCTTCCTCCGCGACGGCCTTCGCGCCGTTCTCGCAGAACTCCGCCATCTTGCGGTGACCCTGTGGTTCGGGCCACGCGCAACCAGGACAGTCGAAACCTTCGCGCTGGTTGAGCAGTCGCAACGTCTTGACCGTGCGCCCGACACCCATCTGCTCGACCGCGCGGTCGAGCGACACGAGCACACCGGGAATACCCGCTGCCCAGGTCTTGGGGGTGCTGACTTCGAGCGCGGACTCGTCGACGTCGTTCTGCGGGGGCTTGCTGCTCATGGCTGCATTCTTCGCTGATAGACGTCGGCGCCGCCAGCGCCCCCGAAGAACGCGGCGGCGCCGTCGGCACGGGCCCCAAGGGGTTTGAACGGTCCGTGACGGTCATTGTGATCGCCGTCACTCTCGTCCGGCACCTCTGAAAGAGTGATCAATCGCAGCTGTTCTCCGTCGGCACCTGTCCGTCCACGGAGAAGTACTTCTTCTCGTCACCGGCGACGCCCTCACCGTGCTTGGGCGGCTCGGTGAACTGCGGCGCGAGGAAACCGTCCTTCGCCGCCTGGCACGCGATCGAGTACTGGAAACCCGTCGAGTCCGAGGGCCACAGTCCTTCGGGAGTGATCGAGTAGGTGATCTTCTCGCGGACCGCCGCGACCATCTCCATCTGACTGAGGAGCTTCTTCGGCTCCGGCGGCTCGAACGCGTAGGCGAACACGTAGTCCGCCGTCACCGCCGGGTAGCCGTCCTTCTCCCCGAGAGTCATCCTCCCGGACACCTTGATGCCGTTCGGGAGCAGCTTCGTGCCCTGCTTGAGCCGGGTGGTCCAGCCCGCGATCTCCTTCACGACGTGCTCGCGCACCTCCGGCGCCAGCATCGCGAGGAACCGGTCCGGTTTGTGCTCGCCGAGCATCACCGGGTCGAGGCGTGAGGCGATGAGCGCCTGCCGGACCTGCTCGAACGCCGGATTGGCGTCCGGCGCGACGATGCCCTTGTCGCCGTCGGGCCACTGCTCCGCGGGCGTGCCGGCGAACGGGACCTCGACGTTCGCCCCCGCGTACGGCAGCTTCACGTCCGGCAGCGAGGCCTCGCCGAACTTCCCCGCCCTGTAGAGCCCGAACAGCACCGCGCCGATGACGAGCAGGGCGATGACGGACACGACCTTGCCGCTGTGTCTGCCTCGTCTGGCCTTCCGGCGTTGCCTGCGGATGTCCCGCTTGGCGCGTTTGTTCGCGGCGCGGATCCAGGCCGCGTCCTTCAGATCAGGATGGTCATCAATGTCGTACTGCAACGTTCCCCCCAGATGTTCGGGGCACATCTTCGGTCACTCCGAACCACGCTGTCGACCGGCTTGCGGTTGCCGCGGGGGCGTTATCAGGTATCTCGTTTCAAGTCGAGACCCTGGCCTCCGTAGACTTCACGGCTGTGACTGAACTCGACACCGCAACCCAGCGTCCTGACCTCCCCGCCGCGTGGACTCCGGCGGAGGTAGAGGCGGAGCTGTACCAGCGGTGGGTCGACCGGCGTTACTTCGAGGCCGACGTCAAGAGCGACAAGCCGCCGTTCACGATCGTGCTGCCCCCGCCGAACGTCACCGGTTCGCTGCACATGGGCCACGCGATGAACCACAGCGTGATGGACGCGCTGTCGAGGCGCCGCCGCATGCAGGGCTACGAGGTCCTGTGGCTGCCCGGCATGGACCACGCGGGCATCGCGACCCAGAACGCCGTCGAGCGCGACCTGGCCAAGCAGGGCATGTCCCGGCAGGACCTCGGGCGCGAGAAGTTCGTCGAGCGCGTCTGGGAGTGGAAAGAGGAGTACGGCGGCAAGATCCTCGACCAGATGAAGCGCCTCGGCGACGGCATCGACTGGTCGCGTGAGCGCTTCACCATGGACGAGGGGCTGTCGCGCGCCGTCCAGACGATCTTCAAGAAGATGTACGACGACGGCCTGATCTACCAGGCCGAGCGGATCATCAACTGGTGCCCGCGCTGTCAGACGGCGCTCTCGGACGTCGAGGTCGACCACAGCGACGACGACGGCGAGCTCGTTTCGATCCGCTACGGCGAGGGCGAGAACTCGATCGTCGTCGCGACCACGCGCGCCGAGACGATGCTGGGTGACACCGCGGTCGCCGTCCACCCGGACGACGAGCGCTACCAGCACCTCATCGGCACCGAGGTCGAGCTGCCGCTGACCGGCCGGCGCATCCCGATCGTCGCCGACACGCACGTCGACCCGAAGTTCGGCACCGGCGCCGTCAAGGTCACGCCCGCCCACGACCCGAACGACTTCGAGATCGGCCAGCGCCACGGCCTGCCGAACCTCACGATCATGGACGGCCGCGCGACCATCACCGCGCACGGCCCATTCGAGGGGCTCGACCGCTTCGAGGCGCGTCCGGCGATCGTCGCCGCGTTGCGCGCGGAGGGCCGGATCGTCGCGGAGAAGCGGCCGTACGTCCACGCCGTCGGGCACTGCTCGCGGTGCGACACGGTCGTCGAGCCGCGCCTGTCGCTGCAGTGGTGGGTCAAGGTCGAGAACATCGCCGCCGCCGCGTCGGCCGCCGTCCGCGACGGCCGCACCAAGATCCACCCGGCCGAGCTGAACAAGCGGTACTTCGACTGGACCGACAACCTGCACGACTGGTGCATCTCGCGCCAGCTGTGGTGGGGCCACCGGATTCCGGTCTGGTACGGCCCGAACGGCGAGGTCGTGTGCGTCGGACCGGACGACGAGGCGCCCACCGGTGAGGGCTGGCGTCAGGACGAGGACGTCCTCGACACCTGGTTCTCGTCGGGTCTGTGGCCGTTCTCCACGCTGGGCTGGCCGGAGTCCACCGAGGACCTTCGGAAGTTCTATCCGACGTCCGTTCTCTCGACCGGTTACGACATCCTGTTCTTCTGGGTCGTCCGGATGATGATGTTCGGTCTGTACGCGATGGACGAGGTTCAGCCGTTCGACCACGTCTTCCTGCACGGTCTGATCCGCGACCAGTACGGCAAGAAGATGTCGAAGACCAAGGGCAACGGCATCGACCCGCTGGACTGGATGGAGCGCTACGGCGCGGACGTCACCCGGTTCACGCTGCTGCGCGGCACGAACCCCGGTTCGGACATGGCCGTCGCCGAGGAGCGGGCGGTCGGCTCACGCAGCTTCACCACGAAGCTGTGGAACGCCACGCGTTTCGCGCTGGCCAACGGTGCGACGGTCTCCCGTCCGCTGCCGGAGCGTTCCGAGCTGACGGCCGCCGACCGCTGGATCCTCGACGAGCTCGACGCCCTGGTGTCCACTGTGGACACCAACTTCGAGGCGTTCCAGTTCTCCCGTGCCTGCGAGGCGCTGTACAGCTTCACGTGGGACGAGTTCTGCGACTGGTACCTGGAGATCGCGAAGGTCCAGATCGCGGACGGCCGCGCCGAGGCCACGCAGTCCGTCCTGGGCCACGTCCTCGACGTCCTGCTGCGGCTGCTGCACCCGTCGATCCCGTTCATCACCGAGACGCTGTGGACGTCGCTGACCGGCGGCGAGTCGCTCGTCGTGGCGCAGTGGCCGTCCGTTTCGGGCGCCGAGCGCGATCTTGACGCGAAGGCGGAGATCGAGGGCCTGAAGAAGCTCGCGACCGAGATCCGCCGGTTCCGTTCCGAGCAGGGCCTCAAGCCGGGCCAGAAGGTCGCGGGCAAGGTCCGCGGCGCGTGCTGCGTCGGCCTGATCGACCAGGTTCCGTCCGTGCGCGCGATGACGCGGCTCACCGAGCCCGGTGACGAGTTCACCGTCTCGGCGACGCTGGAGGTCGGCCTGCCCAAGGGCGCGGTGAAGGTCGAGCTGGACCTGTCCGGCACGATCGACGTCGCCGCCGAGCGCAAGCGCCTGGCGAAGGACCTGGCCGTGGCGCAGAAGGAACTCGAGGGCACGACGAAGAAGCTGGGCAACGAGGCGTTCCTCGCCAAGGCGCCCGCCGACGTCAAGGCCAAGATCGAGGAGCGCAAGGCCACCGCCGAGTCCGAGATCGCCCGCATCAACGAGCGCCTGGCCGCGCTGCCGGAGGCGTAAGAACCGTGGAAACGAACCTCGACGAGTTCCTCGACGTCGAGAACGAGCTCAACCAGCGGTGGCCCGAGACCAAGCTCGAGCCGTCGCTGGACCGGATCAAGGCACTCGCCCACGTGCTGGGCGACCCGCAGACGTCGTACCCGGTCGTGCAGCTGACGGGCACGAACGGCAAGACGTCGACGTCACGCATGGTCGATGCGCTCTTCACGCGCATCGGCCTGCGCACCGGCCGGTTCACGAGTCCGCACCTGCAGCTCGCGACCGAGCGGATCAGCCTGGACAACCAGCCGATCAGCCCGGAGCGCTACGTCGAGGTCTACCGCGACATCGAGCCGTACGTCGCCATGGTGGACGCCCAGTCCGAGATCCGGATGAGCAAGTTCGAGGTGCTCACCGGCATGGCGTACGCGGCCTTCGCGGAAGCGCCGGCCGACGTCGCCGTCGTCGAGGTCGGCATGGGCGGCACGTGGGACGCGACGTCCATCGTGGACACCCGCGTCGCCGTGCTCACCCCGATCGGCATCGACCACACCGAGTACCTGGGCAACCGTCCCGAGGACATCGCGGTGGAGAAGGCCGGCATCATCAAGCCGGGCGCCGTGGCGATCGTCGGCGAGCAGACGCCCGAGGTCATGAGGGTGATCCTGGAACGCGTGGCCGAGGTGGACGCGATGATCGCCCGCTTCGGCAGCGAGTTCGGCGTCGTGTCGCGCGCGGTGGCCGTAGGCGGCCAGATGATCACCCTGCAGGGCCTCGGCGGCATCTACGAGGACATCTTCCTTCCACTGCACGGCGAACACCAGGCAGCGAACGCCGCCCTGGCACTGGCCGCGGTGGAAGCGTTCTTCGGCGCGGGCCCCGAGCGCAAGATCGACATCGAGATGGTCCGCGAGGGCTTCGCCTCGGTCGTCACGCCGGGCCGCCTCGAGCGAGTCCGTTCCGCGCCCAACGTCTTCGTCGACGCGGCCCACAACCCGCACGGCGCCGCAGCATTGGCGCGCGCGTTGGAGTCGGAGTTCGGCTTCCGCAAGCTCGTGGCCGTGGTGTCCGTGATGTCCGACAAGGACGCCGAAGGCATCCTGGCGGCGCTGGAGCCGGTCGTGCAGGAACTGGTGATCACCACCAACTCCTCCCCGCGAGCCATGGACCCGGACGTCCTGGCCGGCCTCGCCGTCCCGATCTTCGGCGAGGACCGCTTCGAAGTGCGTCCCCGCCTGGTCGACGCCATCGAGGAAGCCATCCACCTCATCGAGGATGAGCAGTCCGGCGGCGGCATCATCGTCACCGGCTCCGTCGTCACCGCGGGCGAGGCCCGCGCGCTGTTCGGAAAGGAGCCGGCATGACCACCCCGGCCCCTCTGAAGAAGGACCCGATGAAGGCGTTCCGGGGCATCATGGCCGGCACGCTGATCCTCGAGGTCATCGTCGTCGCCCTGGCCCTCCCGGTGATCGCCAAACTGCACGGCGGCGTGACGTCCCTGGTCGGCTGGGTCGCGTTCGGCTTCATCGCGGTGTTCATCGCGATGTGCGCGTTCGTCCGCAAGCCTTGGGCCATCGGGGCTGTCGTGGGGCTGCACGTGCTGTTGATCGCCACTTGGCTGCTGTTGCCGGCCATGGGGGTGATCGGCGTGATCTTCGGGCTGGTCTGGGCTTATCTGCTGTGGTTGCGCAAGGACCTGCTCAAGCGGATGGCCGAGGGCCGGTTGCCGGCGCAGCAACAGCAGCAGGCAGAACAGCAGTCCTGACCGGTCAGGTCCGGTCGTAGGCCATCAGGGCGTCGATCGCCAGCAGGATGCGGCGATCGGCGTCCTCGTAGTCGGCGTCGTACTCCGTCCTCCCGCCTCCCTGACGCCGGAGTTCGACGTTCCACACCGAGCCGCGATCGGGGATCTCGACCACGTACGACGCGCGGTCGGACGAGGGAAACCGCGGCCAGTCGGTGCGGACCGCCTTGCGCCCCTTCACCTCGGTGACCTGACCGAGCGGGTTCGGCTCCACGAACCAGTCGTACGCGCCATTCCCGGGCTCATAGGGAGCCAGGTGAATCTGAAGGTTCTTGTCGAGACCGGACTGCTTGTAACCGCCCTGCGCGATTTCGCACGAATACTTACCGGTGACGACCCTGACGACGGCTCTCGTGCCGAACACTTTCTCCGCGACATCATCGGTGATGACAGCGCACCAGTAATACGGGCCCCACTGCATCTCCTTCCCAACTCCCGCTTCCTCCTCATTGATGGGAAACACCAACGAGAAGTTGTGCGGCTCCGGCGGCGTCCACGCGACACACGACGCCGGATCACCCAAGAGGATGTCTTCGCAGTTCCCCTGAGGTCCGATGGCGGGCGTCGGCGGCTTGAGCTTCGCCGGAACCGCCCTCGGCTCGACGGAGGTACAGGCGGCGAGCAGCATTGCGACGCTGACGAAAAGCAGTGAAGAACGACGCATGCAGCACTTCGTACCGTTGCTCGTCGCAATGCCGCGATGACACCTCGCCTTGTTCACCCGATCGTGCTTTGAAACCGGGACGGGTCCCGCGACCTGGCGCTATGCTGCTAGACGCACGATTCTGCAGGGAGGGCACTGGGGATGAGCGGGACCAAGGTCGATCTGGAGACACTGCGCGCTGCCATCAAGGAGTACGAGTCCGTCAAGGAAGAGCTCGCGCTGGCTCACAAGTCCGGCGAAGCCCTGATCGCCGTCAAGGGCGCGGGCAAGGACATGCCGAGTCAGGTCTACGCGAACTGGGCGAGCGCCGCCGGCAAGGGGCACCAGCTGTCCAACGAGCAGTTGCAGCAGACGCTCGACACTCGGATCGAGAACTTGAAGGCCACGCTGCGGCAGTACGAGCAGACCGAGCAGGGCAACCTGGACAACCTCAAGTAGAAGGACTGAGCTGTTGCGCATCCGAACCATCGTCGTAGGCATCGCAGCACTCGCACTGCTGGCCGGCTGCGGCGACAGCGGTGGCACGACCGGCACGCCGACCACCGCCACTCAGCCGAGCAGCACCAGCGACAGCGGTGGAGCTCCCAAGATCGAGAACCCGCTCGACGTCAAGGCCTTCGAAGCCGACCCGTGCAGCACGGTCACTCCGGCTCAGGTTGAGGCGTTCGGGCTGCCTGGGGTGACTGGAAGGGTGAACACCACCTCACCCGGTGCTTCCTGTGCCTGGTTGGGATTGAGCATTCCGGCGAAGATGGCCCCGAGCGTGACGATTCTGCCGGAGGGTACGAACCTCTCCACCATCCTCCCGAACAAGGACACGACGTACGAGAAGTTCGAGTCGCTGCCCGCGATCCAGGGCTACCCGACCTACATGGCGCTGGTCGCGGACAGCCGAAAGAACGGCTACTGCTCCGTGCTCGTCGGGGTCTCCGAGCAGAAGGTGTTGCTCATCTCGCTCCAGAGCGACCAAGGCAGTCCGAAGTTCGCCGACCCGTGTGCCGCTATCACCGAGTTCGCCAATCTCGCCATCACCACGATCAAGGCAGGTGCGAAATGACACGGCCCGCGCCCAGTTGCTTCACCGAGGACAACACCAGAGCCGAGGGGTTCTCGGGAGCGCAGATCTACTCCCAGATGACCAGCGGTCCCGGTACGGGGTCGGCGCAGGCTGCGGCGACCACCGCCGCGGCGTTGGAGCGCGGCTACGCGGGCATCGAGTCCAGGCTCAAGCGGGTCGGCGAGACGCTGGGTGAGGCGTGGACCGGAGCGAGTGCGAACGCCGCTCAGACCGCCGCCAACCCGATCAATCAAGCCATGATCCAGATGCAGGACGCCCTGCGGCAGGCCGATCACTCGATCTCCAACCAGGTCTACCAGTTCACCCTGAACAAGGGGCAGCTGAAGGACATGCCGGCGTCCAAGCCGGACACGAGCTTTTGGGACGACGCGACCCCTTGGGACACGGACACCGAGGACAAGGTCAACAGCTACAACGCTGAAGAGAAGCACAACCGCGAGGTCTACAAGGAGTTCCAGAGCGCCAGCAACACCAACCGCGGTGAGCTGCCGAAGGAGTTCCCGGGCGTCACGACCGACAGCCTCGTGGTCGAGATCGCCGACACCGGCGGTGACAACGGTGAAGACAAGACGTCGAACAACAACACCACGACCACGCGGTCGTCCAGCTCCTCGAGCAGTTCCTCGACGAGCACGCCGCAGAGCACGACCGGCACAGGCTGGACCGTGCCCAGCACCAACGGTGACCAGACCACGACCAGTTCGTCCGACACCACGAACACGAGCAACACCAACAACACCGGCAGGCCTTCCGTCGGTGACAACCTCACCGGCAAGCCCCCGGTCGGCAGCGTGATCGAACGGCCGAACAACACGGGCCTCCCTCCCATGGGCGTGCCCGTCCGCCCCACCACCGGCGGTCCCGGCGGACCTGGTGGCACCGGCCCCGGTCGCGGTCCCGGGGGCATCGGCGGTCCCGGCGGAGCAGGCAAGTTCGGCGGTGGCGGTGGCGGTGGCGGCGCAGGCGCGGGTGCGGGCGGAGCGGGCAAGTTCGGCTCCGGCGGCCTCGGAGGCAGTGGAACGGCCAGCGGCACGTCCGCCCAGCAGCCCGGCGGCAAGGCCGGTGTGTTCGGCGGCATGGGTGAGACCGGTGCGAACGCGGCCGGTCGGGGTGGTGCGGCAGGCGCGGCAGGTCGCGCGGGCGGTGCCGGTATGGGCGGGATGGGTGGTCAGGGCCAGAAGGGCCAGGGCGAGGACGACTTGGAGCACAAGTCCGCCGACTACCTCATCACCGAGGAGAACACGAACGAGATCATCGGCGACATGCCGATGGTCGCACCGCCGACGATCGGGGGGTGACGTGCTTCGGTCGTCCATCCAACTGTCCGACCTCGCCTTCGACGTGCTGTGGAAGCAGGAGAAGCTCGGGGAGTACCACCCGGCGCTCTCCGTCGACTCGCCCGGTGAGACCGAGGACGAACGCGTGCTCATCGAGCGCGATGTCATCGGTGAGCTGCGCCGGGTCGGGCTCGACCACCCGGACGTCCGGGGAACGCTGCACCTGATCGCCAAGGCGGAGCACGACTACTCGGCCTGGATCGCGGCCACGCCGAACGAGACCAAGCCCGTGGTCGTGGCGGCGAACTCGCAGCACGGTGTGCTTGCCGTGCACGACAACGGGTTCGTGCAGTTGCATCCGATCCGGCCGGACAACGCGCCGGAGGTCCTCGCGATGCAGTTGCCGGACGTGCCGGCCGGGCGTGGTGCGTCGATCAACGTGCACGCGACCGAGATCAACGTGCACCAGCCGGGCAAGGCGTCGCCGTCGATCTCGTTGCGCCAGCTTCTCGCCCAGCCCCGCCAGGGCACGGCGAAGCTGTACGCGGCGAAGCGCAACGGCGAGGGCAGGCAGCGCGCCAAGACCTTCCTCACCACGATCGACTTCGAGGACGGCCGCTGGCTCGTGGTCAAGTACACCGACCAGAACCACCAGACGTGGGTGCACGCCACGCCGGCGTCGCGCCAGATCATCACGGACTGGCTCAAGCGCCTCACCTGAAGGGATTTACCGCCGCATAACCACAATGCGCGAGCGTCGCGGCTGTGAGAAAGCCATTCGCCATCGCCGCCGCACTGGCCGCGACGCTGCTGTCCGTCGGAGTCGGCACCGCCCACGCCGAGACCGTCCCCGGTTGTGCCTCCGCCAAGCAGATCGGCACCACGGGCTACGTGAAGTACCAGGGCGCGACCATCGCGTCGGTCAAGCAGTTCGCCGGGTGCGGCAAGAACTTCGCCTACACCTGGGTCTGGGACTCCTACGCCGGTAACCACACCTACCGCGTCTCGAACTGGATCGCGGTGATCGACGGCAGCGAGGAGTACCCCGGCGGCGACCTCCGCAGCGGCACCAAGCAGGAGTTGTGGGGCGCCGGTGCGGCCACGCTCGACAAGTGCACGCGGGCGGTCTCCAGCGTGACCGTGCCGGGCGGCGGCTACGTCAGTGGCTGGACCGACAAGCGCTGCTGAAGTTCACCTCGGGTTTCAGAACTGGCCAGAACCGGCGACTAGAAACCGCGCATGACCTTCGACCGTCGCACGTTGTTCAAGGCAGGCGCACTCGGCACGGCCGCCGCGCTCGTGCCGAGTGGCATCAGCCTCGCGAAGACCGACCGCCCGACCCTCACCCACGGCGTGCAGTCCGGCGACGTCACCTGGGACGGCGGCATCGTGTGGACGCGCGCCGACCGTCCCTCGCGGATGCTCGTCGAGGTGTCCAACGACCCGCGGTTCCGCTTCTCCCAGCGCGTTCGCGGCCCGTTGCTCACCCCGGAGACCGGCGGAACCGGGCAGGTCAGGGTCTCGAGCCTGCTGCCGGGCCGCCCCGTCCACTACCGCGTCACGGCCGAGGACCTGCACGGACGCACCCGCAGCGAACCGGTCACGGGCAGCTTCACCACCGCACCGATCGGCCGCGACGAGGTCAGCTTCGCGTGGTCCGGTGACGTCGCGGGCCAGGGCTGGGGCATCAACCCCGACATCGGCGGCATGCCGATCTTCAAGGCCATGGCCGACCGCAGGCCGGACTTCTTCATCCACAGCGGCGACAGCGTCTACTCCGACGGCCCGATGCAGGCGAGCGTGACGCTCCCGGACGGCCGGATCTGGCGCAACGTCGTCACGCCCGAGAAGTCCAAGGTGGCCGAGACGCTCGACGAGTACCGCGGCCAGTTCGCCTACAACTTCCTCGACGACAACGTGAAGCGCTTCGCCTCCCAGGTCCCGGTCTTCGCACAATGGGACGACCACGAGGTCACGAACAACTGGTACCCCGGCGAGATCCTGGAACTCCCGCAGTACACCGAGAAGCGCGTGGACGTGTTGGCACAGCGTGCTTTCCAGGCGTTCCACGAGTGGATGCCGATCGACCAGAAGCGCGCGGTCGACGGCCGTGTCCACCGGAAGTTCGCGTACGGGCGGAACGTCGAGATCTTCGTGCTCGACATGCGCACCTACAAGGACAAGAACACCTCGCCCAAGGACCAGCCGGGCGTGATCCTCGGTGCCCGGCAGGCGAAGTGGCTCGTCGACGGGCTCAGCCGCAGCACCGCCACGTGGAAGATCATCGCGGCGGACCTGCCGATCGGCCTGACCGTGCCGGACGGCACCGACATCGAGGGCGTCGCGAACGGCCTGCCGGGCGCGCCCAACGGCCGTGAGCACGAGATCGCGTGGGTGCTCAGGGAACTCAAACGCCGCCGCGTCAAGAACACCGTCTGGCTCACCGCGGACGTCCACTACACCGCCGCGCACCACTACTCACCCGACCGCGCGGCCGTGGGCGACTTCGACCCGTTCTGGGAGTTCGTGTCCGGCCCGCTGCACGCCGGCGCGTTCGGACCCAACGCGCTCGACCCGACGTTCGGACCGCAGGCCGTGTTCGTGCACGCCCCGCCCGCCGCCAACACCACGCCGCTGGACGGGTTCCAGCACTTCGGCGAGGTCAAGGCGTCGCAGCACGAGCTCACGGTGTGGCTGCGTGACGCGACAGGCACTTCGCTCTGGTCCAAAACGCTCAGGGCCTCCTGACGCGAGACGTAGTGTCGGTGGGTGCCCATCTCGTTCGACACCTCCGGCTTCCGTCAGCTCGACCAGAACACCTGGCAGCACCCCAGCGGTGACCAGGCCGAACTGACCTACTACGGCGTGGTCCCGGATCTGCCCGCCGGGCTGGACGACCTGCCGAGGCTCAGGCACCACCTCGCCCTGATCCACGGCGAGACCGGCTGCCTGATCGAGGCGCACGTCGTCCAGCTCGGAGGGGTGCCCGCGCTGCTGCGGATCGTCAAGATGCCGCTGCCGAACCAGCCGAACGGGCAGGGCTTCGTCTGCTCCTTCACCATCCCCAAGTCGAACTGCAGCGCGGTGCTGCAGCTCGGCGCGATGGAACGCGGCATGACGGGCACCCGCGAGGCCATCCTGGCCGCCGAGATCGGGTTCCAGAACTGGATCAAGCCGCACCCGTACGCGCCCGAGCTCCAGGGCGTGCTTCCGTTCCACGCGGGCGACGATCCGCGCCACGACGCACGTTTCCCGGACCACCCATTGGCGCGCGCACGGGCGTGGGCGCATCACGTGGTCCGCACGGCACAGGTGGATCCGCAGTTCGCCTCGCTGCCGCCGTTCCAGGTCCAGCCGCAGCCCCCGGTCGCGGTCGGCCAGACGCTGGTCACCGCGCTGCCGAGCCTGCCGGTCAAGGACTTCGTCGGCCTGCAGATCGGTGAGGAGACGACGTTCTGGCGGACGAGCGACTCGAAGCTGCGAGAGATGCTCGGCCGCGGCCTCATGGGGCGGTCGCCGCTCGCCGAGACCAGGTTCCGCGACATGCTCATGATCGACCCCGAGACGGGCGAGGTCATGATTCCCGACCGCTTCACCACCAACGGCGAGATGACCGCGCACGGCACGCGCCTGACCAAGGTCACGTTGCACCAGGCGGACGCAGAGCTCTCGGACGAGGACGTCCTGGACGCCTTCCGGTGGGCCGGCCAGATGTGCGGCGAGGCGGCGGAACGCGGCGAGTACCTCTCGCTCGAACCGATCGAGAACCAGGGCGAGCAGGCGGATCCGCACGTCCTGCTGGCCGTGCAGCCGCACGAGGGCCAGCCGATGGCCATCGCCCAGTTCTCGCCGACGCCCACCGAGGGACCGCTCGCCGGCTCGCCGAGCCGCAGCGCTCCCGCGACCCGGGAGTCCGTCGTCGGCATCGGCCTGATCGCCGGGATGGCGGTCAACGAGTGGCGCTCACATCCGCTGCGGATGGCGATCACCTACAAGCGTCCAGCAGGCTGATCGCAAACATTTGCAAGGCCCGACGTATTGTTTCCCGCTGTTTGTCGTGGTTTCGTGCAGCAACCCTGCAAGAGTTTGCGACAAGGAGGTCGCGATGCGTCGGGTCGTCGCCGCGCTCGCTGCACTGGTTCTGCTGCCCCTCACACCCGTTCAGGCCGTTGCCGCACCACCGCAACGCCTGGCCGTGGGGGAGGTGGTGGACATAGCGCCCGGTGTGCGCGACGGGGACGCGAGACTCGCGTTGCCGCCCAAGCGGGACGACCTGCGGGGCGAGCGGTTCTACTTCGTGATGCCCGACCGGTTCGCGAACGGCGACCCGAGCAACGACCGCGGTCGTTCGAACGCCGCCGAGAACGGCTTCAACCCCGCTGACAAGGGCTTCTACCACGGCGGAGACCTCAAGGGCCTGCGCGGGAAGCTCGACTACCTCGACGGCATGGGCATCACGGCGATCTGGATGACGCCGATGTTCCTCAACCGCTGGGTGCAGGGCGACAGCGCCGGGTACCACGGCTACTGGACGCTCGACTTCACCAAGCTGGACCCGCACTTCGGCACCACGCAGGAGATGCGCGACCTGATCAAGGACGCGCACCGGCGTGGCATCAAGGTCTTCTTCGACATCGTCGCGAACCACACCGCCGACGTGATCAAGTACGCGGAGAACAAGACCCAGTACGTGAGCACGGGCGCGCAGCCGTACCTGGACGCGGACGGCAAGCCGTTCGACATCGCGGACTACGCGGGCAAGAAGGACTTCCCCAAGCTCGACGCCCAGAAGTCCTTCCCGTACACCCCGGTCAAGGACGGCCAGACGAAGTACCCGTTGTGGCTCAACGACTCCACGCTCTACCACAACCGCGGCGACTCGACGTTCTCCGGCGAGTCGAGCGAGCAGGGCGACTTCTCCGGCCTCGACGACCTGATGACCGAGCACCCGCGCGTGGTCAACGGCATGAAGGACATCTTCACCAGCTGGATCGACACGCTCGACATCGACGGCTACCGCGTCGACACCGTCAAGCACGTCAACCTCGAGTTCTGGCAGGCCCTCGCGCCGCACGTGAAGCAGTACGCGAACCGCAAGGGCAAGAAGGACTTCTTCGTCTTCGGCGAGGTCTTCGACTCCTCCCCGGAGAACACCTCGAAGTACACGACCACCGGCAAGATGCAGGCCACGCTGGACTTCCCGTTCCAGAGCAGCGCGCTGAGCTTCCTGTCCGGCAAGGGTTCCCAGCGCCTCGGCGAAGTGCTGCTGGACGACGACCGCTACACCGACGCCGACTCCAACGCCTCCTCGCTGCCCACGTTCCTCGGCAACCACGACATGGGCCGCGTCGCGTGGATGATCCGCAACGACAAGCCGGGCATCTCGGACGCGGAACTGCTGGAGCGCCTCAAGCTCGGCAACACCCTGATGTACCTGTGGCGCGGCAACCCGGTCGTCTACTACGGCGACGAGCAGGGCTTCGCGGGCACGGGCGGCGACAAGCTGGCGCGCCAGGACATGTTCGCCTCCAAGACGCCGGAGTACATGGCGGAGAAGCTCGTCGGCAGCGACCGCACCGGCGCCCAGGACAACTTCACCACGTCCCACCCGCTGTACCAGCAGCTCAAGGCCCTGGCCGCGCAGGTCGACCGCGATCCCGTGTGGCGTGACGGTAACCAGGTGCTCCGGTACGCCGACGGTGACGTCTTCGCGTTCAGCCGCATCCTCGGCCGCGAACACCTCGTCGTCGCGAACGCCGGCACCTCGCCCGCGACCGTCACCGTGCCCGTGTCGTCCTCGGCCTTTGAGAACGCACAGGTCCAGAACGGCCGCGTCACGGTGACGGTGCCCGCGCTGTCCTCCCTGGTGCTCAAGGGAACCAGCGATGTCGCGAAGTCGAAGCCCGCGCCCGTCCTGGTGGCACCGGCCGCCGGAACCTTGCTGGACAAGCGCGTCGAACTCCGTGCGGACGGCATCAGCGCGCCCAACGCCGCCGCCACCTTCGCCGCCCGTGTCGAGGGCACCCGCGACTGGACCGTGCTCGGCACCGACGACGCCGCTCCCTACCGCGTTTTCGCTGACCTGTCGGCACTTCCGGGTGCGGCCGTCGGCAAGCGCGTCGAGCTGCGGGTGGTGGCGAAGTCCGGTGAGATCGGCGCGGACGGCGCGTTCGTGTCGCTCGTGGCCGCGCCGCCGATCCCCGACCCCGGCACGAAGAACCCGGACTGGCTGGTCGTGCACTACGCGCGCGACAACTACGACGGCTGGGGCCTGCACGCCTGGGGTGACGTCGAGACGCCGACCGAGTGGAACGCCCCGCTGCCGTTCGCGGGGGAGGACGCCTACGGGCGCTTCGCGTGGATCAAGCTGAAGCCGGGCGCCAAGTCCGTTGGGCTCATCGCGCACAAGGGCGACGAGAAGGACACGTCGGTAGACCGGTTCGTGGACCCGAGCGTGACGCCCGAGATCTGGTTGAAGCAGGGCGACCCGGCCGTTCATCCGTCCGAGCAGGCGGCCACGGGCAAGGCGGTCGTGCACTACGTCGGCGACGCGTCCGGTGCCGTGGTGCGTGTTGCCGGCCGGGCTGACGTGCCGTTCACCAACGGAGTCGCGGAACTCCCGCCCACCACCGACTTCTCCGTCGTGCGCGGCACGACGGTGGAGGCTTCCGGCAAGTTCACGAGTGGCCACTCGTGGATCGCGGGCGGGAAGGTGCACGCTACGAAGGCCGCCGCCGAGAACCGGGCGGTGATCCACTACAACCGCCAGGACGGCGACTACACCGACTGGACGATGTACCACTGGACGGGTTCCGCGGAGCCGTCACCGGGCTGGAACCAGTCACGGGTGCCGGACGGGCGTGACCAGTTCGGCGTCTACTGGTCGGTGCCGCTCGCGGCCGGCGCGGCGGGCCTGAGCTACCTCGTCCACCGCGGCGACGCCAAGGACCCCGGTCCCGACCAGTTCCTCGACCTGGGGCAGAAGGGCAACGAGGTGTGGCAGTTGCAGGGCAACGAGACCTACCTGCTGCCGTCGAGCGTCGGCCCGGCCGCCGATGACGACCTGACCAAGGCCAAGGCGATCTGGATCTCCAAGGACGAGGTCGTCTGGGACGTGCCGTCCGTGCAGTCCGACGGCTACCGCCTCGAATACGGCTCACGGGTGCTGCGGATGGCTCCCACGACCGAAGAGGTGCCGGCCCAGTTCCCGCACCTTCGCGGAAAGCCGGTGTTCGCCGTGCGCGGGTTTGTGGACGAGGCGTTGCGGGACAAGCTTTCCGCCGTGCACGTCGACGCGGGTGGTGCGATCCGGCACCGCACGAGCGTGCAGATCGCGGGCGTGCTCGATGACCGGTTCGCTTCCGCCGCAACGAAACTGACGTTCGGGCCGACGTTCGACCACGACCGCGCGTCGGTCCGGTTGTGGGCGCCCACTGCCACCAACGTCAAGCTGCGCCTGTTCGACCAGCCTTCCGGCGAACCGAAGAAGGTCGTGCAGCTCAAGCGTGACGACGCCTCGGGCTCGTGGACCGGAACGGGTGACTGGAAGAACAAGTACTACCAGTTCGAGGTCACCAACTGGCAGCGCACGGTCGTGGTCACCGACCCGTACTCCGTGGCGCTGTCGGTGAACTCGACGCACTCGCAGTTCGCCGACCTCAAGGCGAGCAGTTCGATGCCCGCCGGGTGGTCGAAGGACGTCGCGAAGGGCATGGGCGGAGCGATCACCGAACTGCACGTGCGGGACTTCTCGATCAACGACCAGTCCGTCCCGGCGGCGGAACGCGGCACCTACAAGGCGTTCACGCACCGCGACTCGACCGGCATGAAGCACCTCAAGACGCTGGCCGCGGCGGGCATGGACACCGTGCACCTGCTGCCGACGTTCGACATCGCCACGATCCCCGAGAAGCGCTCCGACCAGGCCACCCCGGCCTGCGACCTGCCCTCGCTCCCGGCCGACTCCGACCAGCAGCAGGCCTGCGTCGGCGCGGTCGCGGGCAAGGACGGCTTCAACTGGGGCTACGACCCGTTCCACTACGACGTGCCTGAGGGCTCGTACGCCACGGCGGACGCGCAGAACGGCCAGGCGCGCTCGAAGCAGTACCGCGAGATGGTGAAGTCGTTGCACGACAACGGCAACCGCGTGGTGGTGGACGTCGTCTACAACCACACGGCGGCGTTCGGCGACGCACCGACGTCCGTGCTGGACAAGGTCGTGCCCGGCTACTACCAGCGGCTCAACCTCGACGGCTCGATCGCGAACTCCACGTGCTGCGCGAACACCGCGACCGAGAACGCCATGATGGGCAAGCTCGTCGTGGACTCGGTGGTGCGCTGGGCGCGCAACTACAAGATCGACGGCTTCCGGTTCGACCTGATGGGCCACCACCCGAAGGCCAACATCCTCGCGGTGCGGGCGGCACTGGATGCGCTGACCGTCGAACGTGACGGCGTGGACGGGCGCAAGATCGGCGTCTACGGCGAGGGCTGGGACTTCGGCGAGGTCGCCGGCAACGCCCGGTTCGAGCAGGCCACGCAGGCGAACATGGCCGGCACGGGCGTCGGCACGTTCAGCGACCGGCTGCGTGACGCCGTGCGCGGCGGCGGGCCGTTCGACGATGACCCGCGCGTGCAGGGTCTCGGCTCTGGCCTGGCGGGGGACGTGAACTCCTCGCCCGCCAACGGTGACGTGGCCGCGCGGCTGGAGAACTACAGCGACCTGGTGAAGCTGGGCATGGCGGGCAACATGGCGTCGTACCGCTTCCAGTCGACGGCCGGGCCGGTGGTCGCCGGTCGGGACGTGAAGTACAACGGCTCTGCCGCCGGGTACACCGGGCAGCCGTTGGAGGCGATCACGTACGTCGACGCGCACGACAACGAGACGTTGTTCGACGCGTTGACCTACAAGCTCAAGCCCGAGACGTCCGCCGCCGACCGCGTGAAGATGCAGACGGTGGCGCTGGCACCGGCGTTGCTCGGGCAGGGGCGGCCGTTCGTGCACGCGGGCACCGAGTTCCTGCGCTCGAAGTCGTTGGACCGCAACAGCTACGACTCGGGGGACTGGTTCAACGCCTACGACCCGTCGTTGCGCGACAACGGTTTCGGCCGCGGCCTGCCGCCGAAGGCCGACAACGAGTCTAAGTGGCCGTACGCGAAGCCGCTGCTGGCCGGGCCGAAGCCGTCCTCCGCGGACATGAAGGCCTCGCTGGACGCGACCCTGGAGCTGCTGCGGATCCGGCAGTCGTCGCCCCTGTTCTCCCTGGGGTCGGCGGATCTGGTGCAGCAGAAGGTGTCGTTCCCGGCGGCGGCTTCCGGCGTGATCGTCATGCACGTCGACGACACGGCCGGGCCGGACGTGGACCCGGCTCGTCGCGGGCTGGTCGTGGTGATCAACCCGTACCCGACGGACCAGGCCGTGACGCTGCCTCCGGGCGACTGGAAGGCCGTGACCAGTGAGAAGAAGGCCGGAGCCGCGCGTTCGGTGGTCGTGCTGGAGCGATAGTCCCGTCAAGAAATAGTTTCGTTCCAGATTAGTTTGGTACCGTGGTGCTCATGGGCACGACGGGGTGTACTGACCTGATGATGCTGCTGCATCGGACGTCGCACGCGCTGGAGACAGAGCTGACGGCGAGGCTCGCGGAGATCGGACTGACTCCGCGAGCCCGCTGCGTGCTGTCTGTCGCTCTGGACGCGGATCGCACGCAGACGGAGATCGCCGACGTGGTCGACATCGACAAGACGACCATGGTCGTGACGATGGACGCGCTCGAATCCGCTGGGTACGCCGAGCGCAAGCCGTCGCCGACGGACCGCCGTGCGCGCGTTGTGGTCGTGACCGACTCGGGGCGCGAGATCGTCGCCAAGGCCGACGACGTGTACACGGAAGTCGTGGGCAGCGTGCTCGGCTCGTTGCCGGACGACGAGCGTGCGGGCCTGGTCAACGGCCTGACGAGGCTGGTCGAAGGTCGCCTGAGCACTGTCGTGCCGTGTGAGAAGCCGCCGCGCAAGCGTGCTCTGCGTCATGCCGTTGGGTAGAAGATAGTCCCGTACAAAACTATCTGCTACGGTTCCTCTTATGACTTCAGGGGGACCGAAGACGGATTCGCGCTGGCTCGCGCTGATCGTGCTGTGCGCAGGGATGTTGATGATCGTGCTGGACCAGACGATCGTGAACGTCGCGCTGCCCGCGATCGAAGAAGACCTCAAGTTCGGCCAGGCCGGTCTGGCCTGGGTCGTGAACGCGTACTTGATCGCCTACGGCGGTCTGCTGTTGCTCGCGGGTCGCCTGGGCGACCTGATCGGGCACAAGAAGGTGTTCCTGCTCGGCCTCGGCGTCTTCACGGTCGCCTCGCTGCTGTGCGGCTTGTCCCTCAGCGCCGAGATGCTGATCGTGTCGCGCTTCGTGCAGGGCGCGGGCGGTGCGCTGGCCACGTCCGTGACGCTGGGCATGGTCGTGACGATGTTCCCCGAGCCTGACGAGCAGAGGCGCGCCATCGGCGTGTTCAGCTTCGTCGCGGCGGCGGGCGCGTCCCTCGGCCTGTTGCTCGGCGGTGTGCTCACCGACGGCATGTCGTGGCACTGGATCTTCTTCGTGAACATCCCGATCGGCATCGTGGCCGCTGTCGCCGCCGTGCGACTGGTCCCTGACTCCGTCGGTCTTGGCCTGCGTGAAGGCGCGGACGTACTTGGTGCGCTGTTGATCGTCGCCGCGGTGATGCTCGGCGTCTACACGATCGTCAAGGCGGAGCACTACGGCTTCGGCTCGGTCCACACGCTGGGGCTGGGTGCCGTGGCGGTGGCGTTGCTGGTGGGATTCGTGCTGCGCCAACGGACTGCCGCGAAGCCGTTGCTGCCGTTGCGGGTGTTCAAGTCCCGCAACGTGACCGGCGCGAACCTGGTGCAGATCTCCATGGTCGCCGGCATGTTCGGGCTGTTCTTCCTCGGGACCTTGTACATGCAGCTCGTGCTGCAGTACACGCCGTTGCAGATCGGCCTGGCGTTCATGCCCGTCGCCGGTGCGATCGCGGTGTTCTCGGTGTCGCTGTCGGCGCGCCTGAACTCCCGGTTCGGTGAGCGCAACATGCTGATCGTGGGCCTGCTGTTCATGCTGGTCGGCATGGTGGTGTTCACGCAGGTGCCGGTCGACGGCTCGTACCTCGCGAACATCCTGCCCGCCGTCGCGCCGCTGGGCATCGGGCTGGGCCTGTCGTTCCCGGCGCTGATGACGCTGGCGATGTCCGGTGCCTCCCACGACGAGGCGGGCCTCGCGTCCGGGCTCGTGAACACGACCGCGCAGGTGGGCGGGGCACTGGGTCTGGCGGTGCTGGCCACGACCTCGACCACCTACACGTCGTCGTTGCTGGCGTCGGGCGTCGGCCGGCTGGAGGCGCTGACCTCGGGCTTCCACCTGGCGTTCTGGATCTCGGCCGTGCTCGTGGCGGTGGCTCTGGGGCTGGCGGTGTTCGTGCTGCGGCAGGTCACCGTGTCGCGGGATGCCGGACCCGTTCTGGTGCATTGACGGCAAAATGGGGTGCCGGGGCCTTTTACCGGCCTCGGCACCCCATTTTTGCGCGGACTAGATCTGCAGCTCGGACTCGATGCGCTTGAGCTGGTGGCGGGCCAGCGCGAGGTTCGACGAGTCCCTTTCCAGCACGAGGTACAGGAAGAGCGAGCCTCTGGATTTCATGCCGCTCATCAGCCGGATCAGGTGGTACTGCCGGTGCAGCGTGATCAGGATGTCCTCGATGGTGTCGCTGAGGCCGAGGGTCTGCATCACGCGCAGCTTCGACCGCACGACCTCGGTGTTTCCGGCCGCCGCGACCTCCAGGTTCAGCCAGTCACCGCCGCCGCTGGTGCCGAGCGACATCCCGCTGTCGTAGTCGACCAGCGCGACGCCGACGGCGCCGGAGATGGACATGGCCTCTTTCATAGCGATATCGATGTTCATCAGACTCCACTTTTCTGTGTCAACTGGTGATCGAGGCGACGTGACCGGTTTCTCGCTCCTCGATCGCATGCGGACACGTCTCCACATTGCCGAGAGCAATGAACCCAATTCGGACATGTGCTGCGACCATTTTTATTCGGTGGACGGTGCGTTGGGCGCCATGATCGAGCCGATCCGCTCGATCGCTGGGCGGGACTCGTGGAGAAGACGCCCGAGGTTGAGTCCCTTGTCCCCGAGCACGACCATCAGCGCCGTCCTGCTGACGGCGTACACGGCCATGTAGCCGCTGCTGCCGAACACCACGGTCTGGTTGAGCTTGCCCAGGCCGATCACCTCCGCCGCCTGGCGTGCGATGCCGAGGTCGGCGGCGGCGAGTGCGGAGATGTGCGCGGGCTCGACGTTCTTCGCCACGTCGGTGAGAATGGGAATTCCGTCGGACGCGGCCAACACCGTGTCGGTCACTCCGGCGACGTTTTCTCGAAGCTTCCGCAGTTCGGCGGCCAGGGCGTCGTAGTCCAATGCAGTTCCTTTCCGCTGCTCTGCCCTGTTTCTGCGCGGGGGCGCAACGAGGGCAGGCCCCAGTGTGAAAAACTGAACGCGGTCGCCGGCGGGGCGATTTGCAACAGTTCTTCACCGAGCATTCGGGAGATCTCGACGGTGACCGGGTGCAGACTCCGCCCGGTCGCGAAAGCGATGTCTCGCGCACTGCGTCGTCCGGTGGCGTGCGCGATGATCTCCCGTCGTTCCGCGGTGGACGGCTCGGCTCCGCCGACGGCCACCACGCGGTCCAGGTAGGGCGACAACGGGTGTGGCAGCGAGGCGACCACGTCGAGTCGTGCGGTCGTGTCCGCCAGCAACACCTCCGGCGCGACACCGTCGGCTGAGGGCAGCAGGGGTCCCTCCGCGTTGTCCTCGACGTCGCATCGTTCGACGTCACCAGCCACAACGGCGAACGCACCGTCCTGCATGGCGGCCGTGGCGACGGCCTGGATCTCGTCGAGCCCGAGGTGCCCGCGAGCGATGAGCGCCGCCTGCAGCGACCCCATCTCGACGCTCTCCACCAGCGCCGCGTCCCAGTCCTCCGCACTGACCCTGCCCGAGCCCAGCAGCAGCACCTCCACTCCGGGTGACCCCGCGCTGTCGACCGCGATCACCGCGCCGTCTCGCAGGTGGAACACGCCGCCCGCGTTGCCCGTGACGCGCAACGTCCCGGTCAGCCGATCAATGTGACATTGCGCCAGGGCGTGCGCGAGGACGTCGAATGCGGCTCGGTAGTCGCGTTTCAGAAGTCACTCCGGGTTAATTCGGGCTTACTCGGCGGAATCGTGTCGTACTCATCGCCCTAAATGGGCACCTACTGCTCATCCGAAGAGCGACCGCCGTCGTTACTTCTTACCCGCAGGAGTCGTACGGGCACGCCCGAAATCACACGATCGAGTGAAGCATTCCAGATCGTGTGGCAATAGCGTTGTTTATTTATTTAATGCCTATGGAATCGGTTTTCAGTGTTCGGCCAGCTCTTCGCGCTTCCGGACGTCTTCCGTGCGCAGGATCCTGAACTTGCGGTCGTGGGCGCCGAGGACCTTCAGGAAGCCAGGGCTCGTCTCGAACACGTAGACCTCCTCGGCGTCGTTGATGCGCTCCTTGGGCACCCACGGCGTGCTGACGATGGCGGCGACCGCCAGCGCCGACCCGGCCAGCAGCCAGGCGAACCACTTGAGCAGCCACCGCGCGTTCCTGATGGCGAGCACCATGGCCGCGCCGATCGCCACGGCTCCCAGCGCGAGCCACCAGCGGTGGTACGTCAGCGTGTGGGACACCATCAGGGCGATGAGCACGATCAGCGTGAGCAGCGCCGTGGTGTTCGCGCGCTCGGGGTCCTTGCGCGTGCGGAAGTAGAAGAAGAACGTCGCCGGCGTGACGATCATCAGCAGGACTGTGCTGATGCGGTCGTCGGCCATGAACGTGCCGAGGAACAGGCCTGGGGCGTCGTCCAGTTCGAGGGTGTGGAGGAGCGCGAACGCTGTGTGCCAGTTGTAGTGGCTCACGGCCAGGAGGCGCAGGAGGACGAAGAGGACTGCGGCGCCGGTCAGAGCGGACCCCGTGTGCTTTGCGCTCATGACGCAGAACTATGGCGCATCGGGTCTGGCTGGTCAGATCGCCGGATGCCAGAGGTAGGTCGGATGCCGTGGGTATGAGGTCAGGCACAGGGCCGGCCGGGCCAGTGGCTACCCTGTTGCCCACATCCCGTACCTGTTCTTCAAGGAGTCACACCGTCGTGTCCGAGCGCACCCTGGTTCTCGTTAAGCCCGATGGCGTTGCCCGTGGTCTCGTTGGCGAGGTGATCGCCCGCATCGAGCGCAAGGGCCTCAAGCTCGCTGCCCTCGAGCTGCGCACCGCCGACCGCGCCACCGCTGAGCAGCACTACGCGGAGCACGACGGCAAGTCGTTCTACGGCGACCTCGTCGACTTCATCACCGGTGGGCCGTTGGTTGCGATCGTGGTGGAGGGTGTCCGGGCGATCCCGGCCTTCCGTCAGCTCGCCGGTGGGACCGACCCCGTCGAGAAGGCCACGCCTGGCACGATTCGTGGGGACTTCGGGACCGAGGTTCAGTACAACCTGGTGCACGGGTCGGACTCGGCCGAGTCTGCTGAGCGTGAGATCAAGATCTGGTTCCCGAACCTCTGAGAGGTTGCTGGGTTTGGGGGGGCGCCTGCGTTTCGCAGGTCGTCCCCCTGTTTTGTTGGCGGGCGGCGGTTTGTTGTCCGTAGGTGGTCGCCGTGCGAGGGGATGTGGCGGCTGATTCCTGGGGCTCCGCCCCAGACCCCGCCAATCTGATCAAAAGCCGGGGTCTACGCCATGCGTAGGTAGATGGCACGCCTGTTGCGTTGGGCGGAGGCGCGTTGCTTTGAGGGGCGCGTTGGTGGGGTGGCTTCGTCACGAGTCGAGCCAAGAGCGGGCCACAGGCAGAAGGGGATGTCAAACGGACGAAAAGCGTGTCCGTTTGACATCCCCTTCTGCCTGCAGCAAGAGCTGTGGCACGACTCGTGACGAAGCCACCCCACCCGGACCGCACGGTAAGGACGGCTCGCCTTCGGCTTCGCGTGGGGGTCAAGCTCCTCGCCTTGGGCTGGCGCCCAGGCCGCCTGCCGTCGCGCCGTTCAGAGTGGTGCCCTCCGGGTAGCCGAGCGGCAGGTACATCCACACGTCGTCCCAGCGTTCGGTTCCTACTGCGATCGCGTTCGGCATGCGGCCGCATTCCCGGAAACCCAAGGCCTCGTACAGCTCGATGGCGCCGTGGTTGTTGCCGCGTACGCCCAGCGAGAGGATCTCGATGCCCTGGGCTCGTGCGTTGGCGATCAAGCCCTCCATCACCTGCTTGCCCAGGCCCAGTCCGCGGGCCGATGGGTGGGCCATGATCTGTTGGACTTCGGCCCGGTGCTGGAAGACGGCGGTCGAGCCTCGGCGCCAGAGGCCCACGGCGCGTACTACGCCGTCCACTGTGGCGGTGGCGAAGGCCGCGTCGCCGTCGCGGACCTGCTTCAGGACGGTGTCCAGCCAGGTCGAGATTCGGTCGTGGGTCGGGGGCTCGTGGTAGCCGACTGCGCCGCCTGCCGCCACTACGTCGTGCACGACTGTGTGGATCTCGGTGCGGAGGTGGTCGTCGGCTTCCGAGAGCCAGTGCAGGTTCGTCGTGGGCATGGGGCGATCGTAATTGCGTCGAGAATTGTCAGACCTGTTCGTTAACGTCGGGTGGGTGGACAACCTCGTTGAGGCCAAGGCTCTGACCAAGCACTTCGGGTCGTTCGAGGCCGTGCGCGGCATCGACGTCGAGGTGCGCAGAGGTGAGGCGTTCGGGTTTCTCGGGCCCAACGGGGCGGGGAAGTCGTCGACCATGCGGATGATCTCGTGCGTTTCCGGGCGGAGCGGTGGCGAGCTCAAGGTGCTGGGGATGGATCCGGCCACGCAGGGGCCGCAGATTCGTGCTCGGCTCGGGGTGGTGCCTCAGCTCGACAACCTGGACACGGAACTGACGGTTCGGCAGAACCTGCAGATCTACGGGCGGTACTTCGGGATGTCTCGGCAGAAGTGCCGGGAGAAGGCCGAGGAACTGCTGGAGTTCGCGCAGCTCGCCGACCGGGCTGATCACGAGGTCGAGCCGCTCAGCGGTGGGATGAAGCGGCGGCTCACGATTGCGCGGTCGTTGGTCAACGATCCGGAGTTGTTGTTGCTCGACGAGCCGACCACCGGGTTGGACCCGCAGGCTCGGCATCTGTTGTGGGACAGGCTGTTCCGGTTGAAGCAGGACGGCGTCACGCTCATCATCACCACGCATTACATGGACGAGGCCGAGCAACTGTGCGATCGGCTCGTCGTGATGGACGGTGGGCGGATCGCGGCTGAAGGGTCGCCCAGCGAGCTGATCAACCGGTACTCCACCAAGGAGGTGCTGGAGCTGCGGTTCCAGCCCGGGGCGGAGAAGCCGGATCTCGAGAGGTTCGCGGAACGGGTCGAGGTGCTGCCCGATCGGTTGCTGCTCTACACGAAGGACGGGGAGGCGACCCTCCAACGAGTCCACGAGAACGGGGTGCAGCCCGTGCAGAGTCTCGTGCGGCGCAGTTCGCTGGAGGACGTGTTCCTGCGGCTCACCGGCCGGACGTTGGTGGACTGATGCAGACGCTCAGGGCCTCCTGGTTCGGGTTCGAGAAGCACTGGACGTGGTACCGGCGCAACTGGCGGGCCACGGTCGTGTCGAGCTTCCTGACGCCCGTGTTGTTCCTGCTCGCTCTCGGGCTCGGGTTCGGGTCGCAGGTGCAGTCGACGGCGTTGATCGGCGGGGTGCCGTATCTCGAGTACCTGGCGCCCGCGCTGGTCGTCGTCACGGCGTTGCAAGGGGCCACGTTCGAGTCGACCTACGCGATCATGTCGTCGTTTCTGTGGCAGAAGTCGTACGTCGGGATGGTGGCCACGCCGATCACTCCCGCGCAGGTGCTCTACGGGCAGATGTTGTGGATCGGGTCGCAGATGTTCGTGCGGTCCGCTGTGTTCGTGGGGATCGCGGTGGTTCTCGGTGCGGCGGCCGGGCCCGGGATCCTCGTGGCGATTCCGGTTGCGACGGTGGCGGCGCTGGCGTTCAGCGCGCCGCTGGTCGCCTACAGCGCGACGTTGGACAAGCCGGACGGTTTCACCACGATCTTCCGGTTCGTGATGATGCCGATGACGTTGTTCACCGGGGCGTTCTTCCCGGTCAGTCAGCTGCCGGACTGGCTGTTGCCGGTGGTGTGGCTGACGCCGGCGTGGCACGGCATCGAGCTCGCCAGAGGCACGACGTTCGGCACGATGGACCTCTTACCGGCGTTGGGACATCTCGCGTACCTGGCGGCGCTGACGGCCGTGGGCATCGCGCTCGGCGTGAAGTTCTTCCACCGGAGGCTGGCGGTATGACGCAGACCCTCGATCGCGAGAAGGCCGTGCCCGCCAGCGTGGGGCTGTTGTGGCGCGTGATTCCGCCGGGGCTCTACGGCGGCAAGGCGAGCATGCTCGTCGAACGGGCCGCGGTCGTGAACCGGCGTGCGTGGTTCGTGCTGGTCGGCGGGGCGTTCGAGCCCGTGTTGTTCCTGTGGTCGCTGGGGCTCGGGTTCGGGCAGATGGTGACCGCGGTGGCCGGGCCGGACGGGCGGCCGATCAGCTACGCGGCGTTCGTGGCTCCCGCGCTGCTGGCGGCGAGCGCGATGAACGGGGCCGTGTACGACGCGACGTTCAACGTGTTCTTCAAGTTCAAGTACGTGAAGCTGTACGACGCGATGCTCACGACGCCGATGGGGCCGATGGACATCGCGATCGGCGAGATCGCCTGGGCGCTCATCAGGGGCGGGCTGTACTCGGCCGGGTTCCTGGCCGTGATGCTCGGGATGGGGCTGATCTTCTCGCCGTGGGCGGTGCTGGCGTTGCCGGCGGCGCTGCTGGTGGCGTTCGCGTTCGCCGCGGTGGGGATGGCGGCGACGACGTTCATGCGGTCGTGGCAGGACTTCGACCTCGTGCAGCTCGCGGTGCTGCCGCTGTTCCTCTTCTCGACGACGTTCTACCCGCTGTCGGTCTACCCGGGCTGGTTGCAGACGGTGGTGACGTGGACGCCGCTCTACCACGCCATCGAGCTGATGAGGGGCCTCACGCTGGGCGTTGTCGGCTGGGGCATGCTCGGCCACGTCGCCTACTTCGCGGTGCTGGCGGCCGTCGGAACGGTCGTCGCGGCGCGCCGATTGGGCAAGTTGTTGCTGGACTGAGGCGCGATTCGGCCTGTGGCTGTGGGGGCCGTTACTCTGGTCGTGTGAGTGTCGAGTCTGTTTTCCCCAGGTTGGAGCCACTGCTGCCGCGGATCTCGAAGCCGGTGCAGTACGTCGGCGGGGAGCTCAACGCGACCGTCAAGGACTGGGACGCGGCGTCCGTGCGCTGGGCTTTGATGTACCCCGACGCGTACGAGGTCGGGCTGCCCAACCAGGGCGTCATGATCCTTTACGAGATCCTCAACGAGCTGCCGGACGTGCTCGCCGAGCGCACGTACGCCGTGTGGCCGGACCTCGAGAAGCTCATGCGTGAGCACGACGTCCCGCAGTTCACGGTGGACGGTCATCGCCCGGTGAAGGCGTTCGACCTGATGGGTATCAGCTTCGCGACGGAGCTGGGCTACACGAACATGCTGACGGCGCTGGACCTCGCCGGCATCCCGCTGCACGCGAAGGACCGCACCGAGGACGACCCGATCGTGGTCGCCGGCGGGCACGCGGCGTTCAACCCCGAGCCGATCTCGGAGTTCGTGGACGCGGCAGTGCTGGGCGACGGCGAAGAGGCCGTCCTGGAGATCACCGAGATCGTCAGGGCGTGGAAGGCCGAGGGCAGCCCCGGCGGCCGCGACGAGGTGCTGACCAGGCTCGCCGAGACCGGCGGCGTGTACATCCCGCGCTTCTACGACGTGGAGTACCTGCCGGACGGCCGCATCCAGCGCGTCGTGCCGAACCGCGACCGGGTCCCGTTCCGCGTCTTCAAGCGCACCACGATGGACCTCGACGCGTGGCCGTACCCGAAGCAGCCGCTGGTGCCGCTCGCCGAGAGCGTCCACGAGCGGATGAGCGTCGAGATCTTCCGCGGCTGCACCCGCGGCTGCCGCTTCTGCCAGGCGGGCATGATCACCCGTCCGGTGCGCGAGCGGTCCATCGAGGGCATCGGCGCGATGGTCCAGAAGGGCCTGGCGGCGACCGGCTTCGAAGAGGTCGGCCTGCTGTCGCTGTCCAGTGCGGACCACAGCGAGATCGCCGAGATCACCAAGGGCCTCGCGGACCGCTACGAGGGCACGAACACGGGCCTGAGCCTGCCGAGCACCCGCGTCGACGCGTTCAACATCGATCTCGCGAACGAGTTGTCCCGCAACGGAAGGCGCTCTGGTCTGACCTTCGCGCCCGAGGGCGGCAGTGAGCGGATGCGCCGCGTCATCAACAAGATGGTGTCCGAAGAGGACCTCATCCGGACGGTGTCGGCCGCGTTCTCCAACGGCTGGCGGCAGGTGAAGCTCTACTTCATGTGCGGCCTCCCTACCGAGGAGGACGAGGACGTCCTGCAGATCGCGGAGATGGCGAAGAACGTCATCCGCGCGGGCCGGCAGGCCAGCGGCCGCAACGACGTCCGCTGCACCATCTCGATCGGCGGGTTCGTGCCCAAGCCGCACACGCCGTTCCAGTGGGCCGCGCAGTGCGACCCGGACGTCGTCGACGACCGTCTCCGCAAGCTCCGCGAGGCCGTGAACAGCGACCGCAGCCTCGGCCGCAACATCGGCATGCGCTACCACGACGGCAAGCCGAGCCTCATCGAAGGCCTGCTCAGCCGCGGTGACCGCCGCATCGGCAAGGTCATCGAGGCCGTGTGGCGCGACGGCGGCCGGTTCGACGGCTGGAGCGAGCACTTCTCCTACGACCGCTGGACCGCGAAGGCGGCGGAACAGCTGGAGCCGCTCGGCGTCGACCTCGCCTGGTTCACCACCCGCGAGCGCGAGGAACTGGAGGTCCTGCCCTGGGACCACCTCGACTCGGGCCTCGACAAGGAATGGCTCTGGGCCGACTGGCAGGACGCGCTCGACGAGCGCGAGCAGGACGACTGCCGCTGGACCCCGTGCTTCGACTGCGGTGTCTGCCCGGCGATGGGCACGGACATCGAGGTCGGTCCGACGGGCCGCAAGCTGCTGCCGATCTCCCCGGTCGGCGTCGGCTCGCCGGTGAAGAACCCCGCTCTCACGCCGTAACGGCCGAGATCCCGCCCACCATCACGCCCGGTCCCGCGACCGTGGCCGTGATGGTGGCGGGCCGGCCGAGCGAGGCACCCACGTCGACGGCGACGTCCCCGGCCAGGTGAGCCGCGAGGCAGGCCGAACTCGTCGGTCACCGCGCGCAGCAGCTCCAGAGCCGGGGTCAACGCGGCGAATTCGGAGACCTCGACGAGCACCTGCGGCCGTCCCAGCGTCGCGATCGCGCACGAGCCGTCCGTGCCTCAACACGCGCACGATCGCGTCGTGTTCGCTCGGCGTGGCGGGCCGGACCTGGATCGGCCCGGTATCGAAGGCGGCCTCGACCCCGTCCGCCATCAGCGCCGCCGTGCCGAGGAACGTCCGCCCGCCCGCTCGAAGCGTGAACTCGCGTCCGCAGCCAGAACCGCAAGCGCGGCAACGGTTCCGTGCCGCACCCAGGAAGCTCACCCTTTGACGTGAAGAACCTCAACGCCCAGCCCGTCGCGCGGACAGGCGTGGACGATCACTTCGTGACGGCGGCCAGCGCGTCCACGAGTCCGTGGCCGTAGAACGAGTTGTACTCCGAGTACCCGGTGCAGAACGCGTCCTGCACACCCGTCCCGTTCAGGTCGTAGTCGCCGGGACAGGCCAGCGTCTCGGCCTGCGCGTTCAGCATGCGGCCCAGCGACACCGCGTCCGTCTCCGGATGTGTCGACGCGATCAGCGCCGCCACCCCGGTCGCGTGCGGAGTCGCCATCGACGTGCCGCAGGAGTAGTCGTAGCCGGACGGCACGGTCGACAGCACGCAGCCGGTCGGGGTGCGCGGGTCGCCACCCGGTGCCGTCACGTCGATCGCGCCCAGCCCGTACGAGCTGTACCCGGCCTTGGTCTTGGTCGACTCGACCGCCGACACGCCCACCACGTTCTTGAGCTGTGCCGGAAGCACCACGCACGTCGAGTCCACCGGCCGCGTCTGCGCCTCGCCGTTCGTCGGCGACATCGAGTCGCGACCCGGCCGGGACAGGTCCGCGGCGGCGTTTCCGGCGGCGGCGACCGTCAGCACGTTGCGCGAGGTCGCGTAGTCCACGGCACGCCGCACGGCCTCGTAGATGATGCGCTGACCCGGCTCGCTCTGGCACGTGAACAGGTACGGGTCGATGAAGTAGCTGTTGTTGGTGATCGTCATGTTCTGCGAGGCGGCCCACATGAAGCCGCACACCGCGTACTCGGGGTAGATGAACCCGTCGTCGTCCACGACCTTCACGGACGCGATGCGCACGCCCGGTGCGACGCCCGTGGTGCCGCGGCCGTCGTCAGCCGCGGCGATGGTGCCGGCGACGTGCGTGCCGTGGGCGGAGGTCGTCGGGATCCACGCGGACGGTGACGTGTCGGGCTTGCCGGTCAGGCACCCCGCGGACAGTTCGGGGGCCAGCGCGCCGACGAGATCGGGGTGGCGGGCGTCGACGCCGGAGTCCAGGACGCCCACGACGACGGACTTGGAACCCGTCGTGATCTCGTGCGCGGCCGGCGCCTTGATGAGATCCATGTCCCATTGTTCGGCCGAGCGCACGCCGGAGGGCCGGAACAGCTCCGTGTCGTCCTTCTTCCGCTTCACCGACCGCTTGGCGATGCTCTCGCCCTGGGCGCTGTAGGCCCGCTCCGGGCCGATCAGCTTGAGGAAGCCAGGGTCGGGAGAGGTGGCCACCGCGACCGAGATCTGCGGGTAGTAGACGGTGGTCAGGCCGCACGCCTCGGTGATCTCCGCGTTCGCCGTCTCAGCGGGCGTGGACTGCGGAAACACCACCAGGTAGCGCAGCAGCGGACCAGGCTGGATGCAGGAGGGGACCTCGGGTGCGGGGTCCGGTTCCGCGCCGGCGGGCAGGGATGCCGCCAGACACCCGGCGACGAGCAGTGCGGTCATCGCCGCCGCTCGAGCGCGGTGGGGCAGAGGCACCAGGGACCTCCAGTCGGCAGGGCGTCCAGTCAGCCGGACCGTAGCCACGCGCAACGATCTAGACAAGCTGAACGTTCTGAATCGGGTTCACGGTACCGTCCTACTGGACGAACAGCCTGCGCCGATGGGACCGCTCACCCGTCGGAACACCAAGGGGAGCCCCGCTGAGCCGCAACCTGCCCAACAACCCGTCGGCCGTCGCCGTGCAGAAACTGCGCCTTCGCTACACCAAGCGGGGGAGGCTGCGTTTCACTTCGCACCGCGACATCGCTCGCACGTTCGAACGTGCGCTGCGCAGGGCAGGCGTACCCATGGCGTACTCGCAGGGGTTCAGCCCTCACCCGAAGGTGTCGTGGGTCGGCGCCGCGCCGACCGGTGTCGCGAGCGAGGCGGAGTACGTCGAGGTGTCGGTGGTCGAGGAGCTCGACCCGGAGGCGCTCAAGGTCGCGCTCGACGAGGCGTTGCCACCCGGCATCGACGTCGTCGACATCGTCCAGGCGCGCGGTGGCAACCTCACCGAGCGCATCGACGCGAGCGAATGGCGGATCGAGCTCGACGGCGTCGAGCCCGATGATCTCGCGAAGGCGGTGAGCGTCTTCCTCGCGGCGGAGTCCGTCGAGGTCGAGCGGCTCACCAAGAACGGCACGAAGATGCTCGACGTGCGGCCAGCCGTCGTGTCAGCGCTGGTCGAACCACGTTCGAGCGACGCCGGACACGATGACACCGCTTTGTCACGACCGTGTGGGATACTCATGACGGTTGTACGGCAGGTAACGCCTACCGTGCGACCCGACGACGTGCTGAATGCGCTTCGCGTCGTGGCCGATCTCGTGCCCCCGGTACCTGCGAGAGCAACCCGGATGGCGCAGGGACGGCTCGACGGCGAGGGCAGGCTGGTGGACCCGCTCCAGCAGGACAGAGAGTCCTGACGAGCGCAGGAACGTCAACCGTGACGCGCAAACAGGAGGAGCGGCGCTGACAGCGGCGTCGTCGTGGGACCTGCGCAAGCGTGCGCCCAGTGAGGCGCCACGCCACTGCGCGCGAGGCAAGGATTCCCGCCGCGAGCAGCGGTGGAGAGAGACAAGAGAGGCCCCTGCGCGGCCGCGTCCTCACGGGACGCGCCCGGGGGTGGAGGAGCTGCATGTCGAACAAGGACAAGCCTGCCGGTGTCACCGGCGGGCAGGGCGTGGTTGCCGCACGCCCTGAACTGGCGGACCTGCCGGACAAGTTGCGGGTCCACGCTCTGGCGAAACTGCTGGACGTCAGCAGCAAGGACGTGATGACTGCGCTGGCGGACCTCGGTGAGGTCCCCAAGAGCGCGCAGTCGAGCGTCAGCCGCGACGTCGCGCTGAAGGTCGCCGAAACGCTCGTCGACTGGGACGACGTGGTCACCGGTGAGGTCACCGAGGACTACGAGGCACCCGCGATCCCGGCGTTCGAGGCACCGGCGCTCGCGCCGATCTTCGCCGCGCCGAGCGCGGTGTTCCTGCCGCCTCAGCCGATCGAACGGCCGAAGGCACCGCCCTCGCCGTTCGTCGTCGAGGAGGAGCCGGTCGTCGAGGAGAAGTCCGTCGGCGAGATCGCCGCGGACGAGCTCGAGGCAGCCGAAGCCGCCGAGACCGACGCCGACGCGGAGGTCGACGGTGACGACGAGGCGGACAGCCGCCGTCGCCGCCGCCGTGGCCGTCGTGGCCGAGGCCGCGGCAAGGGCACGGACGCCGAGGGCGGCGAGGAGACCGACGAGGCCGCGGCCGAGGACGCCTCCGAGCCCGCCGAGAGCGACGACGCCGCCGAGGCGGAGGACGAGGGCGACGAGAGCTCGACCCGTCGTCGCCGGCGCCGCCGTCGCCGCAAGACCGGCGCGGAGGACGAGGTCACCTCCGAGGACGACCCGCCGAACACGGTCGTGCACGTCCGCGAGACGCGGGACGCGCGCGACGACAAGGCCGACTCCGAGGCCGCGCAGAGCGAGGTGCGCAGCATCCGCGGCTCGACGCGCCTGGAGGCCAAGCGCCAGCGCCGTCGTGACGGTCGCGAGGCCGGCCGTCGCCGTGCCCCGGTGCTGACCGAGGCCGAGTTCCTGGCCCGCCGCGAGGCCGTGGCCCGCACGATGGTCGTCCGCGAGCGCGGCGACCGCACCCAGATCGGCGTGCTGGAAGACGGCGTGCTGGTCGAGCACTTCGTCACGTCGTCGGGCTCGGGCTCGATCGTGGGCAACGTCTACCTCGGCCGCGTGCAGAACGTGCTGCCGAGCATGGAAGCCGCGTTCATCGACATCGGCCGCGGCCGCAACGCCGTGCTCTACGCCGGTGAGGTCGACTGGGACGCCGCCGGTCTCGAGGGCAAGTCCCGCAAGATCGAGCAGGCGCTCTCCAGCGGCGACTCGGTGCTCGTCCAGGTCACCAAGGACCCGGTCGGCCACAAGGGCGCCCGCCTCACCACGCAGATCAGCCTGCCCGGCCGCTTCCTCGTCTACGTGCCGGGCGGCGGTGCCACGGGCATCAGCCGCAAGCTGCCGGACAACGAGCGCAAGCGCCTCAAGGACATCCTCAAGCGCGTCGTCCCCGAGGACGCCGGCGTGATCATCCGCACGGCCTCCGAAGGCATCGCCGAGGAGGAGCTGGGCCGCGACGTCACGCGTCTGCAGGCTCAGTGGAAGGTCATCAAGGAGAAGTCCGACAGCACCTCCACCAAGGCGCCGACGCTGCTCTACGAGGAGCCGGACCTGCTGGTGAAGGTCGTCCGCGACCTGTTCACCGAGGACTTCGCCCAGCTCGTCGTCCAGGGCGACGAGGCGTGGGAGGTCATCGACTCGTACGTCCGCCACGTGGCGCCGGACCTGCAGGACCGCCTGAAGAAGCACGTCGGCAACAACGACGCGTTCGTCGAGTACCGCATCGACGAGCAGCTGATGAAGGCACTGGACCGCAAGGTCTGGCTGCCCTCGGGCGGTTACCTGATCATCGACCGCACCGAGGCGATGACGGTCATCGACGTCAACACCGGCAAGTTCACCGGTTCCGGCGGCAACCTCGAAGAGACCGTCACGCGCAACAACCTGGAGTCGGCGGAGGAGATCGTCCGCCAGCTCCGGCTGCGCGACATCGGCGGCATCATCGTCATCGACTTCATCGACATGGTCCTGGAGTCGAACCGCGACCTGGTGCTGCGCCGCCTGACCGAGTGCCTCGGCCGCGACCGCACGCGTCACCAGGTCGCCGAGGTCACCTCGCTGGGTCTCGTGCAGATGACGCGCAAGCGCGTCGGCACCGGCCTGCTCGAGGCGTTCAGCCAGACGTGTGAGCACTGCCGCGGCCGTGGCGTCGTCGTGTCCACCGAGCCCGTGCACTCGCACGGCGGTGGCAACGGTGGCGGCCAGCAGCAGCCGCAGCAGCAGAGCAGTGGCCGCAAGTCGCGCCGCAACAAGGGTGGCGGCGAGCAGGCGGCCGAGACCACCGAGGTCGTCGAGGCGTCCGTCGAGGCGCCGGAGGCTCCGGTCGAGCCCGAGGTCGTCGAGCCCGGCGAGCCCGAGGACACCTCCGAGGACTTCGTCGCGGCCGACCAGGAGCACGAGGCCCACGGCCGTCGTCGCCGTCGTCGCCGCGGCCGCGACAAGGAGCCGCAGGCCGTGGTCGACGCGGTCGTGGTCGAGGAGCAGGCGCTCAACGGTCACGTGCCGCACGAGGTCGCGGAGGACCCGGCGCCCGTCGAGGTCGAGCCCGTCGTCACCGACGCCGAGCCCGAGGTGATCGAGGAGGCGGCCGAGGAGCTCGTCGAACCGGTCGTCGTCGAAGAGGCGCCGGTCGAGGTCGCGAGGCCGCTCGTGACGGGACGCATCGGTGCCCAGCGGCCCGTGCTGGTGGTCGAGCCCGAGCAGGAGCCCGTGGCGGCCCCGCAGCCGGTCTCCGCACCCGAGCCCGTCGCCGCGGCCCCCGTGGCCGCTGTGGAGCCTCCCGCGGCACGCCCGCGGCGTCGTGCGGCCAAGCGCGCCGCCGGTGCCCCCGCGGCGGAGGCGCCCGCGCCGATCGTCGTCGTCGAGGTGCCCAAGCAGCCCGAGGTCCAGATGCCCGCACCGGTGGTCACCACCACCCGCAGGCGCCGCGCCGTGTCGCGGCCCGCGGGACCGCCGGTCCAGGAGGACTGACGCGAGGAAAGTGAGAACCGGGGTCGCCTGCGGGCGGCCCCGGTTTTCGCTTGTGAGGGACCGCACAGCCTGCGGGAACGTGATCAGGGCACCCCAGTTTGCTCCGGCAGTACCCACTCCCGTAACCTTGTGGACGGCCCGCCATCCGACGGGTCCTGTCGTGTGCCCCCTCTGCTGTTTTCCTTCGCAGACGGGTTGGCGCATGGCCCGTCACCATCGAGTAGCAGGAGACTTCCGTCCTGATGTACGCGATCGTCAAGACCGGCGGCAAGCAGTACAAGGTCGCTGTCGGCGACATCGTCGAGGTCGAGAAGCTCGAGGGCGAGCCGGGCACCGAAATCTCCCTCCAGGCGCTGCTCGTGGTCGACGGCACCAACGTCACCGCAGACGCGGCGGCCCTGGCGGAGTTCTCGGTTACCGGCAAGCTGGTCGAGCACACCAAGGGCCCGAAGATTCGCATCCACAAGTTCAAGAACAAGACCGGTTACCACAAGCGGCAGGGTCACAGGCAGAAGCTGACCCGTGTCGAGGTCACCGGCATCACCGGTAAGTGAGGACCTGACTTCTCATGGCACACAAAAAGGGTGCATCCAGTTCCCGCAACGGCCGTGACTCCAACGCCCAGTACCTGGGTGTGAAGCGGTACGGCGGTCAGGTCGTCAAGGCCGGCGAGATCCTGATCCGCCAGCGCGGCACCAAGTTCCACCCCGGCGTCGGCGTCGGCATCGGCAAGGACGACACGTTGTTCGCCCTGCTGCCCGGTGCGGTGGAGTTCGGTTCGAAGCGCGGTCGCAAGACCGTCAACATCGTTCCGGTCGCGGTCTGAGGACCGTTTCCGCAACGTAGATAGACCTCTGCGAGGGGCGGGACCGGTCATCCGGCTCCGCCCCTCGTTGTTTGTCCAAAGTCTTTGAGAGGAAGTATTTCCGTGGCCCGCTTCGTAGACCGGGTGGTGATCCACGCTGCCGCCGGCAACGGGGGCAACGGGTGTGCTTCAGTGCACCGCGAGAAGTTCAAGCCGCTCGGCGGCCCGGACGGCGGCAACGGAGGCAGTGGCGGCAACGTCATCCTCGTCGTCGACTCGCAGGTGCACACCCTGCTGGACTTCCACTTCCGCCCGCACGCCTCCGCCACCAGCGGCAAGGCCGGTGCCGGCGCGAACCGCGACGGCGCCAACGGCGACGACCTGATCCTGCGCGTCCCGGACGGCACCGTCGTGCTGACCGAGTCGGGCGAGATCGTCGCGGACCTCGTCGGTGAGGGCACGCAGCTCATCGCGGCGGCCGGTGGCCGTGGCGGTCTGGGCAACGCCTCCCTCGCGTCCAGGGCCCGCAAGGCTCCCGGTTTCGCGTTGCTCGGTGAGCCGGGCGAGACGCGGGACCTGGTGCTGGAGCTCAAGTCCGTCGCGGACGTCGGCCTGCTCGGCTTCCCGTCGGCCGGCAAGTCGTCGCTGATCTCGGTGCTGTCCGCGGCCAAGCCGAAGATCGCCGACTACCCGTTCACGACGCTGGTCCCGAACCTCGGCGTGATCACCGCGGGCGAGACCATCTTCACGATGGCGGACGTCCCCGGCCTGATCCCCGGCGCGTCGCAGGGCAAGGGCCTCGGCCTCGACTTCCTGCGCCACATCGAGCGCACCGCCGTTCTCGCGCACGTCGTCGACTGCGCGACGTACGAGCCGGGCCGCGACCCGATCGCGGACATCGACGCGCTGGAGAAGGAACTCTCGGAGTACACGCCCGCGCTGGGCGGCAACTTCGAGGACCGTCCGCGCGTGGTGATCCTCAACAAGGTCGACATCCCGGACGCCCAGGACCTCGCCGACATCGTCCGCCCGGAGATCGAGGCCCGCGGCCTGCCGGTCTTCGAGGTGTCGACGGTGTCCCGCCAGGGCCTGCGGGAGCTGACGTTCAAGCTGGGCGAGGTCGTGCGCGAGTACCGCGCGGCCCAGCCGAAGAAGGAGTCGACCCGAATCGTGCTGCGGCCGACCGCCGTGGACGACCAGGGCTTCACCGTGACCGAGGACCCCTCGGTCGAGGGTGGCTTCATCGTGAAGGGCGAACGCCCCGAGCGCTGGATCCGCCAGACCGACTTCTCCAACGACGAAGCCGTCGGTTACCTCGCGGACCGCCTCAACAGGCTGGGCGTCGAGGACAAGCTCGTGAAGATGGGCGCCGTCCCCGGTTGCCAGGTCACCATCGGCGACCTGATCTTCGACTGGGAACCGACCACCCCGGCCGGCATCGCGATGACGATGACCGGACGTGGCACGGACATCCGTCTCGAGAACAACGACCGCATCGGCGCCCATGAGCGCAAGGCCCTGAAGAAGGCCCGCCGCGCGCCCGGTGACTACGGTGATCTCAGCGAGGAGTAACACAGTGACGGCCCCCGCGGTCTCACAAGCTCGAACCGCGGTCGCCTCGGCGAACCGCATCGTGGTCAAGGTCGGTTCTTCTTCGTTGACCACGGCAGAAGGTGGCCTCGACCCAGCGCGGTTGGACGCGCTGGTCGACGCCCTCGCCGCTCGTGCGGCGGCAGGCAGCCAGGTCGTGCTCGTGTCCTCGGGTGCGATCGCCGCCGGCCTGGCGCCGTTGAAGCTGTCCCGCCGTCCGCGCGACCTCGCCACCCAGCAGGCCGCCGCGAGCGTGGGGCAGCTGACTCTCGCGCACGCCTACGCGAACTCGTTCGGCCGCTACTCGTTGACCGTCGGCCAGGTTCTGCTGACCGCTGACGACGTGGTGCGCCGCGCCCACTACCGCAACGCCCAGCGCACGTTCTCGCGTCTGCTGGCGCTCGGTGCGGTTCCGGTCGTGAACGAGAACGACACCGTTGCCACCGAAGAGATCCGCTTCGGCGACAACGACCGTCTCGCGGCTCTGGTGGCCCACCTCGTCGGTGCCGACGCGTTGTTCCTGCTGTCGGACGTGGACGCGCTCTACTCGGGTGACCCGCGCAAGCCGGGTGCCGTGCGCATCTCCGAGGTCGCGTCGGCGTCCGATGTGGACGGTGTGCAGGCCGGCACCGTTGGCGCGTCCGGCCTCGGCACCGGCGGCATGGCCTCCAAGCTGGCCGCGGCTCGCCTGGCTTCGTCGGCGGGCATTCCGGTGCTGCTGACCGGTTCGGCTGAGGCCGGCCGCGCGTTGACCACCGCCGACGTCGGCACGGCCTTCGCCGCCACGGGTTCGCGTCTCACCGCGCGCCGCTTCTGGCTCGGCTACGCCACCGACGCCAACGGCCGCCTGCACCTCGACGACGGCGCGGTCGCCGCGGTCGTGGGCAGGCGTCGTTCGTTGCTGGCCGCCGGAATCACCGGTGTGGACGGCGACTTCGAGGCAGGCGACGTCGTGGAACTGGTCAGCCTGGCCGGCGAGGTCGTGGCCCGCGGCGTGGTCGGCTACGACGCGGCGGAACTCCCGTCGTTGATCGGCCGCAAGTCCCACGACCTGCCCGAAGAGCAGCGCCGCGAGGTCGTGCACGCGGATGACCTGGTGCCACTGGCTAGGTGAGTTCCACGCCCTTCGTCTCCGGCAACGTGAGGACGACGAGGAACGTGATCACCGCGCTGATCGCGACGTACCAGAAGAAGACGGTGCCGCCCACGGCCTGGATGACCAGCGGGGCGGTACCGCCGAACACGGCGACGGTCAGGTTGTACCAAGCGCCGATGCCGAGCCCGCGCAGTTCGGTCGGGAACAGCTCGCTCATGATCGCGGGCGCGATCGACGTGATCGCCGTGTAGAGCCCGAGCCCCACGGCGAACACGATCACGAGGTTCGTCAGGCCGGGTTTGACCAGGCTCGACAGCGGCACCACCAGCAACGCCATCGCCGCCGACCACACGAGCATCTGCGGTTTGCGGCCGTAGCGGTCCGCCATCCACCCCATCGGGTACTGCAGCGCGATGAACACGACCGTGCCGATCGACAGCGCCAGGAACACGTCGATGTCGTTGGCGCCCTTGGTCTTCACCGCGAACGGCGTCAGTGCGCTGAAGAACGTGTAGAAGCTCAGCGTCGAGAGCAGCGTGATGCCGATGAGCTGCCCGACGGCTTTGGGATGCTCCTTGAGCGTCATCATCAACGGGTTGCGCAGGCTCTCGGCCTTGGCCTTGTTCTCCTCGAACTGCTCCGTCTCCTTGAGCTCCCGGCGCAGCCACAACCCGATCAGGCCCAGCACGCCGCCGATCAGGAACGGCACGCGCCACCCGTAGGAGGCCATCGCGGCCTTGTCGAGGTTGCGCGACAGGAAGAACCCGAGCAGCGACGCGATCAGCACCGCCGCACCGGTCGAGATGTAGAAGAACGACGAGTACCGGCCGCGGTGGGTAGCGGGCGCGATCTCCGCCAGATACGCCGACGCGTTCGACACCTCGCCGCCCAGCGCCATGCCCTGGGCGATGCGGGCGAGCACCAGCAGTGCCGGGGAGAGCCAGCCGACCTGCTCGAACGTCGGCAGCAGCCCGATCGCGACCGATCCGCCGGACATCAGCACGATCGTCAGCAGCATCGCGGTCCGGCGTCCTCTGATGTCCGCGAACCGGCCCAGCAGATAACCGCCGAGTGGCCGGAAGAAGAAGGCGAGGGCGAACGTCGCGAACGTGCTCAGCAGCGCCGCGGCCTCGTTGCCGGACGGGAAGATCTGCGTGGCGAAGTAGATGCTGAAGGCCGTGTAAATGCCCCAGTCGTACCACTCGACCGCGTTGCCGGCTGACGACGCGACAAGCGTGCGCACGGGCAGTCGATGCGTCTGCGATGTAACCGCCATAGACGCACCCAATCACATACGGCGACGAATCGGCGCGTATGTCTCAACCGGTTCATTGGTCAGGAAGTCGACGATCATCGCGTTGCACAGTGCGGGTTTCTCGTGCAGCAGCCCGTGCGACGTGCCGGGAACGACCGCCAACTCGGCGTTCGGCAACGCCCGGTACATGGTCGTGGCGTGCTCCAACGTCACTTCGTCGTCGTCGCCGATCATGATCAGCGTCCGGTTCTGGAGCTTCGTCAGGTCTGTCTCGGTCAGGGCGGGCGAACGGCGGTGCATCGGCGTGAGTTCCGTGGCCGGGTCCCAGCCGTCGTGGTGGTAGACGCCGCACACGACCACAAGCCGTTGCACGAGATCAGGTCTGAGCACGGCTGTGAGGAGCGCGATCGTGGCGCCGTCGCTGCAGCCGAGCAGGTGGGCGGGTCCGGTCCTTTCCAGGAACTCGATGGTCTCGTGAGCCATCTCGGTGTGGTCCTGAGTGGCCTGATCCACGCGATGGGGCGCGTGCAACGCGAAGTCGGCGAGGGCGTCGAGCTGCGGTCCGAACGCCGAAGGGTCGAATCCACCGGGATGCAGGAGTACGAGTGAGTCAGCCATGTGCGGGTAGACCTTCCCGATCGTCGATACTCATCGCCGTGCGATCTATTGGTTTGGTGACGTTGGTGGTCCGCGACTACGACGAGGCGATCCGCTTCTACGTGGAGGGACTCGGGTTCACGCTGGTCGAGGACACTCCGCAGGGCGACAAGCGCTGGGTCGTGGTCTCGGCGGGGGAGGGGGCGTCGCTGCTGCTGGCACAGGCTGACACAGGTCAGCAGCAGGCACGAGTGGGCGATCAGACCGGTGGCCGCGTCGGGTTCTTCCTGAACACCGACGACTTCGACCGCGACCACGCCCGCATGGTCGCTTTCGGCGTGCACTTCCGCGAGGAGCCGCGGGACGAGGTCTACGGTCGCGTGGCCGTGTTCGAGGACCTCTACGGCAACCGCTGGGATCTGCTTCAGCCTGCCCGCGCCTGACCGGGCGACACCCCGACGATCCGTTTGAACGCCCGGCTGAACGCGGCCTCCGACTCGTACCCGAGGCCGCGGGCGATCTCGCTGACCGTGCTGTCGCGGTCTTTCAGCCTGTTCATCGCCACGTGCATGCGCCACCGCGTGACGTAGCGCATGGCCGGTTCGCCGACGAGTTCGGTGAACCGCGCCGCGAACGCCGACCGGGACATGGCCGTCTGGTGCGCGAGGCGTTCTACGGTCCACGGCTGGGCGGGATCGCGGTGGATCAACGCGAGTGCTTGCCCGATCTGCTGGTCCTGCAACGCGCCGAGCCAGCCCGTGCGCGCGGCCGGGTCGTTGGCGAGCCACGAGCGGATCGTCTGGATCACCAGCACGTCCGCGAGCCTGGTGATGACCGCTTCGCCGCCGGGCCGCACGGCCTGGGCCTCGGCGGCCATCAGGTCGATCGTGGCGCGCATGTCGTCGGCGCGTTGCACGTACAGCACGTGCGGCAACACGTTGATGAGGTGCTTTGCAGCTGGGTGGTCGAAGCGGACCGCGCCACACACGAGGTGCGTCATGGCACCGTCGCCGCCGTGTCGCAGGATCGCGTAGTTGTCGGTCTCGAACTCGTGCGGCAACGTCGTGACGATCGGCGACTCGGCGTCGCCGTGGAAGAGCCGGTGGCCCTGACCGCCGGGGACGAGCAGCACGTCGCCGGGTTCGAGCGAGGTGACCTGACCGTCGACCTCGACGTCGCAGCGGCCGCTGGTGAGGACGTGGAACCAGAGGCAGTCCGCCATGTCGGGCATGGTCAGGCCCCACGGCTCGGTGAGCTCGTTGCGGCAGTAGAAGGTGCCGGACATCCTCAACAGGTGCAGTGCCTCGCCCAGCGCGTCCGTCATGGCGTTGATTCTGGACGAACGAGCAAGCCCGCGCGATGAATTGTCATTGAGAGTCCGACGCTCGCAGGTCAGAGTGAGTGCCATGGGGACAATCACGCTGATCGCAGCCGCCGCTACCGGTCTGATGGCCGGAGTGTTCTTCGCCTTCTCCGTCGCCGTCATGCCCGGTCTGGCCGACCTGCCTGCCGAGCAGGCCCGCGAGGCCATGCGCCGGATCAACGTCCGCATCCAGAACCCGGTGTTCCTGCTGGTGTTCCTCGGCACCGCCGTCCTGTGCGGCATTGAGGTCTTCCAGGGGCGGATCGTCGGAGGCCTGCTCTACGTCGTCGGGTCGTTCCTGCTGACGATGTTCGTCAACGTGCCGATGAACAACCGTCTCGAACGGACCGACGACGCCTACTGGCCCGAGTACCTGCGCATGTGGACGATCTGGAACCACGTGCGCGCGTTGGCCTGTCTCGCGTCGATGGTCATCTTGCTACTCGGATTCTGAGGCCGTTCTTGGGGCGCATCGCGGCGAGGCCGGTCGGCGTGAGGCGCTGGGGGAGCAGTTCGGGTTTCGGTCGCTCCAGCAACACTTTCAGCATCACGGTCAGCTCGGTCGTGGCGAGCCCGGCACCGACGCAGCGGTGCGGGCCGCCGCCGAACGGCAGGAACTCGTGCGGCGCCGGCTTGGTCTCCCAGCGGTCCGGGTCGAACTTCAGCGGGTCCGGGAACACCTCGGCCAGCCGGTGCGTGACGTACGGGCTGTAGAGCAGGAACGTGCCCTGCTTGATCTTCTTGCCGGCGAACTCGAACGGCTGCGCGGCGACCCGTGCCGACACGACCGCCGGTGGGTACAGCCTGAGCGTCTCGTTGACGACGTTGGCCAGGTAGTCCTCGTCCTGCTGTGCGCGCTCCCAGACTCCGTTGTGCCGCAACAGGTTGAACATCGCCCACGCCATCGCGCCGCTGGTCGTCTCGTACCCGGCCGCGATCAGCGTGACGATCTGGTCGCGCACCTCCAGGTCGCTCAGCCCGTCGCCCTGCACGAGAGAGGTGAGCACGTCACCGGCCGTCTTGCCCTGACGCGTCTCCTCGATCGCCCTGTACACCCGCGCGTCAACGGCTCGGCGCGCTCTCATCGCGTTGCGCCAGGTCGGGGACTTCATCGTCCTGAGCACCTTGACGACCGCCGGGTTGCGGTCGATCAGGTTGATCAGCACCTGCAGGTGCGCGCCGAAGAAGTCCGAGTCCTGCGCCAGTTCCTCGCCGAACAGCGCGTGGATCGTGCTGCGCCGGATCGCCCTGCGGAACTCCTTGTACGCGTCGACGGTCTCGCCCGGCCGCCACCCGTCGATCGTGGCCTCGGCGTTGGCGCGCATGACCGGCACGTAGCTCGCGATCTGCCGGTGCGCCAACGCGGGCTGCACGAACCGGCGCCGCCGCTTGTGGTCCTCGCCGTCGCTCACGATCAGCGACGTGGGCCCGTCCACCGGCACCAGCGACTGGAACGCCTGTTCCACCTCGAACAGCTCGGAGTTGCCGAACACGAACTGATTCGCCTCCGGCCCGAGCAGGTAGGTGTACGGCCCCACCCGCACGACCGGTCCGAACCGCCGGTGCAGACCGGAGAGGAGGTCGGCCTGCCGGTACCGCACGACGTCCGGAATCATGGCGCTGACAGTGCCACACCGCGTCGGGGGACGGTTCGCAATGGCAGCACGGGTTTCACTGCCCACCGTGGACGTCGGTGGGGTGCGCATCGCCTATCGCCGTGAGGGATCCGGTCCGGCCGTCGTGCTGTTGCACGCGCTGGCCAGCAGTTCCGCGACGTGGTCCTCGCTCACCCGCGACCTGGTGGCGTCCGGTCGCGAGGTGATCGCCCTGGACCTGCGCGGACACGGCCAAAGCTCGTGGACCGGCGACTACCTCCTCGACTCGGTGCAGCGCGACGTCGTGGGGGTGCTCGACGCACTCGGCGTCGCCGCCTTCGACCTCGTCGGCCACTCGCTGGGCGCCCACGTCGCCGCTTTGCTGGCGGGTCGTGAGCCGGACCGCGTCCGCACACTCGTCCTGGAAGACCCGCCCGTGCCGCCCCGATCAGGCCCGTCCCGGTCGCCGAGGCGCGGACTTTCGCTGTTCCTCGCCGTGCAGGGCCTGCTCCGGCGCGAGTTCGACCGCGGCATGGTGTCCCCGGTCCTGACCCAGCTCCGCGCCTCCGATCCCCTGTGGTGGGACTGCCTTTCTGCGATCAAGGCCCGAACCCTGGTGATCGGCGGCGGTCCGCGCAGCACCATTCCGGGGGAGCGGCTCGCCGCGATGGCCGCCGAGATCCCGCACGCCGAGCTGATCACGATCGACGCGGGCCACCGGATCCACAGCACGCGGCCCGAGGAGTTCCGCGACGCCGTGCTGCGTTTCCTGCCCTGACGGCCAAACGGCTCACATCGACTCGCTTTCGGGTGAAGGTCGTGTCATCCCGAACTACTTTTGCGAGACCCTTTCGCCGGGTCGGGGGACCCTCTGCACGGAAGGCATCCTCGATGTCCCGAGCCAGGCTCGCGATGGCGCTCACCATCGGCCTTGTAGGCGCGAGCGTCGTGTTCGCTCCATCGGCACTCGCCGACCACTTCGTCTCGAAGACGTTCCAGCCCACCGGCGGCGAACAGACCTACACGATCCCCGCGGGCGTCAGGAAGCTCCACGTCGTCGCGATCGGCGGACGCGGCGGCAAGGGCGCGGACGGCGGCGACGACTCGGCTCCGAGCGGCAGACCGGGCCACCGGTCCGAGGCGGACCTGGCCGTTCCCGCGGGCGTGACGCAACTGGTCGTCGGCGTGGGCCAGAACGGCGGCGACGGCAACGGCGCGACCGGCGGCGACCCCGGCTACGGCGGCGGTGCGTCCGGCGGCTTCGGCACCCCGTTCGCAGGCGGTGCGGGCGGTGGCGCGAGCGACGTCCGGATCTGTTCAGGACAGTCGTGCGACAAGGTCCTCGTCGCCCCCGGCGGCGGAGGCGGCGGCGGACGCTGCTTCGCGATCGGCTGCCTCTCCGGCAACAACGGAGGCAACGGCGGTGACAACAACGGCGGCGCGCCCGGCATCCCCGGCCCAGGCGGATTCCCCGGCTTCCCAGGCATCCTCGGCCTCGCCGGAGTGGGCGCGCCAGGCAACCCCGCGACCGCGGGCGGTGGCGGCGGCGGAGGAGGCGGCGGTGGCTGGTACGGCGGCGGAGGAGGCGCGTCCGGTGCCCAGGCGCCGACCCCGCTGATCGTCGCCGTGGACGGCGGTTCCGGCGGCAACGGCTCCGCCCGGGCAGGAGCCGGCACGTCGAACTTCTCCACCGGCGAAACGGCAGACGAGCCGTCCGTGACCATCAGCTACCTGGTCGAATCCACCACGATCACCTACACGGGCCCCACGTCCGGGTTCACCGGCGACCCGGTGACCCTCTCCGCCCGCCTCACCACCGCGACCGGCCCGGTGCCGGAGGCCCAGCTGGTGTTCCGCCTCAACGCCGACGAGACCTGCGTCGGCACCACCGACACCGACGGCCGGGCGACCTGCTCGATCACCCCGGCCGAGTCCGCGGGCACCTACCCGCTGGCGGTCGGCTACGGCGGCGACGTGACCCACCAGCCGTCGAGCACCGAGGTCCAGTTCGCGGTCACCCGCAAACCGACCACGCTCACCTACACCGGCGCCCTGACCGGCGACTTCCACGACCCGGCAACGACGTCCGCCCGCCTCACCCTGACCGGCCCCGGCACCCCGGTCGCGTCCCAGCCGGTGGAGTTCAAGCTGAACAACGCCGAAACCTGCACCGGCACCACGAACGCAGACGGCGTCGCCTCCTGCTCCCTGACGCCCGGCGAACCGGCAGGCACCTACCAGCTGACCGCGGCGTTCGCCGGCAGCAAGGGCCTCCTCCCGTCCAACGCCGCCACAGATTTCGCGGTGACCAAAGAAGAAACCAGCCTGACCTACCAGGGCGACACCAAGGTGGCCAACGCCGAACCGGCCCGTCTGTCCGCCAAACTGACCGAGGACGACGCCACCCCGGTCGCCGGACGCGGCATCCAGCTCACCCTGGGCGGCACCCAGTCCTGTGTGGACACCACCGACGCCGCGGGCCTGGCGGAGTGCACGATCGCCTCCCCGGACCAACCGCTCAACGCCGCGGCGACCGTGCCCGTGACAGCGATGTTCACCGGCGACCAGTTCTACGAGCCGAGCAACACCTCTGCCACGCTCGCCCTGCGCCACCTGACAGGCCGAGGCTTCGGCCTCTCCGGCAAGGCGGCGGGCCTCACCGTCGCGCCGACGCCGGACACCGGCGAAGTCCGCACGGCCAAAGCCGCCACCACCGCACCACCTTGCGCCGCAACGGTCTCAGCCCCGGTAGGAGCCTGGGCGTTGTGCACGTCGGTGACCACGACCCTGGCCCCCGGCACCTCGACCACCCGCACGTCCGTGGCGGAACTGGGCATCAGCCTGGTGGCCCTGCGAGACGTGGTGGCAACCTCCCGCAGCGCCTGCGGCACCACGACGGGCAACGTCACCATCGGCGCGCTGACGGTCGCCGGCGTCGCCGTTCCCGTCGCGACAGCACCCAACACCACGATCTCGTTGCCCGGCGGCAAGATCGTGATCAACGAACAGGTTCCGGTCCCCGGCGGCCTCAAGGTCAACGGCGCCCACATCACCCTGCCCGGCGTGGACCTGGTGGTGTCGTCCGCGACCTCGGCCATCCACAACTGCTAGTCCCTCGGCGGAGGGGGTCAGTTCGTCACCGCCAGCGCGAACGGCAGTACCGCGGACACCCCCTCCTTCCTGAGCATCCGAGCCGCCACCGTCATCGTCCACCCGGTGTCGATGTGGTCGTCCACCAGCAGGACCGGACCGTCCACACCGGACAGGTCCGGTACCTCGCCGGCCTGCACCAGCCCGGCCAGCCGTTGCGCGCTGTTGGCCCGGTGCGTCGACTCACCGAGCCACACGGTGCCCAGGAACGGCAGCCGCCCGATCGACGCGATCTTCTGGCCGAAACTGCCGACCAGCTCAGGGCGCCGGCGCGAGCCGACCGTCACCACGCCGACCGGCCGTTCGTCCCAGCCCCACGCCGTCAGCACCTTCACGCAGGCCGCGAACACGTCGTCCGGGATCCCGCGGTCGGCGCCGTCGGCGAGCAGGTCGCGCAGCCGGTTGCCCCAGCCGATGTCGGTCAGGCGGCCGAGCGCCCGGCCCGTCGCCGCCACCTCGGTCGCCGGGATCTTGCCGGACAGCGGGACGCCGATCGCGCCCATGCCCGTCGGCCACATCTTGCGCGGCGCCACGTCCAGGCCGGGGCGCAGCAGCCGTTCGCGAGCGGCCTCCGCCGCCACCTCGGACACCTCGACCGACAACCGCTCGCCGGTGCAGTTGTCACAACGCCCGCAGTCGTGCGAGGTCGGGTCGTCCAGCTGGTCCTGCAGGAACTTCATCCGGCACGCGTCAGTGCGCTGGTACTCGATCATCACCTGCTGCTCGGCCTTGCGCGCCTGCGCGATGCGCGCGTACCGCTCACCGTCGTACTCCCACGGCCGGCCCGTCGACTCCCAGCCACCGCGCACCCGCCGGACCGCGCCGTCGACGTCCAGCACCTTCAGCACCACCTCGAGCCTGCCGCGCGACAGCTCGACCATCGGTTCCAGCGCCGCCGTGGAGAGCGGTTTGCTCGCGCCGTCGAGCGCGGACAGCACCTGCCGCACCACCACCTCGGGCGGGAACGCCAGCGACGTGAAGTACGCCCAGATGTCGCGGTCCTCGTGGCCCGGCAGCAGGACCACCTCGGCCCGCTCGACACCGCGGCCCGCGCGGCCGATCTGCTGGTAGTACGCGATCGGGGAGGACGGGGCGCCGACGTGCACGACGAACCCGAGGTCCGGTTTGTCGAAACCCATGCCGAGGGCCGAGGTGGCGACGAGCGCCTTGACCTTGTTGCCGAGCAGGTCCTCCTCAGCGCGTTCCCGTTCGGCGGGGTCGGTCTTGCCCGAGTACGAGGCCACCGCGAAGCCGCGTGAGGCGAGGAACGCCGCGATGTCGTCCGCCGCCGCGACCGTGAGCGTGTAGATGATCCCGGAACCGGGCATGCGGTCGAGCTGTTCGGCCAGCCACCCGAGGCGCGACTCCGCCGTGGGCAGCAGGGCGACCGACAGACGCAGGCTGTCGCGGTCCAGCGGCCCGCGCAGCACCAGGGTGCCCTCGTCGGCGCCGAGCCCCAGCTGCTCGGTGACGTCGTGGACCACCCTGTCGTTGGCCGTCGCCGTCGTCGCCAGCACCGGCACGCCCGAGGGCAGCTCCGTCAGCAACGTCCGCAGCCTGCGGTAGTCCGGCCGGAAGTCGTGCCCCCAGTCCGAGATGCAGTGCGCCTCGTCGACGACGAGCAGACCGGCCGACGCCGTCAGCGACGGCAGCACCGCGTCGCGGAAATCAGGGTTGTTCAGCCGTTCCGGACTCACCAGGAGCACGTCGACGTCGCCGGCCGCGACCTGCTCCTGCACGGCGTCCCACTCGCCGGGGTTCGCCGAGTTGATCGTCACCGCGTGCACACCGGCCCGTGCCGCCGCGTCGATCTGGTTGCGCATCAACGCCAGCAACGGAGACACGATGATCGTGGGGCCCTCACCGAGCTCACGCAGCAACGCCGTGGCGATGAAGTACACGGCAGACTTGCCCCAGCCCGTGCGCTGGACGACGAGAGCCCGGCGGCGCTGGGCCACCAGGGTGTGGATCGCGGTCCACTGGTCCTCGCGCAGCACCGCCTCCGGGCCCGCCAGTGCCCGGAGCCGTTCCTCCGCCAGTTCTCGCAACGCGATGTCGTCCATGAGGGCCAAGCTTGCCAGGCCACTCTGACAATTGTGATTGTCGCAGGTCGTAAGCTGTATGACGTGACTGATGACCTGCGCGATCAGGTGCACGCGGCAGCTCGCCGCGCCCGTGTCGCCGCCGACGAACTCGTCCTCGCCACCCGCGAGCGCAAGGACACCGCGCTCTACGAGATGGCCGCCGCGCTCCGCAAGCGCGCGCCAGAGATCATCGAGGCCAACCAGAAGGACCTCGAAGCAGGCGAAGCAGCAGGTCTCCCGGACAACATCCTGGACCGCCTCACCCTGAGCGACGATCGCGTCGACAGCATCGCGACCGGCCTGGAAACCGTTGCGCGCCTTGGTGATCCGGTCGGCCAGGTGATCACCGGCGGCATCCTCCCGAACGGGCTGGAGCTCAAGCAGGTCCGCGTCCCGATGGGCGTCGTCGGCATGGTCTATGAGGGCCGCCCGAACGTCACGGTCGACGCCGCCGGCCTCGCGCTGAAGTCCGGCAACGCCGCACTGCTGCGCGGTTCCTCGACCGCCGAGAACTCCAACACCACGCTCGTCGCCGTCCTGCGCGACGCACTCGAAAGCGTGAATCTGCCGGCCGACTGCGTGCAGCTCCTGCCGTGCCACGACCGCGCGTCCGTCACGCACCTCATCACCGCTCGCGGCCTGGTGGACCTGGTGATTCCGCGCGGTGGCTCAGGTCTGATCAACGCCGTCGTCGAACAGGCGACGGTTCCCACGATCGAGACCGGCGTCGGCAACTGCCACGTCTACGTGGACGCGAACGCCGACCTCGACATGGCCGAGGCGATCGTCCTCAACGCCAAGACGCGGCGCACGAGCGTGTGCAACGCGGCGGAGTCCCTGCTCGTGCACAAGGACGTCGCGCACGAGTTCGTCCCGCGCATCACCAAGGCGTTGCAGCAGGAGAGCGTGACCATCCACGGCGACGATCAGTTCGCACAGCAGGACGGCGTTCTAGAGGCCAACGACGCCGACTGGGGCACCGAGTACCTGAGCCTCGACATCGCGGCGAAGGTCGTCAACTCGCTGGACGAAGCGGTGAAGCACATCGCGACGTACGGCTCCGGCCACAGCGAGGCCATCGTCACGAACGACGTGGCGGCGGCACGCAGGTTCACGGCCCGTGTGGACGCGGCGGCGGTGTTCGTCAACGCCTCCACGGCCTTCACGGACGGCGCGGAGTTCGGCATGGGTGCGGAGATCGGCATCTCCACGCAGAAGCTGCACGCCCGCGGCCCGATGGGCCTGACCGAGCTGACGTCCTCTAAATGGGTCGTGTGGGGCGAAGGACACACACGCCCGAAGGCGTAGCTCTACGTTCGGAGACATGGCTCCCACCTACCCGTTCTCCGAAACTGACGGCCTGACCCTCGATCCGACCTACGAACGTCTACGGCGTGATGAGCCCGTCACGCGCGTGACGTACCCGTACGGCGGCGAGGGTTGGCTCGTCACGTCCTACGAAGAGACGAAGTTCGTCCTGGGCGACCCTCGGTTCAGCCGCGCGCGGACGGTCGACCAGGACGTGCCGCGGATGCAGCCCCTCATCGCGCCAGGCGGATCGATCCTCACGCACGACGGCGCGGACCACGCGCGCATGCGCCGGTTGGTGTCCAAGGCGTTCACGGTGCGCCGGATCGAGGAGTTGCGGCCGCGCGCCCAGCAGATCACCGACGAGCTGCTCGACCGCCTGGACAACCCCGGTGACCTGGTCGAGGGCTTCACCATGCCGTTCCCGATCACGATCATCTGCGAACTGCTCGGCGTGCCGTTCGAGGACCGCGCCGACTTCCGCAAGTGGTCAAACCAGGCGCTGACCACGGTCGGTAGTTACACGCCTGAAGAGGCGATGGACGGCGTGATGAAGCTGCACGCCTACTTCACCGACCTCGTCGCGAAACGCCGTGCGCACCCCACGGACGACTTGATGGGCGCGCTCGTCGCCGCCCGCGACAACGACGACAGGCTCAGCGAGGACGAACTCGTCCGGTTCGGCATCACGTTGCTGGTCGCGGGGCACGAGACGACGGCGAACATGCTCGCGAACAGCGTAGTGACGCTGTTCGACCACCCGGACGCCATGAAGCGCCTCCAAGACGACCCCGCGATGCTGCCGAACGCGATCGAGGAACTGCTGCGGTTCATCCCGCTGGGCAGCGGCGCCGGCTTCCCCCGCATCGCGACCGAGGACGTCCAGGTCGGCAACGCGCTGGTGAAGGAGGGCGACGCCCTGCTGGTGGTCGTGTCGTCGGCGAACCACGACGAGGCGATGTACGCCAACAGCGCCGAGCTGGACCTGGAACGCGAGGTCGGCCAGCACATGCAGTTCGGCCACGGCATCCACTTCTGCCTCGGTTCGCAGCTCGCCAGGATGGAACTGCAGGTCGCCCTGGGCACGTTGCTGCGCCGGATGCCCGGTCTGCGGCTCGCGGAACCCGTCGAGTTCCGCAAGGGATCGCTGGTCAGAGGCCCGCTGAGGCTCGTCGTGGCCTGGTGAGAAAAAATCTTGGGCCGATCCGCGTAATGGGGGACCGGTCCGCGCGTTCCTCCAGTGCGCGCGGCTTTGCTTCGGGGTGAGCCGCGACCCGAACGGCCCGTCCTCCCCCTGGGCCGTGCGGTGTGATCAGCACGACCGGCGTCAGGCCATGGGAGCGGCCCGACGCCGGTCTACGCTGTTTCGATGCGCATCGGCGTCATGGGCGGCACGTTCGATCCCGTCCACCACGGCCACCTCGTGGCCGCCAGCGAAGTGCAGGCCAGGTTCGACCTGGACCGCGTGATCTTCGTGCCGACCGGACAGCCCTGGCAGAAGTCGTCGCGGGAGGTCTCCGCCGCCGAGGACCGCTACCTGATGACGGTCATCGCCACGGCCTCCAACCCCCGCTTCTCGGTCAGCAGGGTCGACATCGACCGCGAGGGCCCCACGTACACCGTGGACACGCTCTCAGACCTCAAGAAGCAGTACCCGGACGCCGACCTGTTCTTCATCACGGGCGCGGACGCGCTGGAGCAGATCCTGTCGTGGAAACGCGCGGCGGACGCGTTCGAACTGGCCCACTTCATCGGCGTCACCCGTCCGGGCTACACGTTGAACGACCGGCACCTGCCGCCGGGGTCCGTGTCGCTCGTCGAGGTCCCGGCCATGGCGATCTCTTCGACCGGTTGCCGCGCGCGTACCGCATCGGGTCAGCCCGTTTGGTACCTGGTCCCCGACGGTGTCGTCCAATACATCGCGAAAACAGGCCTGTACTCCGAGTCGTAACCACGTTCGAGTGGATTTTGCGTGCATCCGAGCGCTCGGGGAGCAACAATCAGCGGGTTGTTGCTGGTTCGTGGAAGGCAAGACTTTGGCTACAGGCACCGTGAAGTGGTTCAACGCCGAAAAGGGCTTCGGCTTCATCGCGCCCGACGACGGCTCGGCTGACGTCTTCGTGCACTACTCGGAGATCCAGTCCAAGGGTTTCCGTTCGCTCGAAGAGAACCAGAAGGTCGAGTTCGAGGTCGGACAGGGCCAGAAGGGGCCGCAGGCCCAGCAGGTCCGCCCGCTCTAAGGCTTCGGCACCGGCGAAGGCCACCTCAGGGCGCTGAGGTGGCCTTCGTCATGCGTGGGTGTGAAGTACCCGTTGGCGTGCGCCGGTACCCTCAGTAACTCGTGTGGGCGTATCGACGCTCGCCGGAAGTCAGAGGAGTGACGTGGCAGCCACCGACGAGGCACGACGGCTGGCGCTGGTCGCGGCGAACGCAGCGGCCGACAAGAAGGCGCACGACGTGACGGTGCTCGACGTCTCCGACCAGCTCGTGATCACCGACGTGTTCGTGATCGCGTCCGCTCCCAACGAGCGGCAGGTCGGCGCGATCGTCGACAACATCGAGGAGAAGCTGCGGGAGGCCGGCACGAAGCCGGTGCGCCGCGAAGGGGCCCGCGAGGGCCGGTGGGTGCTGCTGGACTTCGTCGACGTCGTGGTGCACGTGCAGCACGTCGAGGAGCGCAGCTTCTACGGCCTGGAGCGGCTGTGGAAGGACTGCCCGCGCATCGAGTTCGAAGCGGACGTTCCCGCGGACTCCACGGCTGAATGAGGTAGCTGATGGCCCTGACCAGGCTCGTGCTGTGGCGGCACGGTGAGACCGACTACAACGCGACAGGTCGTCTGCAGGGTCATCTGGACTCGGCGCTCACCGAGACCGGCTTGAACCAGGCCAGGTTCGCCGTGCCGGTGCTCGCCGGGTTCGAACCGGAGATCGTCGTGGCCTCCGACCTGCAACGGGCGCGCAACACCGCTGGCGTCTTCACCTCGTCGACGGACGTTCCGCTGCGGATCGACGAACGGCTGCGCGAGACCCACCTGGGCAAGTGGCAGGGCCTGAACGTGGCCGAGGTGGAGCAGGAGTGGCCGGGTGCGGTCACGGTGTGGCGCACCGATCCGACCTTCGCGCCGCCGGACGGTGAGTCGCGCGTCGAGGTGGCCGAACGGGCCATCCAGGTGGTCAACGAGGTGGACGCGGAGTTCTCCGAGACCGTGCTGCTGTGCGCGCACGGTGGTCTGATCAGCGCGTTGACCGGCCGCTTGCTGGAACTGCCGGTGGCGAACTGGTCGCAGCTCGGCGGCATCTCGAACTGCCACTGGACCGTGTTCACCCGCCGCAACGACCGGTGGCGGCTGTCGTCGTACAACGCGGGCACCACGCGTTGAGACTGCTCGTCCTCGGGGACTCGCTGTCGTTCTTCGGGCCTTCCGGGCCGTTGCCCGCTGATCATCCACGCCTGTGGCACAACATCTGTGCCGAGGCGCTGGGTGGATCGGCGGAGCTCGCGGCCGGGTTCGGGTGGACGGCGCGGGACGCCTGGTGGGCGTTGACCGGGGATCCGCGGATCTGGTCGTTGCTGCCTCGCACGGACGTGCTGGTGTTCGCGGTGGGCAGCATGGACACGCTGCCCTCGCCGTTGCCCACGTATCTGCGCGAGGGGCTGCGTTATGTGCGGCCGGACTGGCTGCGGCGGTGGGTGCGTGCGGGTTATCAGGCCGTGCAGCCGCGGTTGGCGCCGTACACGCGCGCGTCGCTGCCTCCTGCGCTGACCGCGCGCTATCTGCGGGACATGCATCAGTCGGTCCGCAATCTTCAGTACACGATGCCGGCGGTCGGGATCGTGCCGTCGGTGCACCGCGCGGCTACGTACGCGTACGCCCATCAGGGGCACGCGGCTGCGGTTGCCGCCGTGCGGGGGTGGGCCGCGGATGCGGATGTGCCGTTGCTGAACCTGCCCGCCGTGATCGGGGAGCACGTGCGGTCCGGTGCCGGAAATCCGGACGGGATGCACTGGGGCTGGGAAGGGCACGAGCTGGTGGGCAAGGCGATGGCGGAGTTGATCTCTTCCTTGGACACCATCTCGCCCGTGGCGTTGAGTCCCTCGGAGGAGTGAGCCCCGTAGGCTCGTCGCTCGTGCGCATCTCCATCGTCACCGACTCGACGGCATACCTGCCTGAGGGGTTCGCGAAGCGCCATGCGATCACTGTCGTGCCGTTGCACGTGGCGGTGGACGGTGCCGGACGCCTCGACGGCGTCGACTTCGGTCCCTTCGAACTGGCCGCTGCCCTCGCCGAGCACCGCCGGGTGACCACGTCCCGTCCCACGCCTGGCGAGATGGCCGCCGTCTACCGCGAGGCCTTGTCGTCCTCTGATGCGGTCGTGTCCGTGCATCTCTCCCGTGAGCTGTCCGGGACGTGGGAGGCCGCACGGCTGGCGGCCGAGGAGGTCGGTCCCTCGCGGATTCGCGTCGTCGACTCCCGGTCGACGGGCATGGGGCTCGGGTTCTCGGTGTTGCGCGCGTGCGCGGCCGTGGCCGCTGGAGGCTCGCACGCCGAGGTGGAGGAGGCCGCTTCCTCGGCCGCTTCCCAGACCCGGATGTTCTTCTGCCTCGAGACGCTGGAACACCTGCGCCGAGGCGGCCGGATCGGCACGGCGGCGGCGCTGGTGGGGACCGCACTGGCGGTGAAACCGTTGCTGCACATGGACGACGGCCGGATCGTGCCGCTGGAGAAGGTGCGCACGATGAGCCGCGCCGTGGGCCGCCTGGTCGACCTGGCGGCAGCCGCGGCGGGTGACGGGCCGGTCGGACTGGCCGTGCACCACCTGGCCGCTCCCGAACGCGCCGCGGAACTCGCGACCCGACTGGACGAACGGCTGCCCGGCTCGACGGGATGCGTGATCTCGGAGGTGGGCGCGGTGATCGGCGCGCACACGGGCCCAGGCGTGCTGGGCGTCGTGGTGCTGCCGGGAGGACCGGACAGTCTTCCACAGACCCCCGACAATTCCCCGTCTTCCCGGCCCGAGTGATCGCGACCTGTCCACAACCCGCGAGTAATCCACAGCCCCGGAGCCAACCCCACCTCCCCGCCCACCCCGCTCCGTAACGTCGCTCGCATGTTCCCCCGCTCCCACCAGGACACCCTCCCGACCGAACGCCTGGCCGCCCTGGCCGACAAGGTGAGAGCCGACCCGACCCTGGTCTACGCACGATCAGCGGACTCGGACGAACACGGCCCGCCTCGCCGCCGCTTCTCCCTGCCGCGCCTCCCACGCCGAGGCCTGCTGGCCTTGGGCGTGGCCGTGGCGTGCGCGGTGATAGGCCTGGGCAGCTGGTGGCAGAGTCCCGCCGCCGAACCGGCCCCGGACCTGGCACTGGTGAGCACTTCGGCCCCGGCGCCCGAACTGGTCGTGAACGTGGTCGGCGAGGTGGCCACCCCAGGCCTGATCACCGCACCGTCCGGCGCGCGCGTGGCCGACGCCATCCGCCTGGCCGGAGGCCTGAAACCGGGCACCGACCTCCACAACCTGAACCTGGCCCGCAAACTCACCGACGGCGAGCAGATAGCGGTGGGGATCCCACCTCCACCCCAGGGCGGCGCGGCCCAGGCCGGTGCGCCCCAGCCGAAGCTGAACCTGAACTCCGCCACGGCGACCGAACTGGACGCCCTGCCCGGCGTGGGCCCGGTGACGGCTCAGCGCATCGTCGACCACCGCACCCGCAAAGGCCCCTTCGCCTCGGTCGACCAGCTTCGCGACGTGGAGGGCATCGGCGAATCGAAGCTGGCCAGGCTGGCCGACCTGGTCCACGCATGACCCTCGCCGCCCAAGCCCTGGCCCTCTACCACCGCACCAGGGCGCAGTACCGCCAGCTGACCGGCCCGCCGTTCCTCGCAGCCGACCACAACCACGCCACCCGCGCACTGGCCGTCGCGTTCCCGGTCCACCGCTCCCCGACCCCGCCTCGCCGCCGATCCCGCCCGCTGAGGACAGCCTTCCGCCACCTGCTGACCGCCGCTTTCCCACCGCCTCCAGCTCCACCGGCTCCGCTTGCACCACCAAGCCCACGCCCGCCGGCTTCCCGCCAGCGTCCTTGCCGCATGTGCGCGGCAACCGTGCTGCGGCCCTGAATCCGCCGCCGCTTCACCGAACCCGGTTGCCGTGACTCCTCACCCGGATCCGCCACCCGATTCCCGCTCATCCCTGGGCGCCCCACTCATCGATCGGAGCCGGCCATGCCCTCGGTCCGCATCACCCGTCACCCCAGCGTCGAGACCGCCTGGCACCACCCCGCGGCCCGACGCCCCCAGATCCAGCCGCAAGCGCTCCCACGCCACTCCCGGCCCCGTCCTCCGAAGCTGCCCCAACCTCGTCAGGGCAGCCCCACCGCTGATCCGAGACCTCCCACAGCGCAGGGGAGGCCCCGATGTCCCTCAAACACCCGCTGACCCACGACTACCGCCTGGTCCCAGCGGCCGCGGCAGTCTGGACCACCGCCGTGGCCGGGCTCTTCGTGAGCTGGCAGGCAGCGGCGATCACCGGCCTGGCCGCAGGAGCCGTAGGCCTGATCGCGTGGCGAAGAGCGTGGTGGACCAGGACCTGCGCGATAGCCCTCCTGATCTCCGGTCCGCTCGCGGCGGCCTGGGTGGGCGGACACGTCCTGCGGGCCGAGTCCCATCCGCTTCGCCTGGCCGCCGGCGAAGGCCGCGGCACCACTCTCACCGTCGAGCTCACCACCAGACCGAAGGGAATCCGGGCCGCGGGCTTCGGCGGAACCCAGGCAGGCGTGGAGAACGTCGTGATCAGAGCGACCGCGAACGGTGCCCAACTCGTGTTGCTGGCCCCGGCGGACAGGTGGCGGGATCTGTTGCCAGGCCAGAAGGTCACGGTCAAAGGCACGCTCGCCCCGCCCCGAGGTGGCGACCTGGCGTCGGCACTGCTGCGGGTGCGAGGCCCACCGGGCGACCCGCAACCGCCGCCGGCCTGGCAGAGCTGGGCCGACGAACTCCGTGACGGCCTGCGGCAAGCCAGCACAGTGCTGGACGCCGAGGAAGCCGGTCTCCTGCCGGCGCTGGTGGTGGGCGACACCGAGCAGATGGTGCCGCGCATCGTGGACGAGTTCCGCACGGCGGGCCTGTCTCACCTGCTCGCCGTGAGCGGGGCGAACCTGGCCATCATCTGCGGTGCGGTCTACCTCCTGACGAGGCGGCTCGGCCCACGTCCGGCGGCGCTGTCAGCTCTGGCGGCGCTGGTCGGGTTCGTCGTCCTGGCAGGGCCGGAACCGAGTGTTCTCCGGGCCGCGGTCATGGGCGCCGTCGCGTTGGTGGGGCTGGTGCTGGGCCGGCAACGGTCCGCGGTGCCGAGCCTCGCGACCGCGGTGCTCGTCCTGGTGCTGCACGATCCGGCGCTGGGTGGTGATCCGGGGTTCGCGTTGTCCGTGGTGGCGACGGCGGCGTTGGTGCTCGTCGCGCCGCGGTGGGCACGGGCGCTCAAACGGCGCGGTGTGCCGAACGGGCTGGCCGAGGCGATCGTCGTGCCGATGGCCGCGAGTCTCGCCACGGCTCCGCTGGTGGCGGGGCTGTCCGGGCAGGTGAGCCTGGTGTCGGTGGTGGCCAACCTGGTCGCCGGGCCGGTGGTCGCGCCGGCGACGGTGCTGGGTGTGCTGGCGGCGGCCGTCGCGCCGCTCTCGCCCTGGGCGGCCGAGGTCATCACCCACGTCGCCGGGCCCGCGGTGACCTGGCTGATCCAGGTCGGACGGCAGGCGGCGTCCGTGCCCGGTGCGGCGGTCGGCTGGCCCGCCGGCTGGGCCGGTGCGATCGCGCTGACCGCCGTCACTGCCGCGGTCGTGTTGTTGCTGCGCTTCAAGAAGACGCGGACGTTGGTCGTCGCGGTGCTCGTCGGCGCGTTCGTGGTGCTGGTGCCCATGAGAGTCGTGGCGCCGGTCTGGCCGCCCGAAGGGTGGAAGGTCGTCAGCTGCGACGTGGGCCAGGGCGATGCGCTGGTCCTGGCCACCGACACGGCGGACACGGCGGTTCTGGTCGACACCGGGCCTGATCCCGGCGCGGTCGACCGGTGTCTGAAGACGTTGGGAATCAAGAAGATTCCGCTGGTGGTGCTGACGCATCTGCACGCGGACCACATCGGCGGTCTCGCCGCCGTGCTCACCGGGCGTGCGGTGGGGGCGGTCGCGGTCGGGCCGCTCAAGGAGCCCGCGTGGGCGTGGAGGGAGGTCAGCCAACGAGCCCGCGCTCAGAGCGTGCGGGTCGTGGAGCCGAAGGCGGGCGAGCGGTTCGCCCTGCCAGGACTGGAGTTGGAGGTGCTGGGTCCGAGGCGGCCGCCGGTCGCCCAGGACGAGAACACAACGGTGAACGACTACTCGCTCGTGCTCAAGGCCCACACAAGAGCAGGCCGGGTGTTGCTCACCGGCGACGTCGAACTGGCCGGCCAGGCGGCGTTGCTGGGGGAGAGGGACCTCAACGCCGAGGTGCTCAAGGTGCCGCACCACGGTTCTCGGTACTCGCTGCCCGCCTTCCTCAAGGCGGTGCGGCCACAGGTGGCGCTGGTGAGCGTCGGCACGGGCAACAGGTACGGGCATCCGAGTCCGCACGTCCTCGACGTGTTGCGGACGGGAGGTGCGTTGGTGTTGCGCACGGACAAGGACGGAGACCTGGCGGTGTTGCCGGGAAACCGAATCGTACGAAGGAGAAGAGATGGTCTGGGTCAGGTTGTTCAACGCGCGCTACCCGATTCCCGGCGGCACGCCAGGACTCGCATGGGCGCTGTGGCAGACGAACTACTCGGCGACGCCGTGGCCACACGACGAGCTCAAGCCCGATTTCGGTTACTACATCTGCGAAACGCTCGAAGACGGCACACGCGCCGTCACATACCGGGCGACAACCACACATGTGTTGCCGCCGACGAAGGCCGCGACTCGGGAGGAGGCGTACGACCTCGTTGCTGAGCACGTGTTCGACGACGGCCTGCGGATCGCGCCGGACGTCTGGCACGACTACCACTACAACGCGCTCAAGGCGGAAGCCCCGTGGCCGCAACGGATCGTGGCGTGGCGCGCGAACGTGGAGCAGGTTGGCCCGCACGTCGTGGACGGCCTGCAACGCTTTCCGCGCACGGGCTGGCTCAGGACGGACGCGATCTCCCTGTGAGCCACCGCGTTCAGTGGACCTGAGCGGACCGCGCCGGGGCCTCTTCGTTCGAGCGCTCGGAAGGTTTCGCAACGCCGAGGCTCACGAATGTCCTCGCAGCACAACGCGGTTCGGGGACGCGGGCGCGTCCCCGAACCGAAGGGAGGTGACTAACGAGGTGAACCCAGTGCCTTGATGACGGCCTCGGCGGACGGCGGGACCGTCGCGCGCGGGCCGATCGTGTCGCCGAGCGCGTCGAGGGTCTTGAGGCCGTCGCCGGTGATCAGCAGCACGGTCTCGGCGTCCGGGTCGAGCTGGCCCGACTCGAACAGCTTCTTCGCCGTCGCGACGGTCACGCCGCCGGCGGTCTCGGCGAAGATGCCCTCGGTGCGGGCGAGCAGCTTGATGCCCTCGACGACCTCTTCGTCGGTGACGTCGTCGATGGCGCCGTTGGTGCGGCGCACGGCGTCGAGCACGTACGGGCCGTCGGCCGGGGCGCCGATCGCCAGCGAGCGGGCGATCGTGTCCGGGCGGACCGGGCGGATGACGTCGTGGCCCGCCTTGAAGGCGGCCGAGATCGGGGAGCAGCCGGTGGCCTGCGCGCCGAACACCTTGTACGGTGTGGCTTCGACCAGGTCGAGCTGGCCGAGTTCGCGGAACGCCTTGTCGACCTTGGTGAGCTGCGAGCCGGACGCGATCGGCACGACGATCTGGTCGGGCAGGCGCCAGCCGAGCTGTTCGGCGACCTCGTAGCCGAGCGTCTTCGAGCCTTCCGCGTAGTACGGGCGGACGTTGACGTTCACGAACGCCCAGTCCTCGTTCTCCGCGGCGAGTTCCTGGGCGAGGCGGTTCACGTCGTCGTAGTTGCCGTCGACGGCGATCAGGTCGCCTTCGTACACCGCGCTCATGAGGATCTTGGCGCGCTCGAGGTTGGAGGGAACGAGAACGACCGACTTCCAGCCCGCACGGGCGGCGGCCGCGGCGACGGCGTTGGCCAGGTTGCCGGTGGACGGGCAGGCCAGCACCTTGAAGCCGAGTTCACGGGCGGCGGCGAGCGCGACGCCGACGACGCGGTCCTTGAACGAGTGGGTGGGGTTGCCGGTGTCGTCCTTCACCCAGATCTTGCGGACGCCCAGGGCCTTGGCGAGGTTGTGCGCCTCGACCAGGCGGGTGCCGCCGGGATCGGTGTTCGGGTGCTGTTCCACAGTGGACGGAACAGGGAGAAGGCCGCGGTAGCGCCAGATCGACCTGGGGCCGGCCTCGATGTCCTCGCGCCGGATCTTCCCGAAGTCGTAGGCCACTTCCAGCGGCCCGAAACACTCGAGACAGGCGTACTCAGGAGCGAGAGGGGTTTCATTTCCGCACTCACGGCACAGCAGTGCCCGGGCGGGGCCGAGGTCGAACTTGGTGCTCGTAGGCACAGAGACAGCAGTCATCGCGAGGTATCTCCTCATCTTTCCCGCGAAATCGAACGGGTCGGAATTGGCACCGTGATCGTCTTCTACGCACAGTTCTGCGCATAGCGGTGACGCCGGTTGCCGGGGCTTCGTCGGGCCGTTCCCTCTGCCCCTCTGGATGAGCGGTGTTCAGTTGTGGCTACCAACCTACGGCACCTGTCCGTTGGTCAGCCACCATCGTCCACGATTCGGGACGTGGGAAGATGCGGAGCGTGAGCGCACCGGAGTCACTGCACCTCGTCATCGGCGAGGAGGAGTTGCTGGTCGAACGTGCTGTTCGGGCGGCTCTCGAGGCTGCCCGCGAGGTCGATTCGACCGCCGACCTGACCCGCGTCCAGGTGACTGATCTCACGGCTCCGGAGCTGGCCGAACTGGTGAGCCCGTCGCTGTTCGCGGAGGGGCGCGTGATCGTCCTGCAGAACGGGCAGGACATCAGCAAGGAGGTCGCCGACACGGTGCTCTCCTACGTCAAGGCGCCCGCGGACGGAGTCACGCTCGTCGTCGTGCACACGGGCGGTGGTCGCAGCAAGGCGGCCAAGGACCTGCCCGGACAGCTGAAGAAGGCCGGTGCCGCGGTCACGGAGTGCGCCAAGGTCACCAAGTCCGGTGAGCGCGAGGCGTTCGTGCGCAACGAGGTGCGGCGGGCGGGCGGCAAGATCGACCCGGAGGCCGTCGCCACGCTCATCGACGCCGTGGGCACGAACCTGCGCGAGCTCGCCGCTGCCTCGTCACAGCTCGTCTCCGACACCGATGGCAAGGTGACGGTCGAGGAGATCCGCCGCTACCACCAGGGCAAGGCCGAGGTGACGGGGTTCGCCGTCGCGGAGAAGGCCGTCGTCGGTGACCGGGCGGGTGCCATGGAGGCGTTGCGCTGGGCCATGCAGCTCGGCGTGCCGCACGTGCTGGTCGCGGACGCGCTGGCGGACGCGGTGCGCACGGTCGCGCGGGTGTCCGCCGTGGGGCGCGCCGACCCGTTCAGCCTGGCCGGGCCGCTCGGCATGCCGCCGTGGAAGATCAAGAAGGCGCAGGCCCAGTCGCGCGGCTGGGACCAGGCCGGGCTCGCCGACGCGATGCAGGTGGTCGCGGGGCTCAACGCCGACGTGAAGGGTGTGGCGGCCGACGCCGACTACGCGCTGGAACGTGCCGTGCTCCGGATCGTGGCCGCGCACAGCCGCCGCTGATCCCAAGAGATCACCGCGGGCGTGGGATCCCGATCAGGTACTGGGCTCCGGTGAAGCCGGGTTCGACGCCGATCGTCCACGCGAACGACTCGGTGCCGTCCAGACCGTCGACCATCCGTCGCAGTTCCGCGCGCCCGTACATGCGCAGGAACGACACGACGCTGTCCCAGAACATCATGAACGGCAGCACCGGCACGACGTAGGTCAGTGCCAGCCGCAGCAGGTAGCGCGGCAGGGGATTGCGCTGGAACGGCGCCGCCAGCAGCACGGCCAGCGTGAGGAAGAACGGGAAGACCAGCACGTAGAGCCACGACCGCCTGGTGTCCACGACGACCATCGGCTGCCGGGTGTCGACGGCGTTCTGCAGCATGCGCGTGGCCAGTGCGGGCGGGAAGTGGTGGAAGGCGCCGTAGATGGTCCGCGTCCCTTCCAACCGGCAGTCCGTGGCGTCGACCGGCCACGGCACGTGGTCCACCGAGCAGCACGGGTCGGGCAGCCGTCGCCGGTTCGCCGCGGCGACGCGTTCGAAAGGGGGCACGTTCGGCACCAGGTCCGTCAGCGTGACCTGGGTGTGCACGCCCGCGGCGTGCAGCCGCCGCTGGATCAGCGGCACCGGCCCGCCCGAACCGGCGCAGAGGTCGACGATCCGGTGGTCCGCGCCCGACCGCAGGGCCAGCGCCAACGGGCGTGCGTACTCACGCGCGGCGTCCGTCAGCCGGTAGATGGTCGTGATGGACTCGGTGTGCAGCGTGCGCAACACGGCCGGCGTGCCGTCGAGGTCGTGCAGCTCGACGAAGTCGATGCGCGGAAGCGATTCCATGGATCTACGCCTACCGTGCGCGAGCCCGCATGCGAAAGGGCTCCACCTCCCGGAGGAGATGGAGCCCTTTGCAGAAGCTCGAAGCTCTACGAGCGAGATCAGCCCTCGAGGGAGTTCGCGCGCAGTGCCATCGCCGACTTCTTGTTGGCGGCCTGGTTGGCGTGGATGACGCCCTTGCTGGCGGCCTTGTCGAGCTTGCGGGACGCGTCCTGCAGCAGCTCCAGGGCCTTCGCCTTGTCACCGGCCTCGGCAGCCTCGCGGAACTTGCGGACAGCCGTCTTCAGGGACGACTTGACCGACTTGTTGCGAAGGCGAGCCTTCTCGTTGGTCTTGATCCGCTTGAGCTGGGACTTGATGTTCGCCATGCGACATCACCCTTCTTGTCGAAACCGGAGTTCGTGACGCGCTATGTCGGCACCGGCCACAAGGGCCAGGTCTCCTCCACGGCGGAGAGCCGCGCGTTCACGACGACGAAGGATATCAGGCCAGCTCAGCGCACCGTGAAGGTGGCCTTCTCGGCACCCACCACGGCCTCGTAGCCGCCGCGGGCGACCTCACGCCGTCCGTCACCGTCCACGTCACCGACGGTCAGGGCCAGCTGCGAGAGCTTGAACGACACCTCGACCTGCTTCGACTGGCCGGCCGCGAGTTCCACCCGCGTGAAGCCCACCAGCCGGGCGTCCGGCGTCAGCACGGGGGAGGCCGGCTGCCGCACGTAGACCGGCACCACGGCGGTGCCCGCGCGCCCACCGGTGTTCGCCACCGTGAACTTCACCACGCCGTTCTGCCGATCAACGGACACCGAGGTCCCCGAGGTCGTGAACGACGTGTAGGACAGCCCGTGCCCGAACGCGTAGAGCGGGTCGTACTTCGCGCCCGCCGAGGTGTTCGCGCCCGGCAGCTGGTCGTAGGTCAGCGTCGGGTCGCCCAGCGCCTTGGGCCACGACACCGGCAGCTTGCCGCTCGGGTTCACCGCGCCGAACAGCACGTCGGCGATCGCCCGGCCACCCTCGCTGCCCGGCAACCAGCCCGCGACCAGCGCGTTCGCGTCCGCCGCCGCACCGAGCACCTGCGGCCGCGCGGTCAGCAGCACCACGACCACCGGCTTGCCGGTCGCCTGCACCGCGTCCACCCACGCCTGCTGCTCAGGCGTCAGCACCGGGTTCTCCGTGTCGGCGGGACCCTCCGCACCGGGCTTTTCACCCAGGACGACGACGACCGCGTCCGCGCCGTCAGCCTCAGCCACCGCCGCGGCCTGAGTCGGAGCGTGCACGACAGACGCACCGGGAACGGCCTCGCGCACACCGGTCAGCACGGTCGCGGCCGGCGGCAACGGCGAGTCGTCCGGCACTCCCTGCCACTCGACGGTCCAGCCACCGAGCTGGCGACGCACGTCGTCCGCGGTCTCACCGGTCACGACGATCTTCTTGGCAGCGGAGGACAACGGCAGCACGCCGTCGTTCTTCAGCAGCACGGTGCCCTCGGCGGCGGCCTGGCGAGCCAGCGAGCGATCCACGTTCACCACGTTGCCGTCGGCCTTCGCCGGGTCCACGTACGGCTTCTCGAACAGCCCCAGGTCGAACTTGAGCTTCAGCACCCGCCGCACGGCCTGGTCGATCCGCCCGCGCGACACGGAACCGTCGCGCACGTTCGCCAGCAGCAACGACGTGAACTCGGCCGCGTTCGACGGTTCCATCGCCATGTCCACACCGGCGTTGACGCTCATCGCGATCGCGGTCTTGTAGTCGGGCGCGACCTTGTGCCGGTCCACCAGGTACTTCATGTCCTGCCAGTCCGAGACCGCGACGCCCTTGAAGCCCATCTTGTCGCGCAGCTGCGTCTGCAGCATGTACTTCGAGGCGTGCACCGGCACGCCGTTGATCGAGCCGGAGTTGATCATCACGGTCTTCACGCCCGCGTCGAACTGCGCCTGGAACGACGGCAGCACGAGATCCTGCAGCTGCCGGATCGGGATCTGCGCCGCGGCGCGGTCGTGCCCGTTCGCCGGCGCCGAGTACCCGGCGAAGTGCTTCGCCGTGGCGGTCAGCTGCGCGGTGTCGTCCACCTTGGTCTGCTGCCCGCGCACGTTCGCCGCCGCCAGCTGCCCGGACAGGAACGGGTCCTCGCCGTAGGTCTCGTAGAAACGGCCCCAGCGCGTGTCCCGCGCGATGTCGGAAACCGGTGCGAAGTTCCAGAAGACACCGGTGGCGCGCAACGCCTTCGACGCCGACACACCGATCTTCTCCTGCAACCCGGGATCCCACGTCGCGCCGAGCCCGATCTGGTGCGGGAACATCGTCGCGGAGATGACGTTGTTGTGCCCGTGCACGCCGTCCGCGCCGTAGATGATCGGGATCTTCAACCTGTTGTTCTCCAACGCATAGCGCTGGATCGCGTTGTTCATCTCGGCCCACGCCTTGGGCGTGTTGTCGAGCGGCGCGTCACCGCCGCCGGACAGGATCGAGCCGACGTGCGCGTCCGCGAGCACCGCCTTCAGGCAGGAGTCGACCAACGGCCCGTTGACGTTGTTGCAGTCACCACGCAGCTTCCCGACGCGGATCTGGGCCATCTGCCCGATCTTCTCCTCGACCGTCATTCTGCGCAGCAGGTCCTCGACCCGCCGCTCCGTTGACGCCCGACTGTCCAAATAGATCTCTTTACCCGCCGCCAGACCACCCGCCGGTGTCAGCGACGCGATCACAACAGCAACGCCCAGCACGCCGAGACCAGCGCGCTTGCGGGAGAACAAAGACAAGACTCCTCCACGTTCCCGGTGCGCCCGTCGCACACGATCGCGTGGAGGAGTCAGACAAAACACCCCCGAACGGCTGAACTCAATGACAGCGTTTTCATGCTGGTGAAACGCCTGTTCAGCCGCCCAGGAGAGTGCGCGTCAGCGACTCTTTTTCCGCGGTCAGGCCGGCCAGCGCGGCCGAGATCGTGGCCTCGTCGAGCCGCACGCGCCCGACGCCGGGCTGCTCGTCCAACGCGATCAGCGTCGCCCGCCGCACGAGTTCCTTCACGAACGACGCCGTCACGCCCTCGCTCGCCGCCACGACCGCCGAGGCGTCCGGGAGATCGAGATCGGTGCCGGAGGCGTAGAGCCGCAACAGCCGTTCGCGGGCGCCCGCGTCGGGCAACGGCACGTGCGTCGCGAGGTCGATCCGGCCGGGCCGCTGGGTGAGGGCCTGCTCCAACACGTCCACCCGGTTCGTGGTGAGCACGAACGTCACGTCCGCCTCGGAACCGATGCCGTCCATCTCGTTCAGCAGCTCGAACAACGCCGGGCTACCCGACTCGGTGTGCCGCCGGTCCTCGGCGATCAGGTCGACGTCCTCGACGACGATCACGGACGGCGCGAGCTTCCGCGCCATCGACGTCGCGACCTTCAGGAGCTTCAACATCGCGATGCCGCTGAGCACGATCACCGTCGAGGACTCCAGCCGTCCCGTCAGGTACCGGATCGTGTGGGTCTTGCCGGTGCCGGGCGGTCCGTGGAGCAGCAGTCCGCGTTTCAGGTGTTGCCCGTGTGCCGTCAGCCGTGCGCTTTGTTCGGCCGTGCGCACGACGTGGCGCTCGATCGCGTCCAGCACGCCCTCTGGCAGAACAACGTCCTCGGGTCGCAAGGACGGTCGAGGCAGGAAGGTGAGGAGCTGATTGCGCCGGTGCTCGCTCAGTCCGAACGCCATCACCTTGCCCTGGAACAGGTTGTGCCGCGCGATCTGCCGTTCGACCGCCTCACGCGTGGCCGTCGCGATCTCTCTCGACCCTGCCAGCACCTGCAACGAACACTGGGAGTCGCAGTCCTCTCCCGGACCCTGCAACGCGAGGACCACCGGTTCGCCGTCCGGTGACCGCGAGAGGACCAGTCCGAGCTGTACCGCCTCGACCGCGGTGTCGGGACCGGTGGCCACCGTCGCGTAGTCGACGGGCCCGAGCCCGAAGCTGCCGTCGTGAACCGCCCCGCTCAACATGTCCACGAGGTACTGGAACGCGCGCTTCCCCGCTATGCCGAACCACTCCGCCTCGGGAGAGTGCTCGGCGAGGTACGTCTCGATCCCGCGGTGGACGTTGACGTGCTCCCAGGCCATGAACTTGGCCGTCACGGTGGGAACCTGTGCCATCGGAATGCCCATGTGCCCGGAGACCTTCCGGACCAGCGTCGACTCCGCGCCGTCGGAGACCAGTTTCCTGGCCTCCTCCAACAACCCCTGCAGAGCCGACGCAAGCGATCGTGCGTCAGATGTGTGGAGATCCGTCATCGATTTCCACCGTACGCACGGACCGTCCGGTCAGTCCTCGGCGTTCTGCTCTGGATTCTTCGGTGGCCTGCCCCGACGCGGCATTTTCTTTGCCCCATCGGGCAGCCGGCCCGCCTCCGCCAGCGCACGCCGCAGCAGGAACTCGATCTGCGCGTTGGTGCTGCGCAGCTCGTCGTTCGCCCACCTGCTCAACGCGTCGTGCACCGCCGGATCAAGCCTGAGCAGAACGCTTTTACGCTCGGCCATCAGGTGTAGAGCGAACCGGTGTTCACCACGGGCTGGGTGGAACGGTCACCGCACAGGACGACGAGCAGGTTCGACACCATCGCCGCCTTGCGCTCCTCGTCGAGTTCCACGACGTCGTGGGCGGCGAGCCGGTCCAACGCGAGCTCGACCATGCCGACGGCGCCCTCGACGATCCGGGTCCGTGCCGCGACGACCGCGCTCGCCTGCTGCCGCTGCAACATGGCGTGGGCGATCTCCGGCGCGTACGCGAGGTGGGTGAGCCGCGACTCGATCACCTTCACACCGGCGGACTGCACGCGTGCCGAGATCTCGATCGCGAGCGTCTCAGTGATCTCGTCCGCGTTCTCGCGCAGCGAGAGACCGGTCTCCTCGTGGTTGTCGTACGGGTAGCTGTTCGCGATGTGCCGCACGGCGGTCTCGGTCTGGATGCCGACGAACCGCACGAAGTCGTCGACCTCGAACCGTGCGCGCGCAGTGTCCTCGACCTGCCACACGACCACAGCCGCGATCTCGATCGGGTTGCCGTCCGCGTCGTTGACCTTCAGCGTCTGCGTCTCGTGGTTGCGGATCCGCGTCGAGATCCTCTCCCGCGTGGTGAGCGGGTTCGCCCACCGCAGGCCGTCCGTGCGCACCGTGCCCACGTAACGCCCGAGGAACTGCAGCACCCGCGCCTCGCCGGGTGCGACTGTGAACAGTCCCTTCCAGATCACCGCGGCGGCCAGGAACGCCAGCACTCCGGTGAGCAGCAGCCCGGCCGCCGGGTCGCCGTCGGCAGCGTCGGTCGCCTTGATCCCCTCGATGATCGTCCACACGCCCACAGCGAGCACCGCCAACCCAGCGAAGAACATCGGGAGACCGGGCAGTTCCCGCGCTTGCTTCTCGCGGACGACAGGCGCCGGCATCTGGACCGTCGTTTCGATGGATGCACTCATCCAGGACCCCTAGCGAAGTAGTATCTAAGTGATATCACTTTTCTGAGCGTGATCGCAAGTTACGCTGCGTCGCATGAGGGCGAAGAAGCAGCGCGTGGCCGCGTACGGGGTGTGCATCAACGAGGACGACGAGATCCTGCTCGCGCGCTGGATTGGCCCAAAGGGCAAACGTTGGATCCTGCCCGGAGGCGGCATCGACCACGGCGAGCACCCGTACGACGGGGTCATCCGGGAGTTCGAGGAGGAGACCGGCCACACCGTCGAGGTGCTCCGCCTGCTCGGCATCGACTCCGAGTTCCGCGAGGAGCCGGACCGCGACTACCACGCGCTTCGCATCATGTACGAGGTGCGGATCGTGGGCGGCGAACTGCGCAACGAGGTGGGCGGCTCGACCGACCTCGCGCAGTGGTTCCCCGTGGCAGAGGTCGGACAACTGGACCGCGTGCCGTCCCTCGATACGGCCCTTGGTTTGTATCGGACTGCCCCACCTGCCGGAATCTTGCGGTAGATTCCCTTGTACCGCCGCCAACTTGCCTCCAATGGAGTTGGCGAATGATCCGATCACTGGCCGCACTCGGCGCGGCCGCCCTGCTGTCGTCCTTCGTTGCCGTGCCGGCCCACGCGGCCGTCGTCAGCGTCTCGAGCGTGTCCTCCCTGCAGGCCGCCCTCGACACCGCGCGAGCCGGTCAGCGCATCGTGCTGGCCAGGGGCCTGCACGCCGCCGAGCAGCCCATCAAGATCACCAAGTCGGGCATCACCGTCGCCGCGCAGACCGTCGGCGGCACGGTGTTCACCCGCGGCGGCTTCGAACTCGGGGCCGTTCGAGACGTGACAATCGAGGGCTTCGTCTTCAGCGGAACCAGCACGCTCTCGGTCCCCGCGGAAGCGCAGGCCACGCGCATCACCCGCAACACGTACTCGGGGAACAAGGACGGCGCTTCGCTCAGCGTGAGCGCCGACGACGTCCAGATCGACCACAACACGTTCCAGAACCGGACCAACGAGGGCGTCTACCTGCAGATCACCGGCCCCGGCAGCGAGATCGCCAAGAGGTCGTGGATTCACCACAACTACTTCTACAACCACCAGTTCACCGGCGCGAACGGCGGCGAGTCGATCCGGCTCGGCTACAGCCACAAGCAGTCGAAGTCGGCGAACGCGATCGTCGAGCACAACCTGTTCGAGAAGGCGGACGGCGACGCCGAGGCCATCTCGATCAAGTCGTCGGACAACATCGTCCGCTACAACACGATCCGCAACAGCAAGGGCTACATCGTCCTGCGGCACGGCAACCGCACCACGGTCGAGGGCAACCTGCTGTTCAACAGCGGCATCCGCTTCCACGGAAACGACCACAAGGTCATCAACAACTACGTGGAGAGCAGCACGGGCCGCGCGATCGTGTTCGGCTCCGGCAAGGAGGCCGACAGCGGCCCCGACTCGAAGCTGCACGACCGGCCGGACCGCGTGACGGTCGCGTTCAACACGCTGATCGGCACCGGGGCGGTGGTCGAGAGCGACGGCGGTGACTTCAAGCCGAAGGACTGCGTGCTCGCGAACAACGTCATTCGCGGTTCCTCCGGTGGAGTCGTCTCCATGCACTCCGGTTCGACCGTGAAGTACGAGGGCAACGTCATCTGGGGCGGGAGCGGCGGCAGCATGCCGTCGTCCGGCTACAAGTCCGTGGACCCGAAGCTGGTGAAGGACGCCAACGGACTGTTCCGGCTGTCCTCCGGTAGCCCGGCCATCGACGCGTCGGCGGGCACCTACTCCTATGTGACACGTGACTTCGATCCGCAGGCGCGCGCAGGCAAGCCCGATGTCGGGGCGGATGAGTACAACTCGTCGGCGGTGCGGAAGCCGCTGACGAAGGCCGATGTCGGGGTCTCCGCGCCCTGACGAACGCATTTGTCCTGGTAGCCGCCCGTGTGGCGGTTACCAGGACCCCCCGATTTGGAGATCGAAACAGGCCCGTGTAATGTTCTCCATGTCAGAGCGAAGCGGGCCGGGAAATACAGACCGGAACGGGCCTGGCCAAAAAACCGGAAGAGAAAGAGCCTCCGAGAGGCCGATTTGACACCGGGAAGCAAGACCAAATAAGCTTCAAACACAGCCCCGAGAGAAAGCCTCCGGAAACGGAGACTGGAACCGGTGAGCGCGTGTTCTTTGAGAACTCAACAGCGTGCCGAAACACAGCCAGTAATAT
>NZ_JBIVPX010000015.1:0-197145 GCF_044754905.1 Lentzea sp. NPDC092896
CCGCAGGTCGACGAGTGGATCTTCCCGTCGGGCCGCACGATCATCGTGCTGTCCGAGGGCCGCCTGATGAACCTGGGCAACGCCACCGGCCACCCGTCGTTCGTCATGTCGAACTCCTTCTCCAACCAGGTGATCGCCCAGATCGAGCTGTTCACCAAGCACGCGGAGTACGGCAATGACGTCTTCCGGCTGCCCAAGGTGCTCGACGAGAAGGTCGCCCGCATCCACCTGGAAGCACTGGGCGGTGAGCTGACCGAGCTCACCAAGGACCAGGCCGCCTACCTGGAGCTGGACGTCGCCGGGCCGTTCAAGCCGGAGCACTACCGCTACTGATCGAGACGGGCTGGACGGCAACGGACCCGTTGCCGTCCACCCGATCAGCTGTCTCGACCCGAAGCAGGAACGATCTTGCCCAGCACGGACAGCAGGGTGGCCACGTCGCCGTCGTCCAGCGCGGACAGGGGACTGGACGCCACCGTCGTCCGCATGACCTCTGCCCGCACCTGCCGCCCCCTTTCGGTGAGGACGAGCGCGCGGGACCGCCGGTCCCGCGGGTCGGGAACCCGTTCGACCAGTCCACGGGCGGCGAGCTGGTCCGCGACGAACGACAGGTTGGGCGCGTTGCAGTGCAGACGGCTCGCCACCGTCTTCATCGACGGTGGCTCCTCGTCCGGCTCCACCGCCCAGAGCGCCTGAGCGGTCGCGGTGGTCAGACCCAGTTCCGCGAGGGGGCCGGTGATCGCCGCCTCGGTGAGCATGAACACCTCGTGGATGGCGCGGATGGCTGCGACCGCCCCTTGTTCGTTCATGAACGCATTCTAGCGACTTGCTTCGAGCCTCGAACTTGTCATTCATCGAGGCCTTGTCGGTGCCCGCACCTACTATGCCGACCATGACGCGGTACATCGACGAAGACCTGCACGGCGCGGAGTTCCGCGAGTGCGACCTGACCGGGGCACGCCTGATCGGCGTCGTGATGCAGGACGCCGTGATCGACGGGTTCGTCACCAACCTCGTGGTGAACGGCGTCGAGGTCACCGAGTACGTCGAGGCGGAGCTCGACCGGCGTCATCCGGTGCGGGTGCTGCTCCGCTCCGAGGACCCGGCCGACCTGCGCGAGGCAGCACGTCAGCTCCGCGCCGCGTGGTCCGCCACGGCAGACCGAATCCGCCGCACCCCCGGCATCGAGCACCGCAGCGTGAACGACGAGTGGTCGGCGGCGCAGACGATGCGCCACCTCGTCTTCGTCCACGACTCGTGGTTCCGCCGTTGCTGCCTTGGCTCGACGGAGCTGTTCACGCCGATGGGCATCGGCCCGGCCGTCGAGCCCTACCGCGAAGCACACGGCCTTGACCTCTCGCTCGACCCGGCCCTCGACGAGATCGTGAGCGTGCGCGACGCGCAGGCGGCCGAGCTCGAGGCCTGGCTCGACGAGGTCACCGACGCGCAGCTCGCAGCGCCGGCGCCGGTGCCCGACGACGACGTCTGGCCGCCGTACGCCAGGGGCCGCACCGTGCGGCAGTGCCTCCGCACGGTGCTCAACGAGACCTTCGAGCACCACGGCTTCTGCGTCCGCGACCTCGCCCTGATCGAGGCGCAGAACGCGTGAGCTGGGCGGGCCGCTCCCACGCCTGGCGTTCCGCGCCGCGCGGATCGTCGACCGCGCCGCTGTCCACGTCGAACCGCATGGTGGTGCGCCGGTCCAGCTCGTAGCGCGGCCAGCCGGGATCTCCGGTGCGGGCGAAGCGGACCCAGCTGTCGTGGACCCGCGTGACGAGGGACGACGGCGCCTCGTCGTCGCCGAGCAGCCTGTTCGGCCCGCGCAGTGAGGGCAGGTCGGTCCGCCCGAACACGAACGGGAGCTCGACCGTGTGCGTCGCGCCGAGCGCGCCGTCGAGGGCGGGTGAGCGCCACGCGAACTCATAGGCGAAAGCACGGGCGTGTGCTTCGGTGAGCGCCCAGGTGCCCGCGCCGAACAGGGCGTCACCCAGGATCGCGGACCGGATCTCGCCGTCGGTGGCCGCGGGCCGCTGCGAGCGGTAAGCCTTGACCAGCCGCAGCGGGTCGGGGTGCGCCTTGGCCGCGATGGCGTCCACGTCCGCGCTGGTCGAGCTGTCGTACTTGCCGAACGGGACCAGGTAGAGATTGCCCTCCTCGGCGTTCGTGCCGATGAGCAGGTCGACCTCGGCGACGGGGGCGTCCGCCGGTTGCGTGTCGAGGACCAGGCTGAACGGGCTCAGCCCGACCAGCGGATCGGTGTGCGTCGCGGTGCGCAGGTCGATGCCCGCGAGCTTGGACGCCGTCTCCACGAGACGCTCGTCGGAGATCTCCGCGAATGCCTGAGCGCTCGCCTCGACGCCGAGGAACTCGGCGGCGGCACGGGTGACGAGCGACGCCTGCTCGGGGGAGAAGGCGCCCAGACCGCTTCCACTTTGGACGATCGCGCGCCGGAACAGTCCAGTGGCGTCTGGTGTGGCCAGCAGCCCGCCGACGATGGTCGCCCCGGCGGACTGGCCGAACACCGTGACGGCGCCGGGATCGCCACCGAACCCGGCGATGTTCTCCCGCACCCAGCGCAGGGCCGCGACCACGTCGAGCAGGCCGCGGTTGGCAGGGGCGCCGGGAACGTCGAGGAACCCGGCGACACCGAGGCGGTAGTTCACGGTGACGAGCACGACGCCGTCACGGGCGAACGCCGACCCGTCGTACGACTCGGCTCGTCCGGAGCCCGCCACGAAGCCGCCTCCGTGCACGAACACCATGACGGGCAGGCCGGTGGCGGCGGGATCCGGCGTCCAGACGTTGACGGTGAGGTAGTCCTCGCCGCGGTGCCAGCCGTCGCCGAAGTAGGCGCGCAGGTCCATGCTGCCGAGCAGCCGCGGCGCCTGCGGGGCGGTCGGCCCGAACTCGGTGGCGTCGCGCACGTCTCGCCACGGCTCGTGCTCTTCCGGTGCCGCGAACCGGCCGGCACCGGAAGGTGCGGCGGCGTACGGGATGCCGAGGAAAGCGGTGATCCCGTCCCTGCTCAGCCCGCGCACGGCACCTCGGGTGGTGGCGACCTCCATCGCGCTCACCTCTGCTCGTACGAGGAGAAGGGCGCCCAGTCCTTGATGGCGAACGTGCCCCCGTCGCGCGCGACCTCCACGGCGCCGCCGCCGGGGAAGTGCGCCGGGAACACCAGCGTGCCGGTGTCCGCGGCCTCGCCCAGGATCCTGCGCCGGGTGGCGCGGGCCTCGGCCGGGTCCTCGCAGAAGCAGCTGTTGGCGTCCGGCTCGAGGACCTGCACCGGTGCGTGCATCAGGTCGCCCACGAACACCGCGCGGTCGGTGCCGGAGGCGAGGGTCAGGACGCTGGAGCCCGGAGTGTGGCCGGGTGCCGGTTCCAGGCGCAGGTTGGCGTCGATCTGGTGGCCGCGCTCCCACAACTGCACGAGACCGGCCTGGTGCACGGGGGCGACGCTGTCCTCGAAGACGTTCTGGTTGCCGCGGCCGAGCACGGGAGCCCTGTTGTTGGCGGGGTTCCAGAAGTCGAAGTCGTCCTTCGGCATCAGGTAGGCGGCGTTGGGGAAGGTCGGCACCCAGGCACGGTCCTCGAGGCGGGTGTTCCAGCCGACGTGGTCGATGTGCAGATGGGTGTTGACGACGACGTCCACGTCCTCGGGGCGGACACCGGCGCGGGCGAGGTTGCCGAGGAAGTCCGTGGAGAGATGGCTCCACACCGGGGCGTAGGGGCGCTCCTTGTGGTTGCCGACCCCGGTGTCGACCAGGATCGTCCTGCCCTCGCTGCGCACCAGCCACGTCTGGATGGCGGCGCGCACGTTGCCGGTGGCGGGGTCGAGGAACTCCGGCGCCACGTCCTCCCAGACCTGCTTCGAGCTCTCGGGAAAGAAGACCTCGGGCGTCATCTCCACCGAGCCGTAGTACTCCCACACACGGGTGACGGAGACGTCACCCAGTTCGATCGTGTCCATGCCGTCGATCCTGCGAACCCCGGCTCAGGGCAACCAGACCCGACCTTGCCTACCACTGGCGTGGTCAGGCTCCGCACGGCCGGCTTGCGCATACTGGCTGGATGAGCGGACAGGGACAGCTCGCCGAGTACCTCCAGGCCTGCCGGGCGCGCCTGCGACCGGACCAGGTCGGCCTGTCGACCTACGGCGAACGGCGACGGGTCCCCGGTCTGCGCCGCGAGGAGGTCGCCGGCCTGGCCGGCGTCAGCGCCTCCTACTACGTCCGGCTGGAACAGGGACAGGCCCAGCACGCGTCGCCGGAGGTCGTGGCCGCACTCGCCAGGGCGTTGCAGCTGAACCCCGACGAACACGCCCACCTGCGTGAACTGGCCCAGCCACGACGCCACCGGACCGCGCCGAAGCCACCGCCCGAACGAGTCTCGCCCGACACCGCCGAACTCGTCGCCACGCTGACCCAACCTGCTGTCCTGCTGGGCAGGCGCGGCGACGTGCTGGCGTGGAACCCCCTGGGCCACGCCCTCTTCGCGGGCCACCTCGACCAGTCCAGCCCGCACCGCCCCGCGGACCGTCCCAACATGACCAGGCTGGTCTTCCTCGACGCGCACACCCGTGCCCTCTACGGGAACTGGGCGCTCAAGGCCCGTGCGGTGGTCGGCAACCTCCGCCTCACCGCCGGCAAGTACCCGGAGGACCGGGAACTGACCGCCCTCGTGGGTGAACTGGCGACCCGCAGCCCCGAGTTCGCGACGATGTGGGCCGACCATCGAGTCCGCACCTGCGCCAGCACCGCGCACCAGATGCACCACCCCGTCGCGGGGGAGATCCTGGTGAAGCAGCAGACACTCCGCATCCCGAGCGCCCCGGACCAGACGCTGACGGTCGTGACGACGCAACCCGGTTCGGCCGCGGAGGCCGCGCTCACGTTGCTCGGGCAGGCCGCGGCGATGGCACGACCGGAGGCGCCCGCCGAACCGCGCCGGCCTCAGCAGTACACGTAGACGTACTTGGTCTCGGTGTACCGGTCGAGTGACCTGGAGGTCCACGCTTCGACGTCGTCCCAGCGGTTGTTCTGATAGGTGACCCGGAACGCGTTGCCGTGAGCTTTGCCGTAAGCGGGAAGAACGTAGATGGTGTGGAAACCACAGCCGTCGAAGACCCAGTACACCGCCGGTTCGTGCACCGTGGGTTCGATGCAGGCATGCCCGTAGTCACAGCTGTTGGACCAGTGCCCGGCCCCCACCTTCATCTCGGGCGCGGCCTGGGAGGGCGCCGCGCACACACCCGCCAGGGACAGGGTCATCGTGGCGCAGGCCAGCGCTTTCCTGAGGACGTTCATCAGTTCGGTGATTCCTTTCTCGCAGCGACACAACGAACTCACGCTAGGAAGAAGGCATTGCGGAAATGTTGGTTCGCAGGTCACGGCGGTCGGCCGCTGAAGCGACTCTGAAGATCGCCGCCAGGCCTGGCCACGGGGCAGCGCGGCCCGAACACTGTCCGCCATGGTGCAACTGGACGAACGCGCCGCGGTGAGGAGACTGCACGACCGGCTCGGTGTGGGGCCGCGACCCGGCGATCTCGACCGCCCGTACGACGTCGCGCTCGACGCCCTGCTGTCCGACGGTTCCGCCGGCGTTCCCGCGCCGCGACCGGCCAGCCCTCCCCGCCCCGGCAAAGGCGACAGCCAGGCCAAGAAGGACGCCGCCCGCCAACGCGTCGAGGACGAGCACGCGCTGACGGTGTGGTGGCTCGACCGCATGGTCACCGCCGACGGCCCGGCCGCCGAGCGCATGACCTGGTTCTGGCACGGGCACTTCGCGACGAGCGAGCAGAAGGTGCGGTCGCCGGCGCTGATGCTGGCGCAGAACGAGACGTTCCGCCGGCTCGGTCTCGGGCCGTTCGCGGACCTCGCGCAGGCGCTGGTGGTCGACCCGGCGATGCTGGTGTGGCTCGACGGCAACGACAACCGCGCCGGGGCGGCCAACGAGAACCTCGCCAGGGAACTGATGGAGCTGTTCACCCTGGGGATCGGCCACTACGACGAGATCGACGTCCGGGAGGCCGCGCGCTCGCTGACCGGGTGGACGGTGCGCGCGGAGTCCGGCAAGGCGGAACTGGTGGCCAAGCGCCACGACGACGGCGCGAAGAGGGTGTTCGGCCAGACCGACCGGTTCACGGCGCAGTCCCTGATGACGCTCGTCCTGGACAGGCCGGAAAGCCCCGAGTTCGTCGTGGGCAGGCTGTGGTTCCGGCTTGTGTCCGCGCAGCCGCCCGCCGCCGAGGTGGTCGAGCGGCTGGTTCCGGCGTTCCGGCGCGACACCCGGTCGTTCCTGCGTGCCCTCGCCTCCGAGGCGGCGTTCCGCGACTCCGCGAACGTGCTGGTGAAACAACCCGTCGACTGGGCCGTGGGCCTGATGAGAGCGCTGAACGTGATGCCGCGTGACCTGAACGGGAAGCAGGCGGACGCGATGCTGCGCTCCCTGCGCGGGCTCGGGCAGGTCCCGTTCCGGCCGCCGAGCGTCGGAGGCTGGCCGGCGGGCGGTGCGTGGCTGACGACGGCCGCGTGGCCGTCCCGGCTCGACCTGGCGAAGCTGGTGGCCGAACGCGCCGGCCTCAAGACCGCTCTCGGCGGCGCGGACAGGATCGAGGGCGTGCGGCGCCTGCTCGGCGTCGACTCCTGGTCGGACCGCACCAGGTCGGCGCTGGAGAAGGTCGTGGACACCCCGGTGCAGCTCGTCGTCGTGGCGGCGAGCGCCCCCGAGTACGTGGTGAGCAGGTGAGCTCGTGAACATCGTGACCCGACGCCGATTCCTCACGTTGTCCGGTGTCACCGCGGCCGGTGCCCTCGCCTTCGGCGCCACGCGGGTGAACTGGGACGACCTGATGGGCGCCGCCGCCGACAACCCGCTCGACCCGAGCCAGGGCGTGCTGGTCGTCGTGACGCTCTACGGCGGCAACGACGGTCTCAACACCGTGGTGCCCGCCGGGGACCGCGCCTACCAGGACGCCCGCCCCGACCTGGCCTACCGGCCGGACGAGGTGCTCGGCCTGGGCGAGGGTCTCGGCCTGAACCCCGGCATGAAGGGCCTCAAACAACTGTGGGACGAGCAGGGGCTCGCCATCGTGCGCGGGGTCGGCTACGCCCAGCCCGACCACAGCCACTTCCGGTCGATGGCCATCTGGCAGACGGCTTCGCCGCGCACCTCGGTGCCTTCCGGCTGGCTGGGGCGCTGGCTCGACGAGACCGCGGGTGACGACCCGTTGCGCGCGTTGTCGGTGGAACCGCTGCTGCCGCCGTTGCTCGCCGGCGAACGCACCGCGGCGGCGTCGTTCCCGCTCAACGGCCTGAAGCTGCCGACGGGCCCGCTCGGAGACGCGTTCGCCGCGCTGGGCCAGGCGTCGGACGGCGAGGAGCACTGGCAGGCACGCGTCGCCCGGTCCATCGCGGACGTCCGCCACACGGCCACGACCCTCACCGGCTCGCCCTCTGGCGGGCAGATCCCGAGCGACGACCCGGACGAGCAGCGCGACAAGGGCTCCTCGGCGGGCGGCGGTGGCGCGCTGGGCGCACAGCTCGACGTGGTCGCCCGCCTGATCGAGGCGGGAGCGCCCTGCCGGGTCTACTCGGCGTCACTGGGCGGGTTCGACACGCACTCCGACGAGCGCGCGACCCAGCAACGCCTGCTGTCCGAGCTGGACGGCGCGCTCACGCCGTTCGTCCGCCGCGTGGGGAAGAGGGCCGTCGTGCTGGTCTACTCCGAGTTCGGCAGGCGGGTGCGCGCCAACGCGAGCGACGGCACCGACCACGGCACGGCGGGACCGGTCTTCCTGCTCGGCGCGAACGTCCGGGGCGGGTTCCACGGCGCGCAGCCGAGCCTGACCGACCTCGACGACGGTGATCTCAAGCAGACCACGGACTTCCGCGACGTGTACGCGACCGTGCTCGACCGCGTGCTCGGGACGGAGCCCGGCCGGGTGCTGAAGGACCACACCGGTGAGGTCGGCGGCCTGTTCACCTGACCGGATTCGCGGTGTCAGGTCCGGCGCGAGGCGAACCGTTCGAATATCCGTCGCCTATTTGTCCGGTGTTGCCGGACCTGTGACCTCGACGGACAGCCCGCTGTCGCTGTCTGTAGCGACGTGCTCACCAGGGGAGATGTGACCATGAACACTTGCCCGTGATGTTCTCGTGTTCGTTTCGTAATGTGGCCCGTCTTGTGAGTATGCCCTGTCCCCGACGCAAGGTGTTTCCCGAATGCCGGGCCGACATAGAACGCCGCAGACACCCAGCCGGAAGCTGCCCATCGCAGTCGCCGCCACCCTCTCCGTGGGCTTGGTCGTGACCTTCTGGATCGTCCGCAGCTCCGATCAGCCGGTCGATCCGACCGGAGCGGCCGCCCTTCTCGCCGCCCCGACGACGTCAGTCAGTCAGGACGTGCGGCCGGTCACGACGACGCCGTCCTCGGAACCTCCGGTGACCACCACGCCGCCGCCGGTGACCACGACGACCCCCGAGACCACCACGCCGCCCCCACCACCCCCGCCGCCGCCCTGCCCGACCACTCTGGACGGAGTCAAGCCGCACGTGGCGCAGGTGGGTAACCACATCGCGGGCAAGTTCGGAATCAAGGACATCGGCGGCGCCGCCGGTCGTGCCGGCGGCGGCGAGCACCCCCTCGGGCTGGCGCTGGACTTCATGGTCAACACCGACACCGCCACCGGCAACGCCGTGGCCGACTACGTGCTGGCCAACCGCAAGGCGTTCGGCGTCACGTACGTGATCTGGCGCCAGCGCTACAACGACGGCAGCGGCTTCACGCCGATGGAGGACCGCGGTAGTCCAACGGCCAACCACATGGACCACGTGCACGTGTCGTTCCAGGCTTCCGCGACCGTCAACGTCACCTGCTGATCCCGCTGGAACCCGTTTTGACGACGCGGTAGCGCAGGTGGTCGACGGCAGGGGAGTGGGGCGTCTCGACGCGTTCCAGCTCGATCGCCGAATCGAGCGCGGCGAAGAGTGGCGTGCCGCCGCCGAGGAGCAGCGGGACCACGTGCACGTGGATCTCGTCGACCAGGCCGAGTGGCAGGGCCTGCTGCATCACCGTGGCGCCGTGCAGGCCGACCCACTTGTCGCCCGCGGCCTTCTGGGCCTGCCCGATCGCGCTGGCCACGCCGTCGGTGACGAAGGTGTAGCCGGGGTGGTCCTCGGCGGGCGCGTGGTGGGTCACCACGAAGCTCTGGCAGCCCGGAACCGGGCCGCCGGGACCCCACGCGTGCACGGTCTTGTCGAACGACGTGCGGCCCATCACCACGGCACCGCAGTGGGCGACCGCGTGCTCGAGGTACTCGCGGTCCGCGTCGATCGGGTCCTTGAACATCCAGTCGTGCAGGCCGCCGGCGCCGTCGCCGAACGGGTTCTCCCTGCTCGCGCCGGGGCCGGTGGCGAAGCCGTCGAGCGAGATCGACATGTCACAGATGACCAGTCCCATGGTTCGTGTCCCTTCCGGATCCATCTTGCTGTCACCCACACGTCGAACACGTGCGGTGGATTTCGACAGCTGGGACCGGACACCCTCTGAGAGCCTGTTGGTAGATGGTCATGCCGTGGTTGAGCTGGGTTGTCCGGGCTGGCCCCAGCGTGCTGGTGGTGGGTCGCCGGAGAGTTCTCGGGTCGGGCGGCGGGTCAGCCGGCCGAACGTCCTCTCGACGACCCATCTGCGGGGCGGTACCACGAAGCCCTTGATGTCGTCGGTGCGTTTGACAACGGTGAGTGTCAGGCACAGCACGGCTTTGGCCCACGTGACGAGGCGTCCGGCGTAGCCGCCGTCGGCCCAGACCAGGGTGATGGTGGAGAAGTGTTCGCGCAGCAGTGCCGGCAGCCGGTGGGCGCTGTCGCGGTCTTGCACGCCGCCGGAGGTGACGGTCACCATCAACAGGAGTCCGAGGCAGTCAGTGGCAATGTTTCTCTTACGCCCCTTGGTTTTCTTCCCCGCGTCATAGCCGGCGCCGTCGGCTGCCACGGTGTCGGCACCGCGCGCGGTCTGGGCGTTGATGACCGCTGCGGTAGGCAACTCGGCCCGGCCACACGCGATCCGGATGCGTCCCCGCAACCGGTCGGCCAGACGCTGCGGCAGGCCCCGTTCGCTCCACCGTTCGAAGAACGCATACACCGCTTCCCAGAGCGGGAAGTCGACCGGCAACGCCCGCCGCTCGATGCCATAGCGGGTCAGATAGCCGATCGCGTCCACCATCGCACGCAGGTCATGCTTCATTGGCGCTCCGGCAGGGCTCTTGCGCAGCTCGGCCATGACCGCCCGCGCTTGCGGCTCCAACACCTGCGAGTGCTCATCGGTCAGATCAGACGGACACCGACGTGTCCGGTCACGACATGCGCAACCAGACACGCCACAACTCGCCTTCGCGTCCTCGACACGGTAGACAGACGTCCTGGGGCTTTTAATGATCAAGTTGGTGGTACATCTCGATTACCAGAAGCCCCACCTTGATGCCCTCACGCTCACGACCAACCCACACCATTCGCCAACAGACTCCCAGGGAGGAAGTCGTGCGAGTTCTTTTCTCGTCATCGCCGGGGCTTGGCCACCTGTTTCCGATGATCCCGCTCGCCTGGGCGCTGCGGACCGGGGGTCACGACGTGCTGGTCGCCAGCACCGGTGACGTCGTCGAACGCGCCGCGCAAGCTGGGCTGCCCGCGGTGGAGGCCGCGCCGGGGCTGGACGTGATGAAGTTCTTCGGGACTGCAGTGCGGGAGAACGAGCGGTTCGGGGACTTCGCGTCGATCCACGAGCTGTTCGTGGAGGACCCGCGGCGGGCGATGGAACTCGTCGCGCGGGTGTTCGCCGCGCTCGGCGACCGGCTCACCGAGGGGATGCTCGCCGCCGCCCAGGGTTGGCGGCCGGACCTGGTGGTCTTCGAGCAGATGGACTCCGCGGGCCCGTTCATCGCCGCGAAGCTCGGAATTCCCGCCGTGCAGCACAACTTCGGTTCGGCGCGCGGGACCGACGAGCTCGCGCTGTACGCCAAGTACACCGACGCCTACGACCGGCATGGCGTGACGCGGCCGACCGAGGCTGACGCGATCATCGACATCGCCACCGAGGGGCTCGGCACCCCGCAGATCGGGTGGCCGATGCGCTACGTCGCGTACAACGCGGGCGGGGTGCTGCCGGGGTGGCTGCTCGCCAAGCGGGAACGGCCGAGGGTGTGCGTCACCCTCGGCACCGCGGTCGGCCTGATGTCCGTCGGCGCGCTGGGCCAGATCGTCGAGGCGGCCAAGGAGATCGACGCGGAGTTCATCTTCGCGCTCGGCGACTCCGACGTCGCGGAACTGGGCGAGCTGCCGGAGAACGTGCGCCTCGTCGAGTGGATCCCGTTGAACGCCCTGTTGGAGCACTGCGACGCGATCGTGCACCACGGCGGCTCCGGCAGCACCTTCACCTCGCTGGCCGCCGGAGTGCCGCAGTTGCTGCTTCCGCACAGCGCCGACCAGTTCGACAACGCGACACTCGTCCGCGATGCTGGTATCGGCCTGTGGCTCGAAGACACCACCGTGGACGCTTCGCATCTCACGAAGCTGTTGGAGGACAAGGGGATCAGGGCGGCGTGCGAGCGACTCCGCGCGGAGAACGCCGCACGCCCCCTGCCATCGGAGCTGGTGTCGAAGCTCGTCGCGCTGGTGAGCTGATCCGGCTTGGTGATCTGGGCCTCGACCGAGCTCGGCGCGCCGAGCGCTGGTAGGCCTTGCGGCCGAAATGTGTCAGTCGGACGTATTCAGCCGGACGTCTCGGCCACGGCGGGAGAACGGGCCGGTGAACACCGAGGGGCGGCGACGGGGGTCTGAGCGGGGCGGTGGACATTGCCCGACACGGCACGGACCGAGGAGGACCCGACATGGGTGGTGTGATCATCAGCGAGCCGGAGGAAGGCTCCCCAGTCGAGGACCTGCCCTGGGTCATCGTGTTCCAGTCCCTCGACGATTCGTGGGACTCCTTCACCTGCGGGCCATACGACCGGGACCCCGCCACTGTCCACTGAGGATGAACAGTGCGCCACCGACCGCCAGGAGCGTTCCGGTCACCGCGACCGTGCGCAGCCACGGCCGGTCGCCGCGCCGGTAGATCTCGTTGTGCCTGCGGGCGTGCCGACGGTCGGGCTCGAAGTCCGACCGCCGCCGGGGCATCCGCCCGTCGGCGTCCGGCACCTGCACTGGCGAGGTGACCCGGGGGAACACCGGGACCGCCTGCGGCGACACGTGCGGCTGACCGCGTTCGTCCCACGCCAGTTCCACGCCGAAGCGCTGATTCGGGTAGCGCAGCTCGGTTGGCAGCTTGTCCGCGGGCAGTACCATCGGCCGGTCCTCGCCCTTGAGCTGGTTCGCGCCCCTCGCCAGCTCGCCGAGCAGCACCCATTCCGCCGCGTCGATGGAGGCGCCGACCTCGCGCGACCATTCGCCAACAGGCTCTAAGTGGTGGGCACGAGGTGGCGTGGGGCTTCCTGCACGACCGGATTCGTCAGCGACCCGAGCTGGTCGATCTCGACGGTGCACTCGTCGCCCGGCTTGAGCCAGACCTGCGGCTTGCGCAAGGCACCGACGCCGCCAGGAGTGCCGGTGACGATGACGTCGCCGGGGGACAGCGTCATGGCCTCGGAGAGGATCGCCACCAGCCTGGCCACGCCGAAGATCATGTCCTCGGTGTTCGCCTCCTGCATCGTCTCGCCGTTGAGGACGGTCCGGATGCGCAGTCCGCGGGCGCCAGGGGGTAGTTCGTCACGCGTGACGAGCTCAGGGCCGAAGGCGCCGGTGTGGTCGAAGGTCTTTCCCATCGTCCACTGGTCCGACTTGAGCTGGAAGTCGCGAACGGACCCGTCGTTGAACAGGGAGTAGCCCGCGACGTGGTCGAGCGCCTCGTCCTCGCCGAGGTGCCGCCCGCCCCTGCCGATGACCACGGCGAGTTCGCATTCGTAGTCGAGCAGGTCGGACGCGTCCGGCCGCACCAGCGGATCGCCGTGCGCGACGAGGCTGTTGGCGAACCGGGCGAAGACGGCGGGGTACGTCGGCGGCTCGAAACCGCTCTCCTTCGAGTGGTCGCGGTAGTTCAGCCCGATGCAGAGGATCTTTCCCGGGCGCACGACCGGCGGCAGCAACGTCACGTCGGACAGGGCGAACTCCGGTGCGCCCGCCAGGGTTTCCGCCAACTGGGCCAGAGCCGAGTCGTCGCGCAGGAAGTGCGCGAGGTCGCCGCCGAGCCGGGAGACCGGAAGTCCTCGGTAGCCCCCTCCGGACCTGATCGCGACGCCCTCTTCGGACTCGTTGGTGTAGCTGATGAATCGCAACAGTGCCTCCAGCACTCGGGATCAGACGAAGTAGATGGCGCCGGTGATGGTGGCGGCCGCCATGGCGATCAGGCTCAGGCCGAGAGTCCACGGCCAGGCGAACCGTTGAAGGGAACCGATGTCGGTGCGCAGCAGCGTGGCGACGAAGTAGATCGGCGCGATCAGCGGGCTGAGCGAGTGCAGCGGCATCCCGATCAGTGCCGCCCTGGCGATCACCTCGTGCGGGACGCCGAACGCGTCGGCGGTCTGCGCGAGGATCGGGACGACACCGATGAAGAAGCTGTCGGTGGACAGGATGATCAGCAGCGGCATGGACAGCACCGCGGTGACGAAGGCGAACGCGCCGCCCCAGCTCTGCGGGACGATCGAGATGATGCTGCCGGACATCGCCTCGACCATGCCGCTCTCGCTGAGCACGCCGGTGAAGGAGCCCGCCGCCAGGATGAGCGTGACCAGCATGACCACGGTGCCGGCGTGCGGCTTCAACCGGTCCTGCTGCACCCGCAGGTTCGGGAAGTTGACCGTGGCCGCGATCGCGAACGCCCCCATCACCAGCGCGGGCAGGGGGAAGAACCCGAGCGCCAGGCTCACCATGAGCGCGATGGTGAGCGGGAGGTTGAACCAGAAGTTCTTCGGCTCGATCACCTTGCGCGGCGTGTGAGCGCTGGTGTCCTCGGTCTCGGTCTCCGTTGCCTCGACCTTGCTCAGCCGACGCCGCTCCGAGCGACCGAGGACGTAGGCGAAGACGAGGGCGGCCGCCAGGGTGATGAAGAACGCGGGCAGCATGGGCACGACGACGTCCGTGATGTCGACGCCCAGGGAGATCGACATCCGCGCCGCCGGACCGCCCCACGGCATCCAGTTGAGGATCGGGCAGATGATGCCGAGCAGCATGGCGATGATCAGCGGGTTGATGCCGATCCGGCGGTATATCGGGTACATCGAGGACACGGTGATGAGCACGGCGGTGGCGCCGTCGCCGTCGAGACCGACGATGATCACCAGGACGGCGGTACCCACCACGATCTTCACCGGGTCCTCGCCGACCGCCGCGATGATCCGGCGGACGAACGGCTCGAACAGTCCGCATTCGAACATCACCAGGAAGTAGAGCAGGGCGAAAACGAGCATCACCGCGGTCGGCGCGGTTTCGACGATGCCGGAAATCATCATCTCACCGAGCTTGGCGCCGAATCCGCCGATCAGGCCGAACACCAGCGGAACGAGGATCAGCGCGGCGACGGCCGACATCTTCTTCGTCATCACCAGAGCGGTGAACAGGCCAATCGTGCCAAACCCCAGAAGAGCCAGCATGGCATTCCTCTCAGCGACGTCGGCGGCGCTTTTACGAGGCTGAGGCTAGGAGTCCGGTCACCGGTGAATCGTCCTGCGGTCCGGGGAGGTCTGTCCCCTGGTCGGGGGACTCTTCGCGGGGTGTGGCGAGGATAATTGCCCGCGTGGCCATTGTGGACGACTCCGGGACAACGGCGCCGCACGCGCGCGATGCGGCGGCTCCCCACGTGGTGCGCTCACTCGGCTGGCAGGCGTTGCTCATCGCGCTCGCCTGCCTGCTGGTCGACGCCGTCGTGTTCACGGCCGCGACGCCGGAGGTCCCCCTCGGGCTCCGGGCCGCCGCCCTCGTCGCCATCGTGTGCGTCGACGGCGCGCTGGCCCTGCCCCTCCGGTTCTCCGGTTGGGTGACCTTGGCACACGCGGTCACCGCGGTCGGCCTGGCCCTGATGCTCCGCACGACGCCGGACGCCGACATGGACCTCGTGGGCGGCGTGATCGCCGCCTACCGCGCCGGTGCGTGGCTGCACGGCCGGGCGAGCGTCGCGGCGGTCCTCGCACTGGCGACGGGCGCGGTCCTCTCGCAGGCGGTGGCGGACCCGTCGAACGTTCTCGCGACGGTCACGGAAATGATGAAGGACGCGTTCATCCCGTGGATGGTGGGCAGGTACACCTCGGCCCGCCGCGCCTACATCTCGGAGATTCGGCACAACCGGGAGAACGAACTGCGCGAGGCCAACGCCGAGGTGGACAAAGCGGTCCGCCGGGTGCGGACCTCGATAGCGCGCGATCTGCACGACGTCATTTCCCACCACGTGAGCGCGATTGGCGTGCATTCTGGTGCCGCGCGCATCAAACTCGCCGCGAGAACGGATTTCGACGACGAGGAGATCATGGACTCGCTCATGGCCGTCGAACTGTCCAGGCGGTCGGCGATGTCCGATCTCCGCCGGATGCTCGACCTCCTGCACGGCAAGCCGGACTCGTCCACCCAGCCAGGGCTCGGCAACCTCGACGAGCTGTTCGACGGGGTGCGCCGCTCGGGCCTCGCCACGCGGTTCCGGGTGAGCGGCGCGCCCCGCTGGCTGCCCGGCTCCGTCGACGTCGCGTTGTACCGGATCACCCAGGAGATGCTGACCAACGCCCTGCGCTACGGGGACGGGTCCACTGTGGACGTCTGGCTCGACTTCGACGAGACCTGCGTCGTGCTGACCGCGCGCAACGGCATCGGAGCCTCCTGCGAGCGCTCGTCCTCAGGACGCGGGCTGGCCGGCATCCGCAGCAGGGCCGCGCTGTTCGGTGGCACCGTCTCGCACGGGCCCGACACCGCGGGGAAGAACTGGGAGACCAGGGTCAGCGTGTCCTACGGCGTCTCATCAGCAGGAGAAGCACTGTGATGTTCCGCGTCCTCATCGCCGACGACCACGCGACCTTCCGGTCCGGTCTGCGCGCGATCCTGCACACCCAGCCGGACTTCGAGTGCGTGGCCGAGGTGGGGGACGGGCGCGCCGCGGTGGCGGAGACCATCAGGCTGCGCCCGGACCTGGCGATCCTGGACGTCCAGATGCCGAAGTTCGACGGGCTGTCCGCGGCCGCCGAGATCATCGCCTCGGGACTGACCGGGGTGCGCATGCTCATGCTGACCACCTACGACAGCGACGAGTACCTGCACCGCGCCCTGACCGCCGGCGTGCACGGCTTCGTGCTCAAGAGCCTGCCGCCGGAGGAGCTCATCGCCGCCATCAGAGCGGCGGCCAGAGGCGACGCCTACGTCGACCCGTCGGTCGTCCAGCGGCTCAAGCCGCGCTTCGCCGACGCACTGGCCCCCGCCGGGGAGGAGAGGGAACTGCCGCCGGGGATGGCCAGGCTGACCGCGCGCGAACACGAGGTGTTCCTGCTGCTGGCGGAGGGTTTCACGAACCCGGAGATCGGCCTGCGCCTCTACATCGGCGACGAGACGGTGAAGACCCACGTCTCGCGGATCCTGACGAAGCTGAAACTGCGGGACCGGGTGCACGCCGTCCGGTACGCCTACCGGCACGGCATCATCCAGGTCGGCGACGAACGCGATCTCTGAAAGCACTTCGGACGGCCGGTGCGTGCACCGGCCGTCCGAAGTGGAGGGTCACCAGCCAGGTGATTCGTCGATCCCCGGCCCGCGGAACGTCCCGGTCATCGTGGCGGGCGGGAGCGTGGCCAGGTGGACAGGAGCGACCGCGCCGTCGGCGAGGGTGCGGTCGCCCCGCCAGGGCGTCGCCGCGTTGAGGTCGGTCGGCACCCGGCCGGGCGTGGCGGCGTTGACCTGGATCCCGTCCGCCCGCAATGCCTCGGCGTACACCAGCGTGAGCACGTTGAGCGCCGCCTTCGACGAGCTGTACGCGAGTGCCCCGCGCTTGCGCTGACGGCTGTCCGGCTCGCTCAGCGCGGTCAGCGAACCGAGGCGGCTGGACATGTTCACGATCCGGCCGTTCGCCGACCTCCGCAGCAGCGGGACGCACGCCGAGATCATGGTGACCACCCCGAGGACGTTGACCTCGTAGGTCGCCCGCAGCTGGTCCGCGGTGATGTCGAGGACCTCGGTGCCGATCTCTCCCGCTACACCGGCGTTGTTGACCAGCACGTCGAGCCGTCCTGACTCGGCGTCGATCTCGCGGACGGCGGCCTCGACGGACTCCCGGTCGATGACGTCGAGACGGACGAATCGCACGTCGCCGGTGCCGATCTCGGCGACCGCCTCGCGGCCGCGGGTCTCGTCCCGCGCACCGAGGTAGACCCGCATGCCGCGCTCGGCGAGCTGGCGGGCGATCTCGTGGCCCAGCCCCTTGTTGGCCCCCGTCACCAGGGCGATGTCGCTCATGCCGCCCTCCGGGTGTTCGCCCGCACCGCCGCGAAGTCCGGGTACCCGTTCACGGCCATCAGCAGGTCCGCCTCGGCGAGCAGCGACCGCAGCACGTGGACCAGCCCGGGGACCCCGCCGAGGGCGAGGCCGTAGACGTACGGGCGGCCGATCCCGACCATGGTGGCCCCGAGCCCGATCGCCTTGACCACGTCGGACCCGCCGCGCACGCCGGAGTCGAACAGCACCGGGACGTCACCGCACGCCTCCACCACGTCAGGCAGGAGCTCGAGCGCGCTGAGACCGCCGTTGGCCTGTCTGCCACCGTGGTTCGAGCAGTAGACGCCGTCCACCCCGGCGTCGATCGCGCGGCGGGCGTCGTCCGGGTGGCAGATTCCTTTGAGGACGATCGGCAGCGTCGTCAGCGACCGCAACCACTCCAGGTCCGGCCAGGACAACGGGTTGCCGAAGACCTGCGCCCAGGTCTGGACGACGTCGCGGCCCTCGGCGAGCCGGCGGAAGACGGGGTCGCTGGTGTAGTTCGCCAGCACGTGCCCGCGCAGCTGGGGGAAGCTGCCACTCGCGAGATCACGCGGCCGCCAGCCGGGGACCCAGGTGTCCAGGGTGACCGCGATCCCGCGGTACCCCGCCTTCTCGGCGCGCTCGACCAGGCTGGCCGCGAGGTCGCGGTCCCTGGGCGTGTAGAGCTGGAAGAAGCTCGGCGTCGGACCGGCGTGCGTGATCACCTCCTCCAGCGGGTCCTCCATGAGCGTGGAGAACATCGCGGGCACACCGGTTTCGGCTGCTGCCCGCGCGACCGCGATGTCTCCGTGATCGGTGACTAGGCCGGCGACGCCGACCGGTGCCATGAAGATCGGACCGGGGAAGGTCTGTCCCCACAGAGTCACCGACGTGTCCCGCTGCTCGGCACCGACCAGCATGCGCGGCACCAGTCCCCACCGCGAGAACGCCTCCACGTTGCGGCGCTGGGTCGACTCGTCGCCCGCACCGCCCGCGACGTAGGACCGCAGCGACGGTGGAAGCACGGCCATCGCCCTGCGTTCCAGCGTCGCGTGGTCCATCGGGAACTCCGAGATCTTCCCGTTCAGCGCGTCGAGGTAGATCCCGAACTGGTAGTCGGCGAATCGGCCCGTCACAACCGGACGTCCAGCAGGTAGGCGTACTGCTGCCCGGAGTGCAGGTCGCGCTCCTCGACGCTGCCCTGAGGCGTTCGCCTCGGATAGGAGATCTTCAGGACCTTCAGGGACGGGATCGGGTACAGGGACACCGTGTCCGCGTCGACGCCGTAGATGGCCGCGATCGACTCGGCACCCAGCGCCGGGCTGCCGGAGTAGCGGTCGTAGTTCTCCTGGCCGTCGAACATCAGGTCGACGGTGACCCAGAACGGACCGGCCACTTTGGACCGGACGTGCCGGCAGACCTCACTGACCTTGGGCATTGCTGACCAGCCTTCCTGCGGTCGCGGTCTCGATCGTCTCGACGCGGACGAGCTCCAGCGGGTGCTCGACGCCGACCACGTGGTTCAGCACGAACCGGTAGACGGCCCCGCGGTCGATGTCGCCGGGGGTGAAAGCCCAGCCGTAGCTGGGAAGTTCCATGCCCGCGCGGATCGGCATGTGGAAGAAGTACGGGTTGCAGGCCTTGGCGATCTCGCTCGCCAGTGCCTGCGACTGGGCGGTGACGACGCACATCAGCCCGATCTCGAGCGGCACCGAGCCCTGCGCCGGCGGCATCCCGCTCACGCCGTTCCAGCCGTACATGCGCAGGGAGAGGTGGAACTCGTCCTCGCCGAGGCCGGTCGCCGACTTCGCCCGGTCCGTCAGGACGCTCAGCATCTTGTCGTGGAACGCCTGCGGATCGGCCAGCACGTCGGGGTCGGCGATGCCGACGATCATGATGGTCTGGAACAGGTTGCCGGAGGCGCCCTCCAGTTTCATCGTGTAGGGCTGGGGAGTCCACTTCGACCCGGTGACGCGCACCTTGGACTCGGTCAGCTGGACGTACTCGCACTGCGTCACGTCGAGCTCACCGCCCGGCTCGGTCAGCTTCCACGGGTTCTTGTTCTCGTAGAGGAGATGCCCGGAGATGCTGTTCACCGTCGCCCGGAACTGCGGATCCACCGGTTCGACGTCGAAACCGTCCGCGTGGATCTCCAGCAGCACCCCGCGCTGCCCGGTGTTGGCCGAGGTCGCCTGGCCGCCGCACTCGGCGATCTTGCCCGCGTGCCAGCACGGCCCGGCGGGCGCGCCCTTCCACAGCGGGAAGGCCGCGATGACCGCCGGATCGGAGGAACGTCCGCCGATGATGATGTCGGCACCGGCGTCCAGCGCGGCGAAGTAGGGCTCGGGGCCCATCAACGCGACGATGTGCAGGCAGGTGTCGATCGTCTCCTCGTCGAGGTCGCCGAGCGGGGGCAGGGCGGCGACCTTGCCCTCGGCGAGCTTCTTCTTGAGGAGCCCGGGAGACTGCTCCGAGTACAGCAGCGCGATCTTCGGCGTGTACCCCTTCTCCTCGGCGATCTCCAGCACGATGTCCCGCGTCCAGTCGACGTTCAGGTCGCCGCCCGCCTGACCGGCCGTGCCGATGATGATGGGGATGTTCGCCGCCCGCTGGGCCCCCATCAGCAGTTCCAGGTCCTTCTTGACCGAACCGCGGTCGTTCTTGGACACACCTTTCGCGAGATAGGCCGCGCCGCTGTCCGTCGAACCGGCGTCCAGGGCGATCACGTCGGGCTCGCGCGCCAGGGCGTAGTCGATCTCCTCCGGGAAGATCCCCACTCCCAGCGAACCCTGGGGCACGTAAACCTTGATCGGTTTGCTCATGCTGTTTCCTTCGTCGGTAACGGATCAGTGCTGGTTGGGCGGAACGTCGCTGCCGGTCCGGCCGACCAGGAAGTCCAGGTCGCAGCCGTCGTGCGCCTGGTTCACGGTGTCCACGTAGAGCCTCGCGTAGCCGCGCTTCGCCTTCGGCTCGGGAACTTCCCTCGCAGCGAGCCGTTCCTGAAGCTCCACATCGGACACGAGCAGGTCGAGCCTGCGTGCTGCCACGTCCAGTTCGATCAGATCGCCGTCGCGGACCACGTCGAGCACGCCACCGGCGGCGGCTTCGGGGGACACGTGCAGGACGACCGCGCCGAACGAGGTGCCGCTCATCCGCGCGTCGGAGATGCGCACCATGTCCTGGACACCCTGCGCCAGCAGCTTGGTGGGGATCGGCATCATCCCCAGCTCCGGCATGCCGGGAAAGCCCCTGGGGCCGCAGTTCTTCAGCACCATGACCGAGTCCGCGTCGATGTCCAGGGCGGGGTCGTCGACACGCGCGTCGAGATCGTCCTGGTTCTCGAACACCACGGCTCGTCCCCGGTGCTGGAGCAACCGCGGTTCCGCCGCGGACGGCTTGATGACGGCGCCCTCCGGGCACAGGTTGCCGCGCAGGACGGCGATGCCCGAGTGCGACTTGAACGGCTCGGCCACGCTGAAGATCACGTCGCGGTTGTGGTTCACGGCCTGGGCGTTGCTCTCCGCGAGCGTCCTGCCGGTGACGGTCAGCGCGTCGCCGTGCAGCAGGCCCGCCTCGCACAGGTCGCGGATGATCACCGGCAGTCCACCGGCCTCGTGGAAGTCCTGCATGAGGTACTGGCCGGACGGCTGGATGTTCAGCAGCGTCGGGACGTCCCTGCCGATCCGGTGCCAGTCCTCGATGGACAGTGGCACCTCCATCCTTCGCGCCATCGCCGTCAGGTGGATCACGGCGTTGGTCGAGCCGCCGATCGCGGCGTTGACCTTGATCGCGTTCTCGAACGCCTCGCGGGTCATCACCTTGTCGAGCGTGAGGTCCTCCCGGACCATGTCGACGATGCGGCGCCCCACCATGCGGGCGAGGACCTTGCGTCGCGCGTCGACGGCGGGGATCGCGGCGTTGTCCGGCAGGCCGATGCCCATCGCCTCCACCATCGCCGCCATCGTCGACCCGGTGCCCATCACGTTGCAGACGCCGACCGTGCGGTTGAGGCAGGACTCGGCCTCCTCCACGTCCGCGACGGTCGCGCGGCCGGCTCGCAGGTCCGCCGAGAGGGTCCAGGCGTCCTTGATGCCGAAGGGTTTGCCGCGGAAGCTGCCGTTGAGCATCGGTCCCGCCGACAGCCCGATCGTCGGCAGGTTGACGCTGGCCGCGCCCATCAGCAGGCCAGGGGTCGTCTTGTCGCACCCCATCATCAGCACCACGCCGTCGAGCGGGTTGGCGCGCAGGGTCTCCTCGACGTCCATGCTGCAGAGGTTGCGCAGCAACATGGCGGTGGGCCGGGTCAGCGTCTCTCCCGTCGAGATGACGGGGAACTCCATCGGGACGCCGCCCGCCTCCAGCACGCCCTCGCGCACGTGCTGCGCCAGCTCGCGGAAGTGGGAGTTGCAGGAGGTCAGCTCGGACCAGGTGTTGCAGATGCCGATGACCGGCCGTCCGTCGAAGTGGTCCTTCGGCACGCCGCGGCTGCGCACCCAGCTGCGGTGCGTGAAGCCCTTGGCCCCCTGGCCGCCGAACCAGTCCTGCGACCGGCGCTCAGCCATTCCCGATCCCCTTCCGGAACCGGCCCAGCGCGGGCAGGTACCCGATCGAGCCCTCCTCCAGGGTGGTGCCGAAGTTGCGCGCGACGCAGGACTGCAGGACGTAGAGCCCGTAGACCAGGATGAGATCGGTGACGCCCTCGGTCCCGAACCGGTCGAACTGGAGCCAGTTCTCGTCCGAGATCCGGTTGTGGAAGAACATCTCGTCGACGGTGCGGACGACCACCTCGTCGAAGCCCGTCAGCAGCCGGCTTCCCGGACCCGCGGCGACGCCGGTCAGGTCCTGGTCCGTGACGCCCAGCTTCAGGCAGGCCTTGCGGTGCTGCGACCACAGGTACTCGCTGTCGCACAACCAGACCGTGCGCATGCAGGCGATCTGCCACACGCGTGAGGGCAGGCAGGTGTCGTCGATCGCGCGTTTCCCGAACGGTGAGAGCGCCTGGAGGAACTCCGGATAGTTGATCATCGCCTTCTGCAGCTTCGAGGTGCTCGGCTTGCCGCGACGTCCCATCCGGTTCGCCTGCTCGATCTGGCGTGGGCTCAGATCGGCGTAGTCGGCCTCGAAAACACGCTTGGGCACACGACGTGGCGATGCCGCGAGGTTCCGTTCAGGTGCGGGGGACAGCGCGCCCCATCCGGTGAGACCGTCCTCCGGTTGCACGCCCATGCTGTTGACCGCGGCCGCCAGCGACACGAAGAAGCCGTAGGTGGTGATGAGGTCCATGACCGCGTTCGGGCCGAGAAGGCTTATCCGGTACCACTTCTCGTCGGACAGGTAATGCGTGTGGTGCAGCTCGTCGATCGCTTCGACGACGTGCTGCTCGATGCCGCTGAGTTCGGTTTCGGTGATTCCCGGGCTCTGCGCGTGAACGTGCGCCCACAGGTATTCGCTGCCGCACGCCCAGGCCGTGCGCGCGGACGCCAGTGCGGCCAGCCGTGGCGGCAGATCGCTGGTCAGGGTGACCCGCGTGCCGATCCGGCCGAGCGAGCGGGCGAACTCCGGGTAGTTCAGGAAGGTCCGCATCATGGTGGAGGTGCCGGCCTCCCCGTACGGGCCCATCTTGACGCGCACGGCTTCCTGGCGTCCGGTGAGGCCGTCCAGGTCGACCGGCGGAACGCGCGTCGGGTACTGCGGATTCATGAGTTCTCCGGGAAAGAGATGGGTGTTGTCGGCTCGCCGGCGGTGAGCACGGCGACGACGTTCTGCACCGCGACGGCGGCCATCCGCGTGCGGGTCTCGGTGGTGGCCGAGCCGAGATGGGGTGTCAGCACGACGTTGTCCAGTTCGAGCAGATCGGGGTGCACCCGCGGTTCGTCCTCGTAGACGTCGAGAGCGGCACCCGCGATCTCGCTGGTGCGCAGGGCCTGCGCCAGCGCGGCTTCGTCGACGACCGGGCCGCGCGCCGTGTTGACCAGGTACGCGCCCGGCTTCATCAGGCGCAGAGCCGCTTCGTCGATCAGGTGGCGGGTTTCCTTCGTCAGCGGGCAGTGCAGCGAGACGACGTCCGAAGTGGACAGCAGCTCCGCCAGCCCGACGCCGGTTCCTCGTCGCGAGTGGTGCACCACGTCCATGCCGAAGGCGGCTGCACGTACTGCGACGGCCTGGCCGATCGCGCCCATGCCCACGATGCCCAGCCGTCGCTCCTGCAGTCCTGCGCCGAGCAGGAAACCGATGTCCCACGACCACGGCTCGCCGGACCGGATCAGCCGGTCGCCCTCGCTCACCCGGCGGGTCACGTCGAGCAGCAGCGCCATGGTCAGGTCGGCGGTGGCGTCGACCAGCACACCGGGGGTGTTCGTCGCGACCGCGCCGTGGGCGGTGATGGCGGCGACGTCGAGGTTGTCGTAGCCGGTGGCGGTGTTCGCCACCACGCGCAACCGAGGACCGGCTGCCACGAGGACCTCCTGGTCGACCCGGTCGTTGAGCGTGGTGATCACCGCGTCCGCTCCGGCCACGCCGGCGCGCAGTTCCGCGGGCGTCAGCGGGCGGTCGTGCGGGGAGACCGTCACCGCGCCGACTTCGGCGAGCGGTGCGAGCACGTCGCCGGGAAGTGCCCTGGTGATGAAGATGTTCACCGGGTCTCCTAGTGCCGGACGCGCTTGAGGGCCAGCAGCCCTTCCGGCGTGAACTCGGGAGAACGCGCCCACGTCACGACGGACTGCTCCTCCTCGCGGACTTCCTCCGCCAGGCCGGGCAGACGGTCGGCGACGTCGTGCGGGACGCGCAGGACGCCGTGCTCGTCCCCGTGCAGCAGGTCGCCGGGGGAGACGTCGAGGCCGCCGACCCGGACCGGCACGCCGATCGCGGTGAGCCGCATGTGGGCACGGGCGACGCAGAGACCGGCCGCGTGCACGGAGAAGCCCAGCCCGCGCAGGTCCGGCGCGTCGCGCACCCGGCCGTTGGTCACGAACCCGGCGATGTTCAGCGCTGCCAGGAGGGTTCCGTTCACCTCCCCGAGGAACGCGCCCGCGCCGGGGACCTCGTCGAGGTCCTCCAGCACGACGACGACCGGTCCTTCGACGGCGAGCACGGCGCGGTGCAGTTCGGCCACCGGCACCGCGTCCTCGCCGGCGGTGCGTGCCCGCATCGTGGCGGTGACCGCGGTGCCGACGAAACGGCCACCGGCTATCTGGTGCAGCGAGCCGTCCGTGTACGACTGCCCGTCGGCACCGGCCTCGGTGCGGCGCAGCGCGTTGCTGAGCGCGGGCGTGTCCCAGCCGGACAGTCCTTTGAGGATGTTTTCGGTCATGGCCGTTCTCCGTTCTGGGAGGAGGAAGTGGAGGGCCGCCGGATCGCGATCCGGGTGACGACGACAGCGGCGAGGCAGGCCACGACGGCGATGTCGACGAGCATGAGGCGCCAGCCCGTCACGTCGACCATCGCGCCGATCAACGCGGGGCCGAGGAATCCGCCCATGCCCCAGCCGATGTTGTAGATGGCCGTGTACGTGCCGAGCACCCTCGCCGAGGGCGCGAGGTTCCACAGGACGACGGCGGCGTTGATGATGAACCCGGCCGCACCGGCGGCGCCGACGGCCAGGGCGATCATCGTCCCGATCTGGCTCGCGAACAGGGTCGCGGCGACCAGCGCGGCGGCGAAGGTGATCATGCCGATCACCATGACCCTGAGCCGGCCGAAGCGTTCCGCGAGCAGGGCGATCGGGTAGGCGAGCGCGATGTAGACGAGACCGCTGACCAGCGGCAACCCGCCCGCGTCGCCACGGGAGAGGCCCAGCGCCTCCATGCCGTACGGGGTGATCAGCGACCGCGACGCCGCCCACGCGCAGCTGAAGAGCAGGGTCGCGGCGACCAGCAGCAGCCGGCTGCGGTCGGGGTCGCGCAGGATCTCCGCCATCGTCCCGGTCGCCTTGATCTCCTTGCGATCACGCGACTGCGGCAACCGGTCCTCGGCGAGCGCGGCCAGGTAGGCGGGGGAGCGGCTGTCCCGCACGGTCAGACCCAGCACGGCCACCGCCACCAGCATCATCGCGGCGGGGATGAAGAACGCCGCGGTCGGGTGGTCGTCGACGACCAGGAGGCTGAGCACCGCGGCCACGATGCTGGTCAGCCCGGAGGCGATCTTGACCGCCGCGTTGCCCCGGCTGCGCCGCTCCGGCGGCAGGAAGTCGGGCATCAGCGACTCGGAGATGGACTTGAACCCGTTCGTGATCAGCCCGTAGAAGAAGATCACCACGATCAACGCCGGCAGTGAGCTCGCGACCAGCGGTACGGTCAGGAACACCAGTGCCGCCAACGGCATGCCGACCATCAGGTACGGCATCCTTCGGCCCCACGAGGTCCGTGTGTTGTCGGAGCGGTTGGCCATCCACGGCTGCACGAACAGCCCCAGGACGTTGTCCATGCCCATGAACAGGCCGACCAGTGCCGCGCTTCCGAGGTGTGCCAGCAGCAGTGGCGGGACCTGGGCGTCGTAGAAGTTCCAGGTGACCTCCTGGGCGAACACCGCGAGCGTCACCAGGAAGGTGATCTTCGCCGTGCCCTCGCGTTTCTGCAGGGGAGTGAGGGTCGTGTTCATCGAGTTTTCCCAGCGGTGTCAGAAGATCGGCGGAATGACGGCGTCGATCAGGTGCGGGCCGGGCTCGGCCAGGGCGCGCCGGAACTGCTCGGCGAGCTCCTCCGCGGTCGTCGCACGCGTGGCGGGAACGCCCATGCCTTCGGCGATCTTGACGAAGTCCAGGTCCGGCCGGGAGAGGTCGAGCAGGGCGTTCGCCTTGGGGCCACTGCCTTCCGCGCCGACGCGCTGCAGCTCCATCCGCAGGATCGCGTAGGCGCGGTTGTTCAGCAGCACGGTGGTGACGTCGAGGTTCTCCCTGGCCTGCGTCCACAGCGCCGAGATCGTGTACGCGGCGCTGCCGTCGGCCTGCAGGTTGATCACGGGCCGATCGGGTGCCGCGACGGCCGCACCGGTCGCGACGGGCATGCCGTAGCCGATCGCGCCGCCGGTCAGCGTCAGCACGTCGTGCCGCGGCGCGCCCGCGGTCGCCGACGGCAGCAGCAGCCCGGAGGTGTTCGCCTCGTCCGCGATGATCGCGCCCTCCGGCAGCAGCGCGCCGATCACCTCGACCCAGTTCTGCGCCGTCAGCGGCCCGGATGGCAGCGCGGGCCGGGAGGCCTGCCGCAGCACCGGTTCGACACCGGCGGCGACGAGGTCCGCGAGATCCTCCAGCGCACGCGGGACGTCCTGGCCAGGTTCGGCCAGCACGTGGACCCGCGCGCCCTCCGGCACCAGGTCGCTCGGCTTGCCGGGGTAGGCGAAGAACGACGCGGGCGCCCTCGTCCCGGCGACGATCACGTGCTTGATCCCGTCGAGCTGGTACGCGACCTGTTCGGCGAGGTATCCGAGCCGGTCGATCGCCGGCAGCCCTTCACCGCGTTCGAGCCGCGAGGGGAACGTCTCGGCGAACGCCTTCGCTCCGGTCGCGGTGGCGATCCGGTCGGCCGCGCGCAGCCCTGCCTCACGGCACGCGCCGCCGCCGATGAGCAGTGCGACCGGTTCGCCGCCGGTCAGCACCTCGGCGACGCTCTGCACCGTGGCCGCGTCCACCACCTGGGGACCCCGCGGCGGGACGGGCGCGGAGGTCTCGCCCCGGGGTCCCCAGGACACGTCGGCCGGGAGGATCAGCGTCGCGATCTGGCCAGGGGCGGACCGGGCGGCCGCGACCGCCGCGGCGGCGTCGGCACCGACGTCCTCGCTGCGTTCGGATCGCCGGACCCAGCCTTCGAGAGACCCGGCCACCGCTTCGATGTCCGAGTCGAGCGGAGCGTCGAACTGCTTGTGGTAGGTCGCGTGATCGCCGATCACGTTGACGACCGGGGTGTGCGCGCGGCGCGCGTTGTGCAGGTTCGCCAGCCCGTTGCCGAGTCCGGGGCCGAGGTGCAGCAGCGTCGCGGCCGGTTTGCCGGCGATTCGCGCGTACCCGTCCGCCGCCCCGGTGACGACGCCTTCGAACAGGCCGAGCACGCCCCGCATCCCCGGCGCGCTGTCGAGCGCGGCCACGAAGTGCATCTCGGAGGTGCCGGGGTTGGCGAAGCAGACGTCCACCCCGGCGTCGACGAGCGTGCGGATCAGTGACTGTGCGCCGTTCATTTCGCGTTCTCCTCGGTGGGAAGGACGCCGGGGTTGAGGATTCCGGCCGGGTCGAAACTCGCCTTGATCCGCCGCATCAGCGCGATCTTCACCGGGTCCTCCAGGCCGAGGAAGTAGGCGGACTTGGCCTGACCGATGCCGTGCTCGCCGGAGATCGCGCCGCCGAGCTCCATGCCGAGCGCGAAGACGTCGGTCAGCAGTTCCTTCCGCTTCTCCCGGTCCGGGCAGAAGATGCCGAGGTGGACGTTGCCGTCGCCGGCGTGCCCGCACCCGGCGGCGCCCGCGTCCCGCGACAGCACGATCTCCCGTGCCCTGCGCAGGAACTCCGCCATCGCCGCCCGCGGCACCACCACGTCGATGACGTCGTCCGCGCCGACCGCCTTGGCCGTCCAGAAGGACTTCTCGCGTGCCTGGACCAGCCTGCGGGCGGAACCGCCTTCGAGCACGTAGACGTCCAACGCGCCGAGGTCGCCCAGCAGGCCCCCGAGCTCGCCGACGTCGGCGTGCAGCCGGTCGTTGTCGCGGTTCTCCAGCGCCACCACCAGATACGCCTGCGCGGTGTCGCGGATCCGTTCCGGCACACCGAGGCTGAGGTTCTCGTGGTGGCTGATCGCGGCGAGCGTCAGGCTGTCGACGTACTCGAGGACGTGCGGGTCGAGCCCGCTGGCGATGACCTTCGGAACGGCGGTCAGCACCTCGTCGAAGGTCTCGAACGGGGCGAGCACCGTCGCGCCGTGCGGCAGCCGCGGGTGGAGCTTCACGATGATCTCGGTCGCGATGGCGAGGGTGCCCTCGGAACCGATGATGAGCTGGGTCAGGTCGTAGCCGCTGGAGACCTTCGAGATCTTGCCGCCGGTCCGGATGATCTCACCGGTCGGCAGAACCGCCTCCAGCCCCACGACGTGATGCCGCGTGACGCCGTACTTGACCGCACGCATCCCACCGGCGTTCGTCCCGACGTTGCCGCCGACGCTGGCACTCAGCTCGCCGGGATGCACGGCGTAGGTGAGCCCCGCCGCCGCGGCCCGTTCGTCCAGTTCGGACAACGTGACCCCGGGCTGGACGACGGCGACGTGGTTCTCGGTGTCGATCTCCAGCACCGCGTTCATCCGCTCGAACGAGATCACCAGCCCGCCCGCGAACGGCCGCGCACCACCGGAGAGCCCGGTCCCGGAGCCCCGCGCGGTGACCGGCACGCCGAACTCACCGGCGGCCTTGAGCAGCTCCGCGACCTCAGCGGCGGTCGCCGGTCTCGCCAGGTGGGCAGGCGGCAGGGGAGCGAACGACAGGGCTTCGTCGTGCGCGTAGTCCTCCGGGATCGCATTGCCGGAAAGCAGGTTCGCCTCCCCGACGATCTCCGCGAACCGTGCCGCGACAACGCTCATCGCCACTCCTCCTCGAGTGCCAGGGGCAGCTCTGTCTCAGGTGGACAGTCCCTTGACCACTACGGTAGGAATGGCGCTACCGCGGAATCGTCCCGCCAGTCGGGGACACTTCTCCCCCGACCAGGGGACGCCGGTCCGCTTCGTCAGGCGGTCAGTGCTGAACGCGGTCCGTCCCACTCCACCGGTCCCCGCGAGGGACGCGATCGCGCGGTCGTTCAAGGCCGGAGGTGATGACGGAGTTCGCCGGGGTTCTGCGTCCAGGCGAGCATCTGGCGTGCCTGGGACGGCAGGTCTGGTCAGCTCACCGGAGGCGGCGGCCGGAGGCCGTCCATCATGAGGTCCAGCAGGCGACCGGCCTTGGCCTCGTGCCCAGGCCGGGGGGCCACGGTGAAGATGCCGATGAGGAACGCGGCGATGTCTTCGGCGGTGACGTCGGAGCGCAGGTCGCCCTCCGCGCGTCCGGCGTCGAGGATCGTGGAGATCGCCGCCAGCAGCTCGGTCCGGGTCCGCGCATGGGCGATCTCGCCCGACTCGATCATCGCGAGCAGCGTGTCGATCATGCCGTTCTTGGTCGCGATCCAGTCGCCGAACAGGTCCGTCCAGCGCCGCATCGCCTCGGCCGGGGGCAGTCGGCCGAGCAGGTCGCGGGCACCTGTCGTGAGCCGCCCGACCTGGTCGCGGTAGACCGCGTCGACCAGCGACTCGCGGGTGGGGAAGTGCCGGTACAGCGTGGCGATGCCGACGCCGGCCTCGCGGGCGATCTCCCGCATCGACGGCTCCGCGTCAGCCGACGCGAACAGGCGGGTCGCCACCTCGAGCAACTGGTCGCGGTTGCGGATCGCGTCCGAGCGCGACGCGCGTGTCTCCGGTTCAGCCAAAACGGATCACGCTCCGTTTGTGTTAGGGTCGCCCATGGAAACGGAGCATAGTCCGTTTCGGTGTGCTCCCTCGTTGCAAGGAGACCGAGCTACATGCGGCACGATCAAGATTCGACGGTCAGGAGCAGGGCGGTCCTGCTCGAGTCGTTCGGTGGTCCCGAAGTCCTCGACGTCCGTGAGGTTCCCGCTCCGCAGGCCGGCGCGGGACAGGTCCGGGTGCGGGTCACCGCGGCCGGGCTCAACCCGATGGACTGGATCATGACCGCCGACGCGGACACCGCGGCCCGGTTCGGCCTGAGCCTCCCGGCCGGGTTCGGGACCGACTACGCGGGCGTCGTCGACCAGGTCGGTGCCGGGGTGAGCGGCTTCGCACTCGGCGACCGGGTGTTCGGGGGCGCCCTGTCGCGCGCGGTCGCCGACTTCGTGGTGGTCGACCCGGCCGGGGAAGTCGCGGCCAACGAGGCTCATCACATCCCCGACGGCGTCGACGACCGCACCGCCGCCACCCTCGCGATCGCCGGCCGCACGGCCTCCGCCGCCCTCGCCGTGGTGGTCCCCGGCCCCGGCGACACCGTCCTGATCGGCGGCGCGGCGGGCGGGGTCGGCGTGTTCGCCGTCCAGCTGGCCCGGATCGCCGGCGCGCGCGTGATCGGGACGGGATCAGCGGCTTCGGCCGAGTTCCTGCGCGATCTCGGGGCCGACCCGGTCACCTACGGCGACGGACTGGCCGACCGGGTCCGAGCCCTCGCTCCCGGCGGTGTCACCGCCGCACTCGACCTGCACGGGACGGAGACACTGCAGGTCGCGAGGGAACTCGGCGTTCCGGACAGCCGCATCTGCACCATCGCCACGAAGGTCGACGGCGTGTCGGCGGCCAACGGCGCGAACGCCGCTCCCGGCGCCCTGGAGGAGATCGCCCGCCTGGTCGCGGCCGGTCGGCTCCGGGTTCCCGTCGCGGCGAGCTTCCCGGTCGAGCAGATCCGCCGCGCGGCCGAACTCCAGGCAGGGCGGCACGTGCACGGCAAGGTCGTCATCGACCTCTAGAACCGCTGGACGCCGATGACTTCCAGCAGGCGCAGCTGATCGACGGCCTGGCTTCCCGGCGTGGCGACGAAGAACTGCAGCCGTTGGTGGCCGTCCTCGCTGAACAGGTTCTGGCACTGGATGTCGACGACTCCGAGTTCGGAGTGGACGATCCGTTTGTGCTCGCCCCGGCGGACGGCGACGTCACCGGTGTCCCACAGCGCCGCGAACTCGGCGCTCGTCTGACGGAGCCGCGTGACCATCGCGGCCGCCGCGCCCGCGGGGGCGTGCCGGGCGACGGCGGCGCGGAGGTCGGACACCAGGACCTTGGAGTGGTGCGGGTGGTCGTCGTCTGGGTAGATCGCGCGGACGGCGGGCTCGGTGAACCACTGCGACAGGAAGCTCTCGCTGGTCGCCGGGCCGAGCAGGGCGGTGGCGAGCCGGTTCTGCACGAGGGTTTCGTGCAGGTCGGTGATGATGCGGGCCGGGGTGCCGTCGAGCCGGTCGAGCAACGCGAGCATCGCGGGCGCCACGTGCGCCGAGACGCCGTGTGCCGGTGGCACGGGCCTGCCCGCCAGCAGGAACAGGTGCTCGCGTTCGTCGGAGTCGAGGCGGACCGCCCTGGCCAGTGCGGTGAGCATCTGTGCCGAAGGCTGTGCGCCGCGGCCGCGTTCGAGCTCGATGTAGTAGTCGACCGACGCTCCGGCGAGCTGGGCGACCTCGTCCCGGCGCAGTCCGGGCACGCGGCGCCGGGATCCGGTCGGCAGGCCCACCTCGGCCGGCGTGATGCGCGCACGCCGCGACTGCAGGAACAGGCCGAGCTCCACGAGATCCACCTCTTCAGTATCGCCGCGGGCCGCCACCCCAGCCAGGGGACGCCATCCCCTGGGTCAGCGGCAACTGGTTACCGGGCTGTCAGCACGAAATGCTTCTCTCACAACGAAAAGGAGCACGTCATGCCGTTCGCCAACCTGAAGGTTCCCGCGGGCACGCTGTCCGCCGAGCAGAAGCAGACCCTCGTGGAGAAGGTCACCGATCTCTACGCCGACACCTTCGGCGACGCCGTCCGCGACAACACCATGGTCCTCGTCGACGAGGTCGCCGACGGCGGCTGGGGCATCCGCGGCGAGGTCCTCACCCTCGCCGAACTGCAGCGGGGATGACCGTGACGGCGGCTCGCTCCGAGCCGCCGTCCTCCCGCAAGAGGTGCGTGGACGCGCCCACCACCAGCGATACCAGCGCCGGGCCCCGGCGGTATCGGGCGTGGGACCGGGACGGGAACCGGCGCTGTGACAGTCGTGTCGACCTGCTCACGAGGGGAAGACAGATGACTGAGGCGATCAAGCATCACCCCGTCCAGACCAGTGCGGCGCTCTCCGTGGACGAAGAGGACCCGTTCTTCTTCGACCACCCGCTGGACCACGTTCCCGCGATGCTGCTCCTGGACACCTGCCTGCACAGCGCCGTGCGGTCCGCTGCGGACGGCGTGCGGGTCCGCTCCGCCCGGTTCCGGTTCCGGAAGTTCTGCGAGAAGGACCTGCCCACCGCCGTCACGGTGAGCAGCGCGGGTGTGAATCCGCTGAGCCACGAGGTCTCGGTGACCCAGAACGACATCGTGGTCTGCGACGGCGAGATCACGCTGGTGCCCGGCGACGAGATGTCGTGGCCGCTGCTGCGGGCGGACGCACGGCGCGCCGACAAGCACCTCGTGCACAAGCTCGTGGACGACCGCGTGCTGGTCGGTCCGATCCAGCGACACGACGACGGCCACACCGTGGCGGTCGGCGGACCGGTCGTGCGCGCCGGGCGACCGGGCCTGCACCCGGTCTCCCCGCTCGTCGAGGCGGCCCGCCAGGCCGGGATCATGACGCTGCACGAGGTGTCCGAGGTTCCGCTCGGCTGGCAGTTCGTGGTGACCCGGCTGCAGGTCGACCTCGTCGCCGGCGGGGAGCGTCGCGGCGCGACCACCCTCCGGTACGGGACGTGGAGGCTCTCCGGCCAGGTGTTCGTCCTGCCCGCCGAGATCGTGGCCGGTGGCCGCGTGGTGGGGACGATCTCGTTCTCCGGACGGGTGATGCCGCTGTCCGACTACCACCAGCTGCGTCCCGAGGCGATCGGGGCGAACCGGTGAAGGGCCTGCTGCACAGCCGTTTCCCGGCGGTGGCGTTCGTGGTGGGCATCGCGGGCCTGGCCGCCGGCCTCGTCCGAGCCGTGCTCGACACCGGCCAGCCCACCCACCCGCTCGGCGCGGTGCTGCTCGCTCTCTACCTGGCGTGGGTCCTGCTGGAGGTGCGGACCACCCTCCGGACCGCGGCGTCGGCCTCGTCGGCGGACGACCGGGGCAGCGAGCAGCTCTACGGCGTCGCGCGCCTGGTGACGATGCTGGCCGCCGCGCTCGGACCGGTCCCGTGGTCCTCCTGGCAGCCGTGGATGGTGCTCCCGCCGCTGCTCCTGGTGTCCGGTGTCGCGCTGCGGCTGACGTCGATCCACGTGCTCGGCCGGTTCTACTCGCACCGCGTGCGCCTGGTCGACGACCACCGGATCGTCACCACCGGGCCGTACCGGCTGGTCCGGCACCCGTCCTACACCGGGATGCTGCTCGCCAACGCGGGACTCGTCCTCTACTTCGCCAACCCGGTCAGCGTGGCCGCGTTCGCGCTGTTGTTCGTGCCCGCCGTCGTGAACCGGATCCTGGTCGAGGAACGCGTGATGTTCACCGTGCCCGGATACCGCGAGTTCGCGCTGGACCGGAAACGCCTCGCCCCGCTCGTCTGGTGACCGCCCGCGTCCGAATCCCGAGGAGTTCCGCCGTGATCGAGACCATGGACCAGCCACTGGCCGCTCAGAGGGTCGGCTGGAAGTTCGCCCGGCTGAAGACCATGAGCGAAGCCGGCATCGACGTTCCCGAGTTCTTCTGCCTCACCGGCGACTTCTTCGCCCGTGCCGTGCCCGCCGCGACCGTGCGCGAGGCGTTGGCGGGCCTGGACTTCACCGACTGGCCGGCCGTGCGGGCCGCCGCCGAGCGGATCCGCACGAAGATCATCGACGGTGGCCTGCGACCGGAGGACGAGCAGCGGCTCGCCGAGGCGATCGCGGCGAACTTCGCCGACGACGCCGTGCTCGCGGTGCGCGCGTCGATGGTGGGTGCCCGTGCCGAAGAGGGCGAGGACTCGGCGGAACACGCGTTCGCCGGCATGAGCGACAGCTTCCTGTACGTGCCCGTCCACGGTGTCCGGGACGCCGTGCTGAAGTGCTGGGCCTCGGCCTTCAACCCCGAGGCCCTGCTGTACCGGCACCGGCACGGACTGTCCACACAGGACGTCTCCGTGGCGGTCGGCGTGCAGCGCATGGTGTTCGGCGAGCGATCGCTCGTGCTGTTCACCTGCGACCCGACGACCCACGCCAGGGACACGGTGATCAGCGCGGGCTGGGGCATCGGTGAGGGCGTGGTGGCCGAGCGCACGCCCACCGACCACTACTTCGTCCGCTTCGGCACCGGCGAGGTCCGCGGTGTGATCGCCGACAAGACCACCATGGTGACCTTCGACGACGAGCACGGCCACGGTGTCCGCCAGGCACCGGTGGCCGCCGAGCGCAGGGCCGCCGCCGTGCTGTCCGACGCCGAGGTGACCGGCCTGGCCGAGCTGGGCCGCCGGATCGAGGCGCTGTTCGGCTGCCCGCAGGACATCGAGGCGACGATCACGCCCGACGGCGCCGTCCACGTGGTGCAGTCGCGGCCGATCACCCTCGATCCGGCCCGCAACCGCGTCTTCAGCAGCGCCAACGTCTCGGAGAGCTTCCCGGGGACGACCACGCCGATGACCTACTCGGTGGCGCGGAGGTTCTACTGGCTGCTGAACCACGACTACCTGCGCCGCTGCGGCGTGCCCGAGCGCGAGCTGCACCGCCTGCACGAGACGATGACCCGGCTGGTCGCCCGCGTGGACGGCCGGATCTACCACAACATCACCTCTTTCATCCGGATGCTCGACGTCTTCCCGCTGTTCGACGGCCTGCGCCGGGACTGGGAACGACTGGTCGCCGAGCTGGACACCAGCTACCACTACTCGGGCGGCGAACGCAGCCGCCGCGAGCGCCTGCGCCGGGCGGCGAAGCTCGCGACGGGCTGGGGCAGGGCCGCGGTCAACTACGCGTCGCTGCGCCGCGACTTCGCGGCGTTCGAACGCGAGTGGGCCGGGATCATGGAGTCCCGCCGGGAGCGCGACCTGACCGGTGTGCACCCGCTGACCCTGGCCGACGACTACCGCGAGGTCTGGCGCCGGGCGGGCGACCTGTGGGGCGTCACGCTGGTCAACTACCAGTTCATGCTGATCACCCACAAACGCATCGAGCGCTGCCTGGAGCGGTGGGGCGTCGGCGACTCGGACACCCTGTTCAGCCAGCTGCTCTGCGGTGGCGAGCAGTTGCGCGGCGCGGAGATCGCGCTGAGCGCCGTGCGGCTCTCGGAGCAGGTGGCCGCGGATCCCGAGCTGGCGGCGCTGTTCCGGTTGAAGCCGCCGCAGGAGATCTGGCGGTTGCTCTCGGCGGGGGAGCTGCCCGAAGGGTTCACCGCCGCCGTCGAGCGGCACCTGACCCGGTACGGCGACCGCGGCCTCGAGGAGCTCAAGCTGGAGCGGCCGAACCTGCGCGAGGAGCCCTGGGAACTGCTGCGGCTCGTGGGTCAGTACGCGACGCGCGGGATCACCGCGGCCGAGATGGAGCGGACCGAGGCGGAGACCCGGCTGGCGGGGGAGGAACGGCTCCGTCGCGCGCTGCCCTCGGCCGTCAAGCGGAAGGTGCTTCTGGGCCTCTTCGACCGCCTGCGCACGTTCCTCTGCTTCCGCGAGGCCGGCCGGTACCAGCGCAGTGAGCTGTTCGGCTACAGCAAGCGGATCATCGCCGCGCTCGGCGCCGACCTCCACCGCCGTGGTGTCCTCGCCGAAGCGCACGACGTGTTCCTGCTGGAGCTCGACGAGCTGTTCGGCTTCCTGGACGGTTCGGGGTCGACGCACGACCTCGCCGGCCTGGTCGAGGTGCGCCGCGGTGACGCCGCCAGGGCAGAGCTCCGGCGGCCACAGCGCGAGTTCTCGACGGCGGACGTCGTGGCCCTGTCGGTACCGGAGGCGGTGGCCGAGGAGCCGGACGCGGGCGGTGCGCTGCGCGGGCTCGGCTCGTGCCCCGGCAAGGTGCGCGGGCGGGCCAGGATCGTGCTCGACCCGGCCTTCGCCGACGACCTCGACGAGAACGACATCCTCGTCGCCCGCGAGACCGACCCCGGCTGGCTGTACCTGATGCTCAGGGCCCGCGGCATCGTGGTCGAGCGCGGCAGCCTGCTGTCGCACACCGCGATCACGGGCCGGAAGTTCGGCATCCCCACGATCGTCGCCGTTCCCGGTGCCCTGCAACGGATCCCGGACGGCGCGCTGATCGAGCTCGACGGTGCCACCGGCACCGTCACGCTGGTGGAGGACTGATGACGACGTGGTGGCGGTTCAGCCTCCAGCGCTACCCGCCGGCGAAGTACGTCTTCTACGTCTTCCTGCTGGTGGCCGCCGTGCTGACGACGCTCGCCCCGCTGCGCGCCGGCTCGGGCCCCGGGCCCGTCGAGGTGGCGTGCGGCTGGGCCGGCGCGTTCACCCTGCTGTACTTCTTCCGCGTCGTCGACGAGATCAAGGACCTGCCCTACGACCGCGAGTTCAGCCCGGCGCGGCCACTCGTCACCGGTGACGTGACGACCGCGGACATCCGGACCTACGGGACGGGCTCCGCTGTGGCGGCGCTGGCGTTCTCGGCCGTCGCGGGCCTGGGACCGCTGATCGTGGCGGCCGGTGCGATGTCCTACTCGCTCCTGCTGTTCCTGGCGGAGCGGAAGTCGGCGAGGTTCGCGGACAGCATGTGGGGCAACATCGTCGTCACCATCCAGCTCAAGACGATCCTGGTGCTCTACGTCGTGGCGGTGGGCGGCGGGGGAGAGGTGCTGCCCACCGGGCTGCTGGTGGTCTCGTTCCTCTTCGGCTACCTGCACTGGGAAATCGCCCGCAAGACCATGCGGCGCGAGTTCGAGCGGCGCGGCGAGAAGCTCTACTCGACGGCGGCGGGGTGGAGGGGAGGGGCGTCGGTCGCCCTGGTCCTGCTGGTCGTCGCGTGCGGCCTCCAAGCGGTCGTGGCGCTCGTCTGGGACGACGCAGGGCTCGAAACCCTCCTGCTCGCACTGCCCCTGCCGATCACCGCGTGGGGCCTCGCGAAGCTGGCGCGCAGCCGCGAGAAGCGTTACGCGCCGGGAAATCCCGCACTGCTGGCCTACGTGGTGTTCCTCGCCGCGTGCACCCTGAGGACGTTGCCGTGACCATCCTTGAAGGACCCGAAGTCCGCTCGTACCCCATGGCGCGAACCTGTCCGTTCGACCCGCCGCCGGACATGCTCGACCGCCTTCCCGCCGCCAAGGTCCGCATGCCGTCCGGCGAGCAGGCGTGGCTCGTCTCCGGCTACGAACTGCAGCGGAGCCTGCTCGCCGACCGCCGGCTGAGCGCCGATCCCCGGCGCCCCGGTTTCCCGTTCCTGTCCGAGGCCGACGCCGCGTTCCGCCAGTCCTTCAAGGCGTTCGGGTTCATGGACGGGCGGGACCACATCATGCGGCGGCACATCCTGGGCGGCTACTTCACCAACAGGCGGGCCGCCTCGATGCGGGCCGGCATCGAGGCGCTCACCCAGAACCTCCTCGACCGGCTGGCGGCAGGCCCGCGCCCCGCGGACCTGGTCACCGGGTTGGCCCTGCCGCTGCCGACAGAGGTGATCTGCGACATCCTCGGCGTCCCCTACGACGACCACGAGCTGTTCCACCACAACGTCGCGACGATCGTCTCGGTCGGCGCGACGGCAGAGGAGGTGGGCGCGGCGTTCCAGCGGCTGCGCGCGTACTTCGAGGTGCTGACGTCGGTGAAGCAGCGCGATCCCGGCGACGACCTGCTCTCGATGCTGGTCGTCGAGCAACTCGGCGCGGACGGAGGGCTCCCCCGGGAGGAGGTCGTGGACACCGCGATGCTGCTGCTCGCCGCCGGCCACGAGACGACGGCGAACATGATCGCGCTGGGCGTTCTGGTGCTCCTGCAGGATCCCGCGCGCATGGAGCTGTTCCGCGACGGCGACGACGCGACGGTCGTCCGTGGCGTCGACGAGTTGCTGCGGTACCTCTCGGTGGTCCACAGCGGACTGCGCCGGGTCGCGGTCGAGGACATCCCGATCGGCGGGCAGACCATTCGCGCCGGTGAAGGTGTGGTGCTTCCCGGCGAGGCGGCGAACCGGGACCCGTCGGTCTACGCCGACGCGGACGTGGTCGACCTCGACCGCGACGCACACCAGCACCTGGCGTTCGGGTACGGCCCGCACCACTGCATCGGCCGCCGGATCGCGGAGGTGCAACTGCGCGTGGTCTTCCGCGCTGTCGCCCGCGGGCTGCCGGGCCTGCGGCTCGCGGCCGACGTCGAGAGCCTCCGGTTCAAGCACGACCAGGCCATCTACGGCGTCGAGTCCCTGCCGGTGACCTGGTAGTCCCCTCCGCCGACCTCAGGGAACCCGATCATGCAGCTCGAAGACGCCCTCACCACCACCCGCGCGGTACGGCGGCGCCTGGACCTCGAACGGCCGGTGGACCTCGAGATCGTCCTGCGGTGCCTGGAAACCGCTTTGCAGGCACCGACCGGCGGCGACCGCCAGGCCTGGCGGTTCGTCGTCGTCACCGAACCCGATCTCCGCGCCGAGGTCGGCCGGATCTACCGGCGGTGCTTCGAGGAGCGCACCCGCGGCGCCGCCGGCCGGACCTACGAGAACGCCCAGCACCTCGCCACCGTCATGGAGCGAGTACCGGTGCAGATCATCCCGTGCGTCGAAGTCCCCGGCGGCCACCTTCCACCGCGTAATCAGGCCAGTCTGTGGGCAGGCCTGCTGCCCGCCGTGTGGAGCTACATGCTGGCGGCCCGCGGACACGGCCTCGGCACCTGCTGGACCACGGCCCACCTCGCCGCCGAGGAAGAGGTGGCCGCGCTGCTGGGCATCCCGGACGGCACTCGTCAGGCGGCGCTCATCCCCACCGCCCACACGCTGGGCGCCACCTTCCTCCCCGCTCGCCGCCGCCCTCTCGGCGACGTTCTGCACCTCAACGGCTGGACCACGCGGGAACCTGCCTCCACGTGACCGGCGTCACGGAGCAGCGAGAAGCGGATAGCTCATCCGATTGCTACGTTGAAGTGGATTAGTCTTCCGTTTCAGGTCGGAGGGCGCAGCGCGGAGTGAGTGATCGGCATGAACAACACCCCGTCAGCGACACGGGAGACCGTCACGGCGTCAGGAAGGTCGCGGACCCTCACCGTGGTCGGAAACGCGGACGGTGCGCCTGGGCGCACGCTCGTGCTCGTCTTCCACGGCTCGAAGCAGACCGCGGACAAGCACCGGGCGTTCACCGGCAACGCGTTCGACGACCTGACCGCGGACGGAGCCGCTGTGGTGGCCTACCTGGACGGGTACCGGGGCAACTGGAACGACGCGCGGCGGGAGGCCTCGTTCGCTGCCCGCAAGGAGAACGTCGACGACGTCGAGTTCGTCAAGACGGTCATCGAACGGCTGAGGGTCACGCACGGCATCGACCCGCGGAAGGTGTTCGCGGTCGGGTACTCCAACGGCGGCCAGATGGTGATGCGCCTGGTGCACGAAGTCCCGGAGCTGATCTCCGGCGCGGCGGTGTTCGCCGCCACCATGGCCACCACCGAGAACTTCCTGATCGAGAACGCGCCCTCGGTGCCGATGCCGATCCTGCTCGTGCACGGGACGAAGGACCCGATCGTCAGCTTCGGGGGAGGAGCGTTCAACTGGTGGCAGAAGCTGGTGTTCAAGGTCGGCGGCCGCAACCGGTCCGCGCCCGAGACCGCGCGGTACTTCGCCGACCGCAACGGCATCACCAGCCCGCCCGTCACCACCACCCTGGCCAAGCCCCGCGACTCGGCCGATCCGACCACCGTCGAGCGCACCGACTACCGGCAGGCCGGGCGTCAGCCCGTGGTGTTCTACGCGATCGATCAGGGCGGCCACACCATCCCCGGCCCGGCCAAGGCACCCGGCGTGCTCGGCAGGACCAGCCACGGCATGAACGCCGCCCACGCCGTCGGAACCTTCTTCCGCATCACGAGCTGACCGCTGTGAGCCTTTGCGCTGCAACAGTTCGTGCACTCGGATCAATGATCCATTGTGGACCGGGGAGGCCGTCCGTGATGGCGCCGCCGGCTCGGGGTCGAGACTGGTTGAATTGCAGTGCCCAGTGTTCGACGCCTCACGAGGAGACGATCAATGCCGAGTACTTCAGGTGACCAACCGTCCTCGGGGCACGTGCCGAGTCTGCCGGTTCCGCCCATGGTCGCCGACCTCGGCCCGATCACGCACGCGCTGTTCCGTGTTGCGCGGTTGAATCGTCTGCACGCACGGAAGCTGCTCAAGCCCAGTGGCCTGCATCCGGCGCAGGAACTTGTGATGATGCAGCTGTGGGGCGTGGGGCCGCAGCGGCAGACCGACCTCGTCAACCTCCTCGGCTCGGATGCCGCGACGATGACGCGGACCATCCGCAGGCTTGAGGACGAGGGTTTCATCACCCGGCGTCGCGACGAGCGGGACAAGCGGGCGACCATCATCGAGGCGACTCCCGAAAGTCAGGCGTTGCGCGCCGACGTCGAGAAGGTGTGGTCCGAGCTGGAAGCCGCCGTGACGCGGGACCTCGACCAAGATCAACGCGACGTCCTGCTGGCGCTGCTCGAGACCGTCGAGTCCGGCCAGGCGCACATCCTCGTTGACGCCCAGATCGACGGCATCGCGCAGATCTGACCCGGTTTCCCGGCTCGCGAACGGTCAAGGCGGTGCCAGTGCTGGTGTGACTGGGGTCACTGAGGAGCGATCTCCGTCTCGGAACAACTTCGTGCAGTTACCTGTTCGAACAAGTAAGTTCAGGTCGAGTCACGAGGAGTTCACCATGTCGTTCAGCGACGAAGAACGCGCCTACATCGCCGGCCAGCCGCTGGCCCGCATCGCCACCGTGTCGCCCGACGGTCAGCCGGACGCGACTCCCGTCACCTTCGACTTCGACGGCGCTGACTTCTTCGTCGGCGGCTACGACCCCGGCAACACCCGTCGAGCTCGCAACGTGCGGGCTGGTCAGCACAAGGTCGCCCTCATCATCGACGACCTCCTGACCCGGCAACCGTGGACCCCGCGTTTCCTTCGCGTCTACGGCACGGCCGAACTCGTCGATCGAGGTGGTCAGGACGTGCTGAGGATCAGCCCGGTCACGAGTTGGTCGATGAACCTGTCCGGCGCCTGGTCACCAGGGTCGCATGTGGACAATCCCACTCGAAAGACCAATCACACCAACAACATCGAGGACTGATGTTGACGGGTGGCTGCTGCCGGCCGCTCCGATCGCCTTGCGCGCAGGCGTCCGCCGGATGACGCCACAGCAGCGCACACCCCTGCACTAGCAGGCAAATCGAACATTTCCGTTCAAGGCTCCCGAACAAGGCTCTCGCAGGTCTTGTCGGAGAACTTCGCGCGCCCAGATTCCCCACGCCCGCAAATCCCACAGACAGGAAGATCATGACCGCGACCGCTCACCAGCCGACCCAGCCCAGGTACGCCTCCACCCTGCCCGTCCCGAGCGCGGCGGACGGACCGAAGATCCCGGATGAGGGGTACCTCGTCCAGGAGATCGCCGACCAGCTCTACTGGTTGACCGACGGCAGCTACGGAATGATGTTCTCCGTCGCCGACGAGGGTGTCATCGCCGTCGACGCGCCTCCGACGCTGGGACACAACATCACCCGCGCGATCGCGAAGGTCACCTCCAAGCCCGTCACCGACGTGATCTACAGCCACCAGCACTCCGATCACATCGGTGCCTCCAGCCTCTACCCGGACACCGCTCGCCGCTACGCGCACCGCGAAACCGCGCGTCAACTGTCGGACGTCCAGGACAAGAACCGGCCCGTGCCGACCGACGTGTTCGACACCTCGATGGTGGTCGGCGAAGGCAAGCACTCGCTGCAGCTCGACTTCCACGGCCCGAACCACTCGACCGGCAACATCCACATCTTCGCGCCGGCGCAGAAGACGCTCATGTTCGTCGACGTCATCTTCCCCGGCTGGGTCCCGTTCGCCTACCTCGCCGTCAGCGCCGACATCCCCGGCTGGATCAAGGCCCACCACGCGACCAGGAACTACGACTTCGACACGCTGGTCGCCGGTCACCTCACCAAGCTCGGAACACCGGCGGACGTCGACACCCAGATCGACTACGTCACCGACCTCCAGCAGGCCGCCACGCAAGCTCTGGCGTCCGTCGACTTCGCGAAGGTGGCCGGTCCTCTCGACCACGCGAACGGATGGGCCATGTTCGGCGCCTACTTCGACGCGGTCGCCGGGCAGGCCACCGACGAGATCGTCCCCAGGTGGGCCGACCGGCTCGCCGGTGCGGACGTGTTCACCTGGTCGAACGCCTGGGCGATGGCCGAGGCCGTGAACATCGACTTCGGCACCGTCACCGACTACCAGATCCACCCCTGACCGACGCCGTCCTGATCGCCGTCGACGCACGATCGTGCGTCGACGGCTCGCTCATGAGCCCAGTCGAGTTCCGGGGCGGCTATCCGCGTCGGGGCGCCGAACGCCGCTCGCGCGACGCGCGCAGATAGCCCATGACCAGTGACTCCAGGTCGGGTTCCGCGGCGGCCCAGCCCTGCGGTGCCGGTCCGGCGTCGCGCAGCAGCAGGGTGGACTGGCGCCCGGTGCGGGTCGCGCTGACCGGCGATCCGTCCACAGCGGACTCGTCGGCGGCCGGGCCGACCAGGATCCGGTGCCGGGCGAGGACTTCCTCGATGTCGCCGTCCACCTGAACCCTGCCCTCGTCGACCAGCAGGATGTGGTCGCACACCTCCCGCAGATCGGTGAGCAGGTGTGAGGACATCACCACCGTGGTGCCGCGCTCGGCCACCTCGGTCATGACGATCCGCAGCGTCTCGTCGCGGGCCAGCGGATCCAGATCGGACAGCGGCTCGTCCAGGAGCAGCAGCCGGGGGAGCCGTCCCAGGGCCACCGCGATGGCCACCTGCGTCCGGGTGCCCGCGGACAGGGTGCGCATCCGCGCCTCCTGGTCCACGCCGCCCAGCAGCCCCAGAACCTCGCCGACCCGCTCCGCGGACCAGCGGTCGTTCATGGCCGCGCAGAGCCGCACGAGTTCGCGCACCGTGAGGTCCGGGTACAGCGGCTGGTTCTGCGCCAGGAACGAGACGTCCGGGTGAATGCGGCCCCGCAGCGGGGTGCCGAAGGCGCTCAGCTCACCGGTGGTGGGGCGGACGAGGCCCGCGGCCATGCGCAGCAGGGTGCTCTTGCCGGCTCCGTTCGGGCCGACCAGGGCGACGACCTTGCCCTCGGGAATGGTGAAACTGCAGTCGCGGACCGCCCAGTGCTTGCGGTATCGCTTGCCCAGGGCGGTGGCGGTCAAGGGAGTCATGATCGTTCCTCGGCGGGGTAGTGCTCGTCGCGGACCGCGAAGTACAGGGCGTCGACGTCCTCGACACCGAGGCCGTCCTCCCGTGCGTGGCCCATCCAGCCGGTCAGTTCCTGCCGCAGCGGTGCGTCGTCGCCGGTGGTCGCCTCGGAGGACAGGGACTTGGTCACGAACGTGCCCAGGCCGCGGCGGCCTTCGACCAGTCCTTCGCGTTCCAGTTCGCGGTAGGCCTTGAGCACGGTGTTGGGGTTGACAGCGGTCGCCTCCACCACCTCCCGTGCTGAGGGCAGCCGGTCGCCGGGGGTCAGCAGTCCCAGTCGCATGGCGTGTTTGACCTGATGGACGATCTGCATGTAGGTGGAGACCCCGGAGCGCCGGTCGATCCGGAACTCGATCACATCGGCCAGCATAGGTGCTCCCGCGGTCGGGGGCCTCCACCGCTCAACTCTGCCGTCGCAGCGCCCAGATCGTGCCCGCCAGCAGCACCACCGCGAGTCCGCCGAAGATCGCCGCGTCGACCAGGTGCACCTGCCAGGCCTGGCTCTCGGGGATGAAGACCGCGTACTGCTTGGCGAGACCGGACTGCGGCAGACACGCCAGGAATCCCTCCTGCGTGTTCGGCGTCCCGCCCGGCGTCGACTTGCAGGCCTGGGTCAGGGCCAGGACCTTGTCGCCGGGTACCGGCCGTCCTGCCGCGTCGAGATAGCCGCTCTCGAGCACCAGGTTGCTGTTCCGGTCCACGTCCAGGTTCGCGTCGGGCGCGGCTTCCAGGCGCTGTCCGGCGACCAGGCCGTTCACCAGGCCGGACAGGGCGAGGCGCACGACGATGAACGCGCCGAGCGCCGCGGTCATCGCCACCAGGGTGCGACGGGACACCACGCCGAGGAAGGTCCCGAGCGTGAACGCGAACAGCGCGTAGCCGACCGGCGAGACGTGCTCGATGCCGAAGTTCACGGCGTTGAACGGGCCGTTCATCCGCGGCCCCAGCGTGCCGGCCGCGGACAGCCACCCCGAGACCAGGTGCTGCAGCGCGATCAGCACGACCATCGCGGGCACCAGCGCGACGACGAGCTTGCTGAACATCCACCGGGTGCGGCTCACCGACTGCGTGAAAGCCAGCACGTAGGTGCCCTGCTCCAGTTCCCTGGCGAACAGGGGCGCCCCGATGAAGACGCCGATCAGGACCGGTAGCCCGGTGATCGCGAGCTGCCCCATCATCATCGGGTTGCTCCACGCCTCCCGGAACGCCTTCTGCACCTCGCCCGGCACGGAACACTCTCCCAGCGCCTGTGTCACGCACTGGGTGAGCTGCGCCGAGGTGATGTCGGCGGTCATGCTCGACCGCAGCAGGGTGATGGCGCCCGCGCCGAGGACCAGCAGGCCCAGCAGAGTGAGCAGTTGCAGGCGCTGCTGCCGCCATGAAGCCCAGATCATGCCGCTTCTCCTTGTGCCGCCGCACGCATGTGGTTGAGAGCCAGTTCGCCGAGCGGGGTGCCGCCGGCGCCGAGCCGGCTGACGTCCCCCGCCAGCAGGATCCGTCCTTTGTGGAGCAGGACGAGGTGGTCGCACACGCCCTCCAGTTCCGCCAGCACGTGTGAGGACAGCACGACGGTGATCCCTTGGTTCCTGGCCTCGGTGATCAGCGCGTGCAACACGGTTTCGCGGGCCAGCGGGTCCAGATCGGCCAGCGGCTCGTCGAGCAGCAGCAGGCGAGGTCGCTTGCCCAGGGCCAGTGTCAGGGCGACGCGGGTGCGCTGCCCGCCGGACAGCGTGCCGACCTTGGCGTTAATCGGTACCGCGGCCTGCCCGACCAGGTGCTCGGCGTAGCCCTGGTCCCAGGTCGGGTTGGTCCTCGCCCCGTACGTCAGCGTCTCCGCCACGGTGAACTGCTGGTAGAGCGGCTTCTGCTGAGCCAGGTAGGACACCGCCGGGTGCAGGCCCCTGCCCGTCGGGCGGTCACCGAACACCGTGATCGCGCCGGTCGTGGGGCGCAGCAGGCCGGTGATCAGTCCCATCAGCGTGCTCTTGCCCGCGCCGTTCGGGCCGACGAGGGCCACGACCCGGTTCTGGGGGATCACCAGGGATGTCTCCCGCAGCGCCCAGCCCCTGCGGTACCGCTTGCCCACACCCTGGGTGAAGACCGGAAGCACCTGTTCTGGCTGACTTCGCATGTTCACGGCCATCTCCTTTCCGTCCTCGGCTGCCGCCAAGGTAACACCTTTCACTAGTGAAGTAGTGAACCGTGAGATCTGCCTCGCCGAGGCAACCTGCGGGAGGGTGTGCGGATCGGGGAACCGGTGGTTCGACCCGTCTCGATGTCCGACCGCATGTTCCGCCGTGATCGACGGCATGCTTGTCTCTGGTCTGGAAACCGGACGGGTGCGCGTGTTCAGCGTCGCGACCGCCATTGTGGACGGCCGAGCAGACGAGAGAGAACCGAGTGATCAACGAGAACGACCCCGAGGTGGTCGCCGAGCTCGACCGTCTCGACGAGGCGGTCAGAGCGGCGCCAGCGGGAGACACGACGGCGCAGATCGCGCTGTGGCGGCAGGCGGCCGCGTTGGGGCACTGGTTCTTCATCGCGCGGGGGCCGGCAGACCAGCCCCGTCCCTACGCCGTGGCCGCCGAACAGGGGCCGATGATCTGCCTCTACAGCAGCGCGGAACGGGCGAGCGAGGCCGCCCACGTCCTCGGGCTGGCGGAGTCGGAGAGCGGCGTGGTGCCGACGTTCGGCGTGCCGATGCCGGTGGCGATCGACTACGTCGCCTCGTTCGGCCAGGCCGGCGTCTTCGGTGTGACACTGGATCATCCGCGGCTCGGTCACCACATCCCGCTGGCGAACCTGGGTCTGCTCAAGGGCTGGATCGAGGGGGCCGGGCGATGAACGGTGCCGATTCGGGCGACGGCTTCGTCGAGGTGATCGCGCGCGAGGTGGAGGCCGACCCCGGGAACCTGGCGTTGCGCGAGGACTTCGTCACGCTGCTGCTGGAGAACGACCTGGGGCGCGCCGCCGTCGAGCTGAAGAAGTTCGAGGCCGTCGGCGGCGATCCGGCACGGGTCCGCCTGCTGCGCGCCCGGCTGATGGCGGCGCGGATGCGAGCCTCCACCCCGCCGCCCCTCGCCGGCGAGTCCCGGCAGGACGGCGGCAGTGCCCGGCCGCCGTCGGTGTGGGACGCCGAACGCCCGGCGGTGACGCTGGCCGACGTCGCGGGGCTCACCGAGGTCAAGCGGCACCTGGACACCACGTTCCTGGCCCCGCTGCGCAATCCCGATCTGGCGGCGGCGTTCGGGCAGAGGCCGGGCGGGTCACTGCTGATGTACGGGCCTCCCGGTTGCGGCAAGACGTTCATCGCCAGGGCGATCGCAGGCGATCTCGGAGCGTCCTTCCTCCACGTGACCCTCGCGGACCTGCTCAGCAGGTGGATCGGGGAGAGCGAGAAGGCGATCCAGAGCGTGTTCCGCGACGCCCGCGCGGCAACGCCGTGCGTGATCTTCTTCGACGAGTTCGACGCGCTCGGCGGCCGGCGCACCTCCGGCGGGTCGCAGTCGATGCGGATGCTCGTCACCCAGCTGCTGGAGGAGCTCGACGGCGTGGCCGGCGTGAACGACGGGGTCTACTTCCTGGCCGCCACGAACCGGCCGTGGGACATCGACTCCGCGCTGCGCCGGCCGGGCCGGATCGACAGGACGGTGCTGGTGCTGCCACCGGACGCGGTCGCCAGGGCGGCGATCGTCCAGGGCGCGCTGGAGGGCAAACCGGCGGACGACGTCGACGTCGTCGCCGTCTCCGCGGCGACCGAGGGCTTCTCCGGTGCCGACCTCAGCCACCTGACGACCACCGTCCTGCAGCAGGCGATGGTCGAGTCGATGAGCAGAGGTGAGCTGGTGCCGGTCACGACCGACGCGCTGCTGGCCGCGGCCGGCGGCGTCACCCCGTCCACGACGTCCTGGTTCGACCAGGTGGCGCCGGTGCTCGAGTACGGCGTCGACGACGGCACCTTCGACCAACTCCGGGCGTACCGGGTCAAGCGAGGTATGCGATGAGTGACTTCGGCCGTTGGTCCGCCGACGACGCCCTGGAGCGGAACGCCGACCTGGCCTGGGAGCTCTTCGCGGCACAGCCGGCGCATCCCAGGGTCGCCGAGCTGGCGTCGCAGGTGCTCGCGGTCCAGCCGGAGCGGAGCAGCATGTCGCTGTTGCTCGCCAACCACCGGGAGATCTGTGGCCAGGCCGCCGAAGCGCGGCGCCTCTACCTCCTGGTCGCTGGTCGTCGCGACGGCCAGTTCATCAACGCGGCTCGGGCGCTCCGGCACCTCGCGTTGGCCGAGCACGATCATTCCGAGGCGCTGCGGTGGGCGCGCACGGTGCTGGGCGAGGACCACGAGGAGTGGGACGACTGGATGGAGCTGGGCTTTGCCCAGGCGCTCTGCGGGGAGCACGAGGACGGGTGGCGCCGACTCGACGAGGCGGTGGCACTGTGCTCCCGGACGGCGCCGGACGGACTCCCCAAGGCGTTCGGGAAACGCGCGGCGTATCTGCTGGGGACCTTCGCACCACCCGACCGGTTCGTCCCCGCCGCCGAGGAGGCCATCCGGGCCGACGCGGCGAACTCCTGGGTGGCTCTGATGCTCGGCTGGGCCTACCTGGTGCAGTACCGGTTCGCCGACGCCGAACAACTCGGTCTGCGGCTGCTGCGCGAGAACCCGACCGAGGAGATGCTGCAGAACCTCGCCGGGACGGCTCGGACGTTGCGGCGGATCGTGGAGAACGCCGACGCCCAGAACATCTCGCTGGAGGACATCCGCAACGCGGGGGTGATCGAGCTGGGGTGGCAGCAGCTCCGCGACCAGATGCTCGGCACCGACCTGGCTTCCGCGCTGGCGGCGTTGGACGACGTGATGCCCGCCGACCTGCGCGCCACTCTGCGGCCGGGCACCTCGATCACCGACGAGTCCGATCGGGACAGACTCGGCTCGATGGTCGCGGAGGACCTGGTGGCCTGGCACGACGGTCAGCAGCCCGGCTCCGGCGGCGCCTGGGGCCTGGCCGAGCCGTTCCGCCTGATGTCGGCAGCCGAGATCATCGCCATGAGCACCGAGATCGAGGCCGACCCGGCAGCACATCCGGACTGGCCGGAGAACGAGGCCTGGGAACAGGTGATGACCGACGACGCGGGGGCGCACCTGGTCGTCGTCGCGTTCGGCGCGCTGGTCGAGCGCCGGCCCGGACGTCCCGACGAACCCGTCGCCGCGTCGGCGGCCGACTGGATCTGGGACCGGGTGGCCGCCTTCGGCGGTCCGGACCCGCGACCGGCACCCCGGAAGGCCGAGGCTCTCCCGGCCGGCCTGCCTCCTGTCCCCGGGACGTCGCTGACCGGTGCCATCGCGACGATGTACGCCGCTCTGGGCACGTCCGAGAGCTCCGCGCCGTACGCGGAACTGCGCACGCTCTTCCCCGGCGCGACCGTCCGGCAAAGCGCGCTGGACCCGGTGATCTCGGGCCCCGGCGGCGTCGACATCGCGTTGCTCGACGGGCTGGTGAAGAAGGTCACCGTCGACGTCGCGCTCTGCCCGAGCGCCGAGCGCGTGATCTCCGGGCTCGACCTCGGCGGGCGACGCGACGCGGTCGATGCCCACGTGCGGGCCCACGGCGCCCGTGTGCACAACAGCTGGGAGGACCGCGCCTCCGGCGAGGTCACCGTCAACTACGACCTCGCCGAGCACCGCCTCGGCTTGCAGTGGCAGACCGGGAAGCTCGCCCGGATCTTCGTGTCCGCCGTTGTGCGGGCGGTTGACGACTGAGCAGGAGCCGTCTGCGAGGTCAAGGTGCGGCGGTGCGCGCAGCACGACGCGCACCGCCGCTCATTATCCCTTGCAGCCGAACGATGTCGAGCGTCTGCACGACGAACTGCCACGGCCCGAGCCCGAGCTGTCGCAGCCCGGGCGCGTGGTCGTGCGCGACCGTCACCACGGCCCCGGCGAACAGCAGCCACCAGAACGCCCGTGCAGGCCGGGAAACCCGGCCGAGCCGGGCCTGGTGGAACGGGACGTGCCGCTCCTCGTCCCGCAGAATCCGATCCGCGACGTCGGCGGTGAGCGGGTCACCACTGCCGTCCCGCAACGCCCGGTAGTACCGCAGCGCCACGGTTTCCGCGATGAGCAGCACCATCAGCTCCAGTCGCAGGCCCAGTGCGCGACGTAGCCGCACGAACACCGCGTCCGTCCAATGTGAACTGATCGTCGGCTGATCGGCCGCCCGCAGCAGATGCTCCAACATCCGCGCGTGGTTCTGCTCCTCGGCGACGAACAACCGCACCGCTCCGCCATAACTCCCACCGCCCGCTTTGGCGATCAGGTTGGCGCCGTCGCCGGACTCGCCGACCTGGAACCGTTGCACGCTCTTGACGACGTCGGGGTGCAGCCGGGCGCCGACGGTCCAGTCGGGATCACCCGTGCGCTTCCGGCGTGCGGCTTCGGCCTCGAAGTTCTCGACCCATGCAGTGAACATGACAGGAGGACGGGCGGGTCACCGGATGCGTTGGCCGTCTTGTGGGGAGGTCCTGTGAAGGTTCGGTGTGCGTGTTGAGCAGGTCCGCCACCGCTGGATGCCTTTCCAACGCCTCGGCTCACAGGGCGTCGAGCCGGGCGAAGCCGCTGTTCACCGGACTAGCCCTGACGGTGGCTTCCTGTTTCGCGGTCCCACAGCAGCTCGGTCAGCTGTGCGACCGCCTTGTCCCGGTGCCGCCGGTAGGTGTTGAACGACAGGTGCAACGACTCCGCGACGCGCTCCTGCACGCCTGTCGGTCGCAGGAACGTGCGGTCGATCAACATGCCGAAATCGGGCTTCAGCAGGGCTACGGCGTCGTCGAGCAGGTCTCGCAGGGATTCGGCGTGCGTGCGTCCTGTTCGTTGGTGCCGCCGGACCATCCGAGACCGCAACAACGGGTTGGACCTGAGCGACTCCGGCGAGTGCAAGGTGCGCAGGGCGGAGCGGACGGCCTCGGTGAACTCCGGCCGGGACAGCACCGCCTCGCGGTGAGCCGGCGTGCCCAACTGGCCGGCGTGCAACAGATCCGTGTACTCCTCGACGCCGGTTCGGCGCCAGTCGTGGGCGAACACCGGGTACGACGACTCGCCGACGGTGTAGTCGGTGACAGCCCGGAATCCGAGGGACTCCATGGCAGGTGCCCACAGCTCGCCGTCGTCGAACGCGCCCACGAGGCTCCACGCCGTGTCGTCGTCGATCAGGATGATCTCCAGCATCTGCCACGCGATGAACAGCGTCAGCGACGGTGACGGGCGTTGGCCGTGGTCGCGGTCGAGGAAGAAGCGCCAGGCGCGGACCCGGTCACCGGCGCGCGGCGGTCCGTGCTCCGCGGCGTGTTCCCACATCGCGTCGGCGCCGGGGTCCGCACCGAGGTCGGCCTCGGTCAGGTCCAGGCACGCGCCGTAGCCCTGCGGTTCGCCGGTCTCCGTGCGGAAGACGCGGAAGGCCTCCGGCCGGCGCTTCATCCAGTGCGCCACCGACCCGGCCTGTTCGCGTCCCTGCCACCGGGCGGTCATGGCGACGATCTCCGGCTGGTCACCGTCGTGCAGCCCGCCGGCGTGAGCCCGCATCGCCGGCGGCAGCGACGACAGCGCGGCGAACCGGGACCGGGCGCCGTTCAGCACGACCGTCATGACCATCAGGTCCAGCCGCTCCCGTTCGGTCGCCATCGCCCGGACCTGGCCGTGGAACAGGGCCAGTTTCCTGCGGTAGAGGGCGGCGTGGCGGGCGGGGTCGCGCCAGCGCAGGTCGGCGACGATGGCGTCGCGGACCACGTCGTGCGGGTACAGCCCGTACGGGGACTCGTCGACGAACACCTGCGCCCGCAGCCAGGCGAACAGCTCACCGGTGTCGTCGCCGGCCATCGAGCGCAACAGGTCCTCGGTCGTGACGAGCAACAGCGCGCACACCTCCAGCGCTGTGCGGTGGCGAGTGCCCGGCACCTCACCGATCAGCTGCGTCAGCAGCGTGCCCGCCCCTCCTGGCAGGTCCGACAGGGTGCGCGGAGCGGTGCCGCGGCGCACGGCGTCCACCACCATCGACAGGGTGAGGGGGTGGCCGCTGCTGATCTTCAGCAGCCGCTCGTGCGACTCCTCGGGAACGTCCTGGGCGCACAGGTAGGCGAGGCATTCCCGCGGTGACAGGTTCCCGAGCGCGACGACCCTCATCAACGTCCGCCAGGCCGGGTCCGCACGCCACCGCGGTCCTGGGCTCCGCCGTCCGGCGATCACCACCAGGCAGGACGCCGGGAGCGAGGGCAGGTAGTGCTCGCGGATCCAGTCGTCGATCGGCTCCAGCAGCTCGTAGGTGTCGATGAGGAGGATCGCGGGCTCGTCGCCGACGGGCAGGGGCAGCGCGCCTCGGCCGAGAGTCAGGTGGCGGCCGTCTGCCCGGACCGGATCGAAGCCCTTCTCGGCGGCGATGCCGGCGAACACGTCGAGCAGCGCGCTCTTGCCCACCCCGCCGGGCCCGTGCACGAAGACCACGCCGGGGCCGCCCAGCGCGTCCCGGAACACGGCGACCTCGTCGTCGCGGCCGATGAAGGACTGCCGCCGCAGCTCCCGCAAGGTGTGTCCGAGTGAGGGCATGCGCCCGACAGTAGCCACGTCACCGGGAACCGGGTTTGGGCACCGGATGGGCAGCGGCTGGGCTGTCGGCAGGAGACAGGCGCGGTGACGATCTTGGTGCGGTGTGTTCGCGCCGCGAGTCCTGACCTCATAGCGGAAACGAAGGAAAGTCACCATGAACGAGAGCCGTGCCGAGTTCCCGAGCAACTGGGGACGCTGGGGCGACGCGGACCAGCTCGGCACCGTCAACCTGATCACCGCGGAGTCCCGCGCGCGTGGTGCGGCGCAGGCGCGCACGGGGTTGTCGGTCTCGCTGGCGCGCAAGACCCCGACCGCGCCGCTGATGGGCGGTCCGATGGCGGCCCTGCAGGCGGCCACCACGGGTGTGCAGACCATCATGTCGTTCACCGGCGCACCGCCGCTGGCGATGGCCGAGCTGATGCTGGTCACGACCCATCATCCCGAGGTCACCCACCTCGACGCGTTGTCGCACATGGTGGTCGACGGGCAGGTCTACCCCGGGATCGCGCAGGCGGAGAGTTCGGGGCCCGCGGGAGTGACCCGCGGCGCCGCCGACGTGTTCGCCGGCGGGATCGTGACCAGGGGAGTGCTGCTCGACCTGGCCCCTGGCGGCAAGCTGCCCGACGGGCACGCCGTCACGGCCGGCGACCTGGAGGCCGCGGCGGCGCGGGCGGGCGTCGTGGTGGAGTTGGGTGACGCCCTCGTGGTGAGGGCGGGCTGGGACCGGGTTCCCGACCACGGCCGGGCGCTGCCGGGCATGACCTCGGGTGCGGTCCGGTGGATGCACGACCAGGAGATCTCCATCTACGCAGGGGACATCGGTGACGCGTCCCCGCCGCTGAAGGACGACGTCCCCGGCGCGTTGCACCGGCTGGGACTCCTCCGCCTCGGCCTCGTGCTGGTCGACGGCGCCCAGTGCGAGGAACTCGTCGCGGTGTGCGGGGAGCAGGGCCGTCACACGTTCCTCTTCGTGGCCGCTGTTCCCCGCATTCTCGGCACCACCGGCCTGCCGGTGAACCCGCTGGCGGTCTTCTGACCTACCGCGGCCGCGAGCCCAGCAGACCGCGGGCGGCGAGGTTCTCCATCAGCGCGGTGATGCCGAACGTCCAGTCGTCCGCGTCCTCGGCCGTGTTCACGACGTTCGTCAACGCGCCCAAGCGGGGCGAGGAGATGCGAACGACGTCCCCGGCCTTGTGGGTGAACCCTTCGCCGGGCTGGTCCCGGTCCTCGGTCGGAGCGAACATCGTGCCGGTGAACAGCACGAAGCCGTCGGGATAGCGGTGGTGGGCGCCGAAGGCGTGGGAGACGAGGTCCTCGAGCTCCCGGCTGATCTCGGAGACCGGATTCACGCCGTGCAGCTCGAAACCGTCGGGGCCGGTGATGTCCAGGGCGATCCGCGTGGCTTTGGCGTCCGCCAGGGTGAACCCGTCGTCGAACAGCCGGAGGAACGGTCCGATGGCGCAGGAGGCGTTGTTGTCCTTCGCCTCGGTGAGCAGGAGAGCGCTGCGGCCCTCGAAGTCGCGCAGGTTGACGTCGTTGCCGAGCGTCGCGCCGACCGGGTTTCCGCGCGAGTCCACCACCAGGACGAGCTCGGGCTCGGGGTTGTTCCAGGCCGAGCGCGCGAGAACGCCGACGTCGGCTCCCAGCCCCACCGCCGAGAGCACCGGGGCCTTGGTGAAGATCTCGGGGTCCGGGCCGATGCCGACCTCGAGGTACTGCGACCACAGGCCCTCGGCCTGAAGAACCCGCTTCACCTCCGCGGCCTCCGCCGACCCCGGCTTCAGGTGGGAGATGTGGCCCTGGACGATCGCGCCCACCTTCGCGCGAACTTCCTCGGCCCGCGTGGGATCCCCGTCGGCGCGCTCCTCGATGACCCGCTCGAGCATGCTGCGGACGAAGGTCACGCCGGCGGCCTTGAGCACCTGCAGGTCGACCGGTGCCAGGAACCGGGGAACGGCATCGGCCGGGTTCGTCGTGGCGGCCAGCACTTCCGCGAGCGGCCACGACGTGCCGCCGGGGTGGCTCTTGACGATCTCCAGCGTGTCCGGCCGCTCGAGCAGTGACGACACGGTCGCCGTCACCGGCGACAGGTCGACGACCTCCTCGCCCCGGATCGCCACGACCGAAGGACCGCCCGCGGACGGGTCGAAGACCCTCGCGACGAGTGTGGCGTCCGCTGCGTCCTGGGGGAGAACGTCGGCGGCGTCGAGTGAGATCCCCATGGAAGTCCTTCCTGTTGGCACCTCAGATCAGCTGAAGTCCCGACCAGCTTCCTCCGTCGCGCAGCGCTCCGAACACCCTGCGCCGTCCCGGGATTCGCACGACGTTCCTGTGTGGAACGGGGTCGTGCGCGCCTCGACCTTATGGCCAATTGGTATGTACCACTTGCCGGATCCTCGCCTTACGGTTTGCGCGCAATCACCCTGCATGCAAGGAGCGGACATGAACCGCAAGCTCATCGCCGCCACCACGGCGGCGGTCACGGCGGCCGGGCTGACCATCGCGGTGGCGCTGACGACCAGCGCCACCGCGGCCAACACGGCTGACCCTGCCCTGCTGGCCGCGATGGCCCGTGACCTCGGCATCTCCTCGGAGCAGGCGCGTGAACGCCTCGACGCCGAGAAGGTCGCGGGCCAGACCGACGCCGCGCTGAAGTCGCGCCTCGGCCCGGCGTACGCCGGGTCCTGGCTGGACAGCACCGGCCACACCCTCACCGTCGCGGTCACCGACCCGGCGCTGGCGAACGCGGTGCGCTCGCGCAACGCCGTCGCCACCGCGGCGAAGCACAGCGCGTCCGCTCTGGACAGCGCGAAGATCAAGCTGGACGCCAGGGCCACCACCGCACCCGACGCCGTTCCCGGCTGGTACGTCGACGTGCGCACCAACAAGATCGTCGTACTCGCCCGCGCCGGCGGCGAGGCACAGGCCAGGGCGTGGACGACCGAGGCAGGCCTGCAGGGCGACATCGTCGCCTTCGAGGCCAGCACCGAGGACCCCAAACCGCTGATCGACGTCATCGGCGGCAACGCCTACGGGCTCCCCGGCGGCGGACGCTGCTCCATCGGCTTCCCCGTCGAGGGCGGCTTCGTCACCGCTGGCCACTGCGGAGCCGCGGGTGGCCGCACCTCCAACCCCGGCGGCACCATCCAGGGCAGCAGCTTCCCCGGCAACGACTACGCCTGGGTCCGCACCGACGCGGGCAACACCCCGCGCGCCCTGGTCAACCGCTACCCGGGCACCGTCCCGGTCGCGGGCTCCCAGGAGGCTCCGGTCGGCTCCTCGGTCTGCCGCTCCGGCTCCACCACCGGCTGGCACTGCGGCACCATCCAGCAGAAGAACGCCTCGGTCACCTACCCCGAGGGCACCATCACCGGCCTGACCCGCACCAACGCCTGCGCCGAGCCCGGCGACTCCGGCGGCTCGTGGCTGACCGGTGACCAGGCCCAGGGCGTCACCTCCGGCGGGTCCGGCAACTGCCAGTCCGGCGGCACCATCTACTTCCAGCCGGTGACCGAGATCCTGCAGGCCTACAACCTGCGCCTGATGACCACGGCCGGTCCGACCACGACCACCCCGCCGACCAGCACGACCACGACCACGCCCCCCGGCGGTGGCGGCTCGTGGGCCCCGTACACCAACTACGGCAACGGCGCCCAGGTCACCTACGACGGCGCGACCTACCGCGTCATCCAGCCGCACACGTCCGTCCCCGGATGGGAGCCGCCGAACACCCCTGCCCTCTGGCAACGGCTCTGACGGCGACACCCTCCCCCCGACGGCTGCCCCCGTCGGGGGGAGGGCTTCCGACGCCGGGGATTCAAGGCCGATTCATGCAGTCCACCCAGGACTCGGTGCTGACGATGATGTCGGTGGGGAGTTTTTCGGTCACGCTTCCGTCCGACACCCAGATGTGTGCCTGGTAGGTCGCGATCGGAACGGACGTGGGTCCTTGCACGCCAACGAATCCGTTGACGGTGATCGAGCCGTCGGGCCTGTGGAAGTTGGAGCCCGGCGGGAGGTAGGACTCGGTGGCGGTCCAGCCGGGAGGCAGGTCGCGCATCCCGTACTTGAGGTCGGTGGTCCACTTCCCGCTCACCACGAAGATGAAGTAGGAGCCGTGGGTCCTGTCAGGGCCGTGGTAGACGCACATCCGACTGGTCCGGTCGAACTGCTCCAGGTGCCACGTCTGGGTCTGCGACGCCGTCTGCGCCGACGCGACGACGGTTGTGCCGACCACGGACAGCAGGAGCACCGAAGCCAGGACGAGCACCGATCTGGCGATCCGGAACATCACTTTCACCGAACCCCTCCTGAAACTGGCGTGAACACGTTTCGGGTCAAAGCTAGCGACCGGATCTCAGAGCGCTCTGAGAATCGTCGGAGCCAGATCAGACGTCGCGGCCCCGCAACGTGACGGCCGCGGCGAGGAGAGGCACCACCACCCACGCGGCGAACACGGCCGCACCAGTCCCGGCGCTGAGCAGTTCCGGACCTGGAGTGACCCTGGTGAACGCGTCGCTCGCGGTGGAGGGCAGGTACTTCAGGACGTTGTCGCGCCAGGACGCCGGCAGCACCAGGCCGCCGAGGCCCGGCACCAGGAACAGCAGGGCGACGAGAGTGGTGATCGCACCCGCCGTGTTGCGCAGCAGCGTGCCCAGCGCGACGCCCATGACGGCGACGCCGGCCATCGTGGCGGCCGTGCCGAGCAGCGCGGTGGTCACGCCGGGAGCGCCGATCGTCGTGGTCGGGAAACCGTTGGCGCCCATGATGATCTGGCCGCCGAAGAACACCGCGAGCACGGCGGCGATCATCACGGGGAAGACCACCGCGGTGACGACGCCGGCTTTCGCGGCGAGCACGGGCAACCGGGACGGCACGGCGGTCAGGGTCGATCTGATCATGCCGGTCGCGTACTCGCCGGTGATCACGAGCACGCCCAGCACCCCGATGACCAGTTGCGCGAACATCGCGCCGGTCAGGGTGATGCCGGCCGGTTCCGTGACGCCGTTGGCCCCGTCGCTGTCGGTGCCGGCGGTCGCCGCGAAGATCAGGCCCACACCGAGCAGGACGGCGGCCGCCGCCAGCACGGTGAACACGCTGGAGCGCAACGAACGGAGTTTGACCCATTCGCCGCGCACCACGCCTCGGAAGGTGATGCCGCCGGTCGTGGCACTCATCAGGCCGCCCCTTTGCCCTGGTACTCGACGGCGTCACGGGTCAGTGCCGTGTACGCCTCTTCCAACGACGCGCGCTGTGGTGTGAGTTCGTACAACGGGATCCCTGCCTTCAGCGCTCGCACGGCGATGTCCTCAGTGGACACACCGGTCACTTCGAGGACGTCTCGCTCGACGGTGGTGATCCGCGTGCCGTTGCCGCTGAGCAGGTGAACGAGATCGTCGGCTCTCGGCGTGCGCACGTGCACGCCGCTGCCGGTGGACTCGATCAGTTCGGCGACCGACGTGTCGGCGATGAGCCTGCCGCGGCCGACCACGACGAGGTGGTCCGCGGTCAGAGCCATCTCGCTCATCAGGTGCGAGGAGACGAAGACGGTCCGGCCTTCGTCGGCGAGGTCCTTGAGGAGATGGCGAATCCACTTGATGCCGTCGGGGTCGAGCCCGTTGACCGGCTCGTCCAGCATCACCGTGTGCGGATCGCCGAGCAACGCCGCCGCTATGCCGAGCCGCTGACCCATGCCGAGCGAGAACCTGCCCGCCCGGCGGCGCGCCACGCTGGTGAGACCGACCGCCTCGATCACCTCGTCGACTCGGCTCGCACCGATGCCGTGCGTGTGGCCGAGGGCCTGGAGGTGATGGCGGGCCGAGCGCCCGGGGTGCAACGCCCTGGCCTCCAGGAGCGCGCCGACCTCCCGCAGGGGAGCCCGGTGGCTGAGGTACGGCTTTCCGTTGATCCTCGTGGTTCCCGACGTCGGCTTGTCGAGGCCCAGCAGCACGCGCATGGTGGTGGACTTGCCGGCACCGTTCGGGCCGAGGAATCCGGTCACGACTCCGGGGTGGACGGTGAAGCTCAGTTCGTCGACCGCTGTCGTCGTGCCGTACCGCTTCGTGAGGTTCGCGACCTCGATCATCTTGTCTCCCAATGGCTGCGGCGAGTCATTTGCGGATCCGGCCCCACGGTTTGAACACGGAGAGCACCATCGCGAAGCTCAGCAACGCCATGGCCGTGGAGGCGAGGAAGGCGACGAACCAGATGTCCTGCAACGGTTGTTCGCCCGTGGAGAGTTCGGTGATCGGGCCGAGGAAGGCGAGCATCATCGCGCAGGCGAGAACGTTGAGGACCAGCTTGACCGCGACCCACCAGTACCGGACGAGGCCCCACTTGGTCGCGAGTCCCAGCAGAACGCCGGTGAGCAGGCAGACGACTCCGGCCGCGAGGGCCGCGTAGAGCATCGGGACCACGAACAGGTCCGCGAGCGCCTGGTACGTGGTGGTGCGGCCGTCGCCGGAGCGCGTCCAGCCGATCAGCACGAGCAGGGCCGAGACGACGTCGATCCCGATCCACGCCCCCGCCGACCCGACGTGGACCACCAGGACGGTTTTTCGCAGCCGGACCGGAAGTCGCCAGCGCACGTGGTTGTCCCGTGCCGCGGGCACGGGTCGAGACGCGGTGGAAGTGCTCATCTTTCTTCCTTCTTCCCGATAATGGCGTCGCCGAGGAATCGGCGGGATCTGCTAAAAACGAACGAGACCTGTTTGATAGGCCACCACGACGAGCTGAGCGCGGTCTCTCGCCTGGAGTTTCATCATCGCCCGGTTGACATGGGTCTTCACGGTGAGAGGTGAGACGACCAGCTTTTCGGCGATTTCGTGGTTGGACATTCCGCGGGCCGCCAAAGCGACCACTTCGCGTTCGCGCTGGGTCAGCACGGCCAACCGGCCGGGGTCGATCGGATCGCTGCCGCGCTGGGTGAGGAACCGGCCGATCAGGGCCCTGGTCGCCTTCGGGGACAGCAGCGCGTCCCCCTCGGCGACCGTGCGGATCGCGGCCTGCAGCTCGGAGGGCTCGACCCCCTTGCCGAGAAAGCCGCTGGCGCCTGCCTGGAGGGCCTGCGCCACGTACTCGTCGATCTCGAAGGTCGTCACCACGAGGACCTTCACCCCCGCGAAGTCCTCGTCGGAGGTGATCCGGCGGGTCGTCTCCAGCCCGTCCATCCGGGGCATCCGGATGTCCATGAGCACGACGTCGGCGCGGGTCGCGCGCAGCAGGTCGAGCGCCTCCACCCCGTCCGCGGCCTCGCCCACGACCTCCAGGTCGGGTGCGGAGTCGATGAGGACGTGGAAGCCGGCTCTGATGAGCGGCTGGTCGTCGGCCAGCAGGACGCGGATGGTCATGAGCTCTTCCCGGCGGGAAGGCTTACGTGGACGTGGAACAGGCGGTCGGCTTCGAGGCCTGTGCGCACCGACCCGCCGACCGCGTTCGCCCGTTCCCTCATGCCGACGAGGCCGAGTCCCGAACCGCCTGCGGACCCGCGGCCGGGGGAGTTCGCGACCTCGATCACGAGTTCGGTCTCCGTGTAGGTCACCGACAGGTCCGTGACGCCGGTCCCGTGCCGGTGGGCGTTGGTCAGCGCCTCCTGGACCACGCGATAGGCCACCAGGTCGACGGTCGCGGACAACGGCCGTTCCTCACCGGACGAGGTCCACCGGAGGTCGAGATCGGCCGTCCGGAACGACTCCACCAGCGGTCCCAGCCGCGCCATGCCGGGAGCGGGCTCGGTGGGCTCACCCGTCTCGCCGGACCCGCGCAGCACGCCGAGCAGGCCGTGCAACTCCTCCAGCACCGCGCGGCTGGACAGCCGGACGTGCCGCAACGCCTCCGCGGCGGCCTCGGGCCGGGTGGTGAGCAGGTGCCCGGCGACGCCGGCCTGAACGTTGATCACCGAGATGTGGTGGGCCACCACGTCGTGCAGTTCGCGGGCGATGTGCAGCCGCTCCTCGACGACCCGGCGCCGCGCCTCCTCCTCACGAGACAGCTCGAGGCGCGCCGCCCGTTCCTCGATCGCGGCGATGAAGGCCCGCCTGCTCCGCGTCGCCTCCCCGACCGCCGCGGCCATGCCGATCAGGGTGAACCGGCCGAGGTTCTCGCCGGTGAGACCGGACGACCCGATCAGCAGCGCGACAGCGGGAACAGCGCAGAGGACACCGGTCACCACCGCACGGCGCGATGTCCACCTCTCGGTGTGTGCGGCAACCGTGTAGATCGCCACGGCCAGCGGAACCAGGAACGGCTCCAGATCGGCCCCCGACGCCGTCGCCGGCGCTGTCCCCACGGCGGTGACGGCCAGCGCCCACAGCGGCCACGCGCGGCGGACCGCGAGACTCGCGCTGACCACCGCCAGCAGACCGACGACCGGGGGAGACCAGACGTCCAGCGCGGTGTCCGGGCCGTTCGCGACGATCACGGCGAAGTACCCCGCGGCACCGGTCGCGTCGAGCACGAACGGATGCTCCCGCGTCACCGCGCGGATTCTTCTCATCACCAGCACATCGCTCACCCGTCCGGCGCGGAACAACGAATTCTGTCCTCGCAAGAATTGCTGTCCGGGCGGGAGAGTGCGTCCTGCCGGCGCAGGTGTTTCGAATACCGCGACCGCAGTATATCCGCGAACGTCCCCTAAGGGGCGGCAAGCAGTTGCGTTCCGGTAAACCGCCGATTTACCGGAACGCAACTGGGTGTGCGAATTCATCCGAGACGAATTCAGAGCCGGCCTGGTCAGGCCTGACGCGGTCTGGTCGCCGGTGGGTGTCCAACGTGGACGGTAGGGTGCGCTTCCGTGCGAGTGCTTCTCGTCGAAGACGACCATGAGCTGGGCGACCAGGTGTCGCGGCGCTTGCGGACACGTGGGTTCGCGGTCGACCGCGCGTCCGACCTCGGCGAGGCGGACCTGAAGCAGTCCGTGCACCGCTACGACTGCGTGGTCCTGGACCGCGGTCTGCCCGACGGTGACGGACTCGACCTGCTCGCGGCGTGGCGCCGGGCCGGCGTGCGCGTGCCGGTGCTCGTGCTGACCGCGCTCGGTGCGGTGAACGAGAGGGTGGCGGGCTTCACCGTCGGCGCCGACGACTACCTCGGCAAGCCGTTCGCCGTGGAGGAGCTGGAGGTCCGGGTGGTCGCGTTGTGCCGCAGGGGAGAGGCGCCGCGGCACACCCTGCTGGGCGCGGGCGGTGTCGAGATGGACCTGCCGCGCAGGCGCGTCACCCGCGACGGCGTCGTGCTCACGCTGACCGGCAAGGAGTTCGCGGTGCTGGAGCTGTTGCTCGCGCGGGCAGGCCGGGTGGTGACGCGGACCGAGCTCATCGAGCACTGCTGGGACGAGATGGCCGAGCCCATGTCGAACGTGGTCGACGCGGTGGTCGCGCAGCTGCGCCGCAAGCTCGGCGATCCTCCCGTGGTCGTCACGGTGCGCGGTGCGGGCTTCGTGGTGGAGCCGTGACCCGGCTGCGCCGGTTGCGGTGGTGGCTCACCGTTCTGTTCACCATCACCACCTCCGCCTGCCTGGCGGTGCTCGCGCTGCTGGTGGCCACGATCGACCTGCGGTCGCGGGAGGCCGCGGTGGACGCCGAGGCGAACCGGCAGGCGACCGGTTTGTCGAGGGCCGTCTACTTCCTCGACGGCGTGCTGCACCTGGAGCCGCTCGCCGAGGACTACCTCTCGAGCGAGGCCCACGGGATCAGGGTGCTGGAGCGCGCGGACTCCGGCTGGCGGACGCGGTTCGAGCGCGGGAACGCCCCGTCGCCCGGCACCGGACTCGAGCCGGTGCTGCGGGATGAGGACACGGCGCTGCTCGCACCGCACCTCGTCGGCGCGCCGGTCTGGAACGGCGACGCCATCGGCGCGGTGGTGCTGGTCGTGGCGAGCGAGCGCCAGTCGCTGGCCGAGCACGACCTGCTCGTGCGCTGGCTGTGGATCGGCTGCGCGGCACTCGTGGCGGTGGCCGCGGTGGGTGGTCACCTGCTCGCCCACCTGAGCATGCGTCCCGCCGTGCGGGGACTCGCCGAACAGGAGCAGTTCCTGGCCGAGGCGGCACACGAGCTGCGCACCCCGCTGGCGACGTTGCGGCTGGTGTCGCGGGAGGAGGACGTCACCCGGCACGTCGACCGGCTCGGCCGGCTGGTCGACGGGTTGCTGACGCGAGCCCGCGTCCGCGGCGGAGCTCAGGAGGTCGAACAAGTCGAGCTGTTCCTCGACCAACTCGTCGAGCAGGTGGCCGCCGAGATCGACGACACCATTCCGGTGCGGGGCGAGCGGACGATCGTGCGCGGTGACCCGGACCTGCTGGGCCAGGCAGTGCGCAACCTCGTGGAGAACGCGGTGCGGCACGGCGGTGGCGCGCGCGTCGAGGTGACCGCGCACGCCGTGGTGGTCGACGACGACGGGCCGGGACTCGGACACAGCGGCAACGGCGGCAACGGCATCGGCCTCGCGATCGTGCGCTGGGTCGCCGGGCTGCACGGCGGCGAAGTGGAGATCGGCGAGCGCGAGACGGGCGGCGTTCGAGCCGTGCTGCGGCTGCCGCCGCCGTCCTCATGATTTCCTCACGATCGGCCACGCAGCCTGAGGCATGCGCAAAATCCTGATCGTGACGGCGGCGGTCGCCGTCCTGGCGGCGGTCGTGCCCATCGTGGTCAACGCGAGCAGCGAACCGTTCGCCGTCCTGCGGGTCGACCAGGTGGGTTTCGCCCCCGACGAGGCCAAACCGGTCTACCTGATGGCGTCCCGCGACGTCGCCGACGAGCGGTTCTCGGTGCTCGACGAGTCGGGCCGCACCGTGCTGAGCGGGATCCTGTCGGCCTCGTCCCGTCCGTGGAACGACAGGTACCGCGTGGTGCGGGTCGCCGACCTCTCCGCGCTCACCTCACCCGGCCGCTACCTCGTCGAGGCGGGTGGTGCGCGGTCGAACTGGTTTCGCGTCGCCCCGCGGCAGGAGCTGTTGCGGCCGTTGGTGTCGAGCACCACGTCGTTCTTTCGCTCCCAGCGCGACGGCACCGAGGTCGACCCGAACCTGTTGCGCCGCAAGCCGTCACACCTCGCGGACCGCGAGGCCGTGGTGTACGCGCCACCGCGCATCGACATGCAGCGCTACGAGCTGCTCGACAAGGCGCTGACCGAGATCGGCGGCCCGATCGACGTGGAAGGCGGCTGGTTCGACGCCGGTGACTTCCTGAAGTTCACCCACACGACCTCCTACGCCACCGCCCAGCTGCTGCTGGCCCAACGCGACGGCGCGACGGACGAACGACTCGCCGCCGAGGCCATGCACGGCATCAGGTGGCTCGGCAAGATGTGGACGGGCGACGTCCTGCACGCCCAGGTCGGCATCGGCGTCGGCAACGACGGCCTGCGCACCGACCACGACGTGTGGCGACTGCCGGAGGACGACGACGCGCTCGACGTGCGGCCCGGCGACCGCGACTTCCACATCAAGCACCGACCGGTGTTCCCGGCGAACAACCCCGGCGAACCCGTGAGCCCCAACCTCGCCGGCCGGGTCGCCGCCGCCTTCGCGCTGGCCGCCCAGGTGACCGGTGAACGCCACTACCTCGACCTCGCAGCGGCTGTGTACGCCCGCGCCGACCACAGTCCCCGTGCGCTCGTCACCGCCTATCCGCCCGAGTACTACCCGGAGACCGGATGGCGCGACGACATGGAGTTCGGCGCCACCGAGCTCGCGCTGGCGGCACAGCGGTTCGGAGACGACCGGGCGGCAGGCTGGTTCGCCGAGGCCGCCGACTGGGCCACGTCGTACCTCGACGGCGACGGGCGGGGCTCGCTCGGCATCGCCGACGTGAGCGCGATGGCGCACGCGGACCTCGCTCCGCACGTCGGCGGGGAGATCCGCGACCGCCTGGTGGAGGACGTGCGTGGTCATCTGCGCGATGCCGTCACCCTCGCCGGGAAGGACCCGTTCGGTTCCGGCGTCGCCTACTGGGAGTGGGACTCGGTGCCGAAGACGTTCGGCCTCGTGCTCACCGAGGCGTACTACCGCAGGCTCACCGGCGACCAGGAGTTCGCGGCCTTCGCCGGGCGCCAGCGGGGCTGGGCGCTGGGTGCCAACCCGTGGGGCAGGTCGTTCGTCATCGGGGCCGGCACCCGCTCACTGGACTGCCCGTCCCACGCGATCGCGAACCTCACCGGACAGTCGCCGGTCGGAGCCGTGGTCAACGGCCCCAACGCGGCCGAGCAGTTCAAGGAGCTCAACACCTTCCCGACGATGCGCGCCTGTCCTTCGGACGGGACCAACGCACTGGCGGAGTTCGACGGCGCCGGTGCGCGGTTCCTGGACCACGCGGGTGCGTGGGCGAGTGCCGAGGTGGCGATCGACTTCACCTCCACGGCCTTGCTGGCGTTCGCGCTGTCCGCACGCTAGGCGAGGCACTTCCAGCTGTACGGGTCGGAGATGGTGGTGGACCGGGAGAAGACGGCCTGCTCGTGCGGGTTCTGGCGCTGGCAGGCGTCGTCCAGGTTCATGGCCACCTGTGCGCCGGTGCCCGTGACGCAGCGCCAGTCGTGGGCGGTCGTCCCGGCGAGGACGACTCCGTTGACGGCGCCGATGGACGTGCAGTAGCCCTGCAGGTCGAGGCCGCCCTTCTCGGTGAAGACCGGCGGCTGCGCGAGCGTCACGGTGACCGAGTTGGTACCGGCCGGCAGCCGGACGGTCCCCTTGGCGCTGTCGACGGTGCCCGCGCTCGCCCTGGTGATGTTTCCGAGGAACGAGGGCACCTCGAAGCTCACGCCGCCCGCGGGGGTGGCGCCGGACAGGGTGAGGCTGATGTTCGCCCCGGCGGCGGTGATCGCCGCGCCCATGCGCCTGCCGCCCGCGATGGGGAAGTTGCCGACGCTGGTGGTGGCGCCGTCGCGAAGCCACTGCTTCGGCAGGCCGCGGCCGACGATCACCGTGCCGTCGAGCTTCTCGGCGAGCAGCGAGTCCAGCAGCACCTTGGAGGCGTTGGCCTGTCCCCACATGTGCGGACTCGAGCCGCTGCCCGCGGTGCTGTGGGTACCGGGGGACCAGTTGCTGGTTCCCACGGCCTGAATTCCCTCCCACCACGAGAAAGGAGCGCTCTGCGCGTTCTGGACGAGGTACTGGTAGCCGTAGATGCCCTCTGAGCGGTAACGGGAGGAGGCCAGTCCTGCCGACCCGTAGCCCGCGTTGTAGGAGCTGCTCACGCCGGGGTAGCCGCCGAAGGTGTGCTTGGGCAGGCCGGACAGGCGGCTGAAACCGTTGTCGTAGGTGGAGTCGATCAGGTCGATCATCGGGCCGGCCGGGCTGCTGCCCCAGAGCTGGCCGTCCCACGCCCAGCGTCCGAACAGGAACATCGAGGCCCAGTTGCCGTTGTTGGTCTGGCCGCAGACGTTCGCGCTGCTGTTGGGCACGTCCATGGCGCAGGGCAGATAGGACAGGCCGTTGGCCGAGATCGTGGTGTTCAGCCGCGCGTTGACCGCGCGCAGGAGGGTGTCGTACGTCCGGCCGGCCCACGAAGCCTCGGCTGTCTCGCCGAGGGTGGTGGCGATGTACCGGTAGGTGAGGAGGGCGAGCAACGCCGACTGGTTGTCGACGGTCCAGTACCCGGTGTGGTCCACCGCGATCGTGGCCTTCATGATGCCGCCGGGGCCGGTGGCGTCGGACTCGATCCTGTGGGCGGTCTGCCTGATCGTGGCGAAGTTCGCGCGGACGAAGGCGGTGTCGCCGGTCTTGCGCAGGTACACCGCCCAGGGCCAGTTGTACTTCCACGTCCCGTCCGGGTACATCCGGGTGATGTCGTTCGGGTCGTCCTGGGCGATCAGCGTCGGCAGGTAGTCCTTGGCCCGGTTCAGGTCACCCGCCTCCAGCAACTGCACCAGCATGCCGACGAGGTCGTGGTTGAAGATGGCGTCGTAGCCGTTCTCGCCGACGTTGAGGCGGTTGCCGTCCTTGACGAGGTTCGTGGTGATGTAGCCGGCCCGGTAGGCGTTGGCCAGTTGCGGGTCGGGCACCTGGATCTGGGCGATCTGCGCGAGTTTGTTGTCCCAGTAGGACGTCATGTGCGCGTAGTGGGCGTCGTAACCGCCGGCCGCCGTCAGTTCGGCGGCCGTGGGCCAGGCGTAGCCCTGGCCGAACCGGTCGGCCGCGATCACGTAGTCGAAGTCGGTGGTCTGTCCTGGTTGGACGGTCGTCGAGGGGCGGTTGAGCGGCAGGGTCCCGCCGGTCGGCGCCGGGTCCAGCACGTGCGCGACCGTGTCGTGGTTGACGACGCGGACCCGCGAGTAGATCGCGACGAAGTCCCGGTTGCCGAGCGTCACCTGGTCACCGAAGTTGGTTATGGTGACGGTGCTGTTGTCCCGCTCGAACTGCGTCGTCAGAGCGGGGTAGTAGCCTCCGGCGTTGAACCACTGGACGCGTCCCGGGTTGTTGTAGATCCCGAACCGGACGGTGGTGTTCGGTCCGGAGTGGACGTCGAAGCTCCCGTCCTTGTGCGTGAGCACGCCGTAGTAGTCGCCCTCCCACCCGATCGAGGCGCTGTCGTGCTGCGTCACCGCGGCTCGCGCGTCGCCGGAGTGCCACACCGGGGAGCTGCCGGCCAGGACCAGGGCAGCGGTGACGATCACGGGCGGCCACCCGCGCCGCCGTCGGCTGTGCGTCTTCATTGACGGGCCTTCCCCTCCGGGCGCACCGAATTTGATCGTTAAAATTGGCGTGGACCAAACCCAACCACAGGCTCGCTCAGACTGTCAACGCTGGGAGAACTCCCCGCAACGCCTTGGCTTTCGGCTCGGCGGGGTGCGGTGGATCAAGCCCGGCGACGGGACGAACCACGCACGACCAGTTCCGGCGCCAGCAGTGCCGCCACGGGGAGCACCGTCCCGCCGGGCGGGCACAGGGCCTCCACGATCCGCCGCCCGATCTCGGCGATCGGCTGGCGGACGCTGGACAGGTCGAGGACCTCCGCCGAAGGCGTGTCGTCGTACCCCACCAGGGCCACGTCCTCCCCGGGAGTCCGCCCGAGGTCACGAACGGCGTGCAGGGCACCCGCCGCCAGGGTGTCGGAGGCCGCGACGAGCGCGGTCGGCGCGTCGGCGCGGTCCAGGAGACCGCGAGCCATCCTCGCGCCGCTGATCCAGGTGTCCTCGCCCCGCACGTCGAGGCGGTGGCTGCCGGCCAGCAGGCCGTGCCGGTCCATGGCCGTCACCCAGCCCCCGGCCCGATCGTCACCGACCCGGTGGCCTTCCGGAAAACCGAGGAACCCGATCCTCTGATGACCGCACGCGGCCAGATGCTCGACCACGGCGGCGATGCCCGCCGCGTTGTCGACGTCCACCCAGCCGGTCGCGTCGGTGGAGTCGGAGAACCGCCCGAAGGACACGAACGGCACCCCGGCGTCCAGCAGCATCGACGGCCGCGGATCGTCCGGCACCACGTTGTACAGCACGACGCCCTCGACCGCCCCGCTGCGAACCAGCCGCACGCAGGTGGCCACCTCGTTCTCCGCGTCGTCCACCGCGAACAACATCAGGTGCCTGCCCGCCGCCTGACCGGCCTCGGCGAGCGCGTGCAGGAACCCGTCGTGCAGGTGGGCGAGCGAGTGGGAGGAGACGGGCTCGATGCGGCAGGCGATCATGCCGGCCGAGCTGGAACGCAACGCCCGAGCCGCTCGGTTGGGCTGGAACCCGAGGTCCGCCACGGCGGACAACACGCGGTCCCGAGTCCCCGGCCGCACCTTCTCGGGGTAGTTCATCACGTTCGAGACCGTCTGCTTGGACACCCCGGCGGCCACGGCGACGTCGGCGATCGTGACCGGACCCGACCGCGGCGCGGCAGGCCTGGCAGGCGACTTCGCCACGACGGACACCCCTGACCGAGTTGAACGTTAAAAAATCCGGCTGACCAGTGACATCCTAAGGTAAGCCCTGGTTGTCGCAGGTGTCGTGAGGTGAGAGTCGTCGGTTCGACGATCTCGCCCTCTGACAGGAACGGACAGGATCCTCGCTCGTGAGAGCGATTCCATGGTGCACTGCCCACTCGGCTCCGGTCGGGTCCGGGTGCCGGGAAAGGTGCCACGAATGATTCCCCGGCGGCGGATCGGTCGTGTCCTTCTGGCTCTGCTGACGATGTTCGGCGTGGTCACCGGTGCCTCACCGGCGACAGCGGCCACCACGCCGACGCTCAGATTCGCGAACCCGTTGAGCCAGGCGCTGTACGGCAACGCCTACGCGGCCGCGCTCGACAACCTGTTGCGCATCAACACGATGGGCTACGACGCGGGCTACAACAGGAGCGGTCTGCTGGATCCGGCCGTCGGCTTCGTCCGCGCGGGCGGCGGTTACCACCAGCCGTGGACGCGCGACGCGTCGGTCAACAGCTGGAACGCGACCAGCCTGCTGTCGCCGGCTCTGGCGAAGAACACGCTGTGGGCCGTCGTGGACAAGGACTCCGCCGGCGCGTTGCGGGTGCAGCAGGACGACCAGCAGTGGGACCAGGTCATCTGGCTCACCGCCGCGTGGCACCACTACCTCGTGACGGGCGACCGGGACTTCCTCGGCAACGCCTACCGCACCGCCAAGAACACCCTGGCGATCCGGGAACGCGCCGGCACGGCAGGGTTCAACGCCACGTACGGGCTGTTCACCGGAGCGTCGTTCTTCAACGACGGCATCGCCGGCTACCCGGCGCCGCCCGCCGACGCGACCGAGTCGGTCAGCACCGGCAGCATGCCGTGGCCGGGCGTCGCGAGCGGGATGTATCTGAGCACCAACGAGGTCTACTACGCCGCGTACGTCAACGCGGCGAACATGGCGGACCGGCTGGGACAACCGCAGGACGCCGCCGGCTACCGCACGAAGGCCGCCGCGCTCAAGACCGCGATCAACCGGTACTTCTGGAACGCGCAGACGGGCCTGTACGACTACCAGCTGCTCGCCAACGGGGCTCGTGGCGCCTACCAGGAAGGCACCGGGCTGGCGTTCGCGATCCTCTTCGACATCGCGAGCCCCGCGCAGGCGCAGTCGATCATCGCGCGCACCCGCACGATGACCTGGGGCCTGCCCGACACCTACCCGCACTGGGACCGCTACTCCGACGCGCAGCCCGGCCGCCACAACGCGATCGTCTGGCCACTCGTCCAGGGCCTGTGGGCCAAAGCGCTGGCAAGGCAGGGAAACCAGAACCTCTTCGCCGCCGAGACGACGAGGCTGGCGAAGCTCGCGAACAACAACAGCGGCTTCTGGGAGATCTACAACGGCAACACCGGCGTCGTCGACGGCGGCTACCAGCGACTCGGCGACACGGTGAAGTTCCACTGGGGTTCCGAACCCGACCAGACCTGGTCCGCCACGGCGTTCCTCGACATGGTCCACACAGGACTGTTCGGGCTGCGGCACACCGACCAGGCCCTGACGTTCGCGCCGGACCTGCCGGAGGGCTGGGGCGACGTGACCCTGCAGAACCTGCGCTACCGCGACGCCGACCTCACGATCACGCTGCGCGGGGCCGGCACGACGATCAGTTCCGTCAAGGTCGACGGCCAGTCGTCCCGCGCCGAGGTCCCCGCCACGCTCAAGGGCGCGCACACCGTCGAGATCACGCTGACGGGAGCCACCGGCGGCGACCGGGACGGCGACGGCGTGGCCGACGGACAGGACCGCTGCCCCGACATCGGGGGAACGGTCTCCGGCTGCCCCGCGCCCGCCCGCCTGGACGCGGAGGACGCTCGCAACACCGGCGGGGTCAAGACGAACGTCAACCACACCGGCTACTCCGGCAGGGCCTTCGTCGACGGACTGTGGGCCCAGGGCGCCGCCTCGTCGTTCACGGTGCACCGCGCGTCGGCGGGACAAGGATCCGGCGCGATCACCTTGCGGTACGCGAACGCCAACAGCGACGCGCGCACGATGACGCTGTCGGTGGACGGACGCGCCGTGCGGCAGGTGAGCTTCCCGAAGGTCTCCGACAGCTGGGACGCCTGGGGCACGGTGACCTTCGACGGCGTTCCGGTCAGCGGCCGCGACCCGGTGGTGACGATCTCCTACGGCCAGGGCGACAACGGCTCGATCAACCTGGACTGGTTCAGCTACAGCGGACCGTGACCTCGTACTCGTGGTTCTGGACGTCGGTGACACCGAGGTCCTCGTCGGGTTGAGGCGATGCCGTTTCGTCCTGGCCGCGGCAGGTCGCCCTGGTGCGGTGACGGTCAGGCCTCGGGGATCTCCCGTCCGAAGGTCTCCAGGGTGATGTCGGCGGGTTCGGGACCGCGGCGCATGCCCTGGTCGAGCCCGTCGACAGAGGCGAGTTCAACATCGGTGAGGTCGAAGCCGAACACGTCGAAGTTCTCGGCGATGCGCTGCGGCTTGGTGGACTTCGGGATCGCCGAGCGGCCGCGCTGCAGGTGCCAGCGGAGCATCACCTGCGCCGGGGTCCCGCCGTGCGCTGCCGCGATCTTGGTGATGGTCTCGTCGTCGAGCGTGCTGCCGCCGCCGTTGTCGCGGTAGAAGGTGATCCCGCCGATCGGCGACCATGCCTGCGTGAGGATGCCGCGTGCGGCGTTCGCCGCCAGGACGTCGAGCTGCTGGAAGTACGGATGCATCTCGATCTGGTTCACCGCCGGAACCACGGTCGCGGTCTTCATCAGGTCGTCGAGGTGGCCCGGCATGAAGTTGCTGACCCCGATCGCCCGCACCACCCCGTCCGCGAGGAGCCGCTCCAGCGCGCGGTAGGCGTCGATGGTGAGGTCGAACCGCGACGGCAGCGCCTGGTGCAGGATCAACAGGTCGATCCGGGCCACACCGAGCTTGCCCGCGCTCTTGTCGAAGGCGTGCAGGGTGGCGTCATAGCCGTAGTCGTTGATCCAGACCTTGGTCTCGACGAACACCTCGTCCCGCTCCACCCCCGGAGCGTCGGATGCCTTCTCCCACATCGCGTTCGTTGCCGTAGGCGGCCGCGGTGTCGATGTGCCGGTAGCCCGCGCGCAACGCGGTCTCCACCGCCTCGACGGTGTCCGCGGGCGGGGTCTGGAAGACGCCGAACCCCAGCGAGGGCATTTCGACGCCGTTGTTCAGAGTGAAAGTCATACCCATGCCTTCACCGTAGGAGCGGTCTTCCGCGGGAGGGAGGGACTGCTGTTACCCCTCGCTCCGGCACGGCGAGGGTTCCTCGTGGTCAGACGTCGTGTGCGAGCGAGGAGGACAGGTCGCGGTGGGCGCCGGCCTGTTCGAGCAGGGTCTTCGCCTTCTGTTCCAGGACGTCGACCGCGTCGGCGCCCGCGGCCCAGCGCGGCGGCGGCTCGGCGGAGCCGGCGAGCTGGATCAGCGCGGCGGCGAGTTTGGCGGGGTCGCCGCCCTGCAGGCCGTTCATGCCCGACCAGGCGGCGACGGTCTGCTTGGTGCGCTCGGCGTAGTCGTCGATCACCGGCTCGGCGTAGCTGGTGGATTCCGGTGTGAGCAGGTCGGTGCGGAAGAAGCCGGGGTCCACGATCATCGTGCGGATGCCGAACTCGGCGACTTCCGCGGTCAGGGACTCCATCCAGCCTTCGAGGCCGAACTTCGCCGCCGCGTAGGCCGAGGTGAACTCGCCGCCGACGATGCCGGCGGTGGACGAGATCGTCACGACGAGTCCGGAGCGCTGTCCGCGCAGGACGGGCAGCACCGCGCGGGTGACGTTGAGCGGGCCGAACAGGTTGGTCTCGACCTGGGCGCGGAAGTCCTCGGGGGTGATCTCCTCGAAGAACCCGGCGTAGAAGTTGCCCGCGTTGTTGACCAGAACGTCGATGCGCCCGAACCGGTCGACGGCGGCCCGCACCGCGGCTCGGCCTTCGGCGGGGTCGGTCACGTCGAGCCGCACCGTCAGCAGGTCGTCGGTGGCACCGATCGCTCGTGCGACCTTCTCCGGATCGCGGCCGGTGGCGACGACCGCGTACCCGGCGCCCAGGGCCGCCTGGGCGATGTCCACGCCCATGCCGCGCCCGGCGCCGGTGATGAGCAGAACCTTCTTTTCCGTCACGTGCTCGTCCTCTCTCGAATCGATCACCCTGCGGAAGCGGCGCGATCTCCAGAGAACCTCGCTCGGCTGATACGAAGAAGTTGCTGCTGGAAGGTGTACTGGCAGCCCACTGCTCACCGGGTCGATCCGGCCTAGCCTGGACGCCGTGGACAACCGTGACGAGGTCAAGGCCTTCCTGAGCTCCCGCCGGGCGAAGATCACGCCTGAACAGGCGGGCCTGACCAGCTACGCCCGCAACCGCCGGGTGCCGGGGCTTCGTCGCAGCGAGGTCGCCGACCTGGCCGGGGTCAGCGTCGAGTACTACGCCCAGCTCGAACGCGGCAACCTCGCCGGCGTCTCCGACAGCGTCCTCGACGCTCTTGCCCGCGCGCTGCGGCTCGACGAGGCCGAGCAGGCCCACCTGACCGACCTGGCCCGCGCCGCCGGCCCGGCCACCCGGCCACGCAGAAGGACCCCCGCCCCGCACATCCGGCCCAGCGTCGCACGCGTGCTGGAGCTGATGACCGAGGTGCCGGCGTTCGTCGGCAACGGCCGCGGCGACGTCCTCGCGGCCAATCCTCTCGCCGAAGCCCTCTACGCGCCCATGTTCGACGACCCGCACCGCCCCGCGAACCACGCCCGCTTCGCCTTCCTCAACCCTCGCGCCCGCGACTTCTGGCGAGACTGGAACCGCATCGCCGGCGACACCGTCGCCATGATGCGCACCGAAGCAGGCCGCGATCCCCACGACAGGGCGCTGACCGACCTCGTCGGGGAACTGAGCACCCGCAGCGAGGATTTCCGCACCCGTTGGGCGTCCCACGACGTGCGTCTGCATCGCACCGGCGTCAAACAGTTCCACCACCCCGTCATCGGCGACCTGGACCTCGACTTCGAGACCATGCAGCTCACGGCGGACCCCGGCCTGACCATGACCCTGCTCAGCGCCCCTGCGGGCTCCGCAGCCGCCGACTCTCTGCGCGTGCTCGCGAGCTGGGCTGCCACGCGCCACACCGACGCGCGGACGACGCCCCCTCGGCCGCGGTAGGCGATCAAGGGGCCGGTCGTGAGTGGCGTCGGGTCATTCGCGGGACAGCGCAGCTTCCTCGAGGTCCAGTTCGCGCAGCACGCGGAAGAGGACCTCGTCGTCGATCTCCTTCTGGTCTCGTGCCTTGATGAACTCCTCGCGCTCGGCCATCAGCATGGCTCTGCGCAGCCTTCGGTACGCAGCAGCCGGGCTCTCCGCCTCGTCCTGTCTCCCGAGCCGCTCCCACGCGGCGTTGCCCCGGTGTTCGGCGAGCGCCCGCAGTTGGTCGCGCACGTGGTCCGGGACCTCGTCGAGCTCCTGGTCCAGCCGTCGACCGCGGCCCGCGCCGCTCGATGCTGAACCGCCGGTGTCCTGCTTCCGCGCACACGCCAATGGCGCGCCCGGCAACCGCCGGGCGCGCCTTAGGAGGGAATCGCGTCACATGATGATGTTGAACATGTTCCAGCCGAAGCCGAGCTCCTCGCCCTGGCTGTAGGGCCGGCCGTTGTCGCGGACGATGTTGTTGGAGTACATCCACAGCGAGCCGTCGGGCTTGCGGGCGACGAGGTCGGAGTAGGCGTCACCGGTCACGTTCGCGCCGACGATGGTGTCGAACATGTTCCAGCCGCTGCCGATCTCCACGCCCTGGCTGTAGGGGCGGCCGTTGTCGCGGATGATGTTGTTGGCGTACATCCACAACGTGCCGTCGGGCTTGCGTCCCAGCATCTCCGAGAAGCCGTCACCGGTCACGTCGGCCGCGAGCAGCCTGTCGAACATGTTCCAGCCGAAGCCGAGTTCCTGGCCCTGGCTGTAGGGCTTGCCGTTGTCGCGGATGATGTTGTTGGCGTACAGCCACAGCGAGCCGTCGGGCTTGCGGGCGAGGACCTCGGCGAAGCCGTCACCGGTCACGTCGGCCGCGACGATGGTGTCGAACATGTTCCAGCCGAGGCCGATCTCGCGGCCGGAGCCGTAGGGCGTGCCGTCTTCCTTGCCGTCGTTGGCGTACAGCCACATCGAGCCGTCGGAGGGCTTGCGCGCCAACACGTCCGTGTAGCCGTCGCCGGTCACGTCCGCGGTCAGGACGATGTCGAAGCCGTTCCAGCCGTGGCCGATCTCCTGGCCGTCGTGGTAGGGGCGGCCGTCGTCGCGGATGATGTTGTTGGCGTACATCCAGATGGTGCCGTCCGGCTTGCGTCCCACCAGGTCCGTGAACGAGTCGCCGGTGATGCTGTGGTCGACGACCGGCTTCGGCGGAGTGGTGCCGCCACCGCCGTCGCCGATGCCGACGGGGGAGACGTAGCCGATGATGTCGCCGTTCGAGCGCTGGTAGCTCGACCGCCGGACCCGGCTCGGGCTGCCCTGGTTGCCGCCGATGGTGTTGACCCTGGAGCTGGAGGCGCTCGTCACGATGGCCACGTGGTCGATCGGGTGGTCGTCGCCAGAGCTGTGGTCCCAGTCGAACACGATGGCGTCACCTGGTTGTGGCGTGTACCCGCTGGACCGTGAGTGGTACGTCCCGTTGTCCTGGCCGTAGCTCTTGAACGACTGCGCCCAGCCGTCGAGGCCCTTGAGGTCCGTGACGCCGCCCTTCTTCCACACCCAGCGGGCGAACTCCGCGCACCACGCCATGCCGCAACTGTTGTTGTAGCCGGGCGAACAGGCGGAGCCGCCGAGTTCGGCCGTGGCGGCGTCGACGATGCGGTCTCTCGACGGAGCCGCGTTGGCCGGCGTCGCCAACATGACGGTGCCGGTCATCAAGGCCAGCGCGGCGGTCACAACGGTGCGGGTGGCCTTGCGCAGGCCGGTGCTCGTGGACTTGGACTCGCTGCGGCGGATTCCTGATCGGAACACGTGGTTCTCCCTCTTGCTCTGGTGCCGGGACCCGGTCGGTGTGTCCGGCCGGTGATGGACCCAACATTCGCCAGAGGGGGTTTCAAGACGGTCCACGAAACCTTTAACCGCAGACCAGCACGCGCGCACACGGCTTCGTGTCGCCCGGTGCGCGCCACCGGACGCGCCACCCGCGTCCGGACGGACGTACGTGGCGTTAAAGAAAAATTCCAGTACGCCCGTGCACCGTCGTGCGATCGCGTGTGCAGAACGGTGAACCAGGAGGAGAGGCGTTGGAGATGGTGTGGCTGTCGGATCCCGCAGTGGCGGCGATCCCGGTGCGCGAGCGCGGCGAGCCCCTTGTCGACCTGCGCACTGTTGCCGCTCTTCGGCTCGACAGCCGGCTTGCCGACGAGGAGGGGCTGTACGCGCAGTTGCGGATCGGTGTGGTGGATCGGCTGGTCACCGCGCAGACGTTGCTGCCGCCGGAGCTGAAGTTGCTGATCGTCGAGGGGTACCGGCCGCAGGCGTTGCAGATCGCGTCGTTCGAGTCGGCCGTCGCGGAGTCCCGTGCGCGCTCACCGCGGGCCGGCGAGTCGGTGCTGCGGCAGATGGCGAGCATGCGCAGTTCCCCTCCGGAGGTGGCACCGCACGTCGCCGGGGCCGCGGTGGACCTGAGCCTGTGCACGGTGGACGAGATCGAGCTCGACCTGGGCACCGCGGTCAACGACACCACGACGGAGCGGTCCCACACCGGGGATCCGACGGTGGACGCCACGGCGCGCCGCCACCGCGCCGTTCTCGCGCGGGCGTTGCGCGGCGCCGGACTGGTCAACTATCCGAGCGCGTGGTGGCACTGGTCCTACGGCGATCGGTACTGGGCATACCTGACCGGATCCCCCCAAGCCCCCTACGGGCCCATTCTTCCCTGATATATCCGCATTTCCGGAACCACGACCCCCCTGCGGGTGTGATCTACTTGCACCGGTGACGCTGGGGAGGTCACGATTTGCTGGAGTTCCGATTACTCGGTCCGGTCGAAGCCCTGGTGGGTGGCAGAGCCGTACCGCTCGGCGGTCTGAAGCCGCAGGTGCTGCTGGCCGCGCTGGTGCTGGAACGCGGCCGGGTGGTGCCGGCGAGTCGTCTGGTCGAGCTGCTGTGGGGCGAGGAACCGCCCGTCAGCGCCCGGTCGCTCATCCAGACGTACGTTTCCAAGCTGCGCAAGGCTTTCGCCGACCTCGGCGCCCCCGACGTGATCGTGTCCAGGTCTCAGGGCTACCTGGTCCGCCTCGACGACGCCCGCGTGGACGCCGCCGAACTCGCCGTCCTGCTCGGCAAAGCCCGGCAGCAGAGCCAGGGCCACGGGCACGATCCGGCGGCGCGGCTGCTGGCGGAGGCGGTCGCGTTGTCGCGTGGTCCCGCGTTGTCCGGCCTGCGGGACACGCTCCTGAGCGGGGAGGCGCGGCGGCTCGACGAACTGCTGGTGTCCGTCCAGGAGGAACGTTTCGCGGCCGAACTGGGCCTCGGCCGGTTCGACCACCTCGCCGAGCTGACCGCCGCGGTGGCCAGGCAACCGGTGAACGAACGGTTGCGCGGGCAGCTGATGGTGACGCTGTACCGCCTGGGACGGCAGGCCGACGCGCTCGCCTGCTACCGGGAGGGCCGGGACGCGCTCGTCGACGAGCTCGGCGTGGAACCCGGCTCCGAGCTAGGCGCGATCCACTCCGCGATCCTGCGCGGCACCCTGGAGCTCGTTCCGGTGGACGCGGCACCGGCCGCCCGGACCGCGACGGCGCCCGCGCAGTTGCCGGCGACGCTCGCCGACTTCACCGGCCGGGTGCGGGAACTGGCCGAGCTCGCCGCCGCACTGCGCGGGGAGGCGCCGGCTGTGCAGATCGTGGCAGGGCCGGGAGGGTGCGGGAAGTCCGCACTGACCGTCCGCGCCGCGCACGAGGCGGCCGCGTCGTTCCCCGACGGCCAGCTCTACGCCGAACTCCGCGGCACGAGCGACCTGCCCGCGACCGCGGGCGAGGTCCTGGGACGGTTCCTGACCGCGCTCGGGATGGACCCGGCTCAGCTGCCCGAGTCGACGCAGGAACGCCAGGAGCGCTACCGGACGTTGGTCGCCGGCCGCCGGGTGCTCGTCGTGCTCGACGACGCCGCGTCCGAGGAACAGGTGCGGCCCCTGCTGCCGGGCGCCGCCTGCTGTGCCGTGCTCATCTCGTCGCGCGACCGGCTCGCGGGACTGGCCGGAGCGCTGTTCACCGAACTGGACCTCGTGACGCCCGGCGAGGCGTACGGCATGCTCGCGCGGATCGTCGGCGAGGCGCGGCTGGCGGAGGACGTGGACTCCGCGCACCGGATCGTCGACGCGTGCGGACGCCTGCCGCTCGCGTTGCGGATCGCCGGTGCCCGCCTCGCCTCGCGGCGGCAGCTGCCGTTGCGCGTCCTCGCCGACCGGCTCACCGACGAACGCCGCCGTCTCAACGAACTCTCCGCGGGCGACCTGGCCGTGCGCAGCAGCATCGCGTTGAGCTGCCGGGCACTCGACGACCGGGCTCGCACGGCACTGGGCCGGATGGGACACCTCGGCCTGCCCGACTTCTCCACCTGGGTGGTGAGCTGGCTGCTCGAGACGTCCGAGGCGGAGGCGGAGAAGGTCCTGGAGGTGCTCGTCGACGCGCAGCTGGCCACGTTGTCCGGTGCCGACGCGGCGGGAGTGCTGCGCTACCGGCTGCACGACCTGGTCCGGCTCTACGCCCGCGAACGAGCAGAGGCGGACGAGCCCGCCGAGCTGACCGCGTCGATCGCCCGCGTCCTGGACGGCTGGATCGCCTTGCTGAGCCGCACGGCCGTGAACAGCCCTCCGGCCGAGTCCACCTGGCGTCCTGGCGCCGGGCACCAGGAACCCGACGGCGTCACCGTCATGGCCGAACGCCTGTCCGACGACCTCGACGCCTGGCTGCGGGGCGAGGAATCGGCGTTCGCGGTGGCGGTCGAACGTGCCGCCGCCACCGGCCTGCACCGGCACGTGTGCGACTTCGTCTCGGCCCACACCGCGATCGAGCAGGCGGCCAGCTCCTACGACCTCCGCGACCGGATCATCGGCGTCGCGATGACGTCGGCCCAGCACGTCGGCGATCCCGGCCTCGCAGCGGACGTGCTGGCCAAACTCGCGCGCCTGCGGTTCTTCCAGGACCGCTTCGCCGAGGCCCGCCAGCTCTTCGGCGATGCGTTGAGCCGCTACCGCGACCTGCACGACGTGCGCGGCCAGGCCGCCGCACTCGCCGGAATGGGACTCGCGTGCCGCGAACCCGGACACCTGACCGAGGCGGTGCACTTCCTGAGCCAGGCGGCCACCCTGTCGCACGCGCTCGACGACCGGGTGGGTATCGGGCACGTGCTGCGGATCAGGGGTTCGGTCCGCCTGGAACTGGGCGAGTACGACGAGGCGCGGGAGGACCTGGAGCAGTCACTGGCCGCGTACCGGCGGGCCGGCAGCAGACGCGGGGTCGCACTGTCGTTGCGCAGCATGGGTCTCTACCACCGGGCACGCGGTGACTATGAGACGTCCATGGGCGTGTGCGCCGACGCCGCCACGATCTTCGCCGAACTCGGCGACGACCTCATGCACTCCTACGCCGTGCGGGCACACGCCAAGGCGCAGATGCGGGCGGGCCACAGCGCGGAGGCGTTGCCCCGCCTCGAAGCGGCGCTCGCCACCGTCCGCGCCAAGGACGACCGCTGGGGCCAGGCCATCACCCTGCGCGTCCTCGGACAACTGCACCTGGCGGAGGGACGGCTGGACCTCGCGCAGGACTACCTCGACGCGGCGATGTCGATCTGGGACGCCATGGAGACACCACTGTGGCGTGCGCGCACCGAGTACGACCTCGCACTGCTGCACCGGAGCCGGGGTGACGTGGAGGCTGCGGACGCGGCGTTCGCGCACGCCCGGTCGGTGTTCCGTGCGCGAGGGGCACGGGAGTACGCGGAGTACGCCGAGCTGCCGGTGTAGCTGTCGGTGCGTTGCGGCACGGCCACCAAGGTCCTCCCGGACGTTGGTGGCCGCCAACGCAGGGATACTGTTCACTATTGCTTCAGTGTTGACTAAATTAAACCCCGGTGCCAGCGGGGACATGAGCTGCACCGGTCAGGAAGACTTCCCAACGCAGAGGATGACCACACTCCGGTCAGCGGTCTGCGGTTAGGATGACGCCCGGCGAGTTCCGCGCCCAACCTCCTGACCGAGTGCCCACGCCACTCGGCTGTCGCGGAGGCAAAGGGGACCTGTGTGCCTCGGGACGCCGACCTCGTCACGCCTTGACCAAGGCTGTCGCGGCATCGGGGTGCGTGGGGTCCGGGTGCCAACGGCGACGGCCGGGGAGTTCGGTGATGACGTCACGCAAGCAGCTCAAGGCTCAGGTCCGCGCACGCATGGCCAAGACCGGTGAGCGCTACACCACCGCGCTGGCACACCTGAGCGGTGCGGCGCCGGACGGCGGATGGGTGTTGCGCGGAGGCACGGATCCCGACGCGGCAGGCCTGAACGCCATGCTCGCCGCGAAGGGCATCTCCGGGCTGACGGAGGCGCTGGTGTTCGGCATCGGCGGCGGTATCGGCGCGGGCTACATCCTGTGGGAGTTCAAGCACGACAACAGCTGCCACGTGACGCTCGGCTTCAGCAACTCGTGGCAGTACGTCACCCGCCGGACCGAGAAGGTCCTCGCGCGCCTGGGGATCGAAGCCGAGTGGCACCGGTCCGCGCCCAAGGCCGCGCAGGTGTGGCTGACCGGCAGGCTCGACGCCGGAGACGCCGTCATGGTGTGGCCCGACCGCTACCAGATCGGCTACTGGGACCTGCCGGAGACGCTCGACGGCCACGGCGGGCACCCGGTCGTGGTGTACGGCGGTTCCGGCGACCGGGTCTACCTCGACGACCGGAACCTGGCGCCGCTGACCGTCGCGCGTGCGGATCTGGACCGTGCTGTCGCCCGCGTGGGCAGTTGGAAGAACCAGGCGGTCGTGATCACCGGCTCCGATCGCGCACCCGACGTCGAGGCCGCTGTCCGGGAGGGCTTGCGGGACGTCGTCGAGCACCTGTCACGGAAATCGGACTCGTTCTCGTTGCCGGCGTGGCGCAAGTGGTCGCGGATGATGACCGACACGAAGGCCGCCAAGGCGTGGCCCAAGGTGTTCGCCGACGGGCAGGGGCTCGGCCCCGCGTTGCAGAGCGTCCGGGAGGGAGTGGACGGCCGGTTCGGGATCACGGGCGGGAACCTGCGGCCGTTGTTCGCGGACTTCCTCGACCAGGCGGGACATTCCGGGCTGGCGCCGCGGTGGCGGGAGATCGCCGAGATGTGGCACGCGGTGGGGGAGTCGACCGAGTTCGCGGAGATCGGCAGGCAACTCGCTGAGCTGTACGAGGCGGAAACCGATGCGATCGCCCGGTTGAGGGCCGTCGTGAACTGATCGTCGAAAGGCGCGCTGTGGTGGCGGGACGAGCGCGCACTCGTCCCGCGCCGCTGATCGTCGCGGTTGTGCCCCGCCCCGCGGGGACATAGCGTGACGCCGGGTTCGGGAAACACGCCAAGTCATCATGTGAGGTCGTCTCGCGGTTGGCCGATGGGAGCGGGACAGATGAGTCAGCAGTCCGGAGGATCGGCCGACGTGCTGACCGCCCACACCGAGGTCCACGACGGGATCGAGGTCGTGGTCGTCGCCGGTGAGATCGACCGGATGACCGACGCGCCCCTCGGCGTGGCGCTCGACGTGCTGGGACGTGGTCCCGCGGGTCTCGTCATCGATCTGGCAGCGGTGACCTTCTTCGGTTCGGCCGGGGTCAACATGCTGGTGACCGTCCTGCGCGCGGCGAAGGCCGGCAGGGTCCCGTTCGCCGTGATCGCCCGGAAGCCGACGGTGCTGCGTCCGCTGGCCATCACGGGCGTGGACGCCGTGCTGCCCCTGCACCCGGACCTGGCCGGCGCTCTGGCCGCGCTTCGTTCGGTGCCGTCGCAACGGCGGCGCTGACACTCGCCGGTGTCGGCCTTCTCACTGTTCGGTTCCCGCGTGTGCGGGTAACCGGAAGGGTCGCCGCCGCCTGATGCGGCCATCCACGTGTGGACGGCTACTGTCTGCACGATCATCGTCCGCCTGAGGAGGCTTTGAGTGACCGCAGACGCAGGGCACACCCACCGCTTGACCGAGTTGTTGCGGGCCAACGCGGAACCGCTGATCGACAACTGGGTGGGAGCTGTCTCGGCCCTGCTGCGCGGACGGTCGACGAGGTCGGAACTGGAATCCGACTTCAGAGAGCTCTTCGCGGCGCTGCTGCCTCTCGTCGGCAACGACGGCAAGGACGTCAGCGGGGCGGAGTTCGGCGACATCCGGTCGTTCCTGGAGGAGTACTCGCGCTCCAGGGTGCGGGCGGGCTTCACACCGACGGAGACCGCGTCGAGCGTGTTCTCCCTCAAGCGCGAGGTGTTCGACCTCACCGAGAACGACAACGACCCTGAGCTGTTCCGGCAGATCCTGGGATTCTCCGGGTTGCTGGACGCGCTCGGCCTGCTGACGTTCGACTTCTACGCGCGGGCACGCGAGGAGATCATCCGGGAGCAGTCGGAGCAGCTGCTCGAGCTCACCACCCCGGTCGTGAAGATCTGGGAGGGCGTGCTGGCGGTGCCGCTGGTGGGCACGCTCGACTCCGCGCGCACCCAGGTCGTCATGGAGAAGCTGCTCGAAGCACTGGTGGAGACCGGTTCCGAGCACGCGATCATCGACATCACCGGTGTCTTCGCCGTGGACACCCAGGTCGCCCAGCACCTGCTCAAGACGGTGGTCGCGGCACGGCTGATGGGTGCCGAGTGCATCGTCTCCGGCATCCGTCCGCAGATCGCGCAGACGATCGTGGCGTTGGGCATCGAGTTCGGCGACATCGTCACCAAGGCCTCCCTCGCCGACGCCCTGCGGCACACGTTGCGCCGCGAAGGCGTCAACGTGGTGCGCAACGAGGTCCGCTGATGGAACGCGTCCCGATCCTGAAGATCGGCGGCGTGCTTCTGGTCTCCATCCAGATCGACCTGCAGGACCAGAGCGTGCTGGCGCTGCAGGAGGACCTGGCGGAGAGGATCAGCGCGACCGGCGCCCACGGCGTGGTCATCGACATCTCGGCGGTCGAGATCGTCGACTCGTTCATCGGGCGGATGTTCGCCACGATCGCGTCGATCTCCCGGTTGTTCGACGCCGACACCGTCGTGGTGGGGATGCGTCCGGCCGTGGCCATCACGTTGGTGGAGCTGGGGCTCACGCTCGGTGGCGTGCGCACGGCCCTCGACCTCGAACGTGGGATGAAGATCCTGGGACAACTCGGTCGCGGACGGGACGCCTGATGCCGCCCCGGTCTGACGGACCGGAAGAGGTTCCCATCAGCGGTGACGATGATGTGGTCCGCGTGCGTCAGCTCGTGCGCACGTATGCCCAGCAGACCAAGCTCTCGCTGGTCGACCAGACGAAACTGGTCACGGCGGCCAGCGAACTCGCCCGCAACACGCTGATCTACGGGGGCGGAGGCTTCGCCCGCGTCGAGGAGGTCAGCGACGGCCGGCGGGCAGGAGTGCGCGCGTCGTTCCACGACGAGGGCCCCGGGATTCCGGACCTCACGCTCGCGCTCGCCGACGGCTGGAGCAGCGGGAGCGGCCTCGGCCTCGGCCTGAGCGGTGCCCGTCGCCTGGTGGACCAGTTCGACCTCGACACCGAGGTCGGCCGCGGCACGGTCGTGACGGTGGTCAAGTGGAAGAGGTGACCGCGACGACCTGCCTGCCCCTGGTGCGCGACGAGGCCTGGCTGCCGGTCGAGGAGACCGCGCAGGTGGGCAGGGTCCGGCGCGCGGCCACGGCACTCGCCGAGCGCCTGGGCTTCAGCCCGACGCGCACGGCGGAGATCGGGCTCGCGGCCACCGAGATCAGCACCAACCTGCACAAGCACGCCCGGCAGGGTGTCGTCGTGGTCCGTTCGCTGCGAGGCCTGCGGGACGCGGCGGTGGAGATCGTCGCCGTGGACCGCGGTCCCGGCATCGGTGACCTGGCACTGGCGTGGGAGGACGGGCAGTCCACGACCGGCACCCTCGGCGTTGGCCTCGGCGCGGTGGCGAGGCTCGCGACCTCGTGTTCCATGACCTCGCGCCCGGGCGTGGGGACCGCGCTCGTGGCCCGGTTCGAGCTCCTGCGGGACCGCGAACCCGAATGGGGCAGGGAGAGCGCGGCCGGGATCACCAGGCCGATCAACGGTGAGGACGTGTGCGGGGACGCCTACGCCGTCCGCCGGAGCGCGGACCGCCTCACCCTGATGATGTGCGACGGGTCCGGGCACGGACCTCTGGCGGCGGCCGCGTCCGACGCCGCCGTGCGACTGTTCCGCGACCTGCCGCCGCTGCCACCGGACCAGGTCGTCGCGCGCCTGCACGCGGAGTTGCGCGGCACCCGTGGCGGAGCGGTGGCCGTCGCCGACATCGATCTCGTCGCCAGGACCGTGCGGTACTGCGGTCTGGGCAACATCGCCGCCGCCGTACTCGCGGACGGCCGCAAGCAGGGCATGATCTCGGTACCCGGCGTGGCAGGACATCAGGCACGCACGATCCGTGCGTACGACTACCAGCTGCCGGACAAGGCGGTGGTCGTGATGCACTCCGACGGCCTGACCGAACGCTGGGGCGTCGACCAGGTCAGCGACCTGATCCTCGACCCGCCGGTGCTGATCGCGACGACGTTGCTCAGGGACGCCGGGGTGCGCAACGACGACGCCTGCGTGCTCGTGGCCAGACCGGCATGACCGCCGTCGAGCTGCTGCGCCTGGTGGTCAGCGACGAGCGGGACGTGTTCCTGCTTCGTCAGCGCGGGCGCCAGGTCGCGGTCGCGGCCGGGCTCGACGGGCAGAACCAGATCCGGGTGGCGACGGCGCTCAGCGACGTCGGCCGGGAGCTGGTGCGGCAGGACGTCAGCACGAGCGCCGTCTTCCTGCTCCGGCGCGGACCGGTTCCGGCGCTGCTCGTCGAACTGACCTGGCAGGCCCAGGCGGTGACCGGTGCCGGTCCCGGCTGGGACACCGCGCGCAGGCTGATGGACGAGCTGCTCATCACCGAGACCGGCGTGACGCTGACGAAGAACGTGCAGAGCGTCGTCACGCTCGACGAGGGGCTGCTCCGCGAACTGCGCGAGAGCACGGGCGCCAACGCGCTGGACGAGCTGCGTGCGCAGAACCAGGAGCTCCTGGAGACGCTCGAGAACCTGGAGGCGAAGAGCGCGGAGCTGGAGCGCGTCAACGCCGAGCTGGAGGAGACCAACCGCGGCGTCGTCGCCCTCTACCAGGAGCTGTCCGACGAGCTGGAACAGACGAACCAGGGTGTGGTCGCCCTGTACGCGGAGCTGGAGGCGAAGTCCGCGGAGCTGCGCGACGCGGCCGCCGCGCGCATCCGGTTCTGGTCCAACATCAGCCACGAGCTGCGCGCGCCGATCAACTCCGTCGTCGGCCTGACCCGGCTGCTCGGCGCACCGGGCGGCGACCCGATGACCGACGACCAGCGTCACCACGTGGACCTGATCAACGAGTCGGCGGCGACGTTGCTCGCGCTGGTCAACGAGCTGCTCGACACCGCCAAGGCCGAGTCGGGCAGTCTGCAGCCGCGGATGGCTCCCGTAGCGCTCGACTACGTGATCACGCAGCTGAGGTCCGCGGTGCGGCCGACGTTGCGCTCCGGTGACGTGCGGCTGGTGGTCGATCCGCTCCGGGAACTGCCGTCGCTGGTCACCGACGAGACGATGCTCGTGCGCATCCTGCGCAACGTCCTGTCGAACGCGGTGAAGTTCACCAGGCAGGGCGAGATCCACTTCACCGCCGAACAGGGGCCGGCACCGGACGAGATCCGGTTCGTCGTCACCGACACCGGGATCGGCATCCCGCCCGCCGAGCAGGACCGGGTGTTCGAGGAGTTCTACCAGGTGCCGAACGCGCTGCAGGTCGGCGTGAGCGGTACGGGCCTGGGCCTGTCCTACGCGCGCAAGCTCGCCGAGATCCTCGGCGGCACGCTGACGCTGACCAGCACGCCGGGCACGGGCACGGAGGTCGCGCTGACCCTGCCCAGCGCCACGGACGAGTTCGCGCGACCCGCACCGGTCGCGTGCGCGCTGATCGCTGACGGCGACGAGAAGGGCCGCAAGCAGCTGCGTGACGCGCTGGAGGGCATCGCGGGCGAGATCATCGAGACCGAGGACGGCCGCAGCGCCATCAACGTCGCGAAGCAACGGCAGCCCGACCTCGTCCTGGTGAGCGCGAGCGCGCCCCTGATGAGCGGTAGCGCGGTCCTGTCCGTGCTGAGGCTTGATCCGGACCTGAAACGGGTACCGGTGGTCATCGTGTGCGGTGACGACCCCGGCGGTCTCGCGCGCAGCGTGCACAGCCTCGGTGCCGCGATGCTGCACGAGGCGAGGATCTCCCCGGAGACGGTGAACCGTGCGATCAGGGACGCCCAGCTCACCGTGCGCAGAACGGACGGCCGATGAACCCGACAGCCATGGGCGGAGGACCGGCCAGGGTCCTCGTGGTGGACGACCTGGACGCGAGCCGGTTCATCGCGTGCAGCTGGCTGCGCCGCAGCGGCCACACGGTCGTCGAGGCGACGACGGCCGCGGAGGCGCTCGTCGCCCTGGAGACCGAGCTGTTCGACCTCGTGCTGCTCGACGTGCATTTGCCCGACATGAGCGGGTACGACGTCACCGAGCGGATCAAGGCAGATCCGCGCACCAGCTCCATCCCCGTCGTGATGCTGTCCGCGACCTACATCGAGCCCGAGGACAAGGTCGTCGGGCTCACCAGGGGAGCGGACGCCTACCTCACCGAACCCGTCGACCCCGGTGAGCTGCTGGCCAACGTCGAGGCGGCGCTGCGCTACCACCGGGCCCGCGCCCTCGCCGAACACCTCGCCGCCAAGCTCACGCGGCTGACCACCTCGACGTTCGCCATCAACGCGGCGATGACGTTCGACGCGCTGGCCGAGGCCGCCGCGATCGGGGCCGCCGACGTGCTCGACGGGGAGGCGACCGCCGTCGTCACCAGTCCGTCCGGCGTCGTCTGCGTCGCGACGGCGGGCGCCAGGCGGCCGGAGGCCCGGTTCCGCCTGGACAACGCCGACGTCGGGAACTGGATGGCGGCGCTCAACCCCGGTGTGGGCGTCACGATGATCGAGGCCGATGCCGCCCCGTGGCACCCGGAATCTCCGGTGACGGCCGCGCTCGCACGCACGAAACCGCGCAGGGCGCCCATCGGCATCGCGGTCCTGCCCTCGGCGGTGACCGGCGACGACGACCGCAACCTGCTGCGCCAGCTCGCCCAGGCGACGGCGCTGGCGGCGGAAGGCCTGCACACCTTCGCCGAGGAGCACTCGCTCGCGCTCACCCTGCAGCGCAGCCTGCTGCCCCGCACGTTGCCGCACCACCCCGAGCTGCCGATGACGGCCAGGTACGTGCCCGCGTCGAGCAACGCCGAGATCGGTGGCGACTTCTACGACGTGATCGAGCTGGACGGCCGCATGCTGATCGCCATCGGTGACGTGTGCGGCCACTCGATCGAGGCCGCGACGGTGATGGCCGAGGTGCGCCACACCCTGCGCGCCTACGCCGTCGAGGGGCACCGGCCGGCGGAGATCCTGCGCCGGACCGACCTGCTGCTGGAGCGGTTCCACCCGACCGGCGGTCTCACGACCATGTGCCTGGTGCTGGTGGATCTGCGGGCGGGCACGATGGAGGTCGCGAACGCGGGCCACGTGCCACCGCTGATCGCCGACGACCAGGGTGCCCGGTACCTCCCGGTCAAGGGACCGCTGCTCGGCATCGGGCTGGACCGGCCCGAGGCCACCGAGCTGCCGTTGCCGCGCGGCACCACCGTGCTGCTGACGACCGACGGCCTCATCGAACGACCCGGCATGGACCTGGACGAGGGCATGGAGAAGCTGCGCGCCGCCGTGTCGCACCACGACGACATGGACGAACTGGCCGACCGCCTGCTGACCGAGCTCGGCCAGGGCAAGCAGGACGACATCGCCCTGTTCCTGTTGCGGCGGCTGGCATGACGGCCCTCGCGATGGACGTGCTGGTCCGGCCCGGCACGACGATGTCCTCGTTGCGCCGGGAGCTCACGACCGCGTTGCGGGACCTCGACGAGGACCACCTCTACGACGTGCAGCTCGTGGTGACCGAGCTGGTGTCGAACGTCCTGGACCACACCCCGGCCGGTGCCGGCCGGCTGCGGATCCTGCGCAGCCAGGAGCCGTGCCTGGTGACGGTCGAGGTGGACGACGAGTCGGCGGTCGAACCGGTGTACGGACGCTCCCGCCTGGGCGAGTACCGGGGCAGGGGAATCGTGGTGGTGGACAACATCTCGCGCGAGTGGGGCTTCCGTCCGCGCGAGGAAGGCGGCAAGACCGTGTACGCCCTGGTGGACTGCACCGGCTGAACCCGGCTCACCGCCGGGTGGTGTGGGCCAGCCCGGACAGGTCGAGGATCCGTGCGGGCGCGCTGGCGGTCGCCGCCACCAGCGACAGCGTCCGTCCGCGTTGCTCCGCTCGCGCGAAGGCCTCGAGCAGCAACGCGATGCCGGAGCTGCTGAGGTAGTCGAGCCCGGTGAGGTCGACCTCCACCGGCCGTTCGTCCGCGACGTCGATCCGGGTCAGCAACGGCGTGCGCAGGCCCTCGACCGTGGCGATGTCGAGGTCGCCGGTGAGCAGGAGGCGCTGCACCTGGTCGTCCGCCGCGTCGGTCAGGCCGGTCACCGCGGCCGGGGACGTCGCGTGCGCGGCGACCGGTCCGGGTCGCGTGTCCGACGACGCGGGAACGTGGAAGCGGATGGTCGTGCCGTTCTCACCCGGGATGAGGTCGGTTCTGTCGCTGAGCGCGCGGATCATGGCGAGCCCCCGGCCCCGGTGGCCCTTGTCGGCCGGTTCCGGACGCCAGTGACCGTGGTCGGCCACCGACACCCACACGCCTGAGCCGCTCCACTCCAGAGACGTGTCGAACGTGCCGCCCCCGGCCGGATAGGCGTGGTCCACGACGTTCGTGGCTGCCTCGCCCAGCGCCAGTTCCAGGTCGTAGACGGCGTCGTCGGACAGACCGGCGGCCTCGGCCCAGGCCGTGGCGGTGCGCCGGAGCGCGGACAGCTCTCCCGCCGACGCGGGCAGGTGCCGGTGCAGCGGGGCGGGCAGGTGCCGTGCCACCACGAGCGCGACGTCGTCGGACTGGCCGTTGACCAGCATCTCGTCGAGTACGTGCCGGACCAGTGCCGCCGGAGCGAGCCTGGCCGCGTCGTTCAGGGCGGAGGTGAGTCTCCGCACGCCCTGGTCGACCACTTCGCCGTGGCGTTCCACCAGACCGTCGGTGTAGAGCACGACCGAGGCGCCGGGCGGCAGAAGGGCGGTGTGCTGCGGGGGAGCGGCTCCGCCTGCGCCGAGCACGGCGCCGATCTTCTCGGTCAGCGACCGGGCTCCCGAGTCGTCGGCGACCACGGGCGGCGGGTGGCCCGCGGACGCCCAGCAGAGCTCGGCGGAGTCGGGGTCGAAGACGACGCAGACGCACGTGCTGCCGGCCGCGCCGTTGACGCGCGTCGCGAAGGCGTCCAAGCGCCGCAACGACTCCGCGGGGGAGTGGCCGTCGAGGAGGTGGCCCGCCAGCACACTGCGCAGCTGACCCATGACCGCGGCGGCGGACGGACCCTTGCCCACCACGTCGCCCACCGTCAGGCCGACGCGGTGCTTCGTGAGGGGCACGACCTCGTACCAGTCGCCGCCGATCTGGGAGTGCCGCGCGGCCGGCAGGTACCGCGCCGCGGTCGCGAGCCTGGCCAGGTCGGGAAGTTCGCGCGGCAGCAGGCTTTCCTGCAACGCCGCCGCGATGTCGTGCTCGCGCTGCAGGAGCAGTTCGCGTTCGGCCTCGGCGCGCCGGCGCTCGGTGACGTCCCTGCCGATCGCCTGCAGCCCGGTCGGCGTGGACTGGACGCTGAGCTCCAACGCGATCGTCGTCGCGTCGGCGTGGCGCATCAGCACCACCTGGGAGGCGGACAGATCGGCGGGCAGTCCGTCCACGAGCAGGTCGGCGATGGCGGTGCCGACCAGGTCGTCCGCCTGGTAACCGAGCAGGTGGCCGGTGGCGGGGTTGACGGAGACGAACCTCATCTCGTGGTCCAGCAGCCAGATCGCGTCCGTCGCGCGCTCCACGAGCTGCCGGTGGCGCTGCTCGCTGTCGCGCAACGCCCGATCGGCGTGCGTGCGCTGCATCGACTCCCAGCACCGGTTCACCACCACGGACACCAGGTCGATCTCGTCGCGGGTCCAGCGCCGTGCGGTCGCCTGGTGCACCGCCATCGCGGCCACGAACCGGCCGCCGCGCAGCAGCGGCAGGCAGATCACCGCTCGAATGCCCGTCACGCGGTAGGCGGCGAAGTCCTCGGCCTCGAGCCTCTCGTCGTTCAACGCGTCGTGCACTACCCACGGCTCACCCGCGCGCATGGCCGTCAGCGCTCCGTTGCCGAACTCCCGCATCGCGAACCTGCCGGGTAACGGAGGAAGTCCGGTGGCGTGGTCGCCGCTCATGACGAAGTGGTTCTCGTCAGCCTCCGTGCGCGCGTACGCGCACCGGTCCACGTTCAGGTGCTCCCCGAGCAGCCGGGTCGCGAGCGCCATCAGCGCCTCGGCGTCGTCGAGCAGCTGCGACTCCCGGTCGAGCACGTCCAGGAACCGCTGCCGCTGGTCGGCCGCGTGCTGTGCCGTCACGTCGATCAGCACGCCGCTGCGGAGCGCGCCGTGCACACGCGCCTTCTCCAGCAACCAGACGAGGTCGCCCGCGGCCGTCCGCACCCGGTACACGGTCTCGTAGTCGGTGTCCGCGCTCCAGCGCCGCCGCAGGCTCTCCTCGCGGTCGTCGGGATGGGTGATCTCCGCCCAGAAGCCGGGATCGCCGAGCCAGTGCCGCGCGGGGTGGCCGAGCAGGCGTTCGACGGTGCCGGAGAGGAACGTGACCGCACGACCGCGCGCCTCGCCCTGCCAGACGATCACCGGCAGGTCGTCCACCAGTGACGCGAGTTCGGGTTCACTCATCTGGCGCAGTCTCCACGGGGCTCCTTCATCGGCAGGCGGAGTCCACGGCGCCGGCTGCTTGACGCTCGTCCACCGCATCGTACGTCGGCCGGGCGGTCCGGGCCGTTCGCGCTCGACCGTCCACAGTGGACCCCGTGGTAGTGGTCGAGCTCAGCCTGCGCCCGGTAGCGTCCGCGTAGCCGTGTTCGATCGTCCAGTCGGCGAAGCCGGCCTGGTTCTTCGCGCCACCGGCGGGGACCGGCTCCGTGCTGGTGAGCGGGGTGGCGTAGGCGGGACGGGCCACCATCGCCACCGCCATCCGGGCGGCGAGGAACGCCCCGAACGCGAACAGCGCGTACGCCACCGGAACAAGTCCCTGCAGGTCGAAGGCATCGTAGGGCGCAGTCGCGCGGCGCCCAGCCCTTCCGGTACCGCTTGCCCACACCGTCGGTGCGCGGTGCGAACTCGGTCGCCGTCACGCCACGCCCTCGTTCCTCGTCCGCTGGTGGACGGACGTGAAGAGCGCGTTGACCGCCTGCTCGTCGAGACCGGCCGCGTAGGCGCGGCGCAACCAGGCCGCGGTGCAACGACGTGCAGGTCGACGCCGGCATCGCGGCCGGCCCGTCAGGACGCCGACAGCAGGCGGAGCTCACGACCGCGTTGCACGGCCGCGCCGCGATCGGTGGCGCCGAGCTTGGCGTAGATCCGCCGGATGTGGGTGTTGACCGTGTTCACCGACACCATCAGCCTCCTGGCGATCTCCGGCCGGGTCAGGTTGGTGGGCAGGTAGCGGAGCACCCGCAGTTCGCTGGGACTCAGCTCCTCCGCGAGCATCGCGGTGGACGGTGTTCCACTGTGGACGACGTCGAGAACGGACGTGATGAGCGCGGCGTGCGCGGTTTCCCACGCTGGTAGCGACTCCAGCAGCCTCCATGCTCCCGTGAGGACGAACGGGAGGATGAGCCGGTCCTGTTCGGCGAGGTCGAGCGCCTGTTCGACGGCGGTGACGGCGCCACGATGATCACCGAGGTCGCAACGGGCGAGAGCGGTCAGCAGGTGGATTTCGATGCGAGTCAGGACGTCTTTCCCGCCGACGCGCCGGAGTTCGCGAAGGGCGGCGGGGTCGTGCTCCGCCTGGGCTCGGATGGCGATCGTCCAGGCAGCGACCTGGGTGCTGAGCGTGTGCTCGTCGGCCATCGTCTCCTGGACCTCGCGGGCGGCGGCGAACTCCGCCAAGGCGTCGCGATCGTGACCGCGGGCTCCCGCGAGAAGTGCGGACACGACGTGCACGACCAATCGGACGCCCGGCTCGGCGTCCGAACCGCTGGCCTGCTTCGCGCGGTCGAGCCACCGCGCGGCGTGGTCGATCTCGCCGGTCCACGCGAGCGTCCAGGCGAGCGTGGCCAGCGCGGGAGCGATGACCGGTTCGGCGCCCCAGCCGTGCTGTTCCGCCAGCGCGATCGCCTCCTCGCACCGTTGACGCGTCAAGGCGAACGAGCCGCTCGCGAAACCGAGGTGCGCGAGGCAGGCCACCTCCAGGTACGGGCGGTCGAGGTCCCGCGCCAGCGCGGCTCCCGCCAGCAGGTGGCGTTCGGCGTCGGCGGTCCGTTCCGACCACGCTTCGGTGACGCCGGCGTTCAGCAGGACGATCGCCCGCAGTTCGGCGCTGGCGGGGAGAGTGTCGACCTGTGCGGCCACGCAGTGGAAATGGCCACGCAGCCGGGCCAGCAGGAGGTCCAGGGCCAGCAGGACCGCGCGGTGTTCGCCGGTCGATCGGGCGACCTCGAGGTGTGCCGCCGCTTCGTCGAGGCGCAGGTCGTTCAGCTCGTCGACGGCGCGGACGAACGGGAGCGAGTCGGCAGAGGACGGGAAGGCGCGCAACAGGGTGCGCACGGTCGCCGCCTGGCCGTCGAAGGTCAGGCCGAGCGCGTGCTCGGTCAGCAGGTGGGCGGCGTCCGTCCAGTCCCGGGCGGACTGCAGGTGCCGGACGGCCTCGGCCGGTCGCGCGTGCTCCGCGAACCAGTGCGCGGCGATCCGGTGCAGCCCTGGGATCTCCTCGGCCTGGGTCCGGCGCAGCTCCAGCCGCAGCAATCCCGCGAAGAGGCGGTGGTAGCGGAACCAGGTGCGCTCGGGGTCCAGTGCGACGACGAAGCTGTTCGCCGCCTCCAGCTCCAGCAGAATCCGCTCCGATCCCGGTGTTCCGGTGAGCAGGTCGGCCAGCTCTCCGGTCACCTGGTCCACAACGGACGTTCGCAGCAGCAGCCGTCGAACCCCGGCGGGCTGCCGGTCCAGCATCTCCGCCATCAGGTACTCGGCGACGGTCCGGTCGCTGCCGGAGAACTCGGCCACGAACCGCTCCGGATCGGGATGGCCCGCGAGCGAGAGGACCGCGAGCCGCAGTCCGGCGGCCCAGCCCTCGGTCCGCTGGTGCAGGAGGTCGAGCACCGGACCGGCGAGGCGTGTGCCCGCGGCGGCCACCAGCTCGCGGGTCTCCTCGGCCGTGAAGCGCATCCGGTCGGCGCGGATCTCCGCCAGCTGCCCGGCCAGCCGCAGTCCGTGCAGGCCCAGCCGCAGGTCGTGGCGGGTGGCCACGATCGCGTGCACGTGCGGTGGGAGGTCCGCCAGCAGCGCGGCCAGCGGGGCCGCGGAGTCCAGTTCGTGTGCGTCGTCGACGACCAGGACGAGCGGCTCGTGGATCGTGCCGAGTTCGGCGAGCACTTTCGCGTGGCCGTCACAACCCGGCGCCGCGAACGGCGGTGTCCGCGAGAGCGCGGCCCGGAGCGCGCTGAGCACGGCGAACCAGAACCGCAGGCCGGGCCGCGCCGGCACGACGGCGACCCGGCCGCCGTGCTGATCCGCCCACAGGCGCAGCAGCGACGACTTCCCGCTGCCCGCGGGCGCGGTGACGACGGTGACCTTCCTGCCGATCGCCTGGTTCAGCGCGGTGACCAGGTCGTGGCGGGGGATCAGCTCGGACACGGGCCGAATCCGTTCTCGAGGATCACCGGATTCCGGTGATGACGACTCACCTGCCCGGTGACGAACCTGGGCCCATGACCACTGAACTGCCGGACTACGCGCCGGTTCCCCCGTCCGCACTCGGCCCCGCCGTCAACGAGCACGGTTACCACGTCGGACGGGTGGAGAAGAACCTCTACTGGGTCACCGACGGCGGCTACCAGGCGGCCTTCCTGACCACGCCCGACGGGGTCGTCCTGTTCGACGCGCCCCCGACCATCGGGCACAACCTGCAGCGGGCCGTCGACGAGATCGCCGCGGCCACCGGTGCGTCCAGCGAGGTCACCCACCTCGTGTACTCCCACCACCACGCCGACCACATCGGCGCGTCCTCGCTGTTCGGACCCGACGTGGTGCGAATCGGGCACGCCGAGAACAGAAGGCTGCTGCTGCGGGCCGGCGACCCGGTGCGGCCCGCACCTGATGTCGTGTTCGACCACGACCACACGCTGATGGTCGGCGGGGAACGCATCGACCTGGCCTGGCGGGGCGCCAACCACACGCCGGACAACATCTACGTCCACCTGCCGAGCCACGACACGTTGATGCTCATCGACGTCGTCGTGCCGGGCTGGGGATCGTTCGCCGCGTTCAACGTCAACAGCGACGTGCCCGGCGCGATGGCGGCACCGGCCGAGGCACTGTCGTTCCCGTGGCGGCACTTCATCGGTGGGCACCTCGGCCGTCTGGGCACCCGCGACGACGTCGCGCTGCACCAGAGGTACATCGCCGACATCGCCGAGAGCGCCCGGACCGCCTTGTCCACAGTGGACCCGAGCCCGTTCTACGCGAAGTACGGTCACAACGCGTGGGCCGCTGTCAAGGCGTACCTCGACACGGCGTCCGAGCAGGCCGCCGCGCCCGTCGCCGAGAAGTACGCCGGGGTCCTCGCCGCGGCTGACGTCTTCACCGTCAGCACCACCTTCGTCATCCTCGAGTCGCTCCGGCTCGATTCGGGTGTCGGGCTGCAGATCCACCCCTGACCAGGTCAGGTCCGCAGGCTGGGCGGCACGTACTCGAACGTCGGGCCCGCTGTCGCCGTCCCGTCCTCCAGCGGCGTCGTCATCAGCGCCTGGGCCTGGGTCTTCACCTGGTACATGGTGCCGACGGTGGAGCCGAGGCGCGTGGGATCTCCGTTGAACGCCTCTTCGAGCTGCTGCAGCAGCAGGCAGTAGGTGGTGTTGAACCGCTCCTGGGCCACGCGGATGTCGCTGCCCTCCGGGTGTTCGGTGGTGCGCGGGTTCGGCCGCATGGGCATGACCGCGTCGAAGTCGACCGCGATCGGCTCACCGGTCGGACCGGACTGCGGCGTGTCGCCGGTCTGGTAGCGGCGACCGTGCTTGAGCTCCTGGAACCGGTAGTAGTGCGCCACCTCGTCTCGTTCGGGGTGGAAGACGTCGCGATCGCCGTCCCAGACGTCGGTCCGTGCGGCTCCCTCGCCCTGCTCGGTGATCTCGGTGAGCGCCGCCAGCGCGGACTTCAGGTCGTGCACCGGGATGACCGCGCCACCACCACCGCGCAGGTGGAACTCGCCGACCTGCCGGGCCGGGTCACCGGTGAAGACGGCGTCCTCGCCCAGTTCGTCGCACAGCCCGCGGATCCCCGCCTCGACGGCGGCGTAGAACTGCCCGATCGTTTCGTACCCGTCCGCTTCGGCCGGGGCGTCGACCGAAGCCGGCTTCTCGATCCGCAGGAACAGCTCCAGGGCCTCCTGGCCGAACGAGAGGAGCTGGATCTGGAGGGACCGGTCGCCGTGCGGCAACGGGTGCGGGTACGGCCGCAGCAACTCGGGGGTGTCGAGCCTGGGCTCGCCGCCGACCGCGTTGAGCAGGTTCGCCGCCAGTGCCAGGTGCAGCATCTCCTCCGCGAGCACGCTGCCGACGACCTGCGCGGCCTCGGCGTTGCGGTTCGGGTCCATTGAGTACAGGGCGCAGAGGTACGGAGGGATGGTCGCGTGCTCCAGCTCGATGGCCCGTTGCAGGTGCCGGCGGAGGTCCTCGACGGTCTCGATCGCCCTGCCCGAGGGTCGTAGCTCGACCACTACCCGGTAGGAGGCGGGTTCCGAGGTGATGTTCAGACCGGGGTCGTCGAACATGCGCTGCAGCGACGCACGCCACTCGGGGTTGACGACGGCCTTGTCCAGATCGGTTCCCGAGCTCCACTCCGCGACGTGGACGAACCGCGTGTCCGGTCCGCCGGCGAGTGGCCTGTGCAGGCGGGAGCGCACGAAGCCGGGCTGGGCCGACATGATCCGCGCGTTCTCCCGGTACACCTCGACGAAGTGCTCGGCCTCGTCGGCCGGCACGGTGTAGTTCTTGATCACGACGACCGGCTCGCTGATGCCGGTGCTCGATTCCAGGGATTGGCTCACGTTCAGGAAGACCGGACAGGCCCCGAATCTGTGACCGCTGACTTTCGGCGCCGGTGTCGTGTCCGCGATCACCGGCGCCGCACGGAAATACTTCGGTAAACGCTAGGGGGTCAGATAGCAGGACTTCGGCACACCGCTGAGCGGGTCGGCACCGAACGCCGTGGCGGTGCAGGGCGTCCCACCGGTGAAGGACCGGTAGACGAACGCTCCACGGGCACCGAACGCCACGGTGCGTTGTCCGCCGAACCCGCAGGTGCTTCCCTCTGCCGCGCACGACGTGCCGTAGCCGGGTGGGGCGCCTTCCCTTGTGTAGCAGGCCTTCGACTCACCGGGGATCGGGTCGCCGCCGAACGCCGCGTTCGAACAGGTCGTTGCACCGGAAGCGATGACCTGGCGGAACGCGCCGTAGGCACCGTAGGCGACCGGCTGGCCGCTGACCGTCGCGCAGGTCGCTCCTTCGCCCGCGCACCGGCTCCAGCCACCTGCGGGCGGACCATCCGGCGCGAGGTAACAGGCCTTGCCGACGTTCGCGATCGGATCGCCGAACACCCCGTTCGTGCACTGCGTGCTCGAGGTGAACACTCGTTGCACAAAGGCTCCGTTGGCGCCGTAGGCCACTGTCCTGCCGTATCCGGTGAAGGCGCAGGTGCCGTTCTCGCTCGCGCATTGGGTGTATCCGGCCGGGCCGCCGAGCGGGGCGACGTAACAGGCCTTGACCAGGTTCTGGGCAGGATCGCCGCCGAACGCGTCATTCGTGCAGTCGGTCGCCGAGGTCGCGGTCCTGAAGCTGTAGCCACCGGCTCCGTAGGCCACGCTGCGCGTGCCGCTGAAGGCGCATCGGCCCGATTCGTTCGCACAGTGCGTGAATCCGGCCGGAAGTTCAGCCGCGGCAGGAGGTTGTGGAGGGAGCGGGTTGCCGAGCCCGGAGGCGGTCACGTCGTAGGTGCCCGCGGCCACGCCGGTCAGGTACACGTGGTCGGCGTCCTGGTAACCGCCGCCGATGCCGGGGCGCGGGGTGAAGGTCCCGTTGCGCCACACCTCCGCGCCGTTGACGGACACGGACACGTTCACACCACTGAGCTTGGGCACCCCGATCCGGCCGGTCGTGCCGCTGGGACTCGTGAGCCGGGCGGTGTAGGTGCCCGCCGCGGAATTGCGCACCCAGGAAGCGTCGAGCTGTCCCTGAGGCAGGGTGATGCGTCCCTCCGCACTGGTCAGGTCGCCGGGATGCGGGACGAACCGGTACTGGCCGACCTGGGGTTCCGGTGCGGTGCCGAGCACGTGGAACGTCAGCGCGGAGGTCGGGCCGCTCGACCAGCCGTGCGCCAGGCTCATGAACGAACCGCCGTAGGCAAAGCTGCCGTCGGCGTTCATGCCCTCCCAGAAGGTGCTCTTGGTACCGATCGGACTGTCCAGCATGTAGCCCCAGGTGCGGCGGATCTGGTCGAGGGCGGTGAAGTCGTCGTTGGCGGTGAAGCGCGCGTGCACCTCCATGCCGCCGGTGAACGGGTGCACGCCGCCGCCCCACTCGGGCGTCGTCGCGCCGAGGGCGTTCCACCGGCTGCGGAGCCTGCTGACGATGGTGGTCGCCTTGGCTGAGGAGTCGGTCAGGCCGAACCAGACGGCCAGCGAGTTGCCGTCCTGCGGGTACAGGGTGCTGGAGGGGTTGTCCCGGTACAGGCCCGCGTTCGCGTCCCAGAGCCGGGCGTTCGCGGCGGCTTTGAGCGAGGCGGCCCGGCCGGCGTAGCTGTCCGCGAGCGCGTTGTCCCCTTTGACCCGCGCGAGGGTGACGCCGCCGATGAGTGCGGCGTAGAGCAGCGCGTTCGCCTGGATGTTCTCGCCGCCCTGGCCGCTGCGTGCCCAGTCCTGGGTCTGCGTCACGTTCAGCAGGTTGTTGCCGCCGATCTTGGCGATGATGAACCGCATGCCGCGGGTGTAGTTCTCCCACACCGAGTCGAGCCAGGCCCGGTCGGCGGAGTAGTTGTAGTACAACGAGGTCCCGTACAGGGTCCAGGTGTGGTAGGTGTCGGAGCCCTTGAGGTTGAACGGCGGGCCGGACCACGGGATCTCACCGTTTCCGGCCTGCACGTTGTACATCGTGGACAGTGCGTTGCGCGTGGACTCCAGTTCGTGCATCGACGCGTAGGCGGTCGGGACCGCCAGGCCGAGGTCGCCCGGCCACACCGTCCGATCCCGCTTCGCGCCGTCGACCAGCACGCTGTTCCCGACGCCGACGGTCGCGCTGTTGTCCCATTCGGACGGTGGTGGCGGCCAGGCGCGGCCCTGGTTCGACGCGATGACGTTGGTCTGCACGGTGTACGCACCGGCGTACCAGATCCTGTTGAGCAGGTTGTCGCTGGAGTAGAAGTAGTTCGCGTAGGCGGCGGGGTTGGACTTGCCGGGCGCGGGCGTGAAGTTCAGCGAGACACCGGTGAGGTCCACCCAGCCCGACGTGCGGAGGAAGATCGTCAGGTAGCGGAACCCGCCACGCAGCCTCGGTGCCGGCATGACGTAGGTGCCGTCGGTCGTGGCGTTGCCGAAGATGGCGCGGTCCGGCTGCCCGCCGCTGCTGGCGTCACTGTCCCTGCCGACGTACTGCGAGGACTCGCTGAACGCCAGCCCTACCTGTTGCCCGCCACTGGTGGCACCGAAGGACAACGTCGCGATCCCGCCGACCTCCTTGCCGAAGTCCAGGGTGATCGACGAGTTCGTCCCGGAGATCCGGGTCGGAGCCCCGTTCAGCACGTTCTGCGGGTCGGCCACCGACCCGGAGGTTCCCTGCACCCCGGCAGGCCGCACGGTTCGGGACGTGGGCGACAGGGTGAGCGCCGCGATCGCGCCGGGTGGTGCTGCCACCGCGGCCAGTGCGGCGGGCAGGGCAGGTGGACCCTGGGCAGCGGACGACGGCGCACCGGCCAGGGCCAGCACCAGCAGAACACTGGCGGAAAAGGCTGTTCGACGTGATGGCGCGCGCATACAGCACCTCCTGAATCGGAGCGGGCTTGGCTGCGGCGGCCATGCGGAACTCGGCAGTCGACGTGTACGCCGAGACTGCTTGTAACGTTTCAATCGGGCCGAACACTAGAACTTCACGACGTTGTCGGTCAAGACGCGAACAACCGCGGCGGTGTTCGGCGTTCGGGTGCGTTGTCAACAACGTTGGTCGGCATGCTCTTGCGGCGTTGAAACGTTACATCCGCTGACCTGCGAGGGCCTGGCAGGGCGCTTGGCAGGCCACCGAATACCGCGGGAGGAGCGCAGCCACAGGGCTATCGCCGAGTTCCACGTGCTCGAGTGCGCCCTCTGCCTCGGTCGCGACTCCGCACGGATCGACGGCTCAGAACCCGATCGTGCAGTTCACCACGCTGTACTTGCCCGAGACCACGTCGCGCCACACGCGATTCCACGTGCCACCCGCGTTGGCGCAGATCTGCGGAGCCTTCTTCCGTGCGTCGGCCTCGTCCGAGATCGCGCCGCCGGCGTCGATGTCCAGGGCGCGCTTGGTGGTCGGTTCGAACACGAACGCGCAGGTCACCATGCTGTATTCACCTTCGGTCTGGCCGGGGGTGAACCACGCCACGTTGAACTTGCCGCCCACTTGCTCGCAGATGGCCGGCCCCTTCTCCTGTGCCTCGTCGTTGCCGAACAACGGGCCGCCGGCGGGAATCGTCAGCAGGCGCGTCGTGGTCTGGACGCTGGAGGACGGCGGGCTGGAGGACGGCGGGCTGGAGGACGGCAGGCTGGAGGACGTAGTGGCGACGGGCGTTGAGGAACTGGACGGCGTGGAGGCGGACGACGTCCAGGACCGGAGCTGCGGGTACAGAGTGACGATCAACGCGGCCACGGCGAGCAGGACGAGCGCCGCGATGCCCCCACCGCGCCACCCGCGGAGCGTGCGATGCGGGCCCGCCGGGGGCTGGGCGTGCTCCGGCAGCAACCGGGTGCGTTGCGGTGGCGCCGCTGGGACCGCTGAACTCATCTGCCTCGCCGGTGCGTTCGCGGCGGGGGGCGGGACGAGCTGTCGCGGGGGTGCCAGGGCGGCGCGTGCCGCCGTTGCCAGTGCTCCGGCGCTGGGGTGGCGGTGGCGGGGGTCCTTGGCCAGTGCGCGGGTGACGACGTCGTCGAGTCCGGGGGGAAGACCGGGGCGGATGGCGCTGGGGCGTGGCGGCGCGGTGTTGAGGTGGGCGAACATCATCGCCAGGTTGTTCTCGCACGGGAACGGGAGTTGCCCGGTGAGGAGTTCGTGGAGCACGCAGCCCAGGGCGTAGACGTCGACGGCCCTCTGGAAGGCGTCCGCGGCCAGGACTGGTTGCAGCCGCTCGGGTGCCGTGTAGGCGGGGCTGCCGAGCGCGGCGTCGCCGGTGGCGGTGGTGTCGAGTGAACTGTGGACGATGCCGAAATCGATGAGATAGGCGAACTCGTCCGCGCCGACTCCGGCGACGATCACGTTGGAGGGCTTGACGTCGCGGTGAATCAGGTTCTCGGCGTGCGCGGCGTCGAGGGCCGCGCCGATCTGCCCGACGATGTGCACCGCACGGGCAGGGGCCAGTGGCCCTTCCTGCCGGAGGAGGGAGCCAAGGTCGAGGCCGTCGACCATGCGCATGTCGATGAACAGCTGGCCGTTGATCTCGCCGAAGTCGTGGATCGGGATGATGTGCGGCTCACGCAGGCGGGCAGCCACTTGGGACTCACGCCGGAACCGGGCCTGGTAACCCGTGTCGGACGCCAGACCGACCGGCAGGAGCTTCACGGCGACGGTGCGTTCTTTGACGGTGTCGTAGGCCCGATAGACCTCGCCCATCCCACCGCGGCCCAGCAGCGACTCCAGCCGGTACGGACCGAACATTCCGGTTGCCGAAGCGGAACTGCCGGGATCGATCACTGTGCAGACCCTCCGGGGGAGTCGCCATTCAGGCGGCGGATCCGGCCACACGCTACCAGTCGAGTGAATGACTCTTGCTCGGAGCGTGACAATCAGTGCGAGAGAGGGCAAACAGGTGATGTCGTCGGGGTTGGCCACCGCGAAGGCGGCGGCGGGCGCGACTTTCTGGTCACGGAGCGTTGGTCCGGTGGTCGGCCGATTTCGGTCCTGTTCGGAGGGCGGACTACGGCGCTGTGGCCAGCAATGCCCGCAGCGGCTCCGCTTCGGGCATTGCCAGCTGCGTGTACAGCTCCACCGCCTGCTCGTAGTGCTCCCGTGAGCCGAGCGCGTGGCCGAGGCCCGTGTGGGCTCGTGCCTGCTGCTCGACGGAGCTGAGCTCGGTGGCCAGGGTCAGGGCCTCGGTGAGCAGGGCGACGTCGCCGGTGGCCTCTCCCAGTCCGTTGAGCACGTACAGTTCGCCGGTTCGATCGCCCAGTTCCCGGAACATCGCCAGCGCTCGGGTGTACTCCCGCACTGCCCGATCGCGCTTGCCCCACCGGGAGAAGAGCAGGCCGAAACCCTGCACGCACCACGCCTCGGCATCGACGTCGCCGCGGTGCCGGTGGATGTCCAGGGTCCTGGTGAAGTGCTCGAGCGCCGAGTCGTAGCGGCCCAGTTCGATCTCCACCGAGGCCAGGCCGTCGATCGCCCAGGCCTCACCGTCCACGTCGCCCATGTCCACGTACAGACGCTGGGCCCGTTCCAGGTGTCGCGCGGCCGACGAGTTGAGACCCAGCCGTTCTTCCGCCGCGCCGAGGTTGACCAGGGCGTGGGCCTCCACGGCCAGGTCGCCCGTGGCCTTGTTCAGTTCCAGCGCCCGGTAGTAGTGGCCGGCGGCCTCGCGGAACCGGCCGAGCCTGGTGTCGGTGACCCCGAGGAGGACCAGCGTGCGGACCTCGCCTTCGCGGTCATCGGTGGTGCGCAACAGTTCCGCGGCTTGCTCCAGGACGGGAACGGCGTCTTCCGGCCTGCCCAGTTCGAGCAGGGCAGCGGTCACGTCGTGGAGCGTTCTGGCGATCAGGACGGGGTCACCGAGCGAGCGCGCGGCGGAGAGAGCCCGGGTGCTCATCGTCAGCGCGGTGCTCCAGCGGTCGCGGTTGAGGTGCCGGAACACCGTCAGCGACAGCTGTACCGCGTGCAGCGGTTCACCGACCTCGACGGACGTGATCAGCGCCGGGTGTTCCGCCTCCAGCCACGTCAGGGCGTCGTCCGGATCGGTGAGCTCGGGCGTCGCGGTCTTGGCGGCCTCCACCCGCGGACGGCGGTGGGCGTCCGCGGGGTAGCGGACGTCCATGGCCAGGGAGGCGGTGGCCAGGAGATGACTGGCCAGGCTGGCGCGGGCGGCTTGCCGCACCGAGGGCGGGTCCTCGTCGGACGTCCGCTCGGCCGCGTACTCGCGCACCAGGTCGTGGAAGGCGTACCGCCCTGACGCGCACTGGAGGAGGTGGTCGCCGCGGAGTCCTTCCAGATGGACGCGGGTGTCGTCCAGGTCCTGGCCCGTCAGCGCGGCCGCCCCGTACTCGTCGAACTCGCCGGTCGGATGCAGTGCGACCAGGCGCAGGACTCGCCGCCGGGCCTCCGGCAGCCGCTGGTACGAGGCGTCCAGCGCGAGCTGGACACCGTCGTCGAGCCGCTGCCGCCGATGCCGGTCGTCGAGGCGGTCCGCGTGGTCGGTGAGCGTCCAGCCCTCCACCGCGCGGATGTGCCCGACGATGAGGTTGAGCGCGAGCGGCAGGTAACCGCACCGTTCGGCGATGCGGGACAACGACTTCGGGTCGTTGCCCAGGGACAGGTGCCCGACCGCGTGCTCCAGGAACGCGACCGCCTCGGCAGCGGTGAACACGGCCAGTTCGAGGCGGGTGACAGCGGGCAGGCCGGTCAGGCTGCGCCGGCTCGTGATGATCGCGACGCTGCCCGGCGCGCCGGGCAGCAGATGCCGCACCTGCTCCTCGTCGGCGGCGTTGTCCAGCACCACGAGCACGCCCGTGGCCCGTTCGCGGTAGGCGCCGACCAGCGAGGGCAGGTCGTGGGGAACCTCGGTGCCAGGCACGCCGAGCAGCCTCAGAAACCCGTCCAGCACCGCGCTCGGATCCGCCGGCGGCTGTTTCGGGTCGAATCCCCGCAGGTCCACGAACAGCACGCGCGGATGCACGGCGGCGAGCTGCTTCGCCGCCCGGAGCGCCAGCTGGGTCTTGCCCACCCCGGCCATGCCTTCGAGGGCGGAGATCACGACCGACCCGCCTGCCAGCGCCTCGTTCAGCCGTGCCAGCTCGGTCTCCCTGCCGACGAAATCCGGTTCCCCGCCGGGCAGTTCGTCGTGGACCCGCACCTGAGCGGCCATGACGATCTCGCCGGCCACCGCGCGCAACGCCTGCCGCCACTGGGCGACGTAGCCCTGGTCGGGGTGCAGTGTCCGCACGATCGCGATCACCAGGTCGGTGTTGAGGCGCTTGCGCCCGGACCGGAAGCAGTCGACCACCGTCGTCTTGCGCGCCATCTCGGCTTCCGGACGGCCTTCGCGCGCCCATTCGGCGTTGATCCTCGCGGTGATCCGCTCGTAGGAGGGCGCTCCCGCCCACACCTTCAACAACCGCAACCGTTCCACCAGGTCGTCGAGCGTCACGGCCTGCCCGGGATCTGGCAGCGGAGCGGGTGCGGGGCACATGAACCCTCACCCTAGTGGCGGAGTGGTGCGCGGCGTTCGGATTCGGTCGGATTCTGCCGTCCGGTGCCGCCGGCTTGGCATCGTCGATCTCGCCGGAGGGGCGGTCGCCGCCTCTCCACACGAAGAGGGGAACGGCAACACAATGAAGAAGATCGCATCCGTGCTCGCTGCCGTTGGGGTGGCGGCGGTCTCGCTCGTCACGGCCGAAGGTGTCGCGAACGCGGCCTGCACGTACGACCACGCCTGCATGTACTCCGAGAAGGACTTCAAGGGTCTCATGCGCGACGACGGGTTCAGCAGGCCGAACTGGGGCCAGGTCACCTACAAGAACTCCAGCATCGCGCTGTACCGCGGCGACGGCTCGCAGCAGAACGTCAGTTCCATGGAGAACAGGGACGAGAACTCGTACATCGCCGTCTACTACAACTCGAACTACACGGGTCCGTGCTTCCGGATCAAGCCGAACGGCAGGGTGTGGAACTTCCAGGACGTCAAGTTGTCCAACGGCGACGCCAACGACCGGATGAACTCGCACAAGTTCAACCCGAGCAACTGCCAGACGGGCACCATCCACGGCTGATCAGCGGCGGTGCCCCGTCACCGGCGGGGCACCGCATCGCCCAGGGGGAACTGTGAAACGAGCACACGCGATCTGGCTGATCGCCGCCGCCGCCGTGGTCGCGGCGGCGGGCACGATCACGCTGGTCGACCGGAACGAGGTCGCCGCCGCGCCGCCGGCGGTCGGCGAGGTGCGGCCGGTGCACTCCGGCAAGGACATCGTCCTGCCGCTCGACCGCTACCAGCACTCGCCTGCCGACCTGACCACGATCGACCGCGCCACCGCCGTGCTGGCGCGGAAGTGCCTGAGCGGCTTCGGCCAGACCTGGGCGCCGCCCGACCCGCCGGCGGTGCCCGAGAGCACCGGTTCCTCCCGGTACGGCCTCGTCGACCCGGACCAGGCGTCCCAGTCGGGCTACCACCCGGTGGACAGCGCACCTCGGCAGCCGGAGGACCGGCCGGAGCCCGCGCCGGAGGCGATGATGATCTACACGGGCAAGGGTACGGCGTCCGTCGGCGGCAAACGCGTCCCCGAGGGCGGCTGCCTGGGGCAGGCGCGCCGCGAGCTGGAACGAGGGGTGCCCGCGGCGATTCCGGCCGCCGAACTCATCCGCCTCGACCAGGAGATGTTCGAGCAGGCGCAACGAGACGACCGAGTGCAAGAAGCGATGGCGAACTGGCGGAAGTGCATGGCCGCCGCTGGTTACGACTACACCGACGTGTGGGCGGCCAACAACGACATCCGCTGGGAGTCGGAAACGCCGCTGCCGGCGGAGATCGACACCGCCAAGACCGACGTGACCTGCCGCCATGGCGCCAAGCTCGTCGACACCTGGCTCGCCGTCGAGACCGCGTACCAGCGCCAGGCCATCACGGAGCGAGCGGCGGGGTTCGACGCGCTCGACCGCGGGATGAAGGTCCGCCTCGACAACGCGACCACAGTGCTCGCGACCGGCTGAGCGAGAAGGCACGAAAGCACAGGCCCGACCAAGAAACAGGAGATCTCTTGAGGGTGTTCCAGAGAATCACCGTCGCGGCGTTGATGGGTGCGCTGATCAGCGTGTCCTTCGGCGCGGCCACAGCGTCCGCGGCGACGGCCCGCAACGGGGTGTGCGAGGCAGGCGAGTTCTGCCTGTACTACAACAGCGACCACCAGGGCTCGCTGTCCGACTTCACCACGTCGGTTCCCGACTACGGCGACGACCAGCCGAGCTGCTACGACTTCAAGAGCGCGGGCGCCGGCCAGGGCCTGTGCGTGAAGAACCAGGCCGCCGCTGCCTGGAACCGCACCAGCGGTCCGGTCACGGTGTACTACAACAGCGAGTACGGCGGTTCCAAGCAGACCGTCGCGGCAAGCGGCAAGGTCAACCTGGACGCGAGCCTCAAGAACGAGAACGCCTCCCACCGGCTCAACGACAACGGGAGCGGCGGCGGGGGCGGCGCCACCTACGCGGCACCGCCGAACAACCCGCACCCGTCGGCGACCAGCCGGGCGCCCAGCGCGACGGCCCGCACCCAGTTCGTCGACGACCAGATCGCGCGACTGACCGGTGAGAAGCACTGCTGGGTGGGCGCCTACCGCAGCGGCCAGCCCTCGACGAGCAACCACAACACCGGCAACGCGCTCGACTGCACGATCTCGAACGCGATCGGCTCCTACCCGTCCGAGGCGCAGAAGGCTCAGGGCTGGAAGCTGGCGTACTGGCTGCAGAAGTACGCCGCCGCGCTCGACGTCCGGTACGTGATCTGGCAGGGCAAGATCTGGAGTGTGGCCCGCGCGTCCGAGGGCTGGCGCACGTACACCGGCGGGTCCGGTGTGACCGGCGGTCACTACGACCACGTGCACGTGTCCGTTCAGAACCCCCACGGCGACTGATCGGCACGGCGCGCTGACCGTACAGGCGGCGAAGCTGCGATAGCTTCGCCGCCTATACGGTTCGGGTATGAGCCACCCGATTCCGTTCGCCGACGCCAACTTCAAGCTCGCCGTCGTCCAGGAACTGATGTACAGCCAGGACTTTCTGCCGAGGTTCGACCTGCGCGAGTACGCCGCCGAGCAGGGTTTCACCTACGACGACGGGAGTGTCGCGGCGGTGCCGGAGGCTCTGGCCTACTTCGAGGCGCTCGAGGTCCCCGTCGAGCTCGCGGAGAAGATCACCGAGATCGAGATGGACGGCGGCAACGAGATCTACCTCCAGATCGCGCCGAACTGGGACGGCGAGGACGGGCTGTTCGACGTCGACGAGTTCGCCGACCTGCGGCACTTTCCCAACCTGAAGTCGATGACGTTGTTCTACACGGGCAACGAGGAGGCGCTGGAGACGCTGCGTGCCCGCGGAATCGAGGCGGACTGGCTCTGAACCCGCGCCTCGGAGACGGCGGTTGCTGGTCGACGAGTACGTGCGCGACGCTAGATCGACCTGAGGACGCGAACGCGATCGGCGATGGCGCGCCGGGCCACGTCGGAGTCGAAGGCGATCGAGTCGAACTCGTGCGGTGCGCCGGGGTGCAGGTGGAACTCGACCGGTACGCCGGCGCGGCTGAGCGTCGTCGCGTAGGCCAGGTCCTCGTCGCGGAACACGTCGAGCTGGCCGACCTCGACGTAGGCCGGTGGCAGGCCGGTCGCGTCCTTCAGCCTGGCGGGTGCCGCGGTGGCCGGGACGTCGGGGCCGCCGGCGGCGTCGCCGAGCAGGGCGGGCCATGCCGTGAGGTTGTCGTCGTAGGACCACAACGCGTAGGGCGCGACGTGCGGGTCGACCTCGGTGGTGCGGTCGTCGAGCATCGGCATGACCAGGATCTGCCTCGCGATGGCCGGGCCGCCGCGGTCGCGGGCGAGGATCGACAGCGCCGCCGCCATCCCGCCCCCGGCGCTGTCGCCCATGACGCCGATTCGTGCGGGGTCGACGCCCAGTTCGGCGGCGTGGTCGTGCAGCCAGCGCAGCGCTGCGTAGGCGTCTTCGAGCGGGGTGGGGAAGGGATGTTCGGGCGCTCGGCGGTACTCGACGGACAGCATCGGCACGCCGCTCGCGGACACGTACCGGGAGACCGGGCCGTCGAACAGGTCGATGTGGCCGAAGATGTACCCGCCGCCGTGGAAGAACAGCACGGCGGGGCCTGGGGTCGCGCCTTCCTTGGTGTACCAGCGCAACGTGATCTGCGCGCCGTCGTCGGTCGTGGCGTGGTGGTCGGTGGTGGTCACGTCGGCCGGGATCGGCTGGGCCGTCCCGGCGGCGCCGATGATCGGCTCCCACATCGCCCTGCGCGCCTCGACGTCGCCGACGGCCGGAGGGGTGGCTGCCGCCATCGCGCCGGCCATCGGGGCCAGCGCGGTGGCGATCTCGGGATCCAGCCCGAGTGACATGGTCTTTCTCCTGTCAGGTGAAGGGTTGTCAGACGACGAAGACGACCTTGCCGCGGACCTCGCCCGAGGCGGCCTGGACGTGGATCGCCGTCAGCTCGGTCAGCGGCACCCGCTGCTCGACGTCGACCCGCAGGTCGCCGGAGTCGGCCAGTGCCACGAGCTTCGCGAGCTGCTCGGCGTCGCTGCGGACGTAGAGGTTGACGCCGCGCACGCCGCGTTCCTCGTCGGTCGGCGCGGGCATCCAGATCGTCGTGTTGACGACGGCTCCGCCGTCGCGGACCAGCGAGGGCAGCGCAGCCAGTACCGCCGGGTCGACCGGCGCGAGGTTGAGCACGAGGTCGACCTGCTCGGTCACCGCTGACAGCACGTCGGTGGTGGTGTGGTCGACGACCTCGTCGGCGCCGGCGGTCCTCACGGCCTCGGCGCTGCGCGGGCTGGCCGTGGCGATCACGTGCGCACCGGCCTGCTTCGCCAGCTGGACGGCGTAGCCGCCGACCGGTCCGCCCGCGCCGTTGACCAGCACGCGCTGCCCGGCCTTCAGCTGACCGTGGTCGAAGAGCGCCTGGTAGGCGGTGAGGCCGACCAACGGCAACGCGGCGGCGTCGGCAAGCGGGATGCCCTTGGGCGCCGCGGTGAGGGCGGCGGCCGGTGCGATGACGTACTCGGCCGCCGCGCCGGGCCTGGTCATCGGGAGGAAGCCGACGACCTCGTCGCCGGCCGCGAGACCCTCGACGCCCTCGCCCAGCGCGTCGACCGTGCCGGCCACGTCGAGGCCGGGGGTGTGCGGGAGCTCGACCGGGATCGGGCCCTGCATGACGCCCAGGCGGATGTTGCCCTCGACGGGGTTGAACGTCGTCGCCGTGACGCGGACCAGGACCTCACCGGCCGCGGGAACCGGCTGCTCGACGTCCTCGTACCGCAGGACCTCCGGGCCGCCGAACTCGTGGAAACGCACTGCCTTCATGATCGCTCTCCCTCAGTTTTGCTTCGAACTTGAAGCAACTGGGACTGACAGTAGACCTGCTTCGAATTCGAAGCAAAGTGACCTGCGGCACGCCGGGGCCCCGGGTCAGCGAGGCGGGCCGAGCAGGACGTTGCCGGAGATCTCGGCGGCTTCCGCGAGCAGCGACTGCGGGATCGCAAACCCGTCGGGGCGCGGTTCGCGCAGGTCGCGACCCGCGTGGCGGAACATCTTCTCCAGCCCGCCCGGCGTCGAGATGAGCAGCAGGTCGGCCCTCTCGGAGGTGATCCGGTAGCTGTGCGGGATGCGGCGGGGCAGGAAGACGATTCCGCCCTCGCGCAGTTCGTGCTCCTCGTCGCCCGCCCACACCAGCGCGGAGCCGGAGAGCAGGAGGAAGACCTCGTCCTCGTTGTTGTGCAGGTGCCACGGCGGCGCTTCGCCGAAGCCGGCGTCGAACCGCCCGACGGTCAGCTGACCCCCGGTCGCCTCGGCGTCGAGCAGGACGCTGAACACGCTCCCGCCAATCCATTCGAGCTGTTGCTGGTCCTCTCGCTGGGCGAGGTGGGGGATGCTCAAGGTCGTCCTCGGTCCGGTGGGACGGCGGCGCCGTCCTCTTGCCTGGAGACCCTGGTGTGCACCGCTGCCCGGCCACCAGGTCCTGCGGTGCTCACCTGTGTCCAGCGCTGCTCAACTCACGCGGTTCCCCGAGTGCTCCTTCGAATTCGAAGCAGTAGGCTGCGACCATGCACCACTCACCGCCGTCGCTCGACCCGGTCCAGCTCGGCGCCTACTTCGCCCTCGTCGAGGTGACCAGCCTGCTGCGCCACGCGGTCGAGCAGCAGCTGAAGGAAGCCGGCGACCTGAGCTACGTGCAGTTCCAGCTGCTGGCGCGGCTCGGCGACTCGCCGACCGGCAGCCACCGCATGACCGACCTGGCCGACGGCGTCGTCTACAGCCGCAGCGGCCTGACCTACCAGGTGGGACTGCTGGAGAAGGCCGGCCTGGCCGAACGCACGCCCTCCGCCGAGGACGAGCGGAGCGTCACCGTCACCATCACCGACGCCGGGCGCACGCTGCTCGCGGCGGTGCTGCCCGGGCACGTCGAGATCGTCAGCGGACTGCTCTTCGAACCGCTCTCGCGCGAGGACGTCCAGACCCTCGCCGGACTGCTGGCGCCGGTGCGCGACCACATGCGGTCGACGCCGCCGCGTTCGGCAGCGCCTCGCCGCCGCAAGAGCTGACGTCACCTGGTCAGGAGATGCTCGACGAGCCGTTCCTTGGCCAGGGCGAGGTGGCGCCGGTAGGTGCCGTACGGCACGCCCAGCCGTCGCGCGGTCGCCTTGTGAGTGCCCGACGCCGCGATGTACGTGGCGGTGAGGGCGTCGTGGGCCTTGACGCCGGCGGGATCGACCCGCAGGGCGTCGAGGGCCGCCGTGATGGCATCGCGCAGGTCCGCGACGGGATCGGCCGATTCCGGTGACACCAGGTGCGACCGCAGCAGCACGCTGGTCGCGAACTCGCGTGGAGCACGCCAGGTGCGCAGCGCCTCGAGCACACCCTCCTCGAACTCCTCGCGCGGCAGGGGATCGGCTGGCGCCGGGCCCCACGAGGCGACGGGTGTGGAGGCACGGGCCCTGTCCTCGATCCACCGCTCCACGGGCTGCCGTCGCCAGTCCCTGCCGAAGACGTGCTGGCGGAGCCCGTCGACCTCCACCGCCACCACCTCGTGCAACCCGGCGGCGGTGAGGTGCTGCCGCCACCGTTCGGCGTCCTGGAACACCGTGAAGGTCATCGCCCGTCCCGGGGTCCGCATCTCGGTGGCGACGGTGCGCCGGCCGACGAGGTCCATCAGCGGCGAGGGCCGTTGGTGCCCGCCGGACTGCACCGCGAACCGGCGGATGCCCCAGTGTTCGCCCTGGCGCAGGGGAGCGGCCGCCTCGACGTGCTCCCACAGCGCCGCGATCACCGGGTCGGCGGAGAGGTCGTCCGGCGAAGGCACTCTCAACCGGAGAACGGCCATGTACCCCAGCAGCCTGCCCGCGGAGCGGTAGACGCGAAAGCCCTCCGGCTGGCGCCGGATCCAGTGCGCGACAGCGGACTCCCCGGCCATGCCGAGGACCTCTGGCACGTCGGCGGGAGCAAGAGGCGCGTCCTCGATGTGGGGATGGGCCTGCCAGTCGTACAGGTCGTGCGAGCCGGCCTGGTCGCGGAAGAGGAACATCCACTCCGCGACGCGCAGCAGTGCGTCGTCCTCTGCGGCCCGGCGCACCGCGCTCAGGCAGGCGGCCGAGATGCGCGTGCGGACCTCTTGACAGCGCTCGGGGTCCCGCCACCGCAGATCGGCCGCGAGCGCGGATCGCACCGCGTCGTGAGGGTGCAGTCCCTGGGGAGTGGTTTCGACGTAGGGCTGTCGGCGCAGCCAGGAGAAGGCCGTCGCGGCGTCGTCGGCACCGAGCACCGCGCGCAGAAGTTCTTCACGCGTGACGTGTGCCTGCGCGAGCACGTCGAGCGCGCGTCGGTGCAGACCGCCCGGGACATCGCCCACCAGCCGCTCCACCAAGGTGGTCAGGACGTCACCGGTGGGGTTCGCGACCGCGGCCGGTGACGAGGCGGCGAGGGAGAGGACGAGCGGGTTGCCGCCCGCGAACGCGACGATGGCGGCGCGGTCGTCCGGTGCGACGTTCCGTGCCGCGAGGAGGGACTCGGACTGGGCGGCGTCGAGCGGTCGCACGGCCAGTCCGGTGAACATCCGCGCCCAGCCGGGATCGGTCATCCACCCGGAGTCGGGGGCGATCCTGCTCGCGAGCACGACGATCGCCCCGGCCGCGATCCTGGGCAGGAAGGTGTCGCGCAGCCACGGCTCGAGCCGCTGGGCCTGCTCGAAGGTGTCGATGAGGAGCACCGCGCCGGGTTCGACGCACGCCGCCGCGGCGGCCACCTCCAGCCGGCCCGGATCCGCGCCGAGAAACCGCGCGTCGACCTGGACGACCTCTCGACCCGTGAGTTCCGCCCGCGCGGCGGCGTAGCGCAACAGCGAGGACTTGCCGATGCCGCCGGGGCCGTGGACGTACGCCACGAGTGGAGCGCCGGCCGGCCCGGACAGCATCCGGTCGAGCACGGACCGCTCGAAGTCCCTGCCCACCAACGCTCCTGCTCGCGCCGCGGTCAGCCGATCCGCCAAGCCCGGGCCCACCTTGATCGACATGGCCCCAGGATCGCTGCCCGCCGACCGGTCAGCCTGGGCCAGCTTGTCCCACCCTGACGACGGCAGGCCCGGAGGAGGCGCGGACGACCTCGTCCAGCCGTCCCGCGTCGGCCGAACCCGGTGCGGTGGTGAGCACCATCGCCTGGAGGTCGTCGCCGGGCACCTGCAGCAGAGTGCCGTCGAGCGCGATGTCACCCACGCCCGCATGGCGGAAAACGGCCCGATTCCCATAGTCGGCAACGGTTCTCGGCGCACGCCACAGGGTGTCGAACGAGCGGCTCGTGGTCCGCAGCTCGTCGACGAGCTCCGCGAGCGGCTCGTCACCGGGGTAGCGCAGGGACGTGCTGTGCAACCGGGCGGCGAGCATCGTCCGGAACGCGGCCGCGTGGTCGTCATCGCGGCTGATCTCGCGGTGGGCGTGGGAGAACGTGCGCCACGCGACGTTCCAGTCCCTGGCCTTCCGGTTCGACGCTCCCGCTCCGAGCGCCATCCAGGCACGGTTGACGGCGACGACGTTCCACGCCGCGTCCGTCAGGAAAGCGGGGGTGCCGGCGAACCGCTCGAGCAACCGCATCGCGGAGGACCCGGCCGCACGCGGCACCAGCCCGTCCACCGCGGCGTACCCGGCGAGCGCGCAAAGCCGCTCGTACTCGGCCGGCCTCACGCGCAACGCACGGGCGATCGCGTTCACCACTGCGGCCGACGGGTGACGGCGGCCCTGTTCCAGCCGCCGCACGTAGTCCGCCGACACCCCGGCCAGCTCGGCGAGCTCTTCCCGCCGCACGCCACGAACTCGCCGGCTGCCGGGCGGCATCCCGATCGCGGCGGGTTCCGTGTTCTCGCGCAACCGGCGCACCTCCGCGCCGAGATCCCGCAACGTCATGGCGCAAGTGTCCCTTCTGGAGCAAATGCGTCACGCACGGGCCATTCGGTGACGCGGTCCTGGTCCGCGGCGTTCGCGCGCAGCGACGCGAACCCGGACGCCCGGTTCTGGAGGACCGCCACCCAGGTGCCGTTCACGCGTAACACCGGCACCCGCTGTCAGGTCTGCCCATCCCGGCCACCACGGCGAAGACCGCCGCGTGGATGAAACCGCGTTTGCGCACAGATCGCCCCTTGTGACGTCGTCCGGTACTTCCCCTCGCCTCTACGACTCGTGGAGTGGATCGACCTGTTTGTTCGGGAAGCCGGTAAACGGTTCGCCGTCGGCGTGAGTCTTCAAGAGTGATGGCTGACTACGACGACTTCGCCCGAGCGCAACTGCCGCGGTTGCTGCGGTACGCGACGATGCTCACCGGCGAGCGGGAGCAGGCCGCTGATCTGGTGCAGGACGTGCTGGTCAAGATGTACCGGCACTGGTCCCGGATCAGCGGCACGGATCACCCCGAGCGGTACGTGCTGCGGATGGTGACCAACGGCTACCTGTCCTGGCGACATAGCTGGTCCGCACGTGTGATCACGCCGGGTGACCTCCCCGACGAGGCACGGGCGGACGATTTCGCGTCGGACCACGCCGCGCGCGAGGACATGTGGCAGCGCTTGGCGCGGCTGCCCAAGCGCCAGCGGGCCGTGGTGGTGCTGCGGTACTACGAGCAGCTGCCCGATTCCGAGATCGCCGGGCTGCTCGGCTGCGCCCAGGCCACCGTCCGGGCACACGCCCACAAGGCATTGGCGGCACTGCGAAACGGCTTGGCCATCGAGCAGATGGCAGAGGCCAGGGAGACGTGATGAACATCGAGAACCTGATCAAGGACACCTTCACGGCGCGCGAACGCGACGCGCCCGACAGCGATGCGGTTCTTGCCGCGGCGCGCCGGCGCATCGACAGCAGGCGCTCCGGGCTGAGCCGGCCGCTGGCGGTCGCCGCCGGGGCGACCGTGCTGACCCTCGGCGCGGTCACCGCCGTGGCGCTGAACCGGCCGGAACCCGTGGAGCAGTCCCAGACGAGCGCCACCGCCAACGGATCTCAGGGCAGCCAGGCCCAGGCTCCTGCCGGCCAGGCCGCCGCGGGTCTGCAGATGCCCTACTCCCTCGGCTGGCTCCCACCGGGCTCGGTCGCGTACCGGGCGCAACGGATCAACATCGGGTCCAGCGCGGCCGACCCGGGCACGCCCCTGTACGGCGGCGAGTACATGCTGACCGTCACGGCAGACGGTCAGGTCCTGCAGGTCGGCGTCCAGCAGTTCCGGATGGTGTCGGTGGACGAGGCGATGTTCAAGTCGGGTCCAGGCGCGCCCGTGACGATCAAAGGCCAGCGCGGGGTCGAGAGTTCGGTGTCCACCGGGCCAGGTGGGTACGAGCTGTACGTCGCGCACCCCGACGGCGGTTCGATGTACGTGCACGTGTCCGCCGAGCACGGCAGCACCGCGCCCGCACAGCAACTCGTCGACGCCGGCCGCCGGATCGCGGAGAACATCCAGTTCCCCGGCACGACGACCGTGACCCCGGCGTACGGCCTGCGCGACCTGCCCGACGGGATGCGGATCTGCGCCTTCGAGGTCGGACAGAGCCTCGACCGGGCCCCGGTCGCGCAGGGGACCAAGCCCGGGACCACCACCACGAGCTACTCGCTGGGCACGTGCGCCGTCCCGCCGACGGTCTTCGTCAACAGCGCTGTCGCGGGCGAACCGGCCGGCACACCGGGACAACCCGTGCAGGGCCGTGCGACACGCTACGTCGACGACAACGGCTACCACCGGTTGTGGGTCCTCGACGCGATCGGGGGAGCCCCGCTCTTCATCGCCGGCGAGGTACCCGAGGCCGATCTGTACGACATCGCCAACCGGCTCGTCCTGCCGCGCTGACCGCGGCTCGAACAGAGGTGAGCCAGAACCTGTCGCCGTTCAGCACTGGGGGGTACAGGTTCTGGGTGACCGGGATGTGGACGCGGCGACGTCGACGCCGGCTCGGCTGGGTTCTGACCGCACTTCGTGAGTAGCGTCGTGACCATGGAGAACGGCGGACCCAGCCGGACGGCGCTCGTCACCGCGTACGCCCGCGCCTACCACCAGATCGTTGACCAGCCACGGATCTTCACCGACCCCCTCGCGGCACGGCTGCTCGGCCATGCCGCGGACGAACTGCCGAGTCTGGGCACGGCCGCGACCGATCGCCTCGGCGGCGCCGTGACGGATCGGCGCCGCCGCCTGGTCTTCGCCACCAGGGCTCGTTTCGCCGAGGACACCGTGGCCGCGGCCGTCACCGCCGGTGTGCGGCAGGTCGTGATCCTGGGCGCGGGCCTGGACACCTTCGCCTACCGCAATCCGCGCCGTGATGTGCGCGTCTTCGAGGTCGACCACCCCGCCACCCAGGCGTGGAAGCGAGAACGCCTTGCCACGACCGGAATCGACAGTCCCGACACGCTGACCTTCGTGCCGGTCGACTTCGAAACCCAAGCGCTGGCAACGGAACTCGAAGCCGCCGGGTTCAGCCGGACGGACCCGGCCGTGTTCGTGTGGCTGGGCGTCGTCTACTACCTGACCCCCGACGCCGCCCACGCCACCCTCGCCTACATCGCCGGTCAGGCCCAGCCGGTCGAGGTGGTCTTCGACTACCTGCGGTCCGCGACCACCGACGCGGAACGCGCCCACCAGCGCGCCCGTGCCGATCGGCTGGCCGCCGTCGGCGAACCCCTGTTCAGCTACTTCACTCCCGACGGCATCGCCGCGCAGTTGCGCGCTCTTGGGTTCACCGATGTCGAGGACCACGCCGCTCCGGATCTGATCGCCGGCTACCTCGGCGGATCCGCGGAGTTCGAGGGCGAACCACCCTCGGCGCTGCACGCGATCCGCGTACTGCGCGCGAGCCGCTGAGGACGCCGTGGGTGCTGGCAACCGACGCGGCCCGTGGAGAAGCCGCGGGCCGTTCATCGAGGACTGTGCGTGGCGAGGTCGTCGGCGAAGGCGACGAGCGCGGCGTCGTCCAGGACGCGGCACTCGGTCCAGCGGTCTCCGAGCACGGTCAGGACATGATCCCGTGCGGCGGCCACGAACGGTGTGATCTTCTTGCGCCGCAGGCGATCCGCTGATCCCAGCAGCACAGCGGCCGACTCGGGATCGCGGGCGCAGAGGTACCGGGCGTGCAGGGTCAGGGCCTCCGCGACCGAGTCGCGGTCACGGGTCGTGTGGCTCAGCGAGATCCGCATGGCCTCCGCAAGTTCCCGCCACGCCGTCGCGTCGCGGAGCGCGTGCCGCACCACGCTCGCCCGCAGGTGGACGGTGGCCTCGACGCGGTCGCTCCCGTTCTCCCCGACGGTGTCCGCGAGCAGGCGGTCGGCGCGGTGCACGCAGGCGGCGGCCGCCGCCGGGTCGTGGTCCAGCAGCGCCAGTGCGGCGGTGGTCTCGGCGAGAGCGGCGAGCAGGGTGTGGCCGCCCTCGGTGAGCAGGCGGACGGCCTCGGCTGCCCTGCTGACGGTGGTCTCCAGGGCACCGAGGTCCAGAGTCAGCAGCGCGAGGTTGAACAGCGTGCGCCCCAGTTCGAACGGTCCGGCGCCCGCTCGGCGTTTCGCCGCCAGCGCCGCCTCCAGCTGCCGGATCGCCTGGTGCGGGCGTCCGATCTCGGCCAGCGCCGACGAGAGGTTGTTGAGCACGCGGCCGAGCGTCGCGTCGTCGCCGGAGAGGCGGGCGCCGGCCAGCGCCTGGCGCAGGTGCGCCAGAGCGGCACCGGGGTTGCCCCGCTCCACCGCGACCATGCCGAGCAGGCTCAGACCGGCGGTTCGCGTGCTGTGATCGTCGTCCGCCGCCACGGCGAGCGCACGCTCCGCCGACTCGCCGGCCGCGTCCAGGTCGCCGCGCAACGCCGCCAGCTGACCCGACCTGATCAGCAACGGCGGGATCCCGCCCGTGCCCACCTGGCTGAGCAGCTCCGCGCCTTCACCGAGCCGTCCAGCGCCCTCGTAGAACTGGGTCAGCGCCATCGCCGTGGCCGCGTCGAGCCGCGCGGGGTCCTCGGCGGCAGCCCAGCGCACCGCGGCCCGGATGTTGGCCGCGTCGAGGGCGCCGAACGTCGAACCGGCGCGCAACCGGTCGAGGTAGTGCGAGGCGATCCGGCCGCGGGCGTCGTGGGAGTCGAGCTGTTCGGCGGCCAGTTCGGCGACGGTGTCCGGCAGCGTGTACCGCGACGTGTCGCCGTCCGGGGTGAGCCGGACCAGGTTGATGTCGACCAGCTCGGTCAGCTCCGGCAACGGCTGGCCGAGCAGCGTTTCGAGGTCCTCCAGGCGGACACCGCCGTGGAAACCGCCCAGGAAGCGGAACGTGGTGCGCGCTTGCGCGGTCACCAGGTCCAGCGTGGCCTCGATCGACGCACGCAGCGAACGGTGCCGGGCGGGCAGGTCGCGCGGCCCGTCGGTGAGGTACCGCAACCGGTGTGTGAGGCGCGTGGCGAGGTCCGCAGGGCTCATCAGCCGCACCCACCCCGCCGCCAGTTCGATCGCCAGCGGCAGGTGCTCGACCTTCTGACAGATGGCGTGCACCGCGTCGTCGGCGCCCTCCAGCCCGGCTCGTCGCACGAACAGCGCTGCCGCCGCTTCACGCGGCAAGCCGCTCAACGCGAGCACGTGTTCGTCGCGCACCCGAAGCGGCCGCTGGCTCGTGACCACGACGGTCAGGCCGGGGCAGCGGCGGGGCAGCGCGGCGAGGTCCGCCGCGGCGTCCACCAGTTGCTCGAACCGGTCGACCACCAGCACCACCCGCCGGTCGCGCAGATGCGCGGCCACCCGGTCCGGCGGCGCCAGCCGGGACGGACCACAGCCCAGCGCGTCCGCCACGAGATCGCCGACCAGCGTCACGTCGCTGACGGCGGACAGGTCGAGCGTGCACACCACCAGATCGGTGCGCCCGCCGAGCAACGCGGCCAGTTCCGCGGCGAGGCGCGACTTGCCGGCGCCCGCCGGGCCGGTGATCGAGACGAGCCGGTGCCGGGTCCGCAGCACCAGGTCCAGCAACGACCGCAGCTCGTCGTTCCGCCCGACCAGGCCGTCCGTGCCGGCAGGTGCCGAGGGGGCCGACGGTGTCGAAGGGCGTGCCGTGGCGAGGAACGCGGTCAGGTCGTCGCCGGTCAGCTTCAGCGCCGTGGCCATCAGCCGCGCCGACTGCGCTCGCGGAACCCTCCTGCCCTGCTCCAGGTCCCGCAACGCGCGGTCACTGATTCCGCTGAGGCGCGCCAGCTCCACCTGGCTCAGCCCGGCGGCGGCCCGGTGACGGCGCAGCAGCTCGGCGAACGCGGACACCGCGCCGACCGTAGCGGAAGTTCACCGGAAACTCCGGCGGTTTCCCTGGCTTCCGCCCGCACCGGGTAGTCATCGTCGGTGCCGGACGTCGGGGGACATGTCCACGATTTCGTTGGGAGGACGGAATTGTCGTACTCATCAAGACGGGTGGTGCTCACCCTTGCGACAGCGGCGCTCGCTTTCGCGGGGCTGGCCACACCCGCGACTGCGGCACAGGGCGAGATCCGCGTGGGCGCGGGGGCGAAGACCATCGCGGGCCGATACATCGTGGTGCTCAAGGAGAACGCGGACGCGGCGGACGTCGTCACCAGGAACGGTGGCGGTGAGGTGAGGCAGACCTGGCGGCACGCGCTCAAGGGGTTCGCGCTCGGGGCCGACGAGACCACGGCCAGGCGGATCGCGGCGGACCCGCGCGTCGCCTACGTCGAACAGGACGCCGAGATCACCGCGGACGCGACCCAGCCGACGCCGTCGGCGTTGTGGGGCCTCGACCGGCTCGACCAGATCAGCGGGAGGTCCAACGGCCAGTACGTCTCCGCCGGTTCCGGTGCCCGCGACGTGCGTGCGTACGTGATCGACACCGGCATCCGCACGACGCACACGGACTTCGGCGGCCGCGCGAGTTGGGGCACGAACACCACTGGCGACAACAACAACACCGACTGCAACGGCCACGGCACCCACGTGGCGGGCACCATCGGAGGCACCACGCACGGCGTCGCGAAGTCCGTGCGGCTGGTGGCGGTGAAGGTCCTCAACTGCTTCGGTTCGGGCACCACCACAGGTGTCATCAGCGGTGTCGACTGGGTGACCCAGAACGCCGTGCGCCCGGCCGTGGCGAACATGAGCCTCGGTGGCGGTGCCAGTGCGGCGCTGGACGCGGCGGTCGAAGCCTCGATCGCCGCGGGCATCACGTACGCGGTCGCCGCGGGCAACTCGAACGTCGACGCCTGCCAGACCTCGCCGGCCCGCGCGCCGAACGCGATCACCGTCGGCGCCACCGACCGCAACGACGTGCGGCCGACGAACTGGACCAGCGGTGGCAGCAACTTCGGCAGCTGTGTGGACGTCTTCGCGCCCGGCGACGACATCACCTCGCTGTCGAACACCAGCGACACCGCCACCAGGTCGCTCAGCGGAACGTCGATGGCGGCGCCGCACGCCGCCGGTGTCGCCGCGCTGTACCTGCAGCGCAACGCGAACGCCTCGCCGACCACCGTCTGGTTCGAGATGGCGTTCACCGAGTCCGTCAAGGACGTGGTGGTGAACGCGGGCGCGGGCTCGCCGAACCTGCTGCTCAACTCCCGCTACACCTTCGGCGGGCCGGACGGCGACTACAACGGCGACCAGCGCACGGACACCACTGTGTGGCGTCCGTCGACGGGCCAGTGGTTCGTGCGCAACCAGTTCACTCAGCAGTGGGGTCAGCAGGGCGACGTCCCGGTGCCGGGCGACTACAACGGTGACGGCGTGTCCGACGTGGCGGTGTGGCGTCCGTCCACCGGTCAGTGGTTCGTGAACGGCCAGTTCACCGTCGCGTGGGGGCAGCAGGGCGACGTCCCGGTGCAGGGTGACTACAACGGCGACGAGATCACCGACGTCGCGGTGTGGCGTCCGTCGACGGGCCAGTGGTTCGTGCGCAACCAGTTCACCCAGCAGTGGGGCCAGCAGGGTGACATCCCGGTGCCCGCCGACTACGACGGCGACGGCGCGGCGCAGGCCGCCGTGTGGCGTCCGTCCACCGGCACCTGGCACTACATCGGTGTGTTCGGCGTCGTCGTGTCCGTCCAATGGGGACAGAGCGGTGACGTTCCCGTGGTGGGCGACTACGACGGTGACGGCGGGTTCGACCTGACGGTGTGGCGTCCGTCGACCGGTGAGTGGCACGTGCGCGGCGTCAGCTCGACGCAGTGGGGTCAGCAGGGCGACGTGCCGGTGCCCGGCGACTACAACGGCGACGGGGTGGGGGACCTGGCGGTCTGGCGCCCGTCCACCGGGCAGTGGTTCGTGCGCGACCAGTTCACCGTCGCGTGGGGCGTGCAGGGGGACAAACCCCTGGCGTCATGACGACAGAGCCGGGGCCGCCTTCCTCGCGAAGGCGGCCCCGGCCGTCCTGCGTTCCAACGGACGCGGCTGAGACGCCTTTCGGCGCTGCGCATTCGGGCAGCTGGACCAGTATTCGATTCGTTCGACCGCCTGAGTGAATGTGTCAATTGTTCCCCTCAGTGGATGCGGTAACGTTCGGTCCCGTATGCCTAAGATGTTTCTAGTGGACGTCGAATCGAACGATACTCATCCACCTGGCAAACCTGAGAAATTGAGTGCCGCATTCGCCATTCGCGCTGCGACGGAGCAGTTCGGTGCTCTGATCGGCAGGGCGCCGGAAGCCGTTTCGGGGATACGCGCGCTGCCGGACGGCGGCTGGTCGGTGCTGGTAGACGTCGTCGAACTCGAACGCATCCCCGCCACCACCAGCATCATCGCCACCTATCGGGTCGACGTCGACCCGGCGGGTGAGCTGTGCGCCTGCGAGCGGCTCAGGCGCTACACCCGTGGAACGACTGACATGTGACGGGACGGTTGCGAGAGGTGAACAACACATCCAGTTCGCTCGCCGACACATTGGAACGGGTTCTCGACAAAGGCGTCGTGATTGTCGGCGACATTGCCGTGTGCGTGGTGGACATCGAGCTCCTCACGTTGCGAGTCCGGCTGTTCATCGCGTCCGCGCAGACAGCGCGTGAAATGGGAATGGACTGGTGGACGAACGATCCGTTCTTCACGCCGAAAGCGGTGGAAACGGACACCGGGAAGAACGAGTTGGCCCAGGCGAACGCCGACCTGCGCGACCGCGTCGCGGCGTTGGAGCGGGCACTGGGGGAGGAACGGGCGTGAGACGCGGCCTGTACGCCTACGCGATCACCAGAGCACGGCGGATCGACCTGGAAGGGCCCTGTCTGATCAGCCATCGGGGCCTGGCGCTGGTCGTGGCCGAGGTCGACCTCGACCGGTTCACCGGGCTCGACTGCGACGAACCAGAGGAGAACAGCCCGTTGGCCGTGCTGGTCCGCGAGCACGACGCCGTGGTGCGCGCCGTGTTCCGGCACGAACCGGTGCTGCCGTTGCGGTTCGGCACCGTCCTCGACGGCGCCGACGCCGCCGTACGGCTGCTCAGCGCCCGTCACGTGGAGGCGCTGGCCTGGCTGGACCGGGTGGAGGGACGGCGGGAGTGGGGAGTGCGGGTCCGCGCGGCCGGGCAGGATCCGGTGAACCTGGACGAGGTGTCGGGAACGGCTTACCTCTTGCAACGGCGTGCACGGCTGGCCGCCGCCGAGAACGCCCGTCACGACGCCGCTGCCGTGCATCGGGAACTGGCCCGGCGAGCCGCCGAGAGCACCTTCCGCGACCTCGCGGGCGATCTGCTCCTCGAAGCGGCGTACCTGGTCGACACCGGAAACGAGGAGGACTTCCAGGCGGAGGTCCACCGGCTGACCGGGGAACTGGGGCTGTCAGCGGAGATCACCGGGCCGTGGCCGCCGTACTCGTTCACGAAGGTGGAGTTCGCCGATGCCTGAGCACAGCACCACGACCCTGGTCGACCTGCTCGACCGCGTAGTGCACCGGGGTGCGGTCGTGCGCGGTGACGTGGTCATCACGCTGGCGGGTGTCGAGCTGATCCGGCTCGACCTGCGACTGCTGCTGATCGGCCTCGGCGGCGCCAGGTGAGTGCGCAGGACGCGGGCAGAGGACTCGGCCGGATCGTCGTGGCGGTCCTGGAGATCGTGTGTGAACTGCTGGAACGCCAAGCACTGCGCCGGGTGGACGCCGGCACCCTCACCGACGAGGAGGTCGAGAACCTGGGGCAGGCGCTGGTCTCGCTGCAACGCCAGTTCGCGGCGCTGCGCGAAGCACTCGGAGAACCGGACACCTCCGCGGTCAGGCTTCCCGTCGACATCGCGAGCCTGCTGCACGAAGAGAGGACATCATCGTGACCGCTCCCGCCACGCAGAACTCGGGCGGCCTGGCCGACGTGCTGAACGTACTGCTGGACAAGGGACTCGTGATCGACGCGTCGGTGCGCGTCTCGCTGATCGGCATCGAGATCCTGGCCATCGAGATCAAGGTCGTGATCGCCAGCGTCGACACCTACATCCGGTACCTGGAGGCGATGCACCGCCTGGAGACGGTCCGGCGCGGAGTGGTCGTACCGCCGCCCGTCGCACAAGGCATCGGCGGCACCTACGGCCTGCTGGCCGCCGCTGTCCCCGCTGTGGTCACCCCTGCCGTGGCCACCCCGGTGCCGGCGGAGCAGACCCACCCGTGAGCCTGCACCTGCACGCCGTCGTACGGGCGACCCATCTGCTGCCGCACGGGTCCCCGTTCCGGCTCGTCGAGCTGGAGGACCTCGCCGTCGTCGTCAGCGAGCATCCCGATGGCCGCGCGCTGACCGAGCAGGAGGCCGTCGACGACCTGGCCGGGTTGTGCGCGCTGCTGCCAGGCGGACCGGTGGTGCCGCTGCGCATCGGCACCACGGCAGTGGACGAGACAGCCGCCCGTGCCGCCGTGCACGCGCTGTCCGTGCCGGTGGTGCGAGACCGGCTGAACCAGCTCGACGGTGTGGCAGAGGTGCACGTGCGCTTGGTGTTCGACGAGGACACCGCACTACGCGCCGTCCACAACGAAAGCGGCTTCACCGGCGGCGGGGCCGATCTCGCCGCCACCATCGCACAGGGCGAACGGATCGCGCGGCAGATCGTGGCCTGGCGCCGGAACCAGGCCGACGGAATGCTCGCGTCGGTTTCAGCCGTTGCCCTCGCGGTGGCACTGCTCGACCCGCCGGTGCACACCGAGGAACACCGCGCGTTCCTGGTTCCGCTCGGCGAGGTCGAGGCAGTGCGGGACGGTGTCGCCGCGCTGGCCGGCGTCACGGCGATCTGCACCGGCCCGTTGCCCGCGTTCCACTTCCTTGACCTGGCACCACGACAACCGCGCCACCAGGACCAGCCGGCATCGCGCTGGGGCTGGTAGGCCCGGCGGCGGCTGGCCCGGCCGGCGCTCGTGGAGGAGCCGTAGCCCGTAAGCCGGATTGACGCCACCTCTCGTCATTCATACATTCGAGCTCTGGTTGTATGAATGACGAGGGGTGGTCCGCGTGACGCTGGGCAGAACCGCCGTCGTACTGGGTGGCAGCACCGCTGGTCTGTGCGCCGCCGGGGCGCTCGCCCCCTACTTCGACCAGGTGGTGGTGCTGGAACGGGACGAGCTCCCGGCCGTCGCGGAGCACCGGCGTGGCGTGCCGCAGAGCAAGCACCCGCACTTCCTGCTGAACTCGGGACGGCGCGCGATCGGGTCGCTGTTCCCCGGATTCGAGGATGAGCTCATCGCCGCGGGCGGGTTGCACCTGATGCCGTCTCTGGACGCCGCCTACCTCGACGGGGAGGGCTGGTCGGCGCGCAAGCGCGGGGCGATGACGATGATCTACGGATCGCGGATCCTCATCGAACGCGTGTTGCGCGACGCGGTTCGAGTTCTGCCCAACACGACCATTCGCGAGGGTGTCTCGGTGCGCGGCCTCACCACGCGGGACGGGGCGGTCACCGGGGTCGGCCTGTCCACGTCCGCCGGCGAGGAGCGCCTCGACGCCGACCTCGTGGTGGACGCGATGGGGCGCGGGTCCGCGGTCAGCGGCTGGCTCGTGGCCGCCGGATGGCCCGAGCCCGAGGTGCGCACGCTCGACGCCAAGGTCACCTACACCTCGCGCTGGTACGAGCTGCCCTCACCGGCCGAGCGACCGGCGTCGTGGTGGTGGCGGCACCTGGTGATCATGCCCACCCCGGACAAGGGGGAGCACCCCGCCGAGCACGAGTTCCTGGTGAACTTCTTTCCCGTCGAGGGGAACCGGGTCATCGCCTGCATGGGCTCGTGGGGAATCGACATGCCCCGCACCACCGAGGCGTTCGTCGAGTCGGCGCGCCGGGTGCGGACGCCGTTGTTCGCGGCCGCGATGGACCGGTGTTCACCCACCTCGGAGGTGCACCTGACCCGGTCGACGGGCAACAAGTGGCGGCGTTACGACCGCGTGAGCACACCAGGTCTGGTGTTCGTCGGCGACTCGATCTGCGCGTTCAACCCGTTCTACGCACAGGGAATCAGCTCTGCGGCGATGTCCGCGCTGTTGCTGCGCGAGCACCTGTCTCGCGCGCGACGCCTCGACGCGGAGGTCTGCACCAGGTTCTCCGCGGCACAACGCAAATCGCTCACCGTGCCCTGGTCGCTGGCCATGGCGAGGGACCAGGGCTACGAGTGCGCGGTGGGCACCGAGAAGGTGCCGGAGTGGTGGCGTCGCGTTCTCGCGGCCATGTCCGGCCCGGCTTTCAGCCTCATCGTCGGTGCGGCGCGTGAGTACGAGGTGGTCGACAAGCACTTCGCGAAGGTGTTCAACATGGACGAGTCGCTGGGCGAGATGATGCGGAACCCGCGGGTGATCGCGGCGCTCGTGCGCTACCGGATCCGGACGGCGCTGGGACGGCAGCGGATCCCCTTCGGGTTCGATCCCCAGGCGGAGCCGCCGGCCACGGACTACTCGCCGAACGGTGCCGCGGCAACGGTTACCGCTCGATGAGCGCCGGGTGCGGGCCGGAGGCGGAAGCCGTCGTCCGCGGCCTCGGCTTCGACTGCCACGACGTGTCACCCGTGGTCTCGGTGCGGTTTCCGTGGGATCTCGCGCACTGGACGATGCCGCTGCTCGAGCTGCTCGTCATCGGCGGCGCCGTTTTCGCTCTGGTGCACGCGGTGCGCCGCTACCGCCACGGCGATCCGATCAACCTGGCGCTGTGGTGGACGTCGCTGGTGTACCTCGCGGTGGTCGAACCGCCGCTGTACTTCCCGGAGTGGTTCGGACTCGACGAGATCTACGGTTTCATCTTCGCCCACAACCAGTTCACCGTGCAGTTCATGTGGGACAGGTTGCCGCTCTACATCATCGCGTTCTACCCGGTGATCAGTCAGCTCGCCTACGAGCTGGTGCGGTCGCTCGGCATCTTCCGGCGCCGCGGCGCGCTCGTGGGGTCGGTCGCCGTCGCCTTCGCCTGCCAGGTGTTCTACGAGGTCTTCGACCACATCGGACCTCGGCTGCAGTGGTGGGCCTGGAACCCGGACAACCGCATCGTCAACCACCCCGCGCTGGCAGGGGTGCCGATGACGAGCATGCTGTTGTTCGCGTCCGTTTCGTTGGGGGCCATGACGTATCTGGTCGTGCGCCTGGCCGGCGAGCGCCGCGGGCGGTCGTTGGTGCCGCGCGTCCTGCTCGCCGGCGTCCTCACGCCACCGACCATGACGATCGCGGGCATTCCGTCGAGCCTCTTCAGCGGCAACGCCACCGCCCAGGCCTGGGTTCTCGGCGTCGAGCTGGCTCTGGTGTGGCTGGCCGGTGGCTGGATCGTCCTGTCGCAGCTGAGGTCGCCGGGCCCTGGTGAACCGCTGTCCGCCTTCGTCCGGATCTACCCAGCCGTCTACCTGGGCGGAATGGCGGTGTTCTGGCTCAGCGCTCTTCCTGACGGCCCACCGATCGCAGGCGCGCTCTACGCGCTCGCCTGTTTCATCGGGGCCGGTCTGTTGCTCGCGGCGCTGCGTCGCGTGCACCGGAAAGCACCTTCCACCGTGTGAGCCAACGCTCTCAGGGATGATGGTGCGCATGGGGTACCACGGCTGGCAGGGCAACCCTCCCGGCACCGAGGACGAGGCGCGCCGCCGGATCGTGAAGGCGGCGATGGCCTGTGTGGACCGCGTCGGGCTCGCCAAGACCAGCATGTCCGTGGTCGCCGCCGAGGCGGGCGTGACGCGGCAGACCGTCTACCGCTACTTCCCACGCCTCGCGGACATCCTCAGCGCCGTCGCGCTGGCAGGCGTCGAGGACTTCGCCGCGCGGATGGCACGGCACCTCGCCTCGTTCGGCAGCCCGGCCGAGGTGGCCGTGGAGTCCGTGGTGTTCGGCGTCCTGGAGGTCCCGCGGGAGCCGTACCTGGGCCTGCTCCTGCAGGCGGGCGAATCCGACTTCTTCACCGTCGCGGTGACCTCCCCGGAGTCCTTCGCGCTCGGCGCGCGCATCCTCCGCGAGGTGCCGGTGGACTGGGCCGGTGCCGGGATCGCCACCGACGACGAGCTCCAGGGGCTCGCCGAGATCCTGATGCGGCTCTTCCTGTCGTTCCTGCAGCATCCCTCGACGCCGGCGCTCACCGACGACCAGCTGCGGGCTCTGGTCCGCCGGTGGATCGGGCCCGCTCTTCGGTAGCCGCCGTGTCCGACAGGCCAGAAGCCGCATGCGCACAACGGTCCCGCGCCGGTTCGCCCGCGTCGACGTCCGCACGTTCCTCCCGGCACGAGCCCGCTGACCGGGCGAGGAAGGGGAGGGGCTAACGACATCGGTTCGGAAGCCGACTACCCGTCCATGCGCGAGAAGTACCTGAAGGCGATCCAGGACCGGTTCATGGCGTTCACCCGGTCCCAGGACGGCTCTTCGGTGCTCGCGCCCGAGGCCGTCGCCGAGGCCGTGCGGCTGCTGGGTCCCGGTTACGCGGACCAGGGGATCCTCGTGCGTGACCCGGAAGCCCTGATGTGGGTGGGGATGTTGCACTGGGCCCGGTACGAGTCCTCGCCGATCGAACTGGCCGGTCGCGACCTCCACACGATGCTGAAGCTGTTCGCGATGGTGCACGACATCGCGCCGCAGTGGCTGCACCCGTTGGCGCGCAAACGGCTCGACGAAGCGGGCGAGCTGGTGCTCGACCAGCGCGTGCGGACGTTGACCGTCACCGGCAGGAGGATGGCGGACGAGGGCGCCCGGCGAGGTGACCTGGTTCTGATCGACCGCGCCATCGGCGTTCTCCTCGAGGCCGTCGAGATGCTGCCGGCCCGGCATCCGTTGCGGGCGGGATCTCTGAACGACGTGGGTAGCGCGTGGCTCACGCGCTACCACAACTCGGGGCTCGGCGAAGACGGTGAGCACGCGCTGCGGATGTTCCGCGAGTCGGTCGCCGCGGCGGATGCCGAAGACCTGCCGGAGATGCGGGTGGGACTGAGCAACGGTGCCCGCATGGTCTTCGACCGCACTGGACGGCCGGAACACGTCGAGGAGGCGGTGAACGAGGGCAGGGCGTCGGTCGAGGCGACGTCGCCGGACGATCCCCGCCGCGGCACCCGGTTGAACGTCCTGGCGGTGGCGTTGCGCAGCCGGTTCGAGGGAACGGGGAACATGGCCGACCTGGACGCGGCGGTCACACTGCTGCGAACGGCCGCTGAGGCCGCCACGGCGGATCACGGCACGGCGGGGATGCAGTGGAGCGACCTGTGTCTCGCACTGAGAATCAGGTTCGAGCACAGCGGTGACGCCGCCGATCTCCGAGAGGCGGTCACCGCCGGTCGCGCCGCCCTCCGTGACACCGGGGACGACGCCCTTCCCGGCACGCGCTCGGCTCGCCTGTGGTCGCTGGGGACCGCGTTGTCGACCTCCTACGTGCATTTCGGGATCGAGAGCGACCTGGTCGAGGCCACCGAGTGCGCCGAGGCCGCGGTCTCCCTCACCCCACCCGGCCACACCGAGGAGACGAGAGCGCTGCACCTGCTGGCGACCGTCACGGCGTTGCGGTTCGAGCTCACGGGCGACATCGACCTGATCGGCCGGGCCGTCGAGCACCACCGGCGCGCCGTGCGGATCATGCCGGACGACTACTGGGCGCGCGACGCCGTGCGGACCGGACTGGCCGCCTCGCTGTTGCGGCGGTTCTCCCGCATGGGACGCGTGGCCGATCTGGACGACGCCGTGCTGGAGGCACGTGCCGCGGTGGAGAGTTCGGAGCGCGGGACGGCGGGCCACGCTGCCTGCGTCGACACGTTCCGGCAGGCTTTGCTGCTGCGCTATCGCCACACGGGTGAACCGGCGGACCTGGCCGAGGCGGCCGAGGTGGCGCGCCGGGCGATCGCGGCGATGGGACCGGACGTTCCCGATCGTCCGCTCCTGCTGGCGAACCTCAGCGACGTTCTGATGAACCTCTTCGCCGCCCGCAAGAACCCCGCGTACCGGCAGGAAGCCATCACGCTGGCGCGGGAGGCGTTCGCCACCATCGGCGCGGCGAACGTGTCCAGAGGCAAGATCGCGCTCAACCTCGCGTTCGTGCTCGCCGGTGGAAGGGACGAGCTGGACGGAGACCGGGAGGACCTGGCTGAGGCGGAACGCCTGTGCCTCAGCGCACTGGCCGAGGCGCCGCGGTCCGAGGGCAGCGCCGAGGTGCTGAACCTGCTCGGGCTCATCACGGCGAGCACGTCCGACGGGCGGCTCACGAACCTCGACCGGGCAGTGGACGCGCACCAGCAGGCACTGGACCTGACGCCGCCGGACGATCCCGCACGCGCGGCCACCCTGGTGCTCCTCGGCACGGCCCGGCAACATCGCTTCGCGGTGTCGGACGACCCCGCCGACGCCGAAGCCGCGATCGACGCCTACCGGGCAGCGGCGTCCCACCCGCTCGCCCGGCCGGAAGTGCGTGCCAAAGCCGCCCGGTTCTGGAGCATGCTGGCGATGACCCGCGACGACCACGCGGAGGCCCTGGAGGGGTTCACCGCGGCGGTCGCGTTGCTGCCCGATCTGACCGGCCGCCGGCTCAACCGGACCACCAGGGAGAACCTGATCGCCGACTGGACAGGGGTCGCGGCCGACGCCGCCGCCTGTGCGTTGCAGGTGGGACGGCCGCGACGGGCCGTGGAACTGCTCGACCACGGGCGCTCGGTGTTGTGGGCGGACGCACTCCGGTCGCAGCAGGACCTCTCCGCACTGCTCGCGCACGTTCCGGATCTCGCCGAGCGGTTCACCGGCCTGCGCGCCCGGCTCGCCGCGGCCGACGCCGACGTGGCCGACCTCGATCCCACCTCGACCAGGCGACGGCGTGACGCGCACACGAGGCTGGTGACGGAGTGGGAGGAACTGCTCCAGCAGATCCGCGGTCTCCCCGGCTTCGAACACTTCCTGCTGCCCATGCCGTTCGCCGACCTGACCCAGGCCGCGGCCGGGGGACCGGTGGTGCTGGTCAACACCAGCAGGCTGCGCTGTGACGCCCTGATCGTGACCGCGGCGGGAGTCGACGTTCTGCCGTTGCCGCTCGATCTCGACGACGCGCTGCGCATGTGCAACGTGCTCCTGTCGGTGATCACCGATCTGACGGGCACCGGACTGGCCTCCCGCGTGGCGGCGCGCAGCAACCTCCGTTCGCTGCTGGCCGAGCTGTGGGACAGGATCGCGGAGCCGGTCCTGACCCATCTGGGGTTCGAAGGGGAGCTCCACGAGGACGAGACCGCGCCACGCGTGTGGTGGTGCCTCGTCGGGCCGCTGTCGTTCCAGCCGATTCACGCCGCGGGCCGCGACTCCGACCGAGTCTTCGACCGAGTGGTGTCCTCGTACACACCAACGCTGTCGATCCTGACCTCGGCACGCGCCCGCCCGGTGTCGGACGCAGTCCCGTCGGTGCTCGCGATCGGCCTGCCCGAGACGCCGGGACAGGCACCCCTGCCGTCGGTAGACGACGAGCTGCGCGTGCTGAGCAGCAGGCTGGCACCCCTGACGACACCGACGGTGCTCCGCGGCGAGGAAGCGACCCGCGACGCCGTCACGCAACTGCTGGAAGATCACCGGTGGGCGCACTTCTGCTGCCACGGCCACCAGGACATCACCGAGCCGGCCAACGGGCAGATCAGGCTCTGGGACCGCCCGCTGACCGTGCGAGACCTGGTCGCGTTGCGGCTCACGCAGGCGGAGCTCGCCTTCCTGTCGGCGTGCGACACCGCGGTCGGCGGGATCGCGCTGATCGACGAGTCGATCAGCCTGGCCTCCGGGCTGTCGGCGGCCGGCTACCGCCACGTGATCGGAACCCTGTGGTCGGCGGACGACGGGCAGTCGCCCGCCGTCGCCGATGCCGTCTACGCGACCCTGGTGCGGCCGGAAGGCGTCGACGCCGCTGCTCTCGCGGTGCACCGGGCCACCCGGGAACTGCACCGGCGGCTACCGCGCCGTCCTGAAGTGTGGGCCTGCTACGTGCACGTCGGCCCCTGACTCCGAAGGAGCTCGCAGTGGACCTCCCCCCGGGATACGACCTGCTGGTCGACCCCGAACTGACACCGGACCCGTCCTGGGTGACGGTCGATCTGCGTGAGGGAACTCCGGTGACGGCCGCGGCCGCGGCGCTGGAAGCACTGCTGCTGACGGACGGCCACCCCGGTGGGATCGTCCTAGCGGTCGAGGGACGACTGATCGGCGCGACGTCGCGTTCCTTCCTCGAAGCCGAGTTCTTCTCCGGCAGACGCACGTTCAGCGACGGCGACCGCGCGGCCCAGCCAGGGCAGTCGACCGCGTTCCGGCTGATCCGCTTCGAATGCGGCGTCTGCGACCGCACCGTGCACCGGATCTTCTACGACGAGCGGGCCGTCCCGGTCTGTCACGGCCCGATGCGGCTGGTCCGATGAGCCCGGCCGACGTCGCCAAGTCCTCGCTCGACATTCTTTCGCTGCGGTTCTTCGTGGTGAGCTTCCTTCCCACGTTCGCAGGCACCTGGTTCCTGCTGACGTTGGTGTGGGCCGGTGCGCCTGGGAACCGGATCGACTTCGGCACTGCCTGGGCCACCACCGCCAAGCTCGGTGCGGGCCAGGTGCTGCTGATCGTCCTCGCCGTCGTGCTGGTCTCCCTTCTGCTCACCCCTGTGCAGCTCGCCGCGGTCCGGCTGCTGGAAGGCCGATGGCCGAGATGGCCGCGAGCCGCGGGCCGGTGGTGGCAGTTGCGTCGCAAGAAGCGGCTCCAGGCACTTGCCGAGCCCGCCGAGTTCGACGAAGGCACACAGCCGGCCCCCGAGGCGGTGTTGCGCGCCGCAGAGGCTGGGGAGCTGCTGTCGCGACGGTTCCCGCATGACGACCACCTCGTCCGCGCCACAGCACTCGGCAACGCCCTGACCGCCATGGAGGACACAGCAGGGCGCGTGTACGGGTTCGACGCGGTGGTCGCGTGGCCAAGGCTCTACGTCGTGCTCGGCGACCGCATGCGAGCGATCGTCGACGATCGCCGCGACGTCCTGGACTCCAGCGCCCGGACCGCGGTCACCGGCGCTTTCGTCGCCGTGGTCTCGGCGGCGCTGCTCCTCCGTTCCGGACCGTGGCTGCTGCTGACCCTGGCGCCTGCCGCGATCGGAGTGCTCGCCTACTCGGGCGCGCGGCGAGCGGCGGAGAGCTACGCGGAGGCCGTGCGGGCCGCGTTCGACCTGCACCGGTTCGACCTGATCGGATCGCTCCACCTCCCTCTGCCGGCAACACCGGCGGACGAGGTCACGGTCAACAAGGCGCTGTGCGACCTGTGGCGGCAAGGAGTCCCGTTCGAGGACCCCTACCACCACCCCGGACAGGCCGACAAGTGAGCTGTAGGCGCGCACAAGCAGATCTGAGCACGCTCCTGGACGTTCCTGCCGGCATGGGTCCGCTGACCTCCTAAGTCGTCACCACCTGCGGAGACGCGCCGGCGTCGGCCGCGAGGTCACCGGAACAGTCGACGTTCTACGGGGGATCGGGCTTGGCGTTGAGTTGGGCGGGGGACGCGGGAGCGGCTGCACCGTCCGGCCCGCCACCCGGTGCTGTCGGTCTCGTGGCTCGGCACCGACCAGCACGGGTGGCGGTCGAACGGTCACAGGTCGTCCTGCGCGGGGTGGCGCGACTCGGGCTCAGCGCACCTGCTCGGCCTTGAACTGCATCCGCGGCGTCGCGTAGTACTCCTGGGCCTGCACCAGCCGCAGCTCGCGCTCACCGGAGCGGTAGGTCAGGTCGATCAGGTCGAAGACGCTCGACGCGGTGCGCTCCAGCGCCAGCGCCGCGTCCTTGGTCTGGACGTAGTGGGCGGTGAACAGCGCGGCCGTGACGTCGCCGGACCCGTTCGCCTTGAACGGCAGGTGCGGGGTGCTCACCAGCCACGACCCGGCGGTGTCCACGACGAGCATCTCGATCGTGCCCTCCTCCCGGTCGGGGCGCTCGACGCTCGTGACCAGCACGGTCGACGGGCCCATCGCGCGGGCGAGGTCGGCCGACGCCAGCGTCTCCTCGACGCTCGCCGGTTCGGTGCCGGTGAGGAAGCCCAGCTCGAACTGGTTCGGGGTGATGATGTCGGCCGCCGGCACGACCCTGTCGCGCAGCAGCACGGGGATCTCGGGCGCGACGAAGCAGCCGGACTTGGCGTTGCCCATCACCGGGTCGCACGCGTAGAGCGCCGCCGGGTTCGCGGCCTTCACCCTGCGCACCGCGTCGATGATCACGTCGGCGATGCCCGTGCCGCCCTGGTAGCCGGACAGCACGGCGTCGACCTGCGGGAACACTCCGCGTTCTTCCACCCCGAGGAGGATCTCGGCCACGTCCGACGGCGGCAGGAGCGGACCGCGCCACGCGCCGTACCCGGTGTGGTTGGAGAAGTTCACGGTGGGGATCGGGACGACCTCGACCCCGAGGCGCTGCAGCGGGAACACGGCGGCGGAGTTGCCGACGTGGCCGTGGGCGACGACCGACTGGATGGACAGAACCTTCATCCGTCCACCCTAGAACGGACCCCTTGACGTCGTGGCACCCACCGGACCACGTGCGAGAACGTCCGAGAGGACCACCGTCCCTCGCAGACTGCGTGGACGCGGTTTTAGGCGTGATTCGGCGCACGGCCGAATGGCGGATGCTGCGGTATCCGGCGGTACTCGCCGGTGTGCGGGAGACGTAACGTCGCGGTGTTGCCCTGGACCCCGGTAGCGCAAGCATCGGGAGGACTCGCTTTCATGCCCGGCACCGACACCGCGCAGCTCGGGAAGATGTTCGCCGATCTCGCGCGACGCCACGGTGTTCCCGCCGCCCAGCTCTCCCTCCACGGAGACGGCCGGGCGATCGACGTGACCGCCGGCGACGTCGACTCCGACGCCAAGTTCCCGGTGGGGTCGATCACCAAGACGTTCACGGCGTCGCTCGCGATGCTCCTGGTGGCCGATGGTGACCTCGATCTGGACGACCCCGTCGGTGCGCACCTTCCCGAACTGGGCACCGAAGTGGACAGCCTCGGTGGCCGACTGACTCTGCGTCAGATCCTCAGTCACACCAGCGGGTTGCCGTCGAGTCTGGACGAACGGTCCGACGCCGCCTCCTCAACGCGCCAGTACCTGCGCGACTGCCGCGAGCTCGCTCTCGTCCAGCCTCCCGGCTCCGGGTTCACCTATTCCAACGTCGGATACGTGCTGATCGGCCGAATGGTCGAGGAGATCACCGGGATGAGCTGGTGGGACGCGGTCGAGGCGCTCCTGCTCAAGCCGCTCGGCGTGGAACCGTCGTTCACGGTGCGGCCGGGTGCGCGCGACTCCTTCGTGCCGGGGCACGCCGTGAACGAGACGAGCGGCAGGGCCGTCGCGGTCGCCCAGACGATCCGAGCGGTCGAAGCCGCCTGTGGTGCGCTCGCGTTGAGCGCCAAGGACCTGGTCCGGTTCGGGCTCGCGCATCTCGCCGGCTCCGCACCGCTGGATCCCGATGTGTGCCAGGACATGCGACGCCCTGTCGCCGGCGCCGAACCGTTCGGTCTCGCCGACGGGTGGGGGCTGGGCTGGGCCGTATTCCGGGGTGCCGACGGCGACTGGGCCGGTCACGACGGCAACGCCGACGGCACGTCCTGCCGCCTTCGAGTCGATCCGGCGCACGACCGCGTAGTCGCCCTCACCACGAATTCCGGCACCGGCTCGGCGTTGTGGGACGAGTTGGTTTACGAGCTGCGGTCGAGGGACATACCCGTGGGGCACTACGCCCTGCCAGAGTTGAACGAGCAAATTCCATTACCTGGCAACATGTTCGGCAGTTACCGGAATGGAGACGTGGAGTACGTGGTGGACGGGCCGGACGGTGACACGGCCTCCCTCGCGGTCAACGGAGAGAGGTACCAGGACCTCGCGCTGCACGAGGGCTGGCTCTTCTCTGTCCGTGAGCCTGCCTCCGGTCGCCGGATTCTCGGTGGTCGCTTCCTGGGCGATTCGTCGACGGGACAGGTGAGCGGGATCCAGACCGGCGGTCGTGTCGCCGGTCGCCGTAAACCTTGACACAGAACAACCTTGTGCACTGAGTTCCCGACGTCCTCCGACGGGCGCCGGTCGGTTCGACGCGCCCGGAAGGTTCGACATCCCCCATGGCCCACGACACGTTGCCGCACGAGACTGTGAGTTGTTCGACTCGGCTGCTCGGTGCGCTGGACGCGACCGCGTCGGCCGACGCGGTGCTGGTGCAAGAGGACGAACATGTGGTGCTGTTTTCCGCGCACCGTAACGAAGTCGACGAACGGTCGTTGTACATCGTGCCGGAGACGCTCAGCGTGCACGTTCACTGCGACCGCGCCACTCTCCACGACGCGGACCCGCTGGTCGTGGCCGCGACGGTGACCTCGACCCGGTGGTCGGCTCGTTCGCGACGGTAGCGGCGCCGCAGTCCACAGTGGATGATGCGGGCCCGCTCGCAGGCTTTTTGGCCCAGGTGGGCGGTTTGGCGCACGAACGAGCCTGAACGACTCATGGCCGACGGTGGTCGTGGCGGATCGCTTCGCCGACACACCGTCGTTGCCGGGACTTCAACTAGCCGATCTGGTGGTGTGCCAGGTCGAGCACGAGGGTGGTGTGTCGAGCGTGGTCGAATTTCAGCGAGATGGCGTGGATCCGGTTGTGGCTGAACGGTTCGCCGAGCATCTCGGCTTCGTGCTCGCCGGGGACCCGTCCGTGCCGCTGGGAGAGATCGACCTTCCGGGACTGACGCTGGCGGAGCTGGTCGAGGCACAGGTCGACCGGTCGCCGGAAGCGACAGCCGTGGTGTTCGACGGCGGGACGTTGAGCTTCGCCGAGTTGGACGAGCGGGCGAACCGGCTCGCGCACGTGTTGATCGCGCGCGGTGTGGGGCCGGAGGGGATCGTGGCGCTGGTGTTGCCGCGGTCTGTCGACATCGTTGTCGCGCAGCTGGCGGTGGCGAAGGCGGGCGGGGCGTACCTGCCGGTCGATCCCGCCTATCCGGCCGAGCGGATCTCCTTCATGCTGTCGGACTCGCGGCCGGTGCTGGTCGTGACGACGACGGAGTTCGCCGATGTGGTGCCTGATTCCGATGTATTGCTGATGGATGAACTGTCCACGGAGGACGGTATCGGTCACCGGCCGGATCGCCTGTCCCCGCTGAATTTGGCGAACGCGGCGTACGTGATCTACACGTCAGGCTCGACGGGACGTCCCAAGGGCGTCGTCGTGTCGCACGCCGGGTTGGCGAGCTTTTCGGCGGCCGAGATCGAGCACTATCAAGTCGGTGCCGGTGATCGGGTGTTGCAGTTCTCGTCGCCGAGTTTCGACGCGTCGGTGCTCGAACTGTGCATGTCGTTGCCGGCGGGTGCGGCGCTGGTGATCCCTCCGCCCGGGCCGTTGCTGGGGGAGGCGTTGGCGGACGTCGTGGCGTCCCGGGGTGTGACGCACGCGTTGATCCCGCCGGTCGCGCTGGCGACGGTGCCCGAGGGCGTGGACCTGCCTGGCCTGCGGATGCTGACGGTGGGCGGGGACGCGTGCTCGGCGGAGCTGGTGGCGCGCTGGGCGCCGGGCCGACGGCTGATCAACTCGTACGGGCCGACCGAGTCCACGGTGGTCTCGACGTGGAGCGAGCCGTTGACGGCAGGGGAGGTTCCCCCGATCGGCAGACCGATCAGGAACACCCGGGTGTTCGTGCTGGACGACGGGTTGCGTCCGGTTCCCGTGGGCGTCGCGGGCGAGTTGTACGTGGCCGGTGCCGGGCTGGCGCGCGGGTACCTGGGGCGTGCGGGCCTCACGGCGGAGCGCTTCGTGGCGTGCCCGTTCGGGCCCGCGGGATCGAGGATGTACCGGACAGGAGACCGGGTTCGGTGGAATCCGGCGGGGGACCTGGAGTTCATCGGCCGGATGGACCACCAGGTGAAGGTGCGCGGGTTCCGGATCGAGCCCGGCGAGATCGAGACGGTGCTGCGAGGGCACGCGGACGTTGACGATGTTGTTGTCGTGGCACAGGAACAGCTGTCGGGTGGCAAGCGGCTGGTGGCGTACGTGGCCACGTCGAACGTTGATGAGGCGTTGACGGCCGAGCTGCGGGCTGTGGTCGCCGGAAGTCTGCCGGACTACATGGTTCCGGCGGTGTTCGTGCGGCTGGACCGCTTGCCGTTGAGCCCCAACGGCAAGCTGGATCGCGGCGCGTTGCCTGAGCCGTCGGGCACAGCGGCGGGGTCCGTGGAGCCGCGGACTGACAACGAACGGATTCTGGCGGGGATCTGGGCAGAGGTTCTGGGCGTGCGCGGCGTTGGCGTCGAGGACGACTTCTTCGCACTCGGTGGTGACTCGATCCTCGGCACTCAGGTGCTGGCACGAGTGCGCGCCGCGTTCGGGATCGGGCTGTCCGCGCGTGCGGTGTTCGACGCCGGCACGGTCGCGGAGCTCGCCGAGTTGCTGCCCGTCCGGCCGGAGTCCGCACAGACGGAGGTAACGCCTGCTCTCAGGGATCAGGCGTTACCTCTTTCCTCCGCGCAGCAACGGTTGTGGTTCCTCGACAACCTGACCGGCGGAGGGACGGAGTACAACACCGGGGTCGGGCTGCGCCTGTCCGGGCCGCTGGACGTCGACGCGCTGCGGGCCGCGTTGACCGCTCTGAGCGCCCGGCACGAGTCGTTGCGGACAACGGTCCACACGGTGGACGGTCGTGGGGTCCAGGTCGTGGCCGCGGAGGCCGATCTTCCGTTGCGCGTGGTCGAACTGTCCACAATGGATCTGGATCAGGTCCTGGCGGAGGAGCTGTCGCTGCCGTTCGACCTCCGGCAGGGCCCGCTGACCCGTGCGGTGCTGGTGCGGATCGCCGACGACGACCACGTCCTGATGCTGAGCCAGCACCACATCGTCACCGACGGTTGGTCGGTCGGCCTGCTGGTGGACGAGCTGGGCAAGCTCTACGCGGGTGCGGACCTGCCCGAACTGCCGATCCAGTACCCGGATTTCGCGGTGTGGCAGCGTTCGCAGCTGTCCACTCCGGCCTCAGCTGAGCAACTGGGCTACTGGAAGGAGAAGCTGGCCGGTGTCCGGCCGCTGGAACTGCCCACCGACCGGCCCCGTCCGCACCTGCGCACGAGCGCTGGCGCGATTCACCGCGCGTCCCTGCCGTCGGAGCTGATCGAGGGACTGGCGGCAGTGGGACGTGAGCACGGCGCCACCGTGTTCATGACGCTCACCGCGGCCGTGCAGGTGTTGTTCTCGCGCTACGCGGGCCAGCAGGACATCGCGGTGGGAACCGTCGTCGCCGGCCGTGAGAGAGCCGAGTTGGAAAGACTCGCCGGCTTCTTCGTCAACACCCTCGTGCTGCGTTCGCGGGTCGAGCCCGCCCGGCCGTTCACCGAGTTCCTCCGCGAGGTCCGGGAGACCGTGCTGGAGGCGTTCGCCAACGGGGAGGTTCCCTTCGACAGCGTCGTCGAGGAACTGCGACCCGAACGCGACCCCAGCCGGACGCCGCTCGTGCAGGCCCTGGTCGTCCTGCAGAACGCGGTGGTCCGGCCGCACGAGGCCGGTGGACTGCGGATCACCGAGCAGGATCTGCCGCGGCCGTCCGCCAGGTTCGACCTCGTGGTCGAGTTCTGGCCGCGCGGATCCGACGGCATGGACGTCGCGATCGAGTACAACACCGACCTGTTCGACGCGGCCACCGTGGAACGGATGACCGAGCACCTCGTGGTGCTGTTGAACGGAATCGCCTCCCAGCCGGGCAGCACGCCGGCGCAACTGCCCCTGCTGACCGATGCCGAACGACAGCAGGTCGTCGTGGCGTGGAACGACACCGCGCAGGACGTTCCCCCGACGACGATGCCCGCGTTGTTCGAAGCGCAGGTGGCACGGACACCGGAGGCCACGGCCCTGGTCTGCGACGACGTCCGGCTGTCCTATGTGGATCTGAACGAGCGGGCCAACCGGTTGGCGCACCTGCTGATCAGCGCGGGTGTGGGACCCGAGCGGTCCGTCGTGCTGGCGATGCCCCGGTCCGCCGACCTGGTCGTGGCGGCCATGGCCGTGCTGAAGTCCGGCGCCGCATACCTGCCGATCGACCCCGGCTACCCTGCCGAACGGATCTCCCTGATCCTCGACGACGCCCACCCCGCGTTGGTCCTGACGACGACCGGTGTCGCCGACCGGATCCCCGACCACGAGAACGTGACCCGGTTGGTCCTCGACGCTCCCGCTGTCGTCGAAGAACTTGCCGCGAGCCAGGCAGACGATCCGGCCGGCGGTCTGCACGTGGACAGTCCGGCGTACGTGATCTACACGTCCGGCTCGACCGGCCGCCCCAAGGGAGTCGTGGTCTCCCACCGGAGCATGGTCGACCTGGTGGCCTGGGCGGCGGCCGAGTTCGGCGCGACCGGCCTGGCCCGGGTCGTGGCGTCGACCTCGCTGACCTTCGACGTGTCCGTGTTCGAGATCTTCGGTCCGCTGGCCGTCGGCGGCACCGTCGAGATCGTGCGCGACCTGCTGGCGCTCGGCGAGGGCGCGGTGACCGGGCAGGTCAGCCTGATCGGCGGAGTTCCGTCGGCGTTCGCCCAGCTGCTCGCCCAGGACCGATTACCCCTCAGCGCGAACACCGTCGTCCTCGCGGGTGAGGCGCTGCCGGCGGCACTGGTCCAGGACATCCGCACCGCGCTGCCCGGCAGCAGGATCGCCAACATCTACGGCCCCACCGAGGCGACGGTCTACGCGGCGGCCTGGTACTCCGACGGTGGCGACCAGCGGCAGGCGCCGCCGATCGGCCGTCCCATCGCCAACACCACCGCCTACGTGCTCGACCCGTCGCTGCGCCCTGCCCCGGTCGGCGTTCCCGGCGAACTCCACCTGGGCGGCCGCGGCCTCGCCCGCGGCTACCTCAACCGGCCGGGTCTGACGGCGGACCGCTTCATCGCGGACCCGTTCGGCGAGCCGGGTGCCCGGCTGTACCGCACCGGGGACGTCGTGCGGTGGAACCGTGCGGGCGAACTGGAGTACCTCGGCCGGGCCGACCACCAGGTGAAGATCCGCGGGTTCCGGATCGAGCTCGGCGAGGTCGAGGCCGCCCTCCGGCAGCACGACGACATCGACGACGTGGTCGTGGTCGTCCGGCAGGAGGAGTCCGGCCACAAACGGCTCGTCGCCTACGTCGTCGCGACGGCCGTCGACGTCGCCGAACTGCGTGATCTTCTCGGCCGGACGTTGCCGGACTACATGGTCCCGTCGGCGTTCGTCGCCCTCGACGCGTTTCCGCTCAACTCCAGCGGCAAGCTCGACCGCGCCGCCCTGCCTGAACCGGACTTCGGCGCCGGTCGCACCGGCTACGTGGAGCCCAGGACCGACGTCGAACGCGTGCTCGTCGGGATCTGGGCCGACGTGCTCGGCCTGGAGCAGGTCGGCGTCCAAGACAACTTCTTCGGCCTGGGCGGTGACTCGATCCTGAGCATCCAGGTCGTGTCCCTGGCGCGCCAGGCGGGTCTGACGGTGATGTCGAGGGACCTGTTCCTCCATCAGACCGTCGCGTCCCTCGCTCCGCACGTGACGGCGGCACCGTCCGAGGTGCTCGACCAGGGTCCGGTGACGGGCCCGGTGCCCCTGACACCGGTTCAGCGCTGGCTGTTCGACTCCCGCACGGACCCGCGGCACTTCGGCCAGTCGCTCGCGGTGGAACTGGCCGGCGACGTCGATCAGGACGCACTCCGCGGCGCGTTGAACACGGTGATCGCCCACCACGACGCTCTGCGCATGCGGTTCGAGATCGTGGACGGCCAATGGACGCAGCACAACGCGCCTGTCGAGCCCGCGGACGTTCTCGAGGTGAGGAACCTGTCCGACGGCGAGGTGACCTTCGACCTCGGTCACGGGCCGCTGCTGAAGGCGGTGCTGCTGGTCGGTGGCGAACGGCCGGTGCTGTCGCTGGCCGTGCACCACCTGGTGGTCGACGGCGTGTCGTGGCGGATCCTGCTGGAGGACATCGACGCCGCCTACCGGAACGTGGCCCTGAGCCCGAAGACCACGTCGTTCCGGGACTGGTCGCGCACACTCACCGAGCACGCGCTCAGCGGCGGGTTCGACGACGAGCTGACGTACTGGGACTCGGTCACCCCGACCGCGGAGACCGACTCGGGCAGCGTCGCGTCGACGCGGTCGGTCTCGGTGGCGTTGAGCGCCGCGGAGACGAAAGCGGTGCTGCAGGACGTTCCCGGGGTCTATCGGACGCAGGTCAACGACGTGCTGCTGGCGGCGTTGGGCCGGGCGCTGGGCGACCGGGTCGTGGTGGATCTGGAAGGCCACGGTCGTGAGGAAATCCTTGCCGGGGTGGACACCTCTCGCACGGTGGGGTGGTTCACGACCATGTTCCCGGTGGTGCTGGAGACGACCTCCGGCGACTGGGGCGCGGCGCTGAAGTCGGTCAAGGAGCAGTTGCGTTCGGTCCCGCGGCGCGGACTGGGGTACGGCGCCCTGCGTTACCTCGCGAACAAGCTGCCGCACACGCCCGCCCCGCCCGTGCGGTTCAACTACCTCGGCCAGACCGACTGGGTGACCGGTGAGAGCGCGCTGTACCAGGGGCTCCACAGTGGACTTGAGCTGAGCGATGACCCGACGGCCAGGCGCACCCACGTGCTCGACGTCGTCGGCATGGTCGAGGAAGGAACGCTCAAGTTCACCTGGTTCTACTCGGAGGACGTGCAGGACGAGAGCACTGTCCGAGAATTGGCCGAGGGCCTGGTCACAGCGCTGCGGGAGATCGTCGCGCACTGTGCGGAACCTGAGGCAGGCGGACGCACTCCTTCGGACTTCCCGCTCGCGCGGCTGGACCAGGCGGGCGTGGACCTCCTCGCCGGTGACGGGCGCACGGTCGAGGACGTCTACCCGCTCACCCCGGCCCAGCGGGGCATGGTGTTCCACGGGGTCTCGCAGGGTGATCAGGGCGTCTACTTCCAGCAGCTGACGTTCGTGCTCGACGGTGTTCGCGACTCGCGGACCTTGGCCCGGTCCTTCCAGCACGCGGTCGACCGGAATCCGGTGTGCCGCAGCGGCATCGTCTGGGAGGACGTCGACGAGCCGGTGCAGGTCGTCCGGCGCGAGGCGTCGATCCCGGTGTCCATCTTGGACTGGAGCGACCTGTCCGCCGCTGATCGGGCGCAGCGGCTCGCCGAGTTCCTGGCCGCGGACCGCGAACGGGGACTCGACCTGCGGACCGCTCCCTTGATGCGGCTGGCGCTGGCGCGACTGTCCGCCACCGAGGTGCAGGTCGTGTGGACGTTCCACCACGTGCTGCTCGACGGGTGGAGCATCTTCGGCGTTCTTTCGGACGTGTTCGCCGCCCACGCCGCGCTCGCGGGAGGCCGGGCTCCTGAGCCGGTGAGCCGCCGGCCGTTCCGCGACTACCTGCGGTGGCTGTCCGAACAGGACCAGGACGCGAGTGACAAGTACTGGCAGGACGTCGTCGGGGACCTCGACTCGCCCACGCCGCTGCCCTACGACCGGCCCCCGCTGGACGCCCACCACGCCGAGTCGTCGGACACCGTGGACGCGACCCTCTCCGCGGAGCGGACGGACCGGCTGCGTGCGATGACTCAGCAGGCAGGGTTGACGTTGAGCTCGGTCGTCCAAGGCGCCTGGGCGTTGGTGTTGTCGGCCTACAGCGGTCAGCGGGACGTGGTGTTCGGGACGACCGTGTCCGGCCGCCCCGCCGAGCTGGCCGGAGTGGAGTCGATGATCGGCATGTTCATCAACACCATCCCCACCCGGCTGGCCGTCGACCCCCGGCAGAACCTGCTGACGTGGCTGCGGGAGGTGCAGGCGGGCCAGGCAGAGGCCCAGCGGTTCGGGCACGTCTCGCTGGCGCGGCTGCAGAAGAGCGGCACCACCCTCTTCGACAGCATCGTGGTGGTCGAGAACTACCCGATCGACGTCGAGGCCGCCGCCGCGCACGGTCTGGGGCTCCGCGAGCTGTCCGCGGTGGAGACGACGAACTTCCCGCTGAGCGTCATGGTGACTCCCGGACGGCAGCTGTCGGTCGAGCTCGGCTACGACCCGGCCCTGTTCGACGCGGCCACGATCAGCCGCCTGACCGACCACCTCGTGCTCGTGCTGGGCGGCATCGCCGAGGACGCGGAACGGCGGGTGTCCCAGCTCCTCGTCACGACTGCCGACGAACGACGTCAGATGGTCGTCGAGTGGAACAGCACGGGCAACGAGCTGGCGCCGGCCACGGTGTCGAGCCTGTTCGCGGAGCAGGTGAGCCGCACCCCGCAGGCGGTGGCCGTGACGTCGGACGCCGGTTCGCTGACCTACGCCGAACTGGACTCGCGGGCGAACCAGCTCGCACACCGGCTGATCGAGCTGGGCGTGCGGGCGGAGACCCTCGTCGGTGTGCTGATGGAGCGTTCGCTCGACGTCGTGGTCGCGGAGCTCGCGGTCGTCAAGGCGGGTGGCGCGTACGTGCCGGTCGACGTGCGGGCTCCCGTTGAACGGATGCGCGCCGTGCTGGCCGGTGTTCCGGTGCTGCTGGTCGATCAGCGGTGGGAGTCGACGGATGTCCACAGTGGACGCCGCATCGTCGTGGATCGCGATCTGGTGTGGGAGCCCACTGATCCGCCTGCTGTGGTCGTCGATCCGGAGAACCTCGCCTACGTGATGTACACGTCGGGTTCGACTGGAACTCCGAAGGGAGTGATGGCCCGCCAGTGCGACGTCACCTCGTTCGCCCGCGACCGCCGGTTCCGCGGTGGCGGGCACGAATGCGTGCTTCTGCACTCGCCGTTGGCCTTCGACGCCTCGACGTACGAACTGTGGGTGCCCCTGCTCAACGGCGGACGCGTCGTCCTGGCACCTCCGGGCGAGGTGGACGCCGACGTGCTGCGCCGGATGATCGACGAGCACGGGGTCACCGGGCTGTTCCTCACCTCCGGTCTGTTCCGGATGGTCGCCCAGGACGCGCCGGACTGCCTCGCCGGCGCGCAGGAGGTCTGGACTGGCGGGGAGATCGTTCCCGCCGCGGCGTTGCGGCGCGTGGCCGCCGCCTGCCCAGGCCTTGTCGTCGTCGACGTCTACGGGCCGACCGAGACGACGACGTACGCCACCCAGCGAAGCATGGTCGGTGTGGCCGCGGTCCCCGATGTCGTGCCGATCGGGCGTCCGCTGGACAACGTGCGTGTGTACGTTTTGGACAGTGCGCTGCGTCCGGTGCCGATCGGTGCGCCGGGGGAGCTGTACATCGCCGGTGCCGGACTCGCCCGCGGGTATCTGGACCAGCCCGGGATGACCGCGGACCGGTTCGTGGCGGTGCCGGGCTTCGGCACCGCGGGCGAACGGATGTACCGCACGGGTGACGTCGTCCGCTGGACGGTTGACGGCGAACTGGAGTTCGTCGGCCGGACCGACGACCAGGTGAAGATCCGCGGGTTCCGGATCGAGCTCGGCGAGATCGAGGCCGCGCTGCTCGGCCACGCAGACGTGGCCGAGGCCGTCACCGTCGCGACCGCGGACAGCGCCGGTCGCAAGAGGCTCGTCGCCTACGTCGTCGGAACCCCGGACACCACCGAACTGCGAGCGTTCCTGGCGCGGACTCTGCCGGACTACATGGTGCCCTCGGTGTTCGTGCCGCTGGACCGGTTGCCGCTCAACGTCAACGGCAAGGTCGACCGCCGCGCGCTGCCCGAGGTCGACTGGGCGGCACTGACGACGTCCGGCCACGTGGCACCCCGTGACGCCGAGGAACTGGAGCTGGCCAGGATCTTCGCCGAGGTCCTGCGTGTGCCGCAGGTGGGCGTCGAGGACAACTTCTTCGAACTGGGCGGCGACTCGATCCTCAGCATCCAGATCGCCTCCCGCGCCCGCCAGGCCGGTCTCACGGTGCTGCCCCGCGACCTGTTCCGGCATCCGACCGTGGCTTCCCTGGCCGCCGCGGGTGCGGGCACCGTGCTCAAGGCCGTCGACCAGGGCCCGGTGACCGGTGACGTGCCTCTGACGCCGATCCAGCACTGGTTCTTCGAGACCCAGACCGTGCACCCGGAGCACTTCAACCAGTCGGTCCTCGCCGAACTGGACCCCGGTACCGACCGTGCCGCGTTGGCGAAGGCGCTGGCCGCGGTGATCACTCACCACGACGCGTTGCGGATGCGGTTCGACGAGCTCGACGGCCGCTGGACGCAGCACAACGCTCCGGTCGAGCCCGCCGACGTTCTCCAGATCCACCACCTGCCCGACGTGCAGGCGGCGATCGACGAGGTCCACGCGAGTTTCGACCTGCGGCACGGGCCACTGCTCAAGGCCGTGTTGTTCGACCTCGGCGAGACTCAGCAGCTGTTCATCGCGGTGCACCACCTGGTGGTCGACGGCGTGTCGTGGCGGATCCTGCTGGAGGACCTCGACACCGCCTACCGGAACCTCGCGCTACCAGCGAAGACGACGTCGTTCCTGGACTGGTCGATGCGGCTGACCGAGCACGTGCGCGGCGGCGGGTTCTCCGACGAACTGGCGCACTGGGCGACCGTGACGGCCGATCCGGCGCTGCCCGCCGATGATCACGGTGCCAACACCATCGGGTCGATGCGGGAAGTCGTGGTGCGCCTGGAGGCCGAGGACACCAGGGCGTTGCTGCAGGACGTTCCCGCGGCCTATCGCACGCAGGTCAACGACGTCCTGCTGAGTGCGCTCGCCAGGACGTTGTCCGGGTGGACGGGCCGTGACCAGGTGCTCGTCGACCTCGAAGGACACGGCCGGGAGGAGCTGTTCCCCGACGTCGACCTGTCCCGGACCGTCGGGTGGTTCACCAGCATGTTCCCGGTGGTGCTCGACGCCGGTGCCGGCGACTGGGGTTCGGCGCTGAAAGCGGTCAAGGAGCAGCTGCGGTCGGTGCCCGGACGCGGCCTGGGCCACGGCGCCCTCCGTCATCTCGCCGGCACCACCCTGTCGGTGTCCGAGGCGTCCCCGCAGATCAGCTTCAACTACCTCGGCCAGTTCGACTGGAACACCACCGGCCTCTTCCGCGACGTTCGTGGCGGTGTGGGCGGTAGCGCGGACCCGGACGCACCAAGGCCGCATCTGCTGGACGTGGTCGGCGCGGTCGAGCACGGGGCGTTGGAACTCACCTGGTACTACTCGCCGAACGTGCACCGCGAGTCGACGGTCGAGTCGTTGGCGCGGCAGATGATCCTGGCCCTGCGCGAGATCATCCCGCACTGCGCCGAACCGGGAGCAGGCGGCCGCACGCCCTCCGACTTCCCGTTGGCAGGCCTCGACCAGACCGCGGTGGACCTCCTTGCGGGCGACGGGTCCCGGGTCGAGGACGTCTACCCGCTGACCTCGATGCAGGCCGGGATGTTGTTCCACAGCCTGGTGGAGGACGTCGGCTCCAGTGACTACCTCAACCAGGTGCGCCTTCGCCTGACCGGTGTCGGTGACCCGCGGGCGATGGGAACCGCGTGGCAACGCGTCGTCGACCGCACCCCGGTGCTGCGCAGCGGTGTGGTGTGGGACGGCTTCGCCGAACCGTTGCAGGTCGTCGAACGCGACGTGGTGCTGCCGGTCCGCTACGACGACTGGACGGAGTGGACGGACGAGCGCAAGGACGCCGAACTGACCCGTGTCCTCGCCGAGGGCAGGGCCGAGGGACTGGATCTCGCCGCGCCACCGCTGATGCGGCTCGCCGTGATCACGACCGGGCCCGGCGAAGTGCTGCTGGTGTGGACCTTCCACCACGTCCTGCTGGACGGGTGGAGCGCGGCCCAGCTGTTCGCGGAGGTGTGCGAGCAGTACGCGTCGATCGTCGAGGCGCGGGTGCCGGACCTGCCGGTCAGGCGGCCGTTCCGCGACTACCTGGAATGGCTGTCCGAACGCGACCTCGGTGCCGCCGAGGAGTACTGGCGTTCACTGCTCGGTGACGTCGACTCCGCGACCCCGTTGCCCTACGACCGCAAGCCCGGCGAGGCGCATCGGACGCATTCCTCCAAGACCGTCCGCGTCACGCTGTCCGCCGAGGAGTCCGACCGTGTTCGCACGGCGGCGAAACAGAACGGCTTGACGTTGAGCACGGTCGTCCAAGGCGCGTGGGCCGCGTTGCTGTCGGCCTACAGCGGTCAGCAGGACGTGGTGTTCGGCACGACCGTCTCGGGCCGGCCGGCCGAACTGCCCGGCGTGGAGACCATGATCGGCCTGTTCATCAACACGGTGCCGACGAGGGCGAACGTCGAGGGTGCCCGGCGACTGGTCCCGTGGCTGCGCGATCTCCAGGCCTCCCAGGCGGAGTCGCGGCGCTTCGGGTACGTCTCCCTGGCCCAGCTGCAGAACTGGTGCGGCACCAACCTCTTCGACAGCATCGTGGTGTTCGAGAACTACCCGTTCGATCCGGGCACCAGCGCCACCCAGGGCATCGGCCTGGTCGAGTCGCAGGACGTGGAGCCGACCAACTACCCGCTCACGGTCGTGGTGAGCCCCGGCCCCGCACTGTCGATCAGGCTCGACTACGACCCGGCGTTGTTCGAGGCCACCACGATCGAACGGATGACGGCGAACCTCGAAGCGCTGCTGGCGAGCATCGCCAGGGACTTCGACCGTCCCCTGCGCAAGCTGCACACGGTGTCTCCGATGGAGCGCATCCACGTGTTGCTGAAGTGGAACGAGAACGTCCGCGAGGTCGAGCATTCGACGGTTCCCGGGAAGTTCTCCGCTCAGGTGGCTCTCACTCCGGACGCGGTCGCGGTGGCGTCGGACGACCAGTCCCTGACCTACGCCGAGTTGGACGCGTGGTCGAACCGGCTGGCACATCGCCTCCAAGGGCTCGGCGTCGGCGGAGAAAGCCGTGTCGGCCTGCTGATGGATCGTTCGGTCGACTTCGTCGTCGCCGAACTGGCGGTGCTCAAGGCCGGTGGGGCGTACATGCCGGTGGACCTCCGCGCTCCGGTGGAACGGATGCGGACGATCCTGGCCGAGGCCGACGTGTCCGTCCTGATCACCGATCAGGAGTGGAACGTGACCGCGTCCCTGGCGCACAACGGTTCGGTGATTCGCGCCGCGGACGTCGACGAGGAGTCGAGCGAGCCGCCCACGACCCACATCGATCCGGACAGCCTTGCGTACGTGATGTACACGTCCGGCTCCACGGGAGTGCCGAAGGGCGTGGCGGTGTGCCATCGCGATGTCGTCACCCTGGCCGCCGACCGGCGGTTCACCGGTGTGCACGACCGGGTGTTGCTGCATTCCGCGTCGGCGTTCGACGCCTCGACCTACGAGGTGTGGGTTCCGCTGCTGACCGGCGGCCGGGTCGTGGTGGCGCCGGCGGGTGACGTGGATCCCGACGTGTTGCGCGCGTTGATCTCCCGGCACGGGGTGACGGCGTTGTGGCTGACGGCGGGGCTGTTCACCGTGCTGGCACAGGACGATCCGACGTGCCTGGCGGGCGTGTCGGAGGTGTGGACCGGCGGGGACGTGGTGTCCGCGGGGGCGGTGCGCCGGGTGCTGGAGGCCTGTCCCGGGCTGACCGTCGTCGACGGCTACGGGCCGACCGAGACGACCACGTTCGCGACCGCCTTCCGCGCGCCGGACCCGGTGCCGGACATCGTGCCCATCGGAAGTCCGATGGACGGCAAGCAGGTCTACGTCCTGGACGGCGGCCTCGGCCCACTGCCCATCGGCGCGCCGGGGGAGTTGTTCATCGCCGGAGCCGGCGTCACGCGCGGCTATCTGGGCCGCCCCGGTCTGACCGCGGAGTCGTTCATCGCCGATCCGTTCGGCGAACCCGGCGGCCGGATGTACCGGACGGGCGACGTCGCGCGCTGGACGGACGAGGGCGTGGTGGAGTTCGTCGGTCGCGCCGACGACCAGGTCAAGGTGCGCGGGTTCCGGATCGAGCCCGGTGAGATCGAGTCGGCGCTGACCGGGCACGACGGTGTCGGCGAGGCCGTGGTCATCGCCCGCCAGGACCGCAGCGGCGTCAAACGCCTCGTGGCCTACGTCGTGCCGGAGAACGGTGGCGGTGTCGAGGTGGAGGACCTGCGGCGGCACGCGGCCGTGCAGCTGCCCGACTACATGGTCCCGTCCGCGGTGCTGGTGCTGGACGAACTACCGCTGACCCTCAACGGAAAGCTCGACCGCAACGCGTTGGCCGCCAAGGACTTCCACAGCGCCCTCGCCGACCACGTGGCTCCGCGCACCGCCGCGGAGACCGAGCTGGCGCGGATCTGGGCGGAGGTTCTGGGTGTTCACCAGGTCGGTGTGGAGGACGACTTCTTCGAGCTCGGCGGCGACTCGATCCTGAGCATCCAGGTGGTGTCCCGGGCCCGGAAGTCCGGATTCGGGATGACACCGAGGGATCTGTTCCGCAACTCCACGGTCGCGGCGCTCGCCGCCAGTGTCAGCGAGGTGGTCGTCGAGCGGGTCGACCAGGGCGTGGTGACCGGCGACGTGCCGCTGACCCCGATCCAGCACTGGTACTTCCAGACCAACCCGGATCACGCCGGGCACTTCGACCAGTCGGTGACCGTCGAGCTGAGCAGCGGAGCGGACGAGAAGGCTCTCCGCGGCGCGTTGGCCGCGGTGTTCGCCCACCACGACGCGCTGCGGATGTGTTTCGACGCGGTCGACGGCCGTTGGACGCAGCACAACGCACCGGTCGAACAGGCCGATCTGCTGGAGATCCACGACCTGTCCGAGGCGGAGAGCGAATCCGTGATGCGCCAGGTCTCCGCCGAGGTGCACGCGGGCTTCGACCTCGCCGGCGGGCCGTTGCTGAAGGCCGTGTTGTTCCGGTTCGCGGGCGACCGGCGGCCGGTGTTGTTGCTGGCCGTGCATCACCTGGTGGTCGACGGCGTGTCGTGGCGGATCCTGCTCGAGGACGTCGACGCCACCTATCAGAAGCTGGCCGCGGGTGAGCCGGTCAACGCCGAGCAGAAGACGACCGCGTTCCGCGACTGGGCGTTGCGCCTCAACGAGTTCACGCTCGGCGGTGGGTTCGACGACGAGCTGGCGCACTGGGCGGAGATCCCGGCCGACACCGGGCTCCCGGCGGACCACGACGGCGAGAACACCGCCTCCTCGGTCCGGTCGGTGTCGGTGGGGCTGAGCGTCGCGGAGACCGAGGCGTTGCTGCGTGATGTTCCTGGCGTGTACCGGACACAGGTCAACGACGTGCTGCTGGCGGCGCTGGGCAGGGTCCTGGGCCGATGGGCCGGACGTGACCGCGTCGTCGTGGACCTGGAAGGGCACGGTCGTGAGGAAGTCCTTGCCGGCGTGGACGTGTCGCGCACGGTGGGGTGGTTCACGAGCATGTACCCGGTGGTCCTGGACGGCGGCACGGGCGACTGGGGCTCGACGCTGAAGTCGGTCAAGGAAGGGCTGCGGGCCGTGCCACGCCGTGGCCTGGGCTACGGCGCCCTGCGTTACCTCGCGGGCCGCGACGTGACGCCCACGGCACCGGTCAGCTTCAACTACCTGGGCCGGTTCGACTGGACGAGCCTCGGCGACGGGCTGTTCCACGAGGTGCTCGGCGGGCTTCAGTCCGACATCAGCGCCGAGGCCACGCGTGGACATCTCCTCGACGTCGTGGGAAGTGTCGAGGCCGGGCGACTTGAGTTCACCTGGCTGTACTCGGGCAACGTGCACGAGGAGGGCACGGTCCGCGTGCTGGCGGAGAAGCTGGTGGCGGCGCTGCGCGAGATCATCGCGCACTGCGCGGAGCCGGGCGCGGGTGGTCGCACCCCGTCCGACTTCCCCCTGGCCGGGCTCGACCAGACCGCGGTGGACCGGCTCGTGGGAGACGGGCGCTCGGTCGAGGACGTCTACCCCCTGACGCCGATGCAGGCCGGCATGGTGTTCCACGGGCTGTCGCAGGAGGGGCAGGGTCTTTACTTCGAGCAGGCGACGTTCGTGCTCGACGGCGTGCCCGATTCCGAGGTGCTGGCCCGTGCCTTCCAGCACGTCGTCGACAGCACACCGGTGCTGCGCAGCGGCCTGGTCTGGGAGGGTGTCGCCGAGCCGCTGCAACTGGTCCACGCCGAGGCTGCGGTGCCGGTGATGTTCCTCGACTGGGACTCGCCGTCCGAGGAGGACCGGGAGCGCAGGCTCGCGGAGCTTCTCGCCGCTGATCGGGCCGAGGGGCTGGATCTGCGGACCGTTCCGTTGATGCGGCTGGTCCTGGCACGGCTGTCGGCCACCGAGGTCCAGGTCCTGTGGACCTTCCACCACGTCCTGCTGGACGGGTGGAGCGTCTTCCGGGTGCTGTCGGACGTGTTCGACGCGCACGCCGCGCTGTCCGGTGGACGGCCCCCCACGCCCTCGAGCCGCCGGCCGTTCCGGGAGTACCTCCGGTGGCTGGCGGAGCAGGACCACGACGCCGCCGAGACCTACTGGCGTCAGGTGCTCGCGAGCTACGAGGCGCCGGCGACCTTGCCGTACGACCGGAGCCCGGCCCAGAGGTACGCCACCCGCTCGTCGGAGTGGCTGCCGTTCGAGCTGGGCGCCGACGAGACGAGCCGCCTGCGCGACATGGCCCAGCACAACGGGTTGACCGTGAACACCGTGGTGCAGGGCGCCTGGGCGTTGCTGCTGTCCAGGTACAGCGGGCGTCAGGACGTCTGCTTCGGTGCCACCGTGTCCGGACGTCCGGCCGATCTGCCCGGCGTGGACGACATCACCGGCATCTTCATCAACACGCTGCCCGTCCGGGTGGACGTCGACGAGGCGGCCGGCCTCGCGGACTGGTTGCGGGAGTTGCAGGCCGCGCAGGCGGAGTCCCGGCGGTTCGACTTCGTGTCGCTCGGGAAGTTGCAGGGCTGGAGCGGACTGCCTAGCGGGGCGGACCTGTTCGACAGCATCCTGGTGTTCGAGAACTACCCGATCAACGACGAGGCGGCAGCGGTGCGCGGGCTGCGGCTGCGCGCGTTGTCGGCGGTGGAGACGACGAACTACCCGTTGAGCGTGGTCGTTTCACCAGGGGAGCGGCTGTCGGTCGAGTTCGGCTACGACCCCCAGCTCTTCGACGGGGCGAGTGTCGAGCGGATCGCCGGGCACCTGACCCGAGTGCTCGGGCTCGTCGCCGCCGATCCGTCCATCCTCTTGGGGCAGATCGACGTGCTGACCGAGCGCGAGCGGGATCAGGTCCTGGTGGAGTGGAACGACACCGCGCGGGACGTGCCCGCACTGACGCTGGCTGAGCTGTTCGAGGGCCAGGTGGCGCGGACTCCTGAGGCGCCCGCTGTGGTGTTCGGGGACTCGGCGCTGAGCTTCGCCGAACTGGATGCGCGGGCGAATCGGCTGGCACACGTGCTGATCGGGCGCGGTGTCGGGCCCGAAGAGATCGTGGCGCTGGTTCTGCCTCGGTCGGTGGACATCGTGGTGGCGCAGCTGGCCGTGGCGAAGGCCGGCGGTGCCTATCTGCCGGTCGACCCCGCTTATCCAGCTGAGCGGATCGCGTTCATGCTCGGCGACGCACGTCCAGTGCTGGTGGTGACCACGGCTGATCTCGCCGGGACGCTGCCCGGCGACGTGCTGGTGCTCGATCAGTCCGTTGTGGACGGATCGGCCGAGGTGGAACGACCGGCCGTGTCGCCGGGCAGGTCCGCCTACGTGATCTACACGTCCGGATCGACGGGGACGCCGAAGGGCGTTGTGGTGTCGCATGCCGGGCTCGCGAGCTTCTCGGCGGCCGAGGCTGAGCACTACGAGGTTCGTGCCGGTGATCGGGTGTTGCAGTTCTCGTCGCCGAGCTTCGACGCGTCGGTGCTGGAGCTGTGCATGTCGTTGCCGGTCGGCGCGGCGTTGGTGGTGCCACCGCCAGGTCCGTTGCTCGGTGAGGCGTTGGCCGATGTCATCGAGTCCCAGGGCGTCACGCACGCGCTGATTCCGCCGGTGGCGTTGTCGACTGTTCCGGAGGGCGCGGAGTTGCCGGGGCTGCGAGTGCTGACGGTGGGCGGAGACGCGTGCTCGGCGGAGTTGGTGACGCGGTGGGCACCGGGCCGCAGGATGATCAACTCGTACGGCCCGACGGAGTCCACGGTGGTGTCGACGTGGAGTGATCCGTTGACACCGGGCGGTGTGCCCTCGATCGGCCGGCCGATCTGGAACACCCAGGTCTACGTTCTGGACCGCGCGTTGCGTCCGGTTCCGGTGGGCGTGGTGGGCGAGCTGTACGTGTCCGGCGAGGGGCTTGCTCGGGGATATCTGAACCGCGCGGGCCTGACGGCGGAACGGTTCGTGGCGTGCCCGTTCGGCGTGGCCGGATCCCGGATGTACCGGACCGGGGACCTGGTGCGGTGGAACTCGTCGGCCGAGCTGACCTTCGTCGGCCGAGCCGATCACCAGGTGAAGATCCGCGGGTTCCGGATCGAGCCCGGCGAGATCGAGACGGTCCTGCGCCGGCACGGCGAGGTCGACGACGTCGTCGTGGTGGCGCGTGACAAACGGCTCGTGGCTTATGTGGCGACGTCGAACGAGACTCTCGCCGGCGAGCTCCGGGCCGTGGCGGCCGAGTCGTTGCCGGAGTACATGGTTCCGTCGGCGTTCGTGCTGCTGGACCGGTTGCCGTTGAGCCCCAACGGGAAGCTGGACCGGCAGGCGTTGCCCGAACCCTCCGGCGTCGTGCAGTCGACGGAGTACGCCGAACCGGAGACGGACACCGAACGGGTCCTGGCCGAGATCTGGGCGGAGGCGCTGGGTGTGCCACGGGTCGGGATCCACGACGACTTCTTCGCGCTCGGCGGTGAGTCGCTGAGCAGCCTCGGCATCGCGGCCAAGGCCAAGGAGGCGTTCGACATCTCGCTGACACCCCGCGACGTGCTGGTCGCGAGAACGGTCTCGGCACTGGCCGAGGTGGTCGAGGAACAGGTCCTGCTCGAGCTGGAACGGCTCGTCGGGGAATCCGGGCACGGAACAGCGGGAGAACAGCGATGACCGGATCCAAGCAGAGCCGAATCGACGCGTTGCCGCCCGAGATGCGGGAGCTGTTGAAGCGCCGGTTGGCCGGAGGCGCCGAGCGGTCCGACGTGATCCCTCGGGCCGAGCGTGACGGCGCGCTCCCGCTGTCGTTCGCCCAGCAGCGGTTGTGGTTCCTCAACGAGTTCAAGCCGGGGGACTCCGAGTACAACAGCGCGGTGGCGCTGCGGCTGGTGGGCGAGCTGGACGTCGCCGCGCTGCAGTCCGCGCTGGACGAGTTGGTGGCGCGGCACGAGTCCCTGCGGACCACGATCGACGACGTGCACGGTGATGCCGTGCAGATCGTCCATTCCCCGGCCGGCCTCCCGCTGCCGGTCGTGGAGCTGCGGCCGGACGAGCTGGACCGGGCGCTGTTCGAGGAGTACTCCCAGGCGTTCGACCTGCAGCAGGGACCGCTGTGGCGTGCCCTGCTCGTCCGGGTCGACACCGATGAACACGTGCTGCTGCTCACCGCGCACCACGTCGTCACCGACGGCGCGTCGATGGGCATCGTCGTCGACGAGTTGAGCAAGCTGTACGGGAATGCCGAGCTGCCTGCGGTCTCCCTGCAGTACGCCGACTTCGCGGTCTGGCAGCGCGCCCGGCTGGCCGGTGCCGTGATGGACCAGCACCTCGACTACTGGACCGGGAAACTGGCCGACGTCGTTCCGCTGGAGTTGCCGACCGACCGGCCGAGGCCCGCTGTACGCACGTCCGCAGGTGCGACCCACGAGTTCGAGATCGGTGCCGAGGCCGCCGCCGGTCTGGCCGCACTGGCCCGCGCTCACGGCACGACCCTGTTCACCGTCCTGATCGCGGCCTGCCAGGTGCTGTTCGCCAAGTACAGCGGTCAGCAGGACGTCGCTCTCGGCACGGTGGTCTCCGGCAGGGGCCGGCCCGAGGTGGAGCGGATGGTCGGGTTCTTCGTGAACACCGTCGTCCTGCGCTCCACTGTGGACGGCTCGGCGCGGTTCGCGGACTTCCTGGACGCGGTGAAGGACACCGTGCTGGACGCCTTCGCGCACGACGAGGCGCCGTTCGAGAAGCTGGTCGAGGTGCTGAGGATCGAACGCGATCCCAGCCACAACCCGTTGTTCGACGTCATGGTCCTGCTGCACGGTGCCCAGGGGGAGTCTCCGCAGTTCACCGGCCTCGAAGTCGGCCCGGTCGCCCTGACCAGGCGCACGACGAACTTCGACCTCACCGTGGAGTTCCAGGAGTCGGCCGGGGTGCTGCGCGGCTCGATCGACTACAGCACGGACCTGTTCGACGCCGGCACGATCGACCGGCTGGCCGGACACCTGGTGCGACTGGCCGAGGCCATCTCCGACGATCCGGAACGGCCGGTGTCGCGGCTGCCGTTGATGTCCGGTGCCGAACGGGACCGGGTGCTGGTGGAGTGGAACGACACCGACCACGACTGTCCAGACGGGACGATCGCCGGCCTGTTCGCCGAACGGGTTCGGCAGAACCCCGACGCCGTCGCCCTGTTAGCGGACGGGCTGTCGTTGACCTACGCGGAGCTGAACGCGCGAGCGAATCGGCTGGCACACCACCTGATCGAGCTCGGTGTCCGGGCGGAGCACGCGGTCGGCCTGCTGATGGACCGCTCGGCTGACGTCGTCGTGGCCGAGCTGGCGATCGTCAAGGCCGGCGGGGCGTACCTGCCGCTGGACGTCCGAGCACCGGCCGACCGGCTGCGGTCGCTCCTGCTGGAGACCGGTGCGCCGGTCCTGGTCACCGACCCTGCCTGGGAGACGACGGCACGGGAGATCCACCCCGGCCACGTGATCCTGGTGGACGGCGAGAACGGACCGGACACCGATCCTGAGGTCGCAATCGACCCCGACAACCTGGCGTACGTCATGTACACCTCGGGCTCGACAGGTGCGCCGAAGGGCGTGGGCATCCGGAACCGTGACGTGGTCGCGCTGGCCGCCGATCGCCGCTTCGAAGGCGGGCATGAACGTGTGCCGCTGCACTCGCCGTGCGCGTTCGACGCCTCGACCTACGAGCTGTGGGTGCCGCTGCTCAACGGCGGCAGGCTCGTGGTCGCACCACCCGGCGATGTGGACGCGGACGTACTGCGGCAGATGGTCACCGAGCACGGCCTGACCGCCGTGTTCCTCACGGCCGGGCTGTTCCACGCCGTGGCCCAGGAAGCACCGGACTGCCTCGCCGGAGTCCGCGAGGTCTGGACCGGCGGCGACGTGGTGTCCGCGTCCGCCGTGCGCCGGATCTTGGCGGCCTGCCCCGGTCTCACGGTCACGGACGTCTACGGACCGACCGAGGCCACGGCGTTCGCGACCACGCACCAGTTGTCCGATGCCGGACAGGTGCCGGACGCGGTGCCGATCGGGCGTCCGTTGGACAACATGCGTGCCTACGTCCTCGACCACGCGCTGGCACCCGTGCCGGTCGGAGTCGCGGGTGAGCTGTTCGTCGCGGGTGCCGGACTGGCCCGCGGCTACCTGAGCCGACCGGGGTTGACCGCGGACCGGTTCCTGGCCGATCCCTTCGGTGAACCGGGTGTGCGGATGTACCGCACCGGCGACGTCGTGAGGTGGACGGCCGACGGCGTGCTGGAGTACCGGGGCCGGGCCGACGACCAGGTGAAGATCCGCGGGTTCCGGATCGAGCCTGGCGAGATCGAGAACACGCTGACGCGGCACCCCGAGGTCGCCGAGGCGGTGGTGGTCGCGCGGGACGACAACGGGCGCAAGCGCCTGGTCGCCTATGTGACTCCTGCGGGGACGACAGTCGGTGACCTGCGGCCGTGGCTGAAGCAGAGCCTGCCCGACTACATGGTGCCGTCGGCGTTCGTGGTGCTGGACGAACTGCCGCTCGACGCCAACGGCAAGGTGGCCAGGAAGGCGTTGCCTTCTCCCGAAACGGAGGCGGGGGCGCGGTACGTGGCGCCGCGCAACGCGGTGGAGACCACGCTGGCCGAGATCTGGGCGGAGGTCGTCGGCGCGCAGCGGGTCGGCGTCCAGGACAACTTCTTCGAACTCGGCGGCGACTCGATCCTCAGCATCCAGGTCGTGTCCAGGGCCCGGCGCGCCGGGCTGCGGCTGAGCTCGCGAGACCTCTTCCTGCACCAGACCGTCGCCGACCTCGCCGCCCGCGTCGAGACGGTGACGGAACCGGCGATCGATGATCACCAGCTCACCGGTCTGGTACCGCTGACGCCGATCCAGCGCTGGTTCTTCGAGACCGTGCCGGTGGCGCGCGAGCACTTCACGATGTCCATGCTGGTCGAGCTGCCCGCCGACGTCGACGAGAAGGCGCTGCGAGAGGCCGTCGACGCCGTTGTGGCGCACCATGACGCGCTGCGCACGCGGTTCGTGCAGGTCGACGGTGAGTGGCGCGTGGAGATCGCGCCGTCCGAGCCGGCCGAGGTGCTGCACCGGCACGATCTGTCCACACTGGACTTGGCAGCGCAACGGGCCGCGATCGAGACCGAGGCGCTGATCGCCCAGACCGGCCTGAGTCCGCAGACCGGTCCGGTGATCCAGGCCCTGCTGTTCGATCTCGGGTCCGAGCGGCGGCCGCGGCTCTTCCTGACCGCGCACCACCTGGTGATCGACGGAGTGTCCTGGCGCATCCTGCTCGGTGACCTCGAAACGGCCTACCGCCAGATCGAACTGGAGCCGGTCGGCACCTCGTTCGCCCGCTGGGCACAACGCCTGACGGAGTACGTCGAGTCCGGTGCGTTCGACGACGACCTCGCGCGCTGGACGTCCGTGTCGGGCGGGACCGATCTGCCGGTGGATCGTTCCGGACACAACACCGTGGGTTCGACCCGTACTGTCACTGTCCGGCTGGACGCGGAACACACGGACGCGTTGCTGCACAAGGTTCCCCGGGCCTATCGCACGCAGATCAACGACGTGCTGCTCAGCGCCCTCGGCAGGGTCCTGTCGAGCTGGACGGGTCGGGACGGCACGCTGGTCGCGATGGAAGGGCACGGCCGTGAGGAGATCCTCGACGGCGTCGACCTCTCCCGCACGGTCGGCTGGTTCACGACCATGTTCCCGTTCGCGCTCAACGCTCCCACTGACAGCAACTGGGGCCAGGTTCTCCAGTCGGTGAAGGAACAGCTGCGTGCCGTGCCGCGGCGGGGACTCAGCTACGGAGCCCTGCGCCATCTGCGCCCGACTGCTCTGGGTGGCGACCCGTCGCCGCAGATCAGCTTCAACTACCACGGCCAATGGGACCTCGCACCGGACGAGAACTCGCTGTACCAGGCCAGATGCGCCAACGTCGGCCAGGATCTGGCCCCCGAGCAGACCCGTGCCCACCTGCTGGACATCTCAGGTGCGGTGGAGGACGGGGAACTGGCGCTGAGCTTGCTCTATTCCGACCAGGTGCACGACGACGCCACGGTGACGCGCCTGGCCGAGGAGATGCGCCAGGCACTGTTGGAGATCATCGACCACTGCTCCCTGCCGGACGCGGGTGGGCGCACGCCGTCCGACTTCCCTCTGGCGACGCTCGATCAGGCGGCGGTGGACCGCCTGGTGGGCAACGGGAAGACGGTGGAGGACGTCCATCCGCTGACGCCGTTGCAGGCGGGGATGGTGTTCCACAGCCTGGTGGACGCCGAGTCCGGCGCCTACTTCGACCAGGCCCGCCTGACGTTGGCCGGCGTCGCCGATCCCGAGGCGCTCGGAGCGGCCTGGCAACGAGTCGTGGACCGCACGCCGGTGCTGCGGAGTTCCGTGGCCTGGGAAGGTGTGGCCGAGCCACTTCTCCTGGTGCACAGCCAGGTCGTGGTCCCGATCTCGTACCACGACTGGCGCGAGCTGTCCGATGTGGACCTCGAGGCTTCGCGGGTGGCGGCGGAGGAACGCGCTGCCGCGAAGGACCTCACCACGGCCCCGCTGATGCGCGTGAGCATCGCCGCGTTGCCGGACGACGAGGTGCTGCTCGTCTGGACCTTCCACCACGTCCTGCTGGACGGCTGGAGCCTGGGGCAGGTCTTCGCCGAGGCGTGCGAGCAGTACGCGGCGATCGTGCAGGACAGGCAGCTGGACCTGCCCGCCCGGCGCCCGTTCCGCGACTACCTGCAGTGGCTGCACCGGCAGGACCGGTCCGCGGCGGAGCGGTACTGGCGGGGAGTGCTGTCCGGATTCGAGTCGGCCACCGCGCTGCCGTTCGACCGGAAACCCCTGGAGGCCCACCGAACCGAGTCCTCCGAGTCGGCGCACATCGCGTTGTCGGAGGAAGAGTCCGCGCAGCTGCGAGAGGTGAGCAAGCAGAACGGCCTGACCGTGAACACGGTTGTCCAGGGCGCGTGGGCTTTGTTGCTGTCGCGCTACAGCGGCGAGCAGGACGTCGTCTTCGGCACCACCGTGTCCGGGCGTCCGGCTGAGCTCGCCGGGGTCGAGTCGATGATCGGCATGTTCATCAACACGGTGCCGACCCGTGTGCGGGTCGACGAGACCCAGCAGTTGGTGGACTGGCTGCGTGACCTGCAGGTGCAGCAGGCCGAGTCCCGGCGGTTCGAGGCGGTGTCGCTGGCCGAACTGCGGACCTGGAGCGACCTGGCGGCAGGGAACTCCCTGTTCGACAGCTCCGTCGTCTTCGAGAACTACCCGTTCGACGAGTCCTCCACCGCGGGCATCCGGGTGACCGGGGTGCGGGCGGTGGACACGACCAGCTTCCCGCTCAGCGTGCGCGCTCACCTCGACGAACGACTTCACGTCGCGCTCTCCTACGACCCGAGGTTGTTCGACGCGAACACCGTCGAACGGATGGCGGCGCACCTGGGCGTGTTGCTGACCGCGTTCATCACCGAGCCGGCCCGCGCTGTGTCGGAGACGCCGATGCTGACCGAGTCCGAGCGGCACCAGGTCCTGGTGGAGTGGAACGGCTCTGCCCACGATCTGCCCGCCGGAACCTTGCCGGGGCTGTTCGAGGCGCAGGCGGCCAGGACTCCTGACGCGATCGCGGTCACGAGTGAGGACGAGAGCCTTTCTTACGGGGAGCTCGACGCGCGGGCCAACCGCCTGGCCCACCGGCTGATCGATCTGGGCGCCGGACCGGAGCGGTTCGTCGCCCTGGTCCTGCCGCGCTCGGCCGAGATGATCGTGGCGATCCTCGCCGTGCTCAAGACGGGGGCGGCGTACCTGCCGGTGGATCCGGGCCTCCCGCCGGAGCGGATCAAGGCGATGCTCGACGACGTCCAGCCCGTTGTGGTGCTGGAGGACATCGGGGACAGCGACGGCTGCCCGGACACCGCTCCAAGCCCGCTGCTGTCCCCGGAGAACGCGGCGTACGTGATCTACACCTCCGGCTCGACCGGTGTGCCCAAGGGAGTGGTCGTCCCGCACAGCAACGTCACGCGCCTGTTCGAGGCCACCCGCGAATGGTTGTCCTTCGACGAGCACGACGTGTGGACGTTGTTCCACTCCTACGCGTTCGACTTCTCGGTCTGGGAGATCTGGGGTCCGCTGCTGCACGGCGGACGGCTGGTCGTCGTTCCCCAGGCCGTGTCCCGGTCACCGCGGGAGTTCCTGCGGCTGCTGGCCGACGAGCGGGTGACCGTGCTGAACCAGACCCCTTCGGCGTACTACGAGCTGATGGGCGCGCCGGAGCTCGACGCGCTGCGGTACGTGATCTTCGGTGGCGAAGCACTCGACGTGCGGCGGCTGGGGGAGCGGCACTCCGGGCCGGTGCTGGTCAACATGTACGGCATCACCGAGACCACCGTGCACGTCACCTGTTCCGTGCTCACGAAGGACTCGGCCGGCACGATCGGTGCGGGCCTGCCCGACCTGAGGGTGTACGTGCTGGACGCCCGCCTGCGCCCGGTTCCGGTCGGGGTGGCCGGCGAGATGTACGTGGCGGGAGCAGGCCTCGCCCGTGGCTACCTGAACCGCCCCGGCCTCACCGCGGACCGGTTCGTCGCCGACCCGTTCGGTGCGGCCGGCACCCGGATGTACCGCACCGGCGACCTCGCCCGGTGGAACGGTGAAGGCGAGTTGGAGTACGTCGGCCGCGCCGACCGGCAGGTGAAGATCCGCGGGTTCCGCATCGAGCTCGGTGAGGTCGAGGCCGCCCTCCTCGCACTGCCCGAGATCACCTCGGCCGTCGTGATGGCGCGCGACGCCAGGCTGGTCGCCTACGTCGTGCCGGACGGAGAACTGCCGAGCACGGTGGACCTCCGTGCCGCCCTGATGCGCACCCTGCCCGACTACATGGTGCCGTCGGCCTTCGTTCCGCTCGCGGAGATCCCGTTGACCCGCAACGGGAAACTGGACCGGCAGGCGCTGCTGGCACTGGACGCGGGCGCGGTGGCGAGCAGCGGGTACCGGGAGCCTCGGACGGAGGCCGAACGGACCGTCACCGCCATCTGGGCCGAGGTGCTGGGCGTCGAGCGGGTGGGCGCGGACGACAACTTCTTCGAACTGGGCGGCGACTCGATCCTGAGCATCCGGGTCGCGTCCCGGCTGCGCGCGGCCTTCGGTGCGGACGTGTCGCCGCGCGTCCTGTTCTCCTCACCCACGCCCGCATTGCTGGCTGCCGACCTGCCTGTGAGCGGCGGCGCGGTCGTGCCCGCGATCCCGGCTGTGCCTCGCGACCAGGATCTGCCGTTGTCCTTCGCACAGCAGAGGTTGTGGTTCCTCAACGAGTTCGACCCGGACAGCGCCGAGTACGTCACGGTCTTCGCGATCCGGCTGAACGGGTCGCTGAACGTCGATGCGTTGGGCCGCGCGTTGAACTCGTTGGTCGCCAGGCACGAGTCGTTGCGGACCACTTTCGAGTCGGTCGACGGAAGGCCGCGGCAGGTCGTGCACCCACCGCACGAGATCGCTGTGTCCGTGGTCGAGACCCAGGACGTCGAACTCCGCGAACTGACCCGGCCGTTCGACCTGAAGAACGGCCCGCTGCTGCGAGTCCTGCTGGCGCGATTGGCCGCGGACGAACACGTTCTCGTGCTGTCCATGCACCACATCATCACCGACGGCTGGTCGATGGGCGTGCTGTCGGAAGAGCTGAGCGCGCTCTACAACGGGTCCGCCGAACTGCCCTCGTTGCCGATCCAGTACGCGGACTTCGCTGCCTGGCAACGGGAACGTCTCGCCGACGACTCGATGAAGGAGCAGGTCGAGTACTGGCGCGATCAGCTCGACGGGCTCGCCCCGCTGGAGCTGCTGACCGACCGCCTCCGGCCCCCGGTGCAGACCACCAACGGCGCCTCGCGGGAGTTCACCGTGCCCGCGGACGTCACTGCCGCGCTCAGGGAGTTGGGCAGCCAGAAGGACACGACGCTGTTCATGACGCTCGTGGCCGGGTGCCAGCTGTTGCTGCAACGCCTGTCCGGTCAGAACGACATCGCCGTCGGCACGGTCAGCTCGGGCCGCGAGCAGCCGGAGGTGGAGCGGCTGGTCGGAATCTTCGTCAACACCCTCGTGCTGCGGTCGGAGATCGACGGCAGGCACGGGTTCCGGGAGCTCCTGGCGGACGTCCGGGAGACCGTGCTCGACGCCTTCGCCCACCAGGACCTGCCCTTCGAACGGGTGGTGGACGAACTCCAGCCGGACCGCGACACCAGCCGGTCACCGCTGTTCCAGGTGATGGTGACGTTGCAGAACGCGGGCAACCGGCTGCCCGAACTGGACGGCCTCGCGGTCAGCGAGTTCGCGCTGCCGATCACCAAGGCCACCTTCGACATCGGGTTCGAGTTCGAGGAACACGACGACGGCCTGCGTGGACTCGTCGACTACAACACCGACCTGTTCGACGCCGGCACCATCGACCGGATGATCGGGCACCTCGGCGTCCTGTTCGCCGCGGTCGTGGCCGACCCCGACCGTCCCGTGGCGCGGCTCGACCTGCTGACCGGCACCGAGCAGGAGCAACTCGTGGTGTCGTGGAACGACACCGATGTCGTTGTGCCTCCGGCGACCTGGCCGGAGTTGTTCGAGCAACAGGTGGCGAAGACCCCGGACGCGACCGCGTTGGTCTTCCAGGACCAGGAACTGACCTTCGCCGAGCTGAACGCCCGCGCGAACCGGCTGGCCCGCCATCTGATCGACAACGGTGCCGCACCCGAGCGGTTCGTGGCCGTGTCCCTGCCTCGGTCCGCGGACGTGGTCGTGGCGATCCTCGCGGTGCTCAAGTCCGGCGCGGTCTACCTGCCGCTGGACCCTGAGCTTCCACCCGACCGGATCGAGTTCGTGCTGAGCGACGCGCGACCGGTGGTGGTCCTCGACTCGATTCCGGCACTCGGCGGCTCCGCCGTGAATCTGGACATCGAGGCTGATGGCGCCGCGTACTGCATCTACACCTCTGGTTCGACCGGTGTGCCGAAAGGCGTGGTCGTCGACCACCGTGCGTTGGCCGAGCTGAGCCACGACCACCGCACCGAGTTCGGTGCCGCTCAGGCGAACGAGCGGATGCGGGTCGCGTTGACGTCCGCGTTCTCGTTCGACGCCTCGTGGGACGGCCTGCTCATGATGGCCGACGGTCACGAACTGCACCTGATCGACGACGTCCTGCGTCTCGACCCCGAGGCGTTGGCGGACTACGTCGTCAGCCGTCGGATCGACCTGGTCGACTCGACTCCTTCCCATGTCCAGCAACTGGTTCTGGCAGGGCTGTTCGCCGGCGGACGCCATCGGCCGTCGGTCCTCATGCTCGGCGGCGACGCGGTCGACCAGGCGTTGTGGCGTGAGCTGTCCGCGATCGAGGGGACGGTCGCGTACAACCACTACGGGCCGACCGAGACCACGGTCGACGTCGTGTGGACGCGGCTCGACGCCGCGGACCGCCCGGTGATCGGCCGGCCGGGCCACAACGTGCGGGCGTACGTGCTCGACGAACTGCTGCGCCCGGTGCCGATCGGCGTCCCCGGTCAGCTCCACCTGGCGGGCGGCCGCCTGGCCCGCGGCTACCTGAACAGGCCGGGACTGACCGCGGAGAGGTTCACGGCCAACCCGTTCGGGCCGCCCGGCAGCCGGCTCTACGGCACCGGCGACCGGGTGCGCTGGACCGCCGGCGGACTCCTGGAGTACCTGGGACGCGTCGACGAGCAGGTCAAGATCCGGGGCTTCCGCATCGAACCCGGTGAGGTCGAGGCGGCACTGCGCGGGCACGCCGAGGTCGCCGAGGCCGTTGTCGTCGCCAGGGAGGACGAGGGGCACCGCAGACTGGTCGCCTACCTCGTGCCCGCTCGACGGACGCCCGAGGCGCTGGAGTTGCGTGCCTGGCTGAAGCAGACCCTGCCCGACTACATGGTGCCGTCCGCGTTCGTCGTGCTCGACCGGTTGCCCATGACCACGAGCGGCAAGGTCGATCGCAACGCCCTTCCCGCACCGGACCGCCTGCGGGAAGGTCCGAGTGGGACTGCCCCGCGCACGGAGACCGAGCGCCGGCTGGCCGAGGTCTGGGCCGCCGTGCTCGGCGTCGAGCGGCTGGGCGTGGAGGACAACTTCTTCGCGCTCGGCGGTGACTCGATCCTGAGCATCCAGGTCGTCTCCCGTGCCCGGCAGGCGGGATTGAGGCTGACCTCGAAGGACATCTTCCGCCACCAGACCATCGCCGAACTCGCGGTCGTCGTGGGGGAGGGACCGGCAGACGAACCCGCGGACCCCGACCTCATCATCGGCCCGGCACCGCTCACCCCGATCCAGCGCTGGTTGCTGGAGACCGAGCACGACGATCCGCGTCACTTCACGATGTCGACGCTCGCCGAGCTGCCCCCTGACCTCGACGAAGAGGCGTTGTCCTCGGCGTTGGACGCGGTCGTGGCCCACCACGACGCGCTGCGCGCCCGGTTCACCCAGGTCGACGGCCAGTGGCGGCAGGAGTTCGCGCCGGCTGAGCGCATCGTGCTCGTGAAGCGCCACGATCTGTCCGAAGAGGACGTTCAGGACCTCGCTCTCAGGGCCCAGTCGGGCCTCGATCTGGAGAACGGACCGCTGGTCGCGGCGGTGTTGTTCACCTTCAGCGACCGGGCGCCGCGGCTCTTCCTCGCCGTCCACCACCTCGTCATCGACGGAGTGTCGTGGCGGATCCTGCTCGGTGACCTCGAGACCGCCTACCACCAGGTGCGGGCGGATCAGCCGATCGACCTCGGTGCCAAGACGACCTCCTATCACCTGTGGGCACGGCGGCTGGCCGACCACGTGGCGACCGGTGGCTTCGACGAAGACCTCGCGTACTGGGACAACGCCGTGGCGTCACCGGGGCTGCCGGTGGATCGCACCGGTGCGAACACGGCCGGGTCCAGTCGCACGATCTCGATGCGACTGGACCAGGAGAACACCGATGCCTTGCTGCGCAAGGTTCCCGACGTGTACCGCACCCAGGTCAACGACGTGCTGATGGCGGCGCTGGGCCGGGTGCTGTCGCGGTGGACCGGCCACGAGCAGGTCCTGGTGGCGATGGAAGGTCACGGCCGCGAGGAGATCCTCGACGGGATCGACCTGTCACGCACCGTCGGCTGGTTCACCGCGGAGTTCCCCGTCGCACTCACGGTGCCCAACACGGGCTGGGGCGACGCACTCAAGTCCACCAAGGAACAGCTGCGCGCGATCCCCCACAAAGGACTGAGCTACGGCGCGCTGAAGACCGGCCAGCCGGCGGAGATCGGCTTCAACTACCACGGCCAGTGGAACGCCACCGCGGACTCGGACGGGTTCTACCGCTCGTGGGGCACCGGCATCGGCCAGGACGTGGCCGCTGACCGGCAGCGCGCCTACCTGCTGGAGGTGACCGGCGTCGTCGAGGACGGCGAGCTGGAGCTGGGCTGGACGTACTCCACCGCCGTGCACGACGAGGAAACCGTGCAGGGCCTGGCAGAACAGCTGATCGCGTACCTGCTGGACATCGTCGAGCACTGCGGCACACCGGGAGCAGGAGGCCGGACCCCGTCGGACTTCCCGTTCGTCCGGCTCGATCAGGCGCAGGTCGACGACCTGGTCACCGGTTCGGTCGAGGACATCTACCCGCTGACCCCGTTGCAGGCCGGAATGCTGTTTCACAGCCTGGTGGACACCGACTCGGCCGCCTACTTCGAACAGATCCGCCTTCGACTTTCCGGTGTGACGGACCCGAGTGGGCTGGGCGAGGCGTGGCAACAGATCGCGAACCGGACCCCGGCGCTGCGCAGCAGGCTCGCGTGGGCCGGCGTGGAAGAACCGGTGCAGATCGTTGAACGTGACGTGGTGCTGCCCGTCACTCACCACGACTGGCGGGACCGGTCCGAGGCCGACCGCGAAGCCGCGCTGCGAGACCTGCTGGAAAGCGATCGTGCCGACAGGTTCGACCTGGCCACGGCACCGCTGTCCCGGGTGGCGATCATCGCGCTGCCCGGCGACGAGGTGCTGATGGTGTGGACCTCGCACCACGTCGTGCTCGACGGGTGGAGCGCCGCCCAGGTGTTCGCCGAGGTCTGCGAGCAGTACGCGGCCGTGGCGGGAGGAAGCGAGCCGCAACTCGTGGCCCGCCGCCCGTTCCGGGACTACCTGACCTGGCTGTCCGACCAGGATCCGGGGCAGGCGGAGGAGTACTGGCGGCGGACGCTCTCCGGCTTCGAGTCGCCGACCCCGCTGCCCTGCGATCGTCGCCCGCTTCAGGCGCACCGGACGCAGTCGGCCGAGTCGGTTCGCGTCGAGCTTCAGGCGTCCGGACTCCAGGAAGTCGCCCGGCGCAACGCCCTCACCCTCAACACGATCATCCAGGGCGCGTGGGCGCTGTTGCTGTCGCGCTACAGCGGCGAGCAGGACGTGGTGTTCGGCACCACGGTGTCCGGCCGCCCGGCCGAGCTTCCCGGTGTCGAGTCGATGCTCGGGATGTTCATCAACACCGTGCCGACCCGCGTCCAGGTCCACAGTGGATGGACGGTGGCCGGATGGCTGCGGGAGGTGCAGGCCGCGCAGAGCGAGTCGCGGGGCTTCGACTTCGTGTCACTCGGAGAGCTGCGGCCCTGGAGCGACGTGCCCGCCGGGCAGAACCTGTTCGACAGCATGGTCGTGTTCGAGAACTACCCGGTCAGCGAACCCGCGACCGCCGGGGCGCCCCAGGTGCTGGAGGTGAACTCGTCGGACGCGACCAGCTTCCCGCTGTGTCTGCGCGCCTCACTCGGTGAGAACCTTGCCCTGGACCTCGCCTACGATCCGGCGCTGTTCGACGCCTCCACGGTCCGTGCGATGGTCCAACGGCTGGGTTTGGTTCTCGAAGGCATCGCGAGCGACCCGGACGTTTCGGTGGCCACGTTGCCGTGGATGTCCGACGACGAGCGCGGCCGCGTCCTCGAAGCAAGCCAGGGGACTCGGCGTGACCTGCCCGCGGCGACGGTTCCCGAACTGTTCGCCGCCCAGGTGGCCCGCACGCCGGACGCACGGGCGGCCGGCACCCTGTCGTACGCGGAGCTGGACGCCCGTTCGAACCACCTGGCCAATCGGCTGGTGGAGCTCGGCGTCCGGCCGGAGGACCGCGTCGGACTGCTGCTGGAGCCCTCGGTCGCCCATTGCGTCGCCGAACTGGCGGTGCTGAAGGCCGGTGCGGCCTACGTTCCGCTCGACGTTCGCGCGCCACAGAAGCGAACGCGTTCGATGCTGGCGGAGGCCGGAGCTTCGGTGCTGATCACCGATACCACCTGGCAGACCGCGGCCGCTCAGGTCCACAGTGGACAGATTCTGCTCGCCGGTGCCGAGGAGTCGGCAACGGGCCCGGAGCCGCGCATCGATCAGGACGACCTGGCTTACGTCATGTACACGTCGGGGTCGACCGGAATGCCCAAGGGTGTCGCGGTTCGCCACCGGGACGTGGTGGGCCTGGCCTCCGACGGCCGTTTCCGCGGTGGCGCCCATGAACGGGTGCTGGCCCATTCACCGCTGGCGTTCGACGCGTCGACCTACGAACTGTGGGTGCCGTTGCTCAACGGCGGCCAGGTGGTGCTGGCGGACACTCCTGATCTGACCGTGGAGTCGTTGCACCGGGCGATCACCGAACATCAGGTGACCGGACTGTGGCTGACCGCGGGCCTGTTCCGGTTGGTGGCCCAGGACGCGCCCGGTTGCCTGGCCGGTGTCCGCGAGGTGTGGACGGGCGGCGACGTGGTCCCGGCGGCCGCGGTGCGCCGCGTCCTGGAGGCGTGCCCCGGTCTGGTGGTCGTCGACGGCTACGGGCCGACCGAGACCACCACCTTCGCGACCGCTCACCGGATGCACGACCTGGTGGCCGACCCGGTGCCGATCGGGCGCCCGTTGGACGACATGCGCGGCTACGTGCTCGACCACGACCTGCGGCCTGTACCTCTCGGCGTGCCGGGTGAACTGTGCATCGCGGGTTCGGGACTGTCCCGCGGCTACCTGAACCGGCCTGGGCTCACCGCCGAGCGGTTCGTCGCCGACCCGTTCGGCGCGCCGGGCGAGCGCATGTACCGGACCGGAGACGTCGTCCGGCGGACCGCCGACGGTGAGCTCGCCTTCCTCGGACGATCCGACGAGCAGGTGAAGCTGCGTGGGTTCCGGGTCGAACTGGGCGAGGTCGAGGCCGCGCTGGCCGCTCACCCCGCCGTCAGCCAGGCCGTGGCCGTTCTCGACGGCGGCAGGCTGGTCGCCTACGTCGTACCGGCGACCGTCGAGCCCTCGGACGTGCGCGAACACACCGTGGCGACGTTGCCGGAGTACATGGTCCCGGCCGTGATCATGGCGCTGGACGAGCTGCCGTTGAGCCGCAATGGAAAGGTCGACCGCCGGGCGCTCCCGGCACCGGGCGCGGCGACCACCGCACGTCATGTGGCACCACGTACCCGCCTCGAACGGACCGTCGCGGACCTCTGGGCACGCCTGCTCGGCGTGGAGCGCGTCGGTGTCGACGACAACTTCTTCGAGCTCGGCGGCGACTCGATCATGAGCATCCGGCTGGTGTCCGGGCTGCTGGCCGAGTGCGGAACGAGCGTGTCGCCGAGGATGGTGTTCAGCAACCCGACGGTCGCCGGTCTGGCCGCCGCGATCGGTGCGGAGAGCGCGGGCCGGATTCCGGTGCTGCCCCGGCACGGCACCGTCGAGCAGTCGTTCGCCCAGCAACGGCTCTGGTTCCTCGACGACTTCGAACCGGGTGGCACCGAGTACGTCACGTTCACCGCCGTGCGGCTGATGGGCGAACTGGACGTCGGCGCGCTGTCCACGGCGTTCACGGCACTGGTCGCCAGGCACGAATCTCTCCGCACGACGTTCGGAAGCGGCGTCCAGGTGGTGCAGGAGCCGTTCGAGGTTCAGGTGCCGGTGACCGACCTGCCTCCGGACACCGACCTGATGGCCGTGCTGGCCGAGGAGGGCCGTCGCCCGTTCGACCTGCGCCGCGGTCCGTTGATGCGGCCGGGCCTGATCAGGCTGGCGGACGACGAGCACGTGCTGACTCTGGCCCTGCATCACATCATCACTGACGGCTGGTCGAACGGAGTGATCGCCAGTGAGTTGAGCGTGCTGTACGGCGCCGCCCTGCGCGGCGAGCAGGCGGATCTGCCGGCGCTTCCCGTGCAGTACGCGGACTTCGCCGCCTGGCAGCGCGGATTGCTGTCGGAGAGCGCCCTGGACGAGCAGGTGTCGTACTGGCGCAACCAACTCGCCGATGTCCCACTGCTGGACCTGCCATCGGACCGCCCCAGACCCGCCGTGCGCTCGACGAGTGGCGCGGTGGCGGAGACCGTCGTTCCCGAGGCGGTCACCGCGCGGCTCACCGAGCTGAGCCGTCAGCGGGAGACCACCCTGTTCACCACGCTGGTCGCGGCCTGTCAGGTCCTCTTCGGACGGTTGGCGGGGCAGGACGACGTGACCGTTGGAACCGTGGCCTCAGGCCGTGAGCGCGCCGAGCTGACCGGGCTCGTCGGGTTCTTCGTGAACACGCTGGCGTTGCGGTCCCGCGTGCGTGGCGACCTCGCCTTCACCGACTTCCTCGGCGAGGTGCACGAGACCGTCCGGGACGCGTTCGACCGTCAGGACCTTCCGTTCGAGCGGGTCGTGGACAGCGTCCAACCCGACCGCGACACCGCCCGCACCCCGCTGTTCCAGGTCATGGTGGTGCTGCAGAACGCTCCGCGGGAGGCACCGCTGCTGCCCGGCCTGGTGGCAGAGGACGTGGAGCTGCCGCTGACGACGGCCAACTTCGACGTCACGGTCGAGTTCCAGGAACTCGACGGCCGGCTGCGGGTCGCGCTGAACTACAACACCGACCTGTTCGACCCCACCACGATCGAGCGGTTCGCCGACCAGTTGCAGGTGCTGCTCGCGGACATCGCGGACGATCCGCAACGAGCGGTGTCCCGCCTGACGCTGCTGTCCGAGACCGAACGGCGGCGGCTGGTGGTCGACTGGAACGACACGGATCGCGACGTTGCCGCCGGCCTGCTGCCGGAGTTGTTCGAGGCTCAGGTGCGGCGTGCCCCGGACGCTCCGGCGCTGCTCGGCGAGGACGAGGTGGTGAGCTTCGCCGAGCTCAACGCGCGAGCGAACCGGCTGGCCAGGGTGCTGGCCGGCAGGGGAGCAGGCCCTGAGCAGATCGTCGCGCTCGTCCTGCCGCGCTCGGTGGACATCATCGTCGCCCAGCTCGCGGTGCTGAAGGCAGGAGCGGCCTTCCTGCCGGTCGACGCGGCACATCCGGCGGACCGGATCGCGTTCATGCTCGACGACGCCCGTCCCGCCCTGATCCTCACCCTCCGCGACATGGACACGAACCTGGCCGGCAGAGAAGGAGTGCTGGAGCTCGACGAGCCCGGTTTGCTGTCCGAAGTGGACAGCGGCGATCTCACCGACGCCGACCGGACCTGCCCGCTGCTGCCGGAACACCCGGCGTACGTGATCTACACGTCCGGATCGACCGGGCGGCCCAAGGGCGTCGTCGTGCCGCACACCGGCCTGGCCAGTCTCTCGGCTGCTGCGATCGAGCACTTCGGCGTCACCTCGGCCGATCGCGTCCTGGAGTACGCGTCTCCGAGCTTCGACGTCTCGGTGCTGGAGCTGTGCATGTCGTTGCCCGCCGGGGCAGCGCTGGTCGTACCGCCTCCCGGCCCGTTGCTGGGGGAGGAGCTGGCCGAACTGCTGGCCGATCGGGCGGTGACCGTCGCCGAGATCCCTCCCGCCGCACTGGCCACCGTGCCGAGGTCTTCACTGCCGGACTTCCGCACGCTCATCGTGGGCGGCGATGTGTGCAGCGCGGACCTGGCGGCTCGCTGGGCGCCGGGCCTGCGGATGTTCAACGGCTACGGGCCGACGGAGTTCACGGTGTCGACGACCTGGAGCGCACCGCTGACCGGCGCGGGCACCCCGCCCATCGGAAAGCCGATCCCCAACACCCGTGTGTACGTTGTGGACAGTGCCCTCCGGCCCGTGCCGATCGGCGTTCCCGGCGAGCTCCACGTCGCAGGCATGGGCCTGGCCCGCGGGTACCTCAACCGTCCAGGGCTGACCGCGGACAGGTTCGTGGCGAACCCGTTCGGGCTGCCTGGGTCGCGCCTCTACCGCACGGGCGATGTCGTCCGGTGGACCAGGACCGGCGAGCTGGAGTTCATCGGGCGGACGGACGACCAGGTGCAGGTCCGCGGATTCCGGATCGAGCTGGGCGAAGTCGAGTCGGCACTGTTGCGGCATCCTGAGGTGAGCGAGGCCGTCGCGGCCGTGCAGGACGAACGCCTGGTCGCCTACGTGGTGGCGGGTTCGACGGCACCCGGTACGGCCGACCTGCGCGAGTTCCTGAGCCGGACGCTGCCCGACCACATGGTGCCCGTCGCGTTCATGGCACTGGAGTCCTTGCCGCTCAACGCAAGCGGAAAGGTCGACCGACGTCGGCTGGCCCCGGTCACCGCGGCTCCCGACCCAGGGGTCTCCTACGTCGAGCCGAGCACCCAGGCCGAGCGTGCGCTCGCCGAGATCTGGGCCGACGTGCTCGGGCTGGAACGCGTCGGCGTGCGGGACAACTTCTTCGACCTGGGCGGCGACTCCATCCTCAGCATGCAGGTGGTGTCACGGGCCAGGAAGGCAGGCCTGGGGCTGACGTCCAAGGACCTCTTCCTGCACCAGAGCATCGACGTGCTCGCCGCCGAACTCGGTGAGGTCGACACGTCGGCGACACGAGGACAGGCGGAACCGGTCTTCGGCCCGGCACCGCTGACGCCGATCCAGCACTGGTTCTTCGAGAGCCACATCGTCAATCCGCACCACTTCAACCAGTCGATGCTGCTGGAGCTGACCTCCGACCTGGACGAGAAGGCGTTGCGACAGGCCCTGGACACGCTGTGGACCCACCACGACGCTCTCCGGATGCGCTTCGAGCAGCTCGACGGTCAGTGGCGGCAACACAACGCCGCTGCCGAGCCGGTCGAGCTGCTGCAACGCCACGACCTGTCCGGTGTGGACGATCAGACGGCCGCGATGGAGGAGGTGGCCGACGCGGTCCACGCCGGCTTCGACCTGCGGACCGGCCCGTTGCTGAAGGCCGTTCTGTTCACCGGGGGAGAGCGGCCGTTCCTCTTCCTGGCCGCGCACCACGTCGTGGTCGACGGCGTGTCCTGGCGGATCCTGCTGGACGACCTTGAACTGGCCTACCAGCAGGCCGGCCTCGGCGAGAAGTCGACGTCGTTCGTGGACTGGGCCCAGCGCCTCAGCGAGCACGTGGCGGCGGGTGGACTCGATCACGAGCTCGGACACTGGGCCGCTGCCCTGGACGTGCGCGACCTGCCGGTGGACCGGGCACCCGAGAAGTCCGCGACCCCGGCCGAGATCGTGACGGTCACGCTGGACGCCGAGGCCACGGACGCGTTGCTGCACGCGGCACCCACCGCGTACCGCACCCGGATCAACGAGGTTCTGCTCAGCGCGCTCGCCTGGGCGTTGTCCCGCTGGACCGGGCAGCAGGTCGTCTCGATCGACCTCGAAGGGCACGGCCGTGAGGACGTCCTCGACGGGGTCGACCTGACCCGGACCGTCGGCTGGTTCACCACGATCTTCCCGATCGCCCTGACCGTGCCGCAGGAGGACGAACCGCGGTGGCGGGAGGTGGTCAAGTCGGTCCGGCGGCAGCTGCGAGCCGTGCCGGGCAACGGGTTCGGCTACTCGGCGCTGCGTCACCTCGGCTCACCCGAGGCACGCGAGCGGTTGTCCGGCGACGGGAAGGGGCCGCAGATCGCCTTCAACTACCTCGGGCAGTGGGACAGCACCGCCAAGAACACCGGCAGCGGTCTCTACGTGGCGTCGCACTCGTCGCTGGGGCAGGACCACGATCCCGCGGAGAGCAGCTCGCACGTGCTCGAGGTGGTGGGCGCGGTCCAGGGCGGCGAGCTGGTGTTCTCCTGGTTCTACCAACCGGATCTGCACGACCTCACGACCGTGGAGTCGGTGGCCGGCGACTTCGCCGACGCTCTGCGGAGCATCGCGCGGGACTGCGGGAAGGGCTGAGCCATGACCGTTCCGTTGTCCCGCAACCGCGACTACCGGCTGCTGTGGATCAGCCAGGCGCTGTCGGCGTCGGGGTTCAGCGCGTCGATGATCGCCTTCCCGCTGCTGGTGCTCGCCCTCACCGGGTCGCCGGCGACGACCGGGCTGGTGCTGGGCGTCGAGGCGGCGGCCCAGGTCGTGGTGGGACTCCCCGGCGGCGCCCTGGTGGATCGCTGGAACCGCAAGAAGATCATGCTCACGGCCGAGGCGACGCAGGCACTGGCCGTCGCCAGCCTGGTCCTGGCGCTCTGGCTGGACGTGCTGGGCGTGGCGCACATCGTGGTGGTGGCGGCGCTGATGGGCGTGTGCAACGGCCTGTTCGGCCCGGCCGAAAGCGCCGCGCTGGTGAAGATCGTGCCGCAGGAGCAGCTGGCGACGGCACTGGCGATGAACTCGGCCCGCGGCGCGGTGGGGCAGCTGTCAGGCACGGCGCTGGGCGGTTTCCTGTTCGCGGTCGGAAGGCTGGTGCCGTTCGCGTTCAACGTGCTCACCCACACGATCTCGTTCCTGGCGTTGTTGTTCGTGCGCGTGCCTCGCTCCGAAGTCGAGCAGCGGCCGGACAGCCATCTGGGCAAGGAGATGGCCGAGGGCCTGCGCTGGGTCTGGCGGCAACGGCACGTCCGGGTCACGGTGCTGTGCGCGGTGAGCCTCAACTTCCTCTTCAGCGCCTACTACATCGTCATCATCGTGCTGGTCTCCGGCCGGGGCGTCTCCTCGGGCGAGATCGGCGTCATGGCGGCGATGCTCGGCGTGGGCGGCATCTGCGGCGCCCTGCTCGCGCCGTACCTGCACCGGGCGATGAGCCCGTACGCGTCGATCATCGTGGTGTTCTGGGCGCTGGCGGTGCTCACCCCGGTGGCGGTGTTCATCGACAACGGCCTGCTGATGGGGGCGTTGTTCTTCGCGATGGCCCTGTTGCCGCCGACCGCGAACACGACGATCAACACCTACCAGCTCCTGCTCACGCCCGATCGCCTGCGCGGCCGGCTGAGCGGGGTGATGGGGATGATCTCCGGGGTGTCCGCCGCGGCCGGTCCCGCGTTCGGCGGCCTGCTCGTGCAGGCGGTGGCCGGCACCTACGCGGTCCTGCTGATCGCCGCCGCAATCGCGGTGATCGCGGTCATCACGACCCTGAGTCCCACCATGCGCTCGTTCCCGCGCGAGGAGACCCTCGCCGCGGACGCACCGGAATCCGAAACGACGAAAGGACGATGAACAAGTGGACGAGGACATCAAGTACCAGGTCCTGATCAACGACGAGGAGCAGTACTCGCTCTGGCCGGTGGACCAGGACGTCCCCGCCGGATGGCGCGGCACCGGCACCGAAGGGACCAAGGACCACTGCATGTCCTATGTGGACGAGGTGTGGACGGACATGCGCCCGCGCAGCCTCCGCGAGCGGATGGCGGCCGGCCAGCAGGACTGATACCGCAGCACGACTACTCCTGAGGGAGTAAGTCATGCGGAACCCTGATGGCAGGTGTCCGGCCTCGGGCAGGCTGGCGTCGTACCGGAATGTCCGCAGTTGGAGGAGAGACATGAGCGAACCCAGGCCCGACTCCGCCCGCGCGGCCGTCGACTCGGTGGTCGACGCCGTGCGCGGGCTGGTCGACGAGGGCATCAACCGCCACGTGGTGGTGCGGGACAGCAGAAACGACGTGCTGCTGGAGGTCCCGGTGGCTCTCGGACTGGTCGCGGCGTTCGCGGCTCCGGTGGCCACGACCATCGGCGCGGGTCTCGCGCTGGTCGGCAAGTGCGGGATCAAGATCGAGGACCGCCGCCAGCCCGGTGAGGAGCCCGCGACGGTCGAGCCAGAGCAGGTCTAGGTCCTGGCGGGTATCGCGTTGTCCAGCGGCGCCGGACGACCACCGACCCGGCCTCTGCGGATCAGTCAGCGAGGCCGGGCAGGTGGTAGCCGGTGTGGTCGTCCCACTCGATCTCGTAGTCGTCGAGGGTGAAGGTCCAGTCCGCGTCCGGCACCGCGCTGCGCAGCGCGGTGACCGCGGCCAGCCAGTGCACCAGCGACGGGACCGCCCGCTCATCCGCGGCGGGCAGCTTGGTCGACCCGTCGAGCACCGTTCCCGGCTCCAGCCGGTCGTAGAGGTACAGGCCCTCTTCTTCCGAGGAGAACGGCGCGCTCGCGTTGTAGGTGCCGGCGACCTGGCCGACCGCCGTGATCTCGGCGTTGGTCAGCGGGTTCGCGCGGCGAGCTGTGTAGTAGAGAGAGACGCCCACGCGGGCCACCATAGCCGGGGTCGTCGTCACGCCGCTGACGTTCGACGACCAAATCTTCAGCTCGATCCAAGAACGTGCCGTCGAACAATTCGATTGATTCGACTTGTTTGATGGACATAAAAGCAGCCGGCTATAACCGGTGCGGGTTCGCCGCAACGTTTCGAAACTTCTCGGCAACCTTACGGAGTCGGCTCGGCACTGCTAGTGTCCGAATCAACGGCGGCCGTCATCGCGATCACCATTCACTCGCACGGTTCGTTTCGTGCTGCCTGGCCGCCGTGCCAACCTCGATGACGAGGAGTACCGCATATGGCTAAAAGCAATTTCCGACCGTCGAGCCGCAAACGCGGCCGTGTCGCACTGCTCGTCAGCGGCGCCTGCACCGCGCTGGTCATGGCCCTGACGCCTGTTGTGGCCGGTGCTGACGTCGGTGCCGCCGCGACGTGCTCGAGCCAGACGGGCAACAACGGCGGTTACTACTTCTCCTTCTGGACCGACGGCGGCGGCCGGGTCTGCATGGACTTCGGCTCCGGCGGCAACTACAGCACCTCGTGGAGCAATGTCGGCAACTTCGTCGGCGGCAAGGGCTGGAGCAACGGTTCGCGGCGGACGGTGAACTATTCCGGAAGCTTCAACCCGTCCGGCAACGCCTATCTGACCCTGTACGGGTGGACGTCGAACCCGCTGGTCGAGTACTACATCGTCGACAACTGGGGCAACTACCGGCCCACCGGCACCTACAAGGGCACGGTCACCACTGACGGCGGCACGTACGACATCTACCAGACGATGCGGTACAACGCGCCTTCCGTCGAAGGCAACAACAAGACGTTCCCGCAGTTCTGGAGCGTCCGGCAGCAAAGGCGGACCGGTGGATCCATCACCACCGGCAACCACTTCGACGCGTGGAGCCGCGCCAACATGCGGCTCGGCAACTTCAGCTACTACATGATCCTCGCGACCGAGGGGTACCAGAGCAGCGGCAACTCCAACATCACGGTGAGGTGAGCGCCTGCTCCTGATCACGCGCTGTCCTGGGAGGGCTCGGGTCCTCTCGGGACAGCGCTCGGTCAGGGCGAGTCGCCTCGGACCGCGGGCAGGCCGGCGGCGGTCGCCGCGACGAAGCGCTGCAGCGTCGGACGGAACGGCGGGAACACCGCCGCGATCCCGGGCTCACGGGCGTAGAGCTCGGCCAGCGCCGGTGGCGGCTGGGACAGGGGATACAACCTGCCGACGAACGCTCCCGCGGCGAACACGACGGACGAGCCGTCCCTGCCGCTCAACTCCGGGCACACGGCCATGATCTGCTCGCCGACCCGCGCGTACATGTCGATGGCCCACAGCTTGTACGTGTGCAGCACCTCGAGCGAGACGTTGTGCTCCAGCATGGTCTCGGCGTGACCGATGAGGTCGCAGTACAGGGGCCGCTCGGCGAAGGAGTCCGCCAGCGCGGAGGCCATGTGGTCGATGCCGGAGGCGTCCCTGAGCCGGTCTCGCACCGCGTCGGCCCAGTCCGTGCCGTCGCGCATGGTGAGCTGCAGATAGATCTCTTCGCGGGTGCCGAAGTAGCGCAGGACGTTGGACTTCACCAGGCCGACGGCGGCCGCGATGTCACCCAGGCTGACCTGGGCCACACCCTTGGCCGTGGCGAGGTCGCGGGCGGCCGCGAGGATCGTCTCCCGCCGCTGCTCCTTTTGGTCCGGGCGCCGTGCCCGCCGGAACGACGCTTCCATGGTGAAAGGCACTCTACCAGGAGGTTTTGTTAAAAGTACGGTGTTCCTTTATCGTCTGGCTGGTCAGCACCACACCCCTGCGCGGCCGGAGGCCACGACTCATGACCCAGCAACAGCGCTCCCTGTCCGCGACGGTCGACGAGTTCGTCGACGCCTTCAACGTCAACGACCTCGACCGCGTCATGGCCTTCTTCGCCGACGACGCCGAGTACGAGCCGGGTGACGGCGCGAAGCACCAGGGCAAAGCCGCGATTCGCGCGGAGTTCGCGCCCCAGTTCGCCGGCAGGTACGGCGCGATGCGCTTCGACGTGCACGACAAGCTCGTCGACGAGTCCGGGCGACGCGCGGCGATCCGCTGGGCGTGCCGGATCGACGTCTCCGGGCAGCGCGGCCGCGGGGTCTACCCCCTGCTGAGGTTGCTCGGGCTCCTGCGGCACGGCCCCCGCATGGTCTGGCAGGGAATGGACGTCTTCCACTTCGACGCAGACGGCTCGATCACCGGCAAGTACTCCTACGCGAACTTCAAGGTCCCGCCGATGAAGCGCGACAGGGGAGAGCCGTGGACCACTGCCGCGTCCAGGTGACTCCGCGGCGGAAATGTCGATGATCGCGTGAACGCATTCATCCGAATTCGGTCTTCGACTCGAACGCCGTCGATTCGACCTGTTCGCGCTTGACGCTTTGCGCGTTTCCCGCGACCGTCCTGTGGACACATATCCACGCACTGGATCGGGCGGGGGCGTCTGTGGTCGGTATGCGGCAACGGCGGAAGGCGCGTTCGATCACGGCCTCGGCCTCGGCGGTGTTGCTCGTGGCCGCGACGTTCACGGTCCAGGCGGCCACGAGCGCCACGGCGGCGGCCACCGGGCCCGAGCTGGCGGTGGACGTGTCCGCCGCCCGGCACGCGATCAGTCCCGGCGTCTACGGCCTGAACGGTGGCGATCCGGCGTTCAACGCCGAGATCGGGCAGTCGGTGGCGCGCTGGGGCGGCAACGCGTCCAGCCGCTACAACTTCAAGAACCACACGTACAACACCGGCAGCGACTGGTACTTCGAGAACATCGTCGCCGACGAGCAGCACACCCTCGAGTGGATGGTCGGGTCCAACCTCGACCGCGGCATCAAACCGGTCGTCACCGTGCCGATGGTCGGCTGGGTGGCGAAGGACTCGCCGTCGTCGCACCCGTTCGCGTGCGGTTTCCCGGCGACCAGGTACCCGCAGCAGGACGGCTTCGACGAGTGGGACCCCAACTGCGGCAACGGTCTGCTCAACGGGACGAACCTCGCCGGCGTGCCCGCGGACACCTCGGTCAGGGCCGACGCGGCGTTCGCAGGCGAGATGGTGTCGCACCTGGTGAGCAGGTTCGGCACGGCGGCGCAGGGCGGCGTGCCGATCTACGAGCTAGACAACGAGCCGGTGCTGTGGGCCCACACGCATCGCGACGTGCACCCCGAGCTGGTCTCGTACGACGAACTGGGAAGCAAGGGCACGGCGACCGCCGCGGCGATCAAGGCCGCCGACCCCGGCGCCGCGGTCCTCGGCCCGTCCGGCTGGGGGTACTGCGAGTGGGTCGCGTCCGGTGTGGACGGTTGTGGGCCCGGCGCCGACTCGGCCGCGCACGGCGGGCTGAACCTCTCGCAGTGGTACCTGAAGAACATGAAGGACTACAGCGATGCCCACGGGGGTAAGCGTTTCCTCGACTACTTCGACCAGCACTACTACCCGCAGATCGGCGGCGGCAAGGACCCCGAGTCCAACGCGCTGAGGCTGCGGTCCACGAGGTCGTTGTGGGACCCCACCTACGTCGAGGAGTCCTGGATCGGCCCCGGCGGGGTGAACGCGCCGCCGCTGCAGTTCATCCGCACCATGAAGTCGTGGATCGACCAGTACAACCCCGGCACCAAGACCGCGATCACCGAGTACAACTGGGGCGCGCTCGACGACATCAACGGCGCGCTGACGCAGGCCGACGTCCTCGGCATCTTCGGCCGTGAAGGTCTCGACCTCGCCACCATGTGGGGCGAGCCCAAGCCGGCCGATCCGGGCGCGTACGCGTTCCGGATGTACCGCAACTACGACGGCGCGGGCAGCCGATTCGGTGACGTCAGCGTCTCGGCGACCTCCACCGACCAGGGTCGGCTCGCGGTGTACGCGGCACAGCGCTCGTCCGACGACGCGCTGACCGTCATGGTCGTCAACAAGACCGGCGAGGACCTGACGTCACCGCTGTCGACGACCGGGTTCGACGGAACCGTTGCGGCGCAACGGTTCACCTACGGCCCGGCGAACCTGAGCGCGATCGTGCGCGGCGCCGATCTCCCGGTGAACGACGGTCATGTCGACGCGACGTATCCGGCCAACTCCATCACGCTGCTGGTGCTGCCGCCCGCAGGGTGTTCGGCGAGCCTGCACGTCAACGGCGACTGGAACACCGGACACGTCGCGACGGTGACCGTCACCAACGAGCGTCACACGGCGATGGCCGGGTGGCGGGTCAGCTGGAGGTGGCCTGACGGCCAGCAGGTCACGAACTCGTGGAGCACCACTCTGAAGCAGGACGGCGCCCGCGTGGTCGCCGCGGACGCCGGGTGGAACGGCTCCATAGGTGCGGGTGGCAGCACGACGTTCGGGTTCCAGGCCACGGGCAGAGCGGCCGCGCCGACGTTGCGCTGCACTCCGGCCTGATGCCTGATCGACCAACGTCGACAACATCGCAGCCGTTCCGCAGCCTGCAAAAGCCACCCGCCGAGCAGCACTCCACCGATTCGATGGAGTGCTGCGAACGCTCCGGGCGATGAGGCCTGCGGCGCCGTGCCGCCTTGATCAGCCCCGAGGCTCGTCCTCGATCACGCCGACCAGCTCCGGGTCTTCCGGAGCGGGCATGTGACGGATGCTGTCACTGCCTTTGTGGTCGTGGGCGCGGGTGTACCGGGAATCCAGCACCCTTCCCAGCTTGTGCGCCGCCCCGGCGTACGCGTCGTCCACGGTGGTCGCGTGATGGGTGACCGCGACCGGCTGTTTGCCACCCGGCCGCGCCTCGATGACGCACTTCTTGTCCTCGGGCTTGCCGCCCCCGTCCTCACTGAGGTGCACCTCCACCCGGGTCAACCATCCGCTGAACCGGGACAGGCTGCTCTCCAGGTCGGTGGTCACAAAGGCGGCCAGTCGTTCGCCACCGTGGATGTTGTGGTCGGTGTTGACCTGGACCTGCATGAGCACCCTCCAGAACGGGACAGAAATGATCCTGATCGATACCACGGGAGCGGCCGGCTCAAACGCGGCGGCGTTCAGCGCGGCCGCGACACCGGCTAGCTCCTCGTCGAATCGACCAGTGCGGTGACGGCTGGATGCCACCCGCGGTCGGCGGGTCCGCTGAGGACGAGCCGGCGTGCCAGCCGCTCGCGCAACGGCACCAGCACCAGGTCGGGCGGCAGCATCGACGCCACCAGGCCGGGCACCACCGACACTCCGACACCGGCACGGACCATGGCGAGCAGCGTGCCCAGTTCGCGCACCCGGTGTCGCGGGGTGAACGGGTGGTCGGCGTGCGCCTGTCGCACGTAGTGCTCGCAGCCGCCGCAGGACAGCAGGAACGGGTCGTCGGCGAGGTCGGTCACGTCGACGTGCGGGAGCGTCGCCAGAGGGTGGTCGGCGCGCAGCAGGGCGTGGAAGGCGTCCTCGCCGACCAGCGAGCCGGCACCGGACGGCGGGTCGACCAGGACGGCGAGGTCGACGGTGCCGCCCGCCAGCCACTCGGCGACCTCGTCGTCCTCGCCCTCCAACACCCGGACCCGCACGTGCGGCAACTCCACCCGCCACCGAGCCAGCAGGTCGGGCAGCAGGCCCTGGCACACGCTCGGCGGCGCGCCGAGCCGGACCGTGCCTCGCACGCCGCCACGCCTGCGCTCGGCCAGGTCGGTGATCGCCGCGGACGCGGCCACCGCTGTGCGGGCGTGTGCCAGGACCTCCTCGCCGAACGCGGTCGGCACGGCGCGTCCGCGGCGGGACAGCACGGGATGGCCGAGCGTGCGTTCGAGAGCGGCGACCGCGTGCGAGACCGCGGACTGGGTGAGGCCGAGGGCGTCCGCGGCGGCGCCGAAGCCGCCCTCGTCGACAACGGCGAGGAACGAGCGCAGCTGGGCGAAGTTCAGTGCCATGAGCACCTCTCATGCTCGTCCGACTCCTACTTGTTGGACTCATGATGCCCCGCCGGGCGATGCTCGCGCGGTGGGAGCGACTGGGAAGTTCGCGCTGCTGTCCGCGATCTGGGGCAGCAGCTTCGCGTTGATCAAGGTGGCCGTGGACGCGGGCGTGTCGCCAGTGCAGGTCGCGCTGGCCCGCTGCCTGTTCGGTGCGTTGGCGCTGTGGGTGATCTGCGCCGCGCAAGGCGCGACCGTGCCGCGCGACCCGCGCACGTGGGGACACGCGGCGGTGGTCGCGGTGCTGCTCAACTCGGTGCCGTTCACGTTGCTCGCGTTCGGCGAGTCCAAAGTGGACTCGGTGCTGGCGGGCGTGTTGAACGCGACGACGCCGTTGACGACGCTGGCGTTCGCGCTGCTGATCGTGCCGGGGGAGCGGGTGACCCGGACGCGGCTGGCAGGGCTGCTGCTCGGCTTCTCGGGCGTGCTGGTGCTGCTCGGGGTGTGGCGCGGCCTGGACGGCGACCTGGTCGCGGGCGGGCTGGCCTGCCTGGCCGCCACCACGTGTTACGGCGCGGGGTTCGCCTACACGCGGCGGTTCTTCTCCGGTGGGCCGCACCGGGCGAGCGCGTTGTCCGCCGTGCAGATCACCTGCGCCACCGTCCAACTGGGACTCGTCGCCCCGGTCCTCTCCGGACCGCCGGTGTGGCCGGGAGTGCACGTCATGCTCGCGTTGGTGCTGCTGGGCGCCTTGGGGACGGGGTACGCCTACGTGCTCAACCTGGACCTGATCCGTGAAGCAGGTCCCACCGTCGCGGCCACGGTCACCTACGTGACGCCGTTGTGGTCGACCGCTTTGGGCGTTGTGCTGCTGGCCGAGCCGGTGGGGTGGAACACGTTCGCGGGCGGGGTGCTGGTGATCGGCGGAATCCTGCTCGCCCGGCGGCGCGTCGCTAGAGCATCGGCACCTGTGTCCGGTAGTGGTTGAGGTGCTTCTCGTTGGCGCTGTCGCCGTCGGGGAGGTTGGAGCTCTGCCAGAGGGGGACCGGGATGTTGCCGGCGTCGGCCCGTGTGGTCAGGCGGACCAGCAGGAGGTTCCACAGGTAGATGAAGCAGAGGGTGGACAGGCCGGCGGTGGCTCCGCCGGCGGTGGGGAACACGGCGTCGCCGGGCGGAATGTCGGTGTCCAGCACGACATCGGCCAGGTCGCCCAGTTTGGCGAAGGATCGTGCGGGGGCGTTGTCCATGTGGGGCTTGGAGACGACCGCGACGACGTAGGCCCCGCGCTGCTTCAGTTCCTGGGCTAGTTCGACGGGGACGGCGTTGATGCCGGAGTTCGAGAAGATGACAGCGACGTCGCCCGGCTGGACCTGGGCCTGTGCCGTCAGTGTCGCGGCCAGGCCGGGGACGCGTTCGAGCTGGGTGCTGGCCTTCGCGTTCTGCAGGGGCAGCAGTCCGGGGTGGAACAACGGACGCACGCAGGCCAGCCCACCGGCGCGGTAGAAGCTCTCCAGGACCGCGGCCAGACCGTGTCCCGTGGCCGCGGTGTGCACGAGTCGGTCGGTGCGGACGACGTCGAGAAGACGGCCGGCCACCTCGTCGAGGACGGCGTCGTTGCGCTCTTCGAGCAGGCGGAGATGCTCGCGCACCGCGGCGCCGAAGTCGCTGAGAAAGTCCACAGGTGCTCCTCGTGCTCAGACGGCAGGTCGCTGGTCGCGCATGGTCTAGACCAAATGTACCTCGTCGGTCCAGATCGCGGAGGACTGTCGTGGAGGGTCAGCCGGCGATGGTGCGCATCAGCGCTTCGAGGTCGCGTTCGCCTTCGCGTGTCTGGACCCCGTTCGGCAACGCCGCGTCCATCAGCTTCCGCACGGCGGGCGATTCGACCTGCGACGCCCAGGCGTCGTGCTCGCGCTGGTATCCGGCGGTGAGGTCGTCGGCAGGCAGGGCCCGCTTCACCGCGGCGATGACCCCTTCGGGTAGCGCGGCGATGTTGCGGGCGATCCGGTCGACGAAACCACGCAGCTCGGCGGCGGGGACGGCGCGGTTGATCCAGCCGTAGGCGGCGGCGGTCTCGGCGTCGAACAGGTCGGCGGCCAGGACGATCTCCAGGGCGCGGTTGCGCCCGACTCGCTCACGCAGGTACTGCGTGCCGCCGCCACCGGGAACGATCCCCATGAGCGCCTCGATCTGGCCGAGCCCGGCGGTCTCGGCCGCGGCGAAGGCCATGTCCGCGGCCGCGACGAACTCCGCGCCACCGCCGCGGGCCTTGCCCGCGAGCTCGACGATCGTCACCTGGGGCTGGTGGCGCAGCAGCTCGCCGACGGCCTGGAACACGTTGACACCCGCCGGAGCGGCCTTGGCGAGCTCGTCGAGGCCGTCCGCGTCCTCCAGGACCAGCATGTCGACGTGAGCGAGGAAGAACTCCGGGTCGGCGCTGGCGAAGACGACGACTCGGACCGACGGGTCGTCGCGGAACCCGTCGAGCAGGCCGCGCAGCTCCCGCATCATCGTCGTGCCGAGGACGTTCACCGGCGGGTTGTGCAGCACGACGCGGGCGACACCACGATCGGTGCTCACCCGCAGGGTCGAGTAGGTCTGTCCGGTCATCACGGATCCCCTGAGTTGCTGATCGGCCTGTAAGTTTGCGATGCATACCTACCCTGCTCAGCACGGTGGTAAAGATCAAGAACGCACTTCGGGGGAACCAGAGATCATGAGGGATACCTACCTGCTCGGCGAGGCCGCGAACGTCACCGGCGGCCAGGTCGTGTTCCGCTCGGACTGTCCCAGCAGGCCGATCCTCGACCAGATCGCGGACAAGTGGTCCATGATGATCATGGCGGTGCTGGAGCGGCCGACGCGGTTCAACGAGCTGATGCGCCGGTTGGAAGGGGTCACCCAGCGGGTGCTCACCCATTCACTTCGGCGCCTGGAGCGGAACGGGATGATCCGTCGCACCGTGCTTCCGACCTCACCGGTCGGTGTCGAGTACTCGCTGACGCCCTTGGGCGAGTCCCTGCGCGAGCCGTTCGGCCACCTCTACGCCTGGACCGTCGAGCACAGCGCTCAGATCCAGGGAGCCCAGCGGGCCTATGACCAGGGCGTGGGGCGCAGGTCCACGCCCTGAGCGCCGAGCGCGTCAGGACCGGACCGGTCCGACGGACGCCGTGGACTTGTCCGCGGCCGAGCAGGCCTTGTTCTGCGTGGCCACGAACAGGGCGGCGGTCTCACCCGGCGGGTAGATCCTGAGGCCGCGGACGTCGGTCGGGCCGCATTCGGCCGGGTCGTAGACGCTGGCGTTGGTGATCGTGAGGTGGCTGGACGCGTTCGCGCCCGGCTGCAGCGTCACGGCCGACGACGAGCCGTCGGCCTGCCGGGTCGCCGGAGCGCCGACCTGAGTGCCGTTGTCCCCGGTCACGAAGGACACGCCGGGAAAGCCCTGCAGGACGCACTCGGCGGAACCCTTGTTCGTGAACGCGAGCTCGTACTGCGTCTTGTTCATGCCCCCACCGCCCTCGTCGGCTGTGAGGGTGACGCCGAGATCGGCCGACCTGCACGCCGCCGGACCGCCGCTCGCGGCCTGCTGGGTCGGCTGTCCCGAGGCGGTGCCGGGATCGGTCGCGCTGGGGGAGGGGCTCGGCGTGACGGACGAGGGTGCGGGCGGCGTCGAATCGCCACCCTGACCCGAGCAGCCGCTGAGCAGTGCGGCGGCTGCCACCGCGACGGCCAGTGAGGTGGTGCGCATGCTGATCTCCTCTTCGGTGCCTGGAACGCGCACGCACCACATCGGCCCGGTTCTCGCGTGCCCGTGCGGAGCGCGTTCGTGGACCAGATGCCCGGCAGGTGATCACCGCACACTTTCATTTGAACCTCGTCACAACTCACATGCGTCCATTGTGCGAAAAGATGTCCAAAACGGACGTGACCATCTCAAATGGAGCGAAGCTCGTCAGGGGTGGGGCCACCCACGACGGCAGGTGCGTGCACGGCTTGAGCGTCGTAACGCCAGAACGAGCGCACGCACAAAGCGGCGACGAGCACGACCACGATGCAGAGCACCGCGGCGCCGGACCACGCGAGGGTGAAGGTGGTGGCTGCCGCCATGAACCCGGCGCGCAGGTCGCCCAGGCGTGGGCCTCCGTTCACGACCACGGTGAACACTCCCTGCAAGCGCCCGCGCAGGCGGTCCGGCACGTAGGTCTGCAGGATCGCCTGCCGGTAGACGGCGCTGACGAAGTCCGCGGCGCCTGCGACGACCAGCAGGCCCACGACCACCCAGAGGCTGTGCGCGAAGCCCGCGACGGCGACCGCGGCCGACCAGATGACGACGGCGACCGTGAGCGCGACGCCCTGCCTGCGCACGCCGCCGATCCAGCCGCTCACCAGGCCGGCCAGGATCGACCCGATCGCGATCGCCGAGTACAGCGGGCCCACGCCACCGTCGAACCGGGTCGCGGCGGCCTGGGGGAACAGGGCTTCCGGCGTCGCCAGCACCATCGCGGCGATGTCGACCGCGAACGACATCATCAGCACCGGGTTGCCGCCCAGGAACCTCAGACCCTCCACAATGGAGCGCAGGCCGGGCTTCCCCAGAGCGTCGGCCACGTCGAACGACGGCAGGCGTGCGGCGGCGTAAAGGGAAGCGGTGAACAGCACGGCGTCGGCGGCGTAGGCGTAGCTGAACCCGTTGGGCAGCTGCACGAGGAGACCGGCCATGAGCGGCCCGAGCACCTGGCCCAGGGTGGACGCGCTGTAGCTCAACGCGTTGGCGGCCGGCACGAGATCGGCCGGCACGAGCAGCGGCAGGATCGCTCCGCGCGCGGACGCCGACACCGCGAAGCTGCCCGACTGCACGGCGACCAGTCCGAGGATCAGCACCGGGGAGCGGACGTCCGCCAGGCTCTGCGTCAGCAACGCGAGCGTGATGACCCACGACACCGAGGACGCGACCAGTGCCAGCTTGCGGCGGTCGACCGCGTCGGCGATCGCGCCTCCGTACAGGCCGAACACGACGACCGGCAGCAGGCCGACCAGGCCGCTGAGCCCGACGACGAGCGACGACCGCGTCAGGTCGTAGAGCTGCACCGGAACGGTGACGGCGGTGATCATCATGCCGACGACAGCGGTGCCCTGCCCGAGGAAGACGCGCCGGTAGGCGGGGATCGAGAGCGGCCGGGTGTCGGCGAGGAACCTTCCCATGCCGTCCACGGTGATCCACTGGCGGCTGGAAAACTTCCGATAAACTGCCGTGTCATGTCGCAATACCGCCATGAGGTCGCGGCCGGCACCGTGATCGAGCGGCATCGGCATGACGGCGACCACCAGCTCCTCTACGTCAGCAGCGGCATCTTCGCCACGACCACCGAGCACGGCACGTGGGTCGCCAGTGCCCAGCGTGCCGTCTGGACGCCCGCCCAGACCTGGCACGAACACCGCGTCTACGGGCACACGTTGGTGCACCTGCTGCGATTCCCGTCAGGGGAAGTGCTGTTCCCCGGCGACCGCCCGACGGTGATCTCCGTGTCGAGCCTGCTGCGCGAGCTCCTGATGGCCTGCACCGAGGACGGCCTGCCTGACCGCGAGGTGCACCGCCTGCGCGCGGTGATCCACGACCGCGTCCGCAGGGCAGACCTCGCGCCGCTGGAGCTGCCGACCGCTGTCGATCAACGCCTCGCGGACGCGTGCGCGCTGGTCACCGGCGACCTGAGCAGGCCGCGCACGATCGGGTGGCTCGCCGCTCGCACCGGTACCAGCGACCGGCACCTCGCCCGGCTGTTCCGCGCCGAGTTCGGCACCACCTATCCCCAGTGGCGCACCAACGTCCGGGTGTTCCAGGCCATGGTCGAGCTCAACGGCGGCGCCACGGTCACCGAGACAGCGCACCGCTGCGGCTGGGCCACCACCAGTGCGTTCGTCGACACGTTCGCCCGCGTGATGGGCCAGACGCCGGGGGCGTACCGCGCTGCGGCCGGGTGACCCGGCCATGCCGGTCCGGTTCAGCCCGCCACCCGGCCGGTGTCGTACGCCCACATCGCGATCTCGACCCGGTTTCGGGCGCCGATCTTGTTCAGCAGGCTGGCGACGTGGCTCTTGGCGGTCGTCAAACCGATGAACAGCTCGGCGGCGATCTCGGCGTTCGTGCGGCCACGGGCGACCAGCGTCAGCACCTCCTCCTCGCGTTCGGTGAGCGGCTCGATCGGTTGAGGCTGCCGGCTCGACGGTTCCCTGGCGGCGAGGGTGGCCAGCAGCCGCCGGGTGATGGTCGGCGCGATCAGTGCGTCGCCACCGGCGGCGGCGTGGACGGCCTGGACGAGCAGCGCCGGTCCGGCGTCCTTGAGCAGAAAGCCTCGGGCGCCGGCCAGGAGCGCACCCTGGACGTACCCGTCGAGGTCGAACGTCGTGATCACCACTACCGCGATCGGGTCCGGGACGCCGCGCCCCGCGAGGAGCCTGGTCACCTCGATGCCGTCGAGCCCGGGCATCTGGATGTCGACCAGGCACACGTCGGGGCGGAGCCGCTGCGCCAGCTCGACGGCGGCGTGGCCGTCGGCGGCCTGGCCGACGACCTCGATGTCGGGTTGCGCGGCAAGGATCATCGACAGGCCGGTGCGCACCAGATCCTGGTCGTCGGCCACCAGCACGCGCACCGTCATCGGCCTGCCTTCGTCGGCAGTTCGGCGTCGACCGTCCACCCGCGCTCGGGCGCCGGCCCGGCACGCAGCGTGCCGCCGAGCAGCTGCACGCGCTCGGTCATCCCCAGCAGTCCGAAGCCGCGGTTCACCGGCCGTGCCGGGTCGACCTGTCCGTCGTCGGTCACGCGTAGGCGCAGCCTTCCCGCGCCCTCCACGACCCGGATCTCCACACGCGAGGCGTTGCGGGCGTGCCGCAGAGCGTTGGTCAGCGCCTCCTGTGCCAGCCGGTAGACCGCCGCGTCGACCTGGGGCGGAAGTTCGTCCAGGTCCTCTGGCAACTCCACGTCGACGACCGGGACCGGGGCGCGGCGAGCGAGGGACACCAGGTCGGCGACGCCGGACTGGGGCGCGTACTCCGCGGGCGCTCCGTCGCGCAGCACCCGGACCATCGCCCGCATCTCCACGAGCGTCCGCGACGCTTCCCCCTCGATGGCCGCCAGCGCCTCGAGTGCCGCTTCAGGACGCTGCCCGGCCATCGCCCGGCCTGCCTGCGCCTGCACGGCGATCGCCGAAATGTGGTGGGCGACGATGTCGTGCAGCTCGCGCGCGAGGCCGACCCGCTCCCGGCTACGGCTCTGGTCCAACGCCCGGCGCCAGCTCTCGGCGCGGTAGCGGAACGCCGCTCCGGCCGCCGCCGACGCCGTCAGGACGGCGAACCCGCCGAAGACGTCGACCGGTCCGGTGTAGTCGGCGACCGCACCGATTCCGGCAGCCACCGCCACCACTGCCAGCCCGATCTCGATCTCGCGCCCTGATCCCCAGCGGGCCAGCGCGTAGACGAGCACCAGGAGGTAGACCATCGTGTCGAGGCCCACGCTCGGGGCCCCGCCCAGCAGGCTCGCCAGTCCCAACGCCGTCGCGGTGCCGAAGGCCACCACGACGCAGGCCAACGGGTGGGTGCGCCGCCACAGCAGCACCGGCGCAAGACCGACCGCCACGACCGTCGCCAACGGCCGCCAGGCGACGTCGGCGCGGAGGACTCCTTCGAGCAGTGCCGTCACCATCAACGCCCCGACCAGCACCCAGTCGCGCGACACCCGTGCCGGAGCGCCTGGAGCGCGGGGCTCGGTCAACAGCGAGCTCAGGGCGTTGGCGGTCACGCATCCAGCCTAGGTACCGCCGAGGCGTCGGGGACCAACCGAAAGAACGAGACGCCGCTTCTCCCAACGGCCAGTGCGGACCCGGCCTGGACGCCGATGTGCCCGTCGCCCGGCTCGGCGATCGTGGGCCTACCGGTCCTCACCACAACAACGGAGCCTGCGATGAGAACACGTCAACCCACCGAGCCCGTGCTGGAAGACCAGCGGATCCCGGTGAGAGCCAAGCTCGCCGCGGCGTGGACGAGCGTGATGTTCCTGTACGCCTACGTGGACATCATCGCCTTCTTCAAGCCCGGCGTCATCGATGACATCGAAGTAGGCGTCGTCTGGGAGTTCGACGTCAGCCAGACGTTGCTGACCACCTTCCTCGCGCTCATGGCGATCCCGATCCTCATGATCGTGCTGTCGATGACGCTGCCCGCCAGGGCGAACCGCATCACGAACCTCGTCGTGGCCTCGGTGCAGATGCCCTACGCGGCGTTCAACGTGGTGGGCGAGACCTGGACGTTCTTCTACGGCCTGGGCATCGCACTGGAGTTGATCCTTCTCGCCCTCATCCTGCGGTACGCCTGGACCTGGCCCCGCACCGCACCGCCGGCGACCAGCGCCGACAGGGAAACCGTTCGCGCCCGGCAGCAAGCGTGAACGGCTAGGAAGCCAGGAACCCGCCCATCGACGCCCGTCAAGGCGGGGCGGGTTCCGGTCTCCTCCTCCAGATCTGGACAGTCGCGCACAGAGAGTGATTGGATCGATGCGCACAGTTTTACAACGTTGTAACCCTGCGGATTGGACGAGACGTGACGTCGAAGATCGTCTTAGCGGCCTTGGCCCTCTCACTGCTCGGCAGCGTGCCCGCTGTGGCCTCGTCCGCGGCGGCTGTGCCCGACTTCTCTACAGCGGAGGCGGGCAACCCGTTCGTGGACGGGTGGTACGCCGACCCGGACGTCGCGGTCTACGACAACAAGTACTGGGTCTTTCCCACGTCGTCGCGACCCTACGACGAGCAGACGTACCTCGACGCGTTCTCCTCGACCGACCTCGTGCACTGGACCAAGCACCCCAACGTCCTCACCACCGCGAACGTCTCCTGGGCACGCCGTGCCGTCTGGGCGCCCGCTCCCGTGCGGCGCAACGGCAAGTACTACCTGTACTTCGGCGCGAACGACATCCAGAGCAACTCCGAACTGGGCGGCATCGGCGTCGCGGTCGCCGACCGTCCGGAGGGCCCGTACCGGGACGCGATCGGCAAGCCGTTGATCAGCCAGTTCGTCAACGGAGCGCAGCCCATCGACCAGGACGTGTTCATCGACACCGACGGTCAGGCGTACATGTACTACGGCGGCTGGGGACACGCCAACGTGGTCAAGCTCAACGCGGACATGACCAGCCTCGGCCAGCTCGCCGACGGCAGCACGTACAAGGAGATCACCCCGGCGAACTTCACCGAGGGTTCGCAGATGTTCAAGCGGAACGGCAAGTACTACTTCATGTGGTCCGAGGACGGCTGGACCGGACCGAACTACGCGGTGTCGTACGCGATCTCCGACTCTCCCACCGGACCGTTCACCAAGATCAGCCGCGTGCTGAGCCAGGACGCCGCCGTGGCAAGGGGTTCCGGCCACAACTCGGTGATCAACGTGCCCGGCACGGACATCTGGTACATCGTCTACCACCGGCGCCCGCTGAGCCGCTCGGGCGCCAACGACCGGCAGGTCGCCTACGACCGGATGACCTTCAACGCCGACGGCACCATCCAGCCGGTGACCATGCGGGTGAAGGACAACTTCGACGACGACAACGCCGTCGGCTGGACCACGCACGGCGGCACCTGGTCGGCGACCGGGGGCCGGTACGAGACCGGGACGTCGTTCGGCGGGAAGTCGTTGCTGGACACGAACTTCTCGAACTTCGTGCAGGACGCCGACATCACCCCGAAGTCCACCACCGGCGACAGCGGGGTCGTGTTCCGCGTGACGCAGGCGACCACCGGGACGGACGCCTACCGCGGCTACTACGCCGGGATCACCGGCAGCGGCCGGGTCGTGCTCGGCAAGGCCGACAACAACTGGACGCAGCTCGCGTCAGCCGCCGTGACCGTCCGGCCGAACACCCGGCACCACCTGCGGGTGGAGGCGGTCGGCTCGGCCATCAAGGTGTACGTCGGCGACATGGCCACGCCGAAGATCTCCGTGACCGACACCAGCTTCTCCAGTGGTGCCAACGGTGTGCGCGTCTTCAACACGGCTGCGGGCTTCGACGACTTCGCGGTCGCGCACCGGTGACGGGGTGAGCGCCGCGAACCTCTCGCGGCGCTCAGTCGACGCGGGCGTTGCCGAGCCGGCTGACCATCGCCGGATCGCGGTGGTCGAAGAACATGGACGTGCCGGTGTCCAGCGCGGCGATGTGGGTCATGTCCTGATCGGTGAGTTCGAAGTCGAACACGTCGAGGTTCTCGGCCATGCGCTCTGGCCGCACGGACTTGGGGATGACGACGACGCCGCGCTGGATGAGCCAGCGCAGCACGACCTGGGCGACGGACTTGCCGTGCGTTTGGCTGATCCCGGTCAGAACCGGGTTGGTGAACAGGTCGTTGCGCCCCTCGGCAAAAGGTCCCCACGACTCGATCTGCACGCCCCGGTCGGCCATGACCTGCTGGTCGGTCTCGCGCTGGAAGAACGGGTGCGTCTCGATCTGGTTCACCGCGGGGGTGATCTCGTTGTGCTCGATGAGGTCGACGAGACGGTCGGGGTGGAAGTTCGAGACGCCGATGGCCTTGATCAGGCCTGCGCCGTGCAGTCGCTGCATGGCCCGCCAGGAGCTGTAGTAGTCGCCGAAGGGCTGGTGGATCAGGTACAGGTCCAGGTAGTCCAGCCCGAGGCGCCGCAGCGAGACGTCGAACGCGCGCTGGGCGTTGTCCTCGCCGGGGTCCTGGACCCACAGCTTGGTGGTGATGAACAGCTCGTCGCGGGGGATTCCGCTGTTCTTGATCGCGCGGCCGACGGCTTCCTCGTTGCCGTAGCCCGCGGCGGTGTCGATGGAGCGGTAGCCGGCGGCGAGGGCGTCGGTGACGACCTGCTCGGTCTGCTCGGCGGCGACCTGGTAGACGCCGAAGCCGAGGATCGGCATCTGCACACCGTTGTTCAGGGTGGTCAGGCGGTTCTGCGGGGACATGGTCACGTCTTTCGTCGGCGGATGCGCTGCTCCTCGTGGTGTGCCCGCTGACCGAGCCGGCGAACCTGTTCCGGCGGCCTGCCGCGCCGTGCAGTGGTTCGACGCGAAGTGGCCCCGCACCGCGATCTGGCAGTGCGGGGCCACGGGGGTGGAGGAGTCCGTGCGGCTCGCCTTCCATGCCGGAGGGGAGCGTTGCCGTGCCGTTCGTCCGATCGGGACGTGGTTTCGCCAACGAGGCCGGAACGCGCCCCGGTACGGCGTCGAGGGGACAGGCGGGCGCGGTGCCGGGGGAAGCGGTGGCTCCCCCCAGTTCGCTGCGATGATCGCGTCGAACTCCGCGCGCACCAGATCGTCGTCCTCGCACAGCAACGCGACGAACTCCTCGTCGAGCGTTCGCGCGACCACGACCGCTCCCGGTCAGGCGTTGATCTGCTTGACGTCCTGTTCGGTGTTCGTGATGGCGATCTTGCGGGGCTTTGCCTTTTCCAGCACCGGGATGCGCAGGGTCAGCACACCCGCGTCGTAGGCGGCCTGGATGCGTTCGGTGTCGAGGGTGTCGCCCAGGAACAGCTGGCGGGAGAACACGCCCAGCGGTCGTTCCGCGACCTGCATCTCGACGTTGTCACCGGTGATCGTCGGCCGCCGTTCCGCCTTCACGGTCAGCACGTTGCGTTCGACGTCCAGCTCGATGGCGTCCGCGGACACGCCCGGCAGGTCGAACGCCACCACGAACTCGTCGCCAGAGCGGTAGGCGTCCATCGGCATCGCCGTGGGCCGTGACCACGTGCCCGGCCCGGTGAACACCTGCTGCGCCAAGCGGTCCAGCTCCCGGAACGGGTCAGTGCGCATCAACATCCGGCACCTCCTCGATGTTGTCTTCTGCTGTCAACGCGCACATCTGTTGTAACATGTCGTCGGAACGATGACAAGTAGGATGTCGTCGAAAGGATGACAACATGCCGATCGGCGACTACGAGGCGGTGCGCGCCGCCGCGAGCGCGGACGAAGACCTCAGCGAGACCCAGGTGCTGGCGGCCCTGGTCCTGCTGCGTGAGCTGCGAGCCGAGCTGGCCGACTGGGAACCTCAGCTGATCGCGGCCGCCCGCGCGCTCGGCACCAGCTGGGCGGATCTGGCGCCCGCGCTCGGTGTGGCCAGCCGTCAGGCCGCGGAACGCCGCTATCTGCGCCTTCGACCGTCCGATCTGGACGGATCCACCGGCGACGACCGCGTGCGGGCCGAACGTGACCGGCGTGCGGGTGATCGCGCGGTGTCGTCGTGGGCCCGCGACAACGCGGCCTCGTTGCGCAGCCTCGCCGGACATGTCGGTGAGGTCGACCCGGCGGTTCTCCGAGCACTGTCCGGGAACGACGCCGCGGAGCTGCTCAGCCCGCTGGCGAACGCACACGAACAACTCCGGGCGACGCACCCTGGTCTGGCTGACCAGATCGCCGCGATCGGCGCGCAGACCGACCAGGTGCGCCGCGACACCCAGGATCGCCGGGCAGGACTCGACTGACTCGGGCAACAGCCGGTGTCACGCGCCTGTCGTCAGCTCATCTGTCTGCGCGCCTTGGACTGCGGGCTGGTGGTCCCAGTCGTCTGGATGTTCGGGCTTGCCGAACAGGTAGCCCTGGGCGTAGTCGCATCCCTCGCGGCGCAGCCACTCGGCCTGGTCCTGAGTCTCGACGCCTTCGGCGACCGTGCGGGCTCCGAGCACGTCGGCCAGATCGAGAACGCACCGCACGACACTCGCGGTGCGGCCCGTTTCGTCGAGTGCGCCCACGAACGACCTGTCTATCTTCACCAGGTCGAACGGATAGCGCTGCAGGTAACTCAGCGACGAATAGCCCGTGCCGAAGTCGTCGAGGGCCACCTGGACCCCGCTGTCGCGAACCGCCATGAGTCCCTGCATCGCGGCTTCGTCCGCCCACACCGACTCCGTCACCTCCAGAGTCAACTTCTCCGGTGGCAGGCTGGTGGACCGCAGAACGCCGCGCAACGATGTCACGAAAGCCGAGGACGAGAGCTGCCGCGTCGAGACGTTCACCGTGATGCCGAGCGCTCGGCCTTCTGTCGACCACCGCGTTCCTTGGGCACAGGCCGCTTCGAGCACTCGATCACCGAGCGGAATGATCAGGCCCGTTTCCTCGGCGAGTCCGATGAACTCGTCCGGCCTCAGCAGGCCTCGATCGGGCCGCTGCCAGCGAACCAGCGCTTCAGCCCCGGTGACACGCGAGGTCGTGAGGTCGATGATCGGCTGGTAGTGCACCACCATCTGGTCGCCGTGCACGGCGGCGCGCAAGTCCGCCTTGTCGCGCTGCCGGGCCTGCACACGCGCGCCGATCTCGTCCTGGAACACCTTCACCCGTGCACCGCCTTCCTTCTTGGCGATGTACATCGCGGCATCGGCGTCCCGAAGCAACTCCGCCGCGGTGGTTCCGGGCGCGGAGACCGCGACTCCGATGCTCGCGCGGATGTCCCGTTCCGGTCCTGTCGTGAGTGCCGCCAGTATTCGATCGGCCAGCCGAGCGGACTCGACCATTCCGGATCGCGTTGCCAGCACGGCGAATTCGTCCCCTCCGAGCCTCGCCGCGGTCACCTCGTGCGGGATCGCTCGGGCTGTCCGCCGGGCGAACTCCCTCAGGTACTCATCTCCGGCGTCGTGTCCGTCGGCATCGTTGATCTCCTTGAACTGGTCGAGATCGATGACGAGCAAGCCGACCGGCTCTCCGGTGCTCAGCGCGGTCTCGAGGAGGTGCAGGAAGTGCGGGCGACTGGCCAGCCCGGTCAGGTCGTCCTGCTCGGCGCGAATCCGAAGCGCGTCCTCCTGGCGGCGACGTTCGCTGACGTCCACGGCGACCACCAGCGTGAGTTCCGGTCTCGACTCCTGTGGCACCGTCGCGGTGTGCACCTCGAACACGTCGCCGTCGACGTTCAGTTCGACAGGGCCCGCGGCTCGACCGCACTCCTCGCACCGCACCAGGTTGATCTGATGGCGGCACCGCACTTCACGGGTGCCGTTCTGCTGGGCGAACATCGCCTGTGCTCTGGCGTTGCGCAGTATCGAAGTGCCCGTGTCGTCGACGAGAAAAATGCCGACCGGGCTGGCGTCGATGACCGCGTGGACGGCTTGACGCGCGTCCCGCTCGTGCCGAGCCGCGCTCAAGGTGGCGTGCAAGGCGGCCGAGCCGATGACGAGGCCGAGGAGTGGCAGGAGGCTCGCCATCAGTCCATCGAGATCGACGTTCTCCGTGCGGACCGCGGAAAGAATCGACGTGACCTGGCCGGCGACATAGCCGACCGGGGCAGGGATGGCCTTGACGAGAGCCCTGCTGCTCCCGCCGCTGAGCACTCTCCTGGTCACGACCCCGAACAGGAACGCGACGGCGGGCTGAGGCACGGGAAGAACGAGCACCGACCCGGCGAGAACCACCGCTTCCGCGGCGGCGACGAACCACCGGTCGCCACCGGACCACTTCCAGGAGCACAACACGACCAGGAGCAGCAAGATCAGCGTCGCCCTGGCGGCCAGGGCGGTCTCCGCGAGCACCAACTGCGTTGCGAGGCCGATGCCGCCCAGCCAAGCGAAAACGTTGGTCAAAACCTTGACGTTCCGCAAAACGCGGCCGTACGGAGGGTCAGCCACGTGCCCGCCGGCTCGTTCGCGGGAGTCCCAGATCAACTCGCCCCAATCGCGTCCCGTCTTGAACCGGAAGCGTGCTGCTGCCGATCAGGACATCTTGGTACGCGGGGGATAGAACTCAACCGCCGTTCGGGCGTCCTCGGACAACCGCCGTCGACGATTCGATCGCCTGATCACTTACGGCAATCAGAGAAGTACTTTCAGTCCACTTGTACGTGCGCGTTCAACTGTCTCATTTGGCTGGACACGTTGTGCCGCAACCACTTCAGTCGATCTGATTCGCGGCGAATGGTCAGGTTCCGCAGGAGCCCCTTCGTCGACTTGGCAATACGTCGAAGATTCTTCGTCGCTATCATCTGCGCTTGTGCCGAAGTCCAGCTCCGATATGACCGGTGTCCTGCTCGAGCGGCGCTATCGGTTGGACGCGGTGTTCCTGCGTCGCGCCATCTCCACCGTGTACCGGGGCGTCGACGTTCGTCTGGAACGAGCGATCGCCGTGGAGGTCCTGGACTCCGCGCTGTTGTCGGACCCCGCGTTCGTCGCCGAGTTCGAGCGGGAAGCGCGTGCCGCGGCGCGACTGCGCCACCCGGCCGTGGTGGCCGTGCACGACCAGTGCGTCGACGGTGACCAGGTCTTCCTGGTCATGGACCTGGTCGACGGTGGCAGTCTCCGCGCTCTGCTGGCAGACCGCGGGAAGCTGGTACCCGCCGTCGCGTTGAGCGTGGTCGGCCCTGTGCTGTCCGCGCTGAGCGCCGCCCATCACGCCGGCCTGGTGCACGGTGACATCAAGCCGGAGAACGTGCTGATCGGCAGCGGCGGCAAGGTGCAGGTCGCCGGCTTCGGCATGGTGCGCTCCAGGGCAGCCGCCGATGGCGCTGCGGTCTACTCCTCCCCGGAGAGGATGAACAGCGGCGTGCGTGATGCGCGCGGCGACGTCTACTCGGTGGGAATCCTGCTGTACGAAATGCTCACGGGCGTGGCCCCTCGCCTCGGCGCCACCGCCGTGAACGCGGTTCCGTCCATCGCCGGCGTACCGCTCGCACTGGACAACCTGGTGCGCAGAGCGACCCGGCCGGACCCCGCGTTGCGCCCGGCGGACGCCACGATGTTTCTGGCGGAGCTGGAACGCGTCGGGGTCGAGCTGGGCCTGCAGCCCCAGCCGGTCCCCGTGCCCGGCACGCCGCTCGAGCAAGACCGCACGATCGTGATGCGCCCGGTGACCGTGACCACCGGTGAGACCCCGTCGTCGGCCGAGCGAACCCGGCCGGTGCGCAAGCCCGTGAAGGCATCCAGGCCGAAGAAGGACCTCGCCGAGGAGAAGCGGCGGCGCCGGCAACGCCGCGTCGTACTTTGGGCCGGTGCTGCGGTCGTGGCGGCACTGGTCGCCGGCGCGTCGTGGTGGTGGCTGGGCACGGAAGCCCGGACGGTGGTGCCGCAGATCGGCGGTCAGAGCGAGACGAACGCGATGGCACAGGTGCGAGACGCGTCGCTGAGCGCCCAGGTCGTCCGCGTACCCAGCGACAACGTGCCCAACGGCAACGTGCTGCGCACCGAACCCGGCAACGGCACCGAGCTGGCGAAGGGATCCTCGATCACGGTCTACGTGTCACGAGGCCGCCCGGTGGTGCCGTTCATCAACACCGGCCTCGACGTCGAGTCGGTGATCAAGGAGGTCGACGGCGCCGGCCTCAAGGCGGTCATGGACGAGGCCAAGAACAGCTTCAGCGACACGGTGGCGCCCGGCAAGGTGATCGGACTGGATCCGCGTCCCGGTACACCGCTGCAGATCGGCACCCCGGTGACGCTGGTGCTGAGCAAGGGGCCGGCACCGAAGAAGCCTCTGCCGAACGTGACGGGCTTGACCAAGGACGAAGCGATCGCCGAACTGCAGCGCAACGGACTCCAAGGCGTCGAGGGGCCGGCGGAGTTCTCCGCAACGGTCGACACGGGCCGCGTCATCAGAACGGATCCACCGCCGGGCGCGGTGCTGGGTCCTGAGCAAACCTCCGTGTCACTCGTGCTGTCGAATGCGATCACCATGCCCGAGGTGCGCGGAAAAGCCGTCAAAGACGCCCGAGCGGAACTGCAAGCCCTCGGTCTCCAAGTCACGGTGGCATCGCCGAACGGCGAAGACGTGCCCTGTGCCGCCCAGTCCGTCGAACCGGGCCAGCGCGTCCCGCCCGGCGCCATGATCACCGTCGCCGGCGCGTGATCCCGGGGGCGACCTTCGCGACCGGGAGCACGACCTCTCGACCTATGTGGACAACGTCATCGTCACCGCAGCACCGGTCTGAGAGGACCAGAGGCGGGACTTGATTCGTCTGTGTTGAGAGGGAACCACGCTGGTGTGCGTTGGGGTGGCGACGGTGTTCTTCCGCCTGCGCCGTCCGCCTCTTGCGAAAAGCCCCCTGTGACCGGGTCACAGGGGGCTTCGTCGTTTCGTCGGATCAGGCTTTCGGGTCGGACGGCTTGCCCGCGAGCTCGCCGGCCTTGTCCTCAGAACCGGTGTCGAGCAGGTTCGTGTGCTTCGCGTTCTCCAGGGCCACGGTCTCCTCGACCGGGTCCGGCGACCAGGTGCTGCCGGCGACCGGGTGACCGGCCGAGCCGAGCTTGTTCATCTTCTTCGGCACCGACGCGCCCTGGTAAGCGAGCGGGATCGGGTG
>NZ_JBIVPX010000016.1:0-183228 GCF_044754905.1 Lentzea sp. NPDC092896
GCCATCTACCCGCGTGTGGCGCGGACCCCCCGATCAGATTGCCGGGGGTCTGGGGGCAGAGCCCCCAGGGGAAGCACCCAACGCAAGCTGGCCGCCCGCAAGCCAGCCACCCGACAAGCCCGCAGAACGCAAAACGGGTGCGCACCCCCAAAGGGATGCACACCCGTTCAAACACAAAGCGCAAAACGCCAGCCCCCAAGGGGGCAAGGATCACTTGACGGTGATCTTGGCGCCCGCAGCCTCGAGCTTCTCCTTGGCGGCGTCGGCAACATCCTTCGCCACGCCCTCGAGGATCGCCTTCGGAGCGGACTCGACGAGCTCCTTGGCCTCCTTCAGGCCCAGGCCCGAGACGACCTCGCGGACGACCTTGATGACCTGGATCTTCTTGTCGCCGGCGGACTCGAGGACGACGTTGAAGTCCGTCTGCTCCTCGGCCTCTTCGGCGGCGGCCGCGGGGCCGGCGGCGGCAACGGCGACGGGCGCCGCGGCGGTGACCTCGAAGGTCGTCTCGAACTGCTTCACGAACTCGGACAGCTCGAGGAGGGTCATCTCCTTGAACGCGTCGAGCAGCTCTTCGGTGCTGAGCTTCGCCATGATCGGCGGTCCTTTCTAATCTCCCGCGCGAAAGCGTCGGGCGTGTCTTTGGGTGATCAGCTTTCGGCGGGAGCGTCGGCTTCGGCGGCGGGAGCCGCGGCGGCCTTCTTCTCCTGCAGGGCAGCAGCCAGGCGAGCGACCTGGGAAGCCGGGGCGTTGAACAGACCCGCGGCCTTGGCCAGGTTGCCCTTCATCGCGCCCGCGAGCTTCGCGAGCAGCACCTCACGGGTTTCGAGGTCCGCGATAGCGGTGACCTCGTCGACCGAGAGCGGGCGGCCATCCATGTAGCCGCCCTTGATGATCAGGGCCTTGTTGTCCTTCGCGAAGTCGCGGATCGCCTTGGCGGCGTCGACGGGCTCGCCCTCGACGAACGCGATGGCGGTCGGACCGGACAGAAGGGCCTCGAGGCCCTCCACACCGGCGTCCGCAGCAGCGAGCTTGACGAGCGTGTTCTTCGCGACGGTGTACTTGGTGCCCGCGCCGAGAGCGCGACGCAGCGTGGTGAGCTGCGCCATGGAGAGGCCACGGTACTCAGTGACAACCGCTGCCGAGCTGGTGCGGAACGAATCCGCGAGCTCAGCGACCGCCGTAACCTTCGTGGGCTTCGCCATGATCGCCTCCTCTCTGGGCTGGGTTAGACCCCTGGTGAGAAGGCTCCGAAACAACAAAAACGCCCTCGCGCACAAGCAGCACGGGGCGTCGCAAGACTGACCTCGTCCTCCCTGCGCGGGCCGCCCGTGTTGCAACGGGGCCTTCGCTCTCCCTGGGGAGAACACCTGCGGTCTTCGGTAGAACCAGGCAAAACAGTACTCGACTGTGTACCGCGGTTCCAAATCGGCATGATGTGACCTGTGACCGACGAGCCCGGCAAGGACCTCGCGCCCCGCCAGCCGCAGCCGCCCGCTCCACCGGTGGATCCGGAGCAGCTGCGGCAGTTCCAGGAGTTCCAACGCTTTCAGGAGTACCAGCGCTACCAGGAGGCGACGGGCCAGGCACCCCAGGCCCCGAAGCAGCCCGGCGGCAAGCGCTGGTGGCTCGTTGTATTGGGCAGCCGCATCTTCTGGCGCGCCTTGTTCTTCCTTCTGGTGATCAGCACCTCCATGTGGGCCTACGACCGCTACTTCGGCGTCGACGACCCCGGCGACATCGCCAAGGAGAGCGGTCGCATGACGAACGGGCCACAAGCGATAACAACGCCGGGCCAGAACGGCACGGTTCAGAAGTTCTACGACGATGTCTCACGCAACCTCCCAGAACTCAGCTGCCAACGGATCGTGCGAGACGACGTCCGACAGAAATTCGCGCAAGCGTTTGACGCCAAGGACTGCACCGACGCGTTCGCCAAGCTGCATGCCCAGGTCAAGGACCGATCCAGGTACGAGCAGCCGATCTTCCCAAGGGAGTTCCAGACCGTCCCGACCACCAACAAGGTCACTATCGACTCCTGCTCCCTGACCTCCTACAGCGGAAAACTCACTGACGCTGGCCCGCTTCTAGGCACGTTCGTCGTGGAGCTAATCGGACGAGGCTGGGTCATCACCGACTGGAGTCCCAGCACCTGTAGGTGATTGGGGTGCATGGCAAACGCACTAGGGGTGCCCAGCCCCGACAAGGTCGAGTACATGGCCGATGCCGCCGCGCTAGCCGTGACTACAAGCATCAGATGCGCGTCTCGCTCGACCTGAGGCACGGCGACACCGTCCTCGACGTGGGGTGCGGCCCCGGCACCGACTTACTCGTGATGGCCGACGCGGTCACGACGTCCGGCCGCGTCATCGGCGTCGACGTGGACCCGCGGATGGTGGCCGCGGCCGGCAGCTTCCTCAACTTCTACCCACACGTCGACGTCCGTCTGGGCGACGCGCACGCGTTGCCCGTGGACGACGACACCGCTGACCGCGCCCGGATGGACCGCGCGCTCCAGCACGTCGAGAACCCAGCGCGGGTCCTCACTGAACTCCACCGTGCCCTGAAGCCGGGCGGGCTGCTGCGGATCGCGGAACCCGACTGGGACGCCCTGCTGGTCGACGGCGACCTGGAGATGAACAGGCAGTTCAACCGGTTCGTCTGCGAGAACATGATCCGCAACTCCACGATCGGCCGCGAACTTCCCCGCCTGGCCAGGGACGCGGGCTTCGAGGTCGAGAACATCACCGCGGTCACGACAGTCATCCGCGACTTTGCCAGGGCCGACTACACGCTCGCCCTCAGCCGCAACACCGAACGGGCGATCCGCGCCGGTGCGATCGAGCGCGCGGACGGCGAACGCTGGCTCGCCGAACTCCGCGAGGGCGACTTCCTGGCGTCAGTGACGATCTTCCTGCTGGCCGCCCGCAAGCCCTTGTGACGCACCGCCGAACGACTCGACGGCGCGGGCGAGACTCTCCTCCCCGCGCCCTTCGCCGACCTGCCGATCGACCAACCCCTTGAACGCGTCGAGCGCCGCGAACGGCACACCCTGCGCCCCAGCCGCGCGGATCAGCGTGGCCACCCCCGACTGGTTCATCGCCAGGCTCGACTCCCCACCGGCGTAACTCCCGCCGTCGATCTCCCCCGCGAACGTGGTCAACGCGGGCTGGAGATCGGTCAACCACGACAACAACATCGGCGTGAGCTCGCCGACCTCGATCCCGTTGGCCCGCGCCAGAGCAGCCGCGTGCAGGAACCCGCCGAGCAGCCCGTACATCCCGGACAGGATCGCCACGTCGTACCCGGAGGCACGACCCGCGTCCTCCCCGAGGAACGTGACCTTTCCCAGGAGCGCCAACGACTTCTGCCACCGCGCGTGCACCACCGCGGATCCGCTGTAGATGATCGACGACGCCTCGGTGCCGATCGTCTGCGGCACCGCGTACACCGCGCCGTGCAGGTACTCGGCCCCGTTCGCCGCGGCCCACCGAGCCAGCTCACGAGCGTCATCAGGAGTGCCGGAGGTGAGGTTCACCAACGCCTTCCCGTGCACGTCCACGCCGTTCAGAACCTGTTGTGCCGTTTGATGATCCAGCACGGCGACGACCACGAGTCCACTCGCCGCCACCGCGTCCGCCGCGGTGCTCGCGACGGTCGCCGCAAGTCCCTCCGCCTTCGCGGCAGACCGATTCCAGACCGAGACGCGGTGACCGTCACCCGCGAAGGTCTCCGCCAGCGCGCGTCCAAGATTGCCCAGTCCCAGCACGGTGATCGCTTCAGAAGTCATGAGCTCAGCTTCGCCGCGCGTGATCAACTCGACCAGTGACCGGAATGACCCCTATCACCAAATTCCTGCCATAGGCTGGATCCCATGAGTGCCGGCTCCGTCGCCCTGATCGTGCCCAGCGACTTCGGCGTGCCCGACCTCTACGAACTGGGCATCCCCGCCGCCGTCTTCGGCACGCCGCAACCCGACCTCGCCGACCCCTGGTACGAGTTGTGGTTGTGCGGCACCGGTTCCAGCACGCGCGGCACCGGTCCCGGGTTCACCCTGCACACCACCCACGGCCTCGATGACGTCGCGCACGCGGACACCGTCTTTGTGTCGTGGGTGCCGGAAGAGGTGATCGAGGACAACGCACCCGTGCCACCAGAACTGGTCTCCGCGCTGCGCAAGGCTCACGACAACGGTGCGCGGATCGTCTCCCAATGCGTTGGGGCGTACGCACTCGCCGCGGCCGGCCTGCTCGACGGCCGCAGGGCGACCGCGCACTGGATGCACACCGCTCTGCTGGCCGAGCGCCATCCGAAGATCGAGGTCGACGACTCGGTGCTCTACGTCGACGAGGGAGACGTGCTGACCAGCGCGGGCATGACCGCAGGGCTCGACCTCTGCCTGCACCTGGTGCGCCAGGACCTGGGCGCCCACGTCGCCGACCAACTGGCACGCCGGATGATCGTGCCGGGGCACCGCCCGGGAAACCGGAGCCAGGTCATCGACCTGTCGGTCCCGCCGGACAACAGCGAAAGCCTGGAATCGGCACTCGACTGGGCGCGCACCCGTCTCGACGAACCGCTGACCATCGACGACCTGGCACGCAGAGCCGCGATGAGCCCGCGGACCTTCTACCGCAAACTCCAGGCCGTGACCGGCACGACGCCGTTGCAGTGGCTGCTCAACGAACGCGTCGCGCGGGCGCAGGCGTTGCTGGAGTCCACCGGCCTGTCCGTGGAGAAGATCGCGGGCCTGAGCGGCATCGGCACGGCCAACAACCTCCGCCACCACTTCCTGAAGCTGGTGGGGAAGTCCCCGAGCGACTACCGGCAGACGTTCCAGCGCTGAGACAGCAGAAAGGCCCCCGGCGAACCGGGGGCCTTTCTCAGCTAGCTAGAACCGGGGAGGCTCAGGCCTCGTCCACCAGCATGTTGCGGGTGCGGTTCGGGTCGACCGGGATGCCGGGGCCCATCGTCGTCGAGACGACGACCTTCTTGACGTACCGGCCCTTGGCCGCGGACGGCTTCGCACGGAGGATCTCGTCCAGCGCGGCCGCGTAGTTCTCGACCAGCTTCTCGGAGTCGAACGAGACCTTGCCGATGACGAAGTGCAGGTTGGCCTGCTTGTCAACGCGGAAGTTGATCTTTCCGCCCTTGATCTCGTTGACGGCCTTGGCGACCTCGGGGGTCACGGTGCCGGTCTTCGGGTTCGGCATCAGGCCACGCGGGCCCAGGATGCGGGCGATGCGACCGACCTTCGCCATCTGGTCGGGGGTCGCGATCGCGGCGTCGAAGTCGAGCCACCCGCCCTGGATGCGCTCGATCAGGTCCTCGGAGCCAACGGCGTCCGCACCGGCGGCCTCGGCCTCAGCGGCCTTGTCCCCGGTTGCGAAGACGATCACGCGGGCGGTCTTGCCCGTACCGTGCGGCAGATTCACGGTGCCGCGGACCATCTGGTCGGCCTTGCGAGGGTCGACGCCGAGGCAGATCGCAACCTCGACGGTCGCGTCCAGCTTCACCTTGGACGTTTCCTTGGCGAGCTTGGCGGCCTCGAGCGGCGAGTACAGCCGCTCCCGGTCCACCAGCTCTGATGCGGCCTTGTAGGCCTTGCTGCGCTTCATAACTCTGTCCTTCGTGGATCAGTTCGTGGTGAATGAGCCGCGCTCGGCTCTCCCACGCTTGCTAGAAAAGAGGGTGTGGTCAGCCTTCGACCGTGATGCCCATGGAACGGGCGGTGCCGGCGATGATCTTCGCGGCCTGGTCGATGTCGTTCGCGTTCAGGTCGACCATCTTGACCTGGGCGATGCTGCGCACCTGCTCCATGGTCACCTTGGCGACCTTGACGCGGTGGGGCTCGCCCGATCCCTTGTCGACACCAGCGGCGGCGAGGATGAGTCGCGCGGCCGGCGGGGTCTTCAGCTTGAAGTCGAACGAGCGGTCTTCGTACACGGAGATCTCAACCGGCACGACCTGACCGCGCTGCGACTCGGTCGCGGCGTTGTAGGCCTTGCAGAACTCCATGATGTTGACGCCGTGCTGACCCAGCGCGGGACCAACGGGAGGCGCCGGGTTGGCGGCACCAGCCTTGATCTGCAGCTTGATGATCGCTGACAGCTTCTTCTTCTTGGGAGGCATTGTCCGTACTTCCTGTTATTGCAGTGTCCGCGCGCGGCTCTGCCAGCCGCAGCGTGGCCGATCGGTCATCCGGTGAAGGAAGACCGCTCAGATCTTGGAGACCTGGCTGAACGACAGCTCGACCGGCGTCTCCCGGCCGAAGATCGACACCAGGACCTTCAGCTTCTGGCCGTCCGCGTTGACCTCGCTGATGGTGGCGGGCAGCGTGGCGAACGGGCCGTCCATGACGGTGACCGACTCGCCGACCTCGAAGTCGACCTCGATGGTCGGCTTCGACACGGTGGTGGAGGCGGCCTTCTTGCCCTCGGCCGGCTTCTGCTCCTGCTGCGGGAGCAGGAACTTCAGCACCTCGTCGATCGTGAGGGGCGAGGGCTTCGAGGTGGCTCCGACGAACCCGGTGACGCCCGGCGTGTTGCGGACGGCGCTCCAGGACGCGTCGGTGAGCTCCATGCGGACCAGGATGTAGCCGGGCAGCACCTTGCGCTGCACCAGCTTGCGCTGGCCGTTCTTGATCTCGGTGACCTCTTCGGTCGGCACCTCGACCTGGAAGATGTAGTCCTCCATGTCGAGCGTGTGGATACGAGTCTCGAGGTTCGCCTTGACCTTGTTCTCGTAGCCCGCGTACGAGTGCACGACGTACCAGTCGCCGGGCGCGCGGCGCAGGGCCTGACGCAGCTCTTCGGCGGGGTCCTCGGGCTCTTCGTCGATCGGCGTCTCGTCGATCGCGAGAACGTCGGCGTCTTCCTCGGAGTCGTCAGACTCGTCGGTCGCGTCCGCGGTGTCAGTGTCCTCGGAGTCCACAGCCTCCGACTCGACCGTCTCGTCCGCCGCGGTGTCCTCGGACACCTCGTCGTCGATGAGGTCGGTCTTCTCCTGGGCGTCGACGCCGTTATCGGAGGTCACTGTGGATCTCGCTTCCTGATTGCAGCGGCAGCTGTGCGGCGCTTAGCCGAACAGCTCGAAAACAGCCGCGCCGAAGCCGAGGTCGAGAGCCCACACCAGCGCAACCATGAAGACCACGAACACCAGCACGACGCCGGTGTAGGTGACGAGCTGCTTGCGCGTCGGCCAGATCACCTTGCGGAGTTCGCTGACGACCTCGCGGAGGTAGCGGAAGCCTCGCCCGATCAGCGAGGGACGCTTCTCCTGCCCTTCACGGGTCTTGGTCGGGCGACCCTTCTTCGCGTCCTCGTCCGACTCCTCGGACTTGGCGACGCTCTTCTTCGACTCAGCGCTGCTGCCGTCCTTGCGGGCGGCCGGGCGGGAGGAGGCACGACGTTCACGTCGCGCCGCAGCAGTGGACGGCCGGACAGCGCCTTCGCGCTCCTCCGGCTGGTCCTGCTCGCGGCCCTCGCTCATGCCGTGCCTCCACTCCACCCATGACGCGCTTCGACAGCAGGGGCGACAGGACTTGAACCTGCAACCTGCGGTTTTGGAGACCGCTGCTCTGCCAGTTGAGCTACACCCCTTTGAGATCCCGGATGGGGATCCCCTGGCCAAGCAGGAAGTGTACGGGAGCCTGTCCCGTCCATTCCAACCAGACCGCTCAAGCACTTGCCGAGCGGCCTGTCGCACAGCCTACCCACACGGCACCGGAGAAGACGAATCAGGGTCGTTCAACTGAGGTACCGACGAGACCCGAATCTCCCTTGAGCACCGCAAACACCACCGGACCCGATCGCCCGGTGGTGTTCTTGATCACAAGATCAAGCGACGCGCACGCGGGCGAAAGCGCCTGTCAACACCGACTTGCCCTCAAAAGCCGCGGTGATGTTGACCTTCACAGTTCCGTCCTCGAAGTCCTTGGTGACCTTCGCGGTGACCTCGACCAGCGCACCCTCGTCGTCGTTGGGCACCACGACGGGCCGGCCGAAGCGGCAGCCGTACTCGACGATCGCACCGGGATCGCCGATCCACTCCGCGACGATCCGCGAGGCCACGGCCATGGTCAGCATGCCGTGCGCGATCACGTCCGGCAGGCCGACGTCCTTGGCGGTCTTCTCGTTCCAGTGGATGGGGTTGAAGTCCAGCGAGGCGCCCGCGTAGCGGACCAGGTCGTCGCGCTTGAGGCGCACGGACAGCGCCGGCAGTTCGGTTCCGACTTCGACGGTCACGCGTCTTCTCCCCTCACGACGAGCATCGACCTGGCGGTGGTGACGGGCTCGCCGTCCACCGTGGTGATCTCGGTCCGCACGGTCACCATGTCGTTGCCCATGCGGGACGTGATGGCGTCGATGTGCGCCGTGCTGACGAGCTGGTCGCCCGCGGTGATGGCGCGGTGGTGCGTGAAGTTCTGGTCGCCGTGCACGACGCGGCTGTAGTCGAGCTTCAGCTCCGGGTCGAACATGACGGTCTCGTTCGTCTTCATCGACACGACGATCGCGAACGTCGGTGGCGCGATGACGTCCTTGTGCCCCAACGCCTTCGCGGCTTCCGCGTCGAGGTAGGCCGGGCTGGTCGCGCCGATCGCCTCGGCGAACTCGCGGATCTTCTCGCGGCTCACGTCGTACGGCTGCGACGGCGGATAACTACGTCCGATGAAAACGGGGTCGAGAGGCACCGAGTGAGCCTATATGCGACGAGGCCCGCCCCACGGATGTGGGACGGGCCTCGTCGAAGAGTGGCTACGCGCTCAGCGGGTTTCCTTGTGCGCGCGGTGCGTCTTGCAGTTCGGGCAGAACTTCTTGATCTCCAGGCGGTCCGGGTCGTTGCGCCGGTTCTTCCTGGTGATGTAGTTCCGGTGCTTGCACTCCTCGCACGCGAGGGTGATCTTCGGGCGTACGTCGGTTGCAGCCACGGTCCTTGCCTTCCTGAGAGCACACGTACCCCGACCTCAGAAGAGGCGACCGGTGCGGGCTTACCGCCCGGCGGGGACGGGCAACGAGGTTGTTGCCCGGGGGTGTGGGGGCTTGGCCCCCAAAATCATGGCGGAGTGAGGACGGCTGGCGCTTTCCGCCAGCACACCTCTCCCACTCACGTAGCGGTGGCCGGACTTGAACCGGCGACACAGCGATTATGAGCCGCTTGCTCTACCAACTGAGCTACACCGCTTTAACACAACCACAAGCCGCAGCGCACAGCACTGCGGCCAGTAGTGGAGCCCCTTTACGGAATCGAACCGTAGACCTTCTCCTTACCATGGAGACGCTCTGCCGACTGAGCTAAAGGGGCTTGCTCTTTCGTTCTTGCCGAGCGAGGACAACTCTACAACACGCCTCAACCAAGAACGAAATCCGGGGGTCCTCTTAGTGGACCAAGGTGAGCACCGTCTCATCGCGAGCACCCCTGACCTGCACCGTTCGGGCGCGCAGCCAGGCTTCGAAGCGATCTTCGGACAGCGGCCTGGAGATCAGGTAGCCCTGGGCCACGTCGCAACCCATGCCCACCAACTGATCCCGTGCGGCGTCGTCCTCCACGCCCTCCGCCACGACCACGAGGCCGAGCGAGTGCCCGAGCTCCACGATCGACCGGACCACGGCCATGTCGCCGAGATCCGTGCCCATCCCGAGCACGAACGACTTGTCGATCTTCACCTCGTCGACCGGCAACTGGCGCAGGTACGCGAGTGACGAGTAACCCGTGCCGAAGTCGTCGACCGCCAGCACGACACCGATCGCGTGCAGGCGCCGCAGCACCGGCAGAGCGCGCTCAGGATCGGCCATGACGCCCGACTCGGTCAGTTCGAAGGTCAACAGGCCCGACGGCACGTCGTGGCGCTCCAGCGCGGCCTCGACGCGGTTCGGGAAGTCCTCGTCGCCCAGCGTGCGAACGGAGAGGTTGACCGCGATGGACATCCGCAGCCCGCGGTCGAGCCAGCGGCGCACGCGTTCAAGAGCGCGATCCATCACGAAGTCCGTCAGCACGTCCACGAGACCGGTGGCCTCGACGGCGGGCACGAACTCGTCCGGGTCGACGCGGCCGAACTCCGGATGTGTCCAGCGCACCAACGCTTCCGCGCCCACGACCTGGCGGGACGGCAGGGCGACCTTCGGCTGGTAGTGCACCGAGATCTGCCCGGTCTCGACGGCCTGGCGGAACTGCGTGACGAGCTGGAAGCGGCGCAGGAACAGGTGGCCCATCGACGGCGCGTAGGCCTTCACCGGCGTGCCCTCGGACGTCGCGCGCACGGCGACATCAGCGCGTTGCAGCAACGCGTCGGGGTCCGGGTCCTCGGTCTCGGAGTCCGCCTTGGACGCGTACCCCACGACCGCGGAGGCCTCGACGGTCAGCCGGTCGACGGGATACGGCACGGAAAGCCCTGCCCGCAAGCGTTCCGCGGTCTCGTGAGCGGTAGCCGCACGGTCGTCGTCGAGGTACGCGGCGAACGCGCCACCTTCGAGGCGCGCCAGCGGCACGTCGGCTCCGAGAGCGTCGCGCAGCCGGCGTCCGGCGGCGACGACCATCCGGTTGCCCCAGGCCTGGCCCAGCGCGTCAGAGACGGTCGACAGGATGTCGAGGTCGATGCGCAGCACCACGCCGCTGGTGGATTCGCGCAACGGCTCCGCGCACGCCTCGCGGAAGCCCGGCCGGTTCAGCAGGCCGGTCAGGGGGTCGTGGTAGGCGTCGTGGCGCAGACGAGCGAGCAGGCGGCGGTTGTCGACGGCAGTCGCGAGGTGTGAGGCGAGGGTGCGCAGCAGCTGGATGTCCGCCTTGCCGAAACCACGCCAGCGGGACAGCCGGTCGTGTGCCTCGACAGCACCGAGGAGCTGGGTCGCGCCGCGCAACGGGACGACGAGCGCTTCCTGCGCGTCACGGCGCAGCAGAGCCTCCGTGACGTCCTCGGTCGCGTCGGCCACGCGGTAGTAGCGGACGTGCGTGCCCGGCAGTTGCAGCACCGGGTCCTCGCGGACGGCACGCGGGTCCGTCGCGGTCATCTCGTCGGGCAGCGGTTCGCCGGCGACGAGGGTGATCATGGCTTCCTGCGGGTCGGTGCGCAGGCGCAGCACGACCCTGTTGGCGTTGAGCTGCTCGCGGATGCGCTCCGCGATGAGCTGCCACTCGTCCTCTTCGACGCCCGTGGTGAGGTCGTCGTCGGGCTGGCGCGGGCCGGTGCCGTGCTGTCCCGACCTCGCGACACGGAGGCTGACCTCGCTCAGCGCCTCCAGGTCGCGCTGTTCGCGCAGCAGTCCGGAGTAGGCGAGGTAGGTGGCCACGATGCCCGCGAGCACCAGGATGATCAGGACGCCGCCCCACTCGGTGGTGGCGACGATCTGGTAGCCGACGAGGCCGATCGAGGTGTTCAGCAGCGCCACGACCAGCGTCTGCAGCACGAGACGCAGGCTGTTGCCGACGCGCATCGACTTGCCCATGAGACGCAACGCGCAGAGGCCCAGCACGCTCGCGAGGAGCGGCACGGTGATGGTTCCGACGAACGCGCCCGCCCAGAACGGACCGCCGGCGCCGATCATCCGGTTCACGGCCTCGGCGGCGGCGAACGCCACGGAGATCTCCATGAACATGAGGCCCGCGTTGTAGACGGCCCTGTCGAGGATCCGCCTGCCGAGCAACGTGCCCACGCCGGCAACCACGTGCGCGGCGAGCACGATCTCGAACGGCGCTACCAGCAGACCCAGGACCAGCGGGATCTCGGTGAAGGAGATCGTCCACGCGACGCCGCTGCGGACGTCGACGTTGATCGCGAGCTGTTCCGCCAGCAGAAAGCCGACGACGAGTAGAGGGCCGATCCAGAAGAGGGAGGTCGTCTCCCTCTCCGGCAGCCAGACAGCGACCATGCCCGCGCAGACGACGCCTGCCACCAGGAGGGTGACGGCGAACGCGCTGAACGCGCGGTTGGTCGACTTGGCCGACCAGGCGGCCGAGTCCGACACGGGGGCCGACGCTCGGTCGGACATCCAGCCTCCTCGTCGGCCTGGGTGGGGGAACCTCTAGGCGTGACTGAGGGGTCCCGCACTTGGCGATCAGGACCCCTCCAGGGGCACCAATGTACCCCGCTCGGGGGACGAAATGGCAGGTCGAGCACGTCTAGTGACATCGATTCACCCAGACGTGGCTACTCGACGAGGTGCCCCCGGAGCACTGTCACGGCCTGCCCCGAGAGCAGTACGCGATCTTGCGCGAGGGTCGCCCTGACGAACCCTCCGCGGGGCGAGGCCTGCTCCGCCAGCAGGTCAGCCCGCTTGAGCCGAGGCACCCAATAGGACGCAAGGGTGCAGTGGGCCGATCCGGTGACGGGGTCCTCCGGGACGCCGACGCCCGGATAGAAACACCGGCTGACGATGTCCGCGTCGCCGTCGCCGGCGGCCGTCACGATTACTCCGCGTGACGAGATTTGTGCCAGTCCTTGGACATCAGGTCGCACGGAACGGACTTCCGCGGCACTCCCCAACTCGATCAGGAAGTCGAAGCGCCCGCGCGACACGGACTTGATCGTCGCATGTGGCAGCGCTTCCGCTAGACCGATTGGCGGGTCAGTCAACTCTGGGGGGTCCGCAGGGAAGTCCATCCGGATCCACCCGTCGTCATTTGTGCATGTGAGCACCCCGCTACGCGTGGTGAACGCCTGCTCTCCGCCCAGGACGTGCGCGGTGGCGAGGGTGGCGTGCCCGCAGAGGTCCACCTCGACCTCGGGCGTGAACCAGCGGAGGTGGTTGTCCGGGGTGACGAAGGCCGTCTCGGCGTGCTTCATCTCGGCGGCGACCTGCTGCATCCACGCGTCGTCGCGCGGTTCGGTGAGGAGCACGACCCCGGCGGGGTTGCCCGCGAAGGGCCGGTCGGTGAACGAATCCACGACGAAGATCTCCACAGCCCGACCCTGCCATGCTCAGATGGGGCGTGACCGAGACCTTCTCCTACCGCGAGACAGATCCGGACTCCCTCCTCCTCACCTGGGGCGCCCGGCGCACGCACAGCCTGACGTGGCAGCCCGGCTGCGACCTGCCGGCGTTGCTCGACGAGTGGGAGCCCCGGCTCACCGGCCTGGACGACCCGGAGACCCTGGCGATCGTGACCGTGCCGAGCCACGAGACCGCGGCCGCGCTGCCGTTGATCCACCACGGCTTCGCGCCGCTCACGGTGATCGCCGAACGGCTCGCCGGACGTGCCCCCGCGGCGCGACCGTCCACTGTGCTCGTCCGCCCCGCGACTTCAGCCGATCTGGACGTCGCCGTCGAACTGAACATGCACACCGTCCGGTACGACGCGGCGTTCGGTCTGGTCACCGAACGCGCCAACACCGCGGAGCACCTGCGGACCGCGCTGGCCGAGGTGCTCGGCCGCGACCACGAGGCGATGTGGCTCGCCGTCCAGGACGACACGCCCGTCGGCATGATCTACGTCGACATGCCGCAGGACGCGGGGTGGGTGGAGCGGTTCGCCTCGGCGCGCCCGTTCGCGTACCTCGGGCATCTCGGCGTCCGGCCGGACGTGCGGGGCAGCGGGGCGGGCAGCGCTCTCGCGGCGCACGCGCACGCCGTTCTGGACACCGCCGGCGTGGCGTCGACGCTGCTCCACCACGCTCTGCCGAACCCGCGCTCGACGCCGTTCTGGTACTCGAACGGCTACCGGCCGCGCTGGACGACCTGGGCTCGCCGACCCGCGTTGCGCTCTTCTTCCGGCGTGTCTTCGCAACCCGAACGGCCTAGTGGGACATGATCTACCCGTTCACACAAGCGAAGAACCCAAACGAACCCGTACTTGTGGAACGAATCCGGCCTCTATATCGACAAAGGGGTTAGCGGATTCGAACACTCCTGGGGGGTCGAGATGGAACTCAGCGGAAGAGCGAGAGCGATGCTGCGGGCTGTCGCCGCGGGACGCGCCGAGGTCACAGGCGGGGTCGAACCCGATCTGTACGTCGACGGACTGCCCTGCTGCGACCAGATGGCAACGCACGACCTCGTGCACGCGGGACTGCTGCGCCCTTCGCAGCCAACGAGCTTCGGCCTTCGCGTCTGCGCGGAACTGACCGACGACGGCCGGGCGGCACTCGCCGCGATCTGATCGGCGTGTTGATCGCCCGGTGATCGAACATCTGTTCGACATGGGGTATGCTCCGCGCTGAAGCCGGCACGCAAGAGAGAGGAAGCTCTTGCGCGCCGGCTTCAACTTTCTTCAGGCGACCTTCTGCTGCGTCGCGACATTCATGCGGTTCCACAGGTTGATCGCGCCGATGGCGATCACGAGGCCCGCGAGCTCCTCCTCGCTGTAGTGCTTCGCGGCCTCGTTCCACACTTCGTCGCTCACGTGCACGCGGGTGATCTGCTCGGCGAGCGCGAACCCGGCCTTCTCGGCGTCGCTGTAGTACGGCACGTCCCGCCACCCCGCGACGGCGTAGACCTTCTCGTCCGCCACGTTCGCCTGGCGCAGCAGCTTGGTGTGGTAGTCGATGCACGTGCCGCAGCCGTTCATGATGCTGACCCGCAGGCAGATCAACTCGACGTAGTCCCCGTCCAGACCCGTCTTCGCCGCGGCTTCCGACAGGTCCAGCAGCGCCTTCATCGCGCCGGGCACGGACGTGATCGGGTTGGCGATCCTCATCTTCGTTCTCCTTCGTCGTCTTCTGCCCTCTCGACCCGGCAGCGGACGAAGGTGTGACAGGTCGCCCGAAGATTTCTAGGCGCTGATCCCCTGGCCGAGCCCGCCGTCGACCGCGAGCTCCGCACCCGTGGTGAACGTGGCCTCGAACGCCAGGAACAGCACGGCGCTCGCCACCTCGTCCATCGAGCCGTGACGCTTGAGCGGCGTGATGCGGTCGCCCTCCTCCTTGAACTGCTGGAGGATCTCGTCCGGCACGCCCGTGACGCCCATCGACGGCGTGTCGATGAAACCGGGGCTGACGACGTTGACCCGGACGTTCCGCGGGGCCAGCTCCGCCGCGAGCCCGCGCGCGAACGCCCGCACCGCCGCCTTCGCGCCCGCGTAGACGCTCAGGCCGGGCGACCCCAGGACCGTGGCGACGCTCGTCGTGAAGACGATCGAGCCACCGTCCTTGATCAGGGGTGCCAGTTGCTGGGCGGTGAAGAACGCGCCCTTGGTGTTCACGTCGAACGTGCGGTCGTAGTCGGCCTCGGTGGTCTCGGCGAACGGCGTGAGGGTGGAGAAACCGACGTTGACGAACAGCAGGTCGATGTCTTGCAGGTGTTGCGCGACTTCGGTTCTGAGCCCGGCGATGTCGTTGAGGTCAGCCGCGTCGGACGCGATGGCGTGGGCTTTCAGGCCCTCTGCCTTGTCGGTCGTGCGGCCGGTCAGCACGACCTCGACGCCGTTCTCGATCAGCATCTCGACCGTCGCACGCCCCATGCCGTGCGTGCCGCCCGTGACGACGGCCTTCTTGCCCAGGTACTTCACTTCCGGATCTCCTCGATGACGCTCGCGATGCTGTGCGCGCCGTGGCCGTTGCTCTGGGCGCGTTCGAACAGGTCGTGCAGGGCCTGCGGGACGGTGGTGTCGAGGCCTTGTTCGCGGTTGGCCTCGGTGAGCAGCCGCAGGCCGGACACGTTGATGTCCAGCGCGGACACGTCGGTCTCGTAGTTCCTGCTCTGCGTCACCGCCCCCATCTCGGGGAGGAACGTCGTCACCGTGGCGAGCCAGTCGGTGGCGAGCGGCGTGAACTTCCCAGGCGCGATGCCCGCGCTGCCGACCAGCGCGAGAGCCTGGAGGTAGCCGCCGAACACCGACCACATGACGCCGAGCAACGCCAGGTCGTACAGCGCGGCCAGGCCGGCGTCCTCGCCGAGGTGAACAGGTTCGCCGAAGGCTTGAAGCACGTGGTGGTTCTCGTTGCCGCTGAACAAGATCCGCGCACTTGCCGTGCCGATCTGCTGCGGCACGGCCATGATCACGCCGTCGACGTACTCGACCCCGTTGGCCTTCGCCCACTGCGCGGTGGCACGAGCCTGTTCCGGCGTACCGGACGTCAGGTTGACCAGCGTCTTGATCTCGTTGGTGAGCAACGGCTGCTGAACGTCGTAAGTGGACAGACACGTGACGACGACGTCGCTCTTGAACGCTTCTTGTGGTGTCGCGGCTCTTTTGGTGCCTGCCGGCGTCGGCTTGTCCCCGGACCTGTTCCACACAGTCACTTCGTAGCCCTCGCCGACGAGGGCGTTCGCCAGCGCGCTGCCCATCCGGCCCAGGCCGAGCACGCTCACGGTTTTCTTGATCCCCATGCCGTGAATGCTCGTTCCAGCACTGACTGGACGACAAGTACCTACTATTTTGTCAGGTACCCACTTTTTGGTAAGGATCCTGGATGAAGCCTCGGCAGTACGCCTGCGGTCTCGACGCGGCGATCGACGTCATCGGCGGCCGCTGGAAAGCACTGATCCTCTGGGCGCTGCACCACGGCCCCGTGCGCACCGGCGAACTGCGCCGGTCCGTGTCGGGCATCAGCGAGAAGATGCTGATCCAGGTGCTGCGCGAGATGGAAGCCGACGAGATCGTGCACCGCGAGGTGTTCCACGAGGTACCGCCCCGCGTCGAGTACTCACTGACCCCGCTGGGCGTGCGCCTGAACGAGGCGCTGCACGCCTTGGGCGACTGGGGCGAGGAGAACATGAAGGCGATCGCACGCCGCCGAGGCGTCGAACCGGCACCCAGGCATTGAGCGGTTATGCCTTGCGCAGCAGGAGTTCCGCCCACCTCGGCAACTCGTAGCCACGGGCCGCGGCGGCCTCCCGCACACGAATCCGAAGCGGTCCCGGCAGCGCGGCCACGTCCATCCGCTGCCTGATCCTGCTCTTGCCGCACAACAGGACGTGAGCCGCACCCGCGTCGTGACGCTCGGTGGCTCGAGGGTCGTCCAGTGCGGCGATGACCTCCGCGATCGGCACGTCCCGCAGGATCAGCCCGGGAACGTCCTCATACGGCGGGTACCTACCTGCCGACACCGGCCGCGCTCCACGCCAGCAACTGCAACACGTTGGTCTCCAGATCCGCGCCGCGAATCCACTTGCGCACCGAAGAACTCGAACCGGGCTTGGCCACTACACGCGCACACGACGCCCGGCGTCGATTCCACCACCATGGCCGCGCGCAGCCCGTCGAGCACACCGGGACGCGTCAGGTCGACGACGACCTCGCCGTACCAGTCGATCTCGCAGACCCGGACGCTCGCCGCGGTGCGCAGCACGTCGTCCAGTGCCGAGAACGTCATCGATCGAGATAGACGACAGTGGCGTCATCGGAAATCTTCTTGCGAGGCCAATCGACGGCCTTGGCGTCTTCCTTTTCGACCGCGCGCATTCTGCGGATGAGGTCATCCGGCCCGTTGGCCGCCATCAGTTCGAGCGCCTGTCGCCAATCGAAGAGATTGAACAGGTCGACCGCACGAGCAGCCCCGTCGGACAGGACCGCAACGCGCCGCACGTCCTGCAACGGCACCTCGCCAGTGAGCGCGCGCTCGACGTCGTCAGCCTTCGCACCGGCCGTGCGCTTGGTCTGCGTATCGCTGACCACGAGCAACTCACTCTTGGTGTCGACCACGACCGTGGCATCCCCGAGCACGAGGTACCGCAGCACGTCACCCTTGGTCTGCACCATCGCGATCGCCACGCTCGGCGAGTCCGGATGATCGAGGTCGCACGTACCGGAGTGCAGCTCAGCGGCCTGCGCAACCGCTTCCTTCAACGCCGCGGCCGGCTCAAGATGGGCAAAGCGCAAGATCTCCGCGGACAACTGGTCGGCGAACCAGCCGACCCCGTGCTCACACCCGGTCTCGGGCTTCGCCGTCACGCCGTCGAGCACGGCGAGCAGGTTCGGGCCGACGAGCGCGCGGTCCTCGCTCGGTGCCGTTGTCCGGCCGGCTTCGGTAGCCATCTGCGTGCGCACTGAGATCCCCCTCGGTCCGGACGACGGTACGACGATGGGCCCCTGACCAGTCCGGTCAGAGGCCCATCGATCTTGCGTGGCGGGTAGAGGATTCGAACCTCTGTAGCTTTCGCGACGGATTTACAGACCTCCGCGACCACCACACTTGACCTGGTCCTACGGAGGATACAGGCTTGGTTTCGGCACCGACTTGGCACGGCAATAGGACAGATCCAGGGGCCCCGCTCGCCCAAAGTAGCCATCTCGTCCGTAACACCTCTGAACCTACGGCGATGTAGCGCATACCGCCGCAGGGGTACGTGGCGGTGGTCGAACGGAGATGGTCTTGGAAACCGGAGACAACGGCGAAGCTCTGCCGGAGCGCAAGCCGTTCCCCCAAGCGGCACGCTCGCCCATTGGTACGCGCACCCCCACCAACGCGAAGAAGTACCTGGATTCCCTGGTGATCGTCATCGCGCCGCTCTTTTTTCCCGCAGTGGTCTTGGGTATCACCCGAACTGGCCCCAACCATGATGTCCTGGTTGGCTTTACCTTAGTCGATGTTGCATTCGGGATTGCCGCCGTTGCATTCGCAGCGTTAGCCAAGTCCGTGGCCGATGGGCACGACAACTGGAAGCTGGTCGGCATAGTCGCGGTTGTCGCAATGGCACTGGAGACCGCGTTAGCAGTCAAGGGCGACAACATGCCAGCCACCGAAAAACTGGCAGCCGATGTAGCTCAATGCGTTAATGCTTGCAATCTTGGAAAACTGAATGAAATGGCAATAGAGATCCAACAGAATGACCCACTCACGCTCCACTGGGTCGTAGCGCTATCGACCGGCGCGCTTCTGTGTGCGATGGCGTTTGCCGCCATCTGGAAGGAATCATGATGGCGCGCGACACGCGAATGGACCGCCGCCTGATAATAATAGCGGCAGCAATAGCTTCCATACTGGGCCTCGCGACGGCCTTCACGATACAATCCGACAAGCTAGAGTTTCCCATCGGGACACAAGTCCTACTTGGGCTCGCTATCGCTGGCACTTATGCCACACTCGGCGCTTACCTCCTCCAAAGAATGGGCCGAGTTCGTGTGCATAAGTTGCGCATTGCCGTAACAGGTCTTCCTAGGGCAGGGAAGACAGTTTTCAGCGTGTTGTTATTTGATACATTGATGAACGAGCGAATGCCCGGCACGGAGTTCAATGCAGAGTCGAAGTCAGCAATATCAGTATATCAAGCAATTCGCAACCTTCCAGCTGACATCTGGCCCAAATCTACCGCCAAGGGTGCGGTGTCAGCATATACCGGATCCATCGAGTCGCGCCGATCACGCATCGACTTGGAGGTCGGCGACTCAGCCGGTGAGCATTGGCTTGACCTGGATAATGAGGATAGTCGAGATCCAGGTTTCCTTGAATACGTGTTATCCTCACATGCACTCGTGCATGTGATTCCACTGGCATCGCTCACAGGTGAACAGGCGGAATTGCGCGCAGCAAACGAGGTAGACGATCTAAGGCTTGTCGCGAGGCTGCACCGGCAGGTTCACGGCCAGCGCGCCCAGATACCGCTGTTGATAGTCCTTTCGAAAACAGATCAGATCGTACCCCCAGGCGACCTGGATCATACGAATGCCGGACTCTTCAAAACCACAAAAGCAAACGAGATAAATTCCCTCAATCTAGCGAGAGGGCACTTAGAGCACCGCACGATTCAGCTCATAGAACAACTAGAATCACAGCTAGAACGAGAGTATGGCTCAGTCCTGTTCATATTCTCGTCAGCGCCGGTAATCGCACTGAATCGACTCGCCGTGAGCAATCGAGGCAGTGATTTGATCAAATGGATCTCCAACTGCGCACACTCCCAAGCCCGACAAGAACGAATTGAGGGGAGGTATCGCAACTAGTTTCAAATACCTCACTCACAGATGAGGCTATCTCCGCAAAAAGGTTGCGACTATACGAAATATTAGAACAGATCGGTTAACCTTAGCTCATGCTAGTGCCGCCCAGACCCGATCCCGAGCACAGGAAGCAGCCGTAGTGCTCCACACTCCAGGCCACACGGACTTACTTCTCGAGCAAATGTGCGAGTTTCATGCGAGTTGGTTGGAGTCTGTTGTACGGCGCTGTACATTTGGCACGTGCGGCGTCCCCGCTACGCTGGTCTAGCTCATTGTCGGCGCATGCCGTGGTCCGACTGCACAGGTACATCTCCTAGGACAATCCAGCGGTGAGGTGAACCCCTTTGGCGACCTCGGGCCTTCCCGATCCCACGCACACCACGATTGAGCAGCGCATCAAGTGGGCGCGTGACCGCGCCGGCATGTCGCGTCCTGTCCTTGGTGGCCTGGTCGACAGGAGCGCGGAGTGGGTAAAAGCGGTCGAGAACGGCCGGCTGCAAGCACCACGCCTAGCGATGCTGCTCCGCATCGCGTACGCGCTCGGTGTGCAGGATCTAGCTGACCTCACCGGCAACGGCCTTGCCGTGCCCGTCTCCGTGTTCGCCGGAGAGAAGCACGTAGCACTAGCCGCAGTACAGGCCGCGCTGACCGACTATCACCTGACCAGCGACCCCCGCCCGCCGAACGTCGCGCACCTCGCGGTCCGCCTGGACCAGGCATGGCAGGTGCGGCACGCAAGCCCTGATCACCGCACCCAACTCGGCCTACTCCTCCCCGACCTGATCCGGGACGCTCAACGCGCTGTGCGCGTCATCCGCGGTGAGGAACGCCGAGACGCACGCCGCGTACTCGCCGGCGTGTACCGCCTCGCCGACTTCTACTGCGCATACCAACCAGCCGCAGAACTGGTGTGGCTCGTCGCAGACCGGGCAATGAACGAAGCGCTGGAAGCTGACGACCCGCTAGCGATCGCCGGAGGCGCGTGGGCGAAGGTTCAAGCGCTGCGCGACGTCGGCCGTTGGGATGAGGCGCTGGACGTGGCGGCGTTTGGCACCCGCGAACTTGAGCCCTACCTGGACAGCGCCGACGACTGGCGCGGCATGTGGGGTGCACTGAAGGTCGAGGTTGCGTACGTGCACGCTCGCCGCGGCCGACACGGCCAAGCCTGGGAAGCGTGGGAACTCGCGGACCGCATCGCGCAGGAACTCCCGATCGGCTACCGGCACACGCAGTCGTCCTTCAGCCGTCCCGTGATGTCTGCGCACGCCACGACGCTAGGGGTAGAACTGCGACGCCCTGCCGAGGCACTGCGCGCGGCCGACCAAATCGACGCGGACACCATCGTCTCGGTGCCGCGCCGAGCACGGCACCTGATTGAGGTCGCGCGTGCCCATAACCAGCGCGGCGACGGGCACGCGGTGTGGGCGTTGCTCAACCACTCGGAGCGAACGGCCTCCGAGACGATCAAGTACAACGGGTTCGCGCGAGAGATGCTGATCGGCCTGCGCAGCAAGCCGCCGGCCGGACTGCGCCAGGACGTTCTCGACTTGTGCGAGCGGGTCGGTATCGCGGCTTGAACTGATCAGGTGGGGGTACAGCTCGTACCCCTTGGCAGATTGGAACGGTTCTACGTTCCAAGCATGTGGTTGATCATCAATGCTTGCGACGCAACGGTGGGCGGAGCATGACTCCGCTCACCGACGCCGAGGCGGTGAAGCTCTTTCCCAGCCTCCAGTACCTGGTCCTCATCCGTGAAGCGGGTTGGACCTTCCTGCCGATCCACGACCCCAGCGACCCCAACGCGGTACTCGACGGTGCCAGGGTCTGGCCGGCCGGGTGGCGGGACTGCCTCCGTGTTCGCGACGAGACCGACGCGCTTGGCCTACGCATCCGCGTCATCACCGGAGAGCCCTCCGAGATCGTGTGGGAGCGAAGCGGCACTCTCGCCGATGTCGTCTTCAAACTGTTGGAGCTCCCAGAGCCCGGCACGCGACTCGCGCCCAAGCTGGTCGTTGGCAAAGCCCCGAAGTTCTGGGCGCCGTGACCCGGATGAACCTCGCGCAATCCGACCGCATTGTCGCGCCGTACGTCACCGCAAGCACGGCTGAACAAGACTTGCAGTGCAGCCTGGTCGTACGCCCCGGTGGCCTGGGAATCGGGTTCGCCAACGAGCTTCCGGGTGACCGCGACCATCTCGGTGTTCTGTGGCAGAAAGTCGCTGAGCGACCGAAAGAGGGCAAGCCTGAGTTCGCCAGAGTGCATCCGGCTCGCCAGCGGCGGGCGATGAGCGAGCTGCTGTGTCAGGTGTGCGCGGGGCCCGCCGACAGAACGCCCGAGGGCGTTCTGTGGTTGCTGCGAGACCATCGTGAGGATTGGCCACGCTGGCCCGAAGGCATGGCCTCGGTAGAACCGCCCATCTGTCCGCGGTGCGTCGCGATCTCCCTGCGGCGCTGCCCGGCTCTTCAGCTCGGTGCTGTCGCGGTCCGCGTTCGAGACTTCGCGGTCGTGGGTGTGCGGGGGATGCTCTATCGGCCGGGGACGTTCGCACCAACTCCCATTGCAGCCACCCAACTCGACTACGGAGACCCCAAGATTCGGTGGACGGTTGCTGTGGCGTTGATCCGTGAACTGCGCGGTTGCAGCATCGTCACGTTGGACGAGCTGCGCGACGCAGCAGAGGCGAGATAACGAAGATGGCAAAGGAATTTCAGGCCACAGCGCTCGAACGCGCCATAGGACGACAACTGGCCGGATGGCGCGACGAACGCGGACTGAGCCTCGCCGAGGCCGGCCAACGAGTCGGCTTCAGCAGCGCCAAGTTGTCGACGATGGAGAACGCGGTGCAGCGCTCGCAACCCGTTGACATCATGGCGCTCGGATACGTCTACAAGGTGCCTACTCCGGAATGGCAGACCGTGGTGTTGCGGGCGCAGCACGCGGATCGAGCGCGCAGGATCAGCGACGAACTGACCTTCGAACCGGCGGCGGACGTCGCGAATCTCGTGTTCGAGGCGATGGTGTTGCGCGCATTCACAACAGATCTCGTTCCCGCCGTGTTTCAGCTCCCCGGCTACTCGAACGCCGTCATGCAGGATGATCCGGTCCGTAGTGCGCAACTGGCAATGGTGCGGGAGGCGTGGGCGACGCGTTTGCGAGATAGCGATCCGCTTACGGTCCAAGCGGTGTTGCCGGAGGGCGCGTTGCGGCTGGTGATCGGTGGGCCACGGGCGATGAAGGCGCAGTTGCTGCACCTCATGGAGGTCAGCGAGCACCCGACTGTGAGCGTGCAGGTTGTACCGTTCGCTGCGGGCACCTACCCGGCGATGGGATGCCCGTTCACGTTGCTCGAGTTCCCCCACCGCCAACACAACGACGTGGCGTACGTGGAAACGGCCGTCAGCGCCGAGTACGTCGAGGACCTGGCGCTCACCGAGCAACTCGCACAGCGGTTCGCTGACTTGCAGAAGATCGCGCTTGGAGCTGGCGAGTCACCTGCGTGACGTTCTGGCTCAACCTAGTTAAGGAACCGAAGCGGGTCTCCGAATGGGCAGGGCACAGCCTCGCTGTGCTGCTGCGTGAGTACGCGAAGTGCATCGACGGAGGCGAGCAGCAGGCACTCAGAAGCGTGCAGGAGGGGCTCGGTGGCCCAGCCGCGACATTCACGGTGAGCTGAGGGACGTAAACGAACCCGTAGCGCCGAGACAAAACTCAGTAGCTCCTACTCGTTCTGCTCTTTCCTCTTCGCTGCCTCAAAAATTCGGTCCATCTGACGCATCCGCTCCAGCCGATCCTGATCGCCTTGCAGTTCCGCATGCACGTAGTCAACTTTTTTCGGATACGCAACTTCTCGCTCCACAAGCACCGGAACATAGCAATGATCGTCGACCACGATAGGGGCGTCCCACTGCTTATTGCCCACCTGCTGACGAACAGGATTCTCCGCCTGCACCGCAATACTGACATACAACTCGGGGACATCAACGCTGCCGGGCGTAAAACGGAAGTGATAACGAGAGATCTGAGGATACGGCTTATTCTCATCCTTCCCGTCATGAAGCAGATCGTAGATAGAGCGAATGGCGCGCATCTCGAACAACGCCGTAGCCCGCGGAGGTAGTGTGTACTCCTGTTCGATGTTGGACTTCTGGGGAATAATTACCTCTCCATCCGATACCGGGTTGGGACCTACATAGAAGATAGGACCCACACCCGATCCGCTAGCACTGAAGCGGACAACACGATCACTGTCATTATGCACCCATCCTTGCACCACAAAGTAGACAGAATCATGCCTGTGCCCCATGTAGTCGAGCGACAGCTCTCCTGGCGATCGGATTGGAGGATGTGGAGCAGGAATATCACTAGGCCAGCCGTCGATAACGATAGGATGCTCGCTCAGAAGGTCCGCAACGACCACCACTTGCGGCAGAATCGCATCTATTCGCGCCCTCGCAGCTTCAAGAGCCTGCACTTCGTAAGCAGTATAGGAGAGCGCCGAGCTATGCTGCGCTTCTCTAGCCTGATCGAGAGCCGCTTGAGCCTGCACACTAGCGGCTTCTGCTTGAATCTCGGCAGCCCTAGCATTCCTCCACGCGATGCGAGCAGCAAGAAGCGACACAATCAGCGCTAGAGATGCGATTAGCTCCGACCGATACTGAACGATATTCGGCCAAACACTGTCCCAAATCGCGTTCAAGTCCACTTTCGCCACCTTGACTAGAGCAAAGCGTTCGACGCAGCCTAACGCTCCACCCGCTAGTGCTCGGCGGCTCGATCTCGGCACCGTGTCAGCAGCGCAGGCATATAGAGGACGACGAACGTCGACATCCAGGCTTTCAACCTGACCTGATGGCAGTCTGGCAGCGACAGACGCTAGGACGGTCCCGCCCATACTGATGACTCCTCACCCCGAGAGGCGATCAGCATCGGCGGTGTAAGCACGGTCTCAAGCGCGCGACCATCGACAGCTGCGCATGACTGCCGCCAGGCTGCACTGCCCCAGCAGCAGCTACCAAGCTGGCTGTGCCGAACTTCGGCACGTATTCGGCACAGACACCAGCAACCGACCGGATCGAGCCGTACGCAGCCGGACAGCACGACGAAGGCCCTGTGACCAGAACTTCCTGGTCACAGGGCCTTCAGTACTGCTGTGGCGGGTAGAGGATTCGAACCTCTGTAGCTTTCGCGACGGATTTACAGTCCGCTCCCATTGGCCGCTCGGGCAACCCGCCCCACACCGCCGTAACGGTGCGGGCAGAACAATACATAACCCCTTCGGGACGCCCCAAATCGGGGTACCCCAGTAGCATCGACGCTGGCTGTGAACCCCGAGATCGTTGAGGAGTGAAGTCGTGGCGGACCCGTCGTTCGACGTGGTGAGCAAGGTGGACCGGCAGGAGGTCGACAACGCGCTCAACCAGGCCTCCAAGGAGCTGAGCACGCGCTTCGACTTCCGCGGGACCAACACCACAGTGGCCTGGGCCGGTGAGGAGGCGATCACCTTCTCCTCCGAGACCGAGGAGCGCTGCAAGGCGGCGGTCGACGTCTTCCAGGAGAAGCTGGTGAAGCGCAACATCTCGATGAAGGCGTTCGAGGTGGGCGAGCCCGCGGTGTCCGGAAAGGTGTTCAAGGTCACGGGAAACCTCGTGCAGGGCATCACGTCCGAGAAGGCCAAGGAGATCGCCAAGAAGATCCGCGACGAGGCGCCCAAGGGCGTTCAGGCGCAGATCCAGGGCGACCAGTTGCGGGTGTCCGGCAAGAAGAAGGACCACCTGCAGGACGTCATCGCTCTGCTGAAGGGCTCTGACTTCGGCATCGCCATCCAGTTCACCAACTACCGGTGAAGGGCATCGTCCTCGCCGGTGGCAGTGGGACGCGCCTGCACCCGATCACGCAGGCCGTCTCCAAGCAGTTGCTGCCGGTGTACGACAAGCCGATGATCTACTACCCCCTGTCGGTGCTCATGCTGGCCGGCATCCGGGAGGTGCTGATCATCAGCACGCCCACCGACCTGCCGCAGTTCCGGCGGCTGCTCGGTGACGGTTCCCAGTGGGGCATGAGCTTCTCCTACGCGGAGCAGGCCGCGCCGAACGGGCTCGCGGAGGCGTTCATCATCGGCGCTGACTTCGTCGGTGGCGACGACGTGGCGCTGGTGCTGGGCGACAACATCTTCTACGGCCAGGGTTTCTCCACCACGCTGCAGCAGCACGCGTCCTCTTTGGACGGCTGCGTGCTGTTCGGCTACCAGGTGAAGGACCCCGAGCGGTACGGCGTGGGCGAGGTGGACGCGACGGGCAAGTTGTTGTCCATCGAGGAGAAGCCCGCCAGGCCGAAGTCGAACCGGGCGATCACCGGGCTCTACTTCTACGACAACGGCGTGGTCGACATCGCGCGGAGCCTCAAGCCGTCGCCGCGTGGCGAGCTGGAGATCACCGACGTCAACCTCGCCTACCTGAACGAGGGCCGGGCGCAGCTCGTGGACCTGAGCCGCGGGTTCGCGTGGCTCGACACCGGCACGCACGACTCGCTGCTCGAGGCCGGGCAGTTCGTGCAGGTGCTGGAACACCGGACCGGCGTGCGCATCGCGTGTCCCGAGGAGATCGCGCTGCGCATGGGCTTCATCTCCGCCGACGAGTGCTACGCGCTCGGCGAGAAGCTCGGCAAGTCCGGGTACGGCGAGTACCTCATGGCCGTGGCGAAGGCAGGGCGTTAGCGCCGGGCCATCTCTTCGAGCCTGCGGATGCGGTCGGCGATCGGCGGGTGGGTCGAGAACCACTTCGCGAACTGCTCCCCCGTGCGGAACGGGTTCGCGATCATCAGGTGGCTCTGCGACACCACCTCCGGCTCCGGTGCGAGCGGCGCCGCCCGCGTTCCCAGGTCGATCTTGCGCAACGCGCTCGCGAGCGACAGCGGGTCGCCGGTGAGTTCCGAACCTGCCTGGTCCGCCTGGAACTCGCGGGAGCGGCTCACGGCCAGGCGCACGACGGTCGCCGCGATCGGGCCGAGCAGTGCGATCAGCAGCAGGCCGAGCGGGCCAGGTCCGTCGTCGTCGCCGTCACCGCCGAAGATGCTCGCGAACAGCGCCAGGTTCGCGAGCATCGTGATCACGCCGGCCAGCGCGCCGGCCACGCAGCTGATCAGGATGTCGCGGTTGTAGACGTGCGCGAGTTCGTGGCCGAGCACGGCGCGCAGTTCGCGTTCGTCGAGCAGGTCCAGGATGCCCGTGGTGCAGCACACGGCGGCGTTGCGCGGGTTGCGGCCCGTCGCGAACGCGTTCGGTGCGGCGGTCGGGCTCAGGAAGAGCCTGGGCATGGGCTGGCGCGCCTTCTGCGACAGCTCCCGCACGATCGCGTAGAGCACTGGTTGCTCCACCTGCGACACAGGTACCGCCCGCATCGCGCGCAGCGCGAGCTTGTCCGAGTTGAAGTACGCGTAGGCGTTCACGCCCAAGGCCAACAGCAGGCCGATGACCAGTGCGGTCCGGCCGAACAGGCTGCTGATCAGCACGATCAGCGCGCTCATCCCGCCGAGCAGCACGGCCGTCTTCAACCCGTTGAAGTGCTTGTGCACGGTTTTCGCCTCCGGGTTTTACGTCCTACCCCTCAACGAACCGGGCCGTCGTCCAGTTCCTGTCGCCGTTTCGGGCGCGGCCTCCGCAGCGGGGTCGAGCCGGGGCGGCGGTGGCACCTTCTCGACCCAGGTGGACAGGACGTCCCGCTCGTGGACGAGCTCCGCGACGGCACCCTCGCCGTCGATCGAGCCCGTGCCCGGATAGCCGAACTCCGGCGCCCAGTGCAGGGCGTCGAACGGGCAGACCTCGACGCAGATGCCGCAGTACAGACACTGGCCGTAGTCGATCGCGAACCGGTCGAGCACGTTGCGGCTGCGCGGGCGGGCGCTGCCGGGCTGCTCCTCGACCTCGGTGTGCGACGTGATGTGGATGCACCAGTCGGGGCACTCGCGCGCGCAGATCATGCAGACCGTGCAGTTCGCCTCCAGCAGCGCGATGACGCCCCTCGTGCGCGGTGGAAGGTTCGTCACGACGTGCTCTCCTCTTCGCGGCGCGGACCCCAGGACGGGTCCGGAACGCCAGGTGGTGCGGTGCGGCGGCGGCTCGGTGCGCTCGTGTTGTCCTCGCCCGGTTCGAGGGCGCCCGGCCAGGGACGCACGACTCGTGAAGCCAGCACGAAGTCCTTGCGCAGCGGGTGGCCCTGGAAGCTCTTGGGCAGCAGCAGGTGTTCGGGCTCGCCGTCGACGGCGATGCCGAACATCTCCGCGGCCTCGCGTTCGTGCCAGAGGCTGCCCCTCCAGAGGTGGGCGACGCTCGGCAACGCGTCGGTCTCCGCGATCTCGGTCCGCAGCATCACGCCCTCGCGCGTCTGCGGGTTGATGACGTGCAGGAACACCGCGTGGCGCTGACCCGCGGCGCCCGGCCGGCCCGCGTCCTCGACGCCGAGCCAGTCGAACATCACGAAGCCCTGCTCGTGGTGGGCTGCGGCCGTGGTGAGCCAGTCGGCGAGCTCCACGTGGTGAACGGTCTGACCGAACGCGGTCTTCGGGGTGGTCACGCGTTCACCAGTCCATGCAGCGCCTTGAGACCTTCGAGCAGCGCTTCAGGCCGCGGCGGGCAGCCGGGAACGGCGACGTGGACGGGCAGGGCCTGGTCGATCCCCTTGGTGACGCTGTAGGAATCCCAGTACGGGCCGCCGGTGTTGCTGCAGGCGCCCACGGAGATCACGTAACGGGGTTCGGGCATGGCCTCGTAACTGCGGAGGACAGCAGGCAACATGACGTCCGTGACGGTGCCGGAGACAACGAGAACGTGCGCCTCGCCCGCGCCGTCGACCGGCGTGACGCCGAGGTCGGGAAGGCGGTCGAGAGCTGCCATCACTTCGACTCCGCAGCAGGCGAGTCCGAGTTCGAGCACGGTGACCTGGTAGGTGGTACCCCAGTCCAGGCGAGCGGAAGCCGTCACAACTGGCGAGGGTAATACTTGGGGGCCCACCGGCTTGCGCTGGCGGACCCCCACCCCCCAATGATTCCCCCCGGAATCGGCTCCCACGCGTGGTCGCCGCGGATAGTTTTGTACACCCGCGCTATAAGTGTCCAGGGATTTGCCGACAGGATCTGCAGATAATTTGTCGGCGAAATGTGGTCAAGTTCAGTTCAACTGATCAGTAGAACATCAGAGAGGGTCTCGATGTCCGGCTCGTCCCAGTTGGTGCTTCCGACCAGCACCTCGCTGCACCGTTTGCTGAACATGCCCGGTGCTCTACTGGATACCACGATGGACCAGCTCAGGACCCTGCTGACCGTGCACGAGACCCGTTCGGCCCTACGCGCCGCGAGGGCGCTGGGACGCGAGCAGTCGAGCGTGCAGAAGCAGCTCGACACGTTGAACAGGAACTTCCTGGAACTGTGCGGCGAAGCGCTCGTGGTGAAGCAGGGACGCGGAAAGGACGTGCTGTTCACGCCGACTGGTGAGTCGCTCGTCGAATTGGCGCGAGAGACGCTCGCGGAGTGGCTCGACGGAATTCACGAGTGCCGCCGCAAGCTCGGCACGACCGTCACCGTGGGCACGACGCGATACATGCTGGACACGCTCGCGAAGGCGTGGCACCACGTGTCGGACGAGTTCCGCGAACGCGACGTGGACCTCAAGGTCGTGCACATCCGCACCAAGGACATCTGGACGAAGCTGGAGACGCGCGAGGTCGACGTCGTGTGCGGCAGCGTCGTGACGCGGGCCGGCGCGGGCTGGGAGCGGCCGGAGTTCGACGTGATCGAGTGGCGGCGCGGCGGCCTCGCGTTGCTGACGAACCTGCCGGAGACGGTTGTCGGCGACCGTGTGCGGGTACCTCAGCTGAGGTCGGTGCCGTTGGTCGTGCCGGGGGCGGGGCTGATCGCGGAGTTCCTGAAGGGCTGGTTCGGGCCGGACTACCGGCAGGGGCTCGACATCGCGGCCGAGATCGACGAGATCCAGTACGGCATCTCGCTGCTGCGCTCCAACCTCGTCCAGGGAGCCATGATCGTGACGTCTGGTTTGGGCGTGGTGGCGTCGAACAACGAGCTCCGGGAGGGAGGCGGCCTCCGGGTCGTCGAGCTCGCAGATGACTCAATGGAGCGGCTTGTGGGCGTTTTCGCCCGAACGGACGAACTGGCGAAGCATCCGGCGGACCATCCGCTGAACCTGCTGTGGTCGGCCTTCAAAGCAGAAGCGCCCCGGCCGTAGCCGAGGCGCTCTGCTGTTTCCTGCCTACTTCTTCGCGGGTGTCATGGCGTCGTGCTCAGGCCTGCGTTGCTCGACGTTGGGACGATGCTGGGCTTTGGCCATCTTGGCCAGCCAACTCGTCGCCTCCGAGCGGATCTTCTCCAGCTCGTCGTCGCGTGCCTGTTGCTCGTTCATCGGCCACTCCCTGCGTTCGGGGATCGCGTTCGATGGGAGCACTACCGGGCGTGTGCCCGCTAGGGCCGCCATGCTTGTGGGTGAACCTGATTGACAGCATCGTCCGCCGATAGGTTTTACGCACCCCGACACGGCGTGTTTGGCTTCTTTAGTACCCCCGGTACCCGCCACCAAGGCCCATGCTGACCAGACCCGGGTGGTTTTGGAAGCCGCCGTAACGTGCGTAGGTGTAGCGAACGCCCGCGATGATGTTGTCGACCGGCGCGAGGATGTTGTCGTAGCCGGCCAGCTTGTAGGCGTTGAACGTCGGGTCGATGCACTGCATCAGACCCTTGGACGGCGTGCCCCTCATCGCGTTGGAGTCCCAGTTGTTGACGGCGTTGGGGTTGCCGTTCGACTCCTTCATGATGATCGTGTAGATCTCGTCGACGCTGTTGTTGTCGATGTTGGTGCCGTTGGCCTGCAGGACCTTGATGGCGTCCTTGATCCAGCCCTCGACCTCGCGCTGCTTGGCGGGCTTGCGCATCTCGATCTGGCGCTCGGCCTCGGCCTTGGCGGCGGCCTCACGCTGGGCGTGCGCGTCCGCGGCGGCCTTGGTGGCCTGCTCGAACGTCTGCTGCGCGTACATCTGCTGGAACTGCAGAAGGCGGCCGACCTGGTTGCCCGGGTTGACGTCGTGCACCGTCTGGATCGTCTTGGCCTGCTGGTCGGGGAGAGCACCCAGCTCAGCAGCGCCCGCGGCGAGTTCCGTCGAGGAACCGCTGGTGGCGGCGTTGGCGATGGCTGCGGTGCCGGCGGCGACACCAGCGGCGACGAGGATCGCGCTCACCCGGTGAGCGAGCGGGACCTTGTCGTCCTCGACGCGGTGAGCGCCGGGCTTGACTTCTTGCATGGGCACGACCGTGTACACGGTTCGGCCATCGGCTTTGCTGTGCCGGGCCAAGGGGGAGCCTCCTGCGTCGGGGAGCTTGGTCTCCGGCAAACCCGGGCGGGGGTTTCCGGGGGACTTTGGACCCTTGGTGCTGTGGTTCCTGTGTCCTGCCGGTGACCAAACCGTTATCGGCGGGCGAGAACGTAACCTCGCGTCACGAGCGCAGGCAAGCTTGAGCGCCCGATGGGTGACTCTCGTCACGTTTCCGATGGGTTGGGCTATCCGTTGCTGACAGACAGTCAACGAGCCTTGTGAGTCCTGCGTAAGTTCATCGTTGCCTCCTGACGAACTGGCGGAGCTGTCTGTTAGTTCGCTGCTAGCCCGGCTCTCGTTATGGGTTACGTTCACGACCACGCGATCGAGTGATGCGGTCACGCTTCGTGGTGTTATCGGGGTGCGGGGTGCTGACCTGCGTGGACTTGATCGCTGGACAGCGTTTTTCTGGCTCTGGAGAGGGGTACGGAGGGGCGGCGTTTCCGGTTCACCCGATGTTGTGGGTTAACTCTTCCGCTTCTGCTCCAGAGCCTTGAGGACCCAGTCCGGACTGTCGCTGGGGCTCTCGTTGAAGGCGATAGCGGCGTCCGGCTGGTGCCAGTGCACGAGGTTGACCACGGTCTGGAAGAGCTCCAGCAGACCCGTTCCCTTGCGGATGCCACCGCCGATCAGGACGGCGTCGTACTGCCTGCTCTCGAGTTTCTCGACGAGCTTGGCCTGGGCGCGGCCGTCCAGTTCCTCGAAGTCGATGAGGAAGAGGTCCTCGGTGAGGCCGAGTTCGGCGAACGCCTTGCTGCCCTGCTTGATGCCGGCGGCGACGGGCGCGGGGTCGAAGCCGGGGATGGTGTGGGGATCGAAGCCGATCGCGAGGATGTTGGGCACCGTCCGAAGTTACTGCGGCCACCAGATGCCGGCCACGAGCTGTTCCAGGAGTTTCAGGACTCTCGCCTGGTCGAAGGGAAGGTCGGCGATCAGGTGCGACGCCTCCCGCACCTCGCACTCCACGCGAAGGTCGTCCAACGGGATCCCGGTCTCTTGAGCGATGAGGCCGAGCACGGCGTGCAGGTGCGGGCCGCTGAACCTGGCCAGGAAGAACCAGTCGTCGAGCGGGTCGCCGAAGCGGGCCCACTCGAAGTCCAGCAGCGCGGTCAGCTCGGTGCCGTTCGCGAGCCAGTTGCCCCAGTGGCAGTCCGCGTGGACCGGGACGGTGTTCCGCACGTGCTCTGGTGCGCGTGCCGCGATCGCTTTCAGGCCGTCTCGCACGTTCGGCGGGATTTCAAGTTTCTCGGTCTGGGCGACGAGTGCGTCCCTGCCGGCGAAGCCGCCGTGGTCCAGGACCTCGGCCAGGACCCGCCCGGCCGGTTCCGGAGGCGTCCAGGCGTGCAGGGCCTCGAGTCGTTCGATCGCCTGCCGGGCCAGATCGAGCGCGGCCCGTTCGCTGGTGTTGGGGAGGTGCATGCCTGGCGCGGTGCCGGGGACGCGGGTGTAGCAGGCGTAGCGGACGTCGTGCTGCTGCCCGCTCGCCAGCAGCGGAGCCGTCAGCCCCGGCGGCAGGTGCGGCGCGAGTGCGATCTCCCGGTCCAGCCGTGAGTGGTCGTCTGCGGCGATGAGCTTCACCACGACGTCGGCACCCCCGTACACATGGTGCGAACGGCTGCTCACCGGCGTGAGCGGACCAGGGTCCCGGCCGAGGGCCGACGTGGCGATGGCGCGAGCATCCATGTGGCCAAGGCTTTCATCCGGCACGAAATCGGTGCGACAGCCCGCACAGGCCTATTTACGGTCGTCGCATGCGCGAAGGCCTCACGTGGCGACCTCTCACCCGCTCCGACGCACAAACGTCGGCCGACGTGGGCAGGCCTGACGGGTCGCGGATCGAGCCGTGGTCGGAGGCGACCGACGAGGAGTTCCGGCTCGTGCGGAACGAGGCCTACCGCGAGAACTGGGGCTCCGTGCCGATGCCCGTGGAGCTGTGGAAGAACAAGGTCACCAACCAGACGTTCCGGCCCTCGGTCAGCTTCCTGCTGCGCGATGCCGGCGGGGCCGCGGCCGGCGTGCTGGTGACGATGAACTGGGAGGCCGACACGGAGGCCACCGGAGTCCGCGACGCGCATTTCATGGTGATCGGGACGCTGCCGGAGCACCGGAAGCAAGGGGTCGCGAGCGCGTTGCTCGGGCACGCGCTGCGGGCGGCCGTCGACCAGGGGTACGACCGGGCGCTGCTGAGCGTCGACTCGGCGAACTCGTCCGGGGCGTTCGGCATCTTCGAGAGAGCCGGATTCGCGGCGACGATGCGGTACGTGCGGTGGGCGTTGGAGGCCTGAGGGCGAGATCCGGCTTTGCCGCTCATGTCGGGTCGTCGGAGTGCCACGGGTAGGCGAAGAGTTCCGGGTGCAGGCCCCACTCACCAAGAGCCGTGGTCAGTTCCAGCTCGCCGACGACGGTCGCGGATTTGATCAGGACTGCCCCGATGTCGTAGTCGTAGCCGTCGAGGCGCTCGGCCTCGTAGTCCCAGTGCTGCAGTGTGAAGGTGCGGGCTTGGTCGGCTCGTTTCCATCCTTCGCCGGCGGCCGCGGTGTCTGCCGGAGTGCGGTGAGGCCTGACGTCGACGAATGCTCGACGGCCTGACCGGGAAGCCGCCACCTCGGCGACCAGTCGCTGCCCGAGCCGCAACGCGGTCAACCTGTCGGTGGGCCACTCCCACCTGCCGCTGGTTGCAGGAGATTCCGCGCTCACCAGGTGAGCACAGCACGTGACATCGCAGCTCACAACGTCGTTTTGGGGCCAGGTGAGCGCAGCTACGTCACCCGAAAGAGGAAATCTATGCTCGCGGAGGTAGACATCCTCTTCCGAGCGCGTGTAGTGTTCTCCTCGTTGGACGAGAGATAACATTGCACGGGAGATGACGAACTACCCGTGAGATGTGCGCAAGACAGTCAGATGTGCCGGAGCCGCAGGTGTAGGGCTCCAGGCAGGTGACCAAGGGCGGTCGGTCAGCAGTGCGCAAGAAGACCGGACCGACGGCCGAGCGATCAGCAAGTGCAGTGCGCAGTTGAAGTACGAGTTGCAAGTGCAGGACGGTCAGATGTGCCGGAGCCGATCAGTGGAAGGGGTTCTGGCAGGTGACCAAGGGTTGTCGGTGAGGTGAGTCCGGCATGTGCATGAGGTCCGGTGCCGACAGCCACGTGAGAAGAGAAAAGTCAGTAATCAGAGGAGAAGGGAAGGGTTGCACACCATCGGATCGCCCGCCTTCGGCTGAACTCGGCCGGACGGGTACCGCGGTTCCATCAGATTGGAAGGTGGTCTTCGGTTACGCACACGCGATCCCCGCAGCGCCCGCTTCGAGTACTGGGCATGCGGACAGAGGATGCCGATCTCACGGTCGGCTAGGTGGAAGTGAAACCCAACAACCCTGGGGCCCCGGTGCTACGGCATCGGGGCCCCTCGTGATGCGGAGGCGCGATGACCCCAGGCACCAACGAATCTGCGAACAACGAACCGCAGACCACAGCCGAGAAGTTCGACGACGAGCACTACCCCGCCTACTCGATGGGCCGGGCCGCGGAACTGCTCGGCACGTCGGCGAACTTCCTGCGCAGCTTGGACGAGGCGAAGCTCATCGAGCCGCAGCGCTCGGCCGGCGGCCACCGCCGGTACAGCCGTTACCAGCTGCGTCTCGCCGCCCGTGTGCGTGCGATGGTCGACCAGGGCACGGGATTGGATGCGGCGTGCCGCATCGTCACCCTGGAAGACCAGCTTCAGGAAGCTCAGGCGCTGAACGTCAAGCTCACTCCCCCGTCAAAGCCCGACGAGCCGTACCCGCCGCTGCAGAGCGTGTGACTCGTCCGGGAATCGGGATGTTGACGCGAGGGTTCGGCGGAACGCTCCTACGCGACTGATCTGCGCTGGTGAAGCCGAGTGCTTTCACCGAGCGCAGATCAAGCCCGCGAACCTGTCAGCCCCGGAGTTCCATCGTGCGGCGTTTGACCACGGCCTCGCCAGGCCTTTCACCTGCAGGTATTCCAGGAAAGGCTGTTCGTGTCCCGCAACCGTCCCGCATCGCGTGGACGCTACTTGCTTACGACATGTGCCAAGCACACCTGTCTCCGCCCATCAGCCAAGTTCTTATGGTGGATCTGCCGAGCTCCCCCATGTCACGCGCAACGGGCACAACAGATGGCCATCGGTGCACCTGCCCTGCTAGCGTCTCCAGCCTCGCGCCCTCGCTGGCCGGGAAGCATCTACCCAGGAATTCAGTCCTGGTGGCGGTCTAGCCGCCGTGATGACGTGGTGGAACAGGAAGCCAGATGCTTCCCGAGCGCACCGCGGTCAACATGTTGATGTGGACTGGACAGGGACGACGCTGCGCGGAACGAGCCGTCCCCGCGGCCGGTACCTCAGAGTGTTCTCTGAGCCTGGCGGCGCACCTCAGCATCGGGCTGATTGCGTGCGTATGTGACGGCCAGAAAGTAGATAGTCGTGGCATCAACGCCTGCTGGTGCGAGCACCCGCGACCTGCCTCGAATGGACCCTCTCGTCCTCACTGTGGACGATGAGCCGATTACCATCACCAACTTTCGGGACGCGTTGCCCGAGGTCGCTCCAGCCAAAGACCGCGTCGCTTTCGTCCGGGCAGGCCGGCGGAAGGAGCTTGCTCTCGACGAGGACGCCCTCCACGCCGCAGCTCGCCCTCTAGTCGATCCTTGGACGGCAGCTAAAGCGGTAGACAACGACCTGCTTACGCAGGAGCTGATCGGTCCCTCGCTGCTGATGATCGTGCAGCAGTCGGCCTACCTGACCGAGCTGCTGCCACTAGTGCAGCCAAGGGCCAGCGGCGCACCCCGCAACGTGTCGCCTCCGCTCACCGATGGCATCGTCGCTGAGGATTCTGACGAGCCCGGTCTCGAGTCGGCCGACGCGACGATGGTGTTCCGATTTGAGGATGAGGAACACCTGATCGCCCAGGTCGCGCAGACGGTGCGACAGACGCTGACGCTCGGGCGCGACTACTCCTCGAGCATCCTCGCCAAGCGAGTCTCGCGACCTGTACTGGCACACGTCGCTCGCATCGAGTTCGAGTCAGGGGAAGGTTTCGACATCACGGTGGTGCGAGATGGCCTCACCCGCGTGACGTCGTGCTGGCGAACCATCTATCCGGACCTGACGGCCGATGAGCTGGCAGAGGTGATCGCAGCGACGCTATTGGCGTCCAAACGCGGCCGGCGCTCGGATGACACGGAAACAGCGATGCGCGCGCGAGGACGCGACGAGCAACAGCGGAAGCTGCGCGCGCAGTACGCCGTCGGCATGGCCACCGGCACGCCTACCGAGGAAGCAATCCGCATCGGTCAAGCACTGATTGTGCCAGTTCAGTTGGTAGTCAGCTTCGCCCTAGCGGGAGCCGCAACTGTCCCGGTCGAGCAGCAATTCGACGACGCCATTCAAGCTCTCGTCAGCAGTGTGCACGGTGAGTTTGAGCCCTGGGACCAAAGCGCCTCAGACAGTGTGGCCATCCTGCGCGCTCTTCCGCGCGCAGTCCACGATGAGCATCTCGACCTCGGTGTTGCCGAGATCGCCTCAGGCTATCGCCCCATCAGTGACGTTCCGATGGTGTTCGGTGCGGATTTTCCAGCTACCGCGCTTTGGCGTGCAGTGTGCCTCGTGGCCTGGCTGTGCAGCCCGACCGAGTTCAATGGGATCAAGACACACATGCGGGAACTACTAGGAATTTCCCGCATCGAGCGAAAGACCTACGTCAGCCATCTGATGACCTTGATCGACCTACCCTGGCGATCAACAAAGCAACACACGCAACAGCAGGCACGCCGCGCATGGAATAACGGAGGGCCGATCCCGCACAATCTCTTGGACTGGGATTGGACCCCGGTAGCGACCACTGACTTCACCTCTCTTGTCCCGAAAGCCCTGGCTGGCGACGAGAACGCCCGGGCAACTCTGCAGGTCGCTGGCGGTATCGCCTTGGTCACCGACAAGCTGCTGATGAGCAACACGGGCTCGGCAGTCGCGGTTGGCGAGGTTCCCTTCCGGGCCAACGTGAGCGAGGTGGTTGCCAGGCTTGGCAACAGCGAGGCCGGTCTTTGGCTCCTGGCGCGAGCGGCCAACGCCTTCACTCCCGACAAGAAGGCCATCAACTCCTTCACCCCGCAGGAACTCCTACGCAAGCCGCAGGATGGTGGCTACGTCGTGCCCAGTGTCATTCCGGAAACGCCCAGCGCCATCCGTATGGACAACACAGGACAGCCCGAACGACTCACCGCGTACGAGGTACTCGCAATCTCTGATCCGCAGCGCGCTGTCGAGGCACAGAACGCGAAGAAGGAGATGGACAAGGAGAAGAAAAGGGCTGGTATCGAGACCCGGCAGCGCAAGGCCGAGCGCCTACGCGAGGAGCTCAGCATGTCGCTGAACACGGCCGTGAACACTCTCGAGTCGCTTGAGAGTCTCGGCAACCTCGATGGAAGCCTTCAGCCGATCTTGGTCGACCACTCGACCTGGGCGCCGTTGGAGGATTGTGCTCGCACGCTCGGAGGCAAGCTCTACATCCTACGGCCCCCAGCTAGGTCCCCGATCACGGACGATGCCGCGGTCATCGATGATGAAGAAGATGTCGAGGACGAGAGGTGAACCTGTCTGCATCGCATCCCCTCGCGGCCTCATGGACAGCGCTAGTGGCGGAAGCTGCACCCGACTTGCGCGATAATGCCCAGCCTTGGCGGCTGTACGAATTCGCGCCAGCCCCCTTGCAACTCAGCACAGTCCCCAACCTCGGCGGACCTAAAATCTACGCGGTGCCTGAAGGGCTGACATGGTTTTACGTAGGCCAGACTCGAAGGCCTCTGCATAGACGGCTGGCAGCACACCTCCAAAAGCCGGAACGACGGAGCCAATGGCCAGCTGTGATGGCGTTGGCGCTACGTGACGACATCAGCGCCTCCCGCCTCGACGAGCTCGAAACTGTCGCGAAGACAATGCTCCGACCGCGAATGGGCTCCCGCTGGCCGGCCAGATCTAAGCACGACTGAGATCGCTGTCCCACCGTGATGCTGACCTGCAGTTCGACTTCCGCAGGTCAGCATCAACACATCCGCCAGCCGCAGGGTGATCAGTCTCTGATCTCCGTCGTGCGGCGTTTGGAGCTCAGGCAATAAGGCCGATGATCTGCCGCTACGCCCAACGACGGGTTCTCTTCCCTTAACTGTCCAGTGCCAACAGTTAGGGAAGCTTCTTCCCGTTCCGACGAGGCTTCTCGTCCACGCGCGGGGCAACGAGGCAGCACGTGACGATGATCAGCAGCACAGCGACGCCAAGGAGCACTGCGAGGGCGTAGACGACAGCAGCACTTGTCTTGGTCACGACGCAGGCAAGGATCACGAACAGCGCCAAGCCGACGACGCCGAGCGCGTCCCGCGCCGAGTGTTGCACTGCCGCGAGCCGACTGAGCGGCCCTGAGGAACTACTCTTCATTGCAGGTCCTTTCGGGGGCTGATTCGGGTGCGCCGCCGTTGTGCTCTGGCCGGGCTGACGGCGGCGTACCTGTACGATCGATCTGTCCACGCTCCTCGGGCCTGTCCGGATGGGACAAGGTTTCCTGAGTCGAGGTGTTTCTATCCAACAACGTGGGTTGACCTGCGGCAACACGGATAGACATGCTGATACTAGAAAAGACATCAGACTGGGAGGCTATGTTGCCGGCGCGACGTACACCCCTCTCCACCAGCGACGGAGCGATTGCCCGCCTCGCATTGGACCTCCGGCGGTTGCGCAGCAGCGCTCCACCAGGACGGCCGCACTCGGTCGACGCCATGGTCGGGAGGAGCGGGGTGGGCCGTGCCGCGATCTTCGCGGCAATGCGCGGGAAAGTGCTTCCTTCGAGGCAGACGATCGCCGCAATCGTGCACGCGTGGTCACCCGACGTCGAACGGGATTTGCCGTACTGGATGGCACGTCGCGATGACTGTGAAGCAGAAGTCGTCGGGGGTCGCCGGACCGTCCAGGATCGGCGAGCGTGGGTCAACACCGCAGGTCCGGGCGCTGACTTCGGCGCGGAGCTGCGCAGAAGGCGGGTGGAGGCAGGAATGTCGCTGAGCCAATTGGCGAACGTGGTGCATTACTCGAAGGGATACCTGTCCAAGGTGGAGAACGGACGCCTGCCACCGACAGCGACATTGGCCAGACTGACTGACGGTTTCCTGGGCGCCGGAGGTGCCCTCATCGAGGTTGAGGTCCGCGGCAACGAATAGGGTTTCCGGTTTCCCAACGACGTGCGCAACAGGAAACGTCGCAGTTCCCGACAGTGCAAAGAGCAGGGCGTCGTCGAGCTCTGCCAGGAGGGTGCGCGGGAATCGAGGATAGGGCGATGTGACTCGTCTACAGAGCCGACCACACCTCCCCGGTCCCTCGTCCCTGCTCCGCTTCGCTCCAGGAGAGAGCCTGTCGCCCGGACTAAGCCGGAGACGGACTGGGAACAGGTCCCGTCGAGCGTGACAACAGCCGTCGTTCAGTGCCGGTCAGTGACGGACGCCTCTTCCCGCCAGAAACAGATCTGCGCTGGCCAGGACCCGTTTCAGGTCGCCAACCAGCGCAGATCTAGATGGCTGCGTGGGCGAGGTCAGCCGCGCAGTTCCATCGTGCAGCACTTCGGGCCGCCGCCCGACTTGCGCAGCTCCGAGATGTCCACGAGCACGGGCTCGAACCCGCGCCGCGCCACCTGCTCGGCGAGGTGGGTCGCCTCGAACGGCATGACCACGTGCTTGCCGTCGGAGACCGCGTTCAGACCCAGGCAGACGGCGTCGTCGTCGTTGGCGATGACGGCGTCCGGGAAGAGGCGCTTCAGCACCTGCTGCGAGCCTGGTGAGAAGGCTCCCGGGTAGTAGGCGACCAGTGGGGTCGGGGACTGGTCGTCGAGCATGAACAGGGCCACGTCGAGGTGGTAGAAGCGTGGGTCGACGAGCTGCAACGACACCACGGGCACGCCCAGGACCTCTTGGGCCTCGCCGTGTGCGTGGGGGTCTGTGCGGAAGCCCGTGCCGGCCAGCAGCAGGGAGCCGGTCCAGGTGAAGTCGCCCTCGGCCTCGTTCACGGCGGTGGGCATGACGACCGAGTTGTAGCCCGACGTCAGGAACCAGCGGCGGAAGTGGTCGGCCTCGGCGGAGCGTTGTTCGGCTCGGAAGCGGGAGCCCAGTACTCGGCCGTCGATCACGGTGCCGCTGTTCGCGGAGAACACCATGTCCGGGAGACCGGGGACCGGCTCGATGACCTGTACGTCGTGGCCCAGGCGCTCGTAGGTCTCCTTGAGCGCGGTCCACTGCTCCACGGCCAGCGTCGTGCTGGTCGGCTGGGTGGGATCCATCCACGGGTTGATGGCGTACTCCACCGTGAAGTACGTCGGCGGGCACATGAGGTACCGACGGGACGTCGGCATGCGCGTCGGCGCGAGGGGCGTGGCGATGTCGAGCGTGATCGGCTCGCCGGGCCCGGAGATGGATACGGTCATGGATCGAAATGTAAACGGCGGTTAGACCATCGATCAACGCCGCGACATTGCGTTAACTAGGGCAGAATGTTGCGTGTGGACAGCATCGACCAGCGAATCATTTCGTGCCTCATGGCCAACGCCCGTTCCAGCTACGCGGAGATCGGCAAGGAGGTGGGGTTGAGCGCGCCTGCGGTGAAGCGGCGGGTGGACAAACTGCTGGACACGGGGGTGCTGCGGGGGTTCACGGCCGTGGTCGATCCGGAGGCTCTTGGGTGGGGTACCGAGGCGTTCGTCGAGGTGCACTGCAAGGGGAACGTCGCGCCGCACGACATCCAGCACCGGCTGGAGCCGATGGCCGAGGTCAGCGCTGCTTACACGGTGTCTGGGGCGGCGGACGCGATCGTGCACCTGCGGGCCGCGGACATCCATCACCTCGAGACCGCGCTGGAACGTCTCAGGGCCGTCGAGATCATCGACAGGACCGTGTCGACGGTCGTGCTGTCCCGGCTGCTGGACCGGCCGCTGGCGCCCTAGGGTTCTGGGCATGGCTGAGGTTCTGCTGGAGTTCGACGAATCCGTCGCGGTGATCACGATCAACGACCCGGAGCGGCGCAACGCACTGACGATCGACCTGTCGCAGGAGCTCGCGGACAAGGTCGCCCAGGCGGAACGGGAAGCCAACGCGCTGATCGTCACGGGTGCGCCGCCCGCGTTCTGCGCCGGCGCGGACCTCACCCAGCTCGGCAACTCCAAGGACGAGGGCCTCAAGAAGATCTACAAGGGCTTCCTCGCGGTGGCCGACGCCAAGATCCCGACGATCGCCGCGGTCAACGGCGCGGCGGTCGGCGCCGGGCTCAACCTCGCGCTGGCCGCGGACGTGCGGATCGCCGGGCCCAAAGCGAGGTTCGACGCCCGGTTCCTGCAGCTCGGCATCCACCCCGGCGGCGGTATGACGTGGATGTTGCAGCGGATCACCAACCGGCAGACCGCGACGGCCATGACGCTCTTCGGACAGATCTTGGACGCCGACCAGGCGCTCGAAAAAGGTCTCGTCCACGCCAAGGCCGAAGACCCACTGGCAGTAGCAAAAGAGCTGGCCAGGGCATCCGCGGAGGCTCCAGGGGAACTCGTCCGGACCATCAAGGCGACGATGCGCCTGACCGATGTTCTCGACGACCACGCGGAAGCGGTGGAGACCGAGCTGACGCCACAGGTGACTTCGATCGACACTCCAGAGTTCGCTGCGAGGCTTGCCGCGATGAAGGCTCGGATCAGCGGGCGGTAGGTGTTACCTTGGGTAACAGGTATCGAGGGTGACGTCTGCCGCATTCGGGTATCCGCTGGTAGCGCTGTGCTTACCGTCTAGTTAAGGACCCGGTGCGGCAGATGGGACAGTTCGTCTCGCCTGGTGGTACACGGCCCGTCTCGCAGGCGGTCCTGGCGACTACCCTCGTGGTGGGGCACGGCCACCCTTGGAGAGAGGTATCGGCGTAGGAATGAGCACTGAGACTCGCAAGCTGGATCGCGTTGTGATCCGCTTCGCCGGCGACTCCGGTGACGGTATGCAGCTCACTGGAGACCGGTTCACGTCGGAAGCGGCGGCGTTCGGCAACGACCTCGCCACGCAGCCCAACTTCCCCGCCGAGATCCGCGCACCACAGGGCACGCTGCCCGGTGTGTCGTCGTTCCAGCTGCACTTCGCCGACTACGACATCCTGACGCCCGGCGACCGTCCCGACGTTCTCGTCGCGATGAACCCGGCCGCGCTCAAGGCGAACGTCGTCGACCTGCCGGACGGCGGCATCCTCATCGTCAACACCGACGAGTTCTCGAAGCGGAACCTGACGAAGGTCGGGTACGACTCGAATCCGCTCGAGGACGACTCGCTCGAGAAGTTCCAGGTCCACAAGGTCGCCATGGCGACGCTGACCATCGGCGCCCTCGAGGAGACCGGCCTCGGCAAGAAGGACGCCGAACGCGCGAAGAACATGTTCGCGCTCGGCCTGCTGTCGTGGATGTACCACCGGCCGACCGAAGGCACGGAACGGTTCCTGCGCGAGAAGTTCGCGAAGAAGCCCGACATCGCCGAGGCCAACGTCCTGGCGTTCCGCGCCGGCTTCTACTACGGCGAGACGACCGAGGCCTTCGCCGTCACCTACGAGGTGGCGCCCGCGAAGCTCAACGTCGGCACGTACCGCCAGATCACCGGCAACACGGCGACGGCGTACGGCATCGTCGCGGCGGCGCAGCTGTCGGGTCTGCCGGTCGTGCTCGGCACGTACCCGATCACGCCGGCGTCGGACATCCTGCACGAACTGAGCAAGCACAAGAACTTCGACATCACCACGGTGCAGGCGGAGGACGAGATCGCGGGCATCGGCATCGCCCTCGGCGCGTCCTACGGCGGTGCGATCGGCGTGACGTCGACGTCCGGCCCCGGCATCGCGCTGAAGTCCGAGACCATCGGCCTCGGCGTGATGACCGAACTGCCGCTGCTCGTGATCGACGTGCAGCGCGGTGGCCCGTCCACCGGTCTGCCGACGAAGACCGAGCAGGCCGACCTGCTGCAGGCGATGTTCGGCCGCAACGGCGAGTCGCCCGTGCCGATCGTGGCGCCGCAGTCCCCTTCGGACTGCTTCGACGCCGTGGTCGACGCGACCAGGATCGCGCTGAAGTACCGCACGCCGGTGCTGTTCCTGAGCGACGGCGCGATCGCGAACGGCTCCGAGCCGTGGATGATCCCCGACGTCGAGACGCTGCCGGACCTGACCGTCGAGTTCGCGACGGACCCGGAGAACTTCCAGCCGTACTCCCGTGATCCGGAGACGCTGGCCCGTCCGTTGGCGGTACCGGGCACCCCTGGTCTGCAGCACCGCATCGGCGGTCTGGAGAAGCAGGACATCACCGGCAACATCTCGTACGACCCCGACAACCACGACAAGATGGTCCGCCTCCGTCAGGCGAAGATCGACGGCATCGAGGTGCCGGACGTCGTGGTCGAGGACCCGGACGGCAACGCGAAGGTCCTGGTCGTCGGCTGGGGTTCGTCCTACGGCCCGATCGGCGCGGCCGCACGCCGGGTGCGCAAGCTCGGCCTTCCGGTCGCGCACGCACACCTGCGGCACCTCAACCCGTTCCCCAAGAACCTGGGTGACGTGCTGAAGTCGTACGAGAAGGTCATCGTGCCGGAAATGAACCTGGGCCAGCTGGCGTTGCTGCTGAGGGCGAAGTATCTGGTGGACGCCGTGTCGTACACCAAGGTGCAGGGCCTGCCCTTCAAGGCGGAAGAGCTGCAGGACGTGCTCGCTGACGTGATCAAGGGGGTGTCGGCGTGACCGCTATCGACATCGGACTCCCCGGCCTGACCGGGGTTCCCACCACCGACGAGAAGCAGTCGGCCAGGGACTACAAGTCGGACCAGGAGGTCCGCTGGTGCCCCGGCTGCGGCGACTACATCGTGCTCAACACCATGCAGTCGTTCCTGCCGTCGCTGGGTCTCAAGCGCGAGAACATCGTGTTCGTCTCGGGCATCGGGTGCTCGTCCCGGTTCCCGTACTACATGAACACCTACGGCATGCACTCCATCCACGGCCGTGCGCCTGCCATCGCCACGGGTCTCGCCGTGGCACGGCCGGACCTGAGCGTGTGGGTGGTGACCGGTGACGGTGACGCGCTGTCCATCGGCGGCAACCACCTGATCCACACGTTGCGGCGCAACGTGAACCTCAAGATCCTGCTGTTCAACAACAGGATCTACGGCCTCACCAAGGGCCAGTACTCGCCGACCTCGGAACCGGGCAAGGTCACCAAGTCGACGCCGATCGGCTCGGTCGACCACCCGTTCAACCCGGTGTCGCTGGCACTGGGCGCGGAGGCCTCCTTCGTGGGCCGGGCCCTCGACTCGGACAAGGCCGGTCTCACCTCGGTGCTGCGCCAGGCGGCGGAACACCGCGGCTCGGCGCTCGTGGAGATCTACCAGAACTGCCCCATCTTCAACGACGGCGCGTTCGACGTGCTGAAGGACGCGGACGAGGCACAGCGGCGGATCATCAACGTCGTCGACGGCGAGCCGATCAGGTTCGGTCGTGAGGGCGAGTACTGCGTGGTGCGCGAGGGCTTCGGGCTCGCGGTCGCGAAGTCCGCGGACGTGGACGCGAGCGACATCGTCGTGCACGACGCGTCGGACCTGAACCTGTCGTTCGCGCTCTCGCGGCTGTCGACGCAGGACCTCACGCACACCGTCACGGGTGTGTTCCGGCGGGCAGACCGCGCGACGTACGACGACGGCGTGCGCGCACAGGTCAACGAGGCCAAGAACGCCAAGGCCGCGGACCTGAGCAAGCTGTTGCACGGCAAGGACACCTGGACCGTGGTCGGCTGACCCCGGAACCGCTGAAAAGCCCCCACCGAACGCGGTGGGGGCTTTTTCGTCACCTCTGGTGCGAGCGGCGGTCGTACGAGACGGCGTAGATCGTGCTGCGGGCGGCCAGCACCGGGTCGTCCGAGAGCTCGATGCCGTCGACGAGCGAGGTCGGGTCGAACACCTGCGACTGCCAGTACTCCTGGTCCGGCGCCTCCCCGATGATCTCGATCCGGCCGACGTCGACGGACCGGCGGTCGTCCGGCCACGCCACGGTCGAGTCGTGCGTCGGGTCGCCCGGCTCGCCGAACGTCACGCGCAGCACGAACGAGATGGGCAGCCGGTCGCGCAGTTCCTCGGTGAGGTGGTGCGGGGTCCACGTCGAGGAGTCGGCGGCGTCGACGATGCCCGCCTCCGGCACCCACGAGTAGCGGATCGGGCGCACCACACCCGACGCGTCCCGCCACAGGAACGCGTGGATAGCCCAGTACTGCGTGGTGCCGTAGCTGTCCGGGATCGCGATGGTCTTGGCCGCCACCAGAGCGGGACCGACGGTCGGATGCGCGCCGACGAACGACTTGATGTGCGGCACGGACGGGTCGTGGGCATCGGTGTCCGCCTTGGCGGCCTTGATGAACTCCACGAACTCCTCGGGCGTCGCCGCCACGAACCGCTGCACGTTCACCATCACCAGGTCGGTGTTGGTGCCGTCGGTGAGGTGGAACTTCGTCGCGAACCCTCGCACCGACCGGTCGCTGTCGAACGCGTGCGGGTTGGCGTCGGTGTGCGAGAAGCGAACGGTCGCGCGGACCGGTGCGCCCTGCAGGTGCGGGGCGGTCGTGAACGGCGCCGCGGCACCGTTGGGCGTGAACACGGCTTCGTAGACGAAGCCTCGGGCGTGGGCGCGGCGGAAGCCGTGGTGGGTGCCCTTCAGATCCTCGATCGAGTCCACGATGGTCGAGGAGATCTGGGATTTCGCCAGCTCGGATGACATGCGTCGAAGCTATCGACGCATGTCATCCGCAGCCAGAACAGCGTTCCATTTGGCGGTGATCGATCAGGGAGCGGGACGGAAACCGGCCTTCTCGGCGTCCGCCTCGGTGCGGAACCACACGTCGGCACGGGTCTCCACGAAGTTCGCGGAGCCCTCGGCGTAGTAACGGCGACCGGTCAGCGTGGCCTTCACCGCGAAGTCCGCGGCCGGCGCGTGGCCGTCCGACTTCGGCAGCACCGAGCCGGGACCGAACGGCGAGCGCGGGTTGAAGCCCTCCGGCTGCTGGAACCGCGCCCCCGACGGGCTGCCTGCGGGCGTTCCGTTCGGACGGCCGCCGGTGGACGGCGAAAATCCGACGGGACGCGGACGGGCCGGGAGTGCGGCGGGCGTCGGCTGGGGCTCCGGCTTCGGGGACTCGAACGCCTGGAACGCCGGGAAGCTCTGCTGACGCTGCGGCGTGGTGCGCCGGGCCTCGCGGATCGGCAGGCCCGCCTCGGTGTGCCGCTGCGGCAGGTCCTCGATGATCGGTTCGGGGTCCGGCTCAGGCGGGGCGGCGAGCAGCGGCTCGTCGCTCGGCACGAACTTCGGCACGAACGGCTGGTCGTTGCTCGTGTCCGGCAGCGAACGGGTCTGCCCGAGAGCGGGCAACGGCTCGTCGGCGTCCAGCAGCGGCTCGAACAGCGAACGCGGGGCCTCAGCGACGGGTTTCGGCGCCACGGGTGCGGCAGGTGTCTCGATCCCGTGGGAGAACGCGGCACCGACCGCACGCGGTGTGCGCTCCGGGACCTCGTCGAGTTCGACGCGCGGCTCGAACGCCGAGAACGGCGCGGGCGCCGGGGCACCGGGAGTGCTGAACGGCTGGGAGAACAGCGACTGGGTGTAGCTGACCTCGGGCTCGACGAACTCCTCGTACACGGGCTCGAAGACCGGCTCGGGCTCCTCGCGCAGCGCGTGCGCGGACTCCTGCTCGGGCTCCGGTTCCGGTTCGGGCTCCGGTTCAGGCTCCGTGAACTCCTGCTCCTCGGCCAGCGTCGACTCGAAGACGCCGTTGCGGACGCTCGGCGCGTCCAGGTCGACCGGCTCGACGATCGGCTCGATCAGGCCGGTCTGCTCGGCCGGCGACTCGGGCTCGACCTCCTGCGCGGGCTCGGTGAAGCCGTCCAGCTGCCCGGAGATCTCGTCGCGCAGGCCGGGGTACTCACCGGTGAGGTCGTTGTCCGGCCAGCTGCCCTCTTCGACGGCGATGAACGTCGTCTGCTCGGAGCGGGTGCCGGTGGGCTCGTCCTCCTGCTCGGCGGCCTCGTCGAGGAACGCCTCCTGCTCCTCCTGGGCCCACACCTCGCGCGGCTGGTAGATGAAGTCGTCGGCCTGGTCGTCGACCTCCGGCCCCGCGGTCGGCTGCGTGGCCGGGGCGCCGGGCTCGGCGACCGGCGGCACCGTGGGCACGTACGACGTCTGCTCGGACGGGAGCTCCGGCTCGTCGTCGAAGTCCGCGGCCTCCAGGCCGGAGAGCTGCAGGACCGTCGTCTGCTCCGCCGGGGTCTCGGCGGGGACGTCCTCCGGGCCGAGGCGCTCGAACAGCGACCGCGGACGGTCGTCGTCGGCTTCGGCGAGTGCCTTCTGCTCGGCCAGCTGCTCCTCGAAGCGGCGCTGGGCCTCCTCCGGCTCCAGGTACTGGCGGACCGGCGCGGCCGGCTCCTCCTCGACCTCGGGCTGGGCCTCGAACGTCGTCGTCTCGTACGTGGTGGTCTCGAACGGCGCGCTCTCGTACGGCGCGGGCTCTGGCTCCTCCACGACCGGGAGCGGCGCCGGAACCGGGAGGGGCGCCGGAGCGGGAGCCGGCACGGGCTCACCGAAGTAGGCCGGCGGCTCCGCGTACGGCGCGGGCGCGGGCGGCAACGCCGGAACGGGCGTGGGCGGCGTCAGCACGTCGTCGCTCAGCGACCGCGGCGGCGCATCCCACTCGTCGACCACGAAGTCGTCGACGGGAACTGGCGCGGCGACCGGCGAGGCCGAACGACGCGCGTCGAGAAGTTGATCATCCAGGTCGGCAATCTGCTTGCGTGCGGGGCGCACCATCACCAACCAGGTGAGCAGTACTCCCGCAACGAAGGACAGCAGGCTCCACAGCCAGACCTGCCCGAAGATGTTCACGGGTAAGCCCCTTCTACGACCACACTCCGACCCCACTCACTCGGAAGGGTGAGCAGGGCCAAACTACAGTGCCTTTGATGATGCTCCGTCACTACGCCGTTCAGCGCAAATAACGGGTGGAAAGCCCAGCGTAGAGTGGGATTTTGTGCCCCCTCTGACAACCTCGGCCATCACTTCGCCAGAAGTTCACACCCAGGGGCGAGGACTCACCTACGGCGCACTCGCCTACGTCCTTTGGGGCCTGTTCCCGGCGTACTGGCCACTCCTCGTACCCGCCCAGCCGGTCGAGGTGCTCGCACACCGGATCGTCTGGTCGTTCGTCACGCTCGCCATCGTCGTCATGATCCTCCGACGGTGGCGCCCTTTCCTCGATCTATCCGGAAAAGGCTGGCTGATCGTTACCGCAGCGGCCGTGTTGATCACGGTCAACTGGGGCACCTACATCTACGCGGTCAACGCCCACCACGTCGTGGAGGCCGCGCTCGGCTACTTCATCACGCCACTGGTGAGCGTGGCGCTCGGCATGATCTTCCTGAAGGAACGCGTGCGGCTGCCGCAGACCGTAGCGATCGCCGTGGTCGTCGTCGCTGTGATCGTGCTCACCGTCGACTACGGCAGGCTGCCGATCATCTCGCTGGTCCTCGGCTTCTCGTTCGGCGTCTACGGCCTGCTCAAGAAGAAGGTGCCGCTGGACTCCATCACCAGCCTCACCGCGGAGAGCGCGGTGATCGCCCCGATCGCGCTCGTGTACCTGCTCTTCCTCGGCAGCGCGAACACCTTCACCACCGCGGGCTCCGACCACACGTTGCTGCTCCTGAGCACCGGCATCGTCACGGCGGTCCCGCTGGTGTTGTTCGGCGCCGGCGCGCAACGGATTCCGCTGATCACGATGGGCATGCTGCAGTACCTGGCTCCGGTGCTGCAGTTCGCCTGGGGCGTGTTCGTGGTGCACGAGCCGATGCCGGCCAGCAGGTGGATCGGGTTCGCCCTCGTCTGGCTGGCGCTCGCGATCTTCACGGTCGACGCGATGAAGAACCGGCGCAAGCAAGCGCTCGCGCCGGTCAGCTGATCGCTAGCGAGAACGCTCCACGACGTAGATCGCGAGCTCCTCGAGAGCGTCACGCGCGGCGCACTCCGGCAGCTTGCCGAGTTCCGTCCGAGCCCGGTCCGCGTAGTCGTCGAGCGTCTCGCGGGCCTTGTCCATGCCGGACGACTTGCGCAGCAGCGTCAGGGCCTCGTCCACCAGCACGTCGTCGGTGATCGGCCCAGCCAGCAGTTCGGCGAGCCGCGTCTCGGACGGGTCGGCCAGCGCGTAGAGCATCGGCAGCGTCTTGACGCCCTCGCGCAGATCGGTGCCGGGGGTCTTGCCCGACTCCACGGACGGCGACGCGATGTCGATCACGTCGTCCGAGATCTGGAACGCCGCCCCGATCACGTCGGCGTAGCGGCGCAACGCGTCCGTCTGCTCCTCGGTCGCGTCGGAGAACATGCCGCCGAACCTGGCGGCGGTGGCGATCAGGACGCCCGTCTTCTCCTCGATCACCTTGAGGTAGTGGGAGATCGGGTCCTCGTCCGGCTTCGGGCCGACGGTCTCGCGCATCTGACCGGTCACCAGGACCGAGAAGGTCTCCGCGATGATCCGCGCCGCGTCCGTGCCCAGATCGGCGGTGAGCCGGGACGCGTGGGCGAACAGGAAGTCGCCCGTCAGGATCGCGATGCTGTTGTCCCACTTGACGTTCGCGGAGACCGCTCCGCGCCGCATGGTCGCCTCGTCCATGACGTCGTCGTGGTAGAGCGTCGCGAGGTGGGTGAGCTCGACCACAGTGGCCGCCTTGATGACCTTGTCCCGGTCCCAGTCGGCGCCGAACTGCGATGCGAGCAGTGTGAAGAGCGGGCGGATCCGCTTCCCGCCCGCCTCCACAAGGTGAAGCGAGGTTTCCGTCACCGGGGCGAACTCGCTCTGCACGACGTCGTGCAGATTGCGCTCCACCTCGGCCAGGCCGTCCTGGACTACCTCGGTGAGCACGGGGTCCACCAACGCGAACCCCGGTCCCACATGCTCGCTACTGGTCACACCAGCAGACTACGTACACCTAGCTGAGGAAGGAGCCGGTACCCGCCCAATCGAGCACGAACGTGGGCCACAAACCCAGCACCAAGGTCACCACGGCACCCAACGTGATCGCGATCGTGGTGAACGCGCCGGGCACCGTCACGGTCGGGCCGTCCGGAGCCGGGTCGCTGAAGTACATCAGCACGATCACCCGCAGGTAGAAGAACGCGGCGACGGCCGAGGCCACCAGTGCGATCACCACGAGCGGCGTCAGGCCGGCCTCGATCGCCGCGCTGAACACGACGAACTTGCCGATGAAGCCGGACGTCAGCGGAATGCCCGCCAGGGCCAGCAGCAGGAACGTGAAGGTGGCCGCCACGATCGGCGACCGCTTCGCGAGACCCGCCCACTGCGACAGGTGCGTCGCCTCGCCGTCCGAGTTGCGGACCAGCGACACGATGCCGAACGCGGCGATCGTGGTGAAGCCGTACGCCAGCAGGTAGAACATGGTCGCGCTCACACCGGGGGCATCGCCCTCGGGCGTCAGCGCGATGGAACCGATCAGCAGGAAGCCCGCGTGGGCCACCGAGGAGTACGCGATCATGCGCTTCACGTCGGTCTGGGTGAGGCCCAGGATCGCGCCGATCACCATCGACACGACCGCGACGCCGTAGAGCACGCCACGCCATTCCCACTGCGTGTTCTCGAACGCGACCGTGAGCACGCGCAGGATGCCGCCGAACGCGGCGACCTTGGTGCACGCGGCCATGAACGCCGTCACCGGCGTCGGTGCGCCCTGGTACACGTCCGGAGTCCAGGCGTGGAACGGGCCGACGGCGGCCTTGAACAGCAGGCCCACCACCAGCAGGCCGAAGCCCGCGAACAGCAGCGTGTCGGAACGGTCCGTGCCGCCGGCGGCGGTCGCGATGGCCGAGAGCTTCACCGAACCCGCGTAGCCGTACAGCAGAGCGACGCCGTACAGGAAGAACGCGGAGGCGAAAGCGCCGAGCAGGAAGTACTTCACGGCCGCTTCCTGCGAGAGCAGGCGACGGCGGCGAGCCAGGCCGCACAGGACGTACAGCGGCAGCGACAGGACTTCCAGCGCGATGAACATCGTCAGCAGGTCGTTCGAGGCGACGAACGTCATCATGCCGCCGAGCGCGAACAGCGTGAGCGGGAAGACCTCGGTCTGCATGCCGGTCTTCGTCGCCTGCGCGCGGTCCTGCACGGTGCCCGGACGGATCGCGGCCTGCGCCACGAACGCGCCACCGGGCTCCACCGAGCGGTCGGCGATCAGCAACACCGAGCCGAATCCCAGCACGAGCAACGTGGCCCACAGGAAGAGCGACGGCGAGTCGACCGCGATCGCCCCCGCCAGCGTCGCCACGCCCTGCTCGGGACGCTCCGACGTCGCGTAGACGATCAGTGCGCCAACGGCACCGACCAGCGTCACGAGCGTGAGCACGAGCTGCACGGCCCACCGCTGATGCTTGGGCAGCAACGCTTCCAGCAGCACGCTGACGCATGCGGCGCCGAGCACGATCAGCAGCGGCGCGATGGCGCCGTAATCGATCTCCGGCGCCTCGATCGTCTGCGCCTGAGCGACGAGAAGGTTCACGTCACTTGCCTTCCTGCACGGTGACCGGGTCGGTCACGCCGACCTCGGTCAGCGTCGCCCCAACGGTCGGGGTGATGACGTCGAGCACCGGCTGCGGGTAGAACCCGAGCGCCAGCACGATGACAACGAGCGGTGCCAGCACTGCGATCTCACGCTTGTTGAGATCACCGATGGCCGTCTTCTTCTCCGGGTCACCGACGGCACCCGGTCCGGCGGCCGCACCCAGCAGCGCGTCGCCGCGCAGCGGGCCGGTCATGATCCGCTGGTAGAGCCACAGCACGTAGAGCGCCGCGAGCACCATGCCGACCGTCGCGATGATCGTGAACACCGGCTGCGTCGGGAACGAGCCGATCAGCACGAGGAACTCCGAGACGAACGAGTTCGTGCCCGGCAGCGACAGCGTGGTCAGACCCGACAGCAGCAGCATGCCCGCGAGCAGCGGGGCCACCTTCGACATGCCGCCGTAGTCGGAGATCAGCGACGAACCACCGCGCGCGATCACCATGCCGACCACCAGGATCAGCATGCCGGTCGAGACCGAGTGGTTGAGCATGTACGACACCGAGCCCACGCCTGCCTGCGACGTGAACGAGAAGATGCCGAGCGCGATGAAGCCGAAGTGGGCGATCGAGACGTAGGCGAGGAACCGCTTCATGTCCCGCTGGCCCGTGGCGAGCAGCGATCCATAAAGGACACCGGCCACCGCGAGCACGAGCACGAACGGCGCCAGGTTCTTCGACGCCTCCGGGAACATCGGCAGCAGGTAGCGCAGCATGCCGAACGTGCCGACCTTGTCCAGGATGCCGACGACGATCACCGTGACGCCGATGGGCGCCTCGGCGGCCGCGTCGGGCAGCCAGGTGTGGAACGGCACGAGCGGCGCCTTGATCGCGAACGCCAGGAAGAAGCCGAGGAACAGCCAGGTCTGCGTCGTCGAGTCGGCGTCGCTGACCACCTTCACCAGCGTCGCCCAGTCGAACGTGCCCTTGCCCAGCTCGTCCGACGCCATCGCGTAGGCGCCGATCGCGGAGGCCAGCATGATCAGGCCGCCGAGGAACGAGTACAGGAAGAACTTGACCGCCGCGTACTGCCTGCGCGCGCCGCCGTAGCCGCCGATCAGGAAGTACATCGGGATGAGCATGACTTCGAAGAGCACGTAGAACAGGAAGACGTCGGTGGCGGCGAACACCGCGACCGTCACGGCCTCCTGGATCAGGATCAGCGAGAGGTACCCGCCCTGCGAACGACCGGGGGGCAGCTTCTCCGTCCAGCCGGCACCGATCACCAGCGGGATCAGCAGCGCGATGACCGCGATCATCACCAGCGCGATGCCGTCGATGCCGAACTGCAGCCGCACGCCGAACGCCGGGATCCAGTCCACGCCCGCGGCGAGCTGGATGCGGTCGCCGTTCGGGTCGTAGGCGGCCCACAGCAGAACGGCGAGCACGAGCTCGACGACGGAGAACGCCAGCGCGACGAGCTTGGCCTTCTTGTCGTCCTTGCGCAGGAACGCCACCACCAGCGCGCCGACGAGCGGCACCACCAGCAGTGCGATCAGAACCCAGGTCACGAGAACCTCACCACCAGGAGCGCCCCGAGCACGAAGATCGAGCCCAGCAGCATGGACAGTGCGTAGGAGCGGACGAACCCGGTCTGCAGCCTGCGCAACCGGCCGGAGCTACCGCCGAGCAGCGCCGCGGTGCCGTTGACCACACCGTCGACGCCCTTGAGGTCGAGGAACACCAGCGCGCGGGTGAGCCAGGTGCCCGGCCGCGCGAACAGGGCCTCGTTCAGTGCGTTGCCGTAGAGGTCCGCACGGGCCGCGCGCACCGGGAACGACACGCGCACCGGACGCTCGACCGGCTGCTTGCCGCGGCCGAAGAGCAGGAACGCGAGACCGGCGCCCACCAGGGCGAGCACGACGGTCAGGATCCCGACCATGCCGTGCGAGATCACGCCGTGCTCTTCCTTCAGCTCGCCCAGCGAGGGCTCCAGCCAGCCGGCGAGACGTCCGCCGGAGGAGAGGAACCAGCCGCCACCGATCGAGCCGACCGCGAGGATGATCATCGGAACGGTCATCGTCAGCGGGGACTCGTGCGGGTGGTATTCCTTGCCGTCCTCGGTCTTGAGTTCCTTCCAGCGGGGCTTGCCCAGGAAGACGAGGATCAGCAGGCGCGTCATGTAGAACGCGGTCAGCGCCGCGCCGAGGAGTGCCACCCCGCCGAAGACGTACGGACGCCAGCCCTCCCCGGTGAACGCCGCCGCGATGATGGCGTCCTTCGAGAAGTAGCCCGCGAACGGCGGGATGCCGATCAGCGCGAGGTAGCCGAGCGTCCACGTGACGAACGTGATCGGCAGGTACTTCGCGAGCCCGCCCATCCGGCGGATGTTGCCCTCGTCGTTCATGCCGTGCATGACCGAACCGGCACCGAGGAAGAGCCCTGCCTTGAAGAAGCCGTGCGTCAGCAGGTGCATGATGCCCAGCGCGTAGCCGATCGGGCCGAGGCCCACCGCGAGGATCATGTAACCGATCTGCGAGACCGTCGAGTACGCCAGGACCTTCTTGAAGTCGTCGTAGGCGCAACCGATGATGCAACCGATCAGCAGCGTGACGCCACCGATGATCATGACGACCAGGCGGCCGTCCTCGCTCAGGTTGTAGAGCGGGTTGGAGCGGGCGATCAGGTACACGCCCGCGGTGACCATGGTCGCCGCGTGGATCAGTGCGGACACCGGGGTCGGGCCGGCCATCGCGTCCGGCAACCAGGCCTGGAGCGGGAACTGACCCGACTTGCCGCAGGCACCCAGGAGCAGCAGCAGCGTGATCGCGAGGACCTCGGCGGAGGAGAACTCGCCGACGCGGCTGAAGACCTCGGTGTACTGCGTGGTCCCGAGCTTGTTGAACATCAGGAAGATCGCGATCGCGAGGCCCAGGTCACCGACGCGGTTCATCAGGAAGGCCTTCTTGGCCGCCGATGCCGCTTCCGGCTTGTACTGGTACCAGCCGATCAGCAGGTACGAGGCGAGACCGACGCCCTCCCAGCCGAAGTACAGGGTCACGAAGCCGTTGCCCAGCACCAGCAGGAGCATCGCCGAGACGAAGAGGTTGAGGTAGGCGAAGAACTTCCGCCTGCCTTCCTCGTGCGCCATGTAGCCGATCGAGTAGATGTGGATCAGCGAGCCCACACCGGTGATCAGCAGCACGAACGTCAGCGACAGCGGGTCGATCCGCAGTCCGAACGCGACGGTCAGCGCGTTGACGTCGATCCAGTTGAACAGGTGCAGGTTCTGCACCCGCTCCTCTGCGTTCGAGATGCCGATCGTCGAGAAGAACAACGCGAGCGCGTAGCCGAACGACGCCAGCAGCGTGGCACTGCCGAGCAGGTGACCCCACTTGTCGGCGCGCCTGCCACTGACCAACAGCACCGCCGCACCGAACGCGGGCAGCGCGAGCAACAACCAGGCGAAGCTCGCGACCCCGCTGGCGACAACAGGTTCCGTCACCGGTGACCCCTCAGTACTTCAGCAGGTTCGAGTCGTCGACCGAGGCCGAGCGACGCGTCCGGAAGATGGACATGATGATCGCGAGGCCGACGACGACCTCCGCCGCGGCGACGACCATCACGAAGAACGCCATCACCTGACCGTCGAGCGAGCCGTTGATCCGCGCGAACGTCACGAGGCTCAGGTTGACCGCGTTGAGCATGAGCTCGACGCACATGAAGACCACGATGGCGTTGCGGCGCACCAGGACGCCGACGGCGCCGATGCTGAACAGCAGTGCCGACAGCAGCAGGTAGTACGTGGGAGTCACGACTCACTTCCCTTGAGCGCGTGCGCGTCGGCCTCGTGCCCGGTGCCGGCCACGTCGGCGACGTCGTCCGAGAGCGTGGCCTTGTCGGTCGCCTCGATGACCTCGAACAGCGACTCCTCCGCCACCGTGCCGTCGGGCAGCAGGGCGGGGGTGGCCACCGAGTTGGCGGTCGCGAAGACGCCGGGGCCGGGCAGCGAGCCGACCCGCTTGCCGTCCTGGAAGCGCTCCTCGACGAGTTCCTTCTGCGTCTTCTTGGAGGGCTTCCCGTCGCGGCCGACGAAGGCCAGGATCATCGCGCCGAGGGCGGCGGTGATCAGCAGCGCCGACGTGAGCTCGAACGCGAACAGGTAGTCCGTGAAGAGCTTCTGACCGATGTTGCCGACGTTGCCGCCGTTCGTGGTGTTCGCCTCGGCCAGGCCGCGGGGCTCGACCGCGTTCAGCGCGCGGCCGACCGAGCCGACCAGCAGGACGGCGAACCCGATGCCGAGCAACGCGGCCGCGAGTCGCTGTCCGCGGATCACTTCGACGACGGAGTCCGAACTGTCGCGGCCCACCATCATCAGCACGAACAGGAACAGCATCATGATCGCGCCGGTGTAGACGATGATCTGCACGAAGCCGAGGAACGGCGCCTGCTGGACCATGTACATCATGCCGAGGCTGAGCATCGTCACGACGAGCCACAGCGCGGAGTGCACCGCGTTGCGCGCGAAGAGCATGCCGAGCGCACCGGCCAGCGCGAGCGGGCCGAGGATCCAGAACATGATCGCCTCGCCCGTGGTCACGGTGTCGACCACGCGCTGCACGGGCTCCGGCTGCTGGGCGAGGAAAGCCAGGAGGCTCACTGCTGAGCCTCCTTCGCGAGCCGCGGGCCGTTGACGTAGTAGTCCTGCTCGTTCTCGCCGAGCCGCATCGGGTGCGGCGGCTGCTCCATGCCGGGCAGCAGCGGGGCGAGCAGGTCCTCCTTGGTGAAGATCAGGTCCTGGCGGTTGTCGTCGGCGAGCTCGTACTCGTTCGTCATCGTGAGCGAACGCGTCGGGCACGCCTCGATGCACAGGCCGCAGCCGATGCAGCGCAGGTAGTTGATCTGGTAGTCGGCGCCGAAGCGCTCACCGGGAGAGAACCGCGCCTCCTCGGTGTTGTCACCACCCTCGACGAAGATCGCGTCCGCCGGGCAGGCCCACGCGCACAGCTCGCAGCCGACGCACTTCTCCAGCCCGTCCGGGTGCCGGTTGAGCTGGTGACGGCCGTGGAACCGCGGCGCGGTCACCTTCTTGACCTCGGGGTACTCCTCCGTCACCACCTTCTTGAACATGGTGCCGAAGGTGACTCCGAAGCCTTTCAGGGACTCGAACATCCCTACTCAGCCTCCTTACCGGTGGTGACGGCTGCCGTCTCCTTGGGGAGAGTGGCGACCTTGACCTTGCGTTTCGGCGCGGCCTTGGGAACGACGAGGTCGAGCGGCGGGACGGGGAAGCCGGAACCCGCGAGCGGAACGCCCTTGGTGTCCTGGACCTTCTTGTCCGGCAGCAGGAACGAGACCAGCAGCACCAGGCCGACGATGACGCCGAGCGCGATGAGCCGCTGTGCCGTGGAGAGCTGCTGGATCGCACCGGTGCGGATGACCGCGACGGCCATGATCCAGACGAGGCTGGTCGGGACCAGCACCTTCCAGCCCAGGCGCATGAACTGGTCGTAGCGCATGCGGGGCAGCGTGCCGCGCAGCCAGATGAAGATGAACAGGAAGCCCAGCGTCTTGATGATGAACCAGAGCAGGCCCCACCAGCCGGTGTTCATGAACTCGCCGCTCCACGGGGCGTGGTAGCCGCCGAGGAAGAGCGTGGTCGCGAGCGCCGAGACGGTGACCATGTTGACGTACTCGGCGAGGAAGAACAGCGCGAACTTCAGCGAGCTGTACTCCGTGTGGAAACCACCGACGAGCTCCGACTCGGCCTCGGGGAGGTCGAACGGGGCGCGGTTGGTCTCGCCGACCATCGACACGACGTAGATCGCGAAGCTGGGGAACAGCAGGAGGCCGAACCAGCCGGGCGCGAACCCGAGCACGGTGGTCGCCTGCGCGCCGACGATGTCACCGGTCGACATCGAGCCGGTGAACATGATCACCGCGACGATCGACAGGCCCATCGCGATCTCGTAGGAGATCACCTGCGCGGCCGACCGCAGCGCGCCGAGCAGCGGGTACGGCGAGCCGGAGGCCCAGCCGGACAGCACGATGCCGTAGACGCCGATCGAGGAGCAGGCCAGCACCACCAGCACGCCGACCGGGAGGTCGACGAGCTGCAGCGCGGTCTGCTGACCGAACAGGTTGACCTCGCCCGCGAGCGGGATCACCGAGAACGCGAGGAACGCGGGGATGCAGGAGATCACCGGCGCGAGGAAGAACACCCACTTGTCCGCGAGGACGGGGCGGATGTCTTCCTTGAACGCGAGCTTCAGACCGTCCGCGAGCGACTGGAGCCAGCCGTTCGGGCCGACCCGGTTGGGGCCGGGGCGGTGCTGCATCCGCGCGACGACCTTGCGCTCCCAGTTGATCATGAACAGAGTCATGACCACGAGGAACGCGAAGATCGCGACGACCTTGATCAGCACCAGCCAGATCGGGTCGTCGGCGAGGAGCTTGGCGGTCTCGCCGATCTCCGCTGCGACGAACTGCTGGGTCATGACTTCACCCCACTGACGGAGACGATCGAGCCGTGGCCCGCGCCGAGCGTGCGGCGCACGGTCACGTCACCCGAGTTGGTGGGCAGCCAGATGACGCCCTCGGGCAGGTCGTCGGTCTCGACCGGGAGCGTGATCGCGCCGCGGTCGGTGGAGACCGTGACCTGACCACCGTTCTCCAGGCCGAACTGCTGTGCGGTGGTCACGGCGACCTTCGCGACGACCGGGCGGGCCGTACCGGCGAGGTTCGGCTCGTCGACCTGCAGCGAGCCGTTGCCGAGCAGGCGGTGCCACGTGGCGAGCACTGCCTTGCCGGCACCGGCCGGGGACACCAGCGGCGCGGCGACGTTGAGCGAGGAACCGCTCGGCGTGCCCTCGCCCAGGCGGGCCAGGTCGGCGGCCGAGGCGGCGGGCGTCTGCGTGAACAGGTCCGCGTCCATCTCCACCGCGAGGGTGTCGAGCACGCGGCAGTCCGGCAGCGCGCCGGTGCCTTCGAGCGTCGCGCCGAACTCGCGGCGGCGGCCCTCCCAGTTGAGGAAGCTGCCGGACTTCTCGACCACCGGGGCGATCGGGAGCACGACGTCGGCGTACGCGGTGACCGCGCTGGGCCGAAGCTCCAGGCTCACGACGAAACCGGCGCCCGACAGGGCCTTTTCCGCGAGCCGCGGGTCCGGCAGGTCGAACGGGTCGACGCCACCGATCAGCAGACCGGACAGCTCGCCGTTCGCGGCGGCTTCGAGGATGCCCGTGGTGTCGCGGCCAGGCGTCGCGGGAAGCGAGCCCTCCTCGACGCCCCAGGTGCGCTCGACCTCGGTGCGCGCCGCGGCGTTCGCGACGTGACGGCCGCCGGGCAGCAGGTTCGGCGTGGCACCGACCGCGAGCGCACCGCGCTCACCGGCACGGCGCGGAATCCACGCGACCTTGGCGCCCGTGCGCTCGGCCAGCCTGGCGACCGCGGAGAACGTGCCGGGGATCTCGGCGGCGCGCTCGCCGACCAGGATCACCGCACCGGGCTTGCCGAGCAGGTCGACGACGTCGGAAGCGTGCTCCGGCAACGCGTTGATGGCGTTCGCCTCGGCACCGGGCACGCAGGCGAGCAGCGTGCCGTAGGTCTTCTCGACGGCCGGGGTCGTGTACTGGCCGAGGTGGAAGACCTTCGTGGTGCCCTTGCGAGCGGCCTTGCGCAGGCGCAGGAAGACGATCGGCGCCTCTTCCTCGGGCTCGAACGCGACCAGCAGCGCGGCCGGTGCGGACTCGATGCCCTGGAAGGTGACTCCGGTCTCCGGGTTCGTGAACACCGCGGTGCCGGACAGGAACTCCAGCTCCTCGGCGCTGTGCGGCCGGGCGCGGAAGTCGATGTCGTTGGTGTGCAAGGCGATCCGGGCGAACTTCGAGTACGCGTAGGCGTCCTCGACGGTCAGCCGGCCACCGGTCAGCACGCCGACGCCGTTCGCCTCGCGGGCCGCCGTCAGACCGGCCGCCGCGACCTGCAGCGCCTCGGTCCAGGACGACTCGCGCAGCTCACCGGACTCGGCGTCGCGGACCAGCGGACGCCTGATGCGGTCACCGGTCGTGGCGTAGCGGAAGGCGAACCGGCCCTTGTCGCAGATCCACTCCTCGTTGACCTGCGGGTCGTCGCCGGCGAGCTTGCGCTGCACCTTGCCCCGCCGGTAGTCGGTGCGCTCGGCGCAACCGGAGGAGCAGTGCTCGCACACACCGGGCGCCGACACCAGGTCGAACGGCCGGGCGCGGAAGCGGTAGGCCGCGCTCGTCAAAGCGCCGACCGGGCAGATCTGGATGGTGTTGCCGGAGAAGTAGCTCTGGAACGGCTTCTCCTGCGCGATGCCGATCTGCTGCTGCGAGCCGCGCTCCAGCAGCTCGATGAACGGGTCGCCGGCGATCTGCGCGGAGAACCGGGTGCAGCGCTGGCAGAGCACGCAACGCTCGCGGTCGAGCAACACCTGCGTGGAGATGCTGATCGGCTTCGGGAACGTCCGCTTGTGCTCGTGGAAGCGGGAGTCGCTGCGGCCGTGGGCGAGCGCCTGGTTCTGCAGCGGGCACTCACCGCCCTTGTCGCAGATCGGGCAGTCCAGCGGGTGGTTGATGAGCAGCAGCTCCATCACACCCTGCTGGGCCTTGTCCGCGACGGGCGAGGTCAGCTGGGTCTTCACGACCATGCCGTCCGCGACCGTCATCGTGCAGGAGGCCTGCGGCTTCGGCATCGGCCGGCCGCCCATCTCGACCTCGACGAGGCACTGGCGGCAGGCGCCCGCGGGCTCCAGCAACGGGTGGTCGCAGAAGCGCGGGATGACCGTGCCGAGGCGCTCGGCCGTGCGGATCAGCAGCTCGCCCTTGGGCGCGACGACCGTCTCGCCGTCGATGACGAGCTTGACGTGTCCTTCTGGGACAACGACCTCAGCCTCAGTGGGCTTGTCAGGCGCGATGGTCATGCGTTCGCTCCAGCCAGGACCTTGGAGTTCTGGTCGCACAGGGCGAGGAACTCGTCCTTGAAGTACTTGATGCCACTGGTGATCGGGCTGACGGCACCGTCACCCAGCGCGCAGAACGAGCGGCCGAGGATGTTGTCGCAGACGTCGAGCAACGTGTCGATGTCGCTCGCCGTGCCGTTGCCCGCCACCATCCGCTGCAGGATCTTCACGAGCCAGTACGTGCCCTCGCGGCACGGCGTGCACTTGCCGCACGACTCGTGCTTGTAGAACTCCGTCCACTTCATGACGGCCCACGGCACGGACACGGTCTCGTTGAAGATCTGCAGGGCGGTGGTGCCCAGCATCGAACCGGCCTCGGCGGCACCCTCGAAGTCCAGCGGCACGTCGAGGTGCTCCGCCGTGAACAGCGGGGTGGACGAGCCACCCGGCGTCCAGAACTTGATCGGGATGCCGTCCTTCATGCCACCGGCCATGTCCAGCAGCTGCCGGAGCGTGGTGCCCATCGGCGCCTCGTACTGGCCGGGACGCGTCACGTGACCGGACAGCGAGTAGATCTTCGGACCGGGTGAGCGGTCGCGGCCCATCTCGCGGAACCAGTCGGCGCCACCGTTGACGATGAAGGGAACCGACGCGATGGTCTCGACGTTGTTCACGACAGTGGGCGACGCGTAGAGGCCCGAGGTCGCGGGGAACGGCGGCTTGAGTCGCGGCTGGCCACGACGGCCCTCCAGCGAGTCGAGCAGCGCGGTCTCCTCGCCGCAGATGTACGCGCCGGCGCCGGCGTGGATCACCACGTCGAGGTCGAACCCGCTGCCGAGGATGTTCTTGCCCAGGTAGCCCTTGGCGTACGCCTCGCGCACCGCCGCGTTGAGGCGGCGGATGCAGTGCAGGACCTCGCCGCGGACGTAGATCGCCGCGAAGTTCGCGCGGATCGCGAACGACGTGATGATCACGCCCTCGATCAGCGAGTGCGGGTCCGCCATCATCAGCGGGATGTCCTTGCAGGTACCGGGCTCGCCCTCGTCGGCGTTGATGACGAGGTAGTGCGGCTTGCCGTCGCCCTGCGGGATGAAGCCCCACTTCATGCCGGTGGGGAACCCCGCGCCGCCGCGGCCGCGCAGTCCGGAGTCCTTGCACTGCTGGATGAGCTGGTCCGGGTGGGCCGTCAGCGCCTTGGGCAGGGCGGTGTAGCCACCGGTGCGCTCGTAGGTCTCGATGGTCCAGGACTTGGGCTCAGTCCAGCGCTTGGTGAGAACAGGAGTCAGCGGGTCAACCATTGTCTTCCCTACTTCTTTTCCGGCAGGGCAGGGAACTCGACCGTGGACGGCGTGTTCGGCGCGTCCCAGCCGCGGTCCTTGGCGATCTGCGCACCGGCCAGCGTCTCCGGCGCCGCCGACGGGCCGTCGAGGTCGGCGTCGCGACCCTCGAAGAACCCGGCGAGCTGGAGCTCGGCCTGCTTGAAGTCGGTGAGCGGGGCACCGCGCGTCGGGGCGGGCTTGTCCCCTGACTGCAACGCCTTCACGAGTCCCAGCGCCTTGTCCGGCGTCTGGTTGTCGTAGAACTCGTAGTTGACCTGCAGCACCGGGCCGAGGTCGCACGCGGCGAGGCACTCGGCGTGCTCCAGCGTGATCGAACCGGTCGTGCCCGGCTCGCCCGCGGTCTCCTCGTGGCCCACCCCGAGGTGGTCCTTGAGGGTCGAGTAGATGGCGTCGCCGCCCAGCGCCGCGCACAGCGTGTTCGTGCACACGCTGACCAGGTGCTCACCGCACGGCTTGCGCTTGTACATCGTGTAGAACGTCGCGACCGCGCTGACCTCGGCCTCGCTCAGGTCGAGCTGCCCGGCGCAGAACCGGATGCCGTCCTGGGAGACGTAGCCCTCGACCGACTGCACCAGGTGCAGCATCGGCAGCAGCGCGCTGCGGGCCTGCGGGTAACGAGCGACGATCGCCTGCGCCCGGTCCACAGTGGACTGGTCGAAGGCGGTGTCCTGTGCCTGAGTCATCGGTCGCAACCACCCATCACGGGGTCGATCGAGGCGACGGACGCGATCACGTCGGCGACCATGCCGCCCTCGCACATCGCGGGCATCGACTGGAGGTTCACGAAGCTTGGTTCGCGCAGGTGCACGCGCATCGGCCTGGTGCCGCCGTCGGAGACGACGTGGTAGCCGAGCTCGCCGCGCGGCGACTCGACCGGCACGTAGACCTGGCCCGCCGGAACCTTGAAGCCCTCGGTCACCAGCTTGAAGTGGTGGATCAGGGACTCCATGGACTGGCCCATGATCTTGCGGACGTGCTCGAGCGAGTTGCCCATGCCGTCGCTGCCGATCGTGAGCTGGGCCGGCCACGCGATCTTCGCGTCCTCGACCATGACCGGACCGGTCGGCAGGCTCTTCACGACCTGCTTGATGATCCGCAGCGACTGGTGCATCTCCTCGAGCCGCAGCAGGTACCGCGCGAAGCAGTCCGCCGCGTTCGAGGTCGGCACGTCGAACTGGTAGTTCTCGTAGCCGCTGTACGGCTCGATCTTGCGCAGGTCCCAGGCGAGGCCGGCGGAGCGCAGGATCGGGCCGGTGATGCCGAGCGCGAGGCACGCGTCGACGGGCAGGTAACCCACGCCCGCCATGCGGTTGCGCCAGATCGGCTGACCGGTGAGCAGCTTGTCGTAGTCCGGCAGCCGCTTTTCCATGATCTTGACGAACGCGGTGATCTTCTCGACCGCGTCGTCCGGCAGGTCCTGCGCGAGACCACCGGGACGGATGAACGCGTGGTTCATCCGCAGGCCGGTGAGGTGCTCCAGCAGGTGCAGGGCCTCTTCGCGCTCGCGGAAGCCGGAGGTCATGCCGGTGAGGGCACCGAGCTCCATGCCGCCGGTGGCGAGCGCGACGAGGTGCGAGCTGATGCGGTTGATCTCCATCAGCAGCACGCGGATCGCCTGCGCCTTGTCCGGCACCGTGACGCCGAGCAGCTTCTCGACGGCCATGCAGTACGCGGCCTCGTGGTGCAGCGGCGCGAGGTAGTCGGTGCGCGTGATGAAGGTGACGCCCTGGACCCAGTTCCGGTACTCGAGGTTCTTCTCGATTCCGGTGTGCAGGTACCCGATGACGCTGCGCGCGTGCGTGACCGTCTCGCCCTCGAGCTCCAGGACCAGGCGGAGCACGCCGTGGGTCGAGGGGTGCTGCGGGCCGAGGTTCATGACGATGCGCTCGTCGTGGACCGCGTCCGCGAGCACCTCGTCCCAGTCGCCGCCGGTCACCGTGTAGACGGTGCCCTCGGTGGTCTTCCGGGAGTCGGCGATCTCGGGAGTCTCTTTGGTCTCCACGGAGTCGCGGCCGGGCCCGCTCGTGTCGGTGCCGGTCGTCGCGTCGGAAAGCCGCTCGGTCATGAGTAGGACCGCCTCTGGTCCGGCGGAGGAATCTCCGCGCCCTTGTACTCCACCGGGATGCCACCCAGCGGGTAGTCCTTGCGCTGGGGGTGTCCGTCCCAGTCGTCCGGCATGAGGATGCGGGTCAGTCCGGGGTGACCGTCGTAGATGATCCCGAACATGTCCCAGGTCTCGCGCTCCTGCCAGTCCGCCGTCGGGTAGACCTCGACGAGGCTCGGCACGTGCGGGTGCTCGACGTCGACCGCGACCTCCAGCCGCACGCGGCGGCGGTACGTCATCGACGTGAGGTGAACGACCGAGTGCAGGCGCTGCGGCACGTCGGCGCCGTAGTCCACACCGGACACGGAGCTGCAGAGCTCGAAGCGCAGCGCCGGGGTGTCGCGGAAGATCCGCGCGACCTCCAGCAGCGTCTCCGGCTTGAGGTAGAAGGTGATCTCGCCGCGGTCGACCGTCACCTGCTGCACCGTGTCGGCGGGCAGGCCCTTGTCCGCGATCGACGCGAACAGCTCGTCCGCGACCTCGTCGAACCAGCCACCGAACGGGCGCTCGGCGGGCGCGGCGACGTGGGCGGGCAACCGCAGGCCACCGAAGCCCGACGTGTCACCGGAGCCGGAGACGCCGAAGAGTCCCTGGCGGTCCTTGCCCGCGAAGATCGGCGCCTTCGCTTTGGCGTCTGTCGGATTGGTCTTCTCGAGGTCTTCTCCCGCGCGGTTGACGCTGGAGTGCTCGCCCCCTGGCTCGGTCACTTCTTCCTCGCAAAACGCTCGGACGACGGGATGAGATCGGTGCGGTAGCCCGAGTCGGCGAGTGCCTTGGCGCGCACGGCGTTGAGCGGCTCGTCCATGATCTTGGCGTGGATCTTGAGGATCGCGTCCATCAGCATCTCCGGCCGCGGCGGGCAGCCCGGCAGGTACATGTCGACGGGCACGACGTGGTCGACGCCCTGCACCACCGCGTAGTTGTTGAACATGCCGCCAGTGCTGGCGCACACGCCCATGGCCAGCACCCAGCGCGGCTCGGGCATCTGGTCGTAGATCTGCCGCAGCACCGGCGCCATCTTGTTGGTGACGCGGCCGGCCACGATCATCAGGTCCGCCTGGCGCGGTGAGGCCCGGAAGACCTCCATGCCGAAGCGGGCCAGGTCGTACCGCGGACCACCCGTCGTCATCATCTCGATGGCGCAGCAGGCCAGGCCGAAGGTGGCAGGCCACAGCGAGGACTTGCGGGTCCAGTTGACCAGCTTCTCGACGCTGACCAGCAGGATGCCGTTCGGGAGCTTCTCCTCGAGACCCATGACTTCCTCAGTTCCAGTCGAGGCCGCCGCGACGCCACACGTAGACGTACGCGAAGCCGACCGTGGCGACGAACAGGACGATCTCCACCAGCCCGAACAGGCCGAGCTTGTCGGCCGCTACGGCGAACGGGTAGAGGAAGACCATTTCGATGTCGAACAAGATGAACAGCATCGCCGTCAGGTAGTAGGCGACGGGCATGCGCCCACCACCGATGACGGGCTGCGGGCTCGGCTCGATGCCGCACTCGTACGCGTCGAGCTTCGCCTTGTTGTAGCGGCGCGGTCCGATGTAGGGAGCCGCGGTCACCGAGAACAGTGCGAACGCCCCGGCGAGCGCGAACATCAATACGAGGGGGAGGTAAGGGTCAAGCACGCTCCGTCGTCCTTTCCTCGCGGTCGCCCGCACCCTAAGGGTGTTGTTGTGCAGCGCGTTTGTTAGGCGAACCTAACAAACGCTTGTGAAACAGTTCACAAGCTTGTTCAGACTGTTGTGAAGTGATTCACAAGGTCGCCCGCCAGTGTAGAACGCCTGTAAATGACCTAGATCACAGGGTCTGACCTGGGGCTTTAACGTGGTGGACACATGCGAAACGGCACCGGCTCGTATTGAGCCGGTGCCGTCACCTATTCGGAGTAATTTACGCGCTGGGAGCGAGCTTCGTGGCGGCCACGATCAGGCGGTCCATTGAGTCGCCGTCCTTGGGGTCGTAGAGGCCCGCCAGGAGCTTGAGCACCAGTTTCATCAGGCGTTTCCGCGGCATTCCGTACTTCGTTGCGGTCCGCATGATCGCCGGGTTTCCGATGAGCTTCGAGAAGACGTTCCCGAGCCGGTAGTAACTGCCGAGCGCCTCTTCGATCCGGACGGGGTAGCCGTGCAGCGCCCGTTCACGGTTGACGCCGGTGCGCGCGAGTGCCTGGACGATCGACTCGGAGGCGATCTTCGCCGACTCCATGGCGTAGCCGATGCCCTCGCCGTTGAAGGGGTTGACCATGCCGCCGGCGTCGCCGACGAGCAGCAGGCCCGCCCGGTAGTGCGGCTTGCGGTTGAGGCCCATGGGAAGCGCGGCGCCGCCGATGCGGCTCGTCGCGTTCTCCTCGCGGAAGCCCCACTCCTCCGGCGTGCCGTCGAGCCAGCTGCGCAGGAGCTGGCGGTAGTCGGTCGTCCCGTAGGCCTTTGACGTGCTGAGAATGCCCAGACCGACGTTCACGCTGCCGTCGCCCATGCCGAAGATCCAGCCGTAGCCGGGCAGCAGCTGGCCGTCCGGTGCCCAGAGCTCGAGGTGCGACTCGAGGTAGTCGTCCTTGGTGCGCGGGCTGTTGTAGTAGCGGCGGACCGCCACGCCCATCGGCTTGGCGTCGTCCTTCTGCAGGCCGATGCTCAGAGCCAAACGAGCTGACACACCGTCACAACCGACGACGATCGGGGCCCGGTAGGTGACCGGGTTCTTTTCCGGTCCCTGCTTGGCCTCGACGCCGACGACCCGGCCGTTCTCGATGATGGCCTTGGTGACCGTGGTGTGCTCGTGCATGCGCGCGCCGGCCGCCTTCGCCGCGTTCGCGAGCATCTCGTCGAAGTCCATCCGCGGACGCACGACGCCGTAGTTCGGGAACGTGGCCAGATCCGGCCAGTCCAGCTCCATCGTGACGCCGCCGCCGACGACCCTGAGCCCCTTGTTGTGGAGCCAGCCGTTGCTCTCGCGGGTGTCGATGCCCAGGTCGATGAGTTGCTTGACGCCACGGGGGGTCAGGCCGTCGCCGCAGACCTTCTCCCTGGGGAAGGTGCTCTTCTCCAGGAGGAGAACGTCGAGGCCCGCCCTGGCGAGGTAGGTGGCCGCGGTCGAGCCCGACGGTCCCGCCCCCACCACGATGACGTCGGCGTCCTCGTTGATCCCGCGCCTGCTCATCCAGACTCCCTGCGTGTACCGGTCACAGCTTCTGCTGGCGACTCTAACCGGACATTGCTGAGGGTCTCGGGGGCTGGGGCGGTGCGGGTCGGCTTGCGAGCGTTTGTCGCGTTCCAGCGGGGTTGGTCGCGTTCCGTGCGGACGGTCGCCTTGCGAGGGTGCTTGCGCGGGTCGTGACGAAGTGCGGGGTTGCGATTGGGGCTTGACCTTGAGCCTCTAGCTGGGCGCGTAGTCGGCCTCAAAGACCGGGGTTCAAAGCGCCCCGGCCGAGCCCACGAGGGTGGCACCCAGCCCCTCAAGGTCAAGCCCCAATCGCCATGAGCGGGGCTCACCGCTACCCGGCGCTCTAGGTTCAGACGGCTCGCTTCGCATCGCCACGCCAGGACTCGTACGTGGTCACCTTGCGGGGCAGTGCCTCAGGCCGTCGGCTTCTCCGCGTCCTCGGGTTCTGCCTTCGGCTTCGGCTTCGGCTTCGTCGCGCGGTGCAGGGCGACCATGCCGCCGGTCAGGTTGAACCAGGCCACGTCCTCCCAGCCCGCCTGCGAGATGAGCTCACCGAGCGAACGCTGGTCCGGCCACGTGGCCATGGATTCGGCCAGGTACGAGTACGCGACCGGGTTGCTCGAGACGAACTTCGCGATCAGCGGGAGGAGTTTGAGCAGGTAGCGCATGTAGACGAAGCGGAACGGCTTCCAGACCGGCGTGGAGACCTCGCAGATCACCATGCGGCCGCCCGGCTTGGTCACACGGGCCATCTCCTGGAGGGCCACGACCGTGTCGTTGAAGTTGCGGATGCCGAAGGAGACCGTGACCGCGTCGAACGAGTTGTCCTTGAAGGGCAGGCGGAGGGCGTCCGCCGCCACCTTCGGGACTCGGCGGTGGGCTCCTGAGGCGAGCATGCCGACGGAGAAGTCCGCCGCCACGCACCAGGCGCCTGACGCGGCGTACTCGACGGTCGAGACCGCGGTGCCCGCGGCCAGGTCCAGGACCTTCTCGTTCGGGCGGGCGTCCAGGACGCGCCTGCTCCAGTCCCGCCAGCGGCGGTCGAAGCCCAGCGTCATGACCGAGTTCGTGCGGTCGTAGCCCTTGGCCACGCCGTCGAACATCTCGGCTACTTCGCGGGGGTTCTTGTCCAGGCCGGCTCGCGACATGACTAGAGACTAAGTCAGGCTCGCTGAGATCATCTTCAGGGCACCTTCAGGGCGGTCAGCATGCCGTCCACCGCCGTGTGCCACGGGTACTCCTCGGCTCTGGCTCTGGCAGCCTCTCTCGAGCCTGACGTCAGCAGGCGCTGAGCCGCGGAGGCGAAGGCCGGGGCGTCGTCGGAGACCGCGGCGCCGCAGGACGGTTGGACGATTTCCTTTAGAGCGCTGCTCTGGCTTACGACCACCGGAGTGCCGCTCGCCAGGGCTTCCAGTGCGGCCAGGCCGAACGTTTCGTGTGGGCCCGGCGCCAGGGACAGGTCTGCTGACGCCAGCAGGGAGGCCACGTCCAGGCGGGACTTCACGAAGCCCAGGAACGTCACCGGCAAGCCCGCCGCCCGCTTTTCCAGGGAGGCGCGTCTCGGACCGTCGCCGGCGATCACCAGGCGGGTGGAGTGGCCCTGTTCGTGCAGTTCGGCGAGGGTGTCCACGGAGCGTTCCACGTGCTTCTCCGGCGACAATCGTCCACAGTGGATCAGCAGGTTCTCCTTGCCCTGCAAGAGGTCTCGGCGAAGGTCTGCGGAGTGTCTGCTCGGGGTGAACGTGGTCAGGTCCACGCCCAGCGGGACCTGGGTGACGTTCGAGGCGCCGATTCGTTCGAACTCCTCGCGGGCGAAACCTGTCGTGCAGACGACGGTGTCGTAGGAGGCGGCCATGCGGCGGTTCGCCCAGTCCGCGGCGTGGACGGCCGGGGTGGTCGGCAGCACGAACTGCAGCAGGCGGTCCAGGCGTTCGTGGGAGATGACCACGTTCGGGATGTCGCGCTCGCTCGCCCACGCGCCCATGCCGCGCAGGGTCAGGCGGTCGGAGACCTCCAGGCGGTCCGGTCGAAGGTGTTCCATCAGGGTTTTGACGCGCCACGGGTCCACCACGCGGTAGCCGCCGGTGTACGGGATCTTGACCGCGGGCAGCGTGATGCGGCGGACTCCGCCCGGCAGTTCCTCGTCCGCGTGGCGGGGGCCCGGCACGACCAGCACCACCTCGTGGCCCAGCTGCGCGTAGCCGGTGCCGAGGTGGTGCAGCGCGGTGCGGAGGCCGCCCGACTTGGGGCCGTAGAAGTTGGCGAGCTGCACGATCCTCAAGCGGCCGCCTGGTGAGTTAGTCCGATCACTGCGGCGTAGTGACCCATCAGCTGGTCGCAGATCGCCGGCCAGGTGCGGGAGAGGACCGACTTGCGGGCCGCCAGACCGAACCGCTTGCGCAGCATCGGGTCGCGGAGCAGGTCCACGTACTGCGCGATGTCTTCTTCGAAGAGGTAGCCCGTGCGGCCGTGCCGAACGAGGTCGCGCGGGCCGCCCGCGTTCGGCGCGAGCACCGGCAGGCCGGTCGCCAGGGCCTCCTGCACGGCCTGGCAGAACGTCTCGTGCGGGCCCGTGTGGATGAAGACGTCCAACGACGCGTAGGCCTCGGCAAGTTCGTGGCCGGTGCGGAAACCGAGGAACTCCGCGTTCGGCATGTCCTTCTCGAGCTGCTCGCGGTCCGGGCCGTCGCCGACGATCCGCAGCTTCACGCCCGGCAGGTCGTGCAGTTCCTTGAGCCTCGAGACCTGCTTCTCCGGCGCGAGGCGGCCGACGTAGCCGATGGTGAGCTCGTCGTTGTGCCGGGGGCGCGGGTGGAAGAGGTCGATGTCGACGCCGCGGCCCCATCGGTGCACGCGCGGCACGCCGTGGTGTTCCAGCGCCTCGACCGCCGAACTCGACGGCGCCAGCGTGCGGTCCGCCAGTGTGTGCAGGCGTTTGGTCCACCGCCACGCCGCGCGCTTGGTGAGCCCGAGGCCGTAGTTGCCGGCGAACCCGGCCACGTCGGTCTGGTAGACCGCGACGGTCGGCACGTCGAGCTTGCGCGCGGCTCTGAGGCCGTACGCGCCCAGCACGAACGGCGACGCGAGGTGCACGACGTCGGGCCGGAAGTCGGCGAGCGCGTGCAGCACTCTCGGGCTGGGCACGCCGATGGGCAGACTGGTCACCATCGGCACGTCGACCGCAGACACTCTGACGACGGGCGTGCCGTGGTGTTCGTCCGCGCCGGCACCGGGCGCCACGACCAGCGCCTGATGGCCGTTGCGGCGCAGGTGCTCCAGCACGCGGAGCACGGAGTTGGTGACGCCGTTCACCTGAGGCAGGAAGCTCTCGGTCACGATCGCTACTCGCACAGGGACACCATGAGGTGCCCGCATGAAGTCCGCGTGACCTCAGATTTGACGCGGACGGAACACCTCACGTCGTGGCCAGGTGATCGTCGATTCGTCATCTGCGCTTGGGTTCCCGGTCATCCGACGCGGTGAAACTAGGCCAGCATGACCGTCTTGTCGTCCCGTCCCGCCCACCCGGTCGACCCCGGCCTCGTGTCCATCGCGCTGGAAGTGGCCGGTCGCCTGGCGAACGACGCCTCGGACGTCATCATGGCCACCGCCGGCCGCGGCGTGCGTCCCGACTCCGGCGAGTCACCGTTCGACTGGGTCACCGACACCGACCGCACCCTGGAACGCCACACCCGGCGCGTGCTCACCAAGGAGTTCCCGTCGATCCCGGTGTTCTGCGAGAACTCCGACTCCGGGGACGCACCGAGCGACTCCGAGTTCCGCTGGGTCGTCGATCCCGTCGACGGCACCGCGAACTACACGGCCGGCATGCCCTGGTGTGCCTACAGCCTGGCGTTGGTGGACCGCTGGGGCCCGGTGGTCGGCGTGGTCGCCGACCCGTACCGCTCGCAGATCTACGCCGCCGCCCGCGGCCGTGGCATGCGCGCGAACGGTACCCCGATCCGCCTGACCGAACGCCAAGGCGACTCTCTTGTCGTGTGCACAGAGATGACGCGCACCGGTCCGTGGCCCGGCATGGGCGAGTTCATCTCCACGGCAGCGATAGCAGGCACGGGCGTGCGCGTTCTCGGCTCCAAGTGCCTGGCCGTCGCACAAGTGGCGCTGGGTCACGTGGCGGCGGCCGTGCTGCACGGCTACCACGAGTGGGACGTCGCCGGTGCGGTGTCATTGGCCGTGGAGTCGGGTGCGGTCGTGCTCGACAGACGCGGCGAGGGCGCTCAACTGCCCGTGGACGGACTACTGGTCGCCGCTCCCGAGGCAGCCGACGAGGTGCTGGGCTGGTGGCAGTCCGCGCTTCAGGCCGACAGCTGAGGAAGCTGCTTCTCCAGCACCTCGAGGTGCGTGCGCGCCTCGTCCAGTTCCGGGTGGTCGAACATCTGCAACGCCACCCGCGCGACCTCGTTCTCGAACTGGTGGAAGTCGTGCGAGGCCTTCAGCAACCGCTGGTAGACCGGGTGCTGACTGTCGACCGCGCCGAGCGCCCGCCCGAGCTGCGCGATGCCGCGCACGTCGTCGAGCTCCTTGGTGAGCTGCTCGCTGATCCGCTGCAGCCAGTCCTTGGCCGCCGACTTCGGCACGGTCTGCACGGCGGCGGCGACCCGGCGCGTCGACTCCGCACACCGTTCGACCAGGTCGGACCACATGTCGTAGGGCTGCTGCGGCAACGGGGGATGCATCGGCCGCTGGATCTGACTCGGCCGCTGGGCCGAGCGGCGGATGAAGCCGACGGCGATGCCGAGGACCCCGCCGGGGATGGCGCCGAACATGAAGACGATGGCGAGGATCGCGATGATCGTGACGGGGAGCGAGGACGGGTTCTCGCTCGGGACGCTCACCTCGACAGCCGTGGTGAGGGCGCCCATCAGCAGGGCACCGATCCCGGCACCCCAGAGCGTTGAGCGGACGACGACCCCCATGGCACTGATCGTGCCACGTTCATCGCCCGTTCGTCGGAGAACTCAGGCGTCGAAGTCGACAGTCACGCACTCGCTGGTCGGCAACGCCTGACACGTCAGCACGAATCCCGCCGCCACCTCGGACTCGTCGAGCGCGTAGTTGCGGCGCATCTCGACGCTGCCCTCGGTCACCAACGCACGGCACGTGCCGCAGACCCCGCCCTTGCAGGCGAACGGCAGGTCGGCGCGGACGCGTTGGGCGGCGTCCAGGATCGGCTCGTCGGCGGGCAGCGGCAGCGTGGTCGACTTGCCGTCCAGCACGACCGTGACCGAAGCCGCGGCGTCCACTACGGCTTCCGTGCGGCGGGGTGGGGGTGGTGGCTCGTCCACGTAGAAGAGTTCGTGGTGCACGCGGTCAGTGGCAACGCCGCGATCGCGCAGCACGGCCGTGGCGTCCTGCACCATCTCGTAGGGGCCGCACAGCCACCACTCGTCGATGGCGTCGAACGGGACGACGCTGCCGAACAGGGCAGTCAGCTTCTCGGCGGTGAGACGGCCGGTGAACAGTTCCACGTCGCGCGGTTCGCGGGACAGGACGTGGATCAGCTGGAACGTGGCCGGGTAGCGGTCCTTCAGGTCGGCCAGCTCGTCGGCGAACATCACCGTGTTCGTGCTGCGGTTGCCGTACATCAGGGTCACGCGGGCGCCGGTGGCCAGCACGGTCGCGGCGATCGACAGGGCCGGGGTGATGCCGGAGCCCGCGACGACCATGCCGTGGTGGGTGCCGACGCCGGTTGGCGTGAACTTGCCCAGTGGCGGCAGGACTTCGAGCACGTCACCGGGGGCGACGCGGTCGACCAGCCAGGTGGAGAACTGGCCGCCGTCGACTCGCCGCACGCCGATGCGCGGAGCGGCGCCGGTGGGGGCGCAGATCGAGTACGAGCGGCGTTCGTCGCCCTGGCGCAGGGTCAGGTACTGGCCCGCGGTGAAGGCGAAGTCCTCCGAGAGGTCCGCGGGCACGTCGAAGGTGACGGCCACGGCGTCGTCGCAGAGGCGGTCCACCTGGGCGACCGTGAGCTTGTGGAAGGCGGCGCGGCGCGACAACTCAGATCTCCTTGACGTGCTCGAACGGTTCGGCGCAGGCGTGGCAGCGGCGCAGGGCCTTGCACGCGGTCGAGCCGAACCGTGAAATCTCCGAGGTGTTCAGCGAGCCGCACTGCGGGCACGCGACCTGGCGTGACGGCGGTACCAGGTTCAGCGGGATCGGGCCCGCGACCGCCGGGCCGATTCGGGACGGCGGCGCGATGCCGGCGGCGGCCAGCTTCGAACGGCCCTCGTCGCTGATCCAGTCCGTGGTCCAGGCCGGGGAGAGCGACAGGCGCACCTCGACCTCGGCGTAACCGGCGCCGACGAGCGATCGACGCAGGTCAGCGCCCATCTCGTCGATCGCGGGACAGCCCGAGTAGGTCGGGGTGATGGTGACGACGACGCGACCGTCCTGTTCGGACACCTCGCGGAGCACGCCGAGGTCGGCCAGCGTGAGGACCGGGAGTTCCGGGTCCCGCACGGCCGACGCGACCTCCAGTGCCGTCGTCACCAGACCGCTCCCGGCAGCGAACGGTGCAGGTGCTGCATCTCGGCGAGCAGGTAGCCCATGACCTCGGTGTGCACGCCGTCACGGCCCGCCATGCCCGCGACACGAGCGGCGCGGGTGTCCTTGGGACGCGTGAGGCCCGCGGCGCTGAGCACCGCCTCCAGCACACCGTCCACTTCGGACCGCAGCGATGCCGGGTCGACGGCGACGCCCTGAAGCGCGGCTTCGACCGAGTGCGTCGCGAACAGCTCGTCGACGAACGGCCACACGCGTTCCAGGCCCGCCTGCATGCGGCGGTGCGACTCGTCGGTGCCGTCGCCGAGGCGAACGGTCCACTGAGCGGCGTGGTCGCGGTGGTAGGCCAGCTCCTTGAGGCCCTTCTCGGCGATCGCGGCGAGAACAGGGTCCGCCGAGCCGCGCAGGCGTGAGAACAAAGCGAGCCGCCACGACGAGAACACCAGCAGGCGCGCGATGGTCGTCGCGAAGTCGCCGCCGGGCCCAGGACCGCAGTCGATCTCGGCCAGGTGCACGTTGCGGAACTCGCGTTCGTCGCGCAGGTAGGCCAGCGCGTCCTCGTCCCGGCCGAGCACCTCGCCGGCGCGCGTCAGCAGCATGCGGGCCTGACCGAGCAGGTCCAGCGCGATGTTGGCGAGCGCGATGTCCTCTTCCAGCTCGGGAGCGCGCGAGCACCACTCCGAGAGGCGCTGGGAGAAGATCAACGCGTCGTCGCCCAGCATCAGGCAGTACGCGGCGAGCGCCTCGCGATCGACACCCTCGGAGAACTCGCGGTTGACGCCGGACAGAGCCTCCGAGAAGCCCGTTCCGAACGCCCAATGCGCGTCCTCATGCCCGAGAAGCGACTCATAAGCGTTGTCGAAGCTCATAGGTGCGGCACGTCCTCGGGAATCGCGTAGAACGTCGGGTGCCGGTAGACCTTGTCCCCCGCGGGCGCGAAGAACGGGTCCTTCTCGTCCGGCGAGGACGCGGTGATCTCCGTGGCGGGCACCACCCAGATCGACACGCCCTCGTTGCGACGCGTGTAGACGTCACGGGCGTTGCGCAGCGCCATCTCCGCGTCCGGCGCGTGCAGCGAACCGACGTGCACGTGGTTCAGCCCGCGCTTGCCGCGCACGAACACTTCCCACAGCGGCCAAGACGTGCTCACGCGGCACCTTCCTTACGTGCGTGCTTCTGAGCGTGCGCGGCCGCGGCGTCACGGACCCACGCACCGTCCTCGTGCGCCTTGCGGCGGTGGGCGATGCGCTGCTCGTTGCAGACGCCACCGCCCTTGACGACCTGCCAGAACTCTTCCCAGTCGGGCTGACCGAAGTCGTACTCGCCGCGCTCTTCGTTCCACTTGAGCTCGGGGTCCGGGAAGGTCACGCCCAGCTTCTCGGCCTGCGGCATGCTCATGTTCACGAACTTCTGCCGCAGCTCGTCGTTGGTGTCGCGCTTGATCCGCCACGCCATGGACTGCTCGGTGTTCGTCGACTCGGCGTCCGGCGGGCCGAACATCATCAACGCCGGCCACCACCAGCGGTTCACCGAGTCCTGCACCATGTCGCGCTGCTGCTGGGTGCCGCTCATCATCGTCATCAGCAGCTCGTAGCCCTGACGCTGGTGAAACGACTCTTCCTTGCAGATGCGGATCATGGCGCGCGCGTACGGCCCGTAGGACGTGCGGCACAGCGGCACCTGGTTGCAGATCGCGGCGCCGTCGACCAGCCAGCCGATGACGCCGACGTCGGCGAACGTGAGCGTCGGGTAGTTGAAGATCGAGGAGTACTTCTGGCGACCCTCGATGAGCTTGGTCGTCAGGTCCTCGCGGTCGGCGCCGAGCGTCTCGGTCGCCGAGTACAGGTACAGGCCGTGACCTGCCTCGTCCTGCACCTTCGCGAGCAGGATCGCCTTGCGGCGCAGCGAGGGCGCGCGGCTGATCCAGTTGCCCTCCGGCTGCATCCCGATGATCTCGGAGTGCGCGTGCTGGGCGATCTGCCTGATCAGGGTCTTGCGGTAGCCGTCGGGCATCCAGTCGCGCGGTTCGATGCGCGATTCGGACCGCACGGTGCGCTCGAAGCGCAGCTCCAGGTCATCCGCCATGCCCCGATGTTACACCCGGACGCCAAATCTGCGTAGAACTGTCACAACGGCGGCGATGACGATCCAGACGATCACGAGGAAGGTTCCAACGGGAAGCAAGCTGAGAGTCGCCGTCCGGCCGGCGACGCGGGTGAGTTCGGGGTTCGTCTGGTCGTACTCGACCCGCACGTTGTCCCCGACCTTCAGCCCGTCCGGGTACAGCACGCCCTGCGACGGGATGATCACGCGCCCGTCGGGTGTGGCGTAGCGCACAACGGTCCGGTTGAAGGACACGGAGTCGACCTGCGCGACCGCCTGCCCCATCGACCGCTCGATGGCCACGTCATCACGCCAGCACGCGATCGGCAGCAGCACGCAGACGAGCGTGATCACGCCACCGACGACGAACAAAGCCCTGCAAACCGCACGGCGGACGCGTACACCGCGGGGCGACTTGGTCACTGCGTCCTCCACCACAACTGAGAAGTCTAGAGCCGGGCGGATGCCGCGCTTTCAGGTTGAGGTCCATACAGTCAAAGAGTGACCTCAGCACCGACATCGCGAGCACGGCAGCGAATCCGCGTCCGGTCGAAACGGGACACCGCCGGTGACCTGCTCGGAATGCTGCCCGACCCGGAGCGCGCGCTCGCATGGGTGCGCGACGGGTCCGGCCTGGTCGGCTGGGGCGAGGCGGCACGGCTGGAGGTCAGCGGACCGGACAGGTTCGCGCAGGCCGACAAGTGGTGGCAGGAGTTCGTGTCGCACCTCGACGTGGACGACGAACTGGGCGTGCCGGGCAGCGGCCCCGTGGCGTTCGTCTCGATGGCCTTCGCCGACTCGCCGGGCGACTCGGTGCTGATCGTGCCCGAGGTGGTCGTCGGCCGCCGCAACGGCGAGCAGTGGGTCACCACGATCGGCGCATCGGACCCCGCGCCGCTGGTCACGCCGTTGTCGCGGCCTTCGACGGTGCGGTACTCGAACGGTCAGCTGCCGGTCACGCAGTACCGCGAGGCCGTGCGCGAGGCCGTTCACCGGATGCGCGGCGGCGAGCTGGACAAGGTGGTGCTGGCCCACGACCTGGTGGCGCGCACCGACCGGCGGCTGGACCAGCGGTTCGTGCTGCAGGGTCTCGCCCGGCGCTATCCCGAGTGCTGGGCCTACGCCGTGGACGGCCTGGTCGGCGCCACGCCCGAACTGCTGCTGCGGCGGACCGGGTCCGTCGTGGACTCGCGGGTGCTCGCCGGGACCACCTGGCCGCACGACGGGGTGTCCGATGAGGAGCTTGCTTCGGCGTTGATGTCGTCGGAGAAGAACCTCGAGGAACACGACTACGCGATCACCTCTCTCGCGGAGACGTTGCGGCCCTTTTGCACGACCATGTCCGTCGAGGGGCCTTCCGTTCTGCGGCTGCCCAACGTGTCGCATCTTTCCTCGGACGTGATCGGGACGTTGGAGTCGTCGGTGTCGTTGCTGCACCTCGGCGAGGCGGTGCATCCGACCGCCGCCGTGGGCGGGACGCCCCGGCTGGACGCGACTCAGCTGATCTCGCAGCTGGAGGGGATGGATCGCGGGCGGTACGCCGGACCCGTCGGATGGATCGACGGGAACGGGGACGGGGAGCTCGGGATCGCGCTGCGTTGCGCGCAGATCTCGGGGTCGACGGCTCGGTTGTTCGCCGGGTGCGGGCTGGTGGCCGACTCGGATCCCGACATCGAGGTGCAGGAGGCGCACGCCAAGATGCGGCCTATGCGTGAGGCCCTTGAAGGGCTCTAGCAACGAAGGCCGCCTTGCCGTTCGTGTACGCCTCACGGTCGTGGCCGCTTTGTTGAGCTAGTTGCCGTTTCAGGTCTTCGTAGGCTTGCGCTCGTTCTTCGTCGCTTCTCAACACGTCTCGGAAGCGGATCTGGTCGGTCCACCTCTGGTGGCCTGCCTGGATCAGGTGCAGGTGGGCTTCTCGGCGCTGGTGGGTGGCGTCCGGTTTGACGAAGAAGCGGCGCCACGGGCGGTTGTCGAGTTCCTTGGGCACGTAGGACCAGCCGGCTGCGGCGAGGAGATCGGACGCGTTGGTGACGACGGTGTCCAGGTCGGTGACCGAGGCCATCAGGTCGATGATCGGCTTGGCGGAGAGGCCTGGGACGGCTGTGGAGCCGATGTGTTCGACGCCGTCGACCAGCCAGGGGTTCAGCAGTTGCCGGAGGCTGTCGCGCTCCGTTGCCGCGCGGCCGGCCCATCGCGGGTCGTGCGGGTGCAGTTCGGCTCGCTCGTAGGCCCAGGCCGGGGCGTCCTCAGCCATTCGTCAGCACGCCGAACCACTGCTCGGCGCCGTACTCCTCGAACCGGTCCACCTCGGTGAACCCCAGCTTCGCCACGAGGCGAAGCGAGGCTTTGTTGGCGAGTTGGGTCGACAGCACCACCGGTTCGCCTGGGTGCGCGCCGGTGAACCAGTCGAGTGCCGCCGCGCACGCCTCGGCCGCGTAGCCGTGGCCCCACGAGTGCGGCAGGAACAGGTAGCCGAGCTCGGCCTCCCCCGCGTCCGGCCAGACTCGGCCCTTGCGCGCGGGATCGCGGCGGTCGAACGTGATCATGCCGATCATCGTGCCGTCGAGTTCGACCACGAAGAAGCCGAAGCGACGGCCTGGCACCTCGGGCGCGGTGCGTTCCACCTCGTCGCGCGATTGGGCGCCGCCGATGTAGGTGCCGACCTCCGGCGAGGCGAACAGGTCCACGAACCGCGGCCGGTCGCGGGGCTCCGACTGGCGGAGGACGAGTCGTTCGGTCTTGATCGGGGCGGGTGGCCAGGCCACGGCTCCAGGGCGGTCTTGGTCTGTGGTCAAGGCCCCTCCACACGCTGACGCAGGGGTCCCCCCGAGCTGGGAACCCCTGCGTCATAACGTACTCAGCCGGTCTGACAGTCCGGAACTGCTTGTGCGCGAACCACTTGCGCACGAACCACTTGTCCGCGAACTACTTGTGCGCGTCCAGCAGTTCGTGCGTCAGCTGGATCTTGGCGCGCGACTTCGGCTCCGCGGCCTTGCCCGAAGCAACGGACAAAGACTTCGACGCGACGTCCGCCGCACGTCCGGGCGCCTCGGCCGGCTTGCCCTTCGTGAACAGCCACGTCTGGAACAGCTGGTCGAGCTGCTGGCCGGAGACCCGCTCCGACAACGCGATGAACTCCTCGATCGTGGCGTCCGAGTACTTCTTCTCGGCCACCCAGGTCTTGAGGATCTCGAAGAACTTCTCGTCGCCCACGGCCACGCGCAGGGCGTGCACGGCCAGCGCACCGCGGTCGTAGACGGCGCCGTCGAACACCGCGCCGGCACCGGGGTCGCCGGGCAGGACGTTCCAGAACTCGCTGTCGGCCGGGTACAGGTCGTAGGTGAAGTCGGCGTTCTCCTGCGCCGTGCCCTCACCGACGTGCTCGGACCAGAGGAACTCCGCGTAGGAGGCGAAGCCCTCGTTCAGCCAGATGTCCCGCCAGTGGTGGACCGAGACCGCGTCGCCGAACCACTGGTGGCCCAGCTCGTGCGCGACGACGTAGGTGTTGGCGCCGCGGCGGAAGAAGCCCGTGTCGTAGTTCGGGCGGGTCTGGTTCTCCAGCGCGTAGCCGAGGTTCGGGGTGACCACGCCGCCCTGCGCCTCGAACTGGTACGGGCCGAAGTTCTCCGACAGGAACTCGATGACCTCGGGCGTGCGCTCGACGCTGGCCTTCGCGGCGTCGGCGTTCTCGCCGAGGCGCTCGGAGTAGGCGTTGACGTACGGCTGGCCCGACGGGGTGGTGCCCTGGCGGAGCTCGAACTGGCCGATGGTCAGGAACGTCAGGTAGGTCGCCTGCGGCTTGGTGCTGCGCCAGTTCCAGCGGGTGTAGCCGTTGATCTGGCGGGTCTGGCCGACGAAGGTGCCGTTCGAGATCGCCTCGACGCCGTTCGGCACGGCGACGTTGACGTCGAAGGTGGCCTTGTCGGTGGGGTGGTCGTTGGACGGGAACCACCAGGAGGCGATCTCCGGCTCGCCGATGGCCAGTGCGCCGTCGACGGTCTTCGTCCACGCCGTGAAGCCGTTGCGGTCCTTCACCGTCGACGGGCTGTCGGCGTAGGTGACGACGATCGTGAGGTCCTGGCCCTTGCGGACGCCGCCGCGCGGGGTGAGCGTGAGCTCGCCGTTGTCCGAGACGAACGAGGACGGCACGTTGTTCACCCTGACCGACTTCACCTTGAGCAGGAAGTCGAGGTTGAACTGCGTGAGGTCCTCGGTGGCCTTGGCCAGGATCGTCGTGGTGCCCGACAGCTGGTCGCCGGTCGGGTTGTAGTTGAGCCTGATGTCGTAGTGGGAGACGTCGTACCCGCCGTTGCCGTACGTCGGGAAGTACGGGTCGCCGGCTCCGGGAGCACCCGGAGACGCCGCCAGCGCCGTCCCCGCGAAGAACGTAATCGCGGCCGCGGACGCCACCGCGGCCGTCGTCTTTGATCTGATCGACATGCGGCGGACGCTATCCACACGATCATGGACGAACTACCGACTTACGTATGTTTCCTACCTGGTGAAAAAGGTTGACACCGTCGACTTGAGACGTTGGTGCAACGCGCGCAGTTCGTCGCGTTTTGCCTGCACTTCGACCACTTGGAGGCCCTTGGGTGACGCAATCGCGCTACGGAACTCCTCCTGGTCGTCCACAGTGGAGTGCGGAATTCGGTAGCCCGCGCACAAAGCGGTCAGATCAGTCCCGTGCGGGGTGCCGAAAATCCTTTCGAAACTTCCGCCGTACTCCGGTGCGCCTTGTTCCAGCAATGAAAAGATCCCACCTCCGTCGTCGTTGAGCACGACGATCGTCAGGTCCGGCACTCGGTCAGCCAGCAGGCCGTTGCTGTCGTGCAGGAACGTCAGGTCGCCCATCAGCGCGAACGCCGGCCCGTCGTGGTTCAGGGCGAGTCCGATGGCCGTGGACACGCTTCCATCGATGCCCGCGGCACCCCGGTTGGCGTGCACGGCGATGTCCGAACGCCGCTCCCCCGCGAAGTCGACGTCGCGGATCGGGTTGGACGAGCCCACGAACAGCAACGAACCCGACGGCATCGCCTGCGTCAGATCACGCGCGACGTGCAGGCCGGTCGGCCACGGCTCGGCGTCCAGGAGGTCGTCGACGGCCACGCTGACGTTCTTCACGGCGCTCTGCCACGACTGCAGCCACTCGCCGTCGAGCGCGGCGGGCTCGGGCAGCCAGGTCGACGCACGCGTGGCGGTGAACTGCACGTCCGGCCACTGCGCCCGGTCACCGACCGCGTGCACGATTGGAGCGCTTCCCAGCAGCGCCTGCTGACCCCGCGACAGGGTGACGCGGCCGACGACGAGCACGGCGTCGGGCTTCAGCTGCTCCGGCAGGCCCGCGTTGAGCAGCAACGACCCGTGCCGCAGGCCGCCGGGCGCGGTCGGCTCGGCGATCACCGGCCACCCCAGCCGCGAGGCCTTCAGCAGCCGTTCCGGACGGTCGTCACCGAGCAGCACCAGCGTGCGGGCCGGCAGCGAGGACGGCCGGGTCTCGACGGTGAACGTGCGGTCCGTCTCCGTCCACGGGCCGCGGTCCGACGCGGGCCACGCGTCGTCGGACGGCGTCAAAGGCGGCCGGAAAGGCACGTTGACGTGCGACGGGCCGTCCGTGGCGATCGCGCGGCAGATCAACGAGCGGGTCGTCGGCTCGTCGGCGCCCTCCGGCATGTGCAGCGTCGGGATGCCGAGCACGTCGTACTGGTCGATCGTCTGGCTGGCGCCGGTGCGGTAGAGGTCGACGGGGCGGTCTGCCGTCAGCGCGATCAGCGGCACGTTCGTGAGCTGCGCCTCGATGACGGCCGGGTGCAGGTTCGCGACGGCGGTACCGCTGGTGCACGTCACCACGGCCGGTTCGCCGGTCTTCGCGAGACCCAGCGCGAGGAAGCCGCCACTGCGCTCGTCGATGCGCACGTGCACCGTGAGCAGGCCCTGCTGCTCGGCCTGGTGCAGCGCGAACGACAGCGGGGCGTTGCGCGAACCGGGGCACAGCACGACGTGACGCACGCCGTTGCGCACCAGCTCGTCGACGATCAGCCTCGCGTGGGCAGATGACCCGTTCATCTCTCGATTGTCCCAGTCGGCATCTCTGCCCTGCTGAGAACGGGGGTGGGGGACGACACAGGAGCCGGAGCCGCACAACGTCCACCACTCTGGGCACCCTCGACCAGTTCGCCGGCAAGAAGCAGGCCCGCCGGCGCGATCGGATCACAGACCAGGCCCTCGCGTCGTCGAGTGTCCGGGAGCGGCCCTCGGCGCAGGCGGCTTAGAGTCTCGTCCGTGGCAGATCAGGAGCTCTTCGACCCGTCGTTGTGGAAGCCGATCGAAGGCTTCGACTTCACCGACATCACCTACCACCGCGCGCTCGACCAGGGCACGGTCCGCATCGCGTTCAACCGGCCCGAGGTGCGCAACGCGTTCCGGCCGCACACGGTGGACGAGCTGTACCGGGCACTGGACCACGCGCGGATGTCGTCGGACGTCGGGTGCGTGCTGCTGACCGGCAACGGCCCCAGCGCCAAGGACGGCGGCTGGGCCTTCTGCAGTGGCGGTGACCAGCGGATTCGTGGTCGCAGCGGGTACCAGTACGCCTCCGGTGAGACGGCCGAGAGCGTGGATCCGGCACGTGCGGGGCGGTTGCACATCCTCGAGTGCCAGCGGCTGATCAGGTTCATGCCGAAGGTCGTCATCGCGGTCGTTCCCGGCTGGGCGGCCGGCGGCGGGCACAGCCTGCACGTCGTGTGCGACCTCACGATCGCGAGCGCCGAGCACGCGAAGTTCAAGCAGACCGACGCGGACGTCGGCTCGTTCGACGGCGGCTACGGCTCGGCCTACCTCGCACGGCAGGTCGGGCAGAAGTTCGCCCGCGAGATCTTCTTCCTCGGCCGCACGTACTCCGCCGAGGACATGTACAAGATGGGCGCGGTCAACGAGGTCGTGCCGCACGCCGAGCTCGAGACGACGGCGCTGCAGTGGGCGCGCGAGATCAACGGGAAGTCGCCGACCGCCCAGCGGATGCTGAAGTACGCGTTCAACCTGATCGACGACGGCCTGGTGGGACAGCAGATCTTCGCCGGCGAGACGACCAGGCTCGCGTACATGACCGACGAGGCCGTCGAGGGACGGGACTCGTTCCTGGAGAAGCGCGACCCCGACTGGTCCAACTACCCGTACTACTTCTGAGCAGGTAGAACATGCTCGACGAACTGCGCGCGGCCCTGCAGGGCGGCGACCCGCTGGTGGACGGCCCGCTCGACGGCTGGGAGAAGCGGGCCGTGCTCGGCGTGCCGACCTCCGGGTCGACGGGCGAGCCGAAGACCGTGCTGCTCGACGCGGACGCGCTGACGACGTCCGCCCAGGCCACGCACGAACGCCTCGGCGGGCCCGGCACGTGGCTGCTGGCGCTGCCCACCGGTCACATCGCAGGGGCGCAGGTGCTGGTGCGGTCGATCGTCGCCGGCACGACCCCCGGTGTGCTCGACATGTCGAAGGGCTTCCGCGCCATGGGTTTCGCGCACGCCGCGCGACCGGTGCTGGCCCAGCCGGGACGTCACTACACCGCTCTGGTGCCCACGCAACTCTCGCGGCTCGTCGTCGGTGAGGGGCCGGGGCTGGAGGCGCTGCGGCAGTTCGACGGCGTGCTGATCGGCGGGGCCGCCACCCCGCCGAAGCTGCTGGAGCAGGCGCGCGCGCTCGGCGTGCAGGTCGTGACGACGTACGGCATGAGCGAGACCGCCGGCGGATGCGTGTACGACGGCGAACCGCTGCGGGGCGTCTCGTTGCGCACCGACGACGTGATCGAGATCAGCGGGCCGGTGCTGGCGCTGGGGTACCGCGGCAGCGCGGAACCGTTCGGCGAGTGGTTCCGCACCGGCGATCTCGGACGGCTGCGCGAGGGGCGGCTGGAGGTGCTGGGCCGTGCGGACGACGTGATCGTCACGGGCGGCGAGAAGGTGCCTCCGGTGCTGGTCGAACGGGCTCTGGCGACCGTTGAGGGCGTGCTGGAGGCGTGCGTCGTCGGGCTTCCGGATGAGGAGTGGGGCCAGGTCGTGGCCGCCGTGGTCGTCGCACGTGGTGAGGAGCCTTCAGTCGACGACCTGAGGGCCGCCGTGGCACGGGACGTGGGCAGGGCGGCGGCGCCGAAGCTGGTGCGGTTCGTGTCCGAGCTGCCGTTGCGCGGACCCGGCAAAGTCGACAGGACAGCAGTCGCCGACCTCTTTAGGTGAACCTTTACCGCTGAGGACAACTCTCCCCGCGAAGCGCGCGGAACCCCATCCGCGCGCGCTAGCGATGGGGGTTTCTTCATGCGCTACCTGTTACCGCTGGTCGCCGGCGCCACGCTGGTGGTCGGTCTGGCGTCTCCCGCCCAGGCGGCGGCTGCCTCGAACGAGTGGGCCGCCGACGTCAGCGGCCGCACTGTCACGTGGGGCGGTTCCCCGCGCACGGGCCTGATCGAGCTCGGCACGCACAGACTCGCTCAGCCCGCCAACGCGGTCACGGCGGCGGTGACCGGCGATGGTGTCGTCGATGTGCGCGGCCTGCGTGCGGACGGCCAGTGGACCGAGTGGCTGGAGGCGCCGGCGACGTTGCCGGTGACCACGTCCACCATCGAGACTCGCGTGGTTTTGAGCAGTGGCAAGGCATCGCGCGTGAAGCTGACCGCTTCGCAGGCGCCGGCGACCGTTGCCGCGGACGACGTTTCCGTTGCTGCCGCTGGACGTGCGTACCGGGTCTACGCGACGCGCGAGGGTCTCGTCGGCGGCACCACGGCGAACGGCCACACGATCGTCTCGCGCGACCACTTCGTCGCGCTGCCGTCGCGGCGTGGCCTGGCCAACAAGAACTCCGGCAACTACAGCGTGCAGGTGTGCGCGTCGAACGGCCGTTGCGAATGGGCGCCCGTGTGGGACGTCGGCCCGTGGAACACCAAGGACGACTACTGGAACGCGTCCGCGACCCGCGAGATGTGGAAGGACCTGCCGCAGGGCAAGCCCGAAGCGCAGGCCGCGTACGAGAACAACTACAACGGCGGCAAGGACCAGTACGGCCGTGAGGTCGCGAACCCGGCCGGCATCGACCTGGCGGACGGCACGTTCTGGGACGGCCTCAAGCTGACCACGAACTCGTGGGTGACCGTGACCTACCTGTGGACGGGCTCCGGTCCTGTCGGGACGGTCCGCACGTCCGCGGCCAACGGCACGGTGAACGTCCGCAGCGGCGCGAACTCCACGTCGTCGCAGGTGGGTCTGGCCGGCAACTACGCCCAGGTCAGGGTGACCTGCCAGCTCACCGGTGAGTCGGTGTCGGGCACGCAGGGCACGTCGAACGTCTGGTACCGCATCGCTTCGGGCAAGCACATCGCCAAGGCGTACGTCGCGGGTGTGAGCGGCGCTACTGCCTGCTGATACACCCCTTTGGCGGGTCCTCAGGAGCCATACCGGAGGATGGAGGCATGGCCTCAGTCGTCCAGTGGATCCAGGGGACCCGCCCGCGCACGCTGCCGAACTCGATCGCCCCGGTGGTCGTGGGAGCTGCTGCGGCGCACCACATCGACGAGTTCAACGTGCTCTACACGGTGCTCGCTCTCGTCGTCTCGGTGGCGTTCCAGGTCGGCGTGAACTACGCGAACGACTACTCCGACGGCATCCGCGGCACCGACGACAACCGGGTGGGACCGTTCCGCCTGACCGGATCCGGTGCCGCCGAGCCCGCCAAGGTGCGGCTGGCGGCGTTCATCTCACTCGGCGTCGGCGCGTTGGCCGGCGTGGTGCTGGTGGCGTTGTCCGGGTACTGGTGGCTGCTCGGGTTCGGCGCCGTGTGCATCGCCGGGGCGTGGTTCTACACGGGCGGCAAGCGTCCGTACGGCTACGCGGGCCTGGGCGAGATCGCGGTGTTCCTCTTCTTCGGCCCGGCCGCGGTGCTGGGCACGCTGTACGTGCAGACCGGTGAGATCACCGGCATCGGCATCGGCGCGTCCATCGCGATGGGGTCGATCTCGGCCGCGGTGCTGGTGGCGAACAACCTGCGCGACATCCCGACGGACTCGGTGACGGGCAAGCGGACCCTGGCCGTGGTGCTGGGCGACAAGGACACGCGCAGGCTGTACCTCGCGCTGGTCGCGGTGCCGTTCCTGATCGCGCTCGGGATGGTCGTGCGGGTGCCTTACGCGTTGCTCGGGTTCCTCGCGGCGCCGGTGCTGCTGCCCGCCGTGCGCCGGGTGGCCGCCGGGCGTGGCGGCCGCGACCTGATCCCGGTGCTGCAGTTCACCGGGATCGCGATGCTGGCGTGGGCCGTGCTGGTCAGCGTCGGCCTGGTCCTGGACTGACCGCTACCAGGCGTCTTCGGTGAACTGGGTCGGCTCGTCGTCGTCCGTCCGCACGGGCCTGCGCGGGGGTGGCGGCGGGGCCGTCTCGCCCTTGATCAGCTCGTCCAGCCTGGCGCGGTCGGCGTCGAGCGCCTGGCGCACCAGCGGATCGTGGCCCGCCTCGCCGGTGAGGACCTGACGCCAGCTCAGGCCGGCACCGCGCGCGATGCGGTCGGCCAGCTGCCGCATCGCCGGTGAGGCGTCGCTGGACTTCGCGAACTGCATCACCCTGCGGATGTCCTCGGTGGACGGTTCCTTGCCCTTGAGGTTCTGCTGGGCGGACCGCATCGCGCGGTCCGCATCGGCGACAGCGCTGCTCAGGAAGTCCTCCGCCGCGAGGATGTCCGGTGTCCGCCAGGCCGTCATCACCACTTGTCCTCCGTGAAGATGTCGGGGGCGTTCTCGTCGCCGTCGTCACCCCGGTTCCTGCGCGGGTCCTGGGCGGCCATGATCTCTTCGGCGGTCAGGCCTTCCTGCAACATCTGGAAGGCCTGCTTCATCTTGTTGACGTTCTCCTGCTGCATGGCCTGCACGTCGGGGTCCTGCGCGGCCTTGCCGGAGACGACGTCCTCCCAGGTGAACTCACCCGCGTCCACCTTGCGCTTCAACGCTTTGAGCTGTTCGGGCGCGTCCCGTTCCTGCGCTGCCCGCTCGACCTGCTGGGCGATCGCCTTGAAGTCGACCGGCGGAACGGGCGGCAGCGGCGTGTCCTTGAGGCGGTTCGCGAGGTCCTGCGCCTCCTTGAAGCGCGCGTCGACCTGCGCCTCGGCCGCCCGCAGCTCCGCGGACTTCCAGCTTTCGTTCGGGGTGGTCATCAGTTCTCCCTGGCGAAGAGTCCGCGCTGGATCGGCCTGGCCTCACCGCGGATGTCGCCCACCTCGGCGCGCTGCGCGAAGGTGCGCCACTGCCGGAAGTCTACTTCGGACAGACCGAGCTCCCTGGCCGTTTCGTAGTTCTCGCCGAGGAAGTGCAGCACGGCCTGGTCGCCCAGGACGCCGATGATCTCGAACTCCGCGCCCCGGTACGTGCAGAGCGTGCGGACCAGCTGGAGGTCCTCGACGACCGCGTCCGGCACCTCGAGGAACTGGACGCCGTTCTCCTCGGTGAAGTCCGGCGGCGCGGGCTGACCGGCCAGCGGGTGCAGCAGAACGGAGCCGGGCGTCGGCCCGAAGTCGATGTCGAAGGCCTGGCCGCGGTAGTTGCCGATCAGTCCACGACGGACGGTCGGCCGGTGCGGAACCGGGGCCTGCCAGTACCTTCCTGGACCGAAGCCCACGTCTCCCGTGGGGACCCAGCCGACCTGCCGGTTGAGGTACTTGCCGACGCTGCGGCCTTCTCCGGTGGGCTCGAAGCGCCAGAGTTCCGTGCCCGCGGGGAGTTCCGCGAGCTCCATGACGTACTCCGGGATGGGGTTCGCGCTCGGCGTGTAGCCGGTGCCGGTGAACGGGACCGGGTAGACGCGCGTGGTGCCCATCTTCTGCGCGCCGTCGAGCGTCGGCCCGCCGAAGCTGGTGTCGAAGAGTTCGGTGGTGTGGGCCAGGAAGCGCAGCAGGTACTGCGTGCCCTTCGGCCAGTCCGCGACCTTGTCGACGCCGAACGCCTCGGCGAACTGGTCCGACGTGCCCTGCGGGAAGTCCTGCCCGCGCGTCACGAAGCCGGCGGCCCGGTGCGGTTCGAACTTGCCGGGCACCACGACGTTGCCCAGGTAGAGCTGCGCGATCGCGGGGTGCACGATCTTCTGCAGGATCGTCTCCGGCCCGATGCCGGCCGCCTTGCGCACGGCCTGTGGGGTGCTCATCCCGGGTTCTTCTCCTTCCACCGCGCCAGGAAGTCGGTGCGGTCGACCCGCACGTCCTGAAGCTCGTCGACGTCGAGCGTGGCCCGGTAGCCGTTGTACTGGTCGCCTTCGAGCCCGTTCTGCGCGGCCCACACGTACTCGCCGCCCGCGTACCCGGCCTCGGCCTTGCCGTTCTCCGTCCTGACGACGTTGAACGGCTGCCCGCGCCAGGTGGCCGTGCAGGTTTCCAGGTACCAGGCCTGGAGTTCCTTCACAGCCACCGTTTTGAGCTCACGGTTCCCATAGGTCTGGAACCCCTCGCTGGTCGCGTAGGTCATGCCGGGGATCTTGCGGATCCACACGTCGTTCCCCTCCGCGCCCGCGAAGAAGGTCTCGCCGCGGTACTCGGCCATCTCCTGGGAGTACTGGGTCATCAGAGCTTCGTCCAGCCGAACTTGCGGTCGTACACGGCGTGCAGTTTCTCAGTTCCGTCCGCGTTCACCTGCCAGATCTCGGCACGATCAGGCAACGGTGTGCCGCCGTCAACGCGCCACTCCGGCATACCGCCCATCGTCGACCCCGTACCGGTGAACGGGTCGTAGCCGTCGTACGGCTTCGTCGCGCCACCCGCCGCCGCCATCTGCTGCTGCGACGCCTCGTAGTGCGCCTTCTCCTGCGGCGACTGGTACTGGTCGGCCGGGTACGGCCCGGGCTGGGTGAAGTCCGGCGTGTCCTTCTTCGGCCCGCCGAACGGCACGTTGTGCGCGCCGGCGTTCTGGTCGGTGATCTCGTACCGGAGCTGCATCGCGTTCTGCGCGCCCGCCGGGATGGGCGTCCAGCCCTTGCCCTTGTCGTCGAGCGCGAGGCCGTCCCTGAGCCCCTGCGGCGTGTTGACGTCGACCACGTCCTGGCCGCGGGCGATCGAGCCGCCCATCTGGTTCTGCCAGGTCTCCTGCTTGCTGCCCGCGGCGTGCGGCTGGTCGGGCAGGTAGGTGCTGACCGCGCTCGGGTTGAGGGCCTTGGTGACGATGTCGCCGGTGTCGACCTTGATCTGGTTGCGGACGTCGGCCACGTGCTGGGCCTCGCTCGCGCTCAGGTCGGTGGACAGCTTCTGGCTCAGCTCGACGTAGCGGTCGCGGTCGGCCTGGTTGGGCAGCATCTGCTCAAGCTGGTGCTGGTAGCCCTGACCCTGCGCCGCCATGGCGGCCGCGTCGAAGTGGCCCTTGAGGTCCGGGCCGGTGGGCGGCGGGGTGCTGCTGCCGTCGCCGTTGTCGTTGTGGCCGGGGGTGGTGGCGTCGTCGTGGCCGGGCTTGGGGTCGGTGTCGTGGGTGGCCGGGGTGTCGTGGTCCGGCTGGGTGTCGTGGGGCTTGACGTCGTCGGCACCGCTCGTGTCGGTGTCGTGCGGCTTGCCGTCGTCGGGCCGGGCGTCGTCGTCGTGGGGCTTGGTGTCGGCGTCGTGCGGCTTCGCGTCGCTGTCGTGGGGCTTGGTGTCAGCGTCGTGCGGCTTCGGGTCAGCGTCGTGCGGCCGGGTGTCGGCGTCGTGCGGCTTGGTGCCGTCCGGGGTGTCGTGGGGCTTGGTGTCGTGGGACCCGTTGGGCGTGGTGTCGTGCGGACGCGGGCTCGGCGGGTCGTGCGGGGCGGTACCGGACGGAGTCGTGTCGTGGGGACGCGTGCCGCCGTCGTGCGGTGCCGAGCCGCTGGGGGTCGGGTGGTCCGTGCTGGGGCTCGGGTGTCCGGGCGGGGAAGGCAAACCGCCGCCCGCGCTCGGGGCCGGGTGTCCAGGAGGCGACGGGAGGCCGCCACCGGAACTCGGCGCCGGGTGGTCCGTGCCGGGGCTCGGGTGTCCGGGCGGGGAAGGCAAACCGCCGCCTGCGCTCGGGGCCGGGTGTCCAGGAGGCGACGGCAGGCCGCCGCCCGTGTGGGACGGGGCGGGGGCGGTCGCCGTGCCTGTGCCGGCGCTCGGGTGGCCAGGAGGCGTGGGCAGGCCGGAGCCGGGCGTCGGGTGAGCACCCGAGTTCGGCGGGGTCGGCAGGCCGGAACCGGGCGTCCCGTGCGCGCCGGAGTTGGGCGGGGTCGGCAGGCCGGAGCCGGACGCAGGGTGGCTGCCGGGCGAACCTGGCGTCTGGTGCGGGGCGGGGTGGCTGCCCGGCGCGCCGGGGCCCGACGGAGGCGTGGGCAGGCCGGAGCCGCCGGGGCGGGTGCCGGTGCCGGACGCCGGGGTCGTGGGCGGGCTGGGCAGGCCTGAGGCGTGTCCGGGAGGGGTCGGCAGGCCCGTGGGGGCCTTGGGTCCGGCCGGGGCGCCCGCGCTCGGGAAGGACGGGACGCCGCCCGCTCCCGGACGGGAGCCGGAGCTCCTGGTCTGGTCGCCGCCGCCTGCCCCTGGAGCCATGGGGGCGCCCATCGGCATCGCGCCGCCCATGGGGGTCTGGTGGGGCGCCGGCGGGGCTGCGGCGGGGGCCGCTCCGGCCGCGTGCGTGGTGTTCGTGCTGGGTGGCACGACGGGGCCGTGGCCGCCCGAGGCAGGTGTGCCGCCGGGCGAAGGCACGCCGCCTGAGCTGGCGTGACCGCCGGCGGGAACGCCACCGGTCGGCATGCCGCCACCTCCGCCGCCGCCCAGGGAAGGCGGTGCGGACGTGGCTGAGCCGGTGGCCGCCGCCGCGTGGGTGGCGGGGGCGTCGGGGCCGCCGTGCACCGCGGGCGCGGGCGCTACCGGGGCGCCGCCGGGTGCCACGGAGGAGACGGCGGCCGGTTTGGTGTCCTCGGAGCCGCCTTGCGGGGTGTAGACCTCGCGGACGTGCGAGCCGATGTCGCGGCCCCGGTCGGCGATCTCGGTGGCCGAGTCCTTGATGGACGCGGCGTCGTCGCTGATGTCCCTGACGGCGTTGCGGACGTCGCGGCCCGCCTCGGCCACCTCCTGGGTGGCGTTCATGGCCTCGGCCAGGGAGTCGGCGTCCTTCAGCTTGCCGATGGCGGAGAAGACGCGGCCGACGGCGTCGAAGAGCGCCTTCACGTCGGCGATGAGCTTCTGGACCGTGTCGATGATGTCCATCACGCGCCGGTAGATCTGGTACGCGTTCCAGACCATCTCGGCTGCCTTGATCCAGCCGGCGACCGGGATCCAGACGGTGGCGGCGGCTTCGAGGAGCTTGTTGACGAGGTAGTCGAGCAGGCGCGCGGCCTGCTTGCCCAGGGCCTCGGCGCCGGAGGCGACCGTGTCGAAGCCCTTCGCGATCAGCTGGGCGACGCCCATCTCCGCGAGCAGGCCGGCCTTCCAGCCGAGAGCGATGTACTTCTCGTGGGCGCGGGCCGCGTCGCCGTCCCAGTGGCCGCGCACCTTGCCCACGGCGTCCGTGAGGTTGTACGAGACGTCGTTCATGGCGTTGCCGACCATGCGCCAGGCGTCGCCGTCCGCACGGATCTTCGACCAGTCGCCGGTGATCGGCGTGATGATCGTGGAGACCAGGCTCTCGCCGGTCACGGCCTCGAACACCCAGTTGACCGCCTGAACGCCCCAGCCCTGGTCGCGCAGGACGTCGTTCAACGACGCCGTGTCGACGTCGGGCTGCTTGAGCGAGGCCGCGACCGGGCGCGGGGCGCTGTAGGACGCGGTGGTCACTTCAGCAGCCCCTCGAAGATCCGCCGCTGAAGGGCGTCGATGTCCTCGTAGCCCTTCGCCGTCGCGTCCACCGCCGCGGCCGTGCCTTCGAGCTTCGACTTGCCGAAGTCGAGCGTCTCGTCGAACAACGCGCGCACGATGTCCACGCCCGGCTGCAGCAACGTCAGCAGGCCGGTGAAGCCCGCCTTGTCGCACGCCGTGGCGTGGACGTACTTGCGGATCGTGTCGAACTCTTGGGCCTCGGCGCGCAGGTACTCGGCGTACGCGCGCATCTCGGCCGCGTCGGTGAACAGCGTCGACACAGCGTCCCCCCTGCGGACTCAGGTGCTCAGGTCACGCTGTGACGCAGAACGCTCGTCACCAGTTCCCCGTGCGGTGGAAGTTGTTGAGACGTTCAAGGCACGGGTCGAGATGCATGCCCTGAGCGGATACCCATGTGTCGTCGTAATAGGTGTTCGCGTAACGCTCGCCACCGTCGCACAGCAAAGTCACCACGCTTCCGCGGGTGCGAGACTGCCTCATCTCGGCCACGATCTGGAACGCTCCCCAGAGATTCGTTCCGGTCGACCCGCCGACCCGCCGGCCGAGCAGGTCCTCCACGTACCGGATCGTCGCGACGGACGACGCGTCCGGCACCTTGATCATCCGGTCGATGACCTCGCCGATGAACGACGGCTCCACCCGCGGCCGCCCGATGCCCTCGATGCCGGAACCGCGCGTCGCCACCAGGTCGCGGTTGCCGTCACGCCACGCGTCGAAGAAGACCGAGTGCTCCGGGTCGACGACGGCGAGCCGCGTGTTCAGCTTCTGGTAGTGGATGTACCGGCCGATCGTGGCCGACGTGCCGCCCGTGCCCGCGCCCACGACGATCCAGTCGGGGGTCGGCGACGGTTCCAGCTTCATCTGCTCGAAGATCGACTCGGCGATGTTGTTGTTGCCCCGCCAGTCCGTGGCGCGCTCGGCGTGCGTGAACTGGTCCATGAAGTGGCCACCGAGTTCGGCCGCCAGCCGCCGCGACTCGTCGTAGAGCGCCGACGGCTCGTCGATGAAGTGGCACTTGCCGCCCTGACGCTCGATCAGCGCGACCTTCTCGGCCGAGGTCGAGCGGGGCATCACCGCGATGAACGGCAGCCCGAGCAGCCGGGCGAAGTACGCCTCGGACACCGCCGTGGAACCGGAGGAGGCCTCGATGACGGGCGTGCCACCGGTGATCCAGCCGTTGCAGATCGCGTAGAGGAACAACGAGCGCGCCAGCCGGTGCTTCAACGAACCCGTGGGGTGCGTCGACTCGTCCTTCAGGTAGAGGTCGATGCCCCACTCGAGCGGCAACGGGTAGCGCAGCAGATGCGTGTCCGCGCTGCGGTTCGCGTCCGCCTCGATGATCCCGACGGCCTCGCACACCCAGTGCCTGGTCCTGCTGCAAACGCGGTCAACGGAGGTACTCACAGCCCGCACGATAACCGGGCAGACGTCCTACGCCTGGGTGAGAGGACCTTCGTCACCACGCAGTTCGGAACGCAGCTTCTCGCGCTCGGCCCTGCGCACCGCCTGGTGCGCGTCGAGGCCGGTCGCGACCCGCTGCCGCAGCCCCTTGAAGATGAACAGCGACGCCGGCAGCGCCACGACCACGCCCACGGCGAGGGCGGGCAGCAAAGGAACCTTGAACAACATGAGCGCGCCCATCACCACGACCACGAGGCCGAGGCGGGCGAGGACGTAGAGCGTCACATCACGAGCGAGCACCCGTTCAGGTTACGTCGCCTTCCTCGTCACCGGTGTTCGGGCGCCCCTCGAAGCGCGTGGAGAGCACCACCGTCGTACGCGTGCGGGCCACACCGTGGATGCGCCGCAACCGCCCGAGCGCGCGCTCCAGATCGTCAACCGTCGCGACCCTGACCTTGACGATGAACGACTCGTCGCCCGCCACCCGGTAGCAGGACTCGACCTCGTTGAGCTCGGCCAGCGCGACCGCGACCTCGTTGTCGTCCGCGATGTCGGTGGGGTGGATGCCGATCAGGGCCGTCACGCCCAGCCCGACCGCGCTGGGGTCGACGACCGCGTGATACCCGACGATCACGCCGCTGGACTCGAGCTTGCCGACCCGCTCGTGCACGGCGGAGGCGGACAGGCCGACCTGCCTGCCGAGGTCGGCGTACGTGGCCCGTCCGTTGGCACGAAGTGCGGCGATGATCTGTCGATCAAGAGCATCCACCCCGAACACCCTATGCCCACGCGTGCACACACGTAGCAGGGGTCACATGGCCGCGAGTTCGCGTCGGTCGTCCGGGTCCCTCTTCGTGTCAACCGCCGCAGGCGATTCGGCGCGAAGCGGGGGCCGGACGACCGACTTCCCGGCGAACTCGCCGCGCGAGCGGAGCGAGCGCAGACTGAACTGTCCGGTTCGCCCCGGTCGTCCCTTACTACCTCTTTACCAAAAAACAAGCGTTCGAGTACCTGATGGGTCAGATGCCACGATCAGACCGGAACGTCTGATCTGAGGAGGACGAGTGACTGCAGCCACCGAGCGGCTCTTGACGCCTGGGGAAGTCGCCAATCTGTTCCGGGTCGACCCGAAGACCGTGACCCGATGGGCCACCGCAGGTCGCATCGGCTCGATCCGCACCCCTGGAGGACATCGCAGGTTCCGTGAGACCGAGGTGAAGGCTCTGCTTTCGGAGCTGACCACCGAGGCGACTGAACCCGTCCGCCACTGAAACCGTAGTTATCCCTGTGCCGCGGGTAATCTCGTGGCAAAGGGAGGTGGCGACACGATGATCTACCTGCTGGCGGTGATCGGTGCGCTCACCGTGGCTGTGCTCGTGTGGCGAGCGTTCGCCCCGCAGCACTCGGAGTACACCCCAGGCCGCAAGGTGATCGCGCCCGACGACGACCCGGAGTTCCTGCGCAAGCTCGACGAGCAGCGCAAGCGCGACGAGTGACGGAAAAGGGGCCCTGATCACAGGACCCCTTTCCGCTAACTTTCAGACCCGCTGACCGGCTCAGGAGGAGTGCTGGAAGTCGTCCGCCACCACGGCGGCGAGTTCCAGCAACGCGAGCCGGGTCTCCGGCGCGAGCTGGTCCAGCGCGATCTCCGCGCCCTCTTCGAGGTGCTCGTCGAACGGCAGGCGGACCACGGCACGGCAGCGCTGCTGGAAGTGCGCGGCGAGCTTGTCGAGGTCGACCTTGCCCGACTTCGGGCGCACCGAGTTGATCACGCAGACGGACTTCGCGACCAGGTCGCGGTAGCCGTGCGCCTCCAGCCAGTCGAGCGTCGCCGCTGACGTCTGCGCGCCGTCGACCGAGCCGGACGACACCAGGACCAGCGAGTCCGCCTCGTCCAGCACGCCCTTCATCGCGGAGTGCATCAAACCGGTGCCGCAGTCGGTCAGCACGATGTTGTAGAAGTGCTCCAGCAACGCCACCGTGCGCCGGTAGTCGTCCTCGCTGAACGCCTCCGAGACGGCCGGGTCCTGCTCGGACGCCAGCACCTCGAGCCGTGCCGGCGACTGCGAGGTGTACGCGCGCACGTCGCTGTACTTGGTGATCCGCGGGGCGTCGCGCAGCAGGTGACGCACGGTCGCCGTGGTCTCGCGCGGGATCTTCAACGCCAGCGTGCCGCGGTCGGGGTTCGCGTCGACCGCGACCACCCGGTCACCGCGCAGCGACGAGAACGTCGAGCCCAGCGTCGTGGTCGTCGTGGTCTTGCCGACGCCGCCCTTCAGGGACAGCATCGCGATCTTGTAGCACCCGCGCAGGGGCTGGTTGATCCGCGCGATCAGCTCGCGTCGCCGCACGTCGGCCGGGCTCTCGCCGAGGTTGATGGCGCCGCCGGACAGCGAGTGCAGGGACTTGCGCCAGCCAGAGGTCGGCGGACGCTTCTCCTTCTTGATCAGCTGCTGCGACGAGACTTCCTGCGCCTGCGAGCGGTACTCCTGCTGCGGGAAGTTGTTCGGGAACTGAGCGCCGGCGAACTGGCCGTACTGCGCCGTGTTCTGGGTGTTGTGGGGACCCGACTGGCCGCCACCCACCTGGTAGGGACCTGACTGCGCGCCCGGCACCGGGTAGGCACCCGAGCTGGTGCCGGGGACCGGGTAGGGGCCGGAGGCGTTGCCGGGCACCTGGTAGGGGCCGGAGGCGTTGCCGGGCACCGGGTAGGAACCCGACTGGTTGCCCAAGTTGTACGGGCCGGACTGGCCGCCGCTGACGTGCTGCGGACCGGACTGCTGCGGGTCGAGGTAGGCCGCCGCCTGCGGGTCGACGTACTGCGGGCCGGAGCCCTGTTCCTCACCCGGTGGTTGCCATGTCACCGCTGTGGCCCTCCCTGAGCAAGAGGGACCGAGACTTCCCCGACCCCCAGGTTGCGACGGTACGCAACCGGCAACGGTTCCATCGACCTGGGGGCTTAACTCGTTAGAGACCCGCGTACGAATGCAACCCGCTAGTAACCAAGTTGATGAAGAACAGGTTGAACACGTTCAGGGCAAAGCCCGCGATGTTGATCCAAGCGGCCCCACGGCCACGCCATCCGGCCGTAGCGCGCGCGTGCAGATACGCCGCGTAGACCACCCACGAGACGAACGCGACCGTCTCCTTCGGGTCCCAGCCCCAGAACCGGCCCCACGCGGCTTCCGCCCAGATCGCGCCGAGAATGATCCCGGCCGTGAACAACGGGAACGCCAGCACGGTGGTCCGGTACGACATCCGGTCCAGCACGTCGGCGGACGGCAGCTTCGGGAAGCGGTCCGCCTTGCTGTCCTTGAGCAGGTAGAGGATCGACGTCACGCCGGGGATCAGCAGCACGCCGGACGAGATCGAGATCACCGAGACGTGGATCACCAGCCAGTACGACCGCAGCGCCGGCTGGACGGGAGCGGACTCGGCGTACAGGACGGTGCCGCCGAGGAACAGCAGCGTCAGAATCGGCGGCAGCACGAACACGCCGAGACGGCGGATCGGGAACTTCGCCATCAGCACGATCCACGTCACCACGGCCGCGAGGCACAGCAGCGACATGTACTCGTACATGTTGCCCCAGGGCGCGCGCCCGGCGGACAGGCCGCGCATGACCAACGAGCCGAGGTGCAGCAGCGCGCCGAGGACCGTCATCGCGGCGCCCATGCGGCCGATGCGCTCGGCCCTGGTCAGCTCGGCCTTGGGCTCGTCGACGAGGACGTCCGGCCCACCGGCACCCACCAGCGCCTTGCGCGGCGCACGGGCGAAGGCCTGCTCGACCGCGTAGAGCAGGATCGCGAAGAGGTAGACCCCGAGGGCGCTGCGGTACAGCCAGTCGCTGTAGGTCGCGAAGGTCTCGTTGACCGGCATCAGGACTTCTCCTCGTTCAGCACCGCGCGGGCGAGCCGCGTGAACTCCTCGCCGTATCCTGCCTGGTCAGTGCGGGCGAGCCCGCCGACCTCGACCAAAGTACGCCCGTCTTCCAGACGAGTCGCACGGACCCACACCCTGCGGCGCTTGACGGTCAGCGAGACCCCCAGGCCGAGGATGATCAGGATGGCGAAAACCAGCACGTAACCCTGGGTCGGGTCGTGCGAGACCTGCAACGACACCCAGTCGCTCACGGAGTCGAAGCGCACCTTGGTGCCGTCGTCGAGCGCGATCTCCTCGCCCAGCGCGAGGTTCTTGCGCGCGACCTTCTGCAACCGGCCCTGGTCGACCATCTTCTGGTCGATCGAGAAGATCGACTGGCCGCGGCCGTCGTCCACGCCCAGGTCGCCGCGGTACACGTCGACGGCGACCATCGGGTCGTTCAGCGCCGGGAACTTCGAGTTCAGGATGTTGCCGTGCAGCAACGGCGTCGGCGCCAGCAGGCCCGTCACCGCGATCTGGTTCTTGCGCCGCGTCTCGGAGTCCGTGACGCCGGGCGGGTCGAACTTCGTCGCGCCCTCCGAGGCCAGCGTGAGCTGGTCGGTCGGCAGCCACTGGATGCCCTGCGTGCGCTTCTCGCCGTTGGGGAACGTCACCGTGAACGTCGGCGTGTAGCCGTGGCCGAGCAGGTAGAGGCGGTCGCCTTCAGTGCGCAGCGGGTGGTTGACCTGCAGCGTGTACGGGTTCCAGGTGTTCGAGGCGAGGCTCTCGCCCGACTGGTAGCGGATGTCCGCCTTGAAGCCGACGGGCTGGCCGTTGTCGAGGTACTCGGCGGAGAACTTGCCGATCTCGACGCAGAACGGCGTGAGGTCCGTGCCGTCGACCCGCAGGCCCGGCCGGAACTGGTCGTAGTTGAAGATGCCGCCGTTGCAGAACTGGCCGCCGTCGGCCTGGACGATGATCTGGCCCTCGTAGCTGAACATCTTGCCCAGCGCGAACGACACCAGCAGGCCGAGCAGCGCGAAGTGGAAGACCAGGTTGCCGGTCTCGCGCAGGAACCCGCGTTCGGCGCTGACCGTGTCCTCGCCGGTCTCCATCCGCCAGCCGCGCAGGACCTTCTTGGCTCGCGCGACGGCCTCGTCCGATGTGATGTCGAGCTCGGCCTGCGCGTGGTGCGGCATCCGCGAGAGATTGCGCGGCGTCAGCACCGGCTTCGCGCGCATCTGCTTGAAGTACTCCCACGTGCGGGGAAGCAGGCACCCGACGAGGGACGTGAACAGCAGCAGGTAGATCGCGGCGAACCACGGCGTGGCGTACACCTCGAAGAACCCGAGCTTGAGCAGGAGCTCGCCCCACCAGCCCTTCTGGGCGATGTAGTCGTCGACCTTGGCCGAGTTGAGCGACCGCTGCGGCAGCAACGCGCCGGGCATGGCCGCGAGCGCGAGCAGGAACAGCAGGGTCAGCGCGGTCCTCATCGAGGTGAGCCCGCGCCACGTGTTGCGGAGGAAGGCGATCACTAGAGCGGCAGCCTCACGACGTCGACGAACGAGTAGCGCAGCCACCCGACGAACTCACCCCAGAGCCCGGTGACCAGCGCGATCCCGACCAGGATCAGCAGCACGCCACCGAAGATCTGCACCTGCCGGGCGTGCGTGCGCAGCCACTTCGTGACGCCCAGCGCCCACCGCGCGCCGAGCGCGAGGACCACGAACGGCAACCCGAGCCCCAGGCAGTAGGCCAGGACCAGCACCGCGCCGCGCGCCGTCGACGACCCGACCTCGGTGCTGCGCGCGACAGCGAGCACCCCGGCCAGCGTCGGCCCGAGACAGGGCGTCCACCCGAGCGCGAACACGGCCCCGAGCACCGGCGCGCCGAACAACCCGGCGTTGGGCTTGGTGTGGAACCGCACGTCCTTCTGCAGCGCCGGAACGAGACCGAGGAACACCAGTCCCATCAGGATCGTGACGACACCACCGATGCGCTGGAACAGATCGGCGTTGAGGAACAACGCGTCCGACGCGCCGAGGATGGCCATCGAGGCCAACGCGAAGACGACCGTGAACCCGAGCACGAACAGCAACGAGGCTCCGGCGACACGCCACCGGCCCTGCTTGGCCGGCTCGTTCGCCTCCACCCGAGGCGCCTCGGCACCGACCAGACCGGCGAGGTACGCGAGGTAACCGGGCACGAGCGGCACCACGCACGGTGACGCGAACGAGATGAAGCCAGCGAGCAAGGCAACCCCGGTGGCCAGCAGCAACGGCCCGGAGATCGCCAGATCGGTGGGGTTCACAGACCTCAGAGTAGGTAGTTGCCCAGATCACGCGACGACCGGCACCGGTTTCCACCCGACACAAGGCTTGGGCCAAAATTACGAACAATTGCCGCTTGTGGGTGACATCACGGTTGCTTAGCGTCAGGTCATGCATCGTTCCCGGCTGCTGCTCCCCGCGTTCACCGTCGCGGCGCTGGCACTGTTCGCGCAGGTACCGGCCGGTGGCGCTGCCCCGGCGATGGAATGGCGAGAGGTCTTCAACGAGGACGGCTCCATCACCCAGGCCCTGACCCCGAAAGCACCAGCCGAGAAGTCGACGAACTTCCGCGCCCTGGCGGCGGCCGACGTGATCCCCGTCCAGGTGACCGGTGACTCCGCCGAGCGCTTCGACCTCGTCTTCGTGGGCGACGGCTACACGGCCGACGACCTGGAGACCTACACCGGCAACGTGAAGAGCAAGTGGGAAGAGCTCTCCGCGGTGGAGCCCTTCGCCTCCTACAAGGAGTACTTCAACGTCTGGCAGGTCAACGTGATCTCCGCCGAGTCCGGTGTGGACCACGACCCGACCAAGGGCCTGCTCAAGAACACCGCGCTGGACATGGGTTTCTGGTGCCAGGGCCGGGACGCCAACACCGAGCGCCTGCTGTGCGTCAACGAGACCAAGGCCAAGGAGTTCGCGGCGCTGGCCCCTCAGGCCGACCAGGTGATCGCCCTCGGCAACACCGCGAAGTACGGCGGCGCGGGCGGTTCGGTGGCCACCGCGTCCGGTTCGAACGCGCAGGCCGGTCAGATCGCGATCCACGAGCTCGGCCACTCGATCGGCGGCCTGGCCGACGAGTACGACTACCCGTACGCCAACTACGTGGGCTCCGAACCGCGCGAGATCAACGTGACCAACGACCCGACCGGCGCGAAGTGGGGCGAGTACCTGGGCAAGCCCTCCCCGGACGGCGGCGTGGTCGCCCCGGTCGAGGGTGCGCGGTACTACAAGACCGGCCTCTACCGGCCGACCGGCAACTCGATCATGCGCACGCTGGGCAAGCAGTTCAACTCGATCGGCCGGGACGCGATGATCAAGGCCTTCAAGGCCAGGATCCCGTCGCTGAACGCTCCGGTGGAACCGCCCGCTCAGTAGGCGCCGCAACGAAAAAGGGGGCCGCGAGGGCCCCCTTTTCTCATTCCTTGGCCAGTTCGTCCAGAACGGACTGGAGGTCGGAGGCCAGCACCGGCACCAGGAACGCCGCCGCCACCTTGTGGTCCTTGTCCACGATGAACGTGGAAGGCACGGTGTTGGCCGGAACTCCCCGGAACACGTTGATGAAACTCCGCGCCGAAGCGTCGTAAATGGACGGGTAGGTCAGCGACCGGTCCTTCATGAAGTCCCGGGGATGATCCTTCGAGGTCTCCTTGACGTCGACCCCGAGCACCTGGGTACCGGCGTCGAAGACCTTCTGCATCTCGGGCGCCTCGGTCCGGCAGGGCCCGCACCAGGCTCCCCAGATGTTGATCACGACGGGCTTGCCCGCGTAGTCGGAGAGTTTGACGACCTTGCCCTCTTCGAGCAGGGACTCGCCTTCGAGCCCCTTCAACTCCTTGCGCTCGCCAGGCGCGTACCGGATCTTGACCTGCCCGCCGGGCGCCACGAGGTAGAAGTCCCCGGCCCCGATCTGAGCGGCGTCCTTTCCGGTCGTGCACCCGGCGAGCAACAACAAAAGCACCAGAAAACGCTTCATGCCCCGGTCACCCGAGGGTTGGTAGCACCCACCGGTTCGGAGTAGGCGATGCGCACGAGCTGCTCACCCTCGAAGATCAACGAGGTGAGCGAGGCGAGCGAGCACTCCCGCTTGCGCGGGTCGTGCCACATCCGCTTGCCCTCCAGGAACCGTCGCACGGTCCAGATGGGCAGCTGGTGCGAAACGCACACGGCCTCATGGCCTTCGGCGGCGGCGCGAGCCTTCTGCACCGCGCCCAGCATCCGGTGAGCGATCTCGATGTACGGCTCGCCCCACGAGGGCTTGAACGGGTTGACCAGCTTCGACCAGTGCTGGGGAGAGCGCAGAGCCCCGTCGCCGACAGCGACCTTCAGCCCCTCGAACTGGTTGTCGGCCTCGATCAACCGGTCGTCGGTCGCGAGCTCCAGCCGATGCGAGTCGGCGATGGGCGACGCGGTCTGCTGTGCACGGTCCAAAGGGGACGCGACGACGTGCACGATGTCGTGGTCCGCCAGGTGTTCGGCCACGGTCAGCGCCTGCTTCTGCCCCCGCTCGGACAGCTTGAAGCCGGGCAGGCGGCCGTAGAGGATGCCGGTCGGGTTGTGCACCTCGCCGTGGCGGAGCAGGTGGACGACGGTGCGGGTCACTTGCTGGCCTCCTTGGCGGCACGGGCCGCGTGCGGCAACGCGTCGGCGATCACTGCGAACTCCTCTTCACCCATGGCGGCGTTCACGAACCACGCCTCGAACGCCGACGGCGGGGCGTAGACGCCTCGCTCCAGCAGGGCGTGGAAGAACGGCGGGAAGCGCCACGTCTCACACGCCTGCGCGCCCGCGTAGTCCTTCACCTCGGTGGCACCGAAGAACACGCTCACCAGGTTGCCGGCGAACTGCACGCGGTGCTCGACACCGGCCTCGGTCAGCGCGGCCGTGAACAGCGCGCCGAGGCGCGTGGCGTTGCGGTCGAGGGCCCGGTAGACGTCCTCGTCGGCTGCCTTCAACGTGGCCAGACCGGCGGCGACGGCGACGGGGTTACCCGACAGCGTGCCGGCCTGGTAGACGGGGCCGGAGGGCGCCAGGCGGGACATCACGTCCGCGCGGCCGCCGAACGCCGCCGCGGGCAGGCCACCGGACATGACCTTGCCGAACGTGTAGAGGTCGCCGCGCACGCGCTCCAGGCCGAACCAGCCGGCCCGCGAGACGCGGAAGCCGGTCATGACCTCGTCCATGATCAGCAACGCGCCGTCGGCGTCGCAGATCTCGCGCAGGCCCGCGTTGAAGTCGGAGCCGGGCGCGACCGCGCCCATGTTGCCCGCCGCCGCCTCGGTGATGACGCAGGCGATCTCGCCGGGGTTCTCCGCGAACGCCGCGCGCACGGCCTCGATGTCGTTGTACGGCAGGACGATCGTGTCCTCGGCCTGCGCGCCCGTGACACCGGGCGACGAAGGCAGGCCCAGGGTCGCGACACCGGAGCCCGCCTGGGCGAGCAGCGCGTCGACGTGGCCGTGGTAGCAGCCGGCGAACTTGATGACCTTGCGGCGCTCGGTGAAGCCGCGCGCGAGGCGGATCGCGCTCATCGTCGCCTCGGTGCCCGAGTTGACCAGGCGGACCTGGCGGACCGGCTCGACGCGGTCGATGATCTCGGCCGCGAGGTCGATCTCCCCCTCGGTCGGCGTGCCGAACGACAGACCGTTCACCGCCGCCTTCCGCACGGCCTCGACCACGGCCGGGTGGGCGTGCCCGAGGATCATCGGGCCCCACGAGGACACCAGGTCGACGTAGCGGTTGCCGTCCGCGTCCCACAGGTGCGGGCCCTCGCCGCGAACCATGAATCGCGGGGTGCCGCCGACGGAGTGGAACGCCCGCACCGGAGAGTTGACCCCGCCGGGGGTCAGCGTCGACGCGCGCTCGAACAGGGCCTGGGATCGACTCGCAGTCACGTACCCCAGTCTCACATGTCGGAGTCGGCGGCTTTCTGCGGCCGGGTGCGCACAGCCAGCAGGACCTGCCGCACGGCGTCGAGGAGGAAGACCACGGCCAGCGTGAGAGCGCCGGCGGCGGTGCCCAGCCAGTTGCCGTGATAGCGCGTGGAGATCAACGGCTCGCGGCCGTCGATCGGGTACTCCAGGCGCACGACGCCGCGGTTCCAGGCCCACACGGCGACGATCACCAGCACGACGATCGCGACGACCTCACCCGCGGCGATGAGCCACCGCTTGGGCTGGTGCAGGCTCGGACCGACCGGCGGGGCCGCCTCAGGCTCCGCCACGACGGTGTCCGACTCCGGCTCAGTCACGGCCTCTGTCACGTCGCTCACCCTCTCACGACCCGCCGCAGCGCCGCGAGGAAGGCTTCCGGATCACGCGCCCATCCCAGCACCACCGTGCCGTCGACCAGCCGCAACGGCATCGCGGTCGTTCCCTTGGGCACCGACCAGCCGCCGCCGAGCACCTTGGCGCCCGTCGGAGCGCCGACGTCGGTGAAGGCCTGGATCATCGCGACCGGCAGCTTCTCCCGCCCGAACTGGGCCTCTTCGGTCGTCAGCACGACGCTGCCGGTCTTGACCCGCAGGTTCACCCACAACACCGCGCACAGCGTCAGCACGAGCCCCACGATCGTCCACAGCGCCGCGGACGCGGGCCCGGTGATGAGCTCGATCAGGTACCCGGCGACCGCGAACCCCGGTCCCCACACCAACGGCCACCAGCTGCTGCCGGACTCCCGGTAGAGCACTAGCGCACGAACTTGTTCGAGGCGGGCAGGAACTGCAGCACCACGGCCGCGACGGTGAGCCCGATCACGACGACGCTGATCACCACGCCCGGCTGCCACACCCGCGCGTTCAGCGAGATGAGCGTGATCGCGATCATCGACAGGAACCCGATGACGCCGAGGATCGTGAGCAGGATGCGCGCCCAGCTCTGGCCGTTGCGCAGCACGACGGCGAACGCGACGTACGGCGCGGCGGCGACGAGCATGGCGAATCCGGAGAACACGGCCATGACCCGCACCCCGAGCTCGCCCGCCTGCCGGTCCTCCTCCGTGACGGAGCTGCCCTGGTTCGGGATGTAGTCGGCGTTGACGAGCAGCAGCACCGGGATCACGGCCACGGAGAGCAGGGCACCCGCGATCCAGATCCACATCGCGGCGGTGATCGTGGCGGGCCGCGGCGGCGCCATCTCGTGGGGCAGCACGGGCGAGAGCGGCGCCATCGCGAAGCTCGCCTGCCCGACCTGGTTCACCTGGTACTGCCCGGCGGGCGCCGGGGCCACGGGATAGGCGCCGGCGGGGTTCTGCCACTGGACGTCGTCGGGGTTCTGCTGCTGCCACGGGTCCTGCGGATAGGTCACTGCTCTCGCACCTCCGCGATCCACTGTGCCGTACGCGCCTGCCACGTGAAGACGATTGCGAAGCAGATGAGCAGCAACGTGACCAAGTTCGACGCGCTGATGCCGACGAACAGGATCCAGACCATGTGCGCGATGGCGACGAACGACAACGTGATCCGCGCCCAGTTCCTGCGCTTGAGGAACAGCCTGGTCAGCACCACGTAGGCCGCCACGAAGATCAGCGCGACCCCGGACAGCGTGGCCAGGAAGCTCGTGACCTGTCCGGAAGTCCAGTCGGTCAGGCGCTGCACCTCGCCTCGCTGGAACCACAGCCCGGCCGTGGTGAACACCACGAAAACGGCCGTCGCGAGCCAGAGTCCGACCGCGATGCGGACCGGCCGGGGAGCCTCGTTCACGTCAGCTGCTCGCGCTCGGTCAGGTAGTCGGTCGACTGCCGGAAGTAGAACAGCACCAGGCCGGAGATGGCGATCAGCACCGTCACGACCCCCAGGGTGTTCGAGATCAGCTGGAAGAACAGCCCGATCAGCAACGTGATCATCAGGCCGGTGCGGCTCTTCCTGATCCCCGCCTTGACCTTGCCCGCGAACCACACGGAGAGACCGGCCAGCACCAGCGTCACGACCAGCGAGACGATCACCAGGGTGTCGACCGTCGACGCGATCATCTCCCGCGTGACCTTCGGGTCCTTGTTGCCTTGCAGGGTGGCCTCGACCAGCACCTGCTTGTTGAGCAGCACGTACAGCGAGGCCAGCACGCTCAGGGCCACACCTGCCACGACGAGCCAGTAGCCCGCGGTGATGGTGCGAGGGGTGCCCGATTCCTTCGGAGACGTCACGCTCGAAACCTAGGTCCGCAGGAAGGTGCTGTCCACCGTGACGCGCTTCCTGAAGTGCGCGGACACCCGGTACATCAGCACGATCGCGGTCGCGTCCAGCACGGTGGTGACCAGCGTTACCGCCAGATCGACCGCCCGCATCTCCACGCCGAGTTCCGCGGCTACCCCGCTCGCCCAGGCACCGAGCCGGAACAGTCCGAACGCGACGGAGGCCCCGCCCAGCACCGTCAGCACGATCCGGGCCCAGTTGCGGCCACGCGCCATCGCGTTGGCAAGACGGGTGTACGCGAGCAGAACCGCTACGGCGATCAGCAGTCCGAAGAGGACACCGCCGTTCACGCCGGCGTCAACTTGGTCCTGGTTCATCGCCGGGTTCTGCCGGCGCGCTTCGGCCACCAGGGTCTCGCGGTCGAAGAGCTGCGCCACGAACCGCAGCATTCCGACGCACGCGCTGGCGATCCACAGCCAGCGCGCGACGTCGATCAGCTTCGGGACGGGAGCGGGAGTTACCGGTCCAGCCATCGGGCGGCTTCGGTTGCCCAGTACGTGAGCACGATGTCCGCGCCGGCCCGGCGGATGGACGTGAGCGACTCCAGGATCGAGCGCTCGCGGTCGATCCAGCCGTTCTGAGCAGCGGCCTCGATCATCGAGTACTCGCCGGAGATCTGGTACGCCGCAACGGGAACGTCCGAGATCTCGGCGACCGAGCGCAGCACGTCCAGGTACAGCAGGGCGGGCTTGACCATGACCATGTCCGCGCCTTCGGCGAGGTCCAGCTGCACCTCGCGAATCGCCTCACGGGCGTTCGCCGGGTCCTGCTGGTAGGTCTTGCGGTCGCCCGACAGCTGCGACTCGACGGCGTCGCGGAACGGGCCGTAGAACGCCGACGCGTACTTGGCCGAGTAGGCCAGGATGCCGGTGTCGGCGAGGCCCGCCTGGTCCAAGGCGTTGCGGATGAAGGCGATCTGGCCGTCCATCATGCCGCTGGGGCCGACGACGTGAGCACCGGCGCGCGCCTGGGCCACGGCCATCTCGCCGTAGACCTCCAGGGTCGCGTCGTTGTCCACACTGCCGTCAGCGGTGAGAACACCGCAGTGGCCGTGGTCGGTGAACTCGTCGAGGCAGCAGTCCGACATGAGCACGGTGCTGTCGCCCAGTTCCGCGCGCAGGTCGCCCAGTGCGGCGTTGAGGATGCCGTCCGGGTCGGTGCCGCCGGAACCGACGGCGTCGCGCACGGCGGGGACGCCGAACAGCATGATGCCGCCGACTCCTGCCTGCACGGCCTCGACCGCGGCCTTGCGCAGCGAGTCACGGGAGTGCTGCAGGACGCCCGGCATGCTGCTGATCTCAGCAGGCTCGGCCAGGCCTTCCTTGACGAACATCGGCAGCACGAGCTGCCTCGGGCGCACCTCGGTCTCGGAGACCAGGCGGCGCATGGCGGGCGTCGTGCGCAGACGCCTCGGCCGGTGCAGTGGGTACATCGTTGACTCCCTGACGGAAGAGAGTCGAAGGGGCCACTCAAAGGATCTTGAGTGGCCCCGACGGCTTCATTGACTTAGCTGCGGCGCAGACGCTTGGTCTTGCGCGGAGGAGGCAGCGCTCCCTCGGCGCGCAACCGGGCGGCGTGGGCGGCCAGCGCGTCGACCAGCGCGGGCACGTTCGCCTCCTCGGGCTGCACGTCGACCCGGAGGCCGAACTCCCGCGCCGTCTCGGCGGTCTGCGGGCCGATGCACGCGACGAGCGTGCGGGCGTGCGGCTTGCCCGCGATGCCGACCAGGTTCCGGACGGTCGACGACGAGGTGAAGCACACCGCGTCGAAGCCACCGGACTTGATCATCTCGCGGGTGTCGGCGGGCGGCGGGGCCGCACGCACGGTGCGGTACGCCGTCACGTCGTCGATCTCCCAGCCACGTTCGCGCAGGCCCGCGGCCAGCGTCTCGGTGGCGATGTCGGCCCGCGGCAGCAGCACGCGGTCGACCGGGTCGAGAATGTCGTCGTAGGGCGGGAAGTCGTTCAGCAGGCCCTCGGACGACTGGTCACCCGACGGCACGAGCTCCGGGATGATGCCGAACGAGCGCACCTTCGCGGCCGTGGCCTCGCCGACGCACGCGATCTTCACGCCGGAGAACGCACGGGCGTCCAGGCCGAACTCGCGGAACTTCTCCCACACCGCGCGGACGGCGTTGGTCGAGGTGAAGACAACCCACTGGTAGCGGCCGTCGACGAGACCCTTGACCGAGCGCTCCATCTGCGCGGGGCTGCGGGGCGGCTCGACCGAGATCGTCGGCACCTCGACGGCGATAGCGCCGTGCGAGTGCAGACGCTCGCTCATCGCGCCGGCCTGCTCCTTGGTCCGCGGGACCAGCACTCGCCAGCCGTACAGCGCCCGCGACTCCCACCAGGAGAGCTTCGAGCGGTTGGCGGCGGCGGCACCGACGGTGACGACCAGCGGGCCGCCCATCTCACCGGCGTCGGCCGCGACGGCGGCCAGCGTGGTGTCGATGGTGCGCTGCTGGAAGCCCGTTCCCTCGGCGGTCACGGCGACCGGTGTCTGCGGCGCGAGGCCGTTCTCCACCAGGTTCGACGCGGCCTCTGCCAGGTGCGAGCCGGTCGCGTGCAGCACGAGCGTGCCGGGCGCGGCGGCGAGGCCGGCCCAGTCCGTCACGGCGCGCACGTCGACCTCGGTGTGCACACCACCGAGAGCGACACCCGCGTACGCCGGAACCGCGGTGCCCGAGGGCACTCCGGGTACGACGTCGAACGGGATCGTCGACTTCGCGACGGCCTGCGCTTCCTTGACGACCGAGTCGAGCGTCAGCGGGTCACCCGCGACGAGACGGACGACGGTCGCACCGTTGCGCGCCTCGTTCACCAGGTCCTTGGCCACGTCGGCGGACTCGCCGACAGCGGGGCGGACCTCGACTCCCTCCGGCACGGTCGCGAGGACGTCCGAAGGAACGTCCGGGTCGGTGACCACGAGTTCAGCCCTGGTGAGCAAGTCGTGGGCCCGGACCGTGAGCAGCCCGGTGTCGCCGGGGCCGGAGCCCACGAAGGCGATGCGTCCGGGGGTCTTGCGTGCGCGGGTCATCAGGGCACTCCCCATCGATTACGCCTCTGGACCGCTGAGAACCGCGGCCCCGAGGTCGAGCAACTCGGCGGCCAGCGCCCGGCCAAGTCCCTCAGCTTCGGTCAAGTCACCGGTGGCGGACGCCCGGAGGAGATCGTTCTCCGGCGTCGCAGCGACCCCGCGCAGAGAAAGCCGGTACACGACCTTCCCGTCGTCATCGAGGTCTTCCACCACATCGGCCAGCGCGCCGACCGGCGCGCTGCAGCCCGCTTCGAGTGCGGCCAGCATGGCGCGCTCAGCGGTCACAGCGGCCCGGCTGGCCGAATCGTCCAAAGTGGACTGGATCAGGTGCTCGGCGTCGACGTCGTCGACCCGGCACTCGACTGCCAACGCACCCTGCGCGGGTGCGGGAAGCATCTGGATGGGCTCCAGGTTCTCGGTGATCTCGCTCGTGCGGCCGAGCCGCGCGATGCCGGCGCGAGCCAGCACCACCGCGTCGAGCTCGCCGTTGCGGACCTTGCCGATCCGCGTGTCCACGTTGCCGCGCAACGGAACGATGTCCAGCCCGAGGCCGAGGGCCTCCAGCTGGGCCGCGCGGCGCGGCGAACCGGTGCCCACAGTGGACCCCTGCGGCAGCTCACCGAGCGTGAGGCCGTCGCGCGCCACGAGAGCGTCGCGCGGGTCCTCTCGCTGGGGCACGGCCGCGAGCGTCAGCCGGGGGTCCGGCGCGGTCGGGAGGTCCTTGTAGGAATGGACGGCGACGTCGATCTCGTCGTTCGCGAGCGCGTCACGAAGAGCCGACGTGAAGACGCCGATGCCGATCTGGGCGATCGGCGCGTCGGAGAGGTCGCCCGGCGTCTTGATGACGACGATCTCGACCTGTGCTCCGGCAGCCTTCAGCGCCTCGGCCACGGTTCCCGTCTGCGCGAGCGCCAGAGCGCTGCCTCGGGTACCGATCCGTAGGGTGCGGGTCACCGCGTTTCACCATCCACAGAAGACTTGGTCTGACTGACAACCCCAGGCGACTGGGGGTCGAGCCCGAACAGTTCGCGGAGAGCCTCCGCGTAGCCGGTACCACCAGGGGCGGAGGCGAGCTCCTTCACCCTGACGGTCGGCGTGTGCAGGAGCTTGTCTACAACGCGGCGCACCGTCTTGGCCAATTCACCGCGTGTCGCGGCGTCCAGTTCGGGAAGTCGCGAATCAAGACGGAGCAGTTCGGCGTCGACCACCTCGGCGGCCCGCTTGCGCAGGGCCGTGACGGTCGGCGTGACCTCGGCGGACCGCTGGCCCGCGAGGTAGGCCTTCACCTCGTCGGCGACCAGCTGGACCGCCAGCCGCGTGTCCTGGCCGGCGGGCGCGTCCGAGAGACGGCGCTGCAGCGTTTCCAGGTCCACCACACGAACGTTCGGCAGTTCGGCCGCGGCCGGGTCGACGTCCTTGGGCAGGCCCAGGTCGCACACGACCAGTGGCCGCGAGCGCTTGCTGATCATGTCCGCGCGGACGACCGTGTCGACCGACCCGGTGCACGCGAAGACGATGTCCGCGAGGTCGATCTCGACGCCCAGCGCGGCCAGGTCGACGGCCGTCGCGGGGACGCCCTCCGCCTTCAGCGACGTGGCGAGACGCACACCGTTGGCCTGCGTCCGGTTCGCGATGACGACCTCGCCGATGCCCGCCCTGCGCAGGTGCGCGGCGGCCAGGCCACCCATGGCTCCCGCGCCGACGAGCAGCGCGCGCTTGCCCACGAGGGTGCCCAGCTGGGCCTCGGCGTCACCGAGGGCCTCGGACACGACCGACGCGCCCGCGTGGTCGATGCCGGTCTCGGAGTGCACGCGCTTGCCGACGCGCAGCGCGTTCTGGGTGAGTTCGTGGACGGTCCTGCCGACGGTGCCCGCCTCGTCCGCCGCCGCGTACGCACCGCGCAGCTGGCCGAGGATCTGGGACTCGCCGACGACCATCGAGTCGAGGCCGGCCGCGACGGAGAACAGGTGCTCGACGGCTGCGGCGGCGTAATGCACGTAAAAGTGCTCGTAGAGCGAGTTCGCGTCGACCTGGGCGTGCTGCGCGAGGACGTCGACGACCTCGGACATGCCGCCGTGGAACGACTCGACGACGGCGTAGACCTCGACCCTGTTGCAGGTCGACAGGACCATCGCCTCGGAGACGCTGGGCGCGGCGAGCAGCTGGCCGAGGACCTTGGGCAGGTTCGGCTCGGCCACGGTGACGCGTTCCAGGACCGGAACGGGGGCGGTGCGGTGCGACAGACCGACTACGAGCAAGCTCATGTGGTCACCACGTCTGCCGGAGCCGATTGGCTCACGCTCACGGGCGAATCACCATCCCGTCCACACCGAGTCCGTTGTTGCCGACCGAGACCCCGCCACTTGAGGCGTGCACAGCCTCGTCCGCACGTCGAGCGACGTGGAACGACAGGATCTGCATCTCGACCGCCAAGTCAACCTTGCGCACCTCGACGTTGTCTGGAACCTGAAGGACAACTGGTGCAAAGTTCAGAATGCACTGGACGCCCGCAGATACCAAACGGTCGCAAACCGACTGAGCGGCGGGCGGCGGCGTCGCGATGACGCCGATCGACACCTCGCGCTCCATGCAGATCGCGGTGATCTCGTCGATGTGGTTGACGGGGATGCCCCCAACAGGGATTCCGACGAGATCGGCGTCCACGTCGAAGAGGGCGGTGACCGGGAAACCGCGGCCGGGGAACCCGCCGTAGTTGGCGAGAGCGTGACCAAGGTTACCGATGCCGACGACGGCCACGGAGTGGTTGCGGGTGAGGCCGAGGATGCGCTCGATGTGGCTCACGAGGACCTCGACGTCGTACCCGACGCCCCTCGTGCCGTAGCTGCCGATGTAGCTCAGGTCCTTGCGGAGCTTCGCCGCGTTGACGCCGGCGGCCTGGCTCAGTTCCTCGCTGGAAACCGCCGTCACGCCCTGGTCGGCCATGCCGGACAGCGCGCGCAGGTACACGGCGAGGCGGGCCACGGCCGCTTCCGGGATCGCACGAGCGCGCTCCCTGTCGGCAGGCTCCAGAGGGGTGGTGGTCGTCTCACCTTCGCCCCGCTGTGATGCCACGCTCTCCGACCTCCGGGTGTGCTTCACCGCAGGGACCCCGCGGCGTTGGTGATGCTCACACCGTACCGCTTGTGAACGCATGCACAAAGTCGGTGATCGGGTGTCACAGCACTGGTGACAGGGCGTGACCAGCGCTTCAGCGGTTCATGATCACTACGGGGTGAGCGCCTACTCGACGGTGAAGGTGACCGAATGCCATCCCGTCGCGCCGTCGGGAACGGGGTCCAGGCGCGCCTGGTCCTGGGTGAACCCGGATTTGTCGGTGGCCCGGCACTCGACCGTGTGACTGCCCTGGGAGAGGTCCGTCTCGATCTTCCACATCCGCCAGGTGCTGTCGCTGACGTCGGCGCCGAGCTCGGTCTCCTGCCACGGCCCGCCGTCGAAGCGGACCTCGACCTTGGCCACGCCCTTGGGCTGCGCCCACGCCGTTCCGGCGATGACGGCCTTGCCCTGGACCTTGCCCATCCGCTTCGGCCGGTCGATCCGCGAGGACGCCTTGATCGGCGCTCGCGTCGCCCACCCGCGCGGGATCCAGTAGCCCTGGTCCTTCGCGAACGTGGTGACGTTGAGGTCGGTGACCCACTTGGTCGCGGAGACGTAGCCGTAGAGACCCGGCACCACGAGCCGCGCGGGAAAGCCGTGCTCGGCGGGCAGCGGTTCGCCGTTCATGCCGATCGCGATCAGCCCGTTCTCCAGCACGTAGTCGAGCGGGCTGCCCGCCGTGAACCCGTCGTCGCTCGTGCTGAACAGCTGGTCGGCGCCGGCCTTCACGCCGGCCTCCCGCAGCACGTCGCCGATCTTCACGCCGATGAAGTTGGCGGTGGAGATGTACGGCCCGCCGACCTCGTTGGAGACGCAGGTCAGCGTCACCGTCTCCTCGATCAGGTCCTTGCTGCGGATCTCCTCGAACGTGAGCACCATCGGCCGCTCGACCATGCCGTGCACCCGCAGCGCCCACTCCTCGGCCCGGATCCGCGGCACGCTCAGCGCGGTGTCGATCCGGTAGAAGTCCTTGCCGCTGGTGATGAAGCTCGGGGTGCCGTCCTTGACGAAGTCGGCGTTGAACGGGATCTCCGGCGCCTTCGTCTTCGGCGTGAGGTCACCGATGGCCTGCCTCGAGCCCTCGACGTCCGTCCGGTTGCCGAACAGCTGCCCCGCGACCCCGGCGAACACCGTCAGCCCGGCGGTGATCAGGAAACCGCGCCGGCTGTCGCTCTCCTCGGCCTCTTTGTGCAGGTAGCGGAACACGTAGACGCCCGCGGCCGTGCTGGCGACGGGCGCGAGGACCGCGAGCTGCCCGACGTCCGGCCTCGTGACGACCGCCGCGACCCCCACGAACCCGAGCAGCACGGCCACCAGCGACCCCGGCGCGGCACTGTTCCTGCTGGCCAGGCCTGCTGCCACGCCGATGCCCGCGAGGACCAGGGCCATGCCGCTGAGCAGCACGAGCTTGTCCGCCGTGCCGAACGTGGAGACCGCGAAGTCCTTCAGCCACGACGGCGTGAGGTCGATCGCGGCGTTGCCCACCGCGAGGTACGGCGACGCGCTGATCCCCACGAAGGCCGCCACCAGATGCCCCGCCGCTAGGGCGGCCACGAGGGCGAGCAGTCCGGTCAGTGCGGCCTTGGCGGGCTTCATGCCTCTCATTCGACACCCGATCGGCCCCGGTTCGCTCAGGTCGTAAGCCCTCGGTAATCAACTCCTACGCTGGGAGGCGTGTCCGAAGACGGCTGGCCTGAGCAGGAGTACGTCGCGTACCTCGAGAACGAGCGCGCGAACTACGCCTGGACGTTGCGGCACTACGGCGACATGTCCGCAGATGAGGCCGTGGAGGCCGCCCTCGCGAGCTACCCGTACGAACCGCCGGACGCGCCCTACCGAGGCCTGCACTTCAACAAGGAGGCCTGGTACTGGGCGGCTGAGCGGATCGCGGAGGCCAGGAGAACCGACCCGCACGACTTCCCGGACATGCCGCCCGAGTACCCCGGCTACGTCGAGCCCGGCGTGATCGAGCCGTCCGAGGAGCAACTGGCGGCGCTCCGGCGCAAGCTGGACGGCGAGTAGTCACCCGGCGAGGGCCGCCCGCAGGCGGTCCTCCTCCACCTTCCAGTACCCGTGCTCGGCCCCGTCCACCAGGAACACCGGCACCCGGTCCCCGTACTCGGCCCGCAGCTCCGGATCGGCGTCCACGTCCTCGACGGACCAGGTCGCGCCCAGGTCGGCGCAGATCCGCTCGATCTCGGTCGCCGCCTCCTCGCAGGCGTGGCAGTCGACCCGGCTCATCAGCGTGACGTGGTGGCTCATGCCGGTCATGCTCCCAGGGGCTTGCGCAGGACGGCGCGGGCCAGCTTGCCGGTCGGCGAGTGCGGCAGGGCCGGGGCGAACTCCACCGACGTCGGCACCTTGAACTTGGCCAGGCGGGCGGCGCAGTGCGCGACGACGTCCTCGATCGACACGGTGGCGCCGTCGCGGAGCACCACGACGACCTTGACCGACTCGCCGGTCTTCTCGTCCGGCACGCCGACGGCCGCGGCCTCCACGACCCCGTCCATCTCGCCGACGACCTGTTCCACCTCGTGCGGGTAGACGTTGAAGCCGTTGACGATGATCAGGTCGCCGGCGCGGTCCACCAGGTGCAGGTCGCCGTCTGCGTCGATGAAGCCGACGTCGCCCGTGCGGAACCAGCCGGAGCTGTCCGGGCCGTACGCGCCGTCCGGCCAGTAACCGCTGAAGAGGTTGTCGCCCTTCGCGGAGACCAGGCCCGTGCCGGGTTCGTCCTCGTCGATGTCGAGCACCGAGCCGTCGGTGTCGACCAGGCGGATCTCGACGCCGGGGAGTGCCTGGCCCACCGAACCCGGCTTCGGCACGCCGCCGACCAGCGTGGACGTCAGCACCGGGCCCGTCTCGGTCAGGCCGTAGCCCTCGAAGATCGGGATGCCGATCGCGCCGCGCATCTCCGCGATGACGCTCGCCGGGAGCGGGGCCGCGCCGGAGGTGAAGAGGCGGACCGTGGCGAGCTTCTCGCGCAGCACGTCGACCGGGTTCGCGAGCAGCGCCCGGTACATGGGCGGCACGCCGACCATCGTGGTGACGCGGTGCTCCTCGATGACGTCCAGCGCCGCCGCCGGGTCGAAGCGCTCCAGCAGGACCGCCGTGGCGCCGGCGCCCGCCACCTGCAGCAGGCCCGGGCCGAGGCCGTAGACGTGGAACAACGGCAGCGCGAGCAGCACCCGGTCGCCCGCCGTCACGGGCGCGGGGCGCAGGGAGGCGCACTGCGAGACGTTCGCGAGCAACGCCCGGTGCGACAGCATCGCGCCGCGCGGCACGCCGGACGTGCCCGAGGTGTAGCCGAGAACCGCCAGGTCCTCACCGCCGCGAACGGCCTCGAAGGGCTCACCCACGGCGGTCACGTCCGGAACGTCGAGGACCTGGGCGTCCGAGCCCTCGCCGTCGCCCACGAGCAGCGCGGCGCCGGAGTCGGCGAGGATCCGCTGGAGCTCGCGGGGCGGGATGCCGGGGCCGGTGGGCACCACGACGCCGCCCGCACGCAGAATTCCGAACACGGCGACCACGAACTCGGGGCTCGTGGGCAGCCGTACCGCCACTCGGTCGCCCGATTCGAGTCCTGAATCAGCCAAATGGCGGGCGAAAGCATCGGTCGCGCCGTCGATGGTTTCCCACGTGAGGCTCTTACCGCTCGCTACGTCGACCAAGGCGACGTGGCTGGGTCCCCGCTGTGCCGAAGCACGGACCAGATCTGACACATTGCGAGCGGAAGTCAACATGGCCTCCTCATGAACAACTGGACGCTTCGAGCAGTCTTCCACGCGTGACGAGCGTCATGAAGTCACGGTTGGCTCGTCTACACCACAGAACACCGTCCGCTACCTACTACGGAGTAACAACACGTATGCTGCCGCCACGGCGACTCTGTGGAGGTGCCGCGAGCCGATGACCGCGCGGGCACGACCGAACACGATCAGGACCACCCGAACCATGACGGGGGGTCAGCACGACAACGCCACCGACGAGCCGTGGCAGCTCGTCAAGGCCGCCCAAGAGGGTGACACCGAGGCGTTCGGAGTGCTCTACGACAACTACGTCGACATGGTGTTCCGCTATGTCCTCTTCCGGGTCGGCGGCGATCGCGCGTTCGCCGAGGACGTGACGAGTGAGACGTTCCTCAGGGCGCTGCGGAGCATCGCCTCGGTCAGCTACCAGGGCCGCGACGTGGGGGCGTGGTTCGTCACGATCGCCCGCAACATCGTGTTCGACCACGTGAAGTCGAGCCGCTACCGGCTCGAGGTCACCACGGCTGAGCTGCAGGACAACCGCGAGGAGACGAGCGGTCCTGAACAGGAGGTCATGACCGAGGCGACCAACGCGGAGCTGCTCCGGTGCGTCTCCCAGTTGGGTGACGACCAGCGCGACTGCATCGTGCTGAGGTTCATCGAGGGCAAGTCCGTGTCCGAGGTCGCGCAGATCATGGACCGCAACGAAGGCGCCGTGAAGGCGCTGCAACACCGGGCCGTGAGGCGGCTCGCACAGATTCTTCCGTCGTGGTTGCGGTGATTGCGATCGCAGACGCGTAACCCAAAGCAGATCAACTTCGTTACTCGGGCTGAGATGGACGGCAAGGGAAGAACACCGCGGTGGCGGCACACGGAGCACGAGCGCTTCGCTCGTGCCGTTGAAGGCGGCCCACAGCCGGTGGGGAACGACGACCTCGCTGAGGACCTCGCGATCGTCGAACTCCTCCGGAGGATGGACGTCGGTCCGGACGCCGAGGCGCGCGAACGGATGAGACAGCGCGTCCTCACCGCGCCCCCACCTGAGAAGCCACTGGAGCTCTCGTCGGTAAGACGGGTGGGAGCGCGCGCACGATTAGCGGTCGCAGCGGCCGCGGTCCTCTGCTTGCTGTTGTCACTCGCCGGCATGAGTGTGCTGCTCAGCCGTGACGCGCTCCCGGGAGATCCGCTCTACGGCATCAAACGCACCACCGAAAGCGCGTCGCTGGGCCTGACCTTCGACGACGAGGACCGCGCCCTCAAGCACCTGGAGTTCGCCGCGTCCAGGGTCACCGAGATGGAGACCCTCGCCGACCGCTCCTCGGCCCCGGAGGCGCAGCTCACCGCGCTGTCCGACCTGGACGCCGACGCGGTCGAGGGCGCCCGCCAGCTCACCACCTACGCGGCCGCGTCCGACGAGACGGCCCTGCCCGCGCTCCGCGACTGGGCACTCGGCCAGTACATGAAGCTCGGCACGCTTCGCCCCCGTCTGCCCGGCGACGCCGGTGCCCACGCCGACACCACGATGTGGCTGCTGGCGAGCATCGCCCAGCGCGCCCACGACCTGGCCGCACGAGCCGGGTGCGACGCCGTGACCAGCGGTTCGTCCGACCCGCTCGGCCCGCTGCCGGCCAAGGACGCGTGCGCCGCGGCCGTCACCGATCCGAACTCCTCGACGGGCCGCAAGCCGTCCTCGGTGCAGCCGACCCCGTCCGGCCTGCCCGTGCCGTCCGGCTCGGTGGCTCCTCCGGTTCAGCCCACCCAGTCGGTGGCGCCGGGCACGTCGAACCCGCAGACGTCCCAGCCGGGCACGTCCACGAAGCCGTCGACGGGCAAGCCGGGAATCACGATTCCGCTGCCGCTCCCGTTGCCGAGCATCTCGCTTCCGCTGCTCCCCGGCATCAGCTTCGGCTGAGTCGGGCGCTTTCCGACGAACCTGATCGCTACGCTTGGGACATGGCAAGCAAGCGTGACGTGGAGAGCGACCGGCTGGCCGAACTAGCCGGCGAGGCATCGGCAGACGCGGCGATCCAGGCTGCCGCAATGGCGCCAGAGCTCGAAGCGTCACTGACGGTCCCGCCGGACCTGACGGCCGCGGCCTTCTTCGACGTGGACAACACGATGATGATGGGCGCGTCGATCTTCCACTTCGCCCGCGGCCTGGCCGCGCGCAAGTACTTCTCGTCCTCGGACCTCGCGGGCTTCGTCTGGCAGCAGCTCAAGTTCCGCGTCGGCGGCCGCGAGGACCCGGAGTCGGTCAAGGCCTCCCGCGAGCAGGCCCTGTCCTTCGTGGCGGGCCGCAGCGTCGCCGAACTGGTCTCGCTGGGCGAGGAGATCTACGACGAACTGATGGCCGACCGCATCTGGAAGGGCACGCAGGCCCTCGCCCAGATGCACCTCGACGCGGGTCAGCGCGTCTGGCTGGTCACCGCCACCCCGGTGGAGCTGGCCCAGATCATCGCGCGCCGCCTCGGCCTGACCGGCGCCCTCGGCACCGTCTCCGAGTCGACGAACGGCGTCTACACCGGCCGACTGGTCGGCGACCTCCTGCACGGCAAGGCCAAGGCTCAGGCGGTCCGCTCGCTGGCCGCCAAGGAAGGCCTCGACCTGCGCAGGTGCACCGCCTACTCGGACTCGTCCAACGACGTCCCGATGCTCTCGGTCGTGGGCACCGCCGTGGCCGTGAACCCGGACTCGCAGCTGCGCGAGGTCTCCCGCCGCAAGGGCTGGGAGATCCGCGACTTCCGCACCGGCCGCAAGGCGGCGAAGATCGGCGTCCCGTCGGTGCTGGGCGCGGGTGCCCTCGCCGGAGCCGTGGCGGCCACGATGGCCTACCGCCGCCGGGTGAAGTAGCGGGTCAGACGATCCCCAGTTCCCGCCAGCCCTGCTCGCCGGCAGGTGCGAGAACGACGGCCCGCCCGGACCCGATCCGGCGCACCCAGCCGCGCTCGAGGAACACCTTGCACAGGTGAGCTCCTGCCGCGCCGGCGAGGTGCGGCACGCGCTCGGTCCAGTCCAGGCAGGCCCGGCTGAGCTGGCGCTGCGACGGCTCGAACCCGAGTTCCTTCAGCCACACCATTCCGGGTTCGGTGACGGCGAGTTCCGCGGTGACGACACCCAGCCCCACCAGCCCTGACCTCAACGCGATCCCGAGCTGCCCGGCCAGGTGGTCGTAGCAGGTCCGGCCACGCGCCATCGCCTCCGAGGCGGAGGACGCGCGCAGCGAACGGGGCCGCGCGTCCGGCCCGGCGAACGCGACCATGCTCTCCAGCAGTTCCGCGACGTGCGGCCCGGCCAACGCCACGTACCGGTGCCGTCCCTGCCGGTGCTCGACCAGCAGCCCGCCCTCGACCAGCCGGGTCAGGTGCTCGCTGGCGGTGGAGGCGGCCACCCCGGCGTGAGCGGCCAGTTCCCGAGCCGTCCAGGCGCGTCCGTCCAGCAGGGCACCGCAGAACGCCGCCCGCGTCCGGTCCGCGAGCAACCCGGCAACCTGAGCAAGTCCCTCCATGGACCCATTCTGCGACCGGAACACTTCGGCCCGCGCCGAACCGTCCGGGCCCTAGCGTCGGCACCATGACCGAAGAGCTGCTGAACCTCCCCGTACCGGCCGTACCCGGCGGCGACCGGGGCGTGGCGTGGCTGCGCGCCACCGTCGTCCGTTTCAGCAACGGCCAAGAGCACACCCGCAGGCGTGCGCTCACGACCAAGCTCCTCGACAACGTCACCGCCACCACGCTCGACGAGCTGGCGACCGCGCTGGGCCTCCCCGGCTCGCTGAACGACATCGCCAGAATCGCCCCGACCTACCAGCCGCACGAGCCGATCACCGCGGAAGCCGACGCGGCCGTGGAACGCCTGGCCACCACCCACGACGAGGAGTCCGCGGCGAGAATCGGCCTGCTCGTCCAGGCCTGGGCGGCCACGAACGCACTGGCCGAGCACCTGCGCACCGGCAACCAGGCCCCACCGGTTCCGATCACCCGCAGGGCCGCGGAGACCGGCACGATCGAGGTCGGCCTCGACGACCACCCGTTCGGCCACGGCCCGCACGCCTGCCCAGGCCGTGATCTGGCCACCCGGATCGCCAAGAACATGGCGTTCAGGGCCATGCACCACCAGGACGAGCCGCTGATCCTCCCCAACGCCTGGGACCACGCCTCAGCGGCGGCGTTGCACGCGGCGGGCTTCACGGCGATCGGCACGACGAGCCTCGGCGTCGCGGCGGCGCACGGCATCCCGGACGGCATGGGCCTGGCCGGCGACCAGGCGACGGCACTGGCGAGGCGCCTGGCCACGTTGCCCTGCCCGGTCACCGCGGACCTGGAGTCGGGCTTCGGCAGGACACCGGCGGAGGTGGCCGATCTCGTGGCGGACCTCGGCGTGGCGGGGGTGAACCTGGAGGACGGCCGCCCGCACGGTCTCGCCACCCCGCAGGAGCAGGCAGAACTCATCGCGGCCGTGAAGGGACGCGCGCCGGGCGTCTTCCTCAACGCCCGCATCGACACCCACTGGCAGGGCGTGGCCCTGGAGGAGACCGAGGACCGGGCCCGCCGCTACGTCGACGCCGGCGCGGACGGGATCTTCGTCGCGGGCCTGACCGAACCCAGGGACATCGAGAAGCTCGCGGCGCTCGCCCCGTTGAACGTGCTGGCCCAGCACCGCACCCCGAAGGAGCTCGGCGACCTCGGGGTGAAGCGGATCAGCACCGGCTCGCTGCTGTTCAGGGCGGCCCTGCACCACACCGTCGCGACCGCTCGGGCAGTGCGCGACGGCGAACCGGTCTCGCGGTCGTTCAGCTACGACCAGGTCCAGGACCTGATCAGCCGAGGAACACGTTCCGACGCTGGGTGAGCAGCCGGTAGAGGGTCTGCTGGATCGTCTCCCGCACCTGGTCGGTGAGGTTGAAGACGAGCATCGGGTCGTCGGAGGCGTTCTCGCCGAACACGTCCGTCTGGATCGGCTCGCCGAACTCGATGTACCACTTCGAGGGCAGCGGGATCGCCCCGAGCGGGCCGAGCAGCGGGAAGAACGGCGTCACCGGGAAGTACGGGAAGCCGAACAGCCGCGCGAGAGCCTTGATGTCGCCGATCATCGGGTAGATCTCCTCGGCCCCGACGATCGAGCACGGGATGATCGGCACGCCGGTCTTCAGCGCCGCCGACACGAAGCCGCCGCGGCCGAAGCGCTGCAGCTTGTAGCGGTCCTTGAACGGCTTGCCGACGCCCTTGAAGCCCTCCGGCCACACGCCGACGAGCTCACCGGAGGACAGCAGCCGTTCGGCGTCCGCGTTGCACGCGAGCGTCTGGCCGCCCTTGCGCGCGATCGCGCCGAGCAGCGGCGTGCGGAACACCAGGTCGGCGCCGAGCCCGCGCAGCGACCGGTGCGCCGGGTGCTCGGCGGCGATGCCGTACGACGTCATCAGGGCGTCCAGCGGCAACGTGCCGGAGTGGTTCGCCACGATCAGCGCGCCACCGGCCAGCGGGATGTTGTTCAGGCCGATGGTCTCGACGCGGAACCACTTCTCGTACAACGGCTTCAGCGGCGGCATCAGCACGTTCTCGGTCAGGTCGCGGTCGAACCCGAACTCGTCGATCTGGTAGTCGCCCGCGATCCGCCTGCGGGCGAAGGACAGCAGGTCGGCGAGCCTGCGTTCCCAGTCCGACGTCTCGGGCTGCTGCTGCTCCGGCTCGGGAACCACCTCGACGTGGCGCGCTCTGCGCGCGGCGTCGCGTTCCGGGTCGTGCAGCGGGATAACGCGTGCTCCTGCCACTGCGTTCATCTCCTCAAAGCAAAGATCAGCGGAAACGGGCGGCCGCGTCGAGGATTCCCCGCTCCGCGGCTTCGACCGTCTCCGGGTCGATGAGCGGCTTCAGTCCTCGGCCGTTCACGTAGTCGTCGAACGCCTGCTGGGTGGTCCACCGCGGCGTGAACCCGAATTCCTTGCGCAGCAGGGTGGTGTCGACCACGCGCCCCCAGTTGAGGAACCTCATCTGGTCCGGCGAGAAGTCGACGAGCCGGGCGCTCCGGAAGAAGCCACCGACCGTGGGCACGGCCATGCTGGGCACCGGCAGGTTCAACCTGCCCGCCCGTCGAATCGCCTGCGACAGCAGCAGCACGCCGTCGCCGCCCACGTTGAACACACCGGGCAGGTCGTGCATCGTCGCGCGCTCCAGGACCGCCAGTGCGTCCTCGGAGTGCAACAGCTGCACACGAGCGTCGTAGCCCAGAACCGTGGGCACGACCGGAAGAGCGAAGTAGCGCGTCAGCACCGTGTCGATGCGCGGGCCGATGAAGTTCGTGAAGCGCAGCGTGGTGACGTTCACATCCGGCCTGCGGCGGCCGAACCCGCGCACGTACCCCTCGACCTCGACCGCGTCCTTGGCGTAGCCGGACGACGGCAGGTCCTTGGGGCCCATGTCCTCGGTGAACACCGCCGGGTCGCGGCTGCTGGACCCGTAGACGGCGCTGGTCGACTTCACGACGAGCTTCTGCACCTTGGGCGACTTCTGGCACGCGGCCAGCAGCTGCATGGTGCCGATGACGTTCATCTCCTTCATCACCGTGCGACCGGTGGGCCCGGCCGGGTTCGCGGTGACGGAGGCGTGCACGACGGTGTCCACGTTCGCGGTGGAGATGACCTTGCTGATCAGCGGGTTGCGGATGTCGGCCCGCACGAACTCGGCCCTGCCCATGCGGCGCAGCAGATCGCGCGGCGGCGGTTCGGTGTCCACACCGAGCACGCGCTCGATGTCCGGGTTCGCGGCGAAGCGCGCGGCGAGGTGGCCGCCGAGGAAGCGGCTGACTCCGGTGACGAGGACGACCTTGGGCGTCATGCGACTCCAAGCACGAAGGGTGGTGCGATTGGTCGATGCTACAGACCGAATAGAGAACCGCAGGGGGCCGGAACGCCGTCTTGACGCAGGTCACGCAGGCTTTACCGGCTAATCACCCGAACGGCGGCGACCGATCCCGTGTTTCCCGTGGTTCGTCTCAGTGGGTGATATCCGTGCCGGTGCAAGCACCCGACCGAGTACCCCTGGACGGCCCTTGGAAACGCAACCGCCGCCGACCTCCGTGAGGAGGCCGGCGGCGGCAGAGCGCATGCGGGCTTACTTGCCGCGCTTCCTGCGCTGGACCCTGGTCTTGCGCAGCAGCTTGCGGTGCTTCTTCTTCGACATGCGCTTGCGGCGCTTCTTGATGACCGAGCCCATGCGGGTTCCTTAGCTCTAGACGTTGCTTTGACTGGCGCGCCCCAGCCTTGGCCGTGTCAAGCACGGCGCGCCGGTAAGCACGATCGGCCTACCAGTCTACCCGGCGAGGTTCACCAGCCTTCAGCCAGCGTCGAAGTACGCGTTCTCCAGGTAGGCGTGGACCGCCTTCTCGGGCACCCGGAACGACTTGCCGACCCGAACAGCGGGCAGCTCACCGGAGTGCACCAGGCGATACACGGTCATCTTGGAGACCCGCATCATCGAGGCCACCTCGGCCACGGTCAGGAACTGAACCTGAGCGAGACCTGTTCGTTCGTTCTCCTTCGCAGGCATACATCACCGCATCCTTCGACACGTGTCGTGCCGTCGGTCTTCCCCACCAACGGTTCGACACGCACGTGCTGCCTCTGAGAGTAGCGGGACTGGTGTGACTCCTGCGACGTCCAAAGTGGGGACGACCCCTCACTTGGGTCAGTCCTCGTGCTGCCGGCCCAGTTCGACCGAGCGGTCACGAGCGCTCTCGATGGCCGCGAGCAGGGCCGCACGGACGCCGTGCTTCTCCAGCTCGCGAATGGCCATGATCGTCGTGCCCGCGGGCGACGTGACCGCCTCACGCAGGATCACGGGGTGCGAGGAGCCCTCGTTCAGCATCGTCGCGGCCCCCACGGCCGACTGGATGATCAGCGTCGAGGCGAGGTCGCGCGGGATGCCGAGCAGGATGCCCGCGTCGATCATCGCCTCGACCAGGAAGAAGAAGTACGCCGGACCGGAGCCGGACAGCGCCGTCACCGCGTCCTGCTGCGACTCCGGCACGACCGCGACCTTGCCCACGGTCGACAGCAACTCCTCGACGACCTTGAGGTGCTCCGGCGTCGCGTTGGAACCGCCGGAGACGGCGCTCATGGCCTCGCCGACGACCATCGGGGTGTTCGGCATGACCCGCACGACCGGCGTGCCCTCGGGCAGCCTGCGCTCGTACAGGGCCGTCGGCAGCCCCGCGCACAGCGAGACGATCAACGTGCCGGGACGCAGCACCGGCGCGAGCTCGGTGAGCAACGGCTCGATGTCCTGCGGCTTGACCGCCACGACCAGCACGTCGGCCTGGGCCGCCGCGCCGGGGACCGTGACGGCCTCGAAGCCGTACTGCTCGGTCAGAGCACGAGCCCGTGACTCGTGCTTCTCCGTGAACAGGAGATCCGTGGCGGCGCGGCCGCCCTGCAAGAGCCCGGACAGCAGCGCCTCACCGATCTTGCCCGCGCCGAGCACCGCGATCTTCGTCATCGGTCAAGTCTCACACAGCGGGTGTCAACGCCAGCTGCCGTGCCTGACACACCAACCGGCCGGCGGAATCGATCACCGTGGCGTCCTCGTCGAACCACTGGCCGTGCACCGCCTGGCAGGTGACGTGGATGCGCAACCAGCCCGGCGCCGGCCGGGCCCGCAGCAGCGCCGTCAGCTGCACAGTCGGTGACCAGCCGAAACGGCCGAGGTTGAACGTCACCGGCATCGACAGGTCGCCCGCGAGCAACGCGAAGTACGGGTCGGGCTGCTCGTCGGTCGGCCGCGCCCACAGCTTCAGCGTGAGCGGTCCGTCCGTGCGCCGGTCGAGGAACGTCGCCGACTCGCGGTCCACCCGAAGGTCGCACAGCGCGCCCACCCGGTAGACCCCGCCGGTCGGGAACGTCGCCATCTCCACCGAACCGGGCGGTGGCGCCGCGGGCATGGTGGGCAGGTTCACGTAGTCGGCCCGGTGCTCGGGGATCCGCCCCGTCGTCACCGATGCCTCCACACACACCTGACCGCGTTGCTCCAGCGTCACCGCGATGACCGTCGCCGTCCGCCCGGCCTTGCGCACGTCCGTGCGGACCAGCACGGGCCCGACCTCCGGCGCACGCAGGAACTGCGCGGACACGGCCAACGGATCACCGTCGGCGACATGAGCCGCCGCACGGGTCATCACCGCGAGAAGGAAACCGCCGTGGGGCTTCGGGCCCACGGTCCACTCGGCGGGCAGGGACGCGGTGAAGGTTCCGTCACCGAGCGACCGCACCGCACTGGACTTCGAGAAGGTCATGAGCGGCTGGCCAGCGACCGCAGGAAGAAGGTCACGTTGGCAGGCCGTTCCGCAAGTCGCCGCATGAGATATCCGTACCACTGCTCGCCGTAGGGAACATAAACGCGAGTCCCGAGACGCTTCTGCTCCTCGGTCCGGATGCCGTAGAGCATCTGGTACTCGAAGTCAGTTTTGTCATACCAGCGCGCTCGTTCGCCAATGATTTCGATCAAGCGCGGGTCGTGCGTCGCGAACATCGGATACCCCTCTCCGGCGAGGAGAACGTTCAGGCACCGCACGTAGTTCAGATCAACCTCGAATGGATCCTGAATCGCAACCTCGGGAGGCTCCGCGTAGGCCCCCTTGACCAGCCGAACCCTGCTCCCGGCCCCGGAGAGCGCCTTGCAGTCGTCCAGCGTCCGATGCAGGTACGACTGCAACACCGCCCCCACCCAAGGCCAGCTGCGACGCAGTTCGTGCAGGACCCGCAACGTCGAGTCGGTGGTCGTGTGATCTTCCATGTCGAGCGTGACGGTCGTCCCGCACTGCTCGGCCGCGGCACAGATCCGGGAGGCATTCGTCAGGGCGAGCGCTTCGTCGAGCGTCTGCCCGACCGCAGTCAACTTGACGCTGACCTCGGCGTTCACCGCCAGCCCAGCGGCGTGCAACGCGTCGAGCAACTCGAGGTACGCCTGCACGGTCCGCTCGGCCTGAGCCTCGTCCTTCGTGTCCTCACCGAGGTAGTCGAGCGTCACCGGCAGCCCCAGCCCCCGCACGACCTCGACCGCGTCTTCGGTGGTCTCGCCGGCGACGAACCGCTTCACGACATCACGGCTGATCGGCGCGTTGGCGACCAGATGACGGACGGCCTCGTTGCGAGACGCGGCCATGATCAACGCTCGCAGCGGGTTCACACCGGAAACCCTAACTCGCGACTCAACTCACAGCGCCGAGACGCGCCATCGCAACCCGCACCGCGCGGTGCCACCCGGCAGCCGACGACGCAAAACGACCACGTACGAGTCCTGGCGTGGCGATGCGAAGCGAGGTGTCTGAACCTAGAGCGCCGGGTAGCGGTGAGCCCCGCTCATGGCGATTGGGGCTTGACCTTGAGGGGCTGGGTGCCACCCTGTCTGGGCTCGGCCGGGGCGCTTTCACCCCGGCTTGTGAGGCCGACTACGCGCCCAGCTAGAGGCTCAAGGTCAAGCCCCAATCGCAACCCCGCACTTCGTCACTGCCTGATGGACCACCCTCGCAAGGCGACGGAACGTCAGGAACGCGACCAACCCCGCTGGAACGCAACGGCCCGCACGCAACAAGACCCGCCCGCACAACCAGGAACCCGCGATCAGCGAGACAACCCAGGCCGAGCCTTCCCGGCCTCACCCTCAGCGGCCCAGTCCAGGTGCAGCCGGGCGAACAACAACGCCTCCGCCAACATCTCCCGCCGCCCAGCAGGAGTCCCGGCCCGCCGCGTGTTGACCTCCAGCACGACCTGCCCGTCGAACCCACCCCGAGCCAGCATCTCGCACAGCTCCGCGCAAGGCTGCGTCCCGCGCCCGGGCACCATGTGCTCGTCCTTGGGAGCCCCGGACCCATCAGCGAGATGGATGTGCCGCAGCCCATCCCCCATCCGCTTGGCCAACTCCAACGCGTCCATGTGCGCGGCAGCAGAGTGAGACAAATCCAGGGTGTAGTTGGCGTGCCCGACATCAGTCGGATCCACAGAAGGCTTGAACGCGTTCATCTCGACAGTCCGCCCCCGCCCCAGAGGCCGCCGCACGGGGAACATGTTCTCCACCGCGATGGCGATCCCGCTCTCGGACTCCAGCGACGAGACCAGCTCCGCGAACCCGTCCGCGTACTTGCGCTGCCACCGGAACGGCGGATGCAGCACCACGGTCGAAGCGCCAAGATCAAGGGCAGCCCGAACCGACCGGCGCAACCGCTCGGCCGGGTCCGGCGACCACACCCGCTGCGAGATGAGCAGGCAGGGCGCGTGCACGGCGAGGACCGGCATGCCCGTCCGGGACGACAGGCGGTCGACCGCGCGGATGTCCTGCGACACCGGGTCGGCCCACACCATCAGCTCGACGCCGTCGTAGCCCAGTTCGGACGCGATCTCGAACGCCGCTCCGGCTGGCTGCGGGTAGACCGACGCCGTGGAAAGCCCGACCGGGATGCGGGCGGTCAACTCTTCACCAGCAGCATCGCCGCTGGTGAGACGGTCACGATGAGGCCAACGAGCACGGCCAGGACGGTGGTCTGCAGATCGTCCGCTCGGCGGATCTTTCGAACCAGCAACACCAGACCCACGGTAACGGCAAGCGCCACCACGAGTGCGGCGGCCGGTACCGAGCGCCACAGGTAGTTGAACGCGAGCCACAGCGCGGCGCCGCCGAGCACGCCGACGGCGAGCTGGCCGATCATGATCAGCCATTCCTTGCCGGCCGAGCGCGGTTCGGCGTCCGGGTCCTCCTCGACGTCGGCCGCGTCGTCGAGGCCGGCGGGACCCTCGTCCTCGTCGTCCTCCTCGTCGGCGTCCGCGAGGTAGTCGTCCTCCGGGCGGTAGACGGCGTACTCCTGCGAGTCGTCGTCCACGTACGGGGCGGGGTGCGCCGCGGTCGACTCCATCGGCGCCATCGACAGGTCGGTCTTGGCGTCCGCGTCGTCGTCGCTGAACCAGGCGTCGGGCACGTTGCCCGGCAACGGTTCCGGCAGCTTCGGCGGGGCGGGCGGCACGATCAGCACGGACTCGGTCTCGAGCGCGGCGATCTTGTCCACCGGCGCCTTCGCCGGGATGCGCGGAAGCTGCTCGGTCATCGCCTCGCGCGGCGGGCCCGGCACCGGCATCTGCACCGACGGCGGAACCGGCTTCGGCGGCCGGGTGATGTTCGTGCGCGACGGCGCGCCGGGCGCCTGGTCGAGCCGTGCCTCCAGGCGGCCGGGCACGTCCGGGCGCGGCATGTCCGAGCGGGACGGCTGGTCGCGAACCTGCGGCACCTGCCTGGTCTGCTCGGCGGCCGCGGGAGGCGGCGGCACCGGCGCGACGGGCTTGGGGACGGGCGGCGCCGGCTTCGGCTGCTGCGGGGCCGGTCTGCGGACCAGCGGCGGCTGGGCCTGCGGCACCGGCATCTGCTGCGACTGCTGTGGCGGCTTCGGCGGCGCGACCTGCTGTTTCGGCTGGTACGCCGTGCGCTCGGCCGGCGGTTCGGGTGCGGCGCGACGACCGGGCTGCGGTACGTCGTCGTCGCGAATGGCCATCAGGCGGCCGCTGTCGGACAGCACCCGCTCGATGATCGTCTGGGGCGCGGTCTCCGGCTGCTGGACGTCGTCCTCGTCGTCAGCCCGGCGGCGTCGCCGACGTGGCGCACTCTCTGCGCTGCCCCCGTACTGGGCGAGCAGCTCAGCGACTGTGCGCTGCGTCTGGTCCGATCCGCTCTCTCGACTCATCAACTCCACCGTGCCCCGGTCTGGCCAGTCCGTCCAGTATCGCTCTGGTCCGTCCCATCAGTGTGATCCAGCCGCCGGAGGATGACACCCTCCCGGAGTGCCCAGGGGCAAATCTCCAGCTGCGTGAGTGACAGGGCTCGCATTGTTGCCTCCGCGACCAACGCTCCCGCGACGAGCTGGTGTGCGCGTGAAGTGCTCACGCCTTCCAGCTCCGCGAGGTCGTTGGCCGACATCCGGGAAATGAACGCGATCAGCTGCCGCAGGCCGGCGTCGGTGAGAACCCGACGCGCCCTGGGCCCGGCAGACGATGGCGCGGCCCCGGTGAGCCGCGCCAGCGTTCGGAAAGTTTTTGAGGTCGCAACCACTCGATCGGGTTCACCCGCGCGTTTCAGCTTCCGCGCCACGGGCGCGAGCTGGTCGGCGAGCCAGTCGGTGGTCTCGCGGACCTCCGAACGCCGGGGCGGATCCTTCTTGAACCGGGTCCTGGTGAGCCTTCCCGCGCCGAGCGGCACGGAGAAGGCCAGGTCCGGGTTCTCGTCACGGCCGATGGCGAGCTCCAGCGAGCCGCCACCGATGTCGAGGCTGAGCAACCTCCCGGCGGACCAGCCGTACCAGCGGCGGACCGCGAGGAAGGTGTAGCGGGCCTCGTCCTCGCCGGACAGGACCTTCAGCTCGACCCCGGTCTCGGTGCGCACGCGGTCGAGCACCTCGGCCGAGTTGCCCGCCTCGCGCACCGCCGAGGTCGCGAACGCCATCATGTCGTCGCAGCCGGACTTCTTGGCCGACGCCTTGGCGGCGGCCACGGCACGAACGAGCTGGTCAGCGCCCGATTTGGAGAGCTGTCCCCGGTCGTCGAGCTGCTCGGCGAGACGAAGGATCGTCTTCTCGGACGTCATCGGGATTGGGTGGGCACCACGATGCGCGTCCACCACCAGTAGGTGGACGGTGTTGGACCCCACGTCGAGAACGCCCAGGCGCACGCCGGAAACGGTACCTGGTCGTGTCCGTCAGGACTCGAACTTGTAACCCAGACCCCTGACCGTAACGAGGTGCCGCGGTGCCGAGGGGTCAGGTTCGATCTTCGAACGGAGCCGCTTGACGTGCACGTCCAGCGTCTTCGTGTCGCCCACGTAGTCCGCTCCCCACACGCGGTCGATCAGCTGGCCCCTGGTCAGGACCCTGCCGACGTTGCGCAGCAGGTACTCGAGGAGGTCGAACTCCTTGAGCGGCAGGCTGATGTCCTGACCCGCGACGGTGACGACGTGGCGTTCCACGTCCATCCGCACCGGGCCGGCCTCCAGGATCTGCGGCAGCAGGTCCTCGGACTCGCCACCGCGGCGCAGCACCGCGCGGATGCGGGCGATGAGCTCCCGCGCCGAGTACGGCTTGGTGACGTAGTCGTCAGCGCCGAGCTCGAGGCCGACGACCTTGTCGATCTCGCTGTCGCGGGCCGTCACCATGATCACGGGGACGGCGGAGCGCTGACGGAGCTGCTTGCACACGTCCGTGCCGCTCATGCCGGGCAGCATCAGGTCGAGCAGCACGATGTCGGCACCGTTGCGGTCGAACTCCTCGAGCGCCTCCTGGCCGGTGGCCGCGAGCGCCGCGGTGAACCCTTCCTTGCGCAGCAGGAAGGCGAGCGGATCGGCGAAGGACTCCTCGTCCTCCACGATGAGCACTCTGGTCACAGCTCTCCTCCTGGGTCACCCGCGCCGGAAGGCACGAGAGTCGGATTCGGTTCGGTCGCCGCGGCGGGAATCCGCAGCGTGAAGGTGGACCCCGTTCCTGGCAGGCTCCACAGCTTCACCTCACCGCCGTGGTTGGCGGCGACGTGCTTGACGATCGCGAGCCCGAGACCGGTGCCCCCGGTCGCGCGCGATCGGGCCTTGTCGACGCGGTAGAACCGCTCGAAGACGCGGATCTGCTGGTCCTCTGCGATGCCGATGCCGCGGTCGGTCACCGCGATCTCGACGTGCCCGTCCACCAGCCGCCGGCTCACGCTCACCGGACTGCCGGGCGGCGAGTACGCGACGGCGTTGTCCAGCAGGTTCGTCAGCGCCGTGACCAGCAACGACCGGTCGCCCGGCACGACGAACCCGCTCGGTTCGTCGACGTTGATCGAGATGTTGACGGACTCGGCGGCGAGCTTGGACCGCGACAGCGCCTCGTTGATCACGACGTCGATCTCGGTGTCGGACAGCTCCGGCAGCTTCTCGGCGCCCTGCAACCGGGACAGCGCGATCAGCTCGGTGACGAGCGTGCCGAGGCGGGTGGCCTCCTGCATGATCTTCGCGCTGAACCGGCGGACCTCGTCCTGGTCGTCGCTCGCGTCCAGCACGGCCTCCGCCAGCAGCGCGAGGGCCCCGACCGGGGTCTTGAGCTCGTGGCTGACGTTCGCCACGAAGTCGCGCCGGGTCTTCTCCAGCCGCACCGACTCCGACTCGTCCGTGGCGTCCACGACCGTGAAGTTCTCGATGAGCAGGCGGACCTCGGCGTGCACGGCCTCCGGCTGACGCCCGGTCCGATAGCCCTCCAACGGCGAGAGGTCGACGTACACGACCTCGTTGCTGCCGCGGACGCCCTCGGCCGCCTTGCGGGCCCGGTCGTCGACGCGGTTGTTGCGGACGATCCCGAGCTCTTCGGCACGGGGGTTGTGCAGCACGACGTCACCGAAGTGGTTCAGCACCACGATGCCGTCGTGCGAGTCGTGCACGATCTGCTGGATGAGGTCGGCGACCGTGAGGCCTTCCGGCTTCCGGGGGTGCCGTGGGGCGGTGGACCGGCCGATGAAGAAAGCGGCGATCACGCCGATGAGCGCGAGGCCGATCGACACAGCGAGGTAACCCGTTGTGGTCACGAGGCGAATGGTAAGCAGCTCAGAGGTGTCTTGGCCTAGTGCGGAAGCGTGAACCGTGACACCCGCGACACCTCAATGGACGGTTGTTCCGTCCCTGGTCAGCCCGTGTTCACCCAACCGTGACTCTATCTGTGGTCGCTGCTTCGCAGACTCCGGCGAGTTCGTCGGGAAGTCGGTCGTCCGGCCACCGCTTCGACCCGAATCGCCTTCGGCGGTTGACCCGAAGAGGCGACCGGACGACCGACACGAACTCGCGACGCAAAAAGGCGCACCCGGAGGCCGGGTGCGCCTTTCTCGAAATGTGCTCAGCGACCCTGGTTCGCCACCGCCGCGATGGCGTCCTTCGCGGCGTCGGGGTCGAGGTACTCGCCACCCGGCTTGAGCGGCTTCAGGTCCTCGTCGAGGTCGTAGCGCAGCGGGATGCCGGTCGGGATGTTCAGGCCCGCGATGGCCTCGTCGGAGATGCCGTCGAGGTGCTTCACGAGGGCGCGCAGCGAGTTGCCGTGCGCGGCCACCAGGACCGTCTTGCCGGTGCGCAGGTCCGGGACGATCGCCTCGTCCCAGTACGGGAGCATGCGCTTCACGACGTCGAGCAGGCACTCGGTCAGCGGCAGGTCGGGGCCGAGGCCCGCGTAGCGCGGGTCGGTGTCCTGGCTGAACTCGCTGCCGGGCTCGATGGGCGGCGGCGGGGTGTCGTAGGAGCGGCGCCAGAGCATGAACTGCTCCTCGCCGAACTCCTCGAGCGTCTGCTTCTTGTTCTTGCCCTGCAACGCGCCGTAGTGGCGTTCGTTGAGACGCCAGTCGCGCTTGACCGGGATCCAGTGCCGGTCGGCGGCGTCGAGGGCCAGGTTCGCGGTCATGATCGCCCGGCGCATCAGCGACGTGTGCAGGATCTCCGGCAGGACGCCGGCGTCGCGCAGCAGCTGGCCGCCGCGACGGGCCTCCTTCTCACCCTTCTCCGACAGGGGAACGTCCACCCAGCCGGTGAAGAGGTTCTCCGCGTTCCACGTGCTCTCGCCGTGGCGGAGCAGGATCAAAGTTCCGACAGACATGGCGGCTAGCCTGCCATGCCGACCCCCCTGCCGTACCCCGGCCGGGCACCGTGATCCACGCCATGAGATTCGCCGGTGCGGACGGGCTACCGCTCCTCCAGCTCGGCCAGCACGTCGGCCGCGTCGCCGCTGCCCGCGCCGGCGAGGCGCCGCAGCTCGTCCAGATCACCGCGCTCACCGGCCAGCTCCACGAGCACGTCCACGGCGTCGGACGAACCGCCGTCCGCGAGCCGGCGCAGCTCGTCGAAGTCGCCGCGTTCGCCCGCCAGCTCCACGAGCTGGTCCACGGCGTCGCCGTCGCCGGCCGCGGCGAGCACCCGCAACTTCCTCAGTTCTTCGTCGTCCACTTCGCCCACCTTCCGCCGAAACGCCGAGAGGCCCCGGCAGCATCCTGCCGGGGCCTCTCGGACGTCGCAGATCAGGCCTGTTCGCGAGCCCGCAGGTCCTTGCGCAGGATCTTGCCGGCGGCCGACTTCGGGATCGCCTCGATGAACTCGACCACGCGCACCTTCTTGTGCGGCGCGACGTGCGAGGCCACGAACGCCATCACGGCGTCGCCCTCGATCGACGATCCGGCCTGGCGCACCACGAACGCCTTCGGGATCTCCTCGCCGTCCGCGTCGCGCACGCCGATGACCGCCGCGTCGGCGATCTCCTCGTGGGTGAGCAGCACGGCCTCGAGCTCGGCCGGCGGGACCTGGTAGCCCTTGTACTTGATCAGTTCCTTGACGCGGTCGACGATCGAGACGATGCCGTCGGCGTCGATCACGGCCACGTCGCCGGTGTGCAGCCAGCCGTCGTCGTCGATGGTGGCGGCGGTGGCCTCGGCGTTGTTCAGGTAGCCCTTCATGATGTTCGGGCCCTTGCACCACAGCTCGCCGCGCTCGTCCACGCCGACGTCCTCGCCCGTCGCCGGGTCGACCAGGCGGCACTCGAGGTTCGGGATGATCACGCCGACGGTGCCGACCGAGATGTCGTCGCGGCCGTCCGGGATGGCGTGGCTGACCGGCGACATCTCCGTCATGCCGTAGCCCTGGACGACGCGGCAGCCGATGCGCTTGCGCACCGCGTCGGCGAGTTCGACGTCCAGCGGAGCGGCGCCGGAGAACAGCGTGTGCAGCGGGGACAGGTCGTACTTGTCGACGATCGGGTGCTTCGCCAGGGCGACGGCGACCGGCGGTGCGATGTAGACGCGGTCGGTCTTGTGCTCGGCGATGACGCGCAGGAACTCCGGCAGTTCGAACTTCGGCAGCGTCACGACGACACCGCCGATGTACAGGCCGTTGTTCATCAGGACCTGCATGCCGTAGATGTGAAAGAACGGCAATACCGCAAGAATTCGCGTATGCGCGCCCACATCCGAAAGAATTGGGCCACATTGCACGAGATTCGCGACCAGATTTCGGTGCGTGAGCATTACGCCCTTGGGCAGCGCCGTCGTGCCGGACGAGTACGGCAGCACCGCGAGGTCCTCGGACGGGTTGATCGTCACCTCGGGCACCGGGTGGTCGTTCGCCAGCAGCTCGGGCAACGACGGGTAGCCCTCCGCGCCGTCGAGCACGACCACGTCGGTCACGCCGGCCTTCGCGGCGCCGGGGGCGGCGTTGGGCAGCAGCACCGAGACGGTGAACAGCATCTTCGCGCCCGCGTCGTGCAGCTGGTGCGCGACCTCGTCGGGCGTGTAGAGCGCGTTGATCGTGGTGGCCGTGGCGCCCGCACGCAGGATGCCGTGGAACACGACGGCGTAGTACGGCGTGTTCGGGCTGAGGATGCCGACGACATCACCCTTCCCAATACCTCGCGCTGCCAGTGCGGCGGCCATCCGGTCGACGGCTCCGGCGAGCTGGCCGTAGGTCATCGACGCACCGGACATGCCGTCGATCAGCGCAACCCGGTCCACCCGGTCGGCGATGTCGCCGAACAACAGCTGGTGCAGCGACACATCGGGGATCTCGACATCGGGGTACGGACTGCGAAAGACCATGCGGCGACCTCATTCACTCGCTGTACAGCGCTGTACACCCAGCCTGTGGGGTCATCGTGATCCAGGCCACTGAGCAGGTCAAGGACTGCTCGATCGCTACAGATACGTTACTTAGCACGTCTAAATACACTCGAATGGAGTAATACAAGCACTTGTGATCGCAAGGATGTATCTGAGAAGTTGATACCGCCTCCGCGAGTCGGCTCCCACGCTTACTCGACGAGCGCGAGGCACCGAGCGCGATTCGTCATCCCCCGTCGAATCGCGTGGCCCGCTTGGGATCCGCAGGCACCCCCCGTCCACGGATCCACAGCAGCGGGGACCTTTGACGCGGGACGGCTCGATGCGACTCCCCCTCTCTCCCGAGCCGTTCCGCGCATCATCAAAGGCACACTCTCAGTAGAACTTGATCAGGCTGCTTCGTTCATTCGGGTGACACGCCTGCGTCGGCGCAGGACGTAGATCACCACCGCCGCGGGCACTCCCAGCGCCACGACGAACGGCAGCAGGGCGCCGGCCGCGATCAGGATCCCGTTCAGCACGGCGAGCAACGCGCTCCAGCCCCCGGCGAGCGCGCTCAGGAACCCGGCCTTCTCCGGTTCCGGCGGCGCGATCGGCACGGTCGCGACCTGCACGGTCAACGTCGCCATCGCGACCTTGCCCTTCAGCGACTCGCTGCGCCGCTGCTGGGACTCCAGCTCGGCCTGCCGCTTCGTCAGCTCGGACTCGATCTGCGCGATCTCGGCCGTCGTCCCGGCCCGCTCGAACAGCACGCGGAGCCGCTCGACGCTGGCCTTCTGCGTCGCGATCCGCGCCTCGACGTCCACCAGCTGGTCGGTGACGTCCTCGCTGCGCACCTCGCTGCGGGTGACCTCCCCGACGCTCCCGAGATCGCGCACGACCCGGTCCAGCTCGGACGACGGCACCCGCACGGTCACGGACCCCGACCTGCTGGTCGAGTTCTCCTGCCCCGCGAACCCGCCGACCGCCGTGGCCCGGTCCTTGATCTGACCGATGGCCTTCAGCACGTCATCGCTGCGCAAGTCGACAGTGGCCGTGCGCACCAACTGCCGTTCCTGCTGCTGCACCGGCTGCACGGCCGGCGCGGCGTTGTTCTCCTGCTGCGGCGCCTTCTGCTGTGCCGCCTGCGGCGGCGCGGCGGCATCCTTCGCGGCCGACCCACCACCACTCATGTTGCTGCTGCACCCCGCCGTGACAAGGGTCAGCAACGCGACTCCCACCCACACCCCTGGTCTGCGCATGCCCATCGGACGGGACGGCGGGGACGGGTGGTTGCCGGGGAAGCCGAAACGAGTTGCCCGCTAGTCCGAAACGAGATGTTGGAAGGCCTGCAGGTTCGCCAGCGACTCGCCGCGCGACACCCGCCACGCCCACTCCCGCCGGATCGCGTCGGCGAACCCGATCTCGAGCAACGGGTTGAAGTCGCCGTCCGCCGCTTCCAGCACCTGCCCGAGCACGCGGTCCAGCTCGTCGGGCGTCACGGCGTGCTTGCCGACCCGTCCGACCAGGTAGATGTCACCCTCGGCGTCGATCGTGTAGTGCACGCCGTACAGCCGTGCGTTGCGGCGCAGCAGGAACCGGTACACGTCCTCGAACGACTGGTCCGGCCGCCGGCACACGAACGCCTCGACGACCAGCGCGTGCTTCGTCTCGACCAGCCACAGGTTCGTCTGGAGCTTCTTGGTGCCCGGCAGCGTCACGAAGAACTTGCCGGGCTCGCTCCGGTCGTACTTCAGCTCCCGCTCGTCCAGAAAAGCCTTGATGACGCCATCGATGCTCAAGCGAAAACCTCCCGGCGGAACACGTCTCCCGCCTCTTGATACCCCGCCAGCAGGGCGTCAGTCGTGCGGTCCCAGGAGAAGCGTCGCGCATGCCCGACGGCGTTGCTCGCCAGGTGCTCCCGCTGCGGCAGCGCGACCCCGTTGATCGCGGAAGCCCACTCACCGGCCTCGTGCCCGTGCACGAGCACCCCGGACACGCCGTCGTTGACCGCCACCGGCAACCCTCCGACGGCCGCCGCGACCACCGGCGTCCCGCAGGCCTGGGCCTCCAGCGCGACCAGCCCGAACGACTCGTTGTAGCTCGGCACCGCGACCAGGTCGGCGGCCCGGTAGACCTCCGCCAGCGCCGGACCCGGCTGCGGCGGCAGGAACCGCACGACGTCCGTGATCTGCAGCTGAGCGGCCAGTTCTTCCAAAGCCTTGGGCCGTTCGGTGCCGCTGCCCGACGGCCCGCCGACGATCAGCACGACGAGCTTCGACCGCAGCCCGGGGTCGCGCACGAGCATCTCGGCGGCCGCCCGGAGCAGCACGTCAGGGGCCTTCAGCGGCTGGATCCTGCCGACGAACGCCAGCACGATCGCGTCCTGCGGGATGCCGAGCGCCTGCCGGGCCGCGCACTGGTCGCCCGGCGTGAAGCGGTCGAGGTCCACACCCGGCGGCACGACGGCCACCTTGGACGGCTCCGCGTCGTAGAGCTTGATCAGTTCGCCGGCCTCGATGTCGGTGTTCGCCACGAGCCGGTCCGACTCCGCGACGACCTGCTCCTCGCCGATCACCCGCATCCGCGGCTCCGGCGCGTCGCCCTCGGCCAGCGCCAGGTTCTTCACCTTGGCGAGCGTGTGCGCGGTGTGCACCAGGGGCACGCCCCAGCGTTCGCGGGCGATCCAGCCGACCTGCCCGGACAGCCAGTAGTGGGAGTGGATCGCGTCGTAGTAGCCGGGCTCGTGGCGTGCCTCCGCCCGCAGGACCCCCGCGGAGAACGCGCAGAGCTGACTCGGCAGCTCCTCCTTGCCGAGCCCCTCGAACGGACCGGCGGCGACGTTGCGGACGCGCACGCCCGGCGCCAGCTCGACCACCGGCGGCAGCTCGGAGGAGGTGGCACGGGTGAAGATCTCCACCTCGACACCGCGCTGGGCCATCCGTGTGGCCGTCTGCACGATGTAGACGTTCATCCCGCCCGCATCACCCGTCCCCGGCTGTTCGAGCGGCGAGGTGTGCACTGAGAGCACCGCGACGCGCTTCATCGGGCGACTCGCAGCAGGTCGGCGGCGAACCGCGCGGGCCGCTCCAGGAAGGGCGCGTGCGCGGTGTCGGGGTACAGGCTCAACTCGGCTCCGGGGATCAGGGCGGCGGAGTACTCGGCGGCGGCAGGGGCGACCACCTCGTCTTGAGTTCCGTGCACGACCAGAGCCGGCACGTCAACGGCCTTCAGCACGTCGGCGCTGCCCACATCCCTGCGGAACAGCTCACCTCGCACTTTATGGCTCACGGAGGTAGCGGAGGCAGTGAGCTTCGCGACGGTCCCAGCAGGCAGGACAGGTGCCATGGCCTCGCAGAACTTCGCCATCACGAGGTCGTCGGTGATCGCGCCGGGCAGTGCGTCCCGCATCACCGGCCCGGTCTCGCCTCCAGGGCGACCGCGGCCGATCTCGGTGATCGCGCTCACGAACACCAGCGCGTTGATGCCCGCGGTCCCGTGGACGCGCAGGTAGTCGGTGATGACGAGCCCGCCGTAGGACCATCCGGCGACGGTCGCGGGCCCTGTGTGATCGAGCACGGCCTTCAGGTCCGCGGCCCACTGGGTGGAATCGCGGTAGTCGCCGAAGTCGTCCGATTCGCCGTGTCCGCGCAGGTCGACGGCGTAGGTGTGAAAGCCGGGCAGGTCCCAGACGGCACCCGTCTGCGCCCAGCCGTGGATCAGGACCACCGGCGGAGCGTCAGCCGGACCTGCCTCACGTACGGCCAGTCGTCCCCCGCCGGCCGCCGCCACGTGTGTCAGATGCACACCCGTACGAACGACCTGGTCGGGGGACGCATTCCCGCCGGTCCTACTTGATGGCGGACTTGCCCTTCCACTGGTCCCACGAGATCTGCCAGTCGTACCAGTCGAACTGGGCCGGCAGCGTCGTGATCGAGCCGGTCACCTCGACCGGGTCGCCGACCAGCGCCGAGTCGTAGTACGCCTTCGCGTCGGCTTCCAGCAGGTTCGCGCAGCCGTGCGAGGTGTTGTTGTTGCCGATGTTCGCCGCGTTGTCGTTGTTCTCGTGGATGAACTCGCCGTGGTTGGAGAACCGGACGGCCCACTTCTTCACGACGTTGGTGTAGCCGTAGCGCGGGTTGTCGAACGAGAACGTGTCGTTCTTCGACATGACGACGAACGTGCCGTTCGGCGTGGTCAGCTCGGGGTCGGCGTCCTTGCCGAACGACGCCGGGTAGTCGGCGACCTGCGCGCCGTCGCGGAACACCTTGAGCCGGTGCGTCGGGTTGTCGATCTTCACGACCTGGTTGCGGCCGACGGTGAAGTCGCTGGTCACGTCGGCCTTGCCGAACGCGCCGCCGCCGTAGTTGACGCCGTAGAGCTTGGCCTCGACCTTGACCGTCGTGTTGGCGGGCCAGTACTTCTCCGGCCGGAAGTGCACTTCCTGGGCGCTGAGCCAGGCCCACGAGCCCTGGACGTTCGCCGAGTTCGTGACCTTGAGGGCCTTCTCGACGGTGGCCTTGTCCTCGACCGGCGCCTCGAACTTGACCATGATCGGTGCGGCGATGCCGACCGTCTGGTTGTCGGAGGGCCAGAGCGTCGCGCGGGTCTGCGAACCGGGCGCGACGGTGGTGAACGAGCCCTTGAGCTCGACCGGCTTGCCGTCGGAGCCGACGGCCTTGCCGTTGTAGCTGTACGTCTTGCCGTAGCCCAGGGGCTCGGCCGTCGTCCAGCCGGACTTGTCCTCGGTGAGGGTGCCCTTGACGTCGGCGCCCTCGGGGGACTTCAGTGCGACGGACTCGATCTTGCCGTCCACCACGGTGACCTGGACCGGGGTCGTGACCTGCACGTCCTTGGTTCCGTCGACCGGGGACAGGGTCACCTTCGCGGACGGCAACGAGCTGTCCGCCTTCGGCGATCCTGCCTCGACACTCGAGCAGCCGGTCAGCAGCGTCAGTCCGGCGACCAGCGCGACAAGTGTTCTCTTCACGGTTTCGACCTCCCACCATGGTGGACGTCCAGAACCCCATCGGGGTGTGAGTGATGTCAGTCACACCCCGTTCGGCACCTACGATCGAAGTCGTGAATCGACCTGTCGCAGTTGTGACCGGAGCTAGCGCGGGCATCGGCGAGGCCACCGCGCGCCGGTTGGCCGCCGAGGGCTTCCACGTCGTGCTCGGTGCACGTCGTCTGGACCTCCTCCACGTTATCGCGAAGGAGATCGACGGGACGGCCATCGAGCTGGACGTCACCGACGAAGCCTCCGTCGCCGCCTTCGCGGACCGGGTACCCCAGGCGAACGTCCTCGTGAACAACGCGGGCGGTGCGCGCGGGCTCTCGACCGTCGCCGAGGGGAGCGCGGACGAGTGGCGCTGGATGTGGGAGGCGAACGTCCTGGGCACCCTGCTGGTGACCAAGGCGTTCATCCCGAAGCTGATCGCGTCCGGGGACGGGCACATCGTGTCCGTGACGTCCATCGCCGCGTACGAGGCCTATGACAACGGCTCCGGGTACACGAGCGCCAAGCACGCCCAGTCGGCGTTGCACCGCACGTTGCGCGGCGAGCTGCTCGGTCAGCCGGTGCGGATCACCGAGATCCAGCCGGGCATGGTCGAGACGGACTTCTCGGCGAACCGGTTCGGCGGCGACACCGAGCGCGCGGCCAAGGTCTACCAGGGCATCACGCCGCTGGTCGCGGACGACGTGGCGGACGTGATCGCGTTCGCCGTCACCCGGCCCTCGCACGTGAACCTGGACACCATCGTGCTCAAGCCGCGGGCCCAGGCCTCCGCGACTCGGGCACACCGGGAGTGAGCAACTCCACGTCCAGCTGACGCAGGACGGGCTCGATGGGGTTCGCGAACCCCGTCGAGCCTGATCCGGCGACGTACAGGCCCACGACGAAGTTGTCGGCGTCGACCAGCACGGCGCCGCTGTCCCCGTGGTCGCCGAAGCGTTCGGACGAGTGGACGCGGATCTGGTCGCGCAACGTCCGGACGCCGATCCCGTCGCCGAAGTCGAGCCGCAGCGTCGAGTCCGTCGACTCGATCACGCCGTACGTGAGTTCGGTGGTGCGGCCACGTTTGCGCACGGTCGAGCCGATGACGGCCCTGGCGCTGCCCATGATCGCGCCGACGTCGAGCACCTCCGCGCGGAACGGCCGGGCGCCCATCCGCAGGCCCGCCGCGGACACCGCTCCGGCGAGCGCCGCCCGGTCCAGCACGGCGATCTCGTCGGCACCGGGAACCCCGCCGTCCACTCGGGACGGATGCACGAACTCGTCGCCCACCGACCACGAGTCGTCGACACACCCGACGTGGAAAGTGGTGAGCCCCAACACCTTGCGAGGCTCGTCACGGGTGAGGACGAACGCGCCGAGCGTGCCCGCGATCACGTACTCGCCGGCACGCTCGACCTCGGGCGGCACGACCCTGAACGACCTGGCAGGGCCGATGCCGATGCCCCCGCGCAGCACCGGATGCCGTTCCGCCGCAACGGGTTGCCCGTCGGCGGCGCGGCTGATCCTGGCCCGGTGCAGCACGATCGACTCGGCGACCACGTCGGTCGGCACGCCGCGGACCTCCACCGGGATCTGCTGCGGGTGGTCAGGTCCCTTGGCGCACACGTAGACCACGATCGCGGCCCTGCCCGTCGGGCGGCCGCGGGTGACCTTCTCGCCGATGTCGACGCCGATCACCCCTGGCCGGGACAGGAACTCGTCTTCGACCATGCGCTTGACCGGCCTGATGACCTCACGCGCGTTCTCGTCGAGGTAGCTCATGGCGACCCCCGTTCCAGCGGTCCTACCTCAATGAAACACGGGAAGTAGCGGTTCGTCACACGGAGTCACCCGTACGGACTTACAGCTGAACGCCTACGAAGACCGGTTCCGGGTGCAGTTCCACACCGAACGCCGCCCGCACGCCGTCGCGCACCTCGCGCGCGAGGTCGAGCAGGTCCTCGGTCGAGGCGCCGCCGCGGTTCGTCAGGGCCAGCGTGTGCTTGCCGGACAACGAGACCCGGCCGCCGGGTCCCTGGTGGCCCTTGCGGAACCCGGCGCGTTCGATCAGCCACGCGGCGGAGAGCTTCTTCTGGCCGTGGCCCGCGGGGTAGCTCGGCACGTCGACGTCGGCGCCGAGGCGTTCGGCGATGCGGATCAGCACGCCGCTGAACGTCGAGTCGTCGATGATCGGGTTGGTGAAGAACGAGCCCGCGCTCCACGTGTCGTGGTCGGTGGCGTCGAGCACCATGCCCTTGCCGCGCCGCAGTTCCAGCACGGCCTTGCGGGCCTCGTCGGCCGGAACGCGTTCGCCCTGCGCCACACCGAGGACGCGCGCCAGCTCGCCGTAGCGGATCGGCGCGGACATGCCGCCGGAGGTCAGCGAGAACCTGGTGCGCAGCACGACCGCGTTGTCCGTGCCCTTGAGCACGCTGGTGCGGTAGTCGAGGCCCAGCTTGGCTGCGGGCACCTGGTGCACCTTGCCGCTGCGGCGGTCCAGCAGGTCCACCGACTGCAGCACCTGGGAGATCTCGACGCCGTACGCGCCGACGTTCTGCACGGGCGTGGCGCCGTTGAGGCCGGGGATGCCCGACAGGCACTCGAGGCCGCCGAGGCCCTGCGCGACCGCCTCGGCGACGACCGCATCCCACTCCTCGCCCGCCTCGACGGTGAACTGGACGATGCCGCCGCCCAGCGGGTCGAGCCGGAAACCCTTGGTGGCGACGTGCACGACCGTGCCGTCGAAGCCGCCGTCGGAGATCACGAGGTTGGAGCCGCCACCGAGCACGAGGACCTTCTCGTCGGCGGCCGCGTCGGCTGTTCGCACGGCTTCGACCAGCTCAGCGGCGGTCGTGGCGTGGACGAACCGCGCGGCCGGGCCACCGAGTCGGAGCGTGGTGCGCTCGGCCAGAGGTACGGACTGCGTGGTGGTCACAGACGTCAACGGTAGCCTCCGCGACATGGCACGCCGCATCGAGCACCACACCACGTCACCCCATTCGGCGGAGAAGGTCTACGGCGCGATGGTCGACGAGACCTATCTGCGCGACCGGCTGGCGGCCATCGGCGGCCCCGGCGCCGAGCTCGTGACGTTCTCCAGCACCGACGAGCGGACGTCGTACCAGCTCAAGCAGGGTGTGCCCGCGGAGCACGTGCCGTCGGCGGTCAAGGCGGTGCTCGGTGGCGACCTGGTGATCCAGCGCACGGAGACCTGGGCTGCCGGTGCCGGCACGGTCGAGGTGGCGGTGGGCGGCGTGCCCGGCCGGCTCGACGGCTCGTTCACCGTCCTGGACAACGGATCCGGCTCGAAGCTCACCCTCTCGGGGGAGGTCAAGGTCAGCATCCCGTTCGTCGGCGGCAAGATCGAGAAGCTGATCGCGGAGCAGGTCGCGGTGCTGCTCGACAAGGAGAGCGAGTTCACCTCTCAATGGCTCGCAAACCGCGGCTAGCGGCCGGCCGGGCTCGCGCGCTCGGCGTTCCGACCCGCGGCACGACCAACCCGAACCGCCTGCGCCGCGTCGACCGGTGGATGACCGGCACGCTGTCCGGCTTCCTGGCCGAGACCGCCGATCCGCTCGTGGTCGACCTCGGGTACGGCGCGACGCCGATCACGACCGTCGAGATGGCGTCGCGGCTGCGGGTCGTGCGGCCGGACGTGCGCGTGCTCGGGCTGGAGATCGACACCGACCGGGTCGAGGCGGGCAAGGCCGTCGCCGATCCGCCCTTCCTGGACTTCCGGCGCGGTGGCTTCGAGCTGGCCGGTGCGCGGCCGGTGTTGTTGCGCGCCTTCAACGTGCTGCGCCAGTACACCGAGGAGCAGGCGTTCGAGGCGTGGGACACGATGCTCGGCCGGATGGCTCCCGGCGGGTTGATCGTCGAGGGCACGTGCGACGAGATCGGGCGCCGGTGCACCTGGGTGACGCTGTCCGCCGACGGGCCGTTGCGGTTCACGCTGGCGTGCAAGCCGTCCGGCATCGACGTGCCCTCTGATCTCGCCGAGCGGCTGCCCAAGGCGTTGATCCACAAGAACGTGCCTGGCGAGCGCGTGCACGCGTTGCTGGCCGAACTGGACGCCTGCTGGGCCACCGCGGCGCCGTTCGCGCCGTTCGGGCCTCGGGCGCGGTGGGTGGAGTCGGCGCGGTTGCTGGCCGAGCGGGGCTGGCCGGTGCTGGACGACCGGCGGCGGTGGCGACTCGGCGAAATCACGCTCGAATGGGCGGCTGTCGCACCCTAGTGTGGGTTTCGTGGACTTCGTCGCGCAGATCGAGACCCAGGCTTCCCTGCTCCGTTCGGCCGCTGTGAAGGCAGGTCCGGACGCCCCCGTCTCCACGTGTCCTGAGTGGACGGTGCGGAAACTGGTGCGGCACATCGCCGAGGTCCACACGTGGGCGGCGCAGGCCGTCGTCACCGAGCCCGAGGCGGGCCGGCCGGAGTGGCCCAAGGCCCCGCGGGACTGGGACGAAGCGCTTGCCTGGTGGGACAACGGTCTCTCGACGCTCGTCACCCACCTGCGCGACACTCCCGCGGACCGTCCGGCGTGGACGTTCCAGGGTCCCTCGCACGCGGGGTTCTGGGCACGCAGGCAGGCGCACGAGACGTCGATCCACCGCCTGGACGCGGAACTCGCGACCGGTCACGAACTGCCGTCGCTGGTCTTCGACCCGGAGTTCGCGGCGGACGGCATCGACGAGATGCTCACGATCATGATGCCCCGCCAGCTGGTGCTGGGCCGGGTGATCGAGGTGACCGGCCGGGTCCTCGTGCACGCCGCCGACGCAGGCCGCACGTGGGAGGTCTGGCTCGCGCCCGGTGAGCCGCTGGTCGTGACCGGGGTGCTGGACTCGGCCGTCGACGCCGACGTCACCCTCGCGGGCACGGCCGACGCCGTCTACCGCGCGCTGTGGGGTCGTCCGAGCCACGCGATCGTGACCGGAGACGAGTCGCTGTTGGCGGGGCTGCCCAGGCCGTGAATACTTCTGCGGCGTGTCATCGCCTGAGCGTCGCTATGTGATCACCTTCGGCTGTCCGGACCGCACCGGCATCATCGCGAGGATCTCGTCGTTCCTCGCGGACAACGGCGGCTGGATCGTCGAGGCCGCGTACCACACCGACCCGGACACGGGCTGGTTCTTCACGCGCCAGGAGGTCCGCGCGGACTCGCTGCCGTTCGGCGTGGACGAGCTGCGCTCCCGGTTCGCCGAGGTGGCCGCGGCGCTGGGCGCGCAGTCGACGTGGACGGTGACCGACACGGGTTCCCGCAAGCGCGTGGTCATCCTGGTGTCGAAGGAGGGCCACTGCCTCTACGACCTGCTGGCGCGCGTCGCGACCGGCGAGCTCGACGTCGAGGTGTCCGCCGTCATCGGCAACCACCCGGAACTCGGCGACATCACGCGCGCGCACGGCATCCCGTTCCACCACGTGCCGTTCCCCCCGAACGACCCCATGGGCAAGCAGGCGGCGTTCGCCCAGCTGCGCGAACTGGTGGAGAAGCACGACCCGCACGCCGTCGTGCTGGCCCGCTTCATGCAGATCCTGCCGCCGGAGATCTGCGCGGCCTGGACCGGCCGCACGATCAACATCCACCACAGCTTCCTGCCGTCGTTCATCGGCGCGCGCCCGTACCACCAGGCGCACCGCCGCGGCGTGAAGCTGGTCGGCGCGACGTGCCACTACGTCACGGCCGACCTGGACGCCGGGCCGATCATCGAGCAGGACGTGATGCGCGTGCACCACGGCGACTCGGTGGCGGACATGGTCCGCAAGGGACGCGACATCGAGAAGGTCGTGCTGGCGCGCGGGTTGCGGTGGCACCTGGAGGACCGTGTTTTGGTGCACGGCAACCAAACGGTGATCTTCTAGGGACTGTGTTTTGAACGAGTAGGCAGTACAGGCAGGGTGTTGCCCAAGCGAGCGCCGGGGCGCCTTCGCGGCGCCCCGGCATTGCTCTCAGATCTTGTTGGCGGCCATCCCCACGGCTTCGATCATCCAGCCCGCGTCCTCCGCCGACATGACGGCGGGCGGCGTGAAGCTGACCGTCAGGCCGCGGAAGTCCGCCAGCACGCGCTGCCGCAGCAGCTCGCCCGTGAACACGTCGGCGGCGTGCTTGTCCGGCAGCTCGACGCCGAGCAGCAGCCCTGTTCCGGTCGCGTGAGCTTTGCCGGAGACGACGGCCCGAAGCCCGAACAGCAGCTCGTCACCGAGCAGCTTGGCGCGTTCCACCAGGCCCTCGGAGGCCGTGACGCGCAAGCAGGCGTTCACGGCGGCCGAAGCCAGCGGTGACACGGCTTCCGAGCCGCGCAGCAACGGCACCTCGACCTCGGCCGTGGCGACCACGGCGGCGATCGGGAGCACGCCGCCGGACAGGCCCTCGCCCACCAGCATGATGTCCGGCGTCACGCCGTCGAGGTCGACGCCCCACCACACGCCGAGGCGGCCGAGGCCGGAGCGCGTCTCGTCCACGATCATCAGGGCACCGGACTCACGGCACACCTCGGCCACGGCGCTCAGGTAGCCGGTCGGCGGGAGCGAGGCGCCGCGGACCGGTTCCACCAGCACGCACGCCGGTGGGCCGGAGGCCAGGGTGGCGCGCAACGAGTCGACGCCGCCATACGGGACGTCACCGGTGGTCAACACACGTGGGCGGCCGTTCGCCTGTGCGAGGGCAACGGCGAACTGGGCGGCCTCGGAGGCCGAGGCGAAGGTGTGGATGTGGTCGAGCCCGTTGGGGGTGACCAGGTCGAGCATCAGGCGGTCCAGCAGGGACGGCCGGCGCACCTGGCCGACCACGGCCTGCACCACGGCCGGGTGGGCGTGGCCGAGAAGAGGGACTCCGTACCCACCGCAGTCCAGGTACTCGACGCGGTGGGGATCTACCACTCGTGCGCCACGGGCGGCGCATCCGGTCAGCAGTTCGGTGGCCATTGCGGGGAACCTTTCCAGGGCAGCGCGGCCCGAGGCCGCTCGTCGGGATGGCGAGCGGACCTCAGTTCCCATTACTCATTCGGATTCCAGGCCACGTTGGTTCGCCCTGGGCATAGGCTTTTTCTCGTGCGGATCGAAATCACCGACCTCGACCAGCTGCGGGCAGCTCCTGACCTGCGCAAAGCCGTCATCATCGGGCTGGACCTCACTCGCGAGGACGTGCGGGTGCCGTTGGACGGCGCACTGCTGCTCGGCTGCACCCTCAGCGAGAGCATGCAGCGCCGGGCGGAGGCCGCGGGAGCGTTGATCTTCCCGGTCATCCCCGACCTGCCCTACGAGGTGTACCGGTCGGCCCTCTACACGCCGAAGGAGCTGTTCGCGGGCTTCGACCCGGCCGACCCCAAGTCGTACGCGGACACCCCGGACGCCGAGATCTACCGGCACAGCAAGCAGCAGGGCCACCACCCGGACCCGTTGCACGCGCTGGCCGAACGCCTGCACGACCACTCGATCACCGAGGCCCTCGACGAGACGCTGACGGGCTCGCCGGTCGCGGTCATGGGCGGCCACGCGCTCGCCCGCGGCTCCGACGGCTACCGCAACGCCGTCGCGCTGGGCGCCTCACTGGGCAACGCGGGCTTCACCGTGCTGACCGGCGGCGGACCGGGCGCGATGGAGGCGGTGCCGCTGGGCGTGCGGCTCGGCGAGGTCGACCAGGCCGTGCTCGACGCCATCTCGCAGGCCCCGTCGTTCGGCCACGACGACGAGTCGATCGGCCGGTGGCTCGCGGCGTTCCCGGAGATCCGCAGCTTCGACACCCCGCGCACGATCGGCATCCCGACCTGGTTCTACGGCCACGAGCCGCCCAACCCCGCCTGCGAACTGCACGCGAAGTACTTCGCGAACTCGGTGCGCGAGGAGGGCCTGCTGACCGTCGCGACCGGTGGCATCGTCTACACGCCGGGCAAGGCCGGCACGGTCCAGGAGGTCTTCCAGGACTTCACGCAGAACTACTACGGCAGCGTCGGCCCGGCCGCGCCCATGATCTTCCTGGGCAAGGCCTTCTGGACCGACGAGGTCCCGGCCGCGCCACTCGTGCAGAAGCTCGCGGCGGGCCGGGAGGCCGAGCAGTGGATCCTCGTCACGGACGACGTGGACGAGGCGATCGAGCTACTGCTCAAGTACACGGCCTAGATCGAGCACTTCGGCCCCGGTGAGCTTCATCAGCACGTCGCCGGGGATGAGGATCTTGCTGCCCCGGATGCCGCTGCCCACGATCAGTTCGGGGGCGGCGGCCACCTCGGGCGAGACGAGGATCGGCCAGTCCGCGGGCACGCCGACGGGCGTGATGCCGCCGTACTCCATGCCGGTCAACGCCACGGCCTCGTCCATCGGCGCGAACGACGCCTTGCGCGCGTCGAGCCGCTTGCGGATGACGCCGTTCACGTCCGCACGCATGGTCGCGAGCACCATGCAGGCCGCATAGCGGACGACGTCGCCGCGTTTGCCCGCGACGACCACGCAGTTCGCCGACGCTTCCAGCGGCGAGCCGTAGTGCGCGCAGAACTCGGCGGTGTCGGCGAGGGTCGGGTCGATCTCGGCCACGGCGACACGGTCAGCGCCGTCCAGGGTCTTCAGCGCGAGCGCGACCGGTTCCGGCACGAGGTCGAGGCGCGAGAGGACGGGGACGGGTTCCAACGATCCAGCGATGGTCCACACGTCAACCATCCTGCCAGCGAGTTCGCGCTGGTCGTCCGGCCTCCCCTTCGTGTCAACCGCCGAAGGCGATTCGGCGCGAAGCGGAGGCCGGACGACCAGCTTCCAGGCGAACTCGCCGCCGTCTGCGGAGCAGCGGCAGACAAGCACGGTTTGACCTTGACGTTACGTCAACCCCTACCTTCATTCTCAGAGCGCGAAGGAGGAACGAGATGGCCTGGTCGATCGCCCAGGTGGCCCGGATGTCGAAGGTGACGTCCAGGACGCTGCGGCACTACGACTCGATCGGGCTGCTGCCGCCGGCCTGGATCGGCGACAACGGATACCGCTACTACGAGAAGGAACAGGTGCACCGCCTGCAGCAGATCCTGCTGCTGCGCGACCTGGGTCTGGGCCTCGACGTGGTGGCGAAGATGTTGGACGGCACGGACCAGCTGACGGTCCTGCGCAACCACCACCGGTGGCTGCGGGAGGAACAGCAGCGGCTGGACCGGCTGGCGGGCACCGTCGCGCGCACCATCGCGGAACTGGAAGGAGGGGACGAAGTGAAGATCGAGGAGTTGTTCGACGGCATCGACGCGAAGACGCAGGAGCGGCACGAGGCCGAACTCGTCGAGCGCTACGGCGAGAGTGCCCGTGAGCACATCGCCGAGAGCCGCGAGAAGATGAAGGGCTGGACGCGCACCGACGCGGACCAGTTCATGGCCGAGTGGCGGGACATCGCGCAGAAGCTCGGTGCCCTGTACACGGCGGGCACGGCGATCGACGCTCCGGAAACGCAGGAGCAGATCGACCGCCACTACCGCTGGATCTGCCTGAGCTGGACGCCCAACCGGGAGTCCTACCAGGGCCTCGGCGACCTCTACGTCGACTCGGAGGAGTTCCGGGTCAACTTCGAGGTCGACGGCGGCGGCAACATGGCCGAGTGGATTCGTGACGCCATGAAGCACTACGCCGAGACGCGCCTCTAGAAACGATGCGGGAGCTGCAGATCCCGCATCACAGGCCGAAAGCGCTCAAAGCGGCCCGGTTGAACGCCGGCAGGTCGTCGGGAGTGCGGGACGTCACGAGCGTCCACCCGTTCATGTCGCACACCCGGACCTCTTCGTCGGCCCAGTCGCCGCCCGCGTTGCGGATGTCGGTCTGCAGGCTCGGGAACGAGGTCAGCATCTTGCCGCGCACCACGTTCGCCTCGACCAGCAACCACGGCCCGTGGCAGATCGCCGCGATCGGCTTGCCGGCGGCGACCAGCGCGTGGATCAGCTCGACGGCGTCGTTGTCCATGCGCAGCAAGTCGCTGTTGGCCACACCGCCGGGGATCACCGCACCGTCGTAGTCGTCCGCGGACGCGTCGGCGAAGGTCGTGTCGACGGGGAACGCGTCGGCGGGCGTCAGGTGGTTGAACCCGCGGACCTCACCGAGCTTCGGCGCGATGAGGCGCGGCACTCCGCCGGCCTTCTCGACGTGCGCCCACGGATCGGTGAGCTCGATCTGCTCGATGCCCTCTTCTGCGACGAGGAACGCGATCTTCTTCTGTTCAGCCATGCACTTCGGCTACCCGGCGAAGAAGGAGACCAACCGGTGCCGGATCTCGGTGCGGTGGGTGATCATCGGCGAGGGCGAGTCGATCAGCCACAGCTCACCGTTGGGAAACGCGGCGGCCGTCGCCTTGGCCACGTCCTCAGGGTGCAACGGGTCGCCGACAGCCCCGATGACCAGCACCGGAGTCGACACGGCGGCCAAAGCGGAGGCGTCAGGAGCAGCCACCTGACCCGGCAACTGCTCGGCCGCGGCCTCCAGGCGCCGCAACGCGGCCCGCCGCTCGGCGACGTAGATGGGCGGCCCGACCGTCAGATCCGACAACTGCCGCAACGTGATCGGCTGCCGAGGCTGGTCCAGCACCGCGGGCAGCAGCAGGGCCACCCGCTGAAAACGATCAGGTTCGAGGGACATCAGCCGCACCAGCGCACCGGCGCCGAGTGAGACACCGACGGCGTTGTCAGCCGGAACGGTGCCCAGATCGGCCGCGATCCGGCCGTAGTCCCAGTAGCCGGCAGGAGCGTCGGGGGCATCGCCGTGAGACGGCAGCGTCACCACGACGCGGGTTCCGGGCAGGCCGGAAGCGGGGATGCGCGCTTCACCGGGCGTGGCGCCGAGCCCGTGGGCGACCAGCGTCACCGGTGAGCCGGAGCCGTACGAGTGGGTGATCACCAACGAGGGCCGCGCTGGACCTCGATCAGCTTCGGGCGCACGTCCACCATGTACACCAGCACCGCGATGAGACCGGCCAGCCAGAAGATCGACCCGACCCCACCGGGTCCGAACAGCAGCAACGCCGCCGTTCCTCCGCCGGTGATACCCATCCAGGCGGGCTTGGTCATGCGCTCGATCGCGGTGTACGCGTCCGGGCGCTGACTCAGTGCGTGGAAGAACGCGAACAGGCCGAAGATGCTGAACCCCAGGTCGGCGAAGAAGTACACGATGCCGTCGAGGTTCCAGATGCTGAAGATCGGCACGTAGAACACGCACCCAGACTACGTGGACGTACGACGGGAGGGGAGCAGCCCTGTCGGACTGCTCCCCTCCCGGAGAAATTCACAGACTCACTTGGCGGTGTTCGGGGTGGTCTTCTTCGCCGCGGTCGTCGTGGTGGTGCGGGTCGTCGTCGCCGGCTTGCGCGGCGCCGTGCGGTTCGCGGTCTTGCGGGCGGTGCTGCGGACCTCGTGCGCGGCCTCGCCACCGGCCTCGACGATCTCCTCGGCCAGCTTCTCGGCGGCGTCCTCGACCTCGATGGCGACCTTCTCGCCGACCGAGCGGGTGCGACGGGTCACCTTGCCGAGGACGTCGTCCGCGATGACGCGGGCGTCGGCGGCAGCGGACTCGGCGCGCTTCTGCGCGGCCTCGACGGCCTGCTCGACCTGCTCCACGGCCTGCTTGACCTGCGGCTGGGCCTTGATCTGCTCCAGCGTGGCCTCGCCCTGGTCGGCGAGGTAGGTGTACAGGTTCACCGCGGAGGCGGTGTAGGCGTCGACGAGCTTCTTGAGCTCGGCCGGCTGCAGCTTGTCGCGCAGGTCGTTCAGCTCGGTCGGGAGGTCCTTGGCCTGGGTGCGGGCCTCTTCGGCGCGCTCCTTGGCCTTGGTCAGGGCCTCGACGACGGCCTTCGCGGCGAGGTCACCGGCACCGAGCGCGGCGAGCAGCGCCTGGCGTGCGGCGTGGGCGCCCTGCTCGGCGGCCTTGCGAACGTCGTCCTGGGTGAGCTTCGGCATGGAGATCAGTCCTCCTTGTTGGTGGCGGTGTTCTCCCGCCGGAAAGATTCGTAAACGTCGAGCAGCACCTGCTTCTGCCGCTCGGTCAGATCGGTCGCGGCGACGATGGCGTCCGCCAACGCACCGCCTTCGCGCTGCTGGAGGATCCCGGCCTCGACGTAGAGCACTTCGGCCGAGATGCGCAGCCCCTTGGCGATCTGCTGAAGGATCTCCGCGCTGGGCTTGCGCAGTCCTCGCTCGATCTGGCTGAGGTATGGGTTGGAGACACCCGCCTGCTTCGCCAGTTCCCGCAAGGAGATCTTGGCGGTGTTGCGTTGCTCGCGGATGTACTCACCGATGTTGCGGCCGAGGTCCGCGACTGCTTTGTCGATGGACTTGTCCACTGTTCCCACTCCCGTTCCTCGTGCCACCAACCACGTTAGCGACGAGTGCTAGCTGTTGCAAGCACTCTGCTAGCAATCGCTGCGTGTGCTCCGCCACAGGGATACCGTGGGAGGCGACATGGACGGCGCCGGGGCGTTACGAGCCGAGCTCGCGAACCACATGCTCGGCGACGGCGTGCTGCGCGATCCCAAGTGGCTCAAGGCTTTCCGTGGCGTGCCGCGGCACGAGTTCCTGCCGCGCTTCTACCGTCAGCTGCACACCGGCGACTGGGAACGGGTCACCGCGCGGCACCCGGACTGGCTCGAACTGGTCTACGCCGACCGGGTGTGGGTTACCCAGTTCGACGGCGACGACACCGTGAGCGGCGGCACACCGACCTGCTCGTCGAGCATGCCCACGATCATGGCGATCATGCTGGAGGCACTGGACGTCCACAACGGACAGTCGGTGCTCGAGGTCGGGACGGGCACGGGCTACAACGCGGCTCTTCTCTGCCACGCCGTGGGTTCCGGCAACGTGACCACGATCGACGTCGACCCGAACATCTCGCGACGCGCACGCAAACGACTGCACGGCAACGGTTTCTTCCCCACCTGCGTGACGGGCGACGGCGCGCTGGGCCACCCCGGCCGCGCGCCGTACGACCGCTTGCTGGCGACCTGCTCCGTCTCGACCATCCCGCCGGCCTGGCTGGAGCAGACGCGGCGGGGCGGCCTGGTGGTGACGACGTTGCACCGCCCCATCGGCGCCGGGCTGGTGCTGATCGCGTCCAACGGCGACGGCACCGGCGAAGGACGCGTGCTCACCGAGGACGGGCGCTTCATGCCGTTGCGCGCGCACGCCCGCCCGCCGGCGCTAGCTGGAGCAGGCACGTTCGACCGCCGTACCACCACGTTGAAGCTGAACTCCGTCATCGACCCGGCCAGTCCGTTCGAGTTCTTCGCGGGCATCGCGTTGCCGGAGGTGGCAGCCGGCCGCGACTGGTTGGCCCATTCGGACGGATCCTGGGTGCACCACCACGGTTCGCACGTCGACCAGGGCGGTCCGCGCCGGCTGTGGGATCTCGCGGAACAAGCCCTCGTCGACTGGAATGACCTGGGCAAACCGCGCCGCAGCCAGTTCGGGATCACGATCGGCGGCGACGGCCAGCACCTGACGCTGGGCGATCTCCGCTGGCATCTGTGATCAACAACTGAACGTCACGACACGGGTCACTGAATCGACTACGGGCGGATGCGGTGCGTCATGATGCCTCGCATGTCCAGATTCCGTCAGCAGGCGCTGCTGGCCGGGTGCGTGCTGACCGCTCTGCTCACCGCGGCCGGGCTGATCGCGTCCGACCACGGCATCCACCCGCACCTGTGGCTGATCGTGCTCGCGCTGGCGTTCCTGGGCTTTCTGGCTTTACTCGACCCGTGGGTCCGGCGCAGGCACAACGCGGCGCTGAGCACTGACGAGCACCTCGACGCGGCGTGCCGGGCGCTCGCCATCGGCCTGCAGTCGCAGTGGAACGAGGAGGTCCGTTCGCGCGGCCTCACCGACCCGGACGTGCTCGACCTGCACTGGATCGCCCCTGAGCTGGACATCAGTGACGAGCCGGACGCGCCGCCAGGACGCAGCGACGCCGTGGTGGGCGCGTTCGAACGGCAGATCCACCGCCGGATGGTGATCATCGGTGAGGCCGGCACCGGCAAGTCGACGGTCGCGATGCTGCTGACGTGCGGCCTGCTGGACCGCTACGACGGCGGCATGGTGCCGGTGCTGCTGCCTCTGTCGACGTGGAACCCGGCGGTCGAGGACGTTCGCACGTGGCTCACGCGCAGGCTGTACGAGGACCATCCGGCGTTGCGCAACACCGAGCTGTACGGCAGCTACGCCGGTGACCTGCTGGTCGAGCAGCACCTGGTCCTGCCGGTGCTCGACGGCCTCGACGACATCCCCGCCCACCAGCGCGCGGACGCTCTCGTGCGGATCTCGAAGGCGTTCGGCGCGAACCGGCCGCTGGTGCTGACCTGCCGCACGGCAGAGTTCGCCCAGGCCGTGCACCTCGCCGGTCCGCTGCCCGGCGCCGACGTCGTCGAACTGGCCCCGCTCGACCTGGACGAGGTCGCCGCCTACCTGCGGGCGAGCGCCGACAGCTGGGGCGCGGCGCGCTGGGAGCCGGTGTTCATCCAGCTGCGCGAGGAGCCGGACGGCAGGCTCGCGGACGCGTTGTCCACGCCGCTGACCATGTGGCTGGCCAGCATCGTCTACTCCGACAGCGAGGCGGAGCCGACCGAACTGCTCGACCGCGGCCGTTTCCCGGACGCGCGGGCGATCTCCGACCACCTCTGCGACGAACTGGTGTCACGCGCGTTCGGCAACAGGGCGTTCGCGCACCACGCCAGGGCCACGCAGGTCTGGCCACGGGACAGGGCCCGCAAGTGGCTCGAGTTCCTGGCGCACGAGATGCGCGATCGCGGCATCCGCGAACTGGCCTGGTGGGAGCTGCGCCGCTCGGTCGGCAGCACGTGGCTCGCGGTGCTCGGCGCGCTGGTGCTGGGCGCGATCGGCGGGTTCGGCGTCGGCTGGCTGATGGCGTACTCGATCACGCCGTCGCTCGCCCCGATCACCGGTCTGGTCGCGGGCATCGGCGTCGGCGCGGCGGCGCTGACCGCGTCCCACGAACGCAAGGCCAAGCCGCGCCTGGGGATCTGGCGCAGCCTGCTGCTCGTGCCCGGCGTGCTCGGACTCGCCGGCGGACTCGTTTTCGGTGCGCTGTACGGACTTTCGGCCGGACTGGTCGTCGGCCTGGGGCTCGCCGTGGCGATCGCGCTGCGGTTCGCGTTGACGAGCGCGGCCGAGCTGTCGCAGGCCTCCAGTCCTCAGTGGACGATGTCCCGCGACCGGATCGCGGTGTGGACCGGATCTCTGGTGCTGGCCGTGGTGTTCGGGTCGGCGGCGGCGCTGGTGTTCGGCCCCGGCCAGACCGGAATGGTCGGGCTGGGGCTCGCTTCCGGGCTGATGCTCGGGTTCGCGCTGGCCGTGCTGCACCTGCGCTGGTGGTGGTTCACCGTCGCGCGGATCTGGTTGGCGTTGCGCGGAAAGTTGCCCTGGGAGCTGATGGTGTTCCTGGAGGATTCACGCAAGCTCGGCGTGCTCTGCCGGGCGGGAGCCTGCTACCAGTTCCGGCACGGACTGGTGCAGGACCGCCTGGCAGAGCACGAGGCGACTACTCGCTCTGCAACCCCAGTGCTCCGGTCGCCTTTCTCAGCGAAGGCAACGTCAGAGCAGTGACCGCGAGGACCAGCGCCATCGACGCGCCGGTGAGCGCGGCGATGCCGGTCCAGTCGTAGGCCACCTCGGCGTTGAACACCCGCGTGACCATCACGCCGAGTCCGATGCCGGTGCCGACCGCGATCACCGTGGACAGCACCAGCGGCACGCCGTTCTGCCACAGCAGTGACCTCGCGAGCGTGCCGCGCGGTACCCCGGTCGCCGCCAGCACGGCGAGCGGGCGGCGCCGTTCCCTGACCTGCTCCAGCGCCATGACCAGCAGCGACGCCCCGGCCAGCAGCAACGTCAGCACCGCGCCCGCGAGCAATGCCCTGCGGATCGAGGCGAAGATCAGCTCGACCTCGGCGGTGTCGTCCTGGCCGATGAAGTACGCGTGGACCCGCCAGCCGTACCCGGCGATGGAGTTGCGCATGTGCTCGGCGGCGTCCGGCACCGCGAGGTCGAGCTCGGCCTGCAACTGGGGCCGGTTGCCGGTGAGATCGAGGCCCTTCGCCGCGGCAGGGGTGAGGTAGATGCCGGGCATGGTGCCGGAGACCTCCTGCAACGCGGGCACGGTCCAGGCGCTCTTGTCCATGGTCATCACCACCTCGCCGGACATGGCCTCCGCCGTGTCCCGGGCGAACCGCACCTGGTAGGCCTTGCCGTCGACGCAGTCCGTGGCGTCCGCCTGTGCTTTCAGCGCCGTACAGGTGCCGATGGAGACCATCGTGTTGCGGCTGCCCGACTGGGTCACGAAGACGCGGTCGAGCACGTGCACGGCCCGCACGCCCTTGCTGGCGGCCACCGCTTCGTTCAGGCCGGCGGTGTCGATGTCGTCCTTGGGCGTGAGGGCGACGAAGTTGTGGGTCGCGTCCCGCTTCTCCTCGGAGACGACGTCCTTCTCCACGCTCGCGAGGATGACCTGCAGCGTCACCGTGCCGGCGAGCACCACGGCCACACCGCCGACTACTCGCGCCGCCGTGCCCGCGTCGAGCTGCAACCGGCGCACCGCCAGCTGCAGCGCCGGGGTCGCACCGCGCATCCAGTTCACGACCCGCTCCACCAGCCACGGCAGCAGCACCGGGATGCCCAGCATCAGCAGCACCACGCCGGCGATGACGACGACCTGGAATGTCGAGCCCTTCTCGCCGCTGTCGCCGAACTGGCTGGCCAGCAGGGCGATTCCGCCGCCCGTGGGCACCAGGCGCCACCACAGCCTGCGCCGGACCGGCTTCTGGTGCCGGACCACGCCGAGCGGTTCGATGATCGTGCGCCGCATGGCGAACAACGACGTGAGGACCGCGAGCACCGGCACGGTAACGAGCACCACCGCCGTGAGCGACGGGGTGGGCATCAGGTCACCGGGGTAGAGCGCCAGCTCGGGAATGGGAACGTCGTCGGCCAGCGGTCGCACCGCGAAGAAGAACCCGACGCCGAACACGAGCCCGGTCAGCGCGCCGACCAGCGTCTCGCCGGACGCGATCAGCCGCACCCGGCCCGCCGCCGCGCCGACCAGCCGCAACGCCGCGAGCCTGCGGTCGCGCTGGGCCGCGGCGAGCCTGGTGGCGACGCTGACGAACACCAGCACGGGGAACAGCAGCACGACGACGCCGACGAGGCTGAGCATCCACAGCACCGGGTCCATCCCCATGCGCTCGTACATCTTCCCGTAGCCGTACACGGCGACGCCGGAGTCGTCCGGGATCTTGCTGTCGCCCGCGTAGAACTTCAGGTCGTGCGGCCCGATCAGGCCGGCCGCGCCGATCGTGCCGATCACCTTCTGCGGGAACCGGGGGCGCAGCAGTTCGCCGTCCGGCGACGCGAGCAGCTCCGCGAGGGCGGGCGACACGACGATCTCGCCGTCCCGCGGCAGCCGTTCAAGGCCGGGCGGCACGGGGGCGTCCGGCGTGCGCGCCTTGAGGAACGTGCCGGGAATGTCCTGCGAGCGGAAGTGGACGTACATCTCCTCCGCCTGGATCGGTGCCGGTCCGTCGCGGTCGGTCATCATGGTGCGCGCGTCACCGCGGTCGTCCCGCACGTCCAGCGCGTTCGGCACCGCGGCGGCGAGCAACAGCATCGCCACGCACAGACCGATGCCGACGCCCTGCAGCAGGAGCCTGCCCCACGACTTCCGGCTGCCCCCGACGGCCAGCCGGACGCCGAGCGCCAGATCGTTGATCACCTGTTTCACCGGGCGAACTCCACGTCCCTGGCCTTGCCGTCGCGCACCACGACCTCGCGGTCGGAGTAGGCGGCGACGCGGGCCTCGTGCGTCACCAGCACGACCGCGGCGCCGGTCTCCCGCGCGGCCGTCGTGAGCAGGTGCATGACCCGTTCGCCGTTGAGCGAGTCGAGCGCGCCGGTCGGTTCGTCGGCGAAGATCACCTTCGGTCCGGTGACCAGCGCGCGGGCGATCGCGACCCGCTGGCCCTGACCGCCGGACGTCTCGCCGGGTCGCTGGTCCGCGACACCGTCGACCTCCAGCTTGGCCATCCACTCCTTCGCGGCGTTCTCGGCGTCCCTGCGCTTCACGCCGCTGAGCCGCATCGGCAGCGCGACGTTCTCCAGGCAGGTCAGCTCCGGCACGAGCTGGCCGAACTGGAAGACGAACCCGAACTCGGTGCGCCGCAGCTCGCTGCGCTCCCGGTCGGACATCGAGGTGAGCTCGCGGTCGCCGTAGCGGACCACGCCGGAGTCCGGCGCCAGGATGCCCGCGACGCAGTGCAGAAGGGTGGACTTGCCGGAGCCGGACGGCCCCATCACCGCCACGATCTCGCCCGCGCGGACGGTGAGGCCCGCGCCTTCGAGCGCGTGCGTCCTGCCGAACGACTTGTGCAGGTCCTCGGCCCTCAGAAGACTCATTTGCCGACCTCCTGGGCCAGTCTGTCGAGGCGCGCCGCGGTCAGTTCGAGCCACCGCAGGTCGGCCTCGAGGTGGAACAGGGCGAAGTCGCAGATCAGCTGGTCGGCCAGGTCGCCGTCCGCCTTGCGCTTGGTCAGGTCGCGCATCGTGGTGAGGTGCGCGGAGCGTTGGGTGTCGAGCACCTCGGTCGCGCTGCGGCCGGACAGCAGGGCCAGCACGACCTTCGCGTAGAGGGTGTTCTGCAGGTACGGCTCCGGCTTCTCCGGCGTGCCGAGCCAGCGTTCGACATCGGTGACGCCGGCGTCCGTGATCGCGTACCGCTTGCGCTCCGGACCGTCGCCCGCCTCCACGCCCGCCTCGCTCACGAGGCCGTTCTTCAGCAGCCTCGACAGGGTCGAGTACACCTGTCCGTAGTGCAGCGGCCGGTCGTGCCCGAAGCGCTCGTCGTAGGCGCGCTTGAGGTCGTATCCATGCCTTGGACCGCCCTCTAGCAGCCCCAACAGTGCGTGTCCGATCGACATGAGGAGCACTATACACACGAGGTATACACCCGGTGTATTCATCAGATGCCCTGACGGGCAACCGCCGTGGCGCCTACAGTGGTGGGGTGACTGGTCTGACTGTCGGCTGGGATCACGACGTCGAGCTTCTGCTCGACTTCCTGAACACTCGACACGTACTGGACAGTGAAGCCTCCTGGCGCGCGTGGGTGACCGAGCGCGGCCTGGGGCGGAGCAGTGAAATCGCGCAGGCGCGCGCCGCTCGGGCGGCACTGCGGTCGTCCATCGAGGGCTCGTCAGGGCCTCAGACGGCAGCGGGCGTCGTCCACATCGAGCTCACCGACGGCATCCCGGTGCTGTCGAGCTCGGACGCGCTCGGCGCGGTGCTCGCCGCGTCCGCCCGCCTCGCCGTGCTGGGTTCCTGGGAACGCTTCAAGATCTGTCCCGCCGACGACTGCCTGCGTGCGTTCTTCGACCGCTCCCGCAACCGCTCGCGCACCTGGTGCTCGATGCAGGTGTGCGGGAACCGGGAGAAGGCCCGCACGTTCCGAAAACGAACCCGCGCCCAGAACCCGCCTCAGAACAGCAAGCTGGCCGCGGTGTAGATCACCAGGCCGGCGAGCGCACCGACCACGGTGCCGTTGATCCGGATGAACTGCAGGTCCCTGCCGACCTGCAGTTCGATCTTGCGCGACGTCTCCTCCGCGTCCCAGCGCTCGACCGTGTCGGTGATCAGCGTGGTGATCTCCGCGCGGTAGTTGGCGACGACGTACCCGGCGGCCTGCTCCAGCCAGCCGTCGACCTTGGCGCGCAGTTCCAGGTCGTCGGTGAGGTTCGTGCCGAGCGTGATCAGGCCCTGCGTGACGCGCTTGCGCAGCTCGCTGGACGGGTCCTCGGCGGCGTCGATGAGCATCTTCTTGGCCGTGCCCCAAGCGCTGCTGATCAGCTTCTGGACGTCCGGGTGCGTGATGACCTGCTGCTTGACCTGCTCGGCGCGCTGCATGGTGGCCGGGTCGGTCTGCATGTCGCTGGAGAACTCGATCAGGAACTGGTCGACGGCGAGCCGCATCGGGTGGTTGACGTCGGTCTTGACCGCCCAGGCGAAGTTGACCAGCTCCGTGTAGACCTTGTCGCCGAGCAGCGCGTCGACGAACTTGGGCGACCACGTGGGCGCACGGTCCGTGACGATGAGGCTGACCTTGTCGGAGTTGTCGCGCACCCACTCGTAGGCGCGGTCGCACATGAGGTCGACGAGCTTGTGGTGCGCGCCGTCCGTCAGGACCTGGTTGAGCAGCTTGCCCAGTGGCGGACCCCAGGGCTTCTCGGTGACGCGCTTGACGATGGCCTGTTCGAGGACGGCCTGGACCTCTTCGTCCTTGAGGACCGTGATCGCGCCCTTGATGACGTTCGCGAGCTCGTTGGTGATCCGTTCGGCGTTCTCGGGCTGCTTGATCCAGGCGCCGGCGCGTTCCGCGATGCCGGCCCTCCTGAGCTTGTCCTGCACGACCTCGGGGCTGAGGAAGTTGACGCCCACGAAGTCGCCGAGCGTCTGCCCGAACATGTTCTTGCGTTCGGGGATGATCGCGGTGTGCGGGATCGGCAACCCCAGTGGCCTGCGGAAAAGGGCGGTGACGGCGAACCAGTCGGCGAGCGCGCCGACCATGCCGGCCTCGGCGGCGGCCCGCACGTACCCGACCCAGGCGCCCTCGAAGGCGTGCGTGCCGAAGAAGATGACCGTCGCGCCTATCAGGAAGCTCGTCGCGACGAGCTTCATCTTGCGCAGGTCCGTGCGCTTCTGCTGGTCAGCGGCGGTCAGTTGCTCCACAACGCCATTGTCCGTGAAGATCCTGCGTTGTGCGGGTACCAGCGCTAGTTCCTCGTTTGCAGCCGTTCACGTCGACCATCTTCGCGGAGATGACGGCGCTGGCCGTGCAGCACGACGCCGTCAACCTCGGTCAGGGCTTCCCCGACACCGACGGCCCGGCGTCGATGCTCCAGGCCGCCCAGTCGGCGATCGCGTCGGGCGTGAACCAGTACCCGCCCGGCCCCGGCATGCCGGTGCTGCGGCGCGCCGTCGCCGCCCACCGCTCGCGGTACGGACTCTCGTACGACCCGGACACCGAGGTCCTGGTGACCGTCGGCGCCACCGAGGCGATCGCGGCGTCGTTGCTGGCGCTGGTCGAGGCCGGCGACGAAGTGATCCTGATCGAGCCGTACTACGACTCGTACGCCGCCTCCGTGGCCATGGCCGGCGCGACGCGGGTGACCGTGGGCCTGCGCGAGGACGAGTCGGGCCGCCTGGCGTTGGACGTGGACGCTCTGCGCGCCGCCGTGACGCCTCGGACCCGGGCCATCCTGGTCAACTCGCCGCACAACCCGACCGGCACCGTGTTCCGCTTGGAGGAGCTCCAAGCAATCGCCTCTTTGTGCGTCGAGCACGACCTGCTGGCGATCACCGACGAGGTCTACGAGCACCTGGTGTTCGACGGACTTGTCCACATCCCGCTGGCCTCGCTGCCGGGGATGGCGCCGCGGACGCTGTCGATCTCGGGCGCCGGCAAGACGTTCAACTGCACCGGCTGGAAGATCGGCTGGGTCTGCGGCCCCGCCGAACTGGTCTCGGCGGTCCGCGCGGCCAAGCAGTTCATGACCTTCGTGGGCGGCGCACCGTTCCAACCCGCCGTCGCACACGCACTGACCGCCGAACTGGACTGGGTCACCGGGTTGCGCGACTCCCTCGCGTCGAAGCGCGCGCGTCTGGCCGAGGGTCTGCGTGCGGCTGGTTTCGAGGTGCGTTCCTCTGAGGGCACGTACTTCATCTGCGCCGACGTGCGTCCCCTCGGCCACACCGACGGCCTGGCCCTGTGCCGCGAACTGCCCGCCCGAATCGGCGTCGCCGCCGTTCCCGTCCAGGTGTTCACCGACCGCCCCGCGGACTGGCAGCACCTGATCCGTTTCGCGTTCTGCAAGCAGGACGCCGTGATCGACGAAGCCGTGGAGCGCCTCCACAAACTGTAGTTGTCCACAGCTGTGGATGAGTTTCTCCACAACTGTGGACAACCCACTTTCGGGTGAGCCCGGGAGCCTGAGACCCGGGGTTCGACTCCAAATGGCATGGACTCGAACACTGAGGTTCTCGTGGCTTGGCGTTCCGGCCTGTCCGGCTGGGACGCCCTGGTCGACCGCTACTCCCGCCTGGTCTGGTCGGTGCCCAGATCGTTCCGCCTGAGCCACGCCGACGCCGCCGACGTCTACCAGTGCACCTGGCTCTGCCTGGCAGAACACCTGACCCGCCTCCGAGAACCGGAACGCCTCGGCACCTGGCTGGTCCGTACCGCCACCCGCCAGTCGATCGCCGTCCTGCGCACCCGAGGCCGCGAGGTGTCCTACGACCTGTGGGAGCCGGCGTCGTCTCTGCCGACGCCCGACGAGGTCGCGATCACCACCGATCGGCAGCGCCGCCTCTGGTCCGCGCTGACGACCCTGAACGAACGGTGCCAGCGCCTCCTGCGGATCGCCGCCCACAGCCCCGAACTGAGTTATGCACAGGTTGCCGACGCCCTGGGGATGAAGGTGGGGAGCGTTGGCTCCACGCGCAGCCGCTGCCTGGCTGAGCTGCGGCGGAAGCTGGAGGACCTGCGATGAGGGACTCTCTGCTCGACGAGATCGCCGGCCTCTTCCACTCGGACGCCCCGCCGGCCGCACTCACCCCGCACCCGACCGGCCTCGAACCCATGACCCCTGTGGACGAACCGGTCCGCGGCCCCTCCCACCAGCTCGTCTTCCACCTCGGCACCGGCCGCCTGCACCTGCGGCTGGACCCCGGCCACCTGACCGGAGTGCTGGACGAGCAAGGTGTCTCCGTCGAGATCCACTCGCCGTCCGCCGTCCAAGCCCTGCGACCCGATGCCGAGGGCTGGTTTCGCGCCACCGTCCACCCCGGCCCGGTGTGCGTGACCGTCCCCGAACTCGGCCTCACGACGGGCTGGTTCGTCGCATGAGCGCCAGCGCCGATCCACCGGCCACCATCGCGACGACCGAGGTCCGCGGCACGAAGGCACAGCGCGCCGACGCGTTGCACGACCTGAGCGTCGCCCACGCCGAGCTCGGACACCTCGACGTCGCCGCGCGGTTCGCCCGGCGCGGGCTGCGGCTCAGCGGCGAGGCGCGATTCCACCTCACGCTCGCGTGGATCGACCTGGATCGAGGCCGCCGCCGGCAGAGCCTCCACCACCTGGACCTCGCCACGCCCCATCTGCGTGGCGGGGAACTGGCGCGGGCGAGGTGTCTGCGCGGGCTGCACCTCTGTCAGTCGGCTGAACCGCGGCTGGCGATCGCCGAGCTCACCGCGGTCATCAGGGAGTTGCGCAGGCACGGCGACGAGCGGTGGCTGGCCAACGCGCTGATCGGGCGTGGGATCGCCCGGTGCAACGCGACCAAGCTGGTGTCGGCCGAGGCGGACTTCCGTGCCGCGCAGACGTTGTCGCTGGCGACGGGCGAGCCGGGACGGGCGGCGATGTGCCTGCACAATAGGGGGTTCGTGGCGATGCTCGCCGGGGATCTGCCGCTCGCGCTCCGCAGGTACGAGGAGGCCGCGAAAGCCGGTCTCGACTCGGCCAGCCGGCCAGAAGCGCTCGTGGACCGGGCCGAGGCCTTGCTCGCGGCCGGGCTCACGGCGGAGGCGCGGCGGGTGCTGGCGCCTGCGATGGAGCTGTTGCGGCGCTGCAATCGGCACGTTCCCGAGTTGGCGGTGTTGAGCGCGCGATGTGCGTTGCGTGACGGAGATCCGGGTCCCGCGCTTCGTCACGGCGGCACGGATATCGAGTTCCTGCTGGCTGCTGGGAAGCTTGATGCCGTTGCGGCGCATCGGTTTCGCGGGCCCGTGCAGACGCGGGCGCTCGGGTGGCTCGCGCAGGCACGACGCTCGAACAGGCGAGGTGCGCTGGCTGCGTGCAGGGCGGGGCTCAGGTTGCTCGACGAGCATCACGGCGACTGGCCTCGCCGCGAGCTGACCGGACATGCGCTCGGGTTGGCCAGGACCGCTCGCGAGGTGCTGCACTGGTCGGAGCAGCACCGCGCCTCGGTTTCCCTGCCTCCCAACGACCCTGAGCTTGCGCAGGCGCTCACGAACCTGCGGCGGGCGAGAGCGTTCGGACTGCCGTTGGAGGTGCTGGAACGGGACGTCCGGAGGCTGACTCTCGCTTCCCGGCGCGCAAGGCCGAGCGGAACAGCCCGGGCCGAACTGCCCCTGATCAGTTTCATCGTCCACGAAGGACAGATGAGCGCGGTCACGCTGATCGACGGACGTGCCCGGATGCGAGTGATTCCCGAGCCCGCCGAACTCGTCCGCACCACGAAACTCGCGCTGCAGTCAGGACGGGCCATCACCACGGATCTCCTGCCGGACGCGGAGGAAGTCGTCGTGATCCCCGACGGCGTGCTCCACGAGATGCCGTGGGCAGCGCTCGGCCGCCGAGTCCACGTCATCCCGTCGCTGCGGCACTGGCGACCGGACAGCCACGGCGGGCATCGAGTCTGGGTCACCGGCCCCGGCCTGCAGAACGATGAAGTGCCCGCACTGCAGAAGAAACACGGCGGAGTGATCGCCAAGTCCTCTGTGGAATCAACTCTCAGGACGCTGGAAGGCGCCGGGATCGCACACATCGCGGCGCATGGGCACGTCAACCCGGACAACCCGCTGTTCTCCTACCTCGAACTCGACGACGGCCCGTTGTACGGCTACGACATCGCCAGGATCGAGCACCCGCCCGAGATCGTCGTCCTGTCCGCCTGCGAGTCGGGCCTGGCCCGCGCGTTCCTCGACGCCGGCACGAGAGCGGTCGTCGCGACCACCCTCACCGTGCCGGACGCGCAGGTCAGCGAGGCCATGGCCGAGGTCCACCGTCGCATCGGGCACCCCGCCGAGGCCGCGCGAGCCGTCGCGCACCTCGGGTTCAGCTGCTACGGCACCGGGACCAAGGTGGCGGCGTGAAGCGCGGCCGCGAACGACGTGCCGGTGCACAGCAGTTGCGACGAGCCGACCGTGGCCGGCACGTCGACGCCGGACACGACCACGTCCACCCACGGCCCGCGCCCCGAGAAGGCTTCGGAAGCACCCACCGCCGTGACGTCGGGCAGGGCGGCCGGCCACCAAGGACGCGTGGAGCCGCCGTTGCCCGCCGCGGCCACGACGTTGGAACCGCAGCCCGACAGCACGGGCGGGCACTCGTCGTTGAACGTGTAGGTGCCGGACGCGACCAGCACCACCGGCAGGTCGCGAGTGGCCTTCAACGCCGCGGCCAGGGTCAGGTCGTCGCCGAAGCCCGAGGCACCCAGGACGGGGAACGGGCGCACCGAGGCGCCGTGGTGGCGGAGGACACCGGCGACCAACGCTCCGTGCGACGCGTCGAGAGGAGTGTCGAGCAACGCGACCGTGCCCTCGCCCAGCAGGTCCGGGAGGCGCTCGCCCACCACCGGGCGGGAGGTGCCGATCATGATCGGACAGGCGAGGTGGACGTGGTTCGGCGTTGCACCCACCTCAAGCGCGATGGCGACGACGCGCTCCCGTTCGGACGCTTTCAGGTGCATGCGGAGGACGCCGGAAGCGATCTCCTCGTGGGAGTAGACGCCCCGCAAACGCTTGCGCACAGTGGGTGCGTCCGCTGGCAGGACGATCAGTTCCCCCGAACGGACCAAGCACTCGTTTGGACCCGCTGGATCGTGCACGACCACGGGGCCGAGCGCTTCGGAGGCGTGATCGACCAGCTCAGAGAGGCTGCTGACCTGCTTTGGCGCGTCCACATCGGACACCATCCCCCGGCGCGACACGGTCCACAGGGGACCGAGGCACAAAGTCACTCGATCCGATGACGACACTGACGGTGTTCATGCCAGATCAGGGCAACACGGACAGCCGCACGAGACCGCCCTTCCGGGTGTTTCGCGCCGAGTTGGTTCGCAAAGTCACTCACCGGTGCTAGACATAGCTCTACGTCGACCTCCGACGGCGCACTGTGCGTTGAGGGTGACCTGAAACGGTGGACGGGTGGTGATCCTGTGGCGAGTGGTGGAGTTGGTGCACTGCTGCTGCGGACCGCTGCGCTCGGCGGGCTGACCGCCGCCGCCTGGTTGCTGAGCGGGACGACCGCGTCCGCCAGTCCCGAGGAACCCCCGGCTGTCGAGATCACCACCGAGACCGCCGCCGAGGCCCCGAAACTGCTGGAGGATCCCGACGGGTGGGCCGAGGCCTTCACCGCGTCGGTGATCGAGAAGCACCAACCGGCCAGGATCGTGCCGCCACCCGTCGTGACGAGGCCCGCGGAGGAAGAGCCCCAGGAGGAAGAGGACGAGGGTCCGATCCTCGACTTCACCGGCGGCTCGCAGGGCAACACCCGCTCCGGCTCCGTCTCGAACGAGGCACCGCCCGAGATCATCGCGGCGAAGGCTCAGGTCCGCGCCGCCAAGGTCGCCGCGAAGCTCGCGGCCGAACTCCCGCCGCCGCCTCCGCCGCCCGCAGCACCTGTCGCGGCGGTCAAGAAGTCCGTGCCGCTTTTGCCCGATCTTCCGGTGCCCGCCCCCGTGAAGACCGAGCCCGCACCCGTGAGCGACCTCACCTGGTCCACCCCCGGTCCCGACTCTCCGCTGCCCGCTCCCCAGCAGGCACCCGTGGTCGCCACGGCCTCCGCGTCGTCCGGCCACACCGACAACTCCGGCGGCACGCGCGGCGTGCTCGCCGTTCTGACGTCGCACAACTCGCTCTTCCCGCCCGCCACGTGGTCGGTCGAGGAGCGTCGCGACGGCACTGAGCCCGGCAGCATTCCGGGCCTGCCCAGCACGTCACCCGACTGAGTCCGACAGGACCAGTCTGCCCTCTGCGCGATTTGTGACCGTCTCGTTCCGTCGCGCCAGTAACTCCTCCTCTTATTTCCCGTTGTACGCAAGGAACCCCCAGTCTTCCTGACCTGCCAACCGCGCCCTGGCAGGTCGGGTCTGGTCCGAGTGCCGCGCTGCCCCCGCAGTCTCGGACCGCACGGGAAACCTGCGGACGGGGAACGTCAATCCCTGGGACGTTCCCCGCCGCAGGCCTCTCGTTGGCAAGTTCGTCGGCCCGGTCTCCCCCGCTGCGGGAGACCGGGCCGACGTGTTTCACACGACCGGTACCGAGAGGTCGGCATCCGCCGGAAACCCTGTTCCTGCAACGGATGCAGCTACCACACCCAAACGGCCGATCGCTTCACGCAGCACTTCGGGCGACTGCGTGTACGGCACTCGGAGCATCTGCTCACAGCCCCCGTGCACCGCGAACCGAGGGCCGGGGACGAGCCGCAGGCCGTGGTTCTGCGCCACCACCGCGATGCGCGTGCTCAGCGGGCCGTCGAGCGTGCACCACACCCCGAGTCCACCGGCCGGCACGTCGAAACTCCACTGTGGACAATGTGCCCGCAACGCCGCGACCGCCACGTCCCGTTGCGCGAGCGCCTCCGCACGTCGTTGCCCCAGCACGGTTTCCGGCGACTCCAGCAACGCGGCCAGCACGAGCTGCTCGAACACCGGTGTGCCCAGGTCGATCGCCGCCCGCGTGGACAGCAACCGGTGCACGATGTCCGAGGACGCCCTGATCCACCCGATCCGCAGTCCACCCCAGTGCGACTTGCTCGCGGATCCCAGCGTCACCACCGAATCCCCGCCGAACGCGGCCATCGGCAACGGCGGCTCAGCCGAGTCCAGCGCGAGTTCCACCAACGTCTCGTCGACGACCACCGGAGTGCGCGCCTTGCGCAGCACCGCGGAAAGCATCTCCCGCGCCTCGGACGACATCCGCAGTCCGGTCGGGTTCTGGAAGTCCGGAATCAGATAGGCCAACCGGGGACCCGCCTGACGCAACGCGGCCTCGAACCCGTCCAGATCCCAGCCGTCACTCAGCATCGGCACGGGCACCGGGATGCCGAACGACGCCCGCACCGCCTCCAGCGCGTTGGGGTAGCTCGGCTGCTCGACCAGCACCCGGTCGCCGGGCCCGACGAAGAGCCGCAGCACCAAGGCCCACGCGTGCTGCGCCCCGGACGTCACCACGATCTGGTCGGGCGACGTCGGCAACCCACGAGCCGTGTACCGGTCCGCGATCCGTTGCCGCAGCACCGGAAGCCCCCGTTCGTCGTACCCGTGCGACGCGAGGTGCTCCGGCATCTGACCCAGCGCGACGTCCATCGCGATCCGGACGGACGGCAGCGCGGGAGGCGCGGCGCGGGACAGGTCGATCAACGTGTCGTCGACCCCCGTGATGCCACCCCCGGCACCGACAGGCCCGTTGATCCACGACCCGGCTCCGCGCCGCGACTCCACGACCCCCTCGGACCGAAGCTGGTCCAGCGCGGCGGTGATGGTGGTGCGGCTCACGGGCAGCGCCTCGGTGAGCTCGCGTTCGGACGGCAGCCGGGTCCCCACCGGCAGCCGGCCGTCCGCGACCAGCAGTTTCATCGCCGCGACGAGATCGACGACGCACTGCCGGGCCCCGCCACGACGCCACTCACCGAGCAGTCGGGCCAGTCGAGCACCGGATATACGTCCACCTGGTGGGAGCATGAGGCCAATTATGCCGAATTGGCTATGGATTACCAGGCCAATCGAAGCGCAACATGGCCACATGGCCTCCATGACCGCACTCCACCAGGTCTCCGTCCGGATCTCACCCGCCCGTCGCCTTCCGCAGCTCTTCGCAGGGCTGTGGCTCTACGGCGCGAGCATGGCGATGCAGATCCGCGCGACCCTCGGCCTGAACCCGTGGGACGTGCTGCACGAGGGCCTCGCGAACCGCACCGGCCTGAGCTTCGGCCTGATCACCGCCATCACCGGCGTCCTGGTGCTGCTGGCGTGGATCCCGCTGAAGCAGAGACCAGGCGTCGGCACGATCGCGAACGTCGTGCTCATCGCCGTCAGCGTCGACGTGACGCTCGCGATCCTGCCCGCACCGGAGGGGCTGCTGCCCAGAATCGTGTTCCTGACGCTGGGCATCGTCCTCAACGCCGTCGCGTTCGCCGCGTACGTCGGCTCCCGCCTCGGACCGGGCCCGCGCGACGGCCTGGTCACCGGATTCTGCCGCCGCACAGGCATTTCCCTGCGCGTCACGCGGACCGTGCTCGAACTGATCGTGCTCGGCACCGGCTGGCTGCTCGGCGGCACGGTCGGCATCGGCACGGTCCTCTACGCGCTCGGCATCGGCCCGCTCGCGCAGCTGTTCCTGCCCGCGCTCACGTGGCGCGAGCGCTCGCGGCCCGTTTGCGAATCTCCTCGTACGTGACGCCTCGCTCGATCAGCACCTCGGCCACGATTCCCTTGCCCTGCAACAGAGCCAGCAGGATGTGCTCAGCACCCAGGAAGTTGTGGCCGAGGTCGCGCGACTCGCGCAACGAGGTCTCCAGCGCCTTCTTGACGGCCGACTCCAGCGGCATCCCGAACCACCGCCGGCGCGGGCCCGACCGCAACACCCCGGTTCCGAGCGACTGCTCGACCGAGTCGATCACCGCGTCGACGTCGATTCCCAAGCCCCGCAACGCTTCCGCGTCCGCCTTGGTCAGCCCGCCCTTGCGCCGGTAGTCGCGGAACGCCGTCTCCAGTTCGTCGCGCGGCAGGTCGAACCCGGCCAACGCCGGCGTGTCGAGCAACGCCAGCAGCAGGTGCTCCACGCCGACTTCACTCGCGTGGCCCTGTTCCGCTTCCCGCACCGCGGTCTTGACCGCCTCACGGGCTTCCTTGGTGAACCTCTCCGCGATCATCATCGACCCCCGTGCTTCTTGTGGACCGCCTGGCGGGACACCCCGAGTTCCGCCGCGATGTCCTGCCACGACCAACCCTGTGCCCGCGCGCTGCGGACCTGGGCGGCCTCGAGATGTTCCAGCAGTCGCCGCAACGCGCTGACGGCCCGCAACCCGACCTTCGGGTCACGATCCCCAGCCGCTGTGGCGAGATCCGTCGCTTCCGTCATGATGTCAACGTACGTTGACAACTCGGATCCGTCAACCAATGTTGACACGTACGGTGGGACCGTGAAGATCGAGACCGCCGAGCAGGGGGCTCCGGGCCGAGTCACCGAGGATCGGATCAGGGTTCTGCCGAACGCCGTCGTCGTGCTCGACGGCGTGACGTCGCGGACCAGACCGCCTGATCGCAACGGTGGCTGGTACGCCTCAGAACTCGCCGGCGAACTGGCCGGGCTGATCAACGCCACCGACCCGTTGACCGGCCTTCTCGCCCAGGCCATCACGAATCTCGTCGAGAAGCACGACCTGGTCCTCGGCGATTCCCCGTCGTCCACCGCGGCGATCGTCCGCTGGAACGACGACACGATCGACGCGCTCGTCCTGTGCGACACCCCGATCGTCGCGTTCGGACAGTCCACCCGAGTGCTCGAGGACACGAGGCTCGAAGACCTCCGGCCGGACCCGGACATCCTGCGGTGGAAGAACAAGCCGGACGGTTACTGGGTCGCGGAGGCCGATCCCGTCGCGGGACACCAGGCCCTGACCGCGTCCTGGCCCCGGACGGAAGTCGACTGTGTGATCGCTCTCACAGACGGCGTCTCCTGCGGGGTGTCCGACTACGGACTCTTCGACTGGGAGGACCTGAGGCAATTGCCACTGGGCGAAGTGCTCGACCGAATCCGGGAAGCCGAGCACGGTGATTCGGAGCACAAGCGTTGGCCCCGCTACAAAACACACGACGACCAAGCCATCGCTCGAATCAACTTCAGCGCATAAACGAAAGAAGCCCTCGCAGCGTTCTGCGAGGGCTTCTTTCGAAGAAGGATGGCCAGGGGCGGGGTCGAACCGCCGACCTACCGCTTTTCAGGCGGTCGCTCGTACCAACTGAGCTACCTGGCCATGGAAAAGAAAAGCGACCCAGACGGGACTCGAACCCGCGACCTTCGCCGTGACAGGGCGACGCGCTAACCAACTGCGCCACTGGGCCTTGCTCTTGCTGTCGTACCTTACCGTACTTTACTGCGTGCCCCCAACGGGATTCGAACCCGCGCGACCGCCTTGAAAGGGCGGGATCCTAGGCCGCTAGATGATGGGGACTAGCTGGTCTCTGGAAGCATCGTAAGCATATGCCATAGGTCCACGCATCTCCAAAACGGGGTCCCACTTATGCGTTGACCTGCCGAAACCCCCTCCGAGCCGAGATCGAGCAGATCAACAAACGCCTGTTCAGGGCCTTCGAGGCCCTTCACGAGGTTTCAGACGCAGTTTGTGATCCAGACAACTTCCAGTCCGAAGACGCCACGCAGGGCAGCACGTGCCCCAGAACCTCGCGGATCCGCGCGGGGAAGTCGGCACACGCCGTCGTCGCGGAGGAGATCAACCGCGAACCGAGCGCCGCGCTGCACAACGTCCGCGCGACGGCCTCCGGATCGGTACCGGGACGCAGGTCTCCGCGCTCGGCCGCCTCGATCACGTAGGCGGCGACGAGCTTCTCCCACATGACGTGCGTGCTCGGGACGCCCGGATACCCGACCTCGCGATCGGCGTTGAGGCGCACACCGGCGCGCAGCACCACGTCGGCGGCCATCCGGTCGGCCGACTCGGCGAACATCCCGTGCAGGGCGCTGAGCGGATCGAGGCCGCGCACCCGCCACGACTCCCGCAGCTGCGCCCACAGTTCGCTCTGCCGTTCGACCAGGGCGTCCGCCACCGCTTCCTTGGAGGGGAAGTGGAAGTAGAACGCGCCCTTGGTCAGCCCGGCGCGCGCGAGCACGGCGGTCAGCGACGTGCGCTCGTAGCCGAGCCGGTCGAACTCCTCCGCCGCGGCGTGGAGTATCGCCTCGCGTGTCGCGTACGCCCGATCCTGCTGGGGCATGGGTGAAGGTTAGCCGTTGCCGCTAAAGAGACCCGTGGGTATGTTTCGGGATGCGGCCCTGCTCCGCAGACGCGCTCCGGGGGGTGCGCGCCTGGAGTCAGGGCCGCTTTCGCGTGCGCACGCCGTCACCGTTGTGCCGGTGGCAACCCGCCGTCCTCGCCCGGTGACAGGCCCAGCATGTCCAGGAGCATCCGGCAGTCCTCGGCGCCCAGAGCGCTTCGGGCCACCGCGAGCCTGGCTCGATGAACCTGATCGTCGGAGATCCGCGAGGGTTCTCCGCTCCGCTGGGCCGGCACGTTCGGCCCGCCCTGTCGCGACATGCTGTCGTCCTGTGTGAACAGGAACTTCCGCACTTCCAGTGACCCGCTCATTGCACCCTCCCCGACTTGAGGTGTGGCGCGAGGCTAAGCGACCTGGGACAACGGCCGCAGCCCCCCGCAGAGTGATTCCACCGCCACCCAGCGTTACTTTCTGTACTGGTGCGTTGCGTACCTCGTGGGGAACAGGCCAGTGGATGATGGACCGATGACCGACCCCAAGCCGGAGCCTTCCCCCGATGCAGAGGGCCAAAACGCGTCTCAGTCACCGCCCGAGGTCGACCAGGAAGCGATCTTCCAGGCGCTCAGCGGCATCAACCTGAACACGATCGACGCCGACATCGAGTCCGCGTTCGGTTCGAGGCTGGCCGAGCTCGACAAGATGCTCGAAGGCCTCGACGACCTGGTGAACAAGATCGAGGGCGACCTCCACAACCTGGACCAGCCCAAACCCGAGAGTCCTCAGTAGATCCCTTACCCCAGGGGGGTATAGACTCGGAGCCCCGTACAGAGAAAGGGCTCTCATGTCCGTCACTGCCACCTACACCGTCACCGGCATGACCTGCGGCCACTGCGTCAGCTCCGTCACCGAGGAGCTGACCGAGGTCACCGGTGTCACGGGCGTCGACGTCGTCCTCGAGACCGGCGCCGTGACCGTCACCAGCGACCGCGAACTCGGCCGTGACGAGGTCGTCGCCGCCGTGACCGAGGCCGGGTACGAGGTCGCCTGATGACCACGACCGAGCCTCGTCACGTCGAGCTCGCGATCAGCGGCATGACGTGCGCTTCCTGTGCGAACCGCATCGAACGCAAGCTGAACAAGCTCGACGGCGTCTCCGCCACTGTGAACTACGCGACCGAGAAGGCCAGCGTTCAGTTCCCGGACGGCCTGCGCGTGGACGACCTGGTGTCGACCGTGCGCGCGGCGGGGTACGACGCCGAGGAGCCGCGGCCGGAGGCTCCCGAGGTGGACGAGGCCGGTGAGCTGCGGCTGAGGGTCACCCTCGCCGCGGCGCTCGGCGTGCCGGTGATCGCGTTCTCGATGGTCCCGGCGTGGCAGTTCCCCACTTGGCAGTGGGTGTCGCTGGCGTTGGCGAGCGTGGTCGTGTGGGTGTGCGGCTGGCCGTTCCACCGTGCGGCCGCCGTCAACGCACGGCACGGCGCCAGCACCATGGACACCCTCGTGTCGATGGGCGTCACGGTCTCGTACCTGTGGTCGCTCTACGCGCTGGTGTTCGGCGAGGCCGGGACGATCGGCATGCGGCACGAGTTCAGCCTGCTGCCGCGGCCCACCACCTCCGGTGACATCTACCTGGAGGTCGCGGTCGGCGTGACCGTGTTCCTGCTGCTCGGGCGCTGGCTGGAGGCCCGGTCGAAGCGCAGCGCGGGTGCGGCCCTGCGGTCGTTGCTCGCGCTCGGCGCCAAGGACGTGGCGGTGCTGCGCGACGGCGTCGAGACCCGTGTGCCGATCGGCCGGCTCCTGGCCGGCGAACGGTTCGTGGTCCGTCCGGGTGAGCGCATCGCCACTGACGGCCTAGTGGTCGAGGGCAGTTCGGCTGTGGACCGGTCGATGGTCACCGGGGAATCGGTGCCGGTGGAGGTCGGCGCGGGAGATTCCGTGGTCGGCGGGACGGTCAACGCCGGCGGCCGGCTGGTCGTCGAGGCTTCGAGCGTCGGCGCGGACACGCAGCTGGCGCGGATGGCCAAGCTGGTCGAGCAGGCCCAGGCGGGCAAGGCGCAGGTGCAGCGGCTGGCGGACCGGGTGTCCTCCGTCTTCGTCCCGGTCGTCGTGCTGATCGCCCTGGTGTCGTTCGGCGCGTGGCTGCTGGCCGGTCGGCCGCTCGAGTTCGCGGTGACGACGGCGGTGGCGGTGCTCGTGATCGCGTGCCCGTGCGCTTTGGGACTGGCGACGCCGACGGCGTTGCTCGTCGGCACCGGGCGCGGCGCTCAGCTCGGGATCCTGGTGAAGGGTCCCGAGGTGCTGGAGTCGACGCGGCGCGTGGACACCGTCGTACTGGACAAGACCGGCACTGTCACGACAGGACGCTTGACGCTGGTCGACGTGATCCCCGCGGACGGCGCGTCACGCGACGAGGTGCTGCGGTTCGCGGCGGCCGTCGAGAGCGCGTCCGAACATCCCATCGGCGCGGCGATCGTCCGCGAGGCCGACGACGTGCTGCCGGTGTCGGACTTCGTTTCCACGGACGGCGTGGGCGTCAGCGGAGTGGTCGAAGGCCGACGCGTCGTCGTCGGCCGGGTGCGCGACGTGTCGCTTCCGCCCGAGCTGACTGAGGCCCTGGTTGCACACACAACTCGGACTGTTGTCGCGGTTTCCTTTGATGACAAGGTTGTCGGAATCGTCGTCGTGTCGGACGTCGTGAAACCCACGTCCGCACAAGCGATTGCGGAACTCAAGGGACTCGGCCTGCGCCCGGTGTTGCTGACCGGCGACAACGCCGCCGTGGCCGCCGAGGTCGCGGCCGAGGTGGGCATCGACGAGGTCATCGCCGACGTCCTGCCCTCCGGCAAAGTCGAAGCGGTCCGGAATCTCCAGGCACAGGGCCGAGTTGTGGCCATGGTCGGCGACGGCGTGAACGACGCGCCGGCGCTCGCGGCCGCGGATCTGGGGCTGGCCATGGGAACCGGGACCGACGTCGCGATCGAGGCGAGCGACCTGACGCTCGTGCGCGGCGACCTGCGGGTGGCGGCGGACGCGATTCGGTTGTCCCGCAAGACCTTGGGCACCATCAAGGGGAATCTGTTCTGGGCGTTCGCCTACAACGTCGCTGGACTCCCACTCGCGGCACTGGGCCTGCTGAACCCCATGATCGCGGGTGCCGCGATGGCCTTCAGCAGCGTGTTCGTTGTTACCAACAGCTTGCGACTACGGGGTTTCCGTCCATCGGCAGCATAAGAATCTCGTTGCGAACACTCCCCATCGAGCGCGTGCGCATGCAACAATCCAAAAGCTGACACACCCCCGGTCAGCGCCTGTGGAGATCCCCTCCGGCCCCCGCGTTCCTCCCCCTGGCGCGGGGGCCTCTCCATGCTCGGGGACGCTCCTCGGAGATCCACTCTGAGTAGAGCCATTTACACCTTGGGGTGACCCGGCTCACAGGGGTTTGGCTTCCGTGACCGAGCCGTTATCGTGTCCCGGTGCCCATTGGATCCCTCGGACGCTCCAAGTCCGGCCGTCACCGCCCCGCGGACGAACCGCAGCAACCGGAGACGTCGCACGACGAAGAGCTGACCTCTTACCTCGCCGCCCTGGCCCCGGACTCGGACAACGAGACCACCGCGTCGGGCTTCGGCAGCGCGCAGGTGTACCAGCTCAGGCTGCAGCTCATGGCCAACGAGCAGCTCAAGGAGCTCGCCGCCGAGCGTCAGACCTCCCCGCAGGCTCTCGCCACGGAGTGGGTCATGCAGCGCCTGGAGTGGGAAGCGCGGCAGCGCGGCCACTAGACCCAGACACGGACGGAACGAAGAAGGACCCTCGACCGAGCCCGGTCGAGGGTCCTTCTCACGTACGACTCAACTGCGGCGTATTACAGATCTGATCAGACCGCGCGGACGTTCTGGGCCTGCGGACCCTTGGTGCCCTGGCCGACCTCGAACTCCACTCGCTGGTTCTCCTCCAGGGTGCGGAAGCCCTGACCCTGGATCTCCGAGTAGTGGACGAAGACGTCAGCGCCGCCGTTGTCCTGGGCGATGAAACCAAAGCCCTTCTCGGAGTTGAACCACTTGACAGTGCCCTGTGCCATGTACCTGCCTCCATCGCAGGAAAGCTTGGGGCTGCACCGTGCAACCCCGGCCGTCCCGGGGGCGTTCGGCAAACTCGCTGAGAGCGCACCGCACGCCCGCGTGTCGTTCCGCGAGCGTGTGAAGCACGAACACAGAAACCACGGCCTGCGCGGGTCAGCCTAACGTGTGATTGGTCATAGCACTACAGGTCATTACTGGCCGGTTGCATGCCTCAATAGGGGGAAACCCGCTGGTCCGGGTGGGTGATCGCGATTTCGCGAGCAACGTGTTCCACCCCCGTGCGTCCTCATGTTCGTTGGACGAGGGGATCTTGGGGAGACACGTGTTCCGGCCACTGGTTTTGGCTGTACTACTGGGATTGACCGCCTGCGGCGCCGCGCCTGACGGTGCGTCGAGCGCTGGTTCGGCGACCACTGCTCCGGTCACGGCGCAGAAGGCGAAGGCGGCACTGACCGTGACGCCGGCCTCGGGCGAAGGGGTCAGCCCGGCCGGACCATTCCAGGTCGGAATGACCGGTGGCGCGCTGACCGCCGTCGCGCTCACGGGTGCCGACAACAGGGTGGTGAAGGGGGAACTCACCGCCGGCCGATGGGTCGCCACCGAGGATCTGGGCTACGACAAGGCTTACACGTGGTCCGGTTCGGCGAAGGGCGAGGACGGCACCGACGTGCCGGTCACCGGCTCGTTCCGCACGATCAAGCCGCAGCGCCTCACCAGCGCGTCGCTCAACGTCGGCGACCACCAGACCTACGGCATCGCGATGCCGGTCAAGGTGACCTTCAGTTCGCCGGTGCAGGACAAGGCGTCGGTGCAGAAGGCCATGACGGTCACGACTTCCGTCCCGACCGAGGGCGCGTGGGCGTGGCTGTCCGACACCGAGGCGCACTGGCGTCCGCGTGACTACTGGAAGCCGAACACCGAGGTCACCGTCGACGCCGACGTGTACGGCGTGCCGTTCGGGGGCGGCGCGTACGGCGCGTCCGACGTGCACGTGCAGTTCAAGATCGCCGACCGGGCGCTGGTGGCCAAGGCGAACACGCAGACCAAGCGGTTCGAGATCTACCGCGACGGCACGCTGCTGCACGACTTCCCCGCGTCGTACGGGATGGAGAACGACAAGCGGGCCGAGACCAGGGGCGGCATCCACGTGGTGCAGCAGAAGGAAGCCGCCAGGAAGATGACCAACCCGACGTTCGGCTACAAGGACATCCCGGTCACCTGGGCGGTGCTGATCTCGCAGAACGGCGAGTTCGTGCACGAGAACAACGGCACGACCTGGGCGCAGGGCAAGCAGAACGTGTCGCACGGCTGCGCGAACCTGTCCGGAGCCAACGCCAAGACGTTCTTCGACCTGACGATGCTGGGTGACCCGGTCGAGGTCGTCGGTTCGTCCCAGCCGTTGCAGGCGTCGGACGGCGACTACTACGACTGGGCGTTCGACTGGGCCACTTGGACGTCGAAGTCCGCTGCTACTTCCTAGGACTTCTCGGTGATCTGCGGTGGCTGCGGGATCTCGTAACCCGACGGACCGACGTTGCGTTCGAGAGCCCGCTTCCACTCGCCGCTCGAAATCATCTTCTCGATGGCGTCGTTGACGGCGTCGCGCGACTTGTCGTCGCCCTTCGGCACGCCGATGCCGTAGCGCTCCTTGGAGAACGTCTTGCCGACGAGCTTGAGCAGTTCGGGGTTCTCCGCGGCGAACCCGGCGAGGATGACCTCGTCGGTCGAGACGGCGTCGACGTTGCCCGCCATGAGAGCGATCACGCAGTCGGAGTACTGGCCGTACTCGACGAGCTGCACGTTCTTGGAGTAGTCCGACTTCACCTTCTGCGCGGAGGTGGAACCCTTGACCGAGCACAGCTTGCGGCCGTTGAGGGTCTCCGGGCCCTGGACGGACTCCTCGGAGTAGCGCACCAGCATGCCCTGGCCCGTCTCGAAGTACGGGCCGGCGAAGGCGACCTTCTCCTTGCGGGCGTCGGTGATCGAGTACGAGGCGATGATCAGGTCGGCCTCGCCGTTCTCCAGCATCGACTCGCGAGCGGCGCCGCGGGCCTCCTTGAACGTGATGCCGGTGTCCTTCACCCCGAGCTCGTTCGCCACGTACTTGGCGACGTCGACGTCGAAGCCGACGTACCTGCCGTCGAGGCGGCGCTCGCTCAGGCCCGGCTGGTCGTAGCGGATGCCGATGGTCAGCTTCCCGGAGTCTGCACGTCCGATGACTGTGCTGCTGTCACCGCTCCCACAGGCGGTGGCGAGCACCGCAACGGCGGTCAGGAGCGCGGCACGACGGATCACGACAGGCCTTCCGGGGGTGTTGTGGATTCGTGCGCAATGCTACGGACCTGCGGCGATGATCGACTGTGATGTATGACAACTACGGAAGCCTCGCTTTACCAGGTGTCACATGCCTGCCGTGCCGCTCGATCGCGCGCCTGAGATGGTCGGGCGGAGCGAGTCTCCTGATCTTGCCGGGTATCAAAAGCGCAGCTCGGCGCATCATTCGCAGCCAACGATCGGCGTGCGCGTAGGGCTCGCGGCCGTGTAGTTCGATGGCCCACTCGGGTAGCACCGAGTACGCCAGGTGGCCGACAAGAACCCGGTACACGGGCAGTCCGTGGCGGACCCAGCCTTGCACCGGAGGGCCGTGCAAGAAGTCGTAGATCACATCGGAATCGGGCGTTCGGCGCAGAAGCGGACGCATTCGGTCGAAGTATTCGGCCATTTCACGCCTCGATCCCGGTACTTCATCCGGGTGCAATCCGACCAAAGCGGCTGCGGTTCGCTGCTCGGCGTAGTAGAGGTCCTTCTGCCTCCCGGACAGGCCGTACCCCGCGCGGTCGAGCACTGTTTCGAAGCACGAAACCTCCGAGCAATGAACCCAGAGCAGCAGCTCGGGCTCGTCGACGCGGAACGTCCGGCCGTCGACGACGCCGCGCAGATTGCGATGCGTGGCCCGCACCCGTGCCGCGGCGATGGCGATCTCCTCGTCGGTGCCGTAGACGCCGAGGCCGACGAAGTCCGCCGTGCGCTTGAGCCTGCCGAGCGGATCTGCCTGGAAGTTCGAGTTCTGCACGACACCCGCGACCGCCTTGGGGTGCAGTGCCTGCAGGTAGAGGCTCGCGATTCCGGCGATCCACATCGTCGGATCCGCGTGCAGCTGCCAGCTGACGGAGTTCGGATCGGGCATGCGGACATCGTCCCGCCTGGCCAGGATGAAGACCATGGAACTGGACCAGGCACGGGAAGTGCTCCGCAGCCAGCACCGCGCGGTGTTCTGCGCTCTGAAATCGGACGGGACGCCGTCCATGTCGCCGGTGCTCGTCGCGTTGGACGACAACGGTGACGTGCTCGTCTCCACGCGAGCCACCGCCTACAAGACGAAGCAGGTCCAGCGCGATCCGCACGTCTCGTTGTGCGTGCTGCCGGACAGCTTCTTCGGGCGCTGGATCCAGATCAACGGCACCGCGACGGTCGTGCCGTTGCCCGAGGCGATGGACCTGCTGGTCGAGTACTACCGGACGATCTCCGGCGAGCACTCCGACTGGAACGACTACCGCGCGGCGATGCGACGAGAGCAGCGCGTGATCCTGCGGATCTCGTTGACCAGTGCGGGACCGGACAAGACGGGCTGATTTCCCGATTCCGTAACACCGTTAGCGGGCACAACGATTCCACGGGGACGGCGGCTACCGGGCAGGCGGAACCTGGGGAGCGAGAAGCGATGACTGGTGTCAGACGCCGCGGCTACTTCACAGCCGCGGTCGCGGTGATGGGCGCTGCCCTCATCGCGGCCTTGTTCTCGGCACCGCCGGACAAGCCCGTCGACATCCGCCTGGTCGCGCCGCCGCCCCTGCCGCCCCAGGTGATCACCGCGACCGCCACGACCACCGTCTCCGCGATCGGTGCCGAGCGGCCGCCGCCCCCTCCTCCGCCGCCACCCCCTGGCGTCAACCCGCCACCCCGGAACCGGCCCGACCATCGGCCGCCCCCGCCGCCGCCTCCGGGAGCGCCCCAGCCCAACCTGTTCGACCTGCTGCGCTGCGACTCGAAGCTCTTGGGCGACGAGTTGAAGCACTGCCTCGAGTGGCCGATGAGCGACGAGTTCTGCGACCTCCTGAAGGAGTACCACCTGCAGCCGGTCGACCTGCGCGGCCCTGACGGCAAGCCGTTCGTGCTGAACTGCGACAAACCTAGGCCTTGAGCTCCCTGAGCCTCGCGAGGTTCGCTTCCGCCAGCGAGCCGAGCAACTGGGCCTCGCCGAGGTAGTGGTCGTCGATCAACGCCTCGACCTCGGCGTCGTTCATCGCCGGCACGATCCGCGCCGCCATCCTGATCATGTTGCGATAGCTGCCCTGCAACAGGAACGGCTGCCCGGACGGGTCCGCGGCGGACGCGATGTAGGCCTGGTTGACCTTGAGCACGACCTGCTGGATCCGTTGCAGCTTCCGGACTACCGACAGCATCCGTTCCAGCTCGACGGCTTCGTGGTCGTGCCGGACGCTCTCGCCGTTCGCCAGGCGCACCAAGGGTTCCACGTCGACCCCGCCCAGAGTCGGGTTCGAACCGGACGCGTTCTCCAGGTAGCTCAACGCGAACAGCGCGTCGCGGCCGGACAGCACGTCGCCGAGGTTCCACACGTCCGCGCGGTTCGCGAGCATGTCCGGGACGCGGAACGCGCGACCGGTCTCGGTGTACGGGTTGCCGGCCATCGACACGGCGAAGCGCTTGCCCCGCAGGTCGAACGTGCGTGCCTCGCCGTCCCAGACGCCGTCCACCCGTCGCTGGGCGTCGCACAGCGAGATGAACTTCTGCAGCAGCTCGGGTGAGGTGTGCTGGATGTCGTCCAGGTGCAGGAGAACGTTGCTGCCCAAGGCGAACGCGAAGTTGATCCGCTCGACCTCCTGGCGCGCGGTGGCGTTCGGCGCCTCCTCCGGGTCGAGCGAGGTGACGCCCGTGCCCAGCGCAGGTCCGTTGACCTTGACGAACACCATGCCCAGGCGGTTCGCGACGTACTCCATGAGCGTCGTCTTGCCGTAGCCGGGCGGGGAGATCAGCATCAGCAGACCGGTGCCGTCGCCCAGCTGCTTGCTGAGGTTGTCGCCGATCAACGGCAGGTAGACCTCGTTCAGCAACCTGTTGCGCACGAACGTGTTCAGCACGGCCGGCTGGTAGTCGTCGAGCCTGAGCCTGCGGCGTTCCTCCGCCAGCAACTCGTCGCGCTTGCGCTGGTAGGCGCGGAACGCGGGCACCTGTTCGGTGGTGAACCTGCGGAGCCTGGTCAGGGTCTCGTCCAGGCGCAGGTCCATCGACTGGTCGTGCACGCGCGGGTGCGTGCCGAGCAGGCCGGTGACGGTCTCGGTCAGCGACGCGCTGGAGTCGTAGCGCGGCAGGTCGGTGAGCAGGATCGCGACGACCTCGGGGAACTCCGGGCAGTCCTCGTCCTTGAGGAACGCACTGAGCCACGCCTCGATCAGGTCGCGGTCGTGGAGCTCCTCGGTGACGACCGCGCGGAACCGGTCGATCACCGCACGGGCGGCCTTGCTGGTGACGAATCCCCTGGGCTCGCAGGCGAGTTCCTCGAACAGGTACTCGGCGCTGAGGTTCTCCAGCCCGAACTGCTTTGTCAGCTCCGGAATGCCGTGCGTGCCACCGAAGATCGTGCGGGCGCGGGCCAGCGACTCGGCCTTGCGCGTCCACACCGCGCGTTGGTCTTCTGGCTGTTCGGACCAGAAGATCTGCGCCCTGGCACGGGTTTCCGGCGGGTACCTCAGCAGACCGGCGCCGGCGTGCAGTCGTTGCAGGACAGCGAGGATCTTCTCGGCGTCGTGGTCGTGGACGCCCTTCTCGTAGCCCTCGTCGTAGCGTTCCGCGGCGGCGTTCGTGACGTCGGTGCGGCCCTCGTCGAGCAGGCATCCGGCGAGGTGTTCGGACCGGTAGACGTGCTCCGTCTCGGAGACCAGCAGCTGGTCCCAGAACGGCCTGGTGGCCTCGAACTCCGGGGCGGTGACCTCGCTGCGGTAGTCGGTTCCGGTGACCGCGTAGTAGAGGCGGCCGTCGCGCGGTACCAGGGTGAGGTTCATCGGCTCGGTCGTCACCGGGAAGCGATGACGACCGAGCACGATCGACGCGCCGTCGTACAGATCGGCCCGGTCCCGCAGTGCCCGGCCTCCCTCTTGCCGGGCATCGCGCAGACTCGCGTCGAGCTCGTCGGCCCGGACGTCGCCGAGTTCCCTGAGCTGCTCGGCGACCGTGCGGACCTTGGCGACCATCGGGTCACCTGCGAAGTACGTGTTGATCTCGTCGGTCGAGGTCAGCTTCCCGACGCGACGGCTGATCGTGCCGAGCACCCGTTCCGCGGACTGCACGAGCCGGTCGGCCTTGCGGGCGCGTTCGTCGAGCAGCGTCTGCTTGCGGGCGGAGAAGGCCTCGTAGACGTCCGTGCGCTTGGCGCCGACCTGGGCGAGGAAGTCGTCGAACTCGCCGAAGCGCGACTCCAGGTTCTCCAGCTGCAGCAACAACCTGCCGAGCTGGTCGTCGCAACGCTGCGGGGTGTCCGCCACCGACAGCGCGCCGGTGATGGCCTGGCCGAGCAGCGCGAACTCCGCGGCGAACTCGGCGCGGCCCTCGGCGTTCGCGAGCTGGGCGCGCCGACCGTCCACAGTGGCCCGTGCGCGGTTGACCGCGGCCAGCACCTCGCCGATGCTCGCGAGGATCTGCGTGCGGGTCGTCGTGTCGGCGGCGTCGAGCGTGCTGACGACCTCGGTCAGCACCTCCAGGCCGGTCTGCTGCTGCGCGAGCCGTTCGCGCAACGGTTTCGCCTCGGCCGCGGTCTTCAGCTCCGCGGCCGCGATCTGGTCGATCTCCTCGTGGTACTGGGAGAACGCGCCCTCACCGCTGAGGAACGCGACGGCCCTGCGCGCGGACGCGCCGAGCTCCTCGACCAGTTCGGCCTCGCGGCGGTCGATCTCCTCGAGGTCGACGTACTTGAGGTCCTTGAGGGTGATCAGCCGGCCCTGGGCGGACCGCAGATCGGCCAGCAGCCGCACCCACTCGTCGGCGCTGCGCGGTGCGGCCGACCTGGCGAGCCGGACGAGACTCGCCAGCTTCTCGCCGGCGGCGTGGAGCTGCTGGGCGGCGTGCTCGGTGAGCGTGCGGACGGCCTCGAACTCGTCCAGCACCTGCTCGGCCGTGGCGCGCACGGCCTGGACGTCCTGCTTGAGCCCCAGTTCGTCGAGCCAGAACACGCCGTCGATCACCCTGGTGCACAGGGCGATCAGGCCCTCGAACACCGGCGCGCTCGGCGTCATCTCGGCGCTCATCCTGGTGATGGACAGGCAGTCCGAGATGCCGCGGACGAGGTCGGCGTTGCCGATGCGGGCGAGCGGGCCCGCCTGGTCAGGCAGCACCTCGTCGTGGACGAACGGCGTGCGCCACACCTGCATCGGGTGCACGCGCACGGCTTCCGAGCCGGTCTCGCGGAAGACCACCAGCGTGCCGTCGGCGAAGAGCGAGTAGCCGTGGCAGGTGATGGGGGTCGCGACTTCCTTGCGGATCACGTTGTAGGGCAACAGGAGACTGCGGCCCTCGCGGCGGGCGTGGAAGACGTAGAGCACGTCCTCACCGTTCGCCGACCGGACGACCCGCTCGAACTCCAGCTCGTCGGTGTCGACGTCGAACGTCTTGTCCGCGCCCGTGACCAGGTAGTAGCCGCCGGGGAAGATGATCCCCTGGTCCTCCGGCAGGCGCTGGCAGGCCTGGCCGATGCCGTCGAGCCTGGTGACCTCCTTGGTGCGGGTGTTGAACACCAGGTGCCGCCACGCCGTTTCCTTGTACGGCAGGATGCGCAGCAGGATCAGCGGGCCGACGCGGGCGTAGTGCACGTCGGCGTCCGCGAGGCTCTGCAACGGCTCGTCGACGGGCTCGTCGTAGACGCCCTCGCCGGACTCGGTGTTGTCCTCGATCTTGACGGTCAGCGTGCCGCCGACCGTCTCGACGAAGACCTCGTTGTCGATCGCGATGTGCGGGTGCCGGCCCAGCACGTGCTGCTCGCGGGTCGTCTCGACCCACGTGAAGTCGTGCGAGGGCGGGAAGACGTGGTCCCGGTCGCCGCGGTTGTCGACGTACGTGACCGTACCGTCGACCTTGATGTCCCAGCGCAGGACGCGGATGTCCTCGATCCGCGCGCCGGTCTGGAACACCGCGAGCAGCCGCGACTCGACCGTGCGCAGCTGGAGCAGCCGCGTTTCCCGGTAGTACCGGTACAGCTCGGCGAAGTCGTTGCGGAACCTCGGGTCCCGCAGGAACTCCGCCTCGACCGTGGCGAAGTCCCTGCCGTGCGCCGCGAAGACGTCGTTGACCGTCGTCTCGGGCTTTAGGCCCATGAAGACGTTGTAGCCGAACAGCATCACGTCGCCGAGCGCGACGATGTCACGCGGCACGCAGTTGTTCTCGGTCCGGATGCGTTCGGTGGCAACGAGTTCGAGGGCAGTGCTGCCGAACGTCTCGACGCGCCGGTCGTTCAGCACCTCGTAAGTGCCCGCGTCGAGCTGTGTCATGCGGTCTGGCCGTTGTTCTTGGCCATCTGGGTCAGCGCGATCGCCGCGGCGATGTTCTG
>NZ_JBIVPX010000017.1:0-162937 GCF_044754905.1 Lentzea sp. NPDC092896
CGCCGTGCTCGCCTCGCAACTGCGCAAGCCCACCCACGACAACGAGACCGGCTGACGCCCTAGTCCAGGGGAACTCGCCACGTCACCCGCGTGCCACCACCGGGTTCCTCGCCGACGGTGAGCGTTCCGTTCAGCCCGGCCGCGCGCTGTTCGAGGTTGCGCAGTCCGCTCCGCGCGACTTCCAGCGGCATCCCCCGGCCGTTGTCGACCATGGCGATGATCAACGCGTCGCCCGCCTCGACGGTCAGCGTCAGTTCCGTGGCGTGTGCGTGGCGCAGTGCGTTGCTCACGGTCTCGCGGACGACTGCCTCGGCGTGCTCGCCGATGTAGTCGGGCACCAGGCTGTCGATCGTGCCCGACATGCGGATCGCCGGGCTCAGCTCGGCGTCCTCGGTGATCTCGGCGACGATGGTGAGCAGCCTGCGCCGCAGCCCGGTGTCGCCGGAGTCCGCCTGCAGGTCGAAGATCGACGTGCGGATCTCCAGCACCGTCTGGTCCAGCTGGCTCACCGCCTTCGTCACCCGCCTGCGCGCCTCCGCGTGGGTCACCCAGGTCAACGCGCCCTGCAGGCTCATGCCGGTGGCGAACAGCCGCTGGATGACGTGGTCGTGCAGGTCACGCGCGATGCGGTCGCGATCCTCCAGCACGTCGACCAGGCGCTTGGCGCTCTGGTTCGCGGCGAACTCGATCGCGACCACCGCCTGATCGGCGAACGACGCCAGCAACGGCATCAGGTCGGCGCCGAACGGAGCGGCGTCCTTGTCCCGGACGGCGAGCAGGACACCGGTCACCGTGGTGCCGGCTCGCAGCGGCAACACCACCGCGGCGCCCGTCTTCGCGGGCAGGTCGCCCAGCTGGTCGTCCACTTCCTCGATCAACGCCGGTGCGGCCGTCTCCAGCACCTGCGCGAGCACCGGTGTGTCGGAGGAGAAGGCGTCGGGCACGGTCTCGTTGCCCGCGTACGCCGCTCTGCGGAGTTCCTTCCCATCGCGCATCAGCACCACCGCCCACGACGCCGACGCCAACTCCACGGTGCGTTGCGCGATCAACCGCAACGCGTCATCAGCCGTCGCGCCGGCGAGGAGCTGAGCGTTGATCTCCGCGGTCGCCTCCAACCACCGCTCGCGCGTCCGCGAGCGTTCGAAGAGGCGGGCGTTCTCCACCGCGACGCCGGCCGCTGCCGCCAGCGCTTCCAGCACGACCTCGTCGTCGGCGGTGAAGTCACCACCGCCGATCTTCTCGGTCATGTACAGGTTTCCGAACACCTCGTCCCGCACCCGCAGCGGAGCGCCGAGGAAACTGTGCATCGGCGGGTGGTTGGGCGGGAAGCCGACCGACGCCACATGCGCGGACAGGTCGTGCAACCGGATCGACCTCGGGTCCTTGATCAGCAGCCCGAGCAGGCCCTTGCCCTCGGGCAGGTGACCCATGTGCGCGCGGGTCTCCGGGGCGATGCCGACGTAGACGAACTGCGACAGGTTGTGCCGCGAACCGAGCACACCCAGCGCACCATAGCGGGCGCCCACGAGCTCCACGGCCGCCTGCACGATGCGCTGCAGCGTCGAGTCCAGCTCCAGCCCGGCACCGACCGCCAGCACCGCGTCGAGCAGGCTCTGCATCTTGTCCCTGGTGGACCCGATCTCAGCGAGCCGGTCGCGCATCTCGTCGAGCAGATCGTCCAGCCGCAACCCGCCCAGCAGACTGCGTGGCGGTGGGTCCTGAGGGTCGCCCATGGATCAAGCCTTTCACGGGGTCGCGGCAACACCAAGCAGTCCCGGCGAGGTCGGGACCTTCGACGGTGGGACCACCCGGCGGTTGCGCAGAAGGTGGAGCGAACAGGAGTTCCACCGGCAACACGACGGGGTGAAGGACATGGCCGAGGTGACCGCGGCGCTGGGACTGGGGCCCGAGCAGGTCGAGCGGGTGCTGAAGGCGGCCTCGCTCGCGCCGTCTGTGCACAACACCCAGCCGTGGCGCTTCCGCGTCCGGCCCGATCGCATCGAACTGCACCCGGACACCTCCCGCAGACTGGCGGCGACCGATCCCGAGGACCGTGAACTGCGGCTGTCGTGCGGCGCGGCGCTGTACAACGTGCGGCTGGCGTTGCAGGACATGGGAGTGCGCCCGCTCGTGACGATGCTGCCCGGTCAGGACGCGCCCGGCGCGCTCGCGATCGTGCGCAAGGGCGGCACGATCAAGCCCGACGACGAGAACAGGGCGCTGCTCGACGCCGTGCCCCACCGGCGCACCAACCGCCATCCGTTCCACGAGGCCCGCGTCGACTCTCGTCAGCGTCACTCCCTGGTGCGGGCGGCCGAGCTGGAACGCTCGTGGCTGCACGTGGTCACGACCCCCGAGGGCCGGGCCCAGCTCAAGCGACTCGTCCAGCGGGCGCACCAGATCCAGCTGGGCGACGGGGACGTGCAGGCGGAGCTGGCCGCCTTCACCGGCCCCCGCCCGGACGCGGCCGACGGCGTGCCACCCGCGTCGGCGGGGGTCCGGCCGGCGCCACAGGACGAGTGGACGTTCCGCGACTTCCGCGGCCCCGAACGCCACCAAGGCAAGGACTACGAGTCCGACCCGCTCGTGGTGGTGCTCTGCTCGTTCTACGACGGTCCGCTCGGCGAACTGCAGGCAGGCCAGGCACTGCAACGCGTGCTGCTCACCGCGACCACGCACGGGCTGTCCGCGTCGTTCCTGTCCCAGCCGGTCGAGGTCCGGCCCGTCCGCGACGAACTGCGGCGCTCGCTCGGCGGGATGCTCGTCCCGCAGACGGTGCTGCGCCTGGGGTTCAGCACGCCGGTCCCCGCCACGCCACGACGCCGCGTGGCCGAGCTCCTGATGGACGCCAAGGATCGCGCCGGGTGCTAGGCCACTCCATGCCCTGTCCGGATCACCACGTAGAAGCCCCCGAACGAGGAGCACGAGATGTCGAACGCCGACCTGGAGCTCGTCGACGCGTACTGGCGAGCCGCCAACTACCTGTCGGCAGGCCAGATCTACCTGATGGACAACCCACTGCTGACCGAACCCGTGGCACCGGAACACATCAAGCCCCGGCTGCTCGGCCACTGGGGCACCACGCCGGGCCTGAACTTCCTCTACGCGCACCTCAACCGGATCATCCGCGACCGTGACCTCGACATGCTGTTCGTGACCGGCCCCGGCCACGGCGGCCCCGCGTTGCTGGCCAACACGTGGCTGGAGGGCACCTACAGCGAGACGTACCCGGACGTGCCGCGCGACGCCGTGGGCATGCGAAGGCTCTTCCGGCAGTTCTCCTTCCCCGGCGGCGTGCCGAGCCACGTCGCGCCCGAGGTGCCCGGCTCCATCCACGAGGGCGGCGAGCTGGGTTACTCGCTGGCGCACGCGTTCGGCGCGGCGTTCGACAACCCCGGTCTGATCGTCGCGTGCGTGGTCGGTGACGGCGAGGCCGAAACCGGACCGCTCGCCACCAGCTGGCACGCCGGCAAGTTCCTCAACCCCCAGAGCGACGGCACGGTGCTGCCGATCCTGCACCTCAACGGCTACAAGATCGCCAACCCGAGCCTGCTCTCCCGCATCCCGCACGACGAGCTGGACGCGTTGTTGCGCGGCTACGGCTACGCGCCGTTCTACGTCGAGGGCGACGACCCGGAGGTGATGCACGCCCGCATGGCCGAGGTGCTCGACCAGGTCTTCGACGAGATCAACCGCATCAAGAGCAGCACAGACCGGCCGAGGTGGCCGATGATCGTGCTGCGCAGCCCGAAGGGCTGGACCGGTCCGTCCGAAGTGGATGGCGTGCCGGTCGAGAACACCTGGCGCGCGCACCAGGTCCCGCTGGCCGGTGTGCGGGACAACCCGGACCACCTGCGGCAGCTCGAGGAATGGCTGAAGAGCTACCGGCCAGAAGAGCTGTTCGACGCCGACGGCACGCCCCGCGCGGATCTGAACGCCCTGGTGCCCCTTGGCACGAAACGAATGGGCGCGACCCCGCACGCCAACGGCGGCCTGTTGTTGCGCGAACTGAAGATGCCCGGCATCCGCGCACACGCAGCCGAAGTCATCAAGCACGGCTCCACGCACTCCGAACCGACCAGGGTGCTCGGCCGCATGTTGCGCGACGTCATCACGCTCAACGCCGACGCGCGATCGTTCCGGATCTTCGGGCCGGACGAGACGGCGTCCAACCGGCTCGACGCCGTGTACGAGGTGACCGGAAAGCAGTGGCAGGCCGAGACTCTGCCGGTCGACGAGCACCTGGTCCACGACGGCCGCGTGATCGAGGTGCTGTCCGAACATCTCTGCCAGGGCATGCTGGAGGGCTACCTGCTCACCGGCAGACACGGGCTGTTCAACTGCTACGAGGCGTTCATCCACATCATCGACTCGATGTTCAACCAGCACGCCAAGTGGCTCAAGACCCACAAGAAGCTGGCATGGCGCAGGCCCGTCGCGTCGCTGAACTACCTGCTCAGCTCGCACGTGTGGCGCCAGGACCACAACGGCTTCTCCCACCAAGACCCCGGCTTCATCGACCACGTCATGAACAAGAAGGCCGAGGTCGTCCGCGTCTACCTGCCACCGGACACCAACACGCTGCTCTCGGTCGCGGACCACTGCCTGCGCAGCAAGGACTACGTCAACGTCATCGTGGCCGGCAAGAACGAGACACCGGACTGGCTCGACGTAGACGAGGCGATCCTGCACTGCACCCGCGGCGCGGGCATCTGGGAGTGGGCCAGCAACGACGACAGCATCGAGGAACCGGACGTCGTACTGGCCTGCGCCGGCGACGCCCCCACCGTCGAGGTGCTCGCCGCCACGAAACTCCTGCGCGAACACCTGCCGTCACTGCGAATCCGCGTGGTCAACGTCGTGGACCTGATGCGCCTGCAGCCCGACACCGAACACCCGCACGGCATGCCCGACCGCGAGTTCGACGCGCTGTTCACGGCGGATCGGCCGGTGATCTTCGCCTACCACGGCTACCCGTGGCTGATCCACCGCCTGACCTACCGCCGCACCAACCACCACAACCTGCACGTCCGCGGCTACAAAGAAGAAGGGACCACGACCACGCCGTTCGACATGCTCGTGCTCAACGACATGGACCGCTACCGCCTCGTCATCGACGTCATCGACCGCGTCCCCGGACTCGGCCCCAAAGCGGCCCGGCTGCGCCAGCACATGCAGGACCAACGCACCCGCCACCACAACTGGATCCGCGAGCACGGCGAGGACATGCCCGAGATCCGCGACTGGACCTGGCAATGAACGTGCTCGTGGTGAACGCGGGCTCTTCCAGCCTCAAGCTCCGGGTGCTCGGCGAGGACAACACAGTCCTCGCCGATACCACCGTGGAACGCTGGTCAGGAGAGATGGGCCCGCTGGAAGACTTCCTGCGCGGCGCACCGCCCGTCGACGCCGTCGGTCACCGCGTCGTGCACGGCGGCTCCGCCTTCACCACCGCCACCGCGATCGACGACGACGTGCGTGCCCAGATCGACGCTCTCATCGGGCTGGCGCCGCTGCACCAGCCCCGCGCGCTCGCCGGCATCGACGCGGCGCGCCGGTTGCTGCCCGACGTGCCGCAGGTGGCGTGCTTCGACACCGCGTTCCACACCACGATGCCCGCGTCCGCCACGACCTATGCCGTTCCCGCGTCATGGCGGCGCAAGTGGGACCTGCGCAGGTACGGGTTCCACGGCCTCTCCCACGCCTATGCGTCCCGACGAGCCGCTGAACTCGCCGGTATGCCCGGTGCCAGGGTCGTGAGCTGCCACCTCGGTTCCGGTGCGTCGCTCGCCGCTGTCGCGAATGGACGGTCAGTGGACACGACTATGGGTTTCACCCCGTTGGCGGGCCTCGTGATGGCCACCCGGAGCGGTGACGTCGACCCCGGCCTCCTGGTCTGGCTGCAGCGAGCCGGGCTGACGCTGGACGAGCTCGAGGACGGACTGGAACACCACTCCGGACTCGCCGGGCTCTCCGACATCGGCGGTGACCTGCGGGATGTGCGCCAGGCTGCGGAGAACGGTGACCAAAACGCGATTCTCGCGCTCCAAGTGTACGTGCACCGGTTACGTCAGGGCATCGCGGCGATGGCGGCTTCGTTGGGAGGGATCGACGTGCTCGTGTTCACCGGCGGTGTCGGCGAGCACGACGCCGCGTTGCGCGCGGACACCACCGCTGGGCTTGCCTTTCTCGGCACCGGTCCGAGCAGCACCGCTGTGGCGGTCGTGGTCGTCGCGGCACGAGAGGACGTCGAGATCGCCACCCAGACCCGAACGCTGCTGAAGGAAACGAGCTAGAGGAGGGATGACCGTGACCAGACCGGTGGTCGTGGGACTCGACGGATCGAAAACCGCAACACACGCAGTGCAATGGGCAGCCGAAGAGGCGGCCAGGCGCAAGACCGGACTGGTGATCACGCACTCCTGCGTGCTGGTTCCGGCGCGCACGCTCGACCTGATCGCGCCTGCCGAGTCCTACGCCGACAGTGTTCTCGACGAAGGCAGGCAGTGGCTCACCGAAGCAGCAGCGACAGCGCTGAAGGCAGGTCCTCAGATCGACGTGAAGACCGAACTGAGCGCCGGCAACGCGGCGGAACAACTCATCGGCCGTTCCGCGTCGGCCGATCTGCTGGTGGTGGGCTCACACGGCCAGGGAGGCTTTGCCGGCCTGCTAGCGGGTTCGACCGCAATCGCCGTGACTACGCACGCGCACTGCCCCGTCGTCGTGATTCGCAGTACCGAACCGGATCCGCCCTCGAGCGCTCCCGTCCTCGTAGGTGTGGACGGATCACCCGCCAGCGATGCGGCTCTGGCGTTCGCCTTCAAGGCGGCCGCACTGCGCGGTGTCGCACTGCACGCCGTGCGGACGTGGTGGGACCTCACCGCCGAAACCGCGTGGCAACGCGGTCTGACCGCAACGAACCTCGCGTCGATCGAGGCCGCGGAACAACGGCTGCTGGCCGAACAGGTCGCGGAGCATTCGGTCGCGTATCCCGATGTGCCCGTGCAGCAGCTCCTCGCGCGCGATCGCCCCGCTCGCACTCTCGTCAAGCACTCGGCGAACGCGCAGCTGGTCGTGGTCGGCACTCGAGGACGCGGTGGTTTCCGCGGTCTGTTGCTCGGATCGACCAGCCAAGCACTGATCCATCACGCACATTGCCCAGTCGGCGTAGTTCCGCTGGCACAACAGTGATTCAAACGATCGGGACGTGAAGAAGGCGAGCGCTCGATGAGCACACTCAGATCAACCAACGCGACGCGCCCGCTGCGGGCGTGGTGGACCAACGGGGTCTCGTGGTCGCTCGCCCTCGTCCTCACAGCGGCGACGCTGTACGGCCTCTTCTCCGACCGCGCATACCGGCTGGACCGCACACCACATCTCGAGTCGATGGCGCAGGACGTCCTCACGTTGGCGATCGTGCCGATCCTGATCTGGGCAGGCCGCCACAGCAGTGCTGGATCGCTGCGCGGGCACCTGCTGTGGCTCGGACTGCTCGGCTACATCGCCTACACGTACCTGATCTACGCCTTCGGCGTACCGCACAACTCAGCGTTCCTGCTCTACATCGCGGCGCTCACGCTGTCGCTCGCCGCACTCATCGACGGCATAGCGCGAATCGATGTGCGCAAAGTGCCTCTCAGCACACACGTCGGCGTCGGCTGGTTCCTGATCGTGATCGGTCTCGCGTTCGCCGGCTTGTGGCTCTCCGACATCGTGCCGACCATCGGGGGTGGTCTGCCCGGCACGCTCAACGTGGGCGAGCTGCCGTACCCGGTCTACGTCGCCGATCTGGCCTTCGCGCTACCCGCCGTCATCGCGACAGGTGTCGCACTCGTCCGCGGCCACGTGGCCGCGCCCGTCTTGGGCGCGGTCGTCCTGGTCAAGGTGCTGACCATGGGCCTCGCCATCTGGGCGATGGCGATCGCCTTGCTCGTCAACGGCCAACCGCCCAACTGGCCCGTCGCGGGATTGTTCGCCGTGATGATCACCGTGTGTGCGACCGTCCTCTGGCGAGGCGCCCGAGAACTGGGAACCCCTGCTCCCGGCTGGCTTCGTCCCTCCCTCTGGAACTGAACGAATTCCTCGACAGCGCAAGGCATTGCGCACTAGCCAGATGAGGACGTTGGTCCCTGAAATTCGAACAGCTCAGAGCGCAACGTTGAACCATGAGAACCGAACTGGCCGCGCGCGACCTCTGGCAGTCGTGGTTCCGCTGGACCACAGCAGGTGAGTTCGCGGGGTTCCTCACGCCGGCACTCGCAGGCGCGCTCAGCTCGTCCCCGCAGCTGCTCGTCCTGGCAGGAGTGGTCGAGGGCGCAGTGCTCGGCGCGGCACAAGCCGTGGTGCTGCGCCGCGTCGACCGCACCATCCCCGCACGCGGCTGGATCGGCGCCACCGCACTGGCAGCGGGATTCGCGTGGGCGATCGCGATGCTCGCGGTACACAGCGGCGACCGGCTGAACACACTCCCTCTCGCCGTCGTACTGCCCATCGCCGCTGTCGCAGGCACCGGCGTGCTGCTGTCGCTGGGAACCGCGCAATGGTTCATCCTGCGCAACCACTTCCCCAACGCCCACTTGTGGATCTGGGCCAACACCCTGGCGTGGGGCGCCGGTCTGCTGGTGTTCACCGCTGTCGCCACTCCCCTGTGGCAACCAGGCCAGTCGACCGAACTCATCGCTCTGATCGGCGCCTTGGGCGGCCTGCTGATGGCGGCCACGATGGCAGCCATCACGGGCTCGGCACTCACCCGGCTCTTGAGGAGAGCCTGACATGGGCGCCAAGGCGAAGCTGATCGCACATCCGTGGATCACCCTGTTCATCGCCGCGATCGCAGTGTCCGCGTGGGCAGGGGTCGCCGGATTGGGAACGGGAACAGTCGAACTCGGACCTGTCGTCACAGCGAGGCTGCCGTTCCACAGCAGCACCGTCGCCGCTACCGCACTGAGCTTAGTCGTCGCGCTACCGATGTCACTGGCTGCGTGGTTGTGCGGAGCAAACCGTCCACAATGGAGATTTGCGGCCGCGGGCGCAGGAGCGCTCCTCGTCGGATGGATCCTGGTCCAGGTCACGATCATTCGCACGTTCAGCTGGCTCCAGCCGGTGATGGCGTTGGCAGGACTCGCCGTTCTGGTCTGTGCGGCCACCGGGACCAAGGTCCTCACTCGGAAGCGACTTTCCTAACTGCACCCTCCCGGGCCTGAACGCGCAAGCTCAGAGGTGATCGGGACACGGACAGCCGATGCGCACTCCGGTTCCGCCCAGCACCCATCGTCGAGGAGACACCTGTGCTTTCAGCTGCTTCGGCCGCCGTGGTCCGCGCGACCCTGCCCGTCGTGCGCGACCATGCCGCCGAGATCACGGCCGAGTTCTACCCGTCGATGTTCGCCGCACACCCGGAACTGCTGAACCTCTTCAACAGCGGCAACCAGGCCAGCGGCAAGCAGCAGATCGCACTGGCATCCGCAGTGATCGCCTACGCCCAGCACCTGCTCGACGGAACACCGTTCGGCCCGATCGCGGAACGCATCGCCCACAAGCACGTCTCGCTCGGAGTTCGGCCCGACCAGTACCCGGTCGTCGGCGAACACCTCATCGGCGCCGTGGCCACCGTGCTTGGCGACGCCGTGACACCGGAGGTCGCGGCCGCATGGGACGAGGTCTACTGGTTGTTCGCGGTGTCGCTGATCGCCGCCGAGGCACGTCTGTTCCAGACCGCGGGCGTCACCCCGGACACGTTGTGGCGTCCCTGGCGCGTGGCGAAGCGCGACGACGAGGCGGTCGACACCGTGTCGTTCACCCTGGTGCCCGACGACGGCGGTCCGGTACCGACGTTCGAACCAGGCCAGTACGTGTCCATCGCGGTCGACCTGCCGGACGGACACCGGCAGCCACGCCAGTACTCACTGTCGCAGGCGCCCGGCCGCAGCGAACTGCGGATCACCGTACGACGGGTTCGCGGTGCCGATGGCGCCCCAGACGGTGCGGTGTCGAACTTCCTGCACGACCACGTGCACGCCGACGGCACCCTGCTGATCGGTCCTCCGGCAGGTGAGGTCACGGTCGAGCACGGCGACCGTCCCGTGGTGCTGATCAGCGCCGGCATCGGCATCACCCCGATGTTGTCGATGCTCGACCACATCTCCGCCGCTCAGCCGGAACGCACGATCGTCGCTGTGCACGCGGAAGACTCAGCTGAGCGGCACGCTCACCGTGCGGAGTACGCCCGCCTCGCGGGATTCCAGCACCTGACCTGGTACGAGAACGGTGACGACGACGGGCGGGCCGGCCGCATCGATGTCGACGCGATCCCGTTGCCAGCAGACGCCATCGCGTACCTGTGCGGCCCGATCCCCTTCATGCGGGACATGCGGGCAGGACTCCTGCGCCGTGGCGTGCACTCCGACGACATCAAGTACGAGGTCTTCGGACCAGGCATGCTCTAGGGAGGAGCGCACGTCATGACGGTTCTCTCATGCTCTGGCCTGAGCCGCCGGTTTGGCGAGGTCCTGGCCGTCGACGACGTGTCGTTCACCGTCGCCGAAGGCGAGACCTACGGGTTGCTCGGCCCGAACGGCGCGGGCAAGACCACCACGATCTCGATGATCACCGGTGTGCTCACGCCCGACGCGGGCGAGGTGCTCGTGGCGGGACAGCCGATGTCGACACGGGCAATCGCCGCGAAACGGCTCGTCGGCTACGTCCCGCAGGAGCTCGCGCTGTACCCGGACCTGAGCGGACGGGAGAATCTGCGGTTCTTCGCGAGCCTCTACGGTGCCAAGCGGTCTCGTGTCGACCACGTGCTCGACGTCGTGGGTCTGAGCGAACGCGCCAATGATCTGGCACGCGAGTACTCAGGTGGGATGAAGCGGCGGCTCAACGTGGCCATCGGGCTGCTGCACGAGCCGAAGCTGCTGGTGCTCGACGAGCCGACCGCCGGCGTCGATCCGCAGAGCCGCAACCAGATCATGGACAACGTGCGCGCGCTCGCCGCGGACGGCATGGCGATCCTCTACACCACGCACTACATGGAGGAGGCCGAGCGGCTCTGCGACCGCGTCGGCATCGTCGACGCGGGTCGTCTTGTCGCTGAGGGCACGCAACGCGAACTGGTCGAGCGGCTGGGCGAACGGGACCGGATCTCGTTGCTCCTGGACGGAGACCTCTCGCACGCCGCCACCTTGCTCGGTGCGGTTCAGCACGTCCGCCAGGTGGCCACGCACGGACAGGGCATCGAGCTTGTGGTCGACGACGCGCGCGAATGCCTGCCCGTGGTGCTGGCGGCGATCTCGTCCGACGGCGTCGTGGTGCGGTCCGTCGAGGTGACCGAACCCGACCTCGAGACCGTTTTCCTGCACCTCACCGGCAAAGCGCTGCGGGAGTGACCATGCGCCACGCACTGCTGATCGCCGCGCGAGACCTACGCGAACGGGCACGAGACCGGACGGCCTACGTCCTCGCTCTCGTTCTCCCGCTGGGGCTCGCCGGCATCTTCACGCTCATCCTGGGCAACGTCGGCGGCAACAGCGAGTTGTTCCGCTACGCCGTGGTGGACTCCGACCGTGGTCTGATCGCCCAGACCTTCACCGGCGAGGTCCTTCGGGGTGCCACCGACTCCGGAGCGATCGAGATCCGGACGGTGTCCTCCGACCAGGAGGCCCGCTCGCTGGTGGACAAAGGTGAGGCGACGGCAGCGTTCCTCTTGCCTGCCAGCCTGACCGAGGACGTGCTCGCGGGCCGTGCCGCGCGGATCGAGGTCGTCGGCGATGTTGACGCGCCCACCGGCACTCAGGTGGCGCGGTCACTGGCGCAGGCTTACATGGACCGACTCACCGCAGCGCGCCAGGCCGTCGCCACGACCCTCCACTCCGGAGTGATCGCGTCGCCTGAAGCACTTGCCGCCGAGGCCGCCGCTTCCCTGCCACGCGTGGCCATCACGCAGGACACCACGACCGTCAGGCAGCTGGACGCGAAGACCGGCTATGCCGCAGGTATGGCGGTGTTCTTCTTGTTCTTCGCTGTGCAGCTGGGCGTGACCGGCCTGCTGGAGGAACGCCGCCTCGGCACGATGGCGCGGTTGCTCGCGGCACCGGTACGGCGGTCGTCGATCCTCGCGGGCAAACTGCTGACCAGTGTGGCGATCGGCGTGCTGAGCATGACCGTGCTGATCGTGGCGAGCTCGTTCTTGATGGGTGCGCGCTGGGGAAATCCCGTGGGCGTGGCTCTGCTCGTGGTCTCCGGTGTGCTCGCCGCGACCGGGGCGATGGCGGTGGTCGCGGCGATGGCGAAGACCGCGGACCAGGCCGGTGGCTGGCAGGCGGTCGTCGCGATCGTGCTCGGCTCGCTGGGCGGCGCGTTCTTCCCGGTGGCACAAGCAGGAGGGGTCCTGGAGACCCTCAGTCTGGTGGCACCGCACCGGTGGTTCCTCCGCGGCCTCGCCGACCTTGCGGGCGGCGACGTCACGGCCGTGTTCCCATCGGTCGCTGCCATGACCGCGTTCGCCGCGGTCACGTGCGCGACCGCCGTGTTGCTGTTCCGGAAGGCGGTGCAGACGTGAAGGTCTGGTCGATCGCCTGGATCAACCTCCGGCGCGCTCTGCGTGACCGCACCGGGCTGTTCTTCCTCGTAGCGCTGCCTTTGCTGCTGGTGTTCATCATCGGCGCCGCCTTCGGCGGTGCGAGCACGCCGGTGCTCGGCGTGGTCGGCCAGGCCGGCGCGCTGAGCACGGAGTCCGGGATCCGGGTCAGGGACTTCGCGAACGAGGCTTCTTTGCGCACCGCGGTGGAACACGGCGAGGTCAGCGCCGGCCTCATCCGCACCGCGGAGGAGACGCCCCGGCTGCTGGTGCGTCCCGACCGCACCGGGCAGCAGTTGCAGATGCTCGTCACCACCGTGCTGACGCGAGAAGCCAACCGGCTCGCGGTGGGCGAGTTCGTCTCCTCGCACACCGGGCTCGACCGCAGCTCTGCACTGTCCTTCGTGGACTCGACCCGCGTGGAACCGGTCGACGTGAGCGTGACGACGACCGGCGAGGCGCTGTTCCCCGAGGGCTACTCGGGATTCGACCTGGGCGCGGCCAGCCAGCTGATCGTGTTCACCTTCCTCAACGCGCTCACCGCGGCGGCCGCCCTGGTCGAGACCCGCACACTCGGTGTCACCCGGCGCATGCTCGCCACTCCCACCCCAGCGCGGACGATCATCGCGGGCGAGGCGCTCGGCCGCGTGGCGATCGCGTTGCTGCAGGGCCTCATCGTGATCATCGGTTCGGCGTTGCTGTTCGGTGTGCGGTGGGGCGACCCGATCGGGGCCGCCGCACTCCTGTGCGCGTTCGCGCTCGTGTCCGGCGGGGCCGGGCTGCTCCTCGGGGCGCTGTGCCGCACGCAGCAGCAGTCCACGGGCGCGGGCATCCTGCTCGGGCTGGGCCTCGCCGCGTTCGGCGGGTGCATGGTGCCGATCGAGTTCTTCAGCCCGACCCTGCGCACGGTCGCGTTCGCCACCCCGCACGGCTGGGCGAACGACGCGTTCGCCGTGCTGACGCGGCACGGCGGCAACCTGCTCAACGTGCTGCCGCACCTGGGTGTGCTGCTGGGGTTCGCGGTAGTGCTGTTCACGCTCGGCGCGTGGAGGCTGCGCCGCGCCGTGACGACATGAAGTTCAGTTTCCGGCGACGGACGGTTCCCTTGCGGCGCTGAGCAAAGCGGCCAAAGCATCCTGAACCGCGGTCGCGAGCACGTCGACATCGGGAGTGCTGTCGCGGTCAGCGGTGATGCCGACCGCCAGCCGGTCGGTGTAGGACAGGACGGCGATCCCGGTCCGGATCCGGACGGCGATCGGAACGTAGGGCAGGATCTCGAGGATCCGGCGTCCGAGCACCCGCAACGGCTTCCGCGGGCCGGGCACGTTCGTGGTGACCGTGACGATGCTGCGCTGCGGCAACCCGGCACCGAGACGAACACCCCAGGCCAGCGGTGCGAACGGCTCGTGTCGCGCGAGCTCGGTCAGCGCGTGCCCGGTCTCCGCCTCATGCCCCTTCTTGAGTGAGGCGAACCGCTCATGCACCATGCGCAGCGCCTCGACCGCGCTCTCCAACTCGACCGGCAGGAACCCCAGCCGCAGGCTGACCTGGTTGTCCAGCCGCCGATCACCGCGCACCGACACCGGAACCATCGTTCGCACGCTGTCCCGCGCTGGATGTTCACCACGCTCCAGCATGACCGCCCGGTAGGCCTGGCTGACCACGGCCAGCACGACGTCGTTCACCGTGACGCCGAACGCATGGGCCACTTCCTTCACCTCAGGCAAGGACGCACGCACGACGCGGTAGAGCCTGGGGGACCCGATGTGGCCGGACAGCGATGAGGGGCGCACCGGCAACAAGGACCACGCGAAGGACGCCAAGCCGCCGGCGATCGCCAGCGGCGCCCGCACGAGGTTGCCCAGCAACGACAACAAGCTCATCTCGTGACCACTGGTCGCAGGTTCCGGCACGGGCGCATCGCCGTACATGACGTCGTAGAGCATCGTGCCGCTCAAGCCATCGGCCATGCAGTGGTGCAGCTTCGTCAGCACAGCCCACCGGCCGCCTTCGAGACCTTCAACGACCCAGCTCTCCCACAGCGGCCGGTCGCGATCCAGGCGCTGACCCATGATCCGCGCGACCAGCGCGCACAACTCCGCATCGCCTCCCGGCGCGGGCAAAGCCGTCCGGCGCACGTGATAGGTGAGGTCGAAGGACGGATCGTCCTGCCAGACGGGTGTGCTCAGATCCAGCGTGGCGCGCACGACCTTCTGCCGGACTCGCGGCAACACCGGCAACTTCGTCCTCATCAGTGCGAGGAACTCGTCGTGACTCGGCGCCGGCCCCTCGGCCACCGCCACCGAGGCGATCGCGAGCGACGCGTGCGGGTCGGCGTCCTCCAGTTCGAGGAACGCGGCGTCCAACGGGCTGAGCTCGTCCATCCACCCAGTGCAGCACCGGAAGTGCCGCCAGCACACGGCCCGGTGTCCCGCTGTCACCGAGCACTTCGGCCCTGCCCGTGACGCGATGGAACCCGCATCGTCATTGACGTCCTGAGCCGCGGAGGCGTCGACGAGCTCACGAAGAATCCCGACCTGGCGCAGACTCGCGTGTGGGGTGCCAAACATGGCTCAAACGGTCTTGACCTGCAGATCAAGCGGCTGCAGGTTCGTACTCGTTGATCAAGCCGCCGAGCACGCGCCGACGACGTACGGATTTGCAACCTGGGTCTCCGGTCGGATGATCGGTCGTGGCGCGGTGTGCTGCAGCGCTCGGTGTGGTCGCCGGTGGTTGTAGTGGGAGACGTAGCGGTTCAGCGCTGACTTCAGGTGACGCTCATTGATGATCAGCAGTCGGTCGGTGAGCTCTCGTCGAACAGTGCCGACAAAGCGTTCCGCGTAGCAGTTGGCCCGCGGACGTCGCGGTGGGATCTTCACAACGTCGATGCCGGCGTCCGCGAGAACGGAATCGAACGACACCGTGAACTGACCAGCCCTGTCACGAACCAGAAACCGAAACTTGTCGGCCGGCCGTCCAGCTCCACGGGGAAGTTGCGGGCCTGCTCGTCGACCAGTCCGGCGACGGTGAGAAGCCTGGTTGGCGCCTGGCGTCCGTGCACGCCGCCACCGATCTCGATGGCACGCCACCGACTGCGGGGATCGAGTCGGTCACCGGCTGTGCTTGAGGAAATGACGAGTCATGTCGAACATCGAACTCGTCGCGGCCGTCGCCCTCGGCGTGGCGATCGCAGTTGTATGTCCAACGCTGTACCGGTACGTGCGCAAGCAGTTTCCTCCGGAAGCCGACGGCGCGTTGCTGCCCACCTGGATGACTGCTGCGCTGACGAAGTACGGTGCGCTGTTCGTCTTCAGCTTGCTGACCGCGGTGGTATTGATCGGGGTCTACCGCACGGCGAATCCGGACACCGTGTTCGGCTTTGGGGAGGCCGTAGCTCTGGGGTTCGGCTTCGAGGCCAGTCTGGAGAAGTTCGTCTTCCCGAAGACCGACAGCGGGTCACGAGCCGCCAGTGACTCTTCTGCGGCCGCTCCGCGCCGAGTCGGCCCGACCGAACTGGGGAAGTGACGTCCCTGGCGATGGTCAGTGGTGGCCAAGGCGTTGGTCGTGACTGACCAGCCCTGGTGTTGGGAACCGTTGTGGCCAGATCGCCAAACGCAGCTCCGCCCTGCTCGTGCGTGGCGTCCTCGAACGCGACCATGGCTCGGTCGACCTTCCCGCGGACCGGCTCGGCCAGCTCACCCTGAGATGACAGCGTCAACCCGTCGAGATGACCATGTCATCAGCTTGCGCCGCGCACCCACCGTCCGGACTGCACCACGGCCATCGGCGGGGTGCCGACAGGCCCCGGCCCCAGCAGCAGAAAGTCGGCCGGTCCGCCCACGCGCAACTCCCCCGCACCCGGTCGTCCGCCCGGGATCAGGCGTGCCGGGTTCCTGGTCGCGAGGTTCAGGGCCGCGGCCGGGGTGAGCGAGGTGTTCGCGGCGACGTTGCGGACACCGTCCAGCAGGGTCGCCGCGGCTCCCGCGAGCAGATCGCTCCCTACTTCCGACAGGCGCAGGTGTGCGTTCAGCTCCACCTCCGCGCCCACAGCGGTGCGGTAGCGGCCCGCTGGCCGGCCGCCTATCTCGGTCGTGTCCGAGACGAGGAAGGCGCGGCCCGGTCCCTTCGCGCGGAGCATCACCTCCAGCGTGTCGAACGGCAGGTGGTGGCCGTCCGCGATGAGACCCGCGCTCAACCGGTTGTCGGCCAGCTGCCGCCAGATCACGTTGGGGTGCCGGGGAAGTGTCGTGGAGATCCCGTTGCCCAGGTGTGTGGAGAGGGTGGCGCCCCCGTCCACGGCCGCCGTCACCTCGTCCGGGGTGGCGTGCGTGTGTCCTATCGCGACGGTTATGCCGCTGGCCACGATTTCGCGCACCAGCGTGGGAGTTCCCTCGCCGTGCGGGGAGATCGTGACGATGCCGACGGGGCCCGCCCGCTGCCAGCGGGCTACCTCGGCGGGGTCGAGCGGGCGCACGAACGTCGGGTCGTGCACGCCCCGCGCTCCCTGCCGGTCGGAGATGAACGGGCCTTCCACGTGCGTGGTCGGTACAGCGCGGGCGACCACGGGATCAGCGTCGCGGGCTTGGGCGACACACCGCAGGGCGTGGGTGATGCGGTCCTCGCTCGCCGTGATGATGGTCGGCAACCACGTGGTGACGCCGTGCGACGCGAGCAGGTGCGACAGCCCGACGATGGTGTCCGGCGTTACGGTCTCGGCGTTCACGTCGAGGCCGTTGTAGCCGTTGACCTGGAGGTCGACCAGACCCGGTGCCAGCAGCGGCAGGTCGGACTCGGTGTCGATCGGGCTGATCGACGTGATGACGTCGTCCCGCCAGGACACCCGCACGGCACCGGTGGCGGTGCGGCCGGCCACTTCGGACGGTTTCACAGCTGCGGCACCCTTCCCCTGACCCGCTCGGCGGCCCGTGCGTTGTGCGCGTCGCCTCCATCGGTGTAGCTGGACCTCCACACGGTCGTCCCCGGTGCCCGTTCGACCGCGGCGGCGAACACCGCGTGCAGCACGAACGAGTTCAGCACCGTCGACACACCACCCATCTCAACACCAGGTGCCGCGCAGAGCACGACGTCACCGGGCGGAACGTGCGTGTCGATGTGCACGTCGGCGTGAGAAGGCAGATCACCCGCACGGGCCGGGTGGCCCGACGGCAGTCCCGACGCAGCTGCCCGCGACGACAGCGCGATCACCCGCGCGCCCTGTGCCCGGGCCGTCGCGGCCGCACTGACGCAGGCCGCGTTGACACCGAACGCGTTCACGACGACGAGCAGGTCACCCTCGGCCAGACCGGCCACGACCGACGCACGGCCACGCTCGCGTTCGGTCGCGGTCGAGCTCAGCGCACCACCGAGCAACGACGTGCCGGGGTCGACGAGCGGGGCGATGTTCACCGGGCAGCCGGCACGGTAGAAGACGTCCTGGACGGCCAGGGCGGAGTGTCCGCCGGGGCCGTGGACGTGCACCAGGCCGTCACGGCGCAGTTGCTCGGCGACGAGCGCGGCCGCTGCCGCGATCGACTCCGCCTCATCCTGGACGATCGCGTCAACGGCCGCGCACAACCGGTCCGCGTACGTCCGCAGGAGCGGGGTCATCGCGGATCGGATTCCGCGTCGACGTACAGGATCACGTCCGGGTGCGTGCGCAGGGCCGTACCGGGGTGCATTGGGCCGATCGGCTCGTGCAGCGTCTGCCCCACCGCCGCCCGCTTGGCCCGGCCCGGCACGGAGGCGATCACGACGCCCGCGTTGAGCAGCCTCGGGATCGTCACGGTGACAGCGGTCGCGGGGACGTCGCCGAACGTCGCGAAGTGCCCCTCCTGGACCTGCTGCGTGCGGCTGGTCTCGTCCAAGGTGACGACGCGGGCACCACGTGGGTCGTCGAAGTCCGCGGGCGGGTCGTTGAACGCCAGGTGCCCGTTCACGCCCAGGCCCAGCAGCACGAGGTCGAACGGCTCGTCGCCCAGCAGCGCCTCGTACCGCGCTGCCTCGGCCTCCGCGTCACCGGACGGGTCGATCGCGTGCAACACCGCGCCGGGCAGGTGCCGCACGAAGTTCGTCGTCAACCACGTCGCGAAACCCTGCGGCGCGCCCGGAGGCAGCCCGACGTACTCGTCCATGTGGAACAGCTCGACACGGGTCCAGTCGACGTCCTCCCTGGCGAGCGCGGCCAGGGTCGCGCTCTGGCTGGGCGCCGCCGCGAGCATCACCCGTGCCGTGGCACGCTCCGCGAGAACGTCGCGCAGCACCCGGCCCGCGTGGGCGCCGGCGCGCTCGCCCATCTCCTCGCGCGTCGGCGCGCCGACGACCGTCATCGAACTCTCGGCCCTGATGGGCATGGACCCTCCGTGTGGTAGCAATGGCACGTGGACTTGTGCAAACGTTTGAACACCAGCGCGCGGCTGGCGATCGTCGGGCTCGACAGCTCACGTCCCGCGCGGCTGCGGGCATTCCTCGGCGACTCGGTGCCGCTGGTCGAGCCGCTGGACGCGGGCGGACTGGCCGGGCAGGTCGACGCGGTGCTGCTGTGCACGCGGGACGGCCGTGAGCACGCGGCGCAGGCGTTGCCGCTGCTCAGGGCGGGTATCTCGGTGTGGGTCGACAAGCCGCTGGCCACCCGCGAGGACGACGCGCGGGCCATGGTCGACGCGGCCCGGACCGCCGGAGTGGTGCTCGCCTGCCGTTCCGGCCTGCGCGACGCGACCGCGACACGCGAGACCGCGGGGTGGCTGCGCAGCCAGGAAGGACCGGTGGTCGTCACGATCGAGGGCCCGGCCGACCCGGACAGCCCATACGGAGGACTCGCGCACTACGGCATCCACCACGTCGAACTGGCCTGCGAGATCGCCGTACGACCGTTGGCCGTGCACAGCACCCGCGGCACCAAGGCCCGGCTCACCGGCGAGAGCCTGGCCATCGACCTGGTCTTCCGCCGCGACGCCGCCGGCTTCAGCATCACCGCCGACCGGAAACGCCAGGTCGAGACCCCCGCCACCTACCTGGAGGACCAGGTCGCCGACTTCCTCCACGCCGTGGAGCGAGGACTCGGCACCAGTGACCCGGAGGAGCTCGTCGGGCCGGTCCGGTTGCTCGAACGCCTCCTGGGCTGACCTCATCGCAGCACCTCGGCCACGGCCGCGACGGCGGCGCGCGAAACGATCCCGAACGCGTCGACCGCCGGCACGCTGACCGAGGGTCCGGACACTCGCAGGTCTGCGGCCGCACAGGTGGAGTTGACCACCGCCACGACGTCTTGACCAGCGGCGCGAGCACTGCGGACGGCCTGGGCGAACGCCTCGGAGTCGCGTCCGCCGTCCACGGGCAGCGGGCAGGTCACCGCCACGACCGCGACTCCTGGCCGGGTCAGCGCGCCGGGCTCCTCCGGCGGAGCCGCGACGTGAGCGGCATCCAGCCGGACGGCCACCTGTGCCGCCAGCTCGCTGTCCCCCACCACCACGACCGGCCCTGCAAGTCGGCTGGCCTGCGCGTTCACCGTTCGCGCCCGCTCGGGGTCCTCCCAGTCCGCACCGGCGTCGAGCGAGCGGCAGAGGTCGAGGTCGATGCCGTGCCCGCGGTGCAGGCTGAGCCACGTCCGGGCGTGCAGCAGCCGCGTCACGGACCGGTCGAGCTCGTCGTGGTCCAGCACGCCGGCCGACAGCGCCTCTTCCAGCACGTCCAGCAGGGCGGGCACCTCCGCCGCCGGGCACTTCACGTTGGCCACGTCCGCCCCCGCCGCCAGCGCCATCACCGCGGCGTCGGCGGTGTTCCAGCGCCCCGCGATCGCCCCCATCCGCAGCGAGTCCGTGACGATCAGCCCGTCGAAGCCCAGGTCCTCGCGCAGCCACACCCGGTTGACCAGCGCAGACAGGCTCGCCGGACCGTCCACGCCGAGCGCGGGCAGGGCCACGTGCGCCACCATGACCGACGCGACCCCGGCGGCCACGGCGTCGCGGAACGGCGGCAGGTGCAGCCGTTCGTGGTCCTCGCGGGTCCTCGCCAGCACGGAGGACTCGGAGTGGGTGTCCTGCGCGCTGTCCCCGTGTCCCGGGTAGTGCTTCGCGGTCGCCAGCAGGCCGCCCGACTGGTAGCCCCGCACCTGGGCGGCACCGAGCTGACCGGCGCGTTCGGCGTCGACGCCGAACGCCCGCACGCCGAGGATCGGGTCGTCCGGGTTCGTCAGGACGTCGACGCACGGGCTGAACGTCCAGTGAAACCCGACCGCCCGCGCCTCCCGCGCCGCGGCCTCCGCCACGCGCCGGGCGAGTTCCGCTGATCCGCTGAACCCGACACCACGCGGATACGGGAAGTCCGTGCCGCCTCCTCCGAGCGTGTAGCCGATGCCGGACTCGAGGTTGGCTCCCACGAGCACGGGCGGAACGCCCAGCTCAGCGCACAGGTCGCCGACCTCGGCGTGGTAGCGGCCCGCGCCGGACACCGAGATCGAGGTCAGGCCGTGCAGCACGCCCACACCGGCGGCGAGCGCGCCCCGCACCGCGTCGTCGGGACAGCCTTCGCCGGTCTGACCGGGCAGGACGACGAGCCGTTGGGCGAGCTTCTGCCGAGGTGTGAGCTTCCCGAGCCACCGGTCGACCCACGTCTCCGCTTCGTCGCCGAGCGGATCGGCGGCAGGGGCTTGACGATTGCCAGAACGCATATCTAGTTTCTATCAAACGTTTGCACGACCAGTAAACACCGACTTCACATCGGAGGGACCATGGCTCGCAGAAAGGCGTTCCGGCTGTTCACCGCCGCCGTCGGCGCACTGGCCCTGGCCGGGTGCGGGCTCGGCGAGGGCCCCCAGACCGGCACGGCCGTGGACACCTCCGGCGAGGTCAAGGGCGACATCACGTTCCAGACCCTGCAGTTGTCGCCCACGTTCGACGGCTACCTGCGCGGGGTCATCGCCGAGTTCGAGAAGCAGCACCCCGGCACCAAGGTGACGTGGACCGACATCCCCAGCAACTCGGCCGCCCGCAAGACCAACGCGGACGCCGTCGCGGGGTCGCTGCCGGACGTGATGGACCTCGACACCGGCACGCTCGCGCCGATCGCCCGCAAGGGCCTCGTGGTCGACATGGGCGCCGCGGCGGGTGACCTGAAGAGCGGGTTCGTCGAGTCCGCCTGGAAATCGGTCACCTTCGGCGGCGCGTCGGCCTCGGCCCTGCCCTGGTACCTCAACACGCCGGTGCTGATGAAGAACTCGGCGTTGCTGGAGCAGGCGAACCTCGCGTCCGCGCCCGACCCGACGAGCTACCCCGAACTGGTGGAGGTGTCCGCGAAGATCGCCGCCGCCACCGGCAAGGCCGGCTTCCAACCGACCCAGCTCGGGTTCCACACCTACCTGCGCAGCCTCGGCGTGCCGCTCGTGAACGACCAGGGCACCGAGGCGGTCGTGCACACGCCCGAAGCCGCGGCGTTCGTCGACTCGCTCGCGAAGCTGCAGAAGTCCGGCGGCATCCCCGCCGACGCCGTGTCCGCCCAGCAACGCGGTGAGATCGAGACGTTCCAGGAGGGCATGACGGCCTACCTGGAGACCGGCGGGTCGCGGTTGAAGATCATCCAGCAGAACGCGCCCGGCGTGTACGCGCAGACGGCGCTCGCGAAACCGTTGGCGGTCAACGGCAAGGGTACGTGGGTGGTGGCGCACGGGGTCGCCGTGCCGAAGGCGTCGAGGAACCTGCCGACAGCGGTCGCGTTCGCCAAGTTCCTGACCTCACCTGAAAACCAGCTCGCCCTGGCGAAGCAGTCGAGCGTGTTCCCCAGCACGGCGAAGTCCCTCGAAGACGCCTTCTTCACCGCCGAGGGCACGGACCTGGTGTCGAAGGCGCGCGCCATCTCCGCCGCCAGCCTGAAGAACGGCACCACGAACCCGACCCCGGCCGCAGTCGACTCCGAGTTCACGACCGCATTGTGGTCGAGCGTCCAGCGCGCGATCGTCGGCGAGGTGTCCGCGGACCAGGCGCTGCAGGACGCGGAGACGAAGCTGAACTCGATCCTCAAGGCGCGCCAGTGACGGCGGCCCGCCACCGGTGGTACGTGCCGCTGCTGTTCGTGGGTCCCGTCCTGGTGCTGCAGTGCGCTTTCCTGTTCACCCCGCTGCTCAACACGTTCGTGCTGGCGTTCACCAACGCCAGCACGGTCGGAGGCGGGCGCTTCACCGGGCTGGACAACTTCGCCACGCTGTTCGCGGACGACGACTTCTGGGCCGCCGCCGGCCGGACGTTCGTCTACGCGCTGGTCACGGTCCCGTTGATCGTGGCGATCTCCACGTCGCTGGCGGTCCTCGTCAACACCTCGTTGCGGGGGTCGGCGATCGTCCGGTCGCTGCTGTTCTCCCCGATGGTGATGCCGCTCGCGACCGTGGCGGTGATGTTCCAGTTCGTGCTGCGCTCGGACGGCCTCGCGAACCGGGTGCTGCAGGGCCTGAACGTGATCAGCGCCCCGCTGCCGTTCCTGACCAGTTCGCACCTCGCGCTGATCAGCCTGACCGTCGTCTCGGTGTGGCGCGGGTGTGCGCTGGCGACGCTGATCACGTTGGCGGCGCTGCAGAACGTCTCCCGTGAGCAGGACGAGGCGGCGCGGATCGACGGTGCCGGCTGGCTGCGCCGGACGTGGAGCGTGACGCTGCCGCAGATCCGCGGGACGACCCTGCTCGTGGCGGTGCTGACCTCGATCAGCGCGCTGCGGGTGTTCACCGAGCCCTACGTCATGACCGGCGGCGGGCCGGGTGACGCGACGGAGACGATCGTGCTCTACCTCTTCGAAAAGGGTGTCGCGCCCGGCACGCAGGCGGGCTACGCCTCAGCGATCAGCCTGGTGCTGTTCGTGTTCGTGCTGGCGGCCGCCGCCGTCACCTGGAGCGCGAGCCGCAGGAGGACCGCATGAACGAGCAGTCCGTCTCGCGCGGTGAGGCCCTGCTGCGGTGGGCGCTCATGCTCCTCGCCTCGGCCGTGGTGCTCGGCCCGCTGCTGTGGCAGCTCAGCACCGCCCTCAAAGGACCGGGCGAGTCGACCACCGGGTTCCTCAGCGGCCTCGTGCCGAGCGATCCCACCCTCGACAACTTCGTCACCGCGTTCACCCAGATCCCGCTGGCCGGGTACTTGCTGAACTCCGCGGGCATCGCCGCGCTCGGCGTGACGACGAACCTCCTGCTGGCCACGCTGACCGGCTACGCGCTCGCCCGCGTCCCGTTCCGCGGCCGCGGTCTCTACATGGCGGCGCTGCTCGCCACCGCCGCGCTGCCGTTCGAGGTGATCCTCGTGTCGACCCTGCTGGTCACCCGGAACCTCGGGCTGCAGGACACCCTGCTCGGCGTGGTGCTGCCACAGGCGGTGTCGATCACCTCGATCTTCGTGATGCGCCAGGCGTTCCGCGCCATCCCGGACGAACTGGAGGAGGCCGCGGTGATCGACGGCGCGGGCCCGGTGCGGACGTTCCTGCGGATCATGCTGCCGAACGTGAAGGGCTCGCTCGCGGTGGTGACCGTGCTGGGGTTCCTCGACTCGTGGGACCACTTCATCTGGCCGCTGGTCATCCTGAGCAGCCCCGACAAGTACCCCGTGAACGTCGGCGTGCAGTACCTGTCCGGTGCCTTCTCCGCCGACCAGCGGGTCATCTCGGCGGCGGCGCTCGTCGTGATCGTCCCGCCGCTGCTGGTGTACCTGCTGCTGCAACGGCACGTGTTCTCGGGCCTCGCGGGAGGGGCGCTCAAAGGATGAACAACACGGTTCTGGCCGGTACCGGCGGCTTCGGGCTGCGGCACCTGCGCAGCCTGCTCGACCTGCAGGCCGCAGGGCGGATTCGCCTGGTGGGCCTCGTCGACGTGCACGCGGGGGATCCAGCGACGCGCCTGCTCACCGAATACGGCAGCACACCGTCGTGGCACTCGGACCTGGGGCTGGCATTGGCCGAGCACGACGTCGACAGCGTCGTCATCGCGACTCCACCGCACACGCACTTCGGCCTCGCCAGGACGGCGATCGGCGCGGGAACGGCGGTGTACCTGGAAAAGCCGCCCGTCACGTTGCTGCAGGACCTCGACGAACTGGCCGGCCTGCTCGCGGTCAGGCGCGTCGAGGTCGGGTTCCAGACGGCCCGCTCGACGGTCGGAGCGCTGCACCGGGCGTGGACGGCGCTCGGCATGCCACCGGTCCACGACGTGGTGGCGCACGGCGCGTTGTCGCGGCCGGACGAGTACTACGGGCGCGGCCGGTGGGCCGGCACGTGGTTCCTCGACGGTCAGGCCGTGCTGGACGGACCGCTGTTCAACCCGCTGGCGCACGTCGTGCAGGCGGCGCTGCTGTTCGCAAGTCAGGTGGAACGGGGCTGGGCACCGGCGTCGGTGCGGGCCGAGTGCTTCCACGCTCGGCCGATCGAGGGCGACGACGTCTCCGCAGTGCGCGTCGTCCCGCATCGCGGGCCGCGCGTGCTGGCGGTGGGCACGACGTCGACCGACGTGGTGGTGCGTCCCGGAGTCCTGGCGCACACGGAGAACGGCATGATCCACGTGACGGACGGAGGGCAGCGGGTGATCGCGTACCAGGGCAGGAGAAGGGTTCCGGTGCCGTCGGCCGCCGTGGCGGCACCGTCGCTGGAACGCGCGGTGACCGACCCGCTCGGCCCGGCCGACCCGCTGCTGTCCCTGGCCGCCACCAGGCACCTCGTGCTCACGACCAACGCCGTGGTCCAGGCCGTCGGATCGCCGTCGCCCGCTCCGTCCACATGGGACGGCAGGCGGGTGCTGGGCCTCGGGCGGCTCGTCGCCGCGTGCGCGCGCCGTGCGGCGATGCTGTCCGAGGTGGATCCCGCGTGGGCGGGTTCGGCCGGATCGATCGACGTCGCCGGGTACCGTGGCCTGATGCACCCCGAACTGGTTGCGGCATGACCGGGCACGGCCGCAAGACCAAGCTCGCCGACGTGGCGGCCGAGGCCGGGGTCTCCATCTCCACGGTGTCCAGGGTGTTCTCCAACCCGGAGTTGCTCTCGCCCGAGACCGTCCGCAAAGTGCGGGAGGTCGCGGCCCGGCTGCGCTACACGCCGAACCCGATGGCGCGGGCGTTGCGCGCGGGCGACTCGCCGTACATCGGCATCGTGGTGCCGGACATCAGCAACCCGTACATGACGATGCTGCTCAAGGCCGCGCAGGCGCGGTCGCGGTCACGCGGCATCGGCGTGTTCGTGGCCGACACCGACGACGCGGCGGACATCGAACGCCAGGTGTGCGAGCAGTTCGCCCGGCAGACCCGCGGCATCCTGCTGTGCGCGCCCCGGATGAGCGTGTCGCACATCCGCGAGATCGCGGACATGATCCCGTTGATGCTGGTGAACCGTCCGGTGGACGGGATTCCGGGCGTCTACACCGATTCCTCGGCCTCGGTCGCGGAGCTCGTCGACCGGCTGTGCGAACTCGGTCACGAGAGGATCGCCTACCTGCCTGGCCCGACGGGGTCGTGGGCGAACAAGGTCCGCGGTCGCACGGTGTCCGATCGGGTGCGCAAGCACGGCGTCACGTTGGTCAAGCTCGAACCGACGGCCGCCCGGCACGAGGACGGCGTCGCGGCGGCTCGCGTGGTGGCAGGCGAGGGTGCGACCGCGGTCGTCGCGTTCGACGACGTGCTCGCGGCCGGGCTGGTCGAGGGCTTCCGCCAACTCGGCCTCTCGGTGCCGGACGACGTCAGCGTCGCCGGGCACGACGACGTCATGGCCGGGCTGGTGCAACCGGGGCTCACGACCGTCGAGGGGCTGAGCGCGCGCGTGGGCCAGCTGGCCGTCGACCGTCTGCTGGAGGCCGGTGAACCCGGCATCACGGCCGACCCGCACCACCTCGGCGTCGGCACGAAGGTGATCTGGCGCGCGAGCGTCGGCAAGCCCCGGACCTGATTCTCTCCCTTCCCATCTCACGCATTTTCGCGCTCCGCTATGCAAACGTTTGAATGGAAGGATCTTGATGCAGACCACCGCGCGGCGACCGGCTCCCGCAGACGAGAAACAGTTGGAGGACCTGCTCTCCACGCCGCTGGAGGGAGTGGGCGCCGACCTGGCCGCGCTCGGCGGTGACGTGGTGCTGCTCGGCGCCGGCGGCAAGATCGGCCCGACGATGACCGTGATGGCCAAACGCGCCCTGGAGGCGGCCGGTTCGGCCGCGACCGTGCACGCCGTGTCACGCTGGTCCGAAGTGGACGTTCGAGAGTCGTTGGAAAAGCAGGGAATCCGCACGCACAGCGCCGAGCTCGGCGACCCGGCGGCGTACTCGGCACTGCCCGACGCCGCCGCCGTGTACTACCTCGCGGCCATGAAGTTCGGCACGACCGGCGCCGAGCACCGCATGTGGTGGGCGAACGCCGCCATGCCCGCGCTCGTCGCGTCCCGCTACCGCGGCGTGCCGACCGTCGTGTACTCCAGCGGCAACGTCTACCCGTTCACACCGCTCGCGCACGGCGGGTGTACCGAGCAGGACGCCCCGCTCCCCCGCGGTGAGTACGCCCAATCGTGCCTGGCGCGCGAACGGATCTTCGCGGGCGCGTCGGAGCGGTGGGGCACGCCGTCGCTGATGTTCCGGCTGAACTACGCGTGCGAGCTGCGTTACGGCGTGGTCGCGGACATCGCGACGCGGATCGCGGAGGGACGTCTTGTCGACGTCACGATGCCCGCGGTGAACGTGGTGTGGCAGCAGGACGTGTCAGCGTGGGCGTTGCGCAGCGTCCTGCTCGCGGACCCGTCGGCGCCGGTGCTCAACGCTACCGGGCCGGAGACGATTCCGGTGCGCCGCATCGCGTTGCTGCTGGGCGAGGCGATGGGCCGCGAGGTCGAGTTCACCGGCACCGAGGCCGCCGACGCGCTGCTGAACGACGCGGGCGACTGCTTCGCGCGCTTCGGCTACCCGAGCCTCGCGGCGCGCACGTTGATCGACTGGACCGCCGAGTGGGTCTCCGCCGGTGGCCGTCAGCTCGGCAAGGCCACCAAGTTCGAGCAGCGCCAGGGGAGGTACTGATGGCCACCGACGTGCGGACCCGGCTGCTCGCGGGTGTCACGATCCCGGCCCACCCGCTCGCGCTGACCCCAGGACGCGCTGTCGACGAACGGGCTCAGCGCGCACTCACCAGGTACTACCTGGCATCCGAAGTGGACGGTCTGGCGGTGGGCGTGCACACCACCCAGTTCGAGCTGCACGACGACCTGGGCATGCTCGCGGCGGTGCTCGCACTGGCGGCGACCCCAGGACCCCTGTTGATCGCCGGAGTCGTCGGCGACACCGCCCAAGCCGTCCGGGAGGCGGAGGTGGCGGCCAGGACCGGGTACGACGCGGTGTTGCTGTGCCCGTTCGGGATGAGCGACTCCGGGCCGGACGCCCAGCTGGCCCGGGCCCGCGCGGTCGGCGAGGTGCTGCCCGTCATCGGATTCGCGTTGCAGGAGGCGGTAGGCGGACGCCCGCTGCCCAGGTCGTACTGGAGCAGGCTGTTCGACCTGGACGCGGTCGTCGGCGTGAAGGCGGCTCCGTTCGACCGGTATCGCACCAACGACATCGCTCGCGCGCTGCTGGAGCACGACCGCTGGGACCGGATCGCGCTGCTCACCGGTAACGACGACACCATCGTCACCGACCTCGTCACGCCGTGGCGGGCCGTGGTGGGCGGCGAGGAGCGGACGCTGCGGGTGTCGGGCGGGCTGCTCGGCCAGTGGGCCGTCGGCACGCGGGCAGCGGTCGCGGTGCGCCGCCGGGCAATCGACCTCACCGACGAACTCCTCGCGACCGGAGCCGACCTGGTCGAGGTGAACGCGGCGGTCTTCGACGTGGCGCACGGCTTCGCCGGCTGCGTGGCCGGGGTGAACGAGGTGCTGCGGCAGCAGGGCCTGCTCGCGTCGTCGCTCTGCCTGGCGGAGGACGAGGTGCTGTCACCGGGTCAGTCGGAGCTGATCGCCGACGTCCGGAAGCGGTTCCCCGCCCTGCTGGACGAGGAATTCGTGGAGGAGCACCGCAATGCCTGGCTCGACTGACCGGCCACCGGTCCGGATCGTCCACATCGGACTCGGCGCATTCCACCGCGCCCACCAGGTGTGGTTCACCCAGCTCGGCGACCCGGACTGGGGCGTGGCGGCGTTCAGCGGCCGGTCGACCCGGCTGGCCGGGACGCTGACCGCGCAGGACTGCCGGTACACGCTCGTCGAGCGGGGGCCCGAGCAGGACGTGCACCACCGGATGACCTCGCTCGTCGCCGCGTACGGCGCGGACCGGCAGGACGAGCTGGACAGGCTGGTGGCCTCCCCCGAGGTCGCGGTGCTGACCCTGACCATCACGGAGGTGGGCTACGCGGATCCGACCGCGCCGCGGCGGCTCGTGCGGGCGCTCGACGCCCGGCGGCGCTCCGGTGCCGGGCCGATCGCGGTGGTGCCGTGCGACAACGTGCGCGCGAACGGCGCACGGGCCCGCTCGGCGCTGCTGTCGGTGGCGGACAGGGAACTGGCGCGGTGGATAGGTGACCACGTGTCGTTCGTCGACACGGTGTCGGACCGCATCACCCCCGCCACCACCGAGGCCGACATCGCCGGGCTCGGGGGCGCGGACCGCGCCCCCGTGGTCACCGAACCGTTCGCCGAGTGGGTGCTGGCCGGCGAGTTCCCCGCCGGGCGGCCCGCGTGGGAACGGGCAGGTGCCGTCTTCACCGACGACATCGCGCCGTTCGAGCGGCGCAAACTGCGGCTGCTCAACGGCGCCCACCTGCTGCTCGCAATGGCCGGTCTCGGCCGGGGGCACGGCACGGTCGCGGACGCGATGGCGGATCCGATGCTCACCGCTCGGCTGGAGGAGTACTGGGCGGTGGCGTCCCGACGAGGCGTGCCGGACGCGACCGCGTACCTCCGGCAGTTGCGCACCCGCTTCACCAACGGCCGGATCCGGCACGCGCTGGCCCAGATCTCGCTGGACGCCGAACACAAGCTCCGCGAGCGAATCGTCCCGCTCGTCGAGGAGTTGCTCGCGGACGACGTCGACCCCGCGCCGGCACTCCGGGTCGTCGAGGACTGGCTGGTCCACACAGGACAGACCACCGCCGCGCTCGACCGCCTCGCCGCGGGCTGGGCAGCGGACACCAGGCTTCACCTCAACGGAAGGTGCAGATCATGAGAAGGACGCTCATCGCCGTCGTCGCTGCCGCGCTGCTCGCCGGCGCCTCCCCCGCGTCGGCCCGCCCGTTGCCCTGCGGGTACGACGCCACCGTGCTGGCGGACTCCCCCGTCGCGTACTGGCGGATGTCCGGCGCCGTCGCACCGTCCGAACAGGACGCCAGTGGCCACGGCCGCACCGGCACATACACGGGCGGCCGTTCGGTCGCGTTCCTGCCCAACGGCGACCGGGCCACCGACTTCGACGGCGCCACGGGCTACCTCCAGGTGCCCGACAGCGACGCGCTGAGTCCCGCGACCACGGGCGCGTTCACCCTCGAGGCTTGGATGCGGCCGGACATCCTGGAGTTCCCGCACGCCGAGTCCTCCGGGTACGTGCACTGGATGGGCAAGGGCGCGCCGGGCCAGCACGAGTACGTGTCGCGGATGTACTCGAAGACCAACACGGAGAACCGTCCCAACCGGATCTCCGGGTACGCGTTCAACAGCGACGGCGGCCTGGGGGCGGGCTCCTACTTCCAGGACCCGGTCGCAGAGGGGCAGTGGATCCACTACGCCCTCGTCATCAACCCCGCCGCTGTCAGCGCCGAGTACCCGCACGGCTACGTCAAGATCTACCGCGACGGCGTCCTGCGAGACCAGGATCAGCTCGTGATCCGCGACATCGTCATCACGCCCGAGGGCGGCACCGCCCCGTTCCGCGTGGGCACCAGGGACTTCGGCTCGTGGTTCGCCGGCGCGATCGGCAAGGTCGCCGTCTACGACCGCGAACTGCCGGTCGAGCGCATTTCCGCGCACACAGCGGCCATGACCACCACCTTCCCGCACCGGGGGTTCCCACGATGACCGACTTCGACGACATGGGCACGCGGATCGTCTCCGCCGAGGTCCTGGTCTCCTCACCGGGCCGCAACTTCGTGACCCTGCGCCTGCGGACCGCCGACGGCGTGACCGGCCTCGGCGACGCCACGGTGAACGGCCGCGAGCTCGCGGTGGTGTCCTACCTCCAGGACCACGTCACCCCCTTGCTGATCGGCAGGGACGCGCACGCGATCGAGGACACCTGGCAGTACCTCTACCGGGGCGCCTACTGGCGGCGCGGGCCGATCACCATGGCCGCCATCGCCGCGGTGGACACGGCGTTGTGGGACATCAAGGCGAAGATGGCCGGAATGCCGCTCTACCAACTGCTCGGCGGCCGCAGCCGACGTGGTTGCCTGACCTACGGCCACGCGAGCGGCGCCGAACTCCCGGAGCTGTTCGACTCCATCCGCGCCCACCTGGACCAGGGCTACCGCGCCATCCGCATCCAGACCGGCGTTCCCGGCCTCGGCTCGGTCTACGGCGTCGCGTCCAGCGCCAACGCCGTGGTGGGCGGCTCCGGCGCGAGCGCGCGCTACGACCACGAGCCCGCGCGTCGTGCCGCCGTCCCGGTCGAGGAGGAGTGGGACACGAGGGCCTACCTGCGGCACGCCCCGAGCGTCTTCGAGGCCGTCCGCAACGAGTTCGGCCCGGAACTGCCGCTGCTGCACGACGCCCACCACCGCCTGACCCCGATCCAGGCCGCGAAGCTCGGCAAGGAGCTCGAACCGTACGACCTGTTCTGGCTGGAAGACGTCACCCCCGCCGAGAACACGGCCGTGCTGCGCCGCGTCCGCGAGCACACGACGACACCGCTCGCCATCGGCGAGGTGTTCAACACGATCTGGGACTACCGCGAACTGTTCGAGGAACAGCTGATCGACTACGTCCGCTCCCCCGTCACCCACGCGGGCGGCATCACGGCGCTGCGCCGCATCTTCGACTACGCCGCCGTCTACCAGATCAAGTCCGGTGTGCACGGACCGACCGACATCTCCCCGGTCGGCCTCGCCGCGGCGCTGCACCTCGGCGTCGCGATCCCGAACTTCGGCATCCAGGAGTACATGAAGCACACCGAGGACACCGACCAGGTCTTCCGCCCCACGTACAGTTTCACCGACGGCCTGCTCGCCCCGTCCGACGAGCCGGGCCTGGGCGTGGACCACGACGACGCCGAGGCGGATCGGCACCCGTACACCCGCGCATACCTGCCGGTGAACCGGCTCAAGCTGGATGGGTCGATGCACGACTGGTGATCACACCATCGTCGGGATCGGTCCCGGTCGAGCCGGGAGCTTCGAGAGATCGTCATCTCGCACGTGGCGGGTCGCGCGGTCCAGCACGATCGCAGCGTTGCCAGATCGGCCGCATTGACAAGGCACTGCATCGAGCGATCTGAACAGCTGCCGGAATTTCCTGATCGGACCTTCGTACACGCGACGAGCTATCCATTTCCACTCGGCCACGGAATTACCCCACGAGAGCAATTTCCCGTGGGGTAATTGCTTTATCCGGGCATTTCTGGCGCTGCGCGTGCCGAAAACTGCATCCATGCAGGTTGAGCGGCATGGTGATACTCGTGGACGACTCCGCCGAGACGGTCCTGTCGATCTACGGCGAGGCGTTCGATCTGGGCGGGTTCGAGAGGCTGGGGCCAGGCTCGCAGGGGCGCTGCGGCGGCGAGTGACCGGTGGGTTCGGCGCTCCTTGTAGTGCCGCTCGTACTCGCGTAGTGCGTGCGTTAGGTGGGTCTGGTTCCAGATCAGCGTGCGGTCGAGCAGTTCGGCGCGAAGTGTCTTGACCCAGCGTTCGTGATGGAGTTCATGCGGGGCATCCGAACACCGGTCAGCAACGTAGCAATTCCCGCGGTGCCGAGGATCTTGTCGATCAACGCAGGGTATTTGGCGTCGCGGTCACGAATGAGGAACTTGAGCTGCGCGAGGTGTCCGGTGTCCTCGAGGTCCATGAGCAGGTTGCGGACGGCCTGGGTGACCCTGTGGGGTGCCAAAACATGGCTCAACATGCCTGACCTGCGGATCACGCTGCCGCAGGCTCGTACTCGTTGATCAAGCCGCCAAGCACTCGCCGACGACGTACGGATCTACCTCCTGGCCCTCTGCCGGCGCCCAACCCCGCAAGGTGGCGCGGGTCAGGCGTTCGTGACGTCGTAGGTGTGCCCGGCGAGCCGCAGGCGATCGATCAGAGGCCGGCCCATGGCCGTCGCGGGCGTGAGCGAGCCGGACCGCTGCGGGAGGTCGTCGAGGGCCAGGCAGAGGGCGCTCTGCCCGAGCATGACGGCCGTGGCGGCGTAACCGGGATCGCCCGGCCCGGCGACCGTGGCCCGGTAGCGGCGCCCCGAACTGGTGGTGGCGTGCAACACCGAACGGAACCAACCCTTCGCACGAGCCTGTTCGCTGGGCCCGGTACCGGGCGCGGGCAGCACCCGGTCGAGCAGGCCGCGGACCGGCTTGACCGACATCGCGCCGACCAGCCCGGCCAGCCCTGTGCGTGCCGAAAATTACGTCCACACAGGTCAAGCGGCATGCCGATACTCGTGGAGGACTCCACCGAGACGGTCCCGTCCGAGTACCGCGAGACGTTCGATCCGGTCAGGTCCGAGGGGGTGGTGCCGGGCTCGCAAGGGTGCTGCGGCGGCGAGTGATCGGTGGGTGCGGTGCTCGTTGTAGTGCCGCTCGTACTCGCGCAACACGTGGCGTAGGTGGGTCTGGTTCCAGATCAGCGTGCGGTCCAGCAGTTCGGCGCGAAGGGTCTTGACCCAGCGTTCGATGATGGAGTTCATACGGGGCACTCGGACACCGGTCGGCACCGTAATGATTCCCGCGGAGCCGCGGATCTCGTCGATCAACGCGGGGTACTTGGCGTCCCGGTCCCGAATGAGGAATCTGATTCGCGCGAGGTGTCCAGCATCCTCGACGTCCATGAGCAGGTTGCGGATGGCCTGGGTGACCCAGGCATGGGTGGGGTGTGCGGTGGCGCCGAGGATGCGCACACGTCGGCTGGCGTGGTGGATGGCGGCGAGAATGTACTGGCGCTGACCGGTCAGCGTGACCGTCTCGATGAAGTCCACCGCCAAGATCGCCTCAGCCTGCGAGCGCAGGAACTCGGCCCAGGTAACGGTTGTTCGGCGGGGCGCTGGATCGATGCCGGCGGTCTTGAGGATCTCCCACACCGTGGAGGCGGCGGTCGCGACACCGAGAAGCGCGAGTTCGCCGTGGATGCGTCGATATCCCCACGAGGGTTCTCGTTTGCCAGGCGCAGGACGAGACGGCGGATGGAAGCGACAGTGCGCGGACGCCCAGGCCGACGGTTCACGCTCATGCGGGCATGGCGGCGTTTGATCAGGTCGCGATGCCACCTCAGCACCGTGTCCGGGCTGACCAGCAGCCGGATCCGGCGTAACGTCGTGCGGGCCAACGGCACAAGTAAGGCTGCGAGCAACGCCCTGTCCTCTGGCCGCAATCGTGGGCGCTGATCGCCGAGTTGCCGGTGCAGGACCGCGAGTTGGTGGCGTAGCGCGAGGATCTCGACGTCCTTCTCCTGATCAGTCATGCGCAAGAGCCATAGCGCGGCGAAGGCTTGAGAGACAGCGAGGTAGGCGAAGCGGACCAGCGCGGCCGCGATCATGCCGGATGATGACCGCTACCTAACGATGCCCGTTGACCTGCACGGACGTACTTACCGGCACGCACAGGACCAGCACGGCCGCGATCATGCCCGACGACCGCCAGACACGCGCCGAGGTCCGCGACCTACACGGACGTACTTTTCGGCACGCACAGGGTGCTGATTTCTGGCACCCCACACCCATTTGGGGCACTGCAGCAAATTCTTGGTGTACCGTCAATCGAGACGAGAACACTTTGACTCAGGCAGCAGGTCAGCTTCCGGAACACTGAGATCAACACGGAAGGCTGCCTCGACACTTCGTCTCGCACGTATCAACTCAGCATGCCCTCCGGACGGATGCACTGCCCCATTATCGCTAGCGCGCAGCTCACCCTGCCGTACGACATGGTAGCTCACTGCCGAGTGCAGATAGTACGCATCACTGGTCGTCTTTCGCACTTCCTCTGACGCAATAAGAAGAATTCGACCTAACGCCGCACGCGCACGACGAGTGATCTCAGTAGTTCGTTCTCCAACTTCGACGCTCACGACTTCACCAGACAAGACGTCCACAAGAGGACCTCGAAGAAGCTCCTGCCACTCATCGAGTAACGCCATGTACTCCCCGTAATAGTTGAGTCGCTTCTCTCTCCAATGCAGCACGTCCTGATGCACAGACTTCACTTGTTCGCGCTCATTTTCTCGACGCCACCGGAGGTCCTCGCGCTCGTTCTCACGTCGCCAGCGTCGGTCTTCGCGCCACGCATTGACGAGTTGCCCGCCGATGACACCTGCGATGCCGAGCACGCCGACGATCATCGGTACCCACACCGACACCTGTCCCGATGGCATAGGCGGACCATAGCTTCCCGCTTGCCTGCCGTGACTCCACCTGGACGACTTCACTCCACTGGAGGCAATCACCTTGATCATCACCAACAAGGAGCAGGTGGCCCTTCGACCAATACTTAAGGCCCAGCGCCCGATCGCCTAATGCCTGCGGCATGTCAGAACACGGCCGAGTACCCTGACCTGCACATCAGGCTGCGACGGGCTCGTAGCCGTGGATCAAGCCTTCTATGATTGATGGCAGCACAGGGACTAGCGACACGACTCTACGGTCCGCGTGACCGAATCCTGGTTGCCACCTCGATGTGATCGATGACAGCTCTTTTCTCGACGAAAGCGACACCAAAAACTTCATGTCAGTCTCGCTGTAGAATAAATGTAGCTATCCGGTAGCCACCTTCGACCGTGTACGTGTGGGACACTACCTTCCCGTTGCCGAAGGCTCGGCCAAGTTCCGGGTACCGGCGCGACAAACTACTTTGAGTCAGATCTACCGCACTGACGGAACCGTATTCCAAGCTATTGGGATAGGCATCGAAGGGTAGACACCAGGTCACCATCCACTGCTCCATCGCGTCTCCATTCACTTAATCAGAAGAGGACTCTGCAGATCAACTATAGATACTGTGCGAGCGAGTGGAAAGGTGGTTTCGGCCCTGCGCGTGCCGAAATCGCGTCCGCACAGGTCAAGCGGCATGCCGATACTCGTGGAGGACTCCGCCGAGTCGGTCCCGTCGGAGTACCGCGAGGCGTTCGATCTGGTCAGGTCCAAGGGGTTGTAGTCGGTCTCACAAGGGTGTTGCGGCGACGAGGGATCGGTGGGTGCGGTGCTTGTTGTAATGCCGCTCGTACTCGCGCAGCGCGTGCCGTGGGTGATTCCAGATCAGCGTGCCACCCCGATCACACAGGATCTCGACCTACCCGATCAACTCACTCGACCTCATGTGCGGAGACGGGGCTAGCTGCTGAACATGCTGCCCTGATGCGAACCGAGCACCGAGTCGGCGCCGACGCACACAAACGGCCGCCGCAACGGATCACCCGCCACGGCCTCGGCCAGCGCGGCCGCCGCGCTGAGACCGCCCAGCATGCCGCGGTGAAGCTCCTCCATCGCGGCGCGAGCGGCGAGTTCGCCAACGCTGCTCACCGCCACCACGACGGTGCTGGTACCGACGCTCAGCAGTCCGCCGGCGAACCCGAGGAGTTCGTCATCGGGCCGGATGTCGCTCAACGCCAACCCGCACGCGGCGAGCACGACCTGCCGGGGTGGCCGGTCCAAGCGCCCGAAGTCGTGCGCGTGGAGCGGGGCGTCGGCCAGTTCGAGCCGGGAAAACAACGCGTTGTCGGGCTCGTGGCGGCCGTGACACGCAAGATGCACAAAATCAGACGTTCGCAGCGCATCGCGCACGGCTGTGAGCGAGGCGTCGTCGTTGGCGATCGAGACGGCGTTGGGGTGCAGGCGAGCGAGCCGTTCGTCTTCCGCGGCAGCACCCACGCCGGGGCCGACGACCACCAGAGCGGGGCCCAGGCGCACGTCCTGAGCGCTGTTCAGAGCGCGGAACCATGACGTCGCCGACGGTGCGATCACGACGGGACGGCCGCGCAGGCTCGGCAGGCTGCCCCACGGAACTCCGTAGAGCTGCCCGACGGGAACCACCACCAGGCCGCGGTCACCGATGATCCGCAGCAACGGCCGGACCAACTGCGTGTCCAGGCTCTCCAACCGGTTTTGGGCGGAGTAGGCGATCACCTTGCCGACCGGCTTCGGGACCTGGTCCGGCGCTATCGCGGCAAGGTCGAAGTGCAACTTGCGGGCCTGCTCGGTTATCTCCGACAACTGTCCGAGGGGGACCAGGTGCTCTGAGGAGCCCGCTACCACCACAGCGGCCAGCGTGTCACCGGAGGCCACGAACGACACGAAGGCCTTGCCCTCCAAGGCATCCGCAAGTTCATGCACACTGACCAACGCATCTGACCCCACGCAGGTCGTCGACCACCACCCGAGGTGGCTGACGCGCTGCAGCGCGATCTCGTGCCGTAACACCGCGTCAGCCTCGACCGGGCCGTTCACCCGTTGCTGCTGCACGGTGCGGGTGAGTCGGATGAAGTCGTCGATGGCCTCGGACACTGCGGGATCGGGGGAGGCGGCCGGCTGGTGGCGGTGCAGATGTGCGCGGCCGCGTTCGAGCCAGGTCAGCACATCCTCCGGCTGCGGGCTGTCACCCCGTTTCAACGCGATCCGCACCGCGAGGTCGCCGAGCTCACGACCGAACAACCCGGCGCCGCGCACTAGATCCGTTGCTCCGTAGCGGTCGAATGCAGCGAGCAGACGGTCGAGGCCCGACGACGCGCAGTCCAGTGCGTCGTCGAACTCGCCCCGTTCGGCGGCGAGTTCGGCCTTCACCAGCCAGCGGAAGACGACGTGGTCCAGCGGGGCACTGTCACGCGGGGCGGCGGTCTGTTCGACATAGCGCTGGGCAGCAGCAACGTCCCCGAACGACACTGAAAGCCGGGCTGCCCACAGCAATGCGTGGTCGGACTCCTCTGCGAGGCCCATCCCGCGGAGCTGCAAGGCGAGCTTCTCCGCGAACGCCGGCAGTTTGGCGGCAGGCAGGTCAGGCCAGGCCCTGGCCAGCGACATCGCGGCGCGCAAGGCCGTCAGCTCCGCGACCACGGCCGCCCGTCGGTCGCCGACCCGCCGGAACCGGATCGCAGCCTCCCGCGCCGCCTCGCTTGCGCGCTTGAAGTCTGACTGCAGGAGCGCGCACTGTGCGCGCACGTGCTCAACCTGCGCGATAAGGCGATCGTCTGCTGTTCGCGCGCTGTGCAGGAGGTCCACAGCCGACCGGATCGGCTCCGCCACTGGGTCCACGGAGGTGAGTATCACCGCGAGGTTCTGCTGCTCGGCACGCAGCCAGCGCCAGGCGGCCTCGCTGTCCGCGAAGCGAGGCGTCTCGATCTCATCGATGTGCCAGCCCGATCGGCGGTTCGGCAGGGCCGCGTCGACCGCACGGCACGCGGCCGTCAAGTAGTAGTGGAACAGCCGAGTCAAAGCCACATCTCGGTCGTCATCGATCTGTTGCAGCAGATCTGCCGCGTATGAACGCAACAGGTCGTGCGCACGCACGCGCCCGTTGCCGACGGGCTGCACTAAGTGCGCGCGCTCCAGCTCTGTCAGGGCCTTGCGCGCGTCGGCGATCGCCGTGCCGGTGAGCGCGGCAACTGCCCGAGCATCGACATCTCGTCCCGGTGCGATCGCGAGGTACCGGAACGCTTTGGCCGCCGCGAGGCTCAGGTGCCGATACGACCACGAGAACACCGCACGCACCGCAGTCCGCTCGTCGCCGACCTCCAGCAGATCGAGGCGGTCGGCGCCAGCGAGTTCTGCCATCAGCGTGGTCAGGCTCTCGTGCGGCCTGGCATTGACCATCTCTGCGGTGATTCGGAGGGCCAGCGGGAGATACGTGCTCCACTCGCACAGCCTCTGCGCCGCTTCGGGGTCGACCCGAGCCCGCTCCCCCACCAGCGACGCGAACAGCCCAAGCGCCTCGTCCGGTTCGAGCAGCCCGAGGTGCACGCGGCTCGCTCCGTCGCGGACCATCAGCCCACCGAGCGAGTCCCGGCTCGTGACCACGACAAACGTCGAGCCCGCCCCCGGCAGCAACGGCCTCACCTGCTCGACACTGCGCGCGTTGTCCAGCACGATCAGCATGCGTCGTTCGGCCACCAGCGTACGAAATAGCCGGCTGCGATCGGACAGAGTCGTGGGCACAGGCTCGGCCGCCCCGACCAGGCTGCGCAACAACTCACCCAGCGCGTCCTCGGAGCTGACCGGCTGATTCGGATCATATCCCCGCAGGTCGATGTAGAGGTCGCCGTCCGGGTACGCGCCGCGGACCCTATGCGCCCAGTGCACAGCGAGAGCGGTCTTGCCAACCCCAGCCGTGCCGGAGACCGCAGAGATCACCACCGCGCCGGAGGCATCCTCGCGCAACCGGTCCAGCTCGGCGAGTTCCTCCTCGCGGCCGGCGAAGTCCGCGACGTCGAGCGGAAGTTCCCGTGGCACGCGGGCGACCGGCGACGCCTGCTGCCCGACGTTGAGCACCAGGTTGCCCGCCACGTCGCGGGCCTGCACCACATTGCCGGAGACGGTGTCGACAACGTTGGCGGACTCCACACGCGAGCCTTGACCGTCGTCCACCGCACCACACTAGCGACGGCCGCACACGTCTATTCGGACGTGCAGGCAGCGCCGACCAGTGTCAACGAGGTTGGCCTTGAATTGGCAACCTTCACCACACCGTTGAACCCGAGTGAGACCTGTGCATGCCGAAAAGTCGTCCTCACAGGTCAAGCGGTATGCCGATCCTCGTGGAGGACTCCATCGAGACTGTCCCGTCGGAGTACCACGAGGCGTTGGATTCGATCAGTTCAAAGGGCGCGTGCGAAAACTGCGTCCATGCAGGTCAAGGCTCATGGCGGTACTCATGGATGACTCAGCCGAGAAGATCATGTCTGTCTATGATTAGTCGTAATATGAGCGGGTTTGCCAGGATGAGGCAAGCCCTGCCGGGAGTGGCGCGCCAGCGAGCGATCGGCGGGCTGGGTGCTTGCTGTAGCGCCACTCGTACTCGCGCAGCGCGTGACGCAGATGAGCCTGGTTTCAGATCAGCACGCGGTCGAACAGGCCGCCACGAAACTTCTTGCTCAAGTCGATATAACTCAGCGGCGAAAGATTGATTAGTGTCGACTGGCCCTCTATACTGGATTCGAGCTATCCAATAGCGCATGGACACGCGAACTGCGCACGCTTGCTACGTATGGGAACTCAAGTCTCGGACATTCTCTTACCCCACGGGATTCACCAGAATCCCGTGGGGTAATTCATATTTCGACAAATTTCGTGTCATCACACCAATCCAACGCGAGCGTCGACTGAACTGGGCGACGGGCAGTTTCCACAGCCTTGAGCGTTAGCGGTGCAGGTCGAATTTCAAGACGCTGGTCACTGTAGTGAATCTGCAAATGTTGCTCGCGGACTTGATCGACCAGGTTTTCGCCCACACCTGATTCCGCAGGTCTCACGGCCCGCCCGAGCAGGTGTGGCAGTGCATCGAGAAGGTGGTCTTCTCGGACGTAGAGGTTCCGCGGTTCGCCGTCGGAACGTCGCTTGACGCTGGTGAAGCCGTGCCGGCAGCGATAGCCCGCTCGCCCATGAACCCAGTGCCCGTCCATCCGTCGGCCACACAGTCCGCACACGACGAACCCCGCCAGCAGGTAGCGCCGTACCTTGCCGTCTTTTGCAGGCTTTGCCACCCGCAGGCCCTGAACTGCGACGAACGTCTCGTCATCCACGAGCGGTTCGTGCACGATCCGTTCGGAGACCTCCCACTCGCTGACCGGGTTCCAGCGCAGCACACCTGAACCACGGCCGCCGAGACGGCCTCCAGGCCCGTGACCCGTTGTGCTGCTTCGGTTCCACACTTGCCGACCGGTGTAGCGCGGGTTCTCCAGGATCATCGCCACCGTCCGGACGATCCACCGCTCCCCCAACCGGTGCGCGTTCCGCTCGGGATCGGCACCCGACGGGCACACCACGCCACGCTCGTTGAGTTCGCGCGCCAATGACGCCACCGTCCGACCCCGAGCACGTTCCGCGAACATCCATCACACCCACTGTGCTGTCGCCGGGTCCGGCGACAGCACCTGTACCCGCCGACCCCACCGCCCATGCACAGGATTCGGATGCCGACCACCATCAACAAGCCGATACCCATACGGCGGACGACCACCCAGAAACCGCCCCTGCACACGCGTCTGCGCCCGCATCGCCGCCAATACCCGATGCCGTGCCCGAGCCACCTCACGCTGCGCCTGCGCGCCCAGCAACACCATCAGGGCCTCGTGCACAGCACTGCCGAGCTCGACCGGTCCGCCCGCCTCCGGTAGCCACACGGCAACACCAAGCGCGTTGAGCCCAGTCACCACTTCACGGAACTGATCACCGTGAAACGCCCGCTCGTACTCACCAACCACGACCGCATCGAACTCGCGACCAGGGTCTGCCGCAGCGGCCAGCAACGCCGCCGCCTTCGGACGTTCCGGCCACGACCAACGCCTCGACACACCCACGTCGAAGAACTCCGCGACGACCGAGCCAACGCTCTCGATCAACTCATCCGACACGCTGCGCTGCCACGAACGAGACGTCTGCACATCCTGAAACGTGCTCGTCGACATCCGGCCGTAGAACGCAAAGCGCAGGCCAGGCTCCTCACACGGTGCCGCTGAACGGCGACGTCCCGTCAACGCGGCAACCAGTTCGGCGTTCGTCAACGTGGCCACAGTCAGCTCCCTCGGTCAAAACCGAGACCCAGCTGCCAAAGGCATCGTGACGACATCTTGGTCCATCTCCACCCGAATAGCCCAAGAGCAAGCCACACCAGACATCAGGCCGACTCACCATCGCGGCAAGTTAACTCAGATGACAACGAGGAAACTCTCGCGGCCGTCGGCGACGGCACGGCCGAGCTCGTGCGCCAGGCCGTGCCAGCGCTAGGCGAGCTCAAGCAACGCGTCGCCGATGAGCTCGCGGTGAGCCTGAACGCGCTGCGGCGGGCCAACCAGGAGTACACAGTTCGCCGTTGGAGCCCCGGCAAGCTCCACCCCGCACGCGGACGCGTTGTGGCGCACGACCACCGGCTACCTGGACCTGTTGAACGCGTAGCACTCCGCGGATCCTTCACGGCCACCACCGCTGGATGTCGTGCAGAGTCCGCCGCACCTCGGCGACCCCGCTCGCTCCGAGGATCCGGGACAGGAAGGGAGCCGTGCCCACGAGCGCCTCGAGCGCGGGGTGTGTCCAGCCTGCCTGCTTCCTGAGCAGATCGACGAGAACCTCGTCGGCCTCCGCCGTCCCGATCTCGCCGACCGCCACGAGGACCGGGGTCACCGGGCGCGCCGAATAGGGTCGCGCGATGCCACACAGCTCCGAATCCCGGACCGTACCGCCTTCGAGCGTGGGAACTCGGGTGTTGTTGCCCAGGTTGTAGTAGACGTCGAGGCCGATCTTCGCCGCTTCCTGGAGGCCTTCCGTGACCAGGTCCGCCCTGCCTGCCGCGTGTGCCAGGCGAAGGAGGGCCAACGCGCGCGGGCTCACCTGGTCCAACGAGCGTGCGATCTCGATCGCGCGTGCGAACGCCGGTCCCGCGAGGAGCGCAGCCATCGCGACCAGAGCGAGCGCCCTTTCCTCCTGCCGATCGATCTCGGTCACCGTGTTCAGGATGTCGTTCGAGGTCAACGAGAACGCGGGGTGCCCAGCGAGTTGGGTCAGCGTCATCGCCACGTCCGTCGCAGTGCCGGGTTCCGACCTCGTGCGCAGCGCCTGCTCGACCTGATCGGCGGACATCTGGTCGGCGAGGGTTGACAGGACGACGTGCCGTTCGGTCGACCCGCAGGCGTTGACGGCGTCCAAGGCCAGTGCGACGTGGCCGACCCGATCCGCAGGACTGAGGTGCCGCCCTAGGACGGCCAGCGCGACTCCGCGATCGAACGGCTTGGGAGTTCGCGAGACGATGTCGAAGGCGCGCTCCGGGTCGGGAAGGTGAGGGGCGAGCCGCAGCAGGGGCGCGAGTTTGCCCGTTTCGGCGAGCTCGAACGCGTTGCTGACGTCGGCCGCGATCTCGAGGTCGGTGCGGTCGCTCTCGATCGTCGGCTGAAGAGCTGCCAACGTCGACGAGAAGGAGAGCGCGGAGTAGCGGTTGCTCCTCGCCGCGGCCAGCACCTCGTTGATGAACTCGAGGCGGTTCTCCGGCAGGACGACGTCGATGAAATCGGCGAGGCGTCCGGCGTGGCCGAGGTCCGCGTCGCGAATCGAGTTCAGGACGAGGTCGAGTGCCGCGGACCTGATCTCGGGCGGCGCTGTACGCAAGGCGGGTCGGAGCAGTTCGAAATAGCTCGATTCGAGCGCGCACAGCTCATCGACGACCTGGAGCAGAGCCTCGTGAGGTATGTGGCGCAGCAGCTGCTCGAGCTCCGCCTCGATCAGGCTGTTGTGCCGGAAGTCCGTCGTGGCGGCCAGGATCGCCTCGCCTCTGACCCCAGGGGCGGCACGACCGACGAGCGCCGCGACCGCGATCAACCTGCTCCACCGGTTGCTCATCCTCATCGCAGGGCCGAGCGCACGGGTGGCCGCGGCCGGTTCGAGGTGCTCGCCCAGGACAGCCAGGCAATCAGCACTGCGGTGATCGGAAAGTGCGGCGATGTCGTCCAGGAGACTCGTCGCCGTCGCCACGTCGTACGTACCGGAGTCGATCAGGTCGGCGCAGCGCCGTTCCACGCCCTCGAGACTCGACTTCGCCGCGGCCAGCGCATCGATGGCGACGTGCCGGTACTTCGCCGGTGATCGGTCCTGGACCTGCGACAACAGGCCGTACCGCGCCCAGTCCGAGAGTTTCGGTGAGTCGGAGATCAGCTTCGCGACCAGAGGCACCCAGACCGTACGCGCGGAGACGGCCAGCTTCCGCACCCGAGACCGGTGGCCGCTCAGATGCGAAATGCGTTCGATGTCTTCGAAGAGCGGCAGCAGCACCTTCCCCTGTTGTGCCGCCGACAGGTGCGGAAACAGCCCGAGCTCCGCCGTCACCCGGTGATCCGTCTTGCGCATCTTCTTCCACGTGTGCGCGAGAGCCCGGTCGAGCAGTTCCGGCGGCAGGCACGAAGCCATCGCCTCGATCGCCTCTCCCTCCAGCCAGTCGGAGTCCAGCGCGAGAACCGCGTCCAGTGCTCGGGGGAGCAGCTCCTCGGGGAGTTCGTGCGCCACTTCGCCCAGCGTTCGCGGTGCGCGCAACGCGTTCGCGAACACCCGCTCCAACGGCCAGACGCCGTACTTGAGCAGTGCTACCAGCAGCGTTCCCGGGTAGGAGCTGCTGGAGATCTCGACCGCCGACTCGATCAACCTGCAGCGGAGTTCCACCGCAAGGTCCGGCGTGCTGTCCCGCAGGACCTTGCGGTCCTCGACGAAGCCGGTCGGGTCGTTGTTCTTCGCAGTCAGCCACGTGTTCACCACGCGGTTGCCGCTGGCCCGGTGCTCCATGCGCAGGAGGCCGTCGAGGTTGTCCGGTCGGCCGGCACCGACCAGATGAGCGGCCAGGTGCCGCAGCGCGTAGCCCTCGTCGACCTGCGCTGTGGCAAGATCGTTCCCCAGGTCGGCGAACAGGGTCAGGTAGCGGTCGGCGATTCGGTCGTGGCACGCCACGGCTTCTTCGGCCAGGGTTTCCGCCAACGACGCCGCCAGGTCGTCGGCGCCTGCGGGCGGTGCGCCGGTGAGCAGTTCGCGGAAGCTGGCGTGGTGGATCGAGAACCTGCGCGGGGTGCCGGCCGACGCGGTGAGGAACGGGCGGAGCGTGTTGACGCACCAGCCGCGCACCGATCCTTCAGGTTCACCCGACAGCGCTGCCGCCACCTTGACGGTGAGCGGCTCGCGCGCGACCGCCAGGGTCGAGAGCAGCGTGCGGACACCCGGCTCGGTCCAGCGTTCCAGGTGCTCCGCGTAGTAGGCGCCCAGGCTCGCGGGCAGGCTCGCGATGTCGTCCGCGCGGCGGTGACCCAGCCGCACCTCGGCCAGGACGTACCTCAGGTACACCCAGACGCCACCGCACCGTTCGGACAGTGCCGTGACGAAGTCGGCGGCGCCGATGTTAGCCGCGGCCAGCCGTTCGGCGAGCGCTTTCTCCTGCACCACATGGCTCAGGTGGCGGGTCAGGTCGTCTCGGTTGCGCGGGTCGTCGGCGGCGATCGGGAGGACCGCGGAGGGCGAGTCGACCCGGCCAGGCCGATGACCCGTGCGGCATGTACCGACGACGAACACCCCTGGCGGGAGGACGCGGGGCAGACCCCACGGGAGCATGCCCTCCACGGCGTCGGCCTCGTCCAGTCCGTCGACCACGAGCACCAACGGCCCGCCCGACGTCTTCGCCGCCTCGGTGAGCAGCGCCTCGAAAGCCTCCGGGGTGACCGTCTCCGTTACCGGCGCGAGCCGGCAGCGGAACGCCAGCTGCGCGGCGAGGTTGCCCAGCGCGCTCGCCGACTCACGCCCCCTCGCGTAGCGGGTGAAGTGCGACAGCCAGCCTCGTTCCCGGACCAGATGCGCCGCCAGGGACGTCTTGCCGAGGCCTGCTTCCGCGTCGATCCAGACGAAGCCGCTGGGGTGGGTGGCGATGAACTCGTCGATCGCGTCCAGCACCCACGCCCGGCCCGTGAAGCCGTCCGCCAGGACCTCGGCGAAGATCGGCTCCGGATCTTTGCCCCTGAGCGTGGGGCGGGCCGCGAGCAAGCGCTCGACCCAGGCCTCGTGCTCGGCCTTGCGCCTCCTCAGCAGAGCGACCGTGAAGTGACCAGGCTGGTCATCAACCCTCTTGTGATCCACCCGGCACAGCAGGATCAGATTGCTGTAGTCGTCCACCAGGCCCGGAGGGCACTGCCCGTGGCGGGGCCCTCCCGGTGACCGAGCAGCGATGTGGGCCTCATCCCCGACCACGGCGGCTCCGTCCGCGGGCGTTTCGGCGGCGACGAGCGGTTCGCGGCACAGCGCGCACCTGTTGCCCGACCGCCCCCAAAGGATCTTCGGTCCTTGTCGCTGATCGTCACCGGGTCATCCTGCCGGACGGCACCGACAGAAAGGGCCACCCGGATCGTTCGGTGGCCCCCCGTTCCCGAGTCACTGTCGACCGCCTTCGGCCAGCATGCTTCGCCATCCTTCGCGACCAAGCACACATCTGCCGGTTGTCTCTACTCCTGCTCGCTCAGTTCGACCTCAGCTGATGCGGACACAGCCACATGTGGGCGACCACCGCAACGCCCTGATTACCGTCCTCGATCAGGCGCAGCGCGAGATCTGACCCACCGCGTGCCGACTCGGCGTTCGGCGACCGACGCCAGCCCCGGCCTCCCTCAGCGCGAGGAAGGCCGGGCCGCCGTCCTGGCCGGCGTCGCGGGTCAAAAGGTGTCTTCCCGGACCTCCATGAAGCCGAAGCGGTGCGCCATCTCGGCCAGCACCGACCGGAGCACGCGACGCCGCGAGTCCGCCTCCAGCCCCGGCACCGAGGGCACCGAGACGAACAGCCCGGTCAGCTGATCACGGCGATCGCTCGGCCCCAACGGGTCGAGGTCGAGAACGTCGGCCAACACCAGCTGATCCCCGGTCGGCTGATCATGTCGCGACTCAGCGCCGATCGACAGCTCGACCTGCGGAACTCCGCCCCACCCGACCCGCGTCGACGAGCCGTTCTCGACGCCATCGATCAGCTGGGGCAGCAGCTCGGTCGCGGTGTCCCAGGCCGCGACGAAGAACTCGACCAGGTCGTCCACCGACCAGCGCAGATCTGAAACGGGATTGCGCAGGGCCTTCGCCCAGGCGTCGAAGTTCTCGATGCGCACCTCGGCGCAGGTGACGACCGCGGAACTGCGCGACGTCGGCGGCAGCGTCATCATCACCTCGGCCGACAGCACGAGCTCCCCGTTCGGTCCGGTGATTTCGCAGGTGTAGCTGAGCCGGTCGCTGGCGTTGCCGTTGGCGCCCGGCAGCCACACGCCCGCGGGCAACTCGCCGCCACGCCGGCGCGACAGGTTCGTGGTGAACCCGTTCAGCGCGCTGAACGGCAGCCTGGGGAGCACCGCGGCCAGCCGGTCGGGGGTGATCCTGGCGGAGTCGGCGTCGGCGAACGGCAGGATCGCCAGCACCCGCGCCCGCAGCTGCGGCGGAGTCGGCGAGCCGGTCCAGTTGCGCGTCGCCGCCGACGTCGTCGTGCTGGCGACTGGGTCGGGTGCCCACTGCCAGCCCCGCCCGCCGGGGACAGCGTCGCGCACCAGCCGACCACGGCCCCAGCGGCCGCCGGTCAAGGGCACCGCCGGGACGTCCCGGTCGACGACGTTGGTGACCGCGGCAACTCCGGCGGGGAATCCGAGCGCGCCCAGCGCGTCGCCGTCCGGAGCATCGCTGCCCTGCTCGCACAGCGCCTGCCAGATCTCTTCGGCGACCGCGACGGGCTGGTGCCGGGGCTGGGCGCACAACACCCAGCCCGCCTGTTGCCCCGGCGCTCGGAAGTGCTGCGCCACGCCGGGGCCGATCGGGTCGGCATCGGATACAGGGGCGCCGAGCGTCACGCCGTGCTTGGCTAGGTCGCGGACGGCCTGCTGGAATATCCGGGCCCATACGGGAGCTCCGCCGCCGACGGTGTATCTCGGCTTCTCCTCGCGAGGGGCCTGGATGGCCGCGAGCGCGGCAGCCAGCTTGTCGGCCCCGTCGCCGGAGTTGGCGTAACCCAGCCCGATGAAGTGCTGGATCTCGTACGGCCGCAGCCAGGTCGTGCCGTCGCCGCGGCGGACCGGGACACTGACGGCGTTCTTGCTCACCTCGGTGGTCCCGGTCGACGCCGGCACGGCGAACAGCAGACTCGATCGCGGCTGGACCGGGATGTCGATGACCAGCACGCCCGTGTCGTTCCCGCGGTCGATCCATTCGACCGTCACCTCGCGCAGCGCGGGCAGCACCCGCGTGGCGATGATCTGGCGGTACTGGTCGAGGTTGACCAGCGTGCGGGGAACCGGGCGGAGAGCGTCGACGATCTCCTCGCCGTGTTCCTTCCTGGCGGCGAAACCCACCACCAGCAGACCACCGTGCGGGGTGTTCGCGAACGCCGCCACGTCCTTGGCAAGCTCTTCGGGCCCCTTGGGCTTGTCCAGCGGGTAGATGCGCTCTTTCACGTCAAGCCAGGCGCATTCCCGCTCGCCGAGCAGCGCCTCAGCGTCGCCCCGATGAAGAGCCTGCCGCGCGCGTTCTAGGCCAGAAGCCGTCATGCGCGTTATCATCCCGCGCACCACGCGAGGCCCGGTTCGCCGGGCACCGTCGGTGCGGAACGCCGGATCACCTGATCGCGGCGAGAAGGACCTCACGCTGGCGCTGGCCGAGACCACCGACGCGTCGGCTTTCGGCGATCTCGGCCCGCTCGATCAGCTGGTGTGCCCGGACGTCCCCGATGCCCGGCAACACCCTCACCACCGCCAGCACCTTGTTCTTCTTCACGATCTCGTCGCCGCCTTCGGCCTGGATCAGGACCTCGGCGCGAGCGTCGTCTCGCCGGCCTTGAGGGCGCGCATCAGTTCCGGGCGCGCCGTGCGGGCTTCAGCGGCCTTGGCGAGCGCGGCCTGGCGCTGTTCGGGATTGAGGGTGGGCAGTGCCATTCAGGTAATCCCCTTGTCAGTCGGTCGAGGCGCTGGTCGCGCCCCGTTTCCTGACCCTGCACGTGCCGAAACCATGTTTACGCAGGTCGAGTGACATTACGATGCCCATGGATGACTCCGCCGCGAAGGTCTTCGATCACTGGTGAGGCACTCGATCTGATGGGGTTCTACAGGCTGAAACTGACCCACAGGAGTGCTGCGCCGTGCCGGCCGTGGACCTGTGGGGTGCCAAAAATGGCTCAACGGGCCTGACCTGCGGATCACGCTGCTGCAGGTTCGTACTCGTTGATCAAGCCGCCAAGCACTCGCCGACGACGTACGGATTTGCGGCCTGGGTCTCCGGTGGACCACCCCAGCGCCGCTTCAATCTGACTGATGCATTCCTAAATGGTTCTAAACACACCTACGACGGCGATCCCGCATCCGCTGTCACGCAAAGGAACAAGCACCGAGCCAAGATCGCTACCAGGTGGGTGGCAGGCACAGTGCTCGATGCAGTCGACGCGATTCCGGCCGAGAAAGAATAACTGCGGCCGCCCGACAATCACTCGTTTGGCCGGTAGTGCTGCGTTGCCTCAGACCGATTGGACTGCTGTGACAGAACCGACCGCAGCATCATCGAGCATCGTGAGCGAGGCGCCCGAAGGCCCACGGCGGCTGCCGCTGCCGCGATGGACCGTGCCAGTGGTCGGTGGAGTCGTCCTGCTCGTGGCCGGCGTGGCGCTGATGGTGATGTGGCGATGGGTCGACAGCCTCGCGCTGGCCGACCCCGAGAAGAAGGCCACGACACAGCTTGAGGTCATCAAGGCGGCATCCGGGATCGCGATCGGCGGCGGCGGGTTGTTCGCGCTTTACCTCGCCGCGCGCCGACAGCGCACCCAGGAGCTGGAGCTGGAGGTGCGGCACGACGAGCTGCGCAACCGGCAAGTGGAGCTCGTTCAGCGCGACCGGACCCAGGAGCACGCTGAGCGCACCGCGGAGGTCACCCGACTGCACGCCGAGCAGGTGGCGGCGGACGCGCGGCACGACGCCGCCGAGCGCCGGCTGACGGAGCTGTACACGAAGGCCGCCGAGCAGTTCGGGTCGGACAACGTCGCGGTGCAGCTCGCGGGCCTCTACGGGTTCGAGCGCCTCGCCAACGACCACCCGGAGCTGCGGCAGACCGTGGTCAACGTGATCTGCTCGCTTCTCAGGATGCCCGCCCCCTCGGCGGATGACGCCGCCACGATGAGCAAGAGCTCTCAGGTGCGTGGTGCGGCGCTGCGCATCCTGCAGGAGCACCTCACCCAGGGCGCCGGGAAGTACTGGGCGGTCGGGATCGATCTTTCGGGAGCCAGGCTAAAGAACCTCGACCTGGCGGGTTGGCGTGTCGAGAAGGGCCTGTTCGTCGAGTCGGTCTTCGTCGACGCGTGTGACATCACCGGCCTGAGCACGGTCGAGGAGCTCAACCTCACCGGCGCGACGTTCGAGGGAGTCTTGATGGCGACGCAGGTGCACATCGGTGGTGCCCTGGCGCTCGACGGTGTGAAGTTCCTGGCCGACGTGGACTTCGGCGGGTCCGGCATCGTGGGGCCGGTGTCGCTGGCGGAGACGACCTTTTCGGGGTTCACCTCGTTCGCCGGCTGTCGCTTCGGCGGGTCCGCGCGGTGCTCGGACTCCGGGTTCTTCGGCCCGGTGGAGTTCACCGGTGTGACGTTCAACGATGCCGTCGAGATCAGGTCGACCAGTTTCGAGGGCGAGGTCAGCTTCCGGGGAACGTATTTCGAAGGGCCCACCCGGATCTCGGACGTCACGTTCCTCGACGAGGTGTGGTTCAACAACTCGGAATTCACCGGGAGCACCCCGTTGCTGGCCGCTGTCCAGTTCAGGAGTGACGCCTGGTTCCACGGCGTCGGCCTGTCGACCGGCATCCTTTTCCACAACGTGTGGTTCGAAGGCGCCGCCGATCTCGGCGACTGCGACGACGCCGGTGCCAGTGACGTCCGGGCTCGGCGGGTGCCGCTGTTCCAGCAGTGGCCGACCAACTGGGAGGAGAGCGAGGGCAGTGATGGGGAATGGCGGTACTTCGCCGACAACGCAGGGTCCCGGGAGCTTGAATTCGCCGCCGTGCTGTGGAACTTCGCGCAGGACTAACACGGAGCAGTGAATGCTAGAACGAGATAGTCGCCAACCTGGCGCCATCGAGCTTGTAACGCCACTCACAACCAGCTAGTCAGACTACTGCTTACAGAAGCAAGACCGGAGACTAACTCGATGTCCCAGGACGAGCAAACTAGCGCGCCAGAGAGAAAAGCAGATCACGTTTGGAGGCCGACTGGAATTCTTGCCGATGTAGCAGCAGTAATTACACTTACCGCCAGCGGTCATTCAACAATCGCAGCGGTACTTGCACTAGTAGCATTCCTGGCTGCACTTGTGAGCCTTCAAGGCAATTGGAAGAAGAGATTCACTGCCAGAACCGCAGCCTCGGTAGCTACGCTGACGATTTCCGCCGTCGTCCTTTCTAGCATAGCGACAAATTCGTTAACGCAAGCACAAAACAGAACCGAAGCCCAGGCTGCGGACGGAGATGCATACACAACAGAGACAGGGCGGCAATATCACCCAGCCGCGTTTGCGGCATCTAGCGAAGTATCCATATCCATAGACAGCATCGAGGTAACCGCACATCTGGTTAAATTGACAGCTACGGCAAGATCTACGAGCCAGAGCGTAAACTTGCCTTCCCGCGGCAGTCAACTGACCCTTCCAGATGGAACCACCCTTACACCTTACCCTCTCAGCGATTGGTTCGAAACCATTCCAGCAGGACAGAGCAGGAAAGGTACGATAAACTTTCACCGAAAAGGACTCTACGAAATAAGGACCGCTACTCTAACCTTTACCGAAGGGGATGGATACGAAAAGCCGCTTGCCGTACACAATATCGTGCTATATTGAGATCATCCTCGCTGCCATTACGTCACCACAGCGCAATCCTGCGGGGTGCCAAAACACGGTCCGGTGACACTGACCTGGTCTATCAGGCTGCCGCAGGTTCATACTCGTTGATCAAGCCGCCGAGTACTTTCCAGCGTCGCACGGACTCAAGGCTGGGCATTGCGTTCGGGTGATGGGGTCACGGTGGGGTGTGGTGTCGCGCTTGATGTGGCCGCCGATGGTTGTAGTGGACACATAGCGGCTCAGCACTGACTTGAGGTGGGTCCCAGACGTGCGTCTCATCGCTTCCCCGTGTGCACGGTAGCCCTGCGCGAGCCGGTCAGCGAGGATCGCCTCATCCAGGGCATCGCGGCCTCCGCCTGCAGCGTGTCGCATCGCGGCAGCAACGCCGGCAGACCGGTGTGGTCGGCGGCCTGGTGGGATGAGCCCTTACCGGTTGCTGCGTGTGTTCAGAGGTGGGCGAGCAAGGACGCGAGCGCGTCTTCGGTCAATTGGTCAAGGCGGGCGATCACGTGCGGTGGCGGCGGGGTCCGGCCATGGTGGAAGGTCACCCCGACCGTGATCTGGTTGTGCTGCAACGAAACCACACGGCTCAGGGTGACGTGCGTGAGCTGGTACCCCTTGATCGTGCCCTTGCTGGTGATGATCAGACGGCGTTCTTGGTGAGCGCCGCTGGTCGGCTTGCTAGAAGCCCACGCACAGTTGAGGTAGCCACCGTCATATGTGTTGTCTGGCTGGAGAAAGCTGCTGCACGGTCGTAGGGCATCGTCGAACGCGGAGAGGTCGCCCGCTTCCTGCTCGTATGACGTGACAGTGGCGACCAGTGTCGCTCCGAGGGGCAGCCACTCGGGCGTGAACGTGAAGTCACGCCTGGCCTCCGCAGTGCGGGAGAGTTGTCGCTCGGCGGAGTCGTAGCCGTTCACCGAGTCTCCGCACGTTGGCGGAGCTGTCCGCATGTCGGCCTCAAGTTCTTCCCGCGACGGTGCGGCCGTGGCCAGAGCCGAGGCCGGCAACAGCGTGGGAAGGTGATCGAGCGCGGTCGTGGCTGCGGTCTGGGACAGTGCACGGCCGGGATTCTTGGGCGAGGCTGGCAGGGCTGGAGGTTCGGGGATCGCGATGGCGTTGATCAGCCTGGTGGTGTGCTGGACGTCGCGCTCGCTGATCTTGATCGCCGACAGTGCACCGCTGAGCAGTGCCGCGGTCAGCACAACCGTGCCAGCGATTGCCCCACCTGCGCGGAATGGCGTGCCTAGCCGCGGATTCCGTTGGGACACGAGCAACAGAGGGAGCAGGAGCAAGGGCAGCGTCGTGATCGCCCCGACCACGAACAGCCAGCCGGGCAGCCGCAAGGTTTGTTCGAAGAAGTTCGACATCTCGCCGACGCCGCGGGTGAGGATCACCGCGTACTGCACGCCTCCCGCCAGCACCGCGGCGAGCAGCCCGTGCAGGATGCAGAGGGGCACGCGTGCCGCAAGGCACTCCTCCTCGCGGGCCCTGTGGGCGAGCGCCACGGCTACTGCGGCGGCCAGACCGGCGAACGCGCAGATCAACCAGCGCTCGTGGGTCAGCGCGGAGGTAACTTCGTCCGGCTGCTGCCCTTCCGTGCGGCGCAGCAACCAGACCAGCGAACCCAGCACTCCACCGGTAAGCCCGGCGGCGAGAGGAACCACGACGCCGGTCATGTGGGGGGAACGCAGGGTCAGCAGAACAAGGCCCAGCACCAGCAACGGTCCGGCGTAAGTCCACCCCGGCGAGGCACTGAGGACATGTGCGCGCAGAGCGGCGAGGTCCCCGCGGAAGGACACGTACGCCGTGGCGGCCGTCGTCGCGGCGACGAGCGCGGAGGTAAGTGCGGCCGTGACGGCGACAGTGCCGCCCGCCGCACTCAAGCGTCCGCGGAGGACGCTGTCGGAGGGCTGCGTGAGCCTTGCGGCCACACCGCTGGTCAGGACGACCACGGCGAACACCGCCAGCATCAACGCCGCGACCAGATAGATCAGGTCGAGCTTGTAGAACTCCACGGTGATCTGGGTGGCGCCAGGGGGTTTCACGCAGTAGCCGACGGTCAGGCCGATCACCGCTCCCGTCCACGCGGTGAACCACCGGGGCGTCGGCAACGCGGCCCGCCGGGTCCACGCGGGCAACAGCAGCGCCGCCCACAGGCCGCTGGTGACCGCCGCCGCGAGCTCGTCCGGCAGGCGGGAATCCACGCTCAGCCCGAGCAGTCCCGAGAGCACGGAATCCAGGGCGTGGTAGAGCCGCATCGAGATGATCCCGACCACCGCGGCGAAGACGAATCCGCCGTAGCCGCTGCTCACTTCGTGGGCCGCGTCGCGCAGCCGTCGTGCGGGACTCGGATGGGTCGCCAGCAGACGGCGTGGTGCGTCACCAGGGCGAGGTTTCAGGAACGCCGTGAGCGCATCCGGGCTTCCCGTCACCTCGACGACGTAGCGATCAGCGATCGTTTCGCGTCGTCGCAGCAACACAGCGCGGAGCACGAGCACGGACATCGTGCTCAGCACGGCAAGCAGCACAGCAGCCCCGTACAGGCGCCATGCGATCAGGGACGTCCAGAAGTCCCAAGACGTGAAGAACAGCGGAGCGAGCGCGAGCAGCAGCGACGGCACGGACAGCCATCCCGCCCACCACGCCGCTGACGCCCACGTGATGTCACGTGCGCGCACGTGGGCCAGTTCGTGCAGCACGACGGCGTCGAAGGCGGCCTCGTCCGCGTAGGCGTAGTTGAGCGGCATGACGACTCGGGGCCGTCCTCCCGGCAGCGCGGTCGTGAAAGCCTCCCTGAACCCCGTCGCGGGCAACGCAATGATGAGCTGCGGCCGGAGGCGCCCGCCGAGACCACGTTCGTCGCACAAGCGGTCGAACCGGGCGAACAACGCCGTGGCCGCCGGAGGCAGCGAATCGGCAGGCCGCACCCGCCACCGGACGACCAGCCCACCCACGATCATCAGCAGCCACGCCGCAGCGAGGAGCGACACTGCTCCTGTCAGCGCGGAGAGGGCAAGCACCCGCTGGGAGTTCTCGACACAGCCGAGAAACAACGGACTCGCGGCGAGCAGTACATCGGGCGCGGATTTGAGGTCGATGCCCTCGCTCACGAGGCATTTCGCGACTGCCTCGGCGTTTCCGAGATCGTGCGCGGCGAACCACGCCTCGCCGGCCCCGATGCCAGAGGTGGCCAAGGCGACGGCCACCGCCGTGTACACCCACCACTGGCCTCTGGCGGGGTTCACCGGTCGGTACCGGTCACGGCCCGGCGCAGCACGCCGTCCACCGCATCGCCGAGCATGGTCGCCTCCTGCTCGGACAGCCCCAGGGTCATCCCGTGCTCAATGCACACGGCACGCGCCTTGTCGATGCCCCCCACATCAATGGTGATCTGCGCCGTCTCGACGGACCGGCGGCGGCGCAAACCTCGCCTGCGCTGCAGCCGCGCGAACGTAGCGGCTCCCCAGACTTGCGCGACCGTGCCCGTCAGCAGCGTGATGATCACGTCGGCGACGACGGGCAACTCAGAACCCGACCCGATCGTCCCGCCCGTCCACGGCCGCCGGGTACCGGTCCCGTCCTTCAACAGGAGCTCGAAGTAGTCGGACTGCTCGGGCACGACCTCGTGGACGACATCACGCGCGAGATCCGCGATCACCACGTCGAGCTGTGCCGCGCGCAGGGCGTCGCCAACCGGAATTGCCTGATCTGTCATGGGCCACCGAGTTCTTTGTCGTCCGATGCTTTGATCGAGCTCGACGACTTTTCGACAGGTCCTGTCGTTTCGTTACAAAGAATCGCGGCAAGCTAAGCCGCGACCGCGCTCTCGCCCCGCGCTCAGATTTCAGACCCGCGCCAGGATTCGTCGCCCCTATGTCCATCGTGGACTGATCAAGTATTCGTTTTGGCTTGGAAATACTGCCCACGCTCGCTTCCTGCAGTGTGTAACACCATCCCTGGTTCGCCGATGGTGTCGTCACAACACGTCGTGGACAGGGGAACAGGTGGAACCAGTGGACGAGCCGTCGCGGGTGCGGGAGGCCGCCGCGCTCATTCGCGGGTGCCTCCCGGATCTAGTGTCGGCCGACGACGCCAACACGATCGACCGGGTCGTGTCGCACCTGCTCAACGACGCGGACATGGACCGCTCAGAGCTCGCCGTGCAGCTGATCCAAGTCCTCGACACCCATGCGCGTATCAGGACGTGGGTGCGCCGGGTCCTGGACGACGACAAGCTCCGACCGCCAGAAATCCAGGAAGTTGAAGAACGAGGCGTCGATCCGATTGGCTCTCCCCGACCGGTGCGTGCTCGCTGCTTCAAGTGCCCCTACGGCGATTTCATCTGGTACCAACGCACTGCTGCGCACACACCGCCCAATTGTCCAACCCATAGCGGTGCGCTGGTGGCGGCATGACGAAGTTCTGGGAGGCCATGGCGGGCAAGTTCGCCGACAGGTGGGCGGCACTGGCCGGATCGGCATTTGTGTTCTGGGCAGGTGCGGTGCTGGTAGTGGTGTATGCACGACGCCGGAACGGTGGCCTGGGCGCGCAGATGGATGTCGTGCTGAGGCAGCCCGTAGCCACCCAGGTCACCGTCTGCGTCGCTGCGCTTGTCGTGGCCAGCGGATCAGCGTTGTTCGTGCGCCGCGTCGCACCGCTGGTGCTGACCATTGTGCAGGGCCCATGGCGCGGTTGGGGACTGTCCAAGCTCTCCAGCGTCTTCGCAGACAAGGCGGCGGCGAAGGTCAAGCGGTGGGACGCGGAGTGGCTGGCGATCGCGGGCAAACTGCCTAACGCGACACCAGAGGAACGCGAGCACTACACCCGGCTGGACGCTCGGCTGCTCCGCTACCCGACTGCCGACTTTCTGCCGACTCCGGTCGGGAACGCCGTACGCGCCTCGGACTGCAGGATCGAGGAGAAGTACGGTCTGGGCGTCGCTGTGGTGTGGCCGCGGCTGTGGCTTCTACTGCCCCAACAGGTCCGCGACGAACTGAGTGTCGGCCGCGCGGCGGTCGACGCCGTCTGCTGCACGACGGTCTGGGGCGCAGCGTTCGCCCTGTTCGGTTTCTGGGCCTGGTGGGCAGTTCCCGCCGGGGCCGCGGTCGTGGCCGCCTCGGTGTGCTGGTGGCTGCCACCGCGGGTCAGCAACTTCAGCGACCTGACCGAGAGCGCGATCGACCTGCACCGCTTGTCGCTGTACGAGCAGTTGCGCCTTTCCTTGCCTACCAGCACCGCGGAGGAGCGCGACGACGGTGCCGCGCTGACCGAGTACCTCTACCGCGGCACCTCCCCGGACCGCGAGCTCAAGCCCAAGGCCACCTGATGACGACCTTCACTAAACAGAACGACCTGCATTTCGCGATCGTCGTGGGCATCGACCACTACCCGGCGCTGGCGGACCTGAAGAGCGCACGGCACGACGCGGCGCAGTTCTACGACTGGCTGGTCGACCCCGCTTTCGGCGCCGTGCCACCAGCCAACGTGATCACGGTTCAGGCGTCCGATCCGGTCATGTCGATCGATTCGGTCCTTCCTACGCAGAAGCAGATCATCAACGCGATGCACCACGTGCAGTGCACAGTGCGCCAGGCGGTCACGACCGACCCGGAGGCGTTCTCACGCACCCGGCTGTACGTCTTCGTGGCGGGCCACGGCATCACTCCGAGCGACGGCGCCGGTGGAGCGCTGCTCACCGCAGACGCGACGCCGCAACTGGGCTATCACGTCGACCTGAGGAAGTACGCGCGGTGGCACCGGAAGAACGGCTTGTTCCGGGAGGTGTTCGTGTTCGCCGACTGCTGCCGGGTGGCGTCCAACGTCCCATACGGCTTCGTGCCACCGTTCACCAACGAGCCGTCGGGAATGAGCACGGACGCGGTCGTCGCCTACGCCACGACCGCGGGTGGGAGCTCGATCGCGCAGATGTCAGGGTCTGGAGCGCGAGGACATTTCACTCGGGCGCTGCTGGAGGCGTTGCGAGGTGCGGCGGTCAACGAATCCAACGACATCACCTTGGCGAGCATCGAGAACTACGTGGGCCTCTGCCTGGGACAGGACCAGGTCGCCGACTTCCACCCCAAGAAGACCGCGTCGGTCGTGCTGAGCCTGCGCCCACCAGCCAGGGAGGTGCGGTTCGTCTTTCCCCGGCCGTTCTACGGCGTCGTGCAGGTCTTTCGCGGCGACGACACGGGAACCACGCATCCGGTCGCCGGCAACCACCTGGCGCTGACACTGCGGCCAGGCCTCTACCGCCGCGAAGGCAGGCGTCGTACTCCCGCGGCTGACCGGACTGGACGAGCCTCTTCGCGTCCTGGTCGTGCATCAGGACCTGTACCGCCTCACGGCGGACAACCTGCGCGAAGCGCTGGGCAGCAGGGACGACGTGAGCCTCGATCTGGTCCGCGGAAACGATGACGTGTACAAACGCTGCCTACGCAGCCCGCAGGAGTACCTCGCGGTCCTGGCCTCTGACATCCGCAAACCGCATTCAGTGCTGACCGAGCCGGCTCTCGTGGGGTTCCTCAACGACGCGGAAGCGTGGAACCTTACTGATGTGGCTGCCCTCCTCACGACCGCCGCCCCGGGGAGCAGGCTGGAGCAGCTCGAAGTGGTTCCCTCACAGTGCTGGCCGGTACTCGCCGCACACGACCTCTTCCGTTCGACGGTGCGGAACGTGCGAAGCTACCTCTCGACTGTCGGCCCCATCGACGACCACCTCGCGGCCCTGCTCGTCCGAGCCGGAAACATCGAGCAGGACGAGCACAACGACCAGGACCAAGCGAACGCCGTCGCCATCGAAGTCCTCAACGCCACCGCCACCATCCCTGACGCTCGTCACCGGATCGGGTTGGTCGTGAGCATGGACCTCCGCCAGGTCATCCCGGCCGCGGGGATCACCCCAGAAACAGGCGTCCTCCTAGCGCTGCTGCTCAAGCACAATCTCGTCGACGACAGCGCTGACACCTTCCTGCACTTTCGCAGCGCCGGTTGGGAGGCGATCGAACCCGCGATCGCCCAGTCGTCCGGATTCGCTGAGTTCATGTCGCCCACCCTGGTCGACGGGTTCGTCGCGGAGCTGCTCGCCGGCGAACGGGTACCACTGCCGGTCCGTGACATGGTCGTCAGCGAACTCGCGCAGTACGTCCCGCAAGATGACGCCGCCGCGCTCCGTGCGGCAGGACTCCACGTCCTGAGCTTGCAGCGGTCGCTCCCGCTGGACCAGGTGTGCAGGGTGGCCGCGACGACCCACGCCCCGGACCTGACGAGCCAGCTGCTGGTCGCCTGCACTCCCCTGCCCTCCGGACAGGACATCGCTTCGGTGCTGGCGCAACTCGGCGAGCCGTACAGCTCGCTGGTCACCCGCGACGAGAACGAGTTCGACGTACCGGAAGACCAGCCGCACCGGACTCTGTTCGAGAAGATGAAGAGCGACGGTGTCATCACCGGCCTCAAGAAGCGACCGAGAAAAGAGATTTTGGTTGTGTCGCTGGAAATTTCATGACACGCCGAACTGAGCCTCCTTCATCCTCGCCCGGATGTATTGGCACGCAAGGGATGTCGATCCCAAACGGCGGTATTCGGGGTGTCAACGCCCGGACGTGACGAAGCCCGTGGCAGTAGAGCTTTCGACCAAAATCGTCCCACTCCCAAGGTCTTCACGTGCTGTTCTACCGTGCTGCGCTTCCGTCTATCGCGGACGACCGTGAGTACGGCGCAACACCGCGACCTCATGCCGCAACACCAGCAACTCGACGTCCTGCGCTGCCGGAGACCGGCCGAGCAGGATCAGCCAGCCACCTAGCTTGGCAAAGATGAGGTATAGCAGTCGCAGCGCCACGCCCACGATGATGCCGACCGAACAACAGGGCCTGGTCACCGCAGCTCAACGGATATGTGCAGACGTCTGGCACCCCACAGCCTGATCCAGGCAGCGCTCACGATCAACACGCTCATGCAGGACCAAGGCTTCACCGACGCGATCGCGGGCTGCGTCCAAGCGGCGGCGAGCTTAATTGACCGAAGTCTAGTTTCCGAATTCGACCTCCCGAGGTGGCTGGTCAGCGTCGTGGTTCGTGCCGAGGTCATCGAGTTGCCGCTGCACGCGGGTGGCGTCGTCGTCGCGGCCTTGTTCCTGGTATAGCTCCAGCGCCTCCTGCCACGCCTCGCAGGCCTGCTCGAGTTGTCCGAGGGCGGCTTGGGGGTGGCCGAGGTTGTCGAGAGTGGTCGCGACCTCGTAGGCATTGCCGAGGGTGCGGTGCAGGGCGAGCGCCAGGTGGTAGTGGTCGAGGGCTCGCTGGTGGTCGCCGGTGCGGTGGGCGATGAGCCCGAGGCTGTCCAGGGTGTACGCCTCACCGTCGGGGTCGTGGTGGTGCCGGTTCAGGGTGAGGGCGGCGTGGCAGTGGTCGCGGGCGGTGTCGTAGTCGCCCAGGCGCGCGGCGGACCGGCCCACCACGTTGAGCGCGTCTGCTTCCCACACCGGTTGGTCGAGGGTGCGGTAGTGGTCGAGGGCGTGTCGGGCGTGCCCCAGTGCCCGCCGGTCATCCTCCCGCTGCCCCCAGGCGTATGCGAGCGTCCGGTGGGTGTGTGCCTGTGCGGTGGGGTCGTGGTGGCGTACGGCTAGGTCGAGTGCCTGGTCCAGGTGTCCGATGGCCTCCTCGTGCAAGCCAAGCACGGCACAGACATAGCCGAGCATCCGGTGCGCACGGCTGAGGATGGCAGGGTCGCGCAGGTGGGTAGCGGCGTCCAATGCCGCCCGCCACATGGCGAGCGCGTCCCACCGGTGCCCCCGCCGGAGGTGAAAGGTGTCCAGTGCCCAGGCGAGGTGCCAGACGGCGTGGTGGCGGCCCAGGGCGGCCGCGGTGCGCTGGGTGGCCAGGAGGGTGCTGTGCTCGGCCTGCAACCAGGCCATCGCGGCCGCAGTGTCGGGCAGCGAGTGTGGGTGGACGCCGGGTGCGGGTGGGTCGGGTTGCATGAGCGTGCGGTCGGGGGTCAGGATGCGGTTGGCGATGTGGGCGGTATGCAGGTGGAAGTCCATCACCCGCATCAGGGCCATCTCTCGCAGATCGTCGGGCAGCTGGTGGGCGGTGGTGGCGGCGTAGGCGCGGACCAGGTCGTGCATCGCGTACCGGCCGCCCGGTCGTCGTTCGAGCAGGGACGCGTCCTCCAACGCCGATAGCGCCTTGCGGACGCGGGCCGGAGGCAGGCCGGTGAGGGCGGCCACGGCGGGCGGGGTGGTGTCGGTGCCGGGGGTGATGCCCAGCAGCGCGAACACGGTGCGGTGTTCGTCGTTGAGCCGGCGCAGGGACCAGGAGAGGACGGCGGGCAGGCTGGCGGCGGGGTCGGTGTCGTGGTCGAGCATCTCCAGGCCGAGCTCGCGCAGTTCGGCGGCGATCTCGGTCAGCGGGAGGCCTGGTCGGGTCGCGGCCTGGCGGGCGGTGATCGACAGGGCGAGCGGGTAGCCTCCGCACAACGCGACCAGCTCGTCCACGGCGCCGTCCTCGGCTGCAACACGGTCCGCGCCCAGACGTGCGGCCAGCAGGGCACGCGCCTCGTCCCGGGTCAGAACGTCCAAGGTCAGGTGACGGGCGCCATGCCGATCAATCAGCGAGGCGAGCCGGATGCGACCGGTGATCAGTACGGTGCAGGTCGGGCTGCCCGGCAACAATGGGATGACCTGCTCGGCGGTGGCGGCGTTGTCCAGCACGATCAGCATCCGCCTCCCGGCGCACAGGCTCCGATACAGCGCGGCCTGTGCGTCAAGATCTGCCGGGATCCGGCCGGGATCGACCCCGAGGGCGTCGAGGAATCCGCGCACCGCCACCGGCGGAGTCATCGGCTCATGTGTGGGGCTGAACCCGTACAGGTCCACGAACAGTTGCCCGTCGGGGAACCGGTCCAGGTGGCGGTGTGCCCACGCCAACGCGAGCCAGGTCTTGCCGATCCCGCCGGCCCCACCAATCGCCGAGACCACCACCGTCACACCCCCGACAGGCACATCAGCGGGCACGGCGGCGCGAGCCGGTCCCCGCACGGCCGTGTCCCCGTCTGACGTGGTGGCGGCGGTCGACGCACGGTCCAACCTGGTCAGCTCCGTCGTCCGCCCCGCGAACAGTCCTGGCGCGGCGGGCAGCTGACGTGGCACCACCGGCCCAGGTGGCGTCGCTGGCGAGTGCAGATGCACGTCACCGTGCACCACCCCGGCCTGCACCACCGCACCCACGACACCGCAAGCCGTGTTGTGCACACTAGAACCGTCACCGCTGACGGGCTCGGCGTCAGGGTCGTTGGGTTCTTCCACCTCGGGTGTCACAAACGGAAGACACCTCCCGGTCCGGTCACTGACTGGCGGCTCCCCAGAGTTCCACCACACCACTGGGACACCGGTTGGTGCCGACGAAATTCACCTGACCGCCGAATCCATTTCACAGGAAGAAGAATCCACAGCGTGCCGCTCACCACCCCGTGTCACGGTGGCGCCTGGGTCTGTCAAACGAACGGGGTAACTCGGGTTGAAGAAAACTAATCGCGTCCGGCGGCCAGGCAGCCGTCGAAGGCGATGCCGAAGGCGATGTCGAACGCGTTGAGCGCGGGTTTCCAGCGCATCGTCCAGCGTGTGCGGCCGGTGCCGGTCGGATCCTGTGGGGTGCCAAAACCCGGCCCAGCAGCCTGACCTGCGCATCACGCTGCTGCAGGTTCGTACTCGTTGGTCAGTCCACCTAGTACTCGCCGACAACGCACGGACCTGCAGCGCGGCTCTGCGATTGGGTGATCGGGTCGTGGTGGAGTGTGGCGTCACGCTCGGTGTGGTAGCCGGTGGTTGTAGTGGGAGACGTAGCGGTTCAGCACTGACTCCAGGTGCCGCTCGTTGATGATCAGCAGCCGGTCGGTGAGCTCGCGTCTGACGGTGCCGACAAAGCGTTCCGCATAGCTGTTAGCCCGCAGACATCGCGGTGGGATCTTCACAACGTCGATGCCGGCGCCAGCGAGAACGGAATCAAACGACGCCGTGAACTGGCCAGCCCTGTCACGAACCAGGAAACGAAACTCGCTGGCCGAGCACCCAGCTCCATGAGGAAGTTACGAGCCTGCCGTGTAGTCCACCGGCCGTCAGGGTTGGTGGCAGTGCCAAGAATATGGACATAGCGGGTGCCGACCTCCATCACGAAGAACACATATACCCGCTTCAACGTGACCGCGCAGTCGACATGGAAGAAGTCTCACGCCAGCATGCTCGCCGTCTGAGCACGCAGAAACCGCCGCCACGACGTGTCGGTATCCCGGGCCGGCGAGGGCGGTATCCCCAGACGCTTCAGCACCCGGCGAACAGTCGACGCGGACGTCCGGTGACCAAGCTTGAGCAGCTCACCTTGGATACGGCGGTAACCCCAGCCGGCGTTCTCCCGCGCCATCCGCTCGATCAGTGCCACGACAGGCTCATCGACCCTGTGCGTGCCGAAAACTACATCCATGCTGGTCAAGGCACATGGCGATACTCGTGGATGACTCAGTCGAGAAGAACATGTCGATCTTTGATGCGGCGTTCGATCTGAGCGGGTTCGCCAGGCTGAGGCCGGCTCCGCAGGGATGCCGCGTCAGCGAGCGATCGGCGGGCTCGGTGCTCGCCGCAGTACCGCTCGTACTCACCCAGCGCCTAGCGCAAATGGGCCTGATTCCAGATAAGCGGGCGGTCGAAGAGGTCGCCGCGAAAGTTCTTGCTCCAGTCGATACTGATCAGCACAAAAGATTGATTAGTGTCGACTGGCCCTCTATACTGGGTTCGAGCTATCCAATAGCGCATGAACACACGAACTGCGCACGCTTGCTACACGTGGGGGGCCAAGTCCCCCTCGGACACGGAATTGCCCCACGGGAGCGATTTTCCCTGTGGGGCAATTGATTTATATGGGCACCGGCGGCGTTCCCGATCCCCAATCCAGCGCTAACGCCGCTTGCGTTGCAGGTAGAGTTCGCGCGGGATTTCGGCTGGTTAGCCAGGGTCTTAGTTCCAGATCAGACCCTACGCAGGTAATTGCTAGTTGTAGATCGTGGAGTTGTGCTGCCAGATCGGACTCCGGATTGCGCCCGCGCTCAGCGATTAGTCCTGATAGCGCCTGAAGCACGACGTCCTCGCGGACGTAGGTGTTGGCCGGCGCGTCCGGAGGCCTGGTCGACGCACTGTTGAAGCCGTGCCGACACCGGTAGGCAGGCCTGCCGTGCACCCAGTGAGCGTCCATCCTGCGGTCACAAGTCCCACAAACGATCAGACCAGCCAACGCGTATCGGCGTGCCCCGCCGTCCTTGGTCTGCCTCGATGCTCTGATTCGATGAACCACCACAAAGGTCTCATCGTCGACCAACGGCTCGTGCGAGAGCTTCTCCGAGACCTCCCATGCCGTGACCGGGTTGCGGTTCACTCGGCCCGCGGCACGACCACCGCGCCGGCCTCCAGGTCCCCTCCCCCGCGTCCCGTGCCGATTCCACACCTGCCTGCCGGTGTACCGCGGGTTCTCGAGAATCGCCGCGACCGCGGTCACCATCCACCGCCCGCCCGTCCTATGCGAGTTGCGTCCCGGATCCGCACTCGACGGACACGGAACACCACGGCTATTCAGTTCGCGCGCGATCGACGCCAGCGCACGACCACCCGCACGCTCACCGAACATCCACCGCACCCACGGCGCGGTCACAGGATCCGGCGCCAACACCTGCACCCGCCTACCCCACCCGCTGTGCCGGGCATTCGGATGCGGACCACCGTCGACCAAGCGGTACCCGTAGGGCGGACGGCCGCCTAAGAACCGGCCCTGCTGGCTCGTCTGCGCCCGCATCGCCGCGAGCACGCGCTGCCGGGCGCGGGCCACCTCCCGCTGAGCCTGTGCACCAAGCAACACCATCAGCGCCTGATGGACTGGACTGTCCAATTCGACCGGACCGCCAGCCTCAGGTAGCCACACCTGAACACCCAGCTCGTTCAGCCGCGAGACCACTTCGCGGAACTGACCTCCGTAGAAGGCGCGCTCGTACTCACCGATCACCACAGCGTCGAACACACGGTCTGACCGGGCCGCCGCGGCAAGCAACGCAGACGACTCTGGACGCTCCCACCACGACCAACGACGCGACCGCCCCATATCGAAGAACTCCACCACCACCGAGCCGACGCCCTCGATCAACTCATCCGACACGGCACGCTGCCACGCTCGAGAGGTCTGCGGGTCCTGGAACTCACTTGTCGACATCCGGCCATAGAACGCGAACCGCACACCCGCCTCGTGCATCGGCGTTGGCACTGGTCGGTGGTTTGCCACCACAGCCAGCAATTCGACGTTCGTCAGCATGGTCATCATCGGCTCCTCAGGTCAGAGCCGAGACCGCAACGCCCCAGGGCACATGACGAGACCCGGCGCACGTCCACCCGAACAGCGCAGTCCGCCACTCTCGGACTGTTCTTCGCCGACGTCGGGCACGAGGTCCCGACCTGTGCGTGCCGAAAATTACGTCCGCACAGCTCAGGCGACATGCCGATACTCGTGGAGGACTCCACCGAGCCGGTCCCGTCGGAGTACCGCAAGGCGTTCGATCCGCCTCATGGTTGCTGCCACGGCGACGCTCCGTTCCTCGGACATCGGCCCTTTCTTATTGCGCCCCAACACGCGCTCGTTACACAGGTGGTCCCGTTGAGCCGGCCGAGTGAACCTCCGCTGGAACGGTCACAACCGAACTCGGGCCACCGATAGGGGAAACGCCGGTCCGGCAGCCGCGCGTCGACAGAAGACGATGCGGGCGGAACCGCGCGCTCACAAGGAAGTAGCCATGACTCGTCGCACGCTGGTCGTGACATTCACGGTCGTGCTGGTGGTCATCGGCGCGGCCATCGCGTTCCTGTTGCGCGGTAGCGGCTCGGCGACCGACGCGACGACGTCGTCGTCGACCACCGCGCCACCGAGCACGTACGTTCCTCCTCCCCTGACGAAGGAGCAGGCGACGGCGATGGCCGCGAACCTCACGAGCGGGTCGGAAGAGCGGTTGCGGCAAGCGATCGCCGTCTCACCGCAACAAGCGCTCGACCCTGCTGTGGCGGGTCAGCTGGCGTCGATCTCGTCGGTGGAGCTCGACATCGCGACCTTCCGCGTGGAGGGGGACGGCACAGCTCGGATGACCGCACGCACGAACGGACCGGCCGCGGCGGTGTGGACGGTGGCGCTCGTCGCGGTCGACGGCCAGTGGCGGATCAGCTGGACAGAGGCCACGCCATGACAACACGCGTGCGCAAGCCGACGGCGTACGTCCTGGCGCTCCTGCTGGCGGTGTCCCCTGCCGTTCCGGCACGAGCGCAGCCCACAGCGGAGGAAAGCTGCGCCGGCACCCCGCCGAGTCTGGAGCACACGGACCTCTCGGCATCGCGACGCCCGGTCGTGCTGGTGCATGGGTGGACCGGTGGGCGAATGACGGAGACGGCGACGATTCTGCAGGAGAAACTCGGCAACCGGGTCAGCACGTTCACGTTCGACTACGGTCCTTGGTCGTTGCATTGGGCGTCGGACGCGCACATCGCACCTTGCCTCGCCGTCTACATCAAGAAGGTGGCAGAAGCCCACAAGAACGTAAAGGGCGACGGCAAAGTAGTCGTTGTCGCGCACTCCATGGGCGGTCTCGCACTGCGCTACGCGATGAGCCAGATACCGGCCGGCACGCACGGTGCTGGAAGTGATCACACTCGGCACACCGCACCTGGGGTCGCCGTGGGGTGGACCGGACGTCGCGCCGCTCTACGAGAAGGCCCTCACCCTCCTCGGCAAGGAGGAGCCACCTGACGCGAGCGGTGGGTTTTGCCTCCCCTGGCACGAGAAGGGGGCGCCGCTGCTGGGAGACTGCGGTCCGCTGCCGCCCTACCTGCCGGCCGGGGTGACGGTGACCCAGCTCGCCGGGGGCATCACCGTGGACCGCTCGTTGTTCGGGTTCACGATGTACTCGCTTCCGCTGTCGACCGACGGGATCGTGCCCGTGACCTCCGCACACGGATACGCGACATCCGGCGAAGGTGGCGCCAGCCCGCCCGGCCGCGCAATGGTGCGATCGCGCACCCAACCGTGCCGGGCCGACTTCGCCAAGCTCCACGAGACCGCCGCCCTGGCGACTTTCGCACCCACCGTGGCGTTCGACTTCCTCACCATGCAGGACCTCCAACGAGGCAGCCAGACGCCGACGGTGATGGGTCTGGCGTTCGCAGCGATGTTCATCGCCTCGTGCGGACACAAGAAGCAGCCAGCAGACCCCAAGACGACCGACCAGATCGTCGAGGTGATCAAGGCGATGCCTCCGCCGTTCGTCGACACGTCGGAGGTCCGGTTCGACGGCATCGGCGAGTTCACCCTCGCCCTCACCGCCACGGATCTTCGCGCACGCGGTTACGTCAACAAGGGCAACCAGTACGCGGGCCCGAACGCCGTCTGCGTCCGCTACGCCCGCGAGGGCCAGCCGCTCGGCTTCAGCGTCGAGTCGTCGACCGGCCGCGTCCTGGCGATCAACAACTCCGCGGGGGTCAAGGCCCTGCACACCAAGGTCGGCAACATTCGCGTCAACTCCACCCTAGGCGAGCTGCGCACCGCCTTCGCCAGCCATCAGATCGAGGAGCTCCTCGACCACGACTTCGGTCAGGGCAGCAACGGCGTGATCGTCAACGGCCCGGATGGCTCAATCGCGTTCAGTCTCGACGATGCACCGAACGCCGACTACGCCTCCGGCCGGGCCAGGATCACCTATCTCAACGGCGTCGGGCTGCGAGGCCACGCCCCCACGAGCGCCGAGGACGGCTGCTGAGGCAGGGCTGGCACCAGCAAGGATCAGCGGAGTGACCTGATCGTTGTGCAGCCGTGGGATTCCTAGGGTTCTGGCCATGGTCCAGCATCTGACTCCCCTGCGCCGCAGGGCGATCGCGCTCGGTTCCGCGGAATATCAACTACTCGAACAATGAAGCGTACCAGCCTCAAGGGCCAGTTCCTGCGGGGCGGGGGAAGCGGAGAACGCCCGCGTCTACCCGCAGCCGAAACGGACCATCTGCCTTTCCCAAGTCTAGCCCCGTCATAGGATCCGGTCATGGCGAACCGTTCGTACCTGTACAGCACCGGCAACCGGCCGGAGTCCTATGAGGATCGGCCGGAGACAGTCTCCGGGTTGTCGGAATGGCCCTACGCCATCCCGTTCTCCTTCCTGGTGCTCCTGTCCGGCGATCCTCGGCTGTGCGCGTCCCTGATCGCCGACGGGTTCGACGGCGAGCCCCCGGAGAGCAGGACCACGCTGTACGCCATCAGCGGTGAGTTCGACGCCGGGTTCGCGCGGCTGACGAAGTTCGCCGCCGCCGTGCGCGCCGTGAGCGACGCCGAGGGCCTGCACACCGGGCTCGCCGAGGCGGAGCGGTTCCTCGACGCGCACCGCGACCGGTACGTCCTGCTCGAGACCATCGAGCTCGACACCATGATCGAGAGCGGCGAAGCCGAGCTGCGGGCACTCATCGAGAGCCACCTCGACCTGTGCCGGGCGGCAGGCGCGGCCATCGACGCGCTGCCCGACGACGCGGCGGCGGCCGGGGCCGTGCTCGCCGCGGCAGCGGCCGAGCGGTCGGTGCCGCCGTTGGACGCGTTCCACGGGCTCGTGCTGACCGACGACTTCGACAACACGCGTGACGACAGGACCGAGCACCCGATCGGCCTCAGCTGGTGGACCGACGTCCTCTACTTCGCGCTGTGGAACCGGGCGGAGTACGCCGCGAACCAGCCGAATCAGTAACCCGCGGCGGCCAGGAGCGGCCAGAAACTCCCGCCATGTCGTGCCGTATCGCCGCGGCGCCGGATCGATGCCCGCGCGGTTCAGGATCTCCCAGACTGTCGAGGCGCCCAGGCGATGGCCAAGCCGAACCAGCTCGCCATGGATCCGCCGATGACCCCACCGCGGATTCTCTCTAGCGAGTCGGAGTACGAGCGCCTTGATCGCTGCTGCGGTTGAGGGACGTCCGGCGCGCGGTGTGATCCCACTTCCGGGCCTGCCACCACGAGCGATGCACCAGTCTCGACAGCACCGCGAACCAGAACCGGTCCGCAGGCTCGTAACGAACCGGCCCCGTCAACTGCCGACGAAGCACGACGTTCTCGTGCCGCAGAACAAGAAGCTCCGCATCCTTGGCCGCCTCACCTCGAAGCAGCACGGCCGGAACAGACAACAACTTGCAGACCACCCGGTACAACAGCGAACCGACCACCCAGACATGCTCTCAGCTGGGAATACCGCACCGCTCGGAGCACCGATGACTTTCCGGGCTGCACAGGTGGCGAGCTCACTCCCAGGGGTTGCTGCCGGCCACCGTGGTGGGGGTCGCGTCGGTGATGGCGTGGGCGGTCGTGGCGCCGAGGGTGGTCAGGGCCGCGAGGACGAGGGTGGCGGCGGCGATTTTGGCGATGACGGTGCGGGTCATTTGGGGCTCTCCTAAGTTGTTTCTCCGGCGACGAGACAAACGTTATGAGGCTCGATAATCTCGCAGCTATCACGTGGTTTATCCCAGCGCTATCACGGTCACAATGGTGACGCCAGACAGGTCCTGAGCTGGGAAGATGCGGGATAGCGCCGGTGATTTACGGTCGGGATATCGGCGGGGATGGCAGCGTGATAGCGGGGGTGCAGACGATTGGCGAGACAAAATCCCCCCGTGAAAGAGGATGCCGAGATGGCCATTCCGCCCGCCTTGGACCCCGGACTTCCGCCCTTCGCCCGGCTGTTGCGCAGGCACCGCAGCCGGGTCGGGTTGACGCAGCGGGAGCTGGCCGATCTGTCGACGGTGAGCGTGCGGGCCATCCGGGATCTGGAGCAGGGGCGGGCGTTGCGGCCACGGCCGGACACCGTGCGGTTGATCGCCGAGGGGTTGCGGCTGGGCAGCCGGGCTCGGCACGACCTGGAGGTGGCCGCTGACCCTCACCGGCGCGCTGAGGTCGACTCAGCTGCCGCTGTGCCGCCCACCGCGTTGGCCGCCCAGGTGGGGCGTGACCTCGAGACCGGTGCGCTGGCGGCTGAGCTGGCCGACGGGTGTCGGCTCGCTACCGTCGTGGGGTTGCCTGGCGTGGGGAAGACGCGGTTCGCTGCGGCGGTGGCCGGGGTGGTGCACGCCAGGATGCCGGTGCTGTGGGCGGGGCCGGATGGCACGCCGTTGCGGGACCCGCGCTTGGCCGAGTTGGTGACGGCGTGGTCTACGGCCGTGCGCACGGGTGGACGGGTGGACGACGACCTCGCCGAGGTGGTCGGCGCTCGGTCCGCGCTGGTGGTTCTCGACGGGGTCGACGGGCCGGTATGCGGGGACAGCGTGCTGCGCCTGCTCGCCGACTGCCCCGGGGTTCGGGTGCTGATCACCGCGCCGGCGCCGCTCGGACTCGCCGGAGAACGGGTGTTCCTCCTCTCGGGCCTGGAGCCCGCCGACAGTGCCCTGCTGTTGCTCGCCGACCACGGTGGCGCGGCGGACCCGGTGGACGTCGATCGCCTGTGCCGTGCCCTCGACGGACTGCCCGCGGCGCTCGCCGCCGTCGGTTCGTGGCTGTCGGTCTACCCGTTGCCGGAACTGGCTGCGACCGACCCGACCTGCCTGCTCGACGACACCCTGTTGCGCGCCCTGGCCGGCGCCGCCGAGCCCTACCGCCGGATCCTGGAGAACCTCCCGCCGCGCTTCGGCCCGTCGGCCGACACCGGCCGCCTGCTGCGCGACCTCCTCCACCGCGGCCTGGTGCGGCCCGTCGAGACCGAGACCGGCCGCAGCTTCACCGTCTCCCCTCTGATCCGCTCGGTGCTGGCGGCCACGCCGCCGACGCCCTGACACGCCCCCGGTCTGCCTCCGCGACTGCCGAGGACGCCGCCTTCCTCGTGGTGGACTGGTCTTCGGCGCCGAGCACGGGAGCGTGACCATGGCCCACATGACCGACAACGGTCCGATAGGCGTCGCAACGGCATCCCCTGTGCACGCCTTTTTCGTTCCCTCCGGCCCGGAGGTTCTCAGCGTGTGGCCACCCACCCCGCACGCCCGCCGGGCGGCGGCGTGGGCCCTGCGGACGCTGGGGTACAGCCACCTGGGCGGCCTGGTCTGCCTGATCGCCCCCACCTCCGACGCCCGCGCGGAGTGCGTGGCCACCGCACTGGCCGTCGCCGACGCGGCAGCCGGCGGGCACCGACCACCGGGACCACTCCCGGACCTGGCCGTCCGCCTGCGCGCCGACCCGGTCCACCTGTGCGGCCTTCGTGCCGCCGCGGGGCTCGACTGAGCCAGGAACACCACGTGCCCGCACCGGACATCGGTGCGGGCACGTGGTGTTCCCAGGACGCAGAGGACGTCAGCTATCCCTGCGCCACCAACGGTCTGACGGCGGGGACCGACCAGCCGTCCGGGAACCACAGGTCCTCAGTGGACAAAGCGGCCGGGTCGTACTTGCCCAGTGCGCTGATGAGGAGACGCAGTTCCAGGATCATCGCCTCCACCAGGCGGGTCAGGCCCGAAGCGGGGTTCTCGTCGACCGCCAGCAGGGCCGCCCGGCCGAGGCCCGTGGCGGTGGCCCCGGCCGCCAGGCACTTCACGGCGCGCAGCCCCTCCCAGACCCGGCCCGACACCAGGAGACAGCCACGCGGGGAACCGATGCGGCGCAGGCATTCCGCGAGTGGGAGGCCGACGCCCGCCAGCGACGCCGTGGGGGCCCATCCGCTGCCACCCTCGGCCCCGTCCACGGTGACCGCGTCCGCGCCCGCCTGCCACGCCACGTCCGCCGCCGCGGCGACGTCGCGTCCCGGTGGGAGCTTCACCCACACCCGCGCACGCGGATAGTTGTTGCGCATCAGGCGGACCTGCTGCCGGAGGATCTCCTCGGTGAACGTCCCAGGGCTGGCGCAGCGCAGCACCCGGTCCCCCGCGGGGTCGATCAGCGTTTCCAGGGCGAACTGGTCGGCCAGCCGGTCCGCCTGGGCGCGATCGACGACGGTCAGGCCGCCGATCCCGGGTTTCGCGCCCTGACCGACCTTGAGCTCGAAGCCCAGCCGTCCCGACTCCAGCAGGGAACGCGTCGCCGGGTCGCTGTAGACGCGGTTCCAGACCTCGGCGTCGGCGTCCTCCGTGCTCTGCTGCACCACGACGCCGCCCACCCCGTCCGGGACGTGGCCGGCGTAGGCGGAGATCCTGGCCAGCAGGGACCGTTCGCCGGTGTAGCCGTCGACCGGGACGACGTTCTCGCCGACGACCATCGGTATACCGAGGGCACCCGCCTGGGCGGCGGCGGCACGGCCCAGGTCGGTGCCCACGGCACGGGTCGACCCGAAGGCGGACAGGTACAGCGGTAGCCGTGCGGCGAAACCGCCGACGGTGGTCTCCAGGTCGACGTCGCCGTGCAACGGTTCGCGGGCCAGGTCGATGAGCTTCTCCAGGCGCCGCGGCATGAACACCGGCGGCACCAGGCGAACGGCGTCGAGGGCGTCGCCCGGCGAAGAGCCCTCCGGCTCGCCCAGCAGGGCGCGGCCGTAGTCGGTCAGCGGGGGGAACGCCGCCGCCGCACCGGTGCGGGCCCGCTCCCGGACGGCCTGTTCCGGGAAGGTGTCCGCGCGCAGCGCGGTCACGGGGACACCACGCCGGGGATCTTCGGGAAGGCGCTCGCCTGCCAGACCGCGTTCAGCCCGCACAGGTAGCGGACCAGCCGCTCCAGGCCGATGCCGAAGCCCGCGCTGGACGGGACGCCCTCGCGCACCATCTTCAGGTACCAGGCGTACTTGGCCGGGTTCTCGCCGGTTTCGCGCATCCTGGCGATGATGGCGGCGTACTCATGTTCGCGTTCGCTGCCGCTGCACAGCTCGCCGAAGCCCTCGGGGGCCAGCAGGTCGAAGTTGAGCAGGTGGCCGGGGTCGGCCGGGTTCTCGCGGTCGTAGAAGCCGCGGGAGCCCTTGGGGTAGTCGGTGAGGAAGAACGGCCTGCTGGCCTTGGACGACAGGACCGCCTCCCCGACCCAGTCGATCTCGGCGTCGGGGTTCTGGGCGTGCCCCGTGTCGTGCAGGTCGGCGACCGCGGCGGCGTGGGTGCGTCGCTCGAAGGCGCTGCCGGACAGCAGATCCGCGAAGGCGTCCGGGTCGCGGCCCAGGACTTCCAGCTCGGCGGCGCAGCGCTCGACGACCCGGCGCACGACGTGCACGACGAGGTTCTCGGCCACCCGCGTGGCATCGTCGCGAGAGGCGCCGGCGACCTCGACGTCGATCTGGTGGAACTCGGCGAGGTGCCTGCTGGTCGAGCTGGTCTCGAGCGGCTCCAGGCGCACGTTGGGGGCGATGCAGAAGATGCGGTCGAAGGCGGTCAGCGACGCCTGCTTGTAGAGGATCGCGCTGGTCATCAGTTTGTAGCGGTGGCCGTAGTAGTCGACGTCGACCTGCTTGGCCCCGCGCGCGCCGGGGTCGGTGACCGGGCCGATGACCGGGGGAAGCATCTCGGTGAAACCCTTCCCGCCCAGGTGCTCGCGCACGGCGTCGAGCACGCGGTGCTGCACGCGCAGCACCGCGCGGGTGGCAGGTGAGGTCAGATGGGCGCGCGGGTCCGCCGGCGCCGGGGTGGTGGTGTCCATCGTGGTCACTCCTTGGGGACGGGGCGGGGGTTTCAGCCTCGGTCGAAGGTGCGCTCGACGTGGGTGAGCGAGCGCAGCAGTTCGTCAGCGGTGGGTGTGGCGGCGGGGACGGCACGGTCCGCGGGCAACGGCAGGGCACCGAGGCGCGACCACTGCAGCCGCCCGTCGCCGTCGACGAACGCCCGCGTGCGGCCGGCGTTGTCCTGGTGCAGGCAGTAGGGCACGTCGAGGTAGCCGCGCTCGACCGCGCGGACCAGGGCGATGCCGACGTCGGGCGCGAGGTCCAGCACGGCCTCCACGAGCGCGCGGGCCTCGGCGAGCACGCCGGTGTCCTCGACCACGCCACCCGGCTCGGCACGCGCCGCCGCTGCCCCGGCGGCCACCAGCGCGGCGACGTTCTCGGCGACGGTGGGGATGCGGTGCGCCTCCGCCGTCGTCTTGACGATCAGCCTCTCCGCGCCGGTGCGCACGGCCAGCTCCGCAGAACGTTCCAACAGGGCGGTCGCGCCGCGCGGGGTGCGCGGGAACACGCCCATGTACGTGTAGAGCACGACATGCCAGTCCACATCGGACAGATGTTCGGCGGCGAGGGCGCGCAGTGCCGCCACGGCCTCGGCGTCCTGGTCCTGGTCGGTCTGCTGGGCGTAGCTCAACGACATGCTGTCCACGCCGTGCTGGCGGAAGAACAGGCCCTCCAGCACGCTGATCGCCACCAGCAGGCTCGGCGGGCACAGCTGGCCCATCATGCAGCCGCCGAAGGACTCGAGGTGCGGCCGGGCGCCGCGCTCGCGGGCGTCGGACAGCAGCAGGCAGGACTCGGCCCACGCGCGCACCGACTCGGCGACCGGGACCCTGCTGTAGGGCAGGCAGTACGACAGCGGCCCGCCCTCCGTCGCATCCAGACCGGCGGCCAGTAGAGCCGCGACGATCTTCTGCGGGCACGCCGAACCGTGGCGCACCTGCACCGGGAAGTCCGGTCCGTGCAGGCCGTTCAGCACGGACCGGGTCATCTCGGGCGAGTGGGTGGCGATGGGATAGCCGTTGAGGTCGGCGCCGGCGGTCAACGCCTTGCGCACGGCGACGTGGTCCCCCACGCGCGTGAAGCTGTCCACGGTGATCGTGCCCGCCGCCCGCACCCCGGCCCCGTGCACCGCGGCGAGACCTGCCCGCATCTCCGCCGGGCCGGGCACGCCCATCCTGGGCTGCACGACCAGTTCGCCCGCGGCGGCGGCACGGGCGACGAAGTCGCCGAACGAGCCACCGGTCACGACCGCACTCCTGCGGCGAGCCGGTCGACGTAGCCGCGGAACGACGTGATCGCGTCGGCGTCCTCGAACACCGCGTCGAACCCGGCGGCCAGCAGCTCCTGCGCGTGGCCGCCGCTGCCGTCGACGCCGAGCTTGCCTCCGATCACGACCGGGGTGCTCGCCAGCCGTGCGCGCAGCGGTCCGATGACGCGCCTGGCGTCCTGGAACCCATGGCCGTTCACGCTGCTGAGCACGACGAGGTCCGGTGCCACCTGTCCGCACCGGGACGTGAGCAGTCCGTCGGGGACGCACGCACCCAGGTTGGTCACGCGGTGGCCCATCTCCTCCAGCACCAGCTGCAGGTAGACGAGGTTCCAGGTGTGCGCGTCGGAGGCGAGCCCGGAGACCACGATGTCGAGGCGGGCTGCGTCCGGCCGGGCGGCGTCCAACTCCATGGGGCGAGCTCCCTGTGTCGCGGGGTGGTTCCCTGCCCCGAAACTAGAAGCCCCGCCCCGCGCCGCCAGGCAGCGGCGACGGCAGCCGTCCGGCAGTTGGCGCTATAGGGACGGCGGATCGAAGTAGTAGAAGCGCCGGCTGCACAGCAGCAGTCCCTCGTCCGACAGGGTCACGACGTCGGCGAACTCGGACGGGGTGCTGCTCTCCGCCTCCGGAGGCGGGGTGTAGCGGCCCACGACGACCACGGTGTCCTTGCAGGCCACGACTTTGTGGATGTGGTGCCGCCCCCGCAGGGCGGGAATGGCGTTCAGCAGCCGGACGGTGTCCTCCCGGCCGTGTCCCGGTGGCGCGTCGTGGCGTTTGAGCTGCATGTCCGGGTGCAGAAGCGAGGCGTAGCCGTCCAGGTCCCCCATGTCGAGGTAGTCGTAGGAGAGGCGGACGTGGTCGACGCCTGCGGCGGAGCTCATGGCGGTTCTCCTCACGCGATGAACGACAACCGTCCCGCCGCCGGGCAACCTGCCGATATCTCCACGCTATCGCCGGGTTGTACTTCTTCGTAACCGTCTGATTACCTCGGGGTGTCTCAGACCTCGAAGGGTGGCCGCATGTCTCCAGGGAGGTTCCGGGTTCTCGGCCCGGTGGAGGTCGACGGTCCCGGAAGCGCGGCGCGGATCCCGCCTGGCAGGCAGCAGATGATCCTCGGGCTGCTGCTCGTGGAGGCCAACCGGATGGTGAGCACCGAGACGCTGGTCGACGCCCTGTGGGAGGAGAACCCTCCGGACACCGCCCGCACGCAGGTGCAGATCTGCGTCTCGCGGCTGCGCCGCACCCTGGCCGCGGCGGGCATGTCGGCGGTCATCGACACCCGTCCGCCGGGCTACGAGCTGCGCCTCAACGGCGACACGCTGGACCTCGCCGACTTCCTCTCCCGCACCGCCGAGGCCCGCGTGCTGGTCAAGGAGGGCCGCACCGCCGAGGCGGCCGCGCTGCTGCGGGAGGCCTCGGCGCTGTGGAGCGGGCCGTGCCTGGGCGGGGCCCCCAACCGGTCGCTGCGCACCCGTGCGCTGCGGCTGGACGAGGAACGGCTCACCTGCGTCGAGGACCACCTGGAACTGGAGCTGGAACTGGGCCAGCACCACCAGCTCGTCGGGGAGGTCACGCGCCTGGTCCACGAGCACCCGTTGCGGGAGCGTCCGCGCGCCCTGCTGATGGTGGCGCTGCACCGCTCCGGCAGGCAGGCCGAGGCCCTCGACGTCTACCGCACCGGTCGTACCCTGCTGATCGACGAGCTGGGTCTGGAGCCGGGGGAACGGTTGCGCGGCCTGGAAGCGGCGATCCTCGCCGGCGAGATCCCGGCCCAGCCCCGTGCCGGCACCGCGGCGCCCGCACCGCAGAGCGCCGACACCACACGACCGGTTCGGCCACGGCAGCTGCCCGCCGACACCGCCGACTTCGTCGCCGACGAGGAGATGTTGCGCGGCGCGGAGTCCGTGCTCGTCGGGAGCACCGCGCGCACGGCCGTGGGGGTCGTGGTGATCACGGGGCGGCCCGGCGTCGGCAAGAGCACGGTGGCCGCCCACCTCGCGCACCGGGTGGCGCAGGAGCACTTCCCCGACGGGCAGCTCTACTGCGACCTGCACGGCACCGACCAACCGTCCGCTGTGGACGATGTGCTGGGCCGTTTCCTGCTGGCACTGGGAATTCCAGGGCATGTGATCCCCGACGGCCTCGACGCCAGGCTGGAGATGTACCGGACGCTGCTGGCCGACCGGCGGGTGCTGGTCGTGCTGGACGACGCGGCCTCGGAGGGACAGGTCCTGCCGCTGCTGCCGGGCAGCAGCACGTGTGCGGTGGTGGTGACCAGCCGGTCGCGGCTGACCGGTCTTCCCGGTGCCCGCCAGGTCGAGCTTGACGTCCTCGACGCCGGGCAGTCGCTGCGGTTGCTCGGCCTGGTCGTCGGAGAGGATCGGGTGGCTCGCGAGCCCGAGGCCGCCGCGGCGCTGGTGCGCACCGTCGGCGGACTGCCGCTGGCGCTGCGGATCATCGCCGCCCGCCTGGCCGCCCGGCCGCACTGGACGCTCGCGTCGATGGTGCAACGGCTCGCCAGCGAGCGGCACCGGCTCGACGAGCTCGCCCACGGCGAGCTGACCATCCGCGCCAGCCTCTCGTTGACCCACGACGGCCTCGACCGCCGGTCCCGGTTGCTGTTCGGGCTGCTGAGCCTCGCCGAAGGGCCCTCCGTCCCCGGCTGGGTCGCAGGCGCGGTCCTCGACGACGACCGGTACTTCCCGTCGGACCTGCTCGAACCGCTGGTGGACGTGCAGGTGCTCGACGTGGTCTCGGTCGAGCCGACCGGCGAGTTCCGCTACCGCTACCAGGACGTCCTGCGCCTGTTCGCCAGGGAGAAGGCCGCGGAGGAGATCCCCGCCGGCGACCGCGCCGCCGCCGTGTCCCGGCTGCTCGGCGGGTGGCTCGCGCTGGCAGAGCAGGCACATCGGGGCGTCTACGGCGGTGACTACACCGTGCTGCACGGAACCGCGCCGCGCTGGCAGCCCCCGTCCGTCCTCGCCGACCCGCTGGAGTGGATGGACGGCGAGCTGGCGAACCTGCGCGCGGCCGTCCAGCAGGCGGCCGCCGCGGGTCTGGACGAGCTGTGCTGGGACCTCGCGGTCACCTCCGTCACCCTGTTCGAGTCGCGCGGCTACCTCGACGACTGGGAGCGGACCCACGACGTGGCACTGAAAGCCGTGCGCGCGGCGGGCAACACCCGCGGCACGGCGGCGGTGCTGAGCTCGCTGGGCACCCTCCACATCAACCGGGGCCATCTCGACGCGTCCCGTGCCGTCCTTCACCCGGCTGCGGAGCTGTTCGAAGACTTGGGCGACACACACGGCCTGGCGCTGTGCCACCGCGACCTGGCCCTGATCGCCCGCAACACCGGCGACGACACCACCGCGCTCGGCCTGTACGACCGTTCCCTCTCGGGTTTCACCGCGGTAGGCGACATCGTGGGCCGCGCGATCGTGCTCACCCAGCGCGCCTTCATCCTGGCCAGGAGCGGCGGGGCCGACCAGGCCCGCACCGACCTCGCCGAGGCGATGGCCGTCCACGAGTCAGTCGGCTACACCGGAGGCGCCGCCCGCACGCTCAGCCGCATCGGCCAGGTCCAGGCCATGGCGGGCGAGCACACCGCCGCCATGGCGACCATGCGCCGCGTCCTCGACATGGTCCGCGAAGCCCGCGACGTCATCGGCGAAGGCCAGCTCCTGCGCAACCTGGGCCAGGTGAGCACGGCCGCCGGTCGCTACGCCGAAGCCCGCGGCTACCTCGAGCAGGCCTTGTCCATCCGCGAACGGATACTGGACCACACCGCCGCGACCACGATCCGCGCCGAACTGGCCGTCCTGGCCGCACGGGAGACCGATCCTCACACCCTGGTGCCGACGGGCTGACCAGCCGGCCGGAGGGAGGTCGACAGGACGGCGACCTCCCCCACCCGATCACACTCCGGCGGGGACGGGCTCCAGCGCCGGGATGAACCGGGGCAGCGACCGCCACACCTCCTCGGTGTAGAAGTGCCCGCCCGGCAGCTCCACGTGCCGGTACTCGCCGCCCGCCAGCTCCCGCCACTGCGCCGCCGTGTCCGCGACGATCACGTCGTCCTCGGCCCCCGTCAGCACCTGCAGCGGCACACCGACCCTCGTCCCGTCCGTGTAGGCGAACGTGTCACGGACGCGGATGTCGGCCCGCATGAGCTCCAGCGCCATCTCCCGCAGCTCCTCGTTGCCGAGGACGTAGTCCGCGAGCAGCCCGTTGACCGTCATCCACGACAGCAGCCCGGCGTCGGTGTCGCTCTGCGCGGGGAACATGTCGCGTGGCGTCAGTCCGCGGCTCGGCGCGTTGGCCGACGACACCACCAGGGCGTCCGGGCGGCGGCCGCCGGCCTGCTCGATCCGGGCGGCGACGTCGAACGCCATCCACCCGCCCATGCTGTGTCCGAAGAGGACGTACGGCCGGGTCGCCGCCGCGAGCACGGCCTGCGTGGCGTCGGCCGCGAGTGCCTGCCAGTCCTCGGCGTGGTCCTCCAGGAACCGCCCGTCCCGCCCCGGGTAGCAGATCGCGGCGAGCTCCACGTCCGCCGGCAGGACGTCGGCCCAGGGCAGGTACGGCCCCGCGCCGCCACCGCAGAACCCGAGGCACACCAACGACCTCGTGGCCTCCGGTTTGCGGCGGGGGCGGACCACCACGTTGTCGATGTTGTCCACAGTTTCTCCTATACGCGCAGGGACTCGACGTGCCGGGCCAGGTCGGTCAGGCGGGGGTGGCGGTAGACGTCCTTCGTGGACATCTTGAGGCCGAAGGTCTTCTTCACCTTCGACACCACCCGCAGCGCGACCAGGGAGTGGCCGCCGAGGGCGAAGAAGTCGTCGTCGGCGTTCACCGAGTCACGGCCGAGGACCTCTGCCCACACGTGAGCGATGAACTGCTCGAACTCACCCTCCGGAGCGGTACCGGCCGCGGCGGGCGGCGCGGGCAGGGCGGCGGTGTCGAGCTTGCCGCCGGGGGTCAGCGGCAGCGCGGCGACCTCGACGAACGCGGCCGGGACCATGACCTCCGGCAGGGACGCCGCGGCGTGCTCGCGCAGCTGCTCCGCGCCTGCCAGGCCCGAGGGCACGTAGTAGGCGACGGGCTGGCCGGCCAGGTCGTCGCGGACGACGACGGCGGCCGCGGCGACGGCAGGAGAGGACCGCACGACGGTCTCGATCTCCCCCAACTCCACCCGGTGGCCGCGGATCTTCACCTGGCGGTCGGCGCGGCCGTGGAACTCCAGCAGGCCGTCCGCGGTGCGGCGCACCAGATCGCCGGTGCGGTACATGCGCGCGCCCGGTTCACCGGAGGGGTCCGGCAGGAAACGGGCGCCGGTCAGGCCGGAGCGGCCGAGGTAACCGTGGGTGACACGAGGGCCGGCGACGTACAGCTCGCCGATCTCACCGTCGGGGACCTCGCGCAGCGCGGTGTCGAGAACCAGGAGTCTGTTGCCGGGCAACGGGTCGCCGATGCTCGGGTGGTCGCCCTCGACGACGGCGACCGTCGCGTCGACGGTGCACTCGGTCGGGCCGTAGAGGTTGAACGCCTCCACGGTCTCGGCGGCGGCCAGTTCCCGCCACACCGGCACGCTGATCGGCTCGCCGCCGATGAACAGGCGCAGCCGCCTGCCGTCGGGGCGTCCTGGCAGCAGGTGCTCGCGCAGCATCTCCCAGTGCGTGGGCGTCATGTCCACATCGGACACACCGCACTCGTCGAGCCACGCGGCCAGCTTCGCGGGTTCGGTGCGGTGCGCGTCCTCCAGGACGACGATCGTGTCGCCGCGGCAGACGCGGGCCCACTGCTGCACGGACGCGTCGAAGGACGCGCTGGCGTTCCAGGCCACGACACGGGGCTCGGCCGCGTACACGGCCATCTCCTCCAGTCCGTCCACAAGGGACGCGACGCCACCTCGGGTGGCCTGCACTCCCTTGGGCAGGCCGGTGGAGCCGGACGTGTAGATCACGTAGGCGGCGTCGTCGGCCGATACGGCGACATCGGTGTGCACGCCGTCGCGGGCCCCGGCCAGGTCGTCCGGCGTCACGGTCGTCGTGCGCACGGCGGCGTCGGCGGTCATGTGGGCCAGGCGGTCGGCGGGGTAGGCCGGGTCGAGCGGCACGTAGGCCGCTCCGGCCCGCCACACCGCGAGCAGCGCGACGAGAAGTCCGCTGCCGCGCGGCACGCTCACGCCCACGCGGTCGCCGCGGACCACTCCGCGCGCCACGAGCACGGCGGCCAGTGCGGCCGTGCGGGCTTCCAGTTCGGCGAACGTCAGCGCGCCCTCGGTGTCGCGCACGGCGACCCGTTCGGGCGCGGCCCGCACGACGTCGTGGAAGCGGGACAACAGGTCCTGGCCCGTCATCGGTCCTCTCCGCTCATCGGGGTCGCCGACGGGGCGACGGTGGGCGCGCAGTCCAGCACGGAGACCGGCTCGCCCATGGCGACGACGATCTTGCGGTCGCCGCGGAACGGGTCCCGGCCGTGCGTGGACAGGATGTTGTCGACGAGGAGCAGGCCACCGCGCTCCCAGCGGCGGCGGGTGGTGGCGGCCTCGTAGGCGGCCTGGATGGCGGCGAGCTCCTCGCGGCTGAGCGCGGTGCCGTCGCCGAACGCGGTGTTGAACGGCAGGTCCTCGACGCCGAACTCGTCGACCAGCGCGTCGCGCAGCTCCTCGTCCAGCGCCCACTCGTTCCAGAACGCCATGTGGTTGAACCACACCTCGGCGCCGGTCACCGGGTGCGTGATGATCCCGGGACGCAGCTGGGTGGTGCGCAGGTGGCCGTCGGACTGCCACTGGCAGGACACCAGGTTCTCCGCGCCGTACTCCTCCACCTCGTCCTTTGTGGACGCGGCGAACGCGGTCTGCCACGAGGTGGAGATGTGCTCGGAGTAGCTGCGGTTGAGCAGCCAGCCGACCTTGCGCATCTTCGCCACCAGCTCCGCCGGCAGCGACGCGAGCACCTTGCGGCAGTCGGCCACCGGGGTCGCCCCGCCCTCGGGCGGGGCGATCAGGCAGGCGAACATGAGCAGACCGGGGAACGTGAGGGTGTAGCTGTTCTCGTTGTGCATGTGGATCGGCTGCGCGGCGGGCAGGTCGGTGGAGGAGAACACACCGTTGCCGAAGTCGCTGCGCGGCGTGGCCTTCTCCCGGTACGGGGTGCGCTCGGGCATGAGCGTGTCGCGCACGAGGGCGAAGTCGTCGACGTCGTGCACGGGCAGGCCGCGCACGTACACCGAGCTGTGCTCGTGCAGCAGACCGCGCAGAGCGTCGGCGTTGGTCCGCAACCACTCCGTGGCCTGCTCGATCGAGTGCACGTTCTCGGCGTCGACGGTGGCGGGCGCGCCGGGCTCGAACGTGCACACCAACGGCGTCGTACCTGACAAAGCGGTGGGGCTCATCGCACTTTCCTCTCTGCTGGCGTGGTGCCGACGCTAGGGACGCGACGATCCCTTGTGCGGCAGGCGGTGCGGCAGCTGCTGGGGCAGGTGCGGGCTTCCGCCAAGGTGCCGCTCGACCTGCCGATCCGGCCGTCGGCGCGCGCCTAGCTTTCGACTCGAACGTCCACCGCGCACACCGATCCGGAGGGTGACATGTCGCTGCACGAGGAGGTCGGCCGCATCGCGACCGCCACACCGGATCGCACCGCGGTGCGGACCGGGGGAAGGTCGACCGGCTACGCCGAGCTCGACCGGCTGGCGGGCGCGCTGGCCGTGGCACTCACCGGCGCGGGGCTGCGGCCCGGCGGCGTCGTCGCGGTGCGCAGCAGTGCGCGGGCGGACTACGTGACCGCGATGCTCGCCGTGTGGCGGGCGGGCGGGGTGTACCTGCCGCTGGACCCCGAAGCCCCCGCAGGGCGCACCCAGGACATGCTCGACGACGCGGGCGCGGCCCTGCTCGTCGAGGACGGCGTGGTCCGCGAGACCGGCATCGCCGCCCGCGGCGCGACCGCCGGCCTGGCGTACCTGATCTACACCTCCGGTACCACCGGCCGTCCCAAGGGCGTCGCCGTCGACCACACCGCGCTGGCCGCGCACGTCCCTGCCATCGCGGAACGCTTCGGGATCACCGGCCAGGACGTGGTGCTGCAGCTCGCGGGCCCGTCCGTCGACGTCGCCGTCGAGCAGATGCTGACCGCGCTCACCTCGGGTGCGTGCCTGGTGCTGCCCGAACGGCGGTTGCTGTCGGTCGACGAGCTGCTGCGCCTCGTCGAGGACGAGCAGGTCACCGTGGCCAACCTCCCCGCCGGCTACTTCCACGACTTCGCCGCCGCTCTGGACCGGGTGCCGCCGTCGTTGCGTCTCATGGTCTCCGGCAGCGACCGGTTGTCCCCTGCCGCGGCGGCCGAGTGGACCCGGCGCACCGGCGTGCGGCTGCTCAACGCCTACGGCCCCACCGAGACCGTGATCACCGCGACCGTGCACGAGACCGCCGGGGAGACCGGTTCGGTGCCGATCGGCACGCCGGTCGGTGGGCGGCGCGCGCACGTCCTCGACGGTCTGCGCCCGAGCGACGAGGGCGAGCTGTACCTCGGCGGTCCCGAGCTGGCAGTGGGCTACCTCGGCAGTGCGGCGCTGACGGCCGCGCGCTTCCTGCCCGACCCGTCCGGCCCCGCGGGGTCGCGCATGTACCGGACGGGCGACACCGTCCGCCGTGGCCCTGACGGCGTGCTCGACTTCGTCGGCCGCGGTGACGACCAGGTCAAGGTCCGCGGCTACCGGGTGGAGCTGGGCGAGGTGCAGCACGTCCTCGCCGCGCACCCGGCCGTGGAGACCTGCGCGGTCGTCCCGCACGGCACCGGCCTGGCCGCCTACGTCACCGGCACGGCGGACGCCGCCGAGGTGCGCGACTTCCTCACCCGTCGGCTGCCCGCGCACATGGTCCCCGCCTCGGTCACCGTGCTCGACCGGTTGCCTCTCACCGACGGCGGCAAGGTCGACCGTGCTGCGCTGCCCGTTCCCGCCACTTCCGAAGCCGTCCCCGATGACGACGCTCCTCGCGACCACACGGAGCAGTTGCTCGCCGGGATCTGGGCCGACGTCCTGGGGGTTCGCCGAATCGGTCTGCACGACAACTTCTTCCACCTCGGCGGCGACTCCCTGACCGCCGTCCGGGTCGCGAGCCGCGTGTTCGAGGCGTTCGGACCGGTCTCGCCCTACCTGGTCTTCGAGGCCCCCACACTCGCCGAGTTCGCCGCCGCGCTGCGTGCCGGCTCGACGCCCGCCCGGCCCGGCCCGGTCGCTCTGCCCGGCTCCCCCGCGCCGTTGTCCCGGTTCCAGCGCGGCCTGTGGCTGCGGGAGTGCTGGGAGCCCGGCGGCTCGGTCTACAACGTGCCCTGGCTGTTCCACTTCTCCGGTCCGCTCGACACCGCCGCGCTGCGCCAGGCCCTGCAGTCGGTGGCCGACCGGCACGACGCGCTGCGCTCGACCGTCGGCACGGACGCGGACATGGCACCCGTGCTGGTCGTCCACGACCGCGTGGAGGTCCCGTTCACCGAGTCCCACGCGGAGCTCGAGCACCAGGTCGCCGACGTCGCGCAGCTCCCGTTCGATCTCGCAGAAGGGCCGCTGCTGCGGGCACGCCTGGTCCACACCGGCCCCGGCGAGGCGACTCTCGTGCTCGTGCTGCACCACATCGTCTGGGACGAGGGTTCGCTGCGGGTGCTCGACCGTGAGCTCCGCGAGTGCTACCTCGCCGCCGTCGAGGGCCGTGCGCCTCGCCTGGCCGATTTGACCGTCCAGTACAGCGACTACGCACGTTGGTCCACCGAGGACTCGCTTGAGTCCGATGTGGACTACTGGGTCGAGCACCTGCGTGGTGCTCCGTCGGCCCCCGCCATCAGTCCTGACCACGACGGCACCGCCGCCACCGGACGTGGCGGAGTCCTGCCCTTCGCGTTCGAACCGGAGCTCGCCGAGGGAGTGCGCGCCCTGGCCCGTGCCGCCGGCGCCACCCCGTACCTCGTGCTGCTGGCCGCCCTCGTCGAGGCGCACCGTCGCCGCGGGGTCGCCGACGTGGTGATCGGCACCCCGGTCAGCGTCCGCGACCGCGCCGAACTCGACGCGCTCGTCGGCTACTTCATCAACCTCGTCCCGCTGCGCTTCCGGCCCGACGGCGAGGAGCTGACCGGCCGCGACCTGCTCGACCACGTGCGTTCGGTGGCGCTGGACGGCTTCCGTCACCAGGGCGTGCCGTTCGAGGAGATCGTCGCCGCGACGTCCGGCGAGCGCAGCGGCGCGGGCACCGTCCTGTTCCAGCTGGTCTTCGAGATGCACACCGCCGACGCCGCGACGGCCCCGTACGGCGCGGTCGCCGTCGAGAAGCGGTTGCACTCCAACGAGTTCTCCCGGTTCGACCTGTCCTGGTCGGTCGAGGACGACGGCGTCGGCTTCCACGGCCGCGTCGAGTACGCCGCCGACCTGTTCGACCCCGCCACCGCCGAGGCGCTGGACGCCCAGTGGCGGGCGGTGGTCGAGGAACTGGTCGCCGACCTCGACGCGGAACTGCCCGCCCCGGCCGAGCCCGTCGACATCCACACCCCCGTGCACTTCCGCATCGCCGAGCAGGCCGGGCGGACCCCTGACTCGACCGCTCTCGTCTCCGGCGCGGAGTCGCTGACCTACGCGGAGCTCGACGCCGCCGCCAACCGCGTCGCAAGGCACCTCGCCGCGCTCGGGGTCGTCCCCGGCGACGTGGTGGCCGTCCGCATCCCCCGCGACACCGCCCTGGTCGTGGCGCTGCTCGCCGTGCTCAAGGCGGGTGCGGCCTACACGCTGCTCGACCCCGACCTGCCCGCCGCCCGCCAGGAGCAGGTGATCACCGATGCGGGTGTGCGGCTGGTCGTCACCGCCGACACGGTGGCAGGAGCTTCGGACGACACCGGCGAGTTCGCGGTGCCGGTCGACGCCGATGCCGTCGCCTGCGTCATGTACACCTCCGGCTCCACCGGCCGTCCCAAGGGCGTCGCCGCCACGCACCGGGCGCTCGCGGCCACCTACAGCGGCCAGGACTACGCCGGTTTCGCCTCCGACGAGGTCTGGCTCCAGTGCTCGCCGGTGTCGTGGGACGCGTTCGGGCTGGAGCTCTACGGGGCCCTGATGTTCGGCGGGACGTGCGTGCTGCACCCCGGCCAGCGGCCCGACCCGCAGACCATGGCCGAGCTGGTCGCCCGGCACGGGGTCACCCAGTTGCAGCTGTCGTCGAGCCTGTTCAACTTCCTGGTCGACGAGCTCCCGGAGGTCTTCGCCGGCCTGCGGGTGGCGTTCACCGGCGGTGAGCGCGCCTCGGCCGCCCACATAGCCCGCCTCGCCGAGCGGTACCCGCACGTGCGGGTCGTGAACGGCTACGGGCCGGTGGAGAGCATGGGCTTCACCACCACCCACGACGTGGCTTCGCTCGACGTGAGCGCGGCGGTGCCCATCGGCCGGGCCGTGGTGCACAAGGGAGTGCACGTCCTCGACGAGAAGCTCCAGCCGGTCGGCGGCCGCGAGCAGGGCGAGATCTGGGTGACCGGCGCGGGCCTCGCGCTGGGCTACGTCGCCCAGCCGGGGATCACCGCCGGACGCTTCCTGCCCGACCCGTTCGGCCCGCCGGGGTCCCGGATGTACCGCACCGGCGACATCGGCGGCTGGAACCCGGACGGCACGCTCGCCATCACCGGCCGCGCCGACGACCAGGTCAAGATCCGCGGGTTCCGGGTGGAGCCCGGCGAGGTGGCCACCGTGCTCGCGGGGTGGTCCGCGGTCGGTGACTGCGCGGTCGTGGCCCACGAACCGGTGCCCGGACAGCCCCGCCTCGCCGCCTACGTCACCGCCCGCGGCGACGTCGTCCCGGATCTCGCCGGCGTGCACGACTTCCTGGCGGGCCTGCTGCCCGACTACATGCTGCCGTCCAGCGTGACCGTTCTCGACGTGCTCCCGTTGACCCCCAACGGGAAGCTCGACCGGGCCGCGCTGCCCGTCCCCACCGAGACCCTGGCCGCTCCTTCAGGCGGACCGGCCGCGACCGACGCCGAACGGCTGGTGGCGCGGGTGTGGGCCGAGGTGCTCGGGCTCGCCGAGGTCGGGCCGCACGACAACTTCTTCCGCGTCGGCGGCAACTCCCTGGCCGCCGTGCGGGTCGCCATGCACCTGTCCAGCGCGACCGGGTCCCGCGTCCTGCCACGGCAGGTGTTCGCCGCACGGACCGTGAGCGCCCTCGCCCGCACGCTCGAGACGACTGGAGCAGCACAGTGAGCACCACGACGCCGGTCTCCGGCCTGCAGCGCGGCCTGTGGTTCATGGACCGCTGGAACCCGGGGTCTCCCGCCTACCTCGTGCCGTGGGTCTTCGAGTTCGACGGCACGGTCGACGCCGATGCCCTGCACCGCGCGCTGCGGTTGCTGGTCGGACGACACGAGGCCCTGCGCACCACGTTCGACCTCGGCCCGCATGGTCCGGTCAGGACGGTCCACAGTGAAGTCCGACTGCCGTTCGCCTCGGTCGCCGTCGACGGGCAGGCCGCCCTGGACGCCCTGCTGGACTCCGAGACCCGCACCGGGTTCGACCTGGCGGAGGGGCCGCTGCTGCGGGCCACCCTGGCCACCGGACCGGGGGTGCCGGACACGCTCGTCCTCGTCGTGCACCACATCGTGTGGGACGGCTGGTCGGCCTCGGTGTTCGAGCGGGAACTGGCTGCGGTCTACAGCGCGCTCTTGGCGGATCAGGAGCCCGACCTCGCTCCTCTGACCCCCGTCCACGACATCGCGATGTCCACAGAGGACTCGCTGGCGTACTGGACCGAGCGGCTCGCCGGGGCGCCCGCCGAGCTGACGCTGCCCGCCGACCGTCCCCGCCCGCCCAGCCGGACTTTCGCCGGCGGCACCGAGGCGTTCGGCCTTCCGGTGGGCACCGCCGACCGCGTCCGCGACCTGGCCGCCGACCTCGGCGCGACGCCGTTCGTGGTACAGGTGGCCGCTTTCGCCGCACTCCTGCACCGCTACACCGGCGCCAGGGACCTGGTGGTCGGCACCCCCGTCACCACCCGCGACCGCCCCGAACTTGCCGACGTGGTCGGCTACTTCGTCAACATCGTCGCCCTGCGCGTGACCGTCGACCCCGCCGCCACCTTCGCCGACCTGGTCGAGCAGGTCCGCGACGCCGCCTTCGACGCCTACGCCTGCCTGGACGTGCCCTTCGACGAGGTCGTCGACGCGCTGGCGCTGGAGCGCTCGGCCCGGCACGCGCCGCTGGTGCAGGTCGTCTTCGGCGCGCACGCAGAGGACCCGGCCCCGCTGCGCTTCGGCGCGGCCACCGCGACCCGGCGCATGCACCACAACGGCACCAGCAAGTTCGACCTGACCTGGTCGACCTTCGACGACGGCGAGCTGCGCGGCGAGGTGGAGTACGCCACCGACCTGTTCGACCGGGAGACCGTGCTGCGCATGGCCGGCCACTGGCGCACCCTGCTCGCCGCGGCGCTGGACGCGCCGGAGGACCCGCTGTGGCGGCTGAGCCCGCTCGACGCCGCCGAGACCGCCGCCGCGCTCGCACCTCCGCGCACCGCCCTGGCCGCCTTGCCGTCGTCGGCCGCTCCTCTTCCGCTGCACCGCGCGTTCGAGGCCGCTGCCGACGCCCACCCCGACCGCCTCGCGCTGACCTGCGGGGAGCGGTCGTGGACGTACGCGGAGCTGGACGCGGCCGCCAACCGCGTCGCCCACACGCTGGCCGCCGACGGCGTGCGCCGGGGTGACCGGGTCGGGGTGCTGCTGGAGCGCGGCGAGCGGGTCGTCACGGCGATCCTGGGCGTGCTCAAGGCGGGCGCGGCCTACGTGCCCGTCGACCTGGCAACTCCCCGCGACCGCGCCGAGTTCGTCTTCGCCGACACCGGCGTCGACGTGGTCGTCACCGACGACTACCTGGCCGGGCCGCGGCTGGCGCAGGCGCCGTCGCACCGGCCGGAGGTGTCCGTCGAGCCGGCCGACCTGGCCTACGTGATCTTCACGTCCGGCTCGACCGGCAGGCCCAAGGGTGTCGCGGTCTCGCACGAGCACGTCGGCAGGTTGATGCGGTCGGGCGCGGACCACTTCGCGTTCGCCGAGACCGACGTGTGGACGCTGTTCCACTCCTACGCCTTCGACTGGACGGTCTGGGAGCTGTGGGGGCCGCTGCACCACGGCGGACGGCTGGTCGTGGTGCCCCGCGTCGTCAGCCGCTCGCCCGAGGCGTTCGCTGATCTGCTGGCATCCGAAGGTGTCACCCGGTTGTGCCTGACCCCGTCGGCGCTGCGGACGCTCGAGGGCGTGCTGCGCACGTGGCCGCTTCCGTTGCCCGCGTTGCGCTCGGTCATGCTCGGCGGCGAGGCGCTCGACCCGGCCGTGGTCCGCCGCTGGTTCGCACTGGAGCACTGCCCGCCCGCGGTGCTGTGCAACCTCTACGGCATCACCGAGACCACGGTGCACGTCACCACCCTCGACCTGCCCGACGCGGCCGCGTTCAGCCGCAGCCTGGTCGGCGAGCCCATGCCGCACCTGTCGGCGCTGGTGCTCGACGAGCGCCTGCAGCCGTGCCCGGTCGGCGTCGCCGGCGAGCTGTACATCGGCGGCGGGTCGCTGGCCAACGGGTACTGGGGACGGCCGGGGCTCACCGCACTGCGGTTCCTGCCCGACCCGTACGGCGTCGTGCCCGGTGGCCGGCTCTACCGCACCGGGGACGTGGCGCGGCGGCTGCCGGGCGGCGGCCTGGAGTACGTGGGCCGCTGCGACGACCAGGTCAAGGTCCGCGGGTTCCGCATCGAGCTCGGCGAGGTCGAGAACGCCGTCGCCGTCCACCCCTCGGTCACCTCGTGCGTGGTCACGGTGCACGACGACAGGCTTGCCGCCTACGTCACCGTCGACGGCACGCCGCCGTCGTACGCCGAGCTGCGCGCGTTCCTCGCGGAAACGTTGCCAGAGCACATGATCCCGGCGACGGCGACCGTGCTCGCGGTGATCCCGCTGACCGTCAACGGCAAGGTCGACCGGGCCGCGCTGCCCGCCCCCGACCTCGGGTCCGTGCGCGACACCGACGCGCACGTGGACCCCGCCACGCCGCAGGAGCACGCGCTCGCCGAGGTCTACGCCGAGGTACTCGGTGTCGACGGGGTGGGTGCCCGGGACAACTTCTTCCACCTGGGCGGCGACTCCATCCGCGCCGTGCACCTCGCGGGGAAGCTGCGCGAACGCGGCTGGACCCTGTCGCTGCCGGACCTGTTCGGCGCGCCGACGCCGGCCGAGCTCGGCCCGCTGCTGAAGTCCCCCAGCGGCCAGGAGAAGCGGTCAGCGCCGTTCGACCTGGTGTCCGAAGTGGACCGGAAAGCGCTGCCCGACGATGTCGTGGACGCCTACCCGATGGTCGCCATGCAGATGTCGATGATCTTCCACATGGAGCTGTCCGACGACGCGGGCGGCTACCACAACGTCAACAGCTACCGGGTCGCCGGCTCGCTCGACGAGACCGCGCTGCGGCAAGCAGTCGGCGACGCCATGACCCGGCATCCCGTGCTGCGGACCACCCTCGAAGTCTCGCGCTACAGCGAGCCGTTGCAGCTGGTGCACGCCGAGGCACCGATTCCGGTGCACGTGGAGGACCTGCGCGGGCTGAGCCCCGACGAGCAGGACGCCGCGGTCGCCGAGGTGTTCGACGACAACGTCGCCGCCCGGTTCGACCTGCGCACCGCCCCGCTGTTCCGGGTCACCGCCCAGCACCTGGCCGATGACGCCTTCCAGCTCACCGTCGCCGAGCACCACGCCATCCTCGACGGCTGGAGCTTCACCTCGTTGCTCGCCGAGGTCCTCGAACGCCACAGCGCTCTCTCCGCCGACCCCGGCCACAAGCCGCTGGCCGAACCCAGGTCGACCTTCCGCGAGTTCGTCGCCGTCGAACGGGAAGCGCTGGCCTCGCAGGACAGCGAGCGGTACTGGAAGTCCACACTGGACGGAACAAGCGGCGCGATCTGGTCCAGCGGGCCACCGGAGCTGGACGAGCCGGAGATCCCGCGCACGATCGAGCGCGTCGTCCCCGGCGCCGACGCGATGCTGCGCGAGACCGCCCGCCGGCACGGCGTCACGGTGAAGACCGTCGGCCTCGCCGCCCACGTCGCCGCGCTGCACCGGGTCACCGGCCTGCCGCGCTTCACCACCGGACTGTCGGTCAACGGCAGGCTGGAGACCGACGGCGGCACCGAGGCGTACGGCCTGTTCCTCAACACCGTTCCCCTGGTGGTCGACTTCGCCGAGACCGGCGCGGACGCCACCCGCCTGATCACGGCGATGCACGAGGCCGAGGCGGCGATGCTCCCCCACCGCCGCATGCCGTTCGCCCGCATCGCCCGCCACCTCGCCGACACCCGGCTGGAGGCCTGCTTCGCCTTCCTGCGCTTCCACTCGCTGGGCAGGCTGGCCGACTCCCCGACCCGCCTGCTCGACGACCGCATCGGCTGCGAGCCGACCATGCGCTACGAGCCGACCAGCTTCGCCCTCGGCGCCGCCCTGGTGCAGGACCCCTCGTCGGCACGGGTCCTCCTCGCCGTCGACCACCTGCCCTCGGTCGTCCCCGACGAGGTCGCCGACGCCTACACCGACGCCTACGTCGAGGCGCTGCACGTGCTGGCGGGCAACGCCACCGCGGACCTGCGGGCCCCGGAGCTCGCCCGCTAGCCCCAGATTTTCCCGTCAAGGAAAGGAAAACCCATGGACGCGTTCACCGACTTCGCCGTGGTGATCAATCACGAGGAGCAGTACTCGATCTGGCCGACCGAGCTGGACGTGCCGGCGGGCTGGCACACGGTCGGCAAGAGCGGCGCGCAGCAGGACTGCCTCGACTACATCGACGAGGTGTGGACCGACATCCGCCCGCTGAGCCTGCGCACCGCGCTGGGGGTCTGACATGACCGCCACCACCGACATCGAGGACGTGGTCGCCGCGGTGTGGGCCGACGTGCTCGGCGTCGAGCGGGTCGCGCCGACCGACGGGTTCTTCGCGCTGGGCGGCTACTCGCAGCAGGCGGTGCGCACCGTGCACCTGCTGCGCGACCGCCTGGGCGTGGCCGTCACGCTGCGGGACCTGATGTCGGCGAGCACGCTGGCCGACTTCACCGCCGCCGTGCGGGTCCGTGCCGAGGCGGGCGCGCCCGCCCGGCCGATGCCGCGCCTGACCGGCAGGCGCGGCACGCGATGACCACCGCCGTCGCCCGCCCGGTCGTGCTGGACGACTGGTCCTACCTGCCCTGTCCGCAAGGGCCGCGGGCCCGGCGCCTGGTGTGCTTCCCGCACGCGGGCGGCGACGTCGGCACCTTCGCGGAGCTCGCCGCCGCGGTCGGACCGGACGTCGAGGTGCTCGCCGTCCGCCTGCCCGGCCGCGGCGGGCGCTTCACCCACCCGCTGCCGGGGACGTTCGCCGAGCTGACGTCCGCGGTCGCCGCGGGCATCGGCCCCCGGATCGGCCAGGACGCGGTGTTCTACGGCCAGAGCTTCGGCGCCCTGCTCGCCTACGAGGTGGCGGTGGCGTTGGGGCGCAAGGGTCCCGCAGCGGTCGTGGCCGCCTCGGCTCCCGCCCCGGCCGACTGGGAACGCACCGTCCGGGACGTCGTGGCCGACCCCGCCGCCGGAGCCGAGCGGTTGCTCGCCGAGTGCGCGCTGACCGTGCCCGACGACGACGCGGTCCGCGCCATGGTGCTGGCCGTGCTGCGCGCCGACATCGCCGTCGGCGCGACCTACCGGCACCGGCCGGGCCCGCCGGCCCGGTTCGCCGTCCACGCCCTGGCGGGCGCCGCCGACCACGGCGCCAGTACGCCCGGGACGTGGGCGAACACCACGGCAGGCCCGTTCACCTCGGCGGTGCTTCCCGGCAGGCACCTGCTCGTCGCACCCGGCGACCCCGGGCCGGCCGACCTCCTCCGAACCCTCTGCCTGGGAGCGCGCAGTGACCACCACGACCGTTGACCTGACCGACGCCCGCCTCTGGGCAGACCCCGGCATCGGCGCGCTCGTCGACGACCTGCGCGCCCTCGCCCCGGTGCAGCTCACCCACACCGCCCAGGACGGTCCGGTGTGGTCGGTGCTGTCCTACGAGCACTCCTCCGCGGTGCTCACCGACGCCGCCACGTACGGCTCCACCGGCGGGTCCCTGCTCGGCACCGGTGGCGCACCTGCCGGCGCCGGGAAGATGATGGCGCTGACCGACGGCAAGCACCACCGCGACCTGCGGGCCCCGCTGCTGCCGTTCTTCTCCCCCAAGGGCGTGCGCGGCAGCGCCGAGCGCATCGACGACCTCGCCGCGCAGGTGGTCGCCGGCGCGGTGGCCAAGGGACAGGTCGATCTGGTCGAGGTCATGGCCACCGTGCCGTTGGTGGTCATGTGCGACGTCCTCGACATCCCCGAGTCCGACCGCGACATGGTCGTGTCGGTGTGCGACGCGGCGTTCCTGGGCACCACGCCGCAGGACCGCAGGGCCGCCCACCAGCGGCTGCTGCCGTACCTGTTCGACCAGGCGATGCGCCGCCGGATGGCACCGGCCGGCGACCTGATCAGCGTCCTCGCCACGCACGAGGTCAAGGGCAGGCTGCTGCCGATCGAGGACGTCGTCCTCAACCTGGACAACATCATCGTCGGCGGCGTGCAGACCGTCCGGCACACCGCGGCGATGAGCATCATGGCGCTGCTGGACAACCCCGCGGAGTTCCAGCGGCTGCGTGAAGGCGCCGTCGACGTCGACTCCGCCACGGACGAGCTGCTGCGCTACACCTCCGTCGGCCTGCACGTGCTGCGCACCGCCATGCGCGACGCGGTTCTGGGCGGGGTCGACATCAAGGCCGGCGACAAGGTCGCGGTGTGGACGTGGGCCGCCGACCACGACGCGGCCGCGTTCGACGCCCCGCACGAGTTGCGCCTGGACCGCTCGCCCAACCGGCACCTGGCGCTGGGCGTCGGCCCGCACTACTGCATCGGCGCGCCGCTGGCCAAGGCCGAGCTCGGCGCGGTCTACCGGGCGCTGCTGGACCAGGTCGCCGAGATCGAGGTGACCGGGGAACCGGTGCACAACCAGTCGATCATCAACTTCGGCTTCGACCACCTGCCCGTCACCCTGCACGCGCGCTGAGAGAGGTCTTTCCCATGTCCCAGACGACTGTCAGCGACGCACGCCCGTCCCCACCCCGAAGGCCCGGCTGGACGCGCGTCGGCGTCGTGCTCGGCGGCCAGGGCGTGTCGCTGATCGGCGACCAGGTGTTCTTCATCGCCGCGGTGTGGGCGGCCGCCCAGATGGGCGGGACCACCGCCGTCACACTGGTCACCCTGGCCGAGTCGGTGCCCCGCGCCCTGGCGATGATCTTCGGCGGGGTGCTGTGCGACGCACTGGGACCGCGGGTCGTGTTGCTGCGCACCACGTCCGTGCGGATCGCGGTGCTCGCCATAGCGACGGTGATCGCGCTCAACTCGCCGTCGGTGTGGCTGCTCGTCGTGGTGGCCGCGCTGGAAGGCGCGTTGCTGGGCCTGGGCACGCCGTCGTTCGGCACTCTCATGCCCCGCATGGTGGAGGGCGACCAGCTCGGCAGGGCGAACTCCATCCGCACCATGGTGGCCCGGTTCGCTCCGATCATCGGGTCGCCGTTCGGTGCGTGGCTTGTGGCCGAGGGGCAGCTCCCGATCGCGCTGGGCGTGGTGACGGTGGGCTGCGTGGTCGCGCTGCTGTGCCTGGCGCCGGTCACCAAGGAGATCTCCGCGCCCACCGCGGCGCCGAGCGGGGTGCCGATGTGGAAGCGCACCGGCGACGGGCTGAAGCTGCTCCGCTCCGACCGCAAGCTGCGTCTGCTGTTCCTCTCCGCGCTGTGCCTCGACTTCGCCTTCGCCTGGCCGATGAACCCCGGCCTGCCGGTGCTCGTGATCGAACGCGGCTGGCAGGTCTCCGCCGTGGGCCTGGTGATCGCCTGCTGGGCGGGCGGCGCGCTGGCCGGAGCGGGAATCAGCGCCGTCGTCGGCGAACGGGTACCGCTGTCGATTCGGCTGGTGGGCAGCGGCGTCGGCATCGGCGTGCTGCTGGTGGCGATGGTGTTCGCTCCCACCCTGGTTCTGATGGCCGTCCTGTCGGCGGCTCTCGGCGTCTGCTCCGGGCTCAACGGGCCCGCGGCCGTCACGCTCTACCAGAAGGCCGCCCCCGCCGACCGGCTCGGCACCGCCATGGCGATGCTCGCGCTGGCGGGCATCGGCTGCGCCCCCTTCGCCTACGCCCTCTCCGGCGCCCTCGCCGGCCTCACCTCGCCCGAGCTCGCCTGGGCGGTCACCGCGCTGGTCGCGTTCGGCGGGCCCATCACGGCCGCCCGCGCGCTGCGGATCCCGTCGGTCTAGAAAGGAAAGCCCACCATGTCAGCACTGTCGTTCGGCCAGCAACGGCTGTGGTTCCTCGACCAGCTCGACGGTCCCGGGGCCGCCTACAACGTCCCGGTCGCCCTGCGGCTGCGCGGACCACTGGACGTCACCGCCCTGCGCGCCGCCGTCGCCGACGTGGCGGACAGGCACGAGGTGCTGCGCACGGTCATCCCGGTCGTGGACGGGACGCCGGGGCATCGCGTGATCGAGGACGCGCGACCGCCCTTCGAGGTCGTCGACGCCGAACTGCCCGCGGCGCTCATCGCGGCGGCGTCACGGCCGTTCGACCTCTCCACCGAGATCCCGTTGCGCACCACGCTGTTCCGCGTCTCGCCCGACGAGCACGTGCTGCTGGTGCTGCTGCACCACATCGCCGCTGACGGCGGTTCGTTCGGCCCGCTGCTGCGCGACCTCGACACCGCCTACACCGCCCGTGCGACGGGCGTCGCCCCGAACTGGGCGCCGCTGGAGGTCCAGTACGGCGACTTCGCCCTGTGGCAGCGCGAGGTGCTCGGCGCCGAGGACGACCCGGACAGCCTGCTCGCCGAGCAGCTGGCGTACTGGGAAGGCAGGCTGGCCGGCCTTCCGGAGCGGATCTCGTTGCCCGCCAACGGACAGGGCACGGGCGCCGGGATCGTCGAGGTGGAGCTGCCCGCGCCGCTCTGCGCGAGGCTGGCCGACGCGGCGCGCGCGGCAGGCTGCACCCCGTTCGTCGGCCTGCAGGCGGCGGTCAGCGCCCTGCTGGGCCTCAACGGCGCCGGGCAGGACGTCGTGCTGGGCACCCCGGTCTCGGGCAGGCAGGACCCCGCGCTGGACGACCTGGTCGGCTTCTTCGGCAACACTCTCGCGCTGCGCACCGACCTCGCCGGCGACCCCGGCTTCGCCGAGCTGCTGCGCCGGGCCAAGGAGACCGCGTTCGACGCCTACGCCCACCAGGACGTGCCGTTCGAACGGGTCGTCGAGCGGCTCGGCGTGGACCGCGGCTCCCCCGCGCACCCGGTCTACCAGGTCATGCTGGTCCTGCAGGAGGACTCGGCCCCGCCGCGGCTCGACGGGCTCGGCGTCACCGTGGAACCGCTCGACCTCGCCGCGGCCAAGCTCGACCTGAGCGTGGTGTTCGCCCGCCGCACCGACGGCGGCATGGACTGCCAGCTCGAGTACGCGGCCGACCGGCTCGACCGCGCCTTCGTGGCGCACCTCGGCGACACCCTGGTGCGTCTGCTCGACCTCGCACTGTCCACTCCGGACGTCCCGCTGTCCCGCCTCGGCCTGCCCGCCGCGCCGGCCGCCTCGGCTCACGTGGAGAAGCCGGCGCCGGCCGAGGAGGCACCGGTCCGCCGGGAGCCGCGCGACGAACGCGAGCGCGTCCTCTGTGGACTGTTCGCGGACGTGCTCGGCCTGGAGTCGGTCGGCGTCCACGACGGGTTCTTCGCCCTGGGCGGGCACTCCCTACTCGCGACGCGGCTGATCAGCCGCGTCCGCGCGGCGCTGGGTTTCGAACTGGGCCTGCGCACCTTCTTCCGCGCGCCCACCGTCGCCGGGGTCGCCGCCGCCCTCGACAAGGCCTCCGGTGCGGCCCACCCGCCGCTGGTGGCCCGCCCGCGCCCGGAGGCGGTGCCGTTGTCACCCGCCCAGCAGGGCCTGTGGTTCCTCGCCGGCGTGCGCGGCCAGGACCGCGCCTACACGATCCCGTTGACCCTGCGCCTGACCGGACGCGTCGACGTGCCCGCCCTCGCCACCGCCCTGCGCGACGTCGTCACCCGCCACGAGAGCCTGCGCACGGTGTTCCCCGCCGTCGACGGGCAGCCGCGCCAGCACGTCCTCGCCGAGTTCGGCGACGTGCTCACCGCGCGCCGTTGCGCCGCGGCCGACCTCGACCGGCTCGTCGACGAGGCCGCCGGCGCACCGTTCGACCTCGCCGCCGACCTCCCGCTGCGCGCCACCCTGCTGTCCACATGCGACACCGCGTCGGTGCTCGTGCTCGCCCTGCACCACATCGCGGGCGACGGCGTGTCGAGCGGTCCGCTGCTGCGCGACCTGGGCACCGCCTACGAGGCCAGGCTGGCCGGCTGCGCACCCGGTTGGACGCCGCTGCCGGTGCAGTACGCCGACTACACCCTCTGGCAACAGGAACTGGACCTCGACGGCCGCGTGGACTTCTGGAAGACCGCGCTGGACGGCCTGCCCGAGGAGATGGCCCTGCCCTACGACCGGTCCCGCCCGGCCGACCCGACCCACGCCAAGGACGCCGTGACCGCCCAGGTCGGCGCCGGCACCCACGCCGCCCTGGCCGCCCTGGCCCGCGCCAACCAGGCGACGCTGTTCATGGTCGTGCACGCCGCACTCTCCGCCGCGCTGACCCGCATGGGCGCGGGCACCGACATCGTCATCGGCACCCCCGTGGCCGGCCGCGCCGACGAGGTCCTCGACGACCTGGTCGGGTTCTTCGTCAACTCCCTGGTGCTGCGCGTGGACACCGCCGGCGGGCCCGCGTTCACCGACCTGCTCAGCCGCGTCCGCGACACCGACCTGGCCGCGTACGCCGCCGCCGACGTGCCCTTCGATCGGCTGGTCAAGGAGCTCAACCCGCCGCGCGTGCTCGCCCGTCACCCGCTGTTCCAGGTGGCGCTGTCACTGACCGGCGGCGAGGAGGCCGGACCTCGGCTGGCCGGACTCGACGTCCGGCTGGCCGACGGCACGCAGGGCAACGCCAAGTTCGACCTCACCCTGACCGTCGACGAGAAGCCCCGCGCCGGAGGCCTGGACTGCACGCTGGAGTTCAGCACCGACCTGTTCGACCCGGCCACCGCGCGGCGTCTGCTCACCGCCCTCACCCTCGTCCTGACCGCCGTCGCCGCCGACCCCGGCAGGGCCGTCGACCGCCTGCCCGTGCTCGACCCCGCCGACAACGCGCTGCGGGAGTGGAACGACACCGGCGCGGCCTTCCCGGACGAGACCGTGCACGCCCTGTTCTCCGCCCGCGCCGCCGCCTCCCCCGACGCCGTCGCGCTGATCACCGACGACGCGCAGATCAGCTACCGCGAGCTGGACGAGCGGTCCAACCGCGTCGCCCGCCACCTGCGCGACAGTGGCGTGCGGCGCGGGGACGTCGTCGGCATCGCGCTGGAACGCGGCGTCAACCTCGTCGCCGCCGTGCTCGGCGTGTTCAAGGCGGGCGCCGCCTACACCGTTCTCGACCCCGCGCTGCCCGCCGCGCGCGTCCGCGAGATCGGTGCCGACGCCGGCGTCGGCACCACGCTCACCCCTGAACGGATGGCGGAAGCCGCCGGACTCTCCGCCGCGCCGGTCGACATCCCCGGCGCGCCCACCGACGCGGCGTGCGTCATGTTCACCTCGGGCTCCACCGGGCGCCCCAAGGGAATCCTGGGCTCGCACCGCTCGATCGTGGCCAGCCTGCTGTCGCAGTCCTTTTTGGACCTCAACGCGGAACAGGTGTGGCTGCAGTGCTCGCCGGCGTCGTGGGACGCCTTCGTGCTGGAACTGTTCGGACCGCTGCTGTCGGGGGCCGCCTGCGTGCTGCACCCCGGATCGCGACCCGAACCCGCCGTCGTCGCCCGGCTCATCCCCCGGCACGGCGTCACCACCGCCTACCTGTCTGCCAGCCTGTTCAACTACCTGGTCGACGAGCACCCGGAGGTCTTCGCCGGGCTGCGCCAGGTGATGACCGGCGGTGAGGCCGCCTCCACCCGCCACGTCGGCGAACTGCTGCGCCGCCACCCGCACGTGCGCCTGGTCAACGGCTACGGCCCGGTGGAGAACATGATCATCGGCACCAGCCACGCGCTGACGCCGGCCGACGCACTCGGCCGGTCGGTCCCGATCGGCCGCTCCCTCGCCAACAAGCGCACCCACGTGCTCGACGCCGCCCTCCAGCCGGTACCGCCTGGCGTCATCGGCGAGGTCTACCTGTCCGGTCTCGGCCTCGCGGAGGGGTACCTCGGCCAGTCCGGCCTCACCGCGGGCCGGTTCCTCACCAGCCCGTTCGACGGTCCCGGCGAACGCATGTACCGCACCGGCGACCTGGGCCGCTGGCGTGCCGACGGCGTGCTGGAGTACGTCGGCCGCACCGACGACCAGGTCAAGATCCGCGGCTTCCGGGTGGAGCCGGGCGAGGTCGGCGCGGTGCTCACCCGCCACCCCGCCGTCGCCCAGGCCGCCGTCGTCGTCCGCGAGGACCGCCCTGGCGACAAGCGTCTGGTCGCCTACCTGGTGCCCGCGGACGGCGCGCTCGACACCGCCGGAGTCCGCGCGCACGCCGCCGGAGCGTTGCCCGACTACCTCGTGCCCGACGCGTTCGTCGTGCTCGACGCACTGCCGTTGACCCCCAACGGCAAGCTCGACCGCCGCGCGCTGCCCGCCCCGTCGGCCGAGGCCGCCACCGACCACACACGGCCGCGCACGGCCCGCGAGGAGATCCTCTGCGGGATGTACGCCGACCTGCTCGGCGTCGGCGGTGTCGGCGTCCGCGACGGCTTCTTCGACCTCGGCGGCCACTCGTTGCTGGCGGCCAAGCTCATCGCCCGCGTCCGCACCACCTTCGACGCGGAGATCGCGCTGGCCGACGTGTTCGCCGATCCCACTGTGGAGGGCGTGGCCGCCGCCGTCGACCGCGCCGCGGGCAGGCCGGTCCGCCCGGCGCTGGTCGCGGGTCCGCGGCCGCGGGTGCTGCCCCTGTCGCCCGCCCAGTCCCGGCTGTGGTTCCTCAACCGCCTGGAGAACCAGGGCGCGGGCTACGCCGTCCCCTATGCACTGCGCCTGACCGGTGCGCTCGACCGCGACGCGCTCGAGGCCGCCCTGCACGACGTCGTCGGCAGGCACGAGGCGCTGCGCACGGTCTTCCCCGAGGTCGACGGGACCCCCTGCCAGGTCGTGCTCGACGACTGGCGGCCCGCGTTGGACGTCGTCGGCCACGCGGACCTCGACGCCGCGCTCGCCGACGCCGCCCGCCAGGAGTTCGACCTCGCCGTCGACGCGCCCGTGCGCACCACGTTGTTCGTCACCGGCCCCGACGAGCACGTGCTTCTCCTGCTGCTGCACCACATCGCCGTCGACGGGGCGTCCCTGGGCCCGTTGGTCCGCGACCTGCGCACCGCCTACACCTCGCGGCTGGTGGGCGCCGAGCCCGGCTGGACGCCGTTGCCGGTGCAGTACGCGGACTACACCCTGTGGCAGCGCGACCTGCTCGACTCCCTGCTGGCAGGCCAGGTCGAGCACTGGCGCGGCGCGCTCGCGGGCCTGCCGGACGAACTGGCGCTGCCCACCGACCGTCCCCGCCCCGCCGTCGCCACCCACCGGGGCGGCACGGTGCCCGTCGAGATCGACGCGGCCCTGCACGCCCGGCTGCTGGAGCTGGCCAAAGAGCACCGGGTGACGCTGTTCATGGTCCTGCAGGCCGCGCTCGCGACTCTGCTCACCCGTGTCGGCGCGGGCACCGACATCCCGATCGGCACGCCGGTCGCCGGCCGTGCGGACCGCGCGCTCGACGACGTCGTCGGGTTCTTCGTCAACACCCTCGTGCTGCGCGTCGACACCGCAGGCGACCCCGCCTTCACCGACCTGCTCGCCAGGGTCAGGGAGACCGACCTGCGCGCGTTCGAGCACCAGGACGTTCCGTTCGAGCGGCTCGTGCGGGAGTTGAACCCGGCCCGTTCCCTGGCCAGGCACCCGCTGTTCCAGGTCTCACTGGTGCTGCAGAACACCGACCAGGCCGACCTGTCCCTGCCGGGCCTCTCAGTCGCCGAGCACGAGATCGGCGCCCAGAGCGTCAAGTTCGACCTGGGGCTGGGCTTCGCCGAGGCGCCCGGCGGCGGGCTGGACGGCTCCCTGGCCTACGCGGCCGACCTGTTCGACGCCGGCACCGCGCGGAGCCTGGCCGACCGGTTCCTCCGCGTGCTGGCCGCGGTCGCCGCCGACCCCGGCCTGCGCACCCGCGAGATCGACGTCCTCGACCCTGCCGAGCGCACGCTGATCCTTCAGGACTGGAACGACACCGCCGCCGACGTGCCCGCCACGACCCTGCCCGCCCTGTTCACCGCCCAGGTCGCCCGCACCCCGCACGCCCCCGCGGTCGAGTTCGACGGCACCGGCCTGACCTACACCGAACTGGACGAGCGCGCCACCGCGCTGGCCCACGCCCTGCACCGCGCGGGGGCAACCCGTGGCCGCACGGTCGGCGTGGCGCTGCCGCGTTCGCTGGACCTGATCATCGCGCTGTACGCCGTGCACAAGACGGGCGCGGCCTACCTGCCCGTCGACCCCGGCTACCCGGCCGACCGGGTGGCGCACATGGTCGCCGACGCCGCACCGGTGCTCGTGCTCACGCCGGAGTCGCTGGCCGCTCTTCCTCTTGCCACCGAGAAGATCCCGCTGCCGACGGCGACGCCGGACGACGCGGCGTACGTCATCTACACCTCCGGCTCCACCGGCAAGCCCAAGGGCGTGGTCGTCCCCCACTCCGGCATCGTGAACCGCCTGCTGTGGATGCAGGACCGCTACCACCTCACGCCGTCGGACCGCGTCCTGCAGAAGACCCCGTCGAGCTTCGACGTGTCGGTGTGGGAGTTCTTCTGGCCGTTGATCACGGGCGCGGTGCTGGTCGTGGCGAAACCGGAGGGCCACAAGGACCCCGCCTACCTGGCTGACCTGATCGAGAACGCCGGCGTCACCGTCGCCCACTTCGTCCCGTCGATGCTGGAGGTCTTCACCGCCTCCGTCGCCCCCGGCCGTTGCCGCAGCCTGCGCCAGGTCGTCTGCAGCGGTGAGGCCCTGCCCACTCCCCTGGCCGAGCGCTTCGCTTCGGGCTTCGCCGCTCACCTCGACAACCTCTACGGCCCCACCGAGGCGTCCGTCGACGTTACCTGGCAACGCTTCCAGCACGACCCGACCCCGTCCGTCCCGATTGGACGTCCGGTGTGGAACACCCAGGTCTACGTCCTCGACCCCGCTCTGTCCCCGGTACCTGCCGGCGCGACCGGCGAGCTCTACCTCTCCGGCACCCAGCTGGCCACCGGCTACCTCAACCGCCCCGCCACCACCGGCCAGCGCTTCGTCCCCAACCCGCACCGCCCCGGCGAGCGGATGTACCGCACGGGTGACCTGGTCCGCTGGCACGACGGCGGGGTGCTGGAGTACCTGGGCCGCACCGACGACCAGGTCAAGATCCGGGGCGTCCGGATCGAGCTGGGCGAGGTCGCCGCCGCCGTCTCCGCCCACCCGTCGGTGGCCCAGGCGGCCGCGGTGGTCCGCGAAGACCGTCCCGGCGACAAACGTCTGGTGGTCTACGCCGTGCCTGCGGGGACTGCCTTCGACCCGGCCGCGGTGCGCGAGTTCGCGGCGCGGTCACTGCCCGAGGCGATGGTCCCCTCGGCCGTCGTCGCTCTGCCGGAACTACCGCTGAGCCCGTCGGGCAAGCTCGACCGCAAGGCCCTGCCCGCCCCCGACTTCACCCGCACTCCCACCCGCCCGCCGCGCGACCACCGCGAACGCGTCCTCTGCGCCGTGTTCGCCGACGTCCTCGGCCTGGACTCCGTCGGTGTTGACGACGACTTCTTCGACCTGGGCGGCCACTCCCTGCTCGCCACCCGCCTGGTCGACCGCGTCCACCGCGCCCTGGGCGTGCGCGCCACCATCCGCGCCGTCTTCGACGCTCCCACCCCGGCAGGACTGGCCACCCGCCTCGACGAGACCGACACCGACCCTCTCAACGTCATGCTCCCGTTGCGCTCCAACGGTTCCAAGGCGCCGCTGTTCTGCGTCCACCCCGCCGCGGGCATCGGCTGGGTCTATTCAGGACTGCTCCGCCACCTCGACGACCGCCCCGTCCACGCCCTGCAGTCCCGCGCCCTCACCGAACCGTGGGCCGGCACGCTGGACGAGATGGTCAAGGACTACGTGGCCGAGATCCGCGCCGTCCAGCCAGAGGGCCCCTACCACCTCCTGGGCTGGTCCTTCGGCGCCCAGGTCGCCCACGCCATCGCCACCCGCCTGCAGGCCGAGAACGCGGAGGTGACCTTCCTGGCCCTCCTCGACGGCTATCCCGGCACCCCTGCGGACTCCTCTCCCCCGATGCCCTCCGACCCCACCGCCGACCTCCTGGCCTCCCTGGGCCGCACCTCCCTCGACGACCTCGTCCCCGTCCTGGGCGCCCGCGCCGTGGCCGCCCTGCCCGCCGTCTTCGCCCACAACCGCCATCTCTCCGACACGCACACCCCCACGACCGCCTACCGCGGCGACGCCCTGTTCTTCCAGGCCACCGAGGGCCGAACCGACTCCTCACCGCACCCCGAGGCGTGGGCCCCCCACATCACCGGCACTCTGCACCTCCACCCCGTCGCCACCACCCACGGCGACATGACCCATCCCGCCCCCATGGCGGAGATCGCCAGCACCATCGCCGGCCACCTGAACCGCTGACACCCCAACGGAACCGGCGCACTCAGCCGGCGGTGGTCGGGGCCGCACCGTCGAGCGTGTCCGGCGGTGCGGCAACGGGTGTCAGGATCCGGTGCTTCACGTGGCGGGCGTACTCGTCGACGAAGGTCTCGAGGCCGACGTAGAGCTGAGAGCCGATCTCGGCCCGGCACTTGGTGATGTATGAGCGGCAGAGGTCGTAGCACCGGGTCATGGCCCCGCCGCGAAGATCGATGAGAAGGGGGATCTCGACGAAACCGCGAAAAGCCAGCGCGGAGAGGAACTCGTAGTAGTCCAGCAGGGCGATCACGTGCTGCATGTCCTCGGCCGGGACCTCGTCGTCGATCTCGCGGTGGGCCGCGATCCGCTGGGCCATCCACAGGTCCGCGGCCGACAACGTCAGCGTGCTCTGGAGGTTCATGAGCAACCCGACCGTGTACTGCCGGCGCTGGGCCTGCCGCAACTGCAGGACGGTCGCGACGCCGAAGACGACCGCCACCAGCACCGACGCCGCCGTCTCGTTGATCACGTTGCCGATGCTGAGGAAGGCGAACCCGACGACGGCGGCCACCGCCACGACGCCCGCCTGGGCGAGCAGGCGGAACAGCGGGCCTGCCAAATGCCACCTGAGCCGGAGCTGACGCGACCGGTAGTTCCGGGGACCGGTGCTCATGCCATGTCGTGGAGCTGTCTGTGGAGCTGGCGGAGCCGGATCAGCTCGCTGATCGGTGCCGGCGCATCGTCCACGCGGAGGTCCACCTCGACGTGAGTCCCGTGGCCGATTCCGTTCAGTCCCACGACGAACACGGCCGCGCTCTGCCGGCCGCGCCGGTCGCCGCCCGCTTCGTCTCCGGCGGCGAGCGCGGCCAGCAACTGGTCGGCCAGCGGAGTGGCGGAGTCAGCGCTGAGCCAGGCGGACTCCATCGCCTCGAGAACTTCCTCGCCCGCCAACAGGTTGCCCAGGACCGCGTACCCCTCGCCCAGCCTGGCGCCCGCGAAGGCCCCGCACTGCGCGCCGGTCCAGGCCGCGGCCATGCCGTCCCGGTCGACCACGCCGACCTGCCGTTCGCCCGATCGGTCGTCGTCGCCGACGAGCGCCTCGACGACCTCCGTGGCGCCGAGTCCCGCGCGCAACAGCGAGAGCCCGTCCTCGCGGTAGGCCATGTTGGTCCGGGCCTGGGTCGCCAGCGCCCCGACACCGAACTCCGCCGCGGGCACCATGGCGCCCACCGCGAGATACCTGCTCGCGACGGCCACGCCCCACGACTTCTCTGCCCGACTGTGAGCCACAATCGAAAGCGTCATGCGATTCACCATAGGGGGCCTGGCAATCGCACCGGCGCGACGTTCCACGGCGACTGTGGTTCCAGCAGCGGCAGTCCGTCACCACCGCAGGGCGCCGAGCTCACGGGTCAGGACGAGCGAGAGGGTCCCGTCGGCGGTGACCATCGCGTGGCCGACAGCGGGGAGCACCACGCGGTGGCCCACTACTGACGCGAGCTGGTCGGTCATGTGGCAGGGCACCTGGGGGTCCAGCTCGCCGCAGGTCAGCAGCACCGGCATCGGCGGCAACCTGCGTGCGACGTCGGGCGGGAAGACCGCGTCGTCCGTGGTCACGAAGCGGCGGTTCGGTCCCACCAGCAACTGGAAGAGCGCGGCGAGCGGTGCCGGCATGGTCGTCGTGTCGACGGCGCGGCCTCCTCGCAGGTCCGGGACAGCCACGTCGATCGCGCGGTCGATGAAAACGCCTGGGGCTGCTGCATGAGCAGCGGCACGCTGACGGGGAGGTGCGTGCGCGGCGAGCACCAGTGCCGTCACGGCTCCTTCACTGTGACCAGCCAGCGCCACCCTGTTCGGTGCCACCTCGGCGCGGCGCCGCAGGTGGTCGCGGGCTGCGACGGCCTGGCGCACGAAGGCCGGGTAGTCGAGGTCCTGAGGCCGCCTGGCGAAGGCTCCCAGTCCCGTGCGGCCCGTTCCGCATTTGTCGAACAGGAGGGTCACCACCCGGTCGCGGTCGAGCGCGGCGGCGAGATCGCGGAGGGTGTTCGGCGTGAGCAAGGGCGGCTGGTTGCCGTCGCGGTCGGTGGGACCGCTGCCGGGCAGCAGAAGGGCGGCGGGCAGGCGTTCACCGCACCTGTGCCGCTCGAAGGTAATCGTCGCTGGTAGAGCGAGGGACAGGAGCCGGTCGGACATCCCTGTGGCCCTTGCCGCACCAGCGCTGGTGATACGGGGCGTCACTGTGGACCCGGCCCGGCCGGGTCCACAGCGCTTTGCGTGTCACGTCCGCGTGTGCGTTCGCGTGTCGCGGGGCATCCGGGCCGGTGTCGACTTCGTGAAGGCGGTTCGGGTGGATCCATGGCGTGACGGGCTTCGTGTGGCGGTGGTCGTTCATCCGGTCGCCGTGGTGGACCACTCCGGGTTGCGGGACCTGGTGTCTCGTACCGCCCGGGACCGCGGCTGGTGCGAGCCGCAGTGGTTCGAGACCACCCGTGACGATGCCGGGACGGGGGTGACGGCACTCGCCCTGCGCGACCACCCGCGGCTGGTTCTGGCATGTGGTGGAGACGGCACGGTGAACGCGGTGGCCGCCGGGTTGGCGCACACCGGGGTGGCGATGGGAATCGTGCCGATCGGCACGGGCAACCTCGTGGCCCGGAACCTGGGAATCGGCAGTGAGGTGGAGGACGCCGTCACGTCGGCGTTCGACGGGGCGGACCGCCGCGTCGACATGGGCCTGCTGAACGGTCGCCCTTTCGTCGGCATGGGTGGGATCGGTCTGGACGCGGAGATGGTCCGCGACACCTCGCCCAGGATGAAGCGCCTCCTGGGGTGGCCCGCCTATGTACCAGCGGTCCTCAAGGGTCTGAGGTCGGGCACCAGCCGGGTGACTGTCCGGTTGGACGACGGCGGCCGGCTGACCCGCCGCGTCCTCGGGGCGGTCGTCGGCAACATAGGCGCCTTGCAGGGCGGGGTTTCCCTGCTGCCGGAGGCAGATCCCGCCGATGGGCTCCTGGACCTGGCGTTGCTGCATGACGTGCGCACCGGGGGTTGGCTGGTCACGGCAGGTCGCCTGATCGGTTCCCGCCGAGTGGACGGGCCGGCGGTGGAGCGGTTCCGGTTCCGACGCTTGGAGTTGCGCAGTAGCCGCACCAGGCCGTTCGAGGTCGACGGAGAAGTCTGCGGGACAACCAGATCACTGAAGGTCGAGGTGAACCCCGGAGCGCTCATCGTCAAAGTGCCGGCATGAACTCGGCGCGCGGCTGTACGCCGACACGATGGCGCGCAACATGCGCGAGCAGAACGCCGACGCCCGACACGCCCTCGCCAGCCCGCCCCCGGACATCAGCGGCTACGACATCGTGCTGCTGGCCACTGGGACACCACGATGGTGGCCATCACCGGTGATCCAGAACTGTCGGACGAGGAGCTCATGCAGTACCGCAACCTCTGGGCACCCCTGTGGGGTGCCAAAACCTCGGCCTAACGGGCCTGAACTGCGGATCAAGCAGCTGCAGGTTCGTACTCGTTGATCAAGCCGCCGAGCACTCATCGTGACGCTCGTTGATGATCAGCAGTCGGTCTGTGAGCTCTCGCCTTACGGTGCCGACGAACCGCTCGGCGTAGCAGTTGGCCCGTGGACATTGCGGCGGGATCTTCACGATGTCGATGCCGGCGTCAGCGAGAACAGCATCGAACGACGCCGCGAACTGGCCAGCCCTGTCACGAACCAGGAATCGAAAGTCGTTCGCCCGATCGTCAAGCGTCATAAGGAAGTTGCGAACCTGCTGAGAGGTCCACGGCCCGTCAGGGTTGGAGGTGGTCCCGAGGATATGGACGTAGCGGGTGCCGACGTCCATCACGAAGAACACGTACACCCGCTTCGACGTGACAGCACAGTCGACGTGAAAGAAGTCGCACGCCAGCATGCTCACCGCCTGAGCACGCAGAAACCGCCGCCACGACGTGTCGGTATCCCGAGTCGGCGACGGTAGTATCCGAAGCCGCTTCAGCACACGGCGAACAGTCGACGCGGCCGTCCGGTGACCAAGCTTGAGCAGCTCACCTTGGATACGGCGGTAACCCCAGCCCGTGTTCTCCCGCGCCATACGCTCTATCAACGCCACCACGGTGCCGTCGACCGGACGGCGTCCAGTCCGGTTCGGGCAGGTCCACTTCTTCGCGACTGGGCACCGGTGCCACCGCAGCACGGTGCCCGGGTCACCAAGCGATGATTCCGCAACCAGTCCGGTAGGCGCCGCACCAACACAGCCAACACCGCACGATCAGCCCAGTCCAACCGCAGGCGGCCATGGGTACGGCGCAACACGGCGACCTCGTGCCGCAAAACGAGCAACTCCACGTCTTTGGCCGCCGAGGACCGCCCGAGCAGAACCAGCCAACCGACAACCGAACGAAGACGAAGTACAACAGCCGAAGGGCCACGTTCGGGATCATGTCGTCAAGGCGACAGCAAACGATCACCGCAGCTCAACTGGCGAGTGCAGAGTTCTGGCACCCCACAGGGCTTGCTCGGACGCCGCCGGTCGTGACCGGATCCCGGGCCTCGCAACATCCACGGTGGCGTGAAGCGTATCGAGACGAGGTGCGACCGTTCGGACTGACGAGCTACGACACGCTTGAACTGCAAAGACGCATTTTCAGGCACGGAAGGCCAACACAACCCCACGCAACGCGGGCAGCAGGTGCGCGTCACTGTGAGAAAGACGTCCCTGCCGTCGGAGGTAGTTAGCCGTGCGAGTCTTGGTCTGCGTCATCCTGTTGGCAGCAAACCTGATGAATGCAGGGAATGCGGGGGCCTCCGAACGGCCGTTGATCGGACCCGCACGCGGCGATTCGTTGCACATCATGTCGTTCAACCTGAGATACGCCTCGCTCCACGAACCGAACTCGTGGACAACCAGACGGCCGATCATGGCCGAGCTGCTGCGGCGCGAGCAGCCGACCGTGATCGGCACGCAGGAGGGCCTTTTCGCTCAGCTCAAGGACATCGAGCGCGACCTGCCCGCGCAGTACGACTGGATCGGTGTCGGCAGGGCCGGGGGCAGCAGGGACGAGTTCACGGCCGTTTTCTTCGACAGCTCGCGGGTCGATCCCCTTGAGTTCGACCACTTCTGGCTGTCCGCGACGCCGACCGTGATGGGCTCGAAGTCGTGGGGCAACAAGGTGATCCGCATGGTCACGTGGGTGCGGTTCACCGATCGCGTGACAGGCAAGCAGTTCGTCGTCGTGAATACTCATTTCGACCACGAGTCGGAGACCTCCCGCCTGCGCAGCGCGGAGCTGGTGCGTGACCGGGTCGGTGCCATCGCGCCGGGACTGCCAGTTGTGCTCACCGGTGACTTCAACGCCGCACCCAACGCGCCCACACACGACATCCTGACGAGCGGGACGGGCCTGACCGACTCCTGGCTCGCCACCGTGGAACGCCGTACCCCGCTGTACGCGACGTTCCACGGCTACCGGCCGCTCGTGCCGAACGGGTCACGCATCGACTGGATTCTCATCCGAGGCGTCCGGGTGCTCCTGGCCGCGGCGATCAACACCTTCCAGCGAGGTGGCCGGCCCCCGTCCGACCACCTCCCGGTCCAGGCGTTGATCAGACTCTGACAGCGCCTCGTTTCTCAGCGGCGGACCCGCACGACGGTGAACCGACCAGCTGACGCTTTAGCCCTGTTCAGGTGGCTTGTGTGATCACCAGGTGCCTATCTGCTCCAGGTCGTGCCGGCCTGAGTGGCGAATCTGGTCATGGTGATCCACGACGCGGCCGCTACGCCGGGAAGGTAGCGCCGTACCTCGCCGTCTTTTGCAGGCTTCGCCATCCGCATTCCCTGAACGGCGACGAACGTCTCGTCATCCACGAGTGGTTCGTGCGCGATCCGTTCGGAGACCTCCCATTCGCTGACCGGATTCCAGCGCAGCACACCTGAACCGCGGCCGCCGGGACGGCCACCAGGCCGTGACCGGTTGTGCTGCTTCGGATCCACACTTGCCGGCCGGTGTAGCGCGGGTTCTCCAGGATCATCGCCACCGTCCGGACGATCCACCGCTCCCCCGACCTGTGCGCGTTCCGCTCGGAGTCGGCACCCGACGGGCACACCACGCCACGCTCGTTGAGCTCCCGTGCCAGTGAAGCCACAGTGCGGCCGCGGGCACGTTCGGCAAATATCCATCGCACCCACGGTGCCGTCACCGGATCCGGCGCCAACACCTGCACCCCTGACCCCACCGCCCATGCACCGGATTCGGATGCTGGCCACCATCAACAAGCCGATAGCCGTATGGTGGCCGCCCGCCCAGGAACCGGCCCTGCAGCCGCGTCTGAGACCGCATCGCCGCGAGCACTCGCTGCCGTGCCCTCGCCACCTCACGCTGCGCCTGCGCACCCAGCAACACCATCAACGCCTCATGCACCGGACTGCCGAGTTCCACCGGACCGCCCGCTTCCGGCAGCCATACTCGACGCCCAGTGCGTTCAGCCGGCCCGCGACCTCGCGGAACTGATCGCCGTGAAACGCCCGCTCGTACTCACCGACCACCACGGCGTCGAAGTCACGATGAGGGCTCGCGGCAGCGGCCAGCAACGCCGCAGCCTCTGGATGGTCCAGCCACGACCACCGCCGCGACACACCCACATCGAAAACTCCACAACGACCGAGCCGACGCCTTCGATCAACTCATCCGACACGGCGCGCTGCCACGCACGCGACGTCTGAACATCCTGAAACGAGCTCGTCGACATCCGGCCATAGAACGCAAAACGCAGGCCAGGCACCTCAGGCGGTGCCACTGGACGGCGACGTCCCGTCAACGCGGCAACCAGCTCGGCGTTCGTCAACGTGACCACAGTCAGCTCCCTCGGTCAAAACCGAGACCCAGCTGCCCAAGGCACCGTGACGACGTCGTGTCCATCTCCACCCGAACAGACCAAGAGCAAGCCACACCAGACATCAGGCCAGCTCACCCCCAGCCCGGAGTTCTCCCACACGGGCCATTCAAACCAGGCTCGACGTGCTCGCCTGGATCAACTTCCCTCAAGGCCCGCGTGACGCATCGACACCGAGAACCATCCTTCCGAGGCTTCAGTGCCACGACGAGGACACGCTTCCCGAGGCCGCAAGAAGCATCCAACCCCTACGGCGGCGTGGGTCAGGCGGTCGTGACGTCGTAGGTGTGGCCGGCGAGCCGCAGGCGATCGATCAGAGGCCGGCCCATGGCCGTCGCGGGCGTGAGTGAGCCGGACCGCTGCGGGAGGTGGTCGAGGGCCAGGCAGAGGGCGCTCTGCCCGAGCATGACGGCCCTTCGCACGAGCCTGTTCGCTGGGCCCGGTACCGGGCGCGGGCAGCACCCGGTCGAGCAGGCCGCGGACCGGCTTGACCGACATCGCGCCGACCAGCCCGGCCAGCCCACCGGTGATACCGGCCGCCATGAGCACTCCGGTCACGCCCTGCCCCGCGCCCATGACCTCGCCGTAGCGCAATTCCGGCCCGTAGGCCCAATCGAGCAGGGCATTGCTGCGCCGCACGATGCGGGTGTTGAACGGGGCCATCACGAACGGCGCCCGCCACGTTCCGTCGGCGGCGCGGGAGGGCATCCCCGCGTCACGGGGCTGGGCGGGCGCCGGTTCCGCTGCCCGGTCGGGACTGAGCGCATGCGGATCCGCGGCGACGCGGCGCAGGCCGGGATTGCTCTCGTAAGCCTCGATCTGCGCCCGCAGCGAGTCGATCGTGCCGCCACTGAAACCGCCGCGGACCGTGGCCACCAACCGCACGTCGGTGAGCGGACCCGCGCCGTCGGCCACGACCCGCTCGTGCAGCAACAACATGCCCAGGTCCGACGGGATCGAGTCGTAGCCGCAGGCATGCACGATCCGGGCTCCGGACTCCAGGGCCAGCTCGTGCACGGCATCGATCGCCTGCTGATGAACTGGCCCTCGAACAGCTCCAACGGCACCGCGACCAGATCGACGCGGCCATCGCCGAGGTGAAAAGCAACAAATCCGGCCCGCCGACGATCTAGAGGTCGAAGACTCGACGGGAAAGGTACTGGGCGATGGCTGATGTGGTGGTGCGTGTCGTCGACAGCGGGCTCACTGCGGCGGAACTCGACGACGTGCTGCACGACCTGCTCGAAGATCTCCGCGAGGTCGACGTCGACGGGGTTCGCGGCACCGACGGGCTCGTCCCGGAGGGCACGCGCGGCACCGAACTGGTCGAGGCGGCGTTCGTCGTCGTGCAGGGCATTGTCGAGTCGGGGCTCGCGCGGACCTTCATCGAACGGGTGCAGGGCTGGTTCGGCCGCAGCGCGGTCAACCAGGTCGACATCACGGTCGGCGACGACCACCTGGTGCTGTCCAACGCGACGGCCGAGCAGCAGGACAGGCTGGTGGATCACTTCATCAAGGCGATCGATGTGAAGCGCTGATGCGCAGACGTGCGTTGATCATCGCGAACCAGGTCTACGACGACAAGAAGTTCGCCGACCTGCCCGGTGCCGCCGCGGACGCGCGGGAACTGGCCGAGGTGCTCGGTTCGCGCAGCGTCGGCGAGTTCGACGTCGAGGTGCTGGCAGAACAGGACGCCCGCTCGATCCGCCGGGGTGTCGAGCGGTTCTTCGCGTCCGCCGCGCGGGACGACCTGTTGCTGCTGCACTTCTCCTGCCACGGCAAGCGCGAGGAACGTAGCCGCGAGCTGAACTTCGTCGCGAAGGACACCGAGCACGACCTGCTCGCCTCGACCGGCGTCTCCGCGCACTTCGTGAACGACAGGATCGAGCAGTCGCGGTCGCGGCGGGTGGTGCTCACGCTCGACTGCTGCTATAGCGGCAGCTACGTCAAGGGCCTCAAACCCAGGGCGGAGCAGCCGGTCAAGGTCGAGGTGGACCAGCAGTTCGACGGGCAGGGCAAGGCGGTGATCACCGCCTGCTCGGCACTGCAGTTCGCGCACGAGTCGACGTTGTTCAGCATGGAACCCGGCCAGCCGTCGGTCTTCACCTCGACGATCGTGGAGGGCCTGCGGACGGGCGCCGCCGACATCGACTCGGACGGCTTCGTGAGCGTCGACGACCTCTACCGCTATGTGCGGCACGAGGTTCCGCTTAAGGTCGCCGGGCAGACGCCGGAGCTGTCCGTGGACAGGGTGAGCGGGTCGCTCTACCTCGGCCGCAACATCCGGTCGCTCTACCTCGGCAGCGCGGTCGCGCCGCTCATCCCGGTCGCGCTGCACCGTGCGGTGGTCGACGGGACGCCGTGGGAACGCTTCGGCGCGACACTCGGCCTCGAACGCCTGCTCGAGGACGCCTCCACCAGGACGCGGGAAGCGGCGCGGGAGGCGTTGATCCCGCTCACCCGCGACGTCGATCCCGAGGTGGCGCAGCGCGCACGGGCCGTGTGGGAACGCCGGCTCGGCAGCAGGATCCCGATCTCCAGGTCGACCATGGATGCCGACCTGCCGACCGAGGCGAACGGGTGGAAGGCCGTCGGCATCGACTTCGGCACGACGAACTCGGCCATCGCCGTGCTCAAGGACAACACCGCCGTCCTCGTCGACAACACGCACGGCGCCAAGCTCACCCCAAGCGTCGTCGGTTTCGACGAGGGCGGCAACGTCGTCGTCGGCGAGGTGGCCAAGCGGATGGCCGCCCGGCAGGCGACCCGCACGGTGTCGGCGGTGAAGCGCAGGCTCGGCGCCGACTGGTCAGCCGAGATCGACGGGAACGACTACTCCGCGGAGATGGTGGCGGCCTTCGTGCTGGACCGCCTCCGCATCGACGCCGAGGCCCACCTCGGTCGCCCGGTGACCGGCGCGGTCCTCACCGTCCCGGTGAACTTCGGGGTGATCGACCGAGAAGCGCTGGTGCAGGCGGCCCGGCTGGCGGGCATCGACGCGGTGCGCCTCATCAACGAACCCACCGCCGCCGCACTGGCCTACGGCCTGAGGCTCGGGCACGACGAGAGGACCGTCCTCGTCCTCGATCTCGGCGGCGGGACCCTCGACGTCTCGTTGCTCGAGATGGGCGACGGTGTGGTCGAGGTCAGGGCCACGGCGGGCGCGGACGACCTGGGCGGCGAGGACTGGAGCCAGTGCATCGTCAAGTGGCTGGTCGACCGCCACGAAGCCGGGCACGGGGTCGACCCGTCCGCTGACCCGAACGCCCATCAGCGCCTCCGCGACGCCGCCGAGAAGGCCAAGATCACGCTTTCCGAGCATCAGGAGGCGGTGATCAGTCTGCCGTACCTCACCTCGGCAGGGGGAGCGCCGCAGCACCTGAACGCGGTGCTCACCCGCGCCGAGTTCGACCGCATGACCGCCGGTCTGCGCATGCGCTGCGCGGACGTGCTCCGGCGGGTCATCGACGACCTGGGCATTGAGCCGACCGACGTCGACGACGTGGTCCTGGTCGGAGGGGCAACCCGCATGCCCGCCGTGGCCGCGTTCATCAGGGAGCTGACCGGGCGCGAGCCCGCGACCGGCGTCGACCCCGACGAGGCGATCGCGATCGGCGCGGCGGTGCAGGCGGGCATCATGACCGGCGAGGTCGTCGACGTCCTGCCGCTCGACGTCACATCGCTCTCACTCGGGATCGAGACCAAGGGCGGGGTGATGACGGTGCTCATCCCGCGCAACTCGACCATCCCGACCAAGCGGTCCGAGATCTTCACCACGGCCGACGACGCCCAGCATTCCGTGCAGATCCAGGTCTTCCAGGGCGAGCGCGAGATAGCCGTGTACAACAAGAAGGTCGGCACCTTCCTGCTGCACCTCGATCAGCCGCAGCCCCGCGGCGTGCCGCAGATCGAGGTCACCTTCGACATCGACGCCAACGGCATCGTCACGGTCGCCGCCAAGGACCTCGCCACGGACAAACGCGTCTCCATGACGGTGTCGCGCGAGACCGCGGTCGAATCGGCGGATCACCGCTCTCAGGAGGAGATCTCGGTCTACCAAGAGGACTGAGCGGGATCCCAGACCATCGCCGGGAAACGCGCCTCACGTGTCCGGCGGTCCAGCTCCTCGACCGGCAGCTCCGCCTCGGTCGACACGATGACCATGTTCCCGATCCCGTGCCCCTCCAGCACACCCACGTCGGCGATGACCAAAGGTGTGCCGAGCCGCTCGGTGATCGCCTCGACCAACCGCTCGGTCGTCCGCAACCCCGGCTGTTCCAACACGTTCACGATGTACGTACGATCACCGGTCAACGCCGCCGCCACGTCCGCGTGGAACCGGCGCTCGACGACCCCCGTGCCTCGCAACAGCTGCGGAAGCACGCCGAGGCGTTCCCCGTGTGGGGTGCCAAAACTAGGCCTGGCGGTCTGACCTGCGCATTAGGCCGCCGCGGATTCGTATTCGTTGATCAAGCCGCCGAGTACTCGCCGACGACGAACGGCGCCGCTGCCTGATCCTGTGAGCGGGTAGTCGGGTCGTGGTGGAGTGTGGTGTAGCGCTCGGTGTGGTCGCCGGTGGTTGTAGTGGGAGACGTAGCGGTTCAGCACTGACGTCAGGTGCCGCTCGTTGATGATCAGCAGCCGATCCGTGAGCTCGCGTCTAACGGTGCCGACAAACCGTTCGGCGTAGCAGTTGGCTCGCGGACAGCGCGGTGGGATCTTCACGACGTCGATGTCGGCGTCAGTGAGAACGGAATCGAACGACGCTGTGAACTGGCCAGCTCTGTCTCGGACCATGAATCGAAAGTCGCTGGCCCGATCGCCGAGGCTCATAAGTAGGTTGCGAGCCTGCTGGGTCGTCCAGCGTCCGTCAGGGTTGGTGGTGGGCCCGAGGATGTGGACATAGCGGGTGCCGACTTCCATCACGAAGAACACGTACACCCGCTTCAACGTGACCGCGCAGTCGACGTGGAAGAAGTCGCACGCCAGCATGCTCGCCGCTTGAGCGCGCAGGAACCGCCGCCACGACGTGTCGGAGTCACGAGTCGGCGAAGGCGGAATCCGAAGCCGCTTGAGCACGCGACGAACAGCCGACGCGGCCGTCCGGTGACCAAGCTTGAGCAGCTCACCCCGGATACGCCGGTACCCCCAGCCCGTGTTATCCCGCGCCATACGCTCGATCAACGCCACCACGGTCTCATCGACCCGCGGCCGACCAGCACAGTTCGGGTAGGTCCACTTCTTGGCGACCAGGCGCCGATGCCACCGCAGCACGGTGCCCGGAGACACCAACCGGTGCTCTCGCAGCCACACCGGTAACCGCCGCACCAACGCGGACAGCACCGCACGATCAGCCCAATCCAACCGCGAACGACCATGAGTACGGCGCAACACCGCGACCTCATGCCGCAACACCAACAACTCGACGTCCTTCGACGCCGACGACCGGCCGAGCAGAACCAGCCAGCCCCCCAGTTGGACAAAGACGAGGTACAGCGGTCGCAGCGCCACGCCCACGATCATGCCGACCGAACGACAGCACCCGACCACCGCAGCTCAACGCATGTGTGCAGAGTTGTGGCACCCCACAGGCCGCGCCCATCTCCCGCCGGACCGCGGGCTCCTGGTCCTCGCCCCAGCGCCCGGAACCGGGCCTGCTGCGCGTGATGACGAGCGTCGACCACCTCCCCGCGCTCCTGCTCGGCAGGCGCGCGGAAGTACTGGCGCGCAACGCCTTGCTCACCGAGGTGCTGGGCCAGGACCTGCGGCCCGGCAGCTCGTTCCCGCGGTACCTGTTCACCGACCGCAGCGCCCGCGAGCGCATCACGAACTGGCAGGACTTCGCCGCCGCGGCGGTCGGCGGGCTGCGCCTGGAACTCGGCCGCAACCCCGGCGACAGGCTGCTGACCGCGCTCGTCGACGAGCTGCGGGCCGCGGATCCGCAGGTGGCCGGATGGTGGGACGAGCGGGGCGTGGCGGACCGGACGTCCCTGGTCAAGCAGATCGCCCACCCGGTGGCGGGAGACCTGCGGTTCCACATCGAGGCCGTCTCGGTGCCGCAGGCCCCGCACCAGCGCCTGGTGATCTACACCGTCGAGCCCGGCTCCCCCACCGCGCAGGTGCTGCCGATGCTCGCGTCCTGGGCCGTTCAGGACCCGGCGACCTCGCGGTAGAGGATCAGGTGCTCGTGGTGGAGCACACCGTCCCGCACGTCGCCGGTGGCGGTGAACCCGGTGTCGTCGACGTAGTCCAGGTGCGCGCCGGTCACCGTGTAGCTGCCGGTGTACGCACTGGCGCGGCTGCCACGGGCCTCGTCGTACCGGCCGTCGGCGCGCAGCTCCTGGCGGATGTGGCCGTCCGCGGTGACCCACATGCCCACCACGTCGACGTTCTCCTGGATCGTCTGGTCGTTCACTCGGTGCCTCGCTTCTCGTTGGGACACTGCCGATCGTGCGAGCCCGCTGCCCCGGCGGCCAGGCCTTGGTCTTCCTGGGTGTGGCGCACCCTGGAAGAACGACCGGCAGCTCTACCTCTCCACGACGGACCTGGTCATGGCCTGGGCGCTGCCCAGGTACGTGGAGGGGTCGCAGAGCTGGTCCATTCGTTCCGTACCAAGGCTTTCCACGACGACCGGGTGCGTCCGGAGCTCGGTGGCGAGGTCGCTGCCGGTGTCGATCACCCGGCTGCAGGCGGCGTAGACGAGCTCGTGGGCCTGCTGGCGGCCGAGGACCGGCGCGAGCGCCATCATCACCGCCTCCGCCATGATCAGACCACCGGTGAGACCAAGGTTCGCGCGCATCCGGTCCTCGTTCACCCTCAGACCGGCCATCAGGTGCGTGGCCTGGGCCAACGAGGACGAGAGCAGCAGGAACGCCTCGGGGATGACAGCCCACTCGACGTGCCACGGGCCGGTGGCCCGCTCGAAGTCCTGCACCATCGCGTCGAGCATCGCCGATGCCTTGTCCCGCAACAGCTTGGCCGCGGCCACCACCAGTTCGCTGGAGATCGGGTTGCGCTTCTGCGGCATGGTGGAGCTCGCGCCCCTGCCCGGGGTGAAGGGCTCGGCCAGCTCACCGAACTCGGTCGAGCAGAGCAACGCCACGTCGGCTCCGATCTTGCCCGCCGAGCCGCCGATCGCGGCGAGGAGGCCGACGATCTCGACCAGCCCGTCGCGAGCGACGTGCCAGGTGATCTCCGGGTCGCGCAGGCCGAGTTCCGCAGCCAGTTCCGCGCGCACCCGCAGGCCCTGTGAGCCGAGCGAGGCCAGAGTGCCTGCGGCGCCACCGAGCTGGACCATCAGGTCCCGTTCCCGCACGGCGGCGAGGCGCTCTGCGTGGCGGTCGAGCGCCGAGAGCCACACGGCCACGCGGTAGCCGAAGGTGATCGGCAGGGCGTGCTGCAGGTGCGTGCGCCCGGCGGTGACGGTGTCGACATGGGCCTCCGCGAGGTCGCGCAGGCACGCACGGAGCCGGTCCAGCTGTGTTTCGACCAGGTTCAACGCGCTGGCGCACTGCAGCATCAGCGCGGTGTCCATGACATCCTGCGTAGTGGCTCCCCAGTGCAGGAACCCGCCCGCGTGACCGCACTGCCCGGCGAGCTGGGTGACGATCGGCAGTACGGGATAGCCGACGTTCTCGGTGTCCACGCGGAGCCGTTCGTGGTCCAGCAGCGCGGAATCGCACGATGACGCGATCTTCTCGGCGGCCTCTCGGGGGATGACCTGGACTCGTGCCTGGGCCGCCGCCAGCGCGACCTCGGTGCGCACGATCGCGTCCACAAAGGACCGGTCGTTGAACACCTCGCGCATCGCCTGCGTGCCGAACATGTCGCGGAACAGGAACGAGTCGAACACCGTGCTGCTCGCCATCACACCCGCTCCCCCACGTCGATGGCGACGTACTTCTGTTCCAGGTACTCGTCGATGCCCGTGGCGCCTCCTTCGCGACCGACGCCGGACTGCTTCATCCCGCCGAACGGGGCGCTGGGATCGGACACGTAGCCGCGGTTGAGGCCGATCATGCCGGTCTCGAGCTGCTCGACCATGCGCAGCGCACGGCCCAGGTCCCGCGTGTAGAGGTAGCTGACGAGGCCGAACTCGGTGTCGTTGGCCACCCGCAGCACTTCGGCCTCGGTGGTGAAGGTCTGGATCGCCGCGACGGGGCCGAAGATCTCCTCACGGCTGATCCGCGCGCCCGCGGGAACGTCGGTGAGCACGGTCGGCGGGTAGAAGTACCCCGGACCGTCCGGAACCTCTCCCCCTGCCCGGAGCCGGGCACCTGAGCCGACCGTCTCACTGACCAGATCAGCGACACGGGACCGCTGGCGGGCGTCGATCATCGGGCCCATGTGGGTTGCGGGGTCCGAGCCCGCTCCCACCACGATCGACCCCATCCGTGCCACGAGCTTCTCGGTGAACTCCTCCGCGACGTCGGCGTGGACGTGGAAGCGGTTCGCCGCGATGCACGCCTCGCCCACGTTGCGGAGCTTCGCGGTCATCGCGCCCTCCACCCCGGCGTCGACGTCCGCGTCCCGGCAGACGATGAACGGCGCGTTGCCGCCCAGCTCCATCGAGGTGCGCAGGACAGTGCCGGCCGCCTGGGCCATCAGCAGCCGCCCCACCGGCGTGGATCCGGTGAACGACAGCTTGCGCAGGCGTCCGTCCCGCAGCAGCGGTTCGGTGACGGCGGCCGCCTGCGTGGTCGGGATGACGTTGAGGACGCCGTCCGGCAGCCCGGCCTCCGTCAGCACCTGCGCCAGCGCCGCTGTCGTCAGCGGAGTCTGGGCGGCGGGCTTCACGACCATGGTGCAGCCCGCCGCGACGGCCGGGCCGATCTTGCGCGCGGGCATCGCCAGCGGGGCGTTCCACGGTGTGATCAGCAGGCAGGGCCCGACCGGTTGACGGGTGACCAGCACGCGGGCCGTCCCGTCCTCGCTAACCTTCCAGGTGCCGTCGATGCGGACGGCTTCCTCACCGAACCAGCGCAGGTAGTGGGCTCCGTAGGTGACCTCTGCCCTGGACTCGGCCAGTGACTTGCCCATCTCCAGGGTGATGAGCCGCGCGAACTCGTCGATCCGCTCGATCAGCAGGTCGTGTGCCCGGCGCAGTACCTCACCACGGCCGCGCGGGGGCACCGCGGCCCAGCGACGCTGTGCGGCGTCGGCGGCGTCGAGTGCGGCCAGGGCATCGGCCGGCGTCGCGTCGGCCACCTCGCACAGCGTCTGTCCGGTGGCGGGGTTCTCGACCGCGAAGGTCCCGCCACCCGCGGCCGGTCGCCATCGCCCGGCGACGAGCAGTCCTTTCTCGACCAGGTCGATCACGTCACTTCTCCTCGGCCAGTGCTGCGACGATCTCCTGGGCCATCGGGGCGCTCGACGCGGGGTTCTGGCCGGTGAAGAGATTGCGGTCCCGGACGGTGTAGGCCTGGTAGGCCGGTCCGCCGGAGTGCGCCGCGCCCCTGTCCCTCAGCGTGGCGGCCAGTAGCCACGGCGCGTTGTCGGCGGTGCCGAACAGCTGTTCCTCCTCGTCGGTGAACGCCGCCATCCGCCGGCCCTCGAACACCCACCTGCCCTCCGCGTCGATCGCGGAGAGCAGTCCGGCGGGTCCGTGGCAGACCGCACCGATGACCTTTCCCGCGGCGTCGGCCTCCGTGAGCAGCCTGCCCAGGTCGGCGTCCTGGTACAGGTCCACCACGGGACCGTGGCCACCGGGGAGCACGAGAGCGACGTAGTCGGCGACGTCGACCTCGTCGAGCTTGAGCAGCGGGCCGAACTCCCGCAGTGCGCGCTCGGCGTGCTGGACGTGGTGCGCGCAGTCCGGACCCGCGACCTCCGGGTTGGCGCTGTGCGCGTCGAGCGGCTGGAGCACGCCGCCGGGAGAGGCGAAGTCGACGGTGAAACCCGCCTGGACGAACTTCTCGTGCGGCGCGGCCAGTTCCTCCGCCCAGTAGCCCGTCGGATAGGCGGAGCCGTCGGCGCGCTCCCAGACGTCGGCCGCGGACATGACGATCAGGATCTTGCTCATCTGCGGTTCCTCTTCGAAGTCGGGTCAGGCGGGGAAGTCGCTCGTGGACGCGGTCAGGGCGGCGGCGTCGAGGTTCGCCCGCAGCGCCTGGACCTTGGCCGTGGCGTAGGCGTGGGAGTCCGAGCCGAGGATCTGACGCAAGGGACCCTCGCCGGACACGACGCGCTCGATCATCAGCTGTGCGCCCCTGACCGGGTCGCCTGGCTGGTTGCCCTGCAGCTTCAGGTGGTTCTCGACCATCTCGCGGATCTCCGGGTAGGCCGCGGTGGTGTCGTCGGGCAACGCGAGCGAGTCCGTGGTGAGGAAGTCGGTGCGGAAGTAGCCGGGCTCGACGATGGTGACCTTCACGCCGAAGTCGGCGACCTCACCCGCGAGCGCCTCGGTCAGGCCCTCCAGGGCGTACTTGCCCGCGCAGTACAGTCCCCAGCCCGGAACCGAGGTGAGACCGAGCACCGAGGACACGTTGACGATGTGGCCGCCGCGCTGCTCGCGCAGGATCGGCAAGGTGGCGCGCAGCACGTTCCACACGCCCACGACCTGCACGTCGAGCATGTCGCGCACGTCGCGGTCGGTGGTCTCCTCCACCGCGGCGAGGTAGCCGTAGCCGGCGTTGTTGACGACGACGTCGAGGCCGCCGAAGCGTTCGGTCGTCTTCCGGACGGCCTGGGCGACGACCGCTTCGTCGCGGAGGTCGACGGTGAGCGGCAGCAGCCGGGTGGTGTCTGCGTCGAGTGCGGCGAGGAGGCGGTCCGCCGACCGGGTCGTCGCGGCGACGTTGTCCCCTCGCTCGAGAAGCTGCTTGACGAGTTCGAGGCCGAGGCCGCGGGACGTGCCGGTGACGAACCAGGTGGCGGGACGATCAGCTGGGAAGGTCATGGCTCAAGCCTGGTGCAGCCGAAGGTCCTCTTGGGACGCATCTCGGGCCCTGTGCGACCTCGGACGCGCGAACCTAGGACTCAGAGGTCCACTCGGAAATCCGGATCCTCGACGACAATCGGATGTCATGACCGGACTCAACCGTGAACTCGCCGACTTCCTGCGCCGGGCACGCGGCCAGGTCGACCCGTCCCGCGCCGGTCTGCCTTCCGACGGCAGGGTCCGCCGGGTGAAGGGTCTGCGCCGCGAAGAGGTCGCCCTGCTCGCCGGCGTGTCCACGGACTACTACGCCCGGCTCGAGCAGGGCAGGCGCATCAACCCCTCCGCGGCCGTCGTCGAGGCCATCGGCCGCGCCCTCGAGCTCGACGAGGCGGGGCGCACCCACCTGCGGGACCTGATCGGGCTGCCCTCCAGCCCGGCGCCTCGCCGATCGCGCAGCGTGCAGCGCGTGCGTCCCGGCCTGTACCAGCTGATCGACGCGCTCGACGGAGAGCCGGCGCTGGTGCTCGGCCGCCGCACCGACGTGCTCGCGGCGAACCGGATGGCGAAGGCGCTGTTCGCGGACTTCGACAAGATCCCTCCGAAGGAACGCAACTACGCGCGCTGGATCTTCCTCGACGAGGACGCGCGTTCACTGTTCGTCGACTGGAACGACCAGGCCCGCGCCGCGGTCGAAAGCCTGCGCTTCGAGGTAGGCAGGGACCCCGCCGACGCCGCCACGACCGCCCTCGTCGCCGAGCTGCGCGACCGCAGCCCCGACTTCGACCAGTGGTGGGAACAGCACCGCGTCCACCAGCGCACCTACGGCTCCAAGCGGCTGCGCCACCCGCTCGTCGGCGACCTCACCGTCGAGTACGAATCCTTCGTGCTGCCAGGCGATCCGGACACGATGCTGTACCTATACAGCACCGCGCCCGGCTCACCTTCGAGGCAGGCCATGGACATCCTCGCCAGCTGGACGGCGTCCGGTCCCGGCACGCGGCTGAGCCGATCCGAACCGGAGACCTGATCAGGCTCCCAGTTGCCGTTTGAGATCGTCGATGGCACGCACGCTGGACATGTGCACGAATCGGCCTTCGCGGATTCGAGTGCCGACCGCGATCGGGTGAGACCAGTGACAGCCGCCGGTGCGGGCTGCTACCACGCCCTAGACGAACAGCAGGGCGATGTTGAGCAGCAGCCCGAGATCGACGTACGAGGTCATGCCCCAGCCGGTGATGCCGGTGATCACCACCGGAACCCGGCGGGGCCGCGCACGGTGTTGGCCGCCAGCTCCCGCACCCGCGCCGCGGACAGCGACACCCCCGGCGCGGACTGGACCCAGGCAACCCACTCGGCCGGGGTGAGATCAGCCGGTGGCGCGCCCACGTAGGGCGTGGCGTACAGGGGCGTGCCGGGCTCGCTGCGCCAGCTCTCGGCCAGCGGGCCCAGGTCCACCGCGTCGAAGCCGAGCGCGTCGAGGAGGCCTGCTACCTCCTTCTTGGCCACGACGTCGTCACCGGAGATCGGCAACGCGGTGCGGTCGTCGGCGCCCTTGGCGCGGAAGAGCTGGGCGATCTGTGGATAGGCGATCGAGTGGAGCGCCTTCACGACCTTCGAGCCGGAGAGGTGCCGCTGGACGAGTTCGCTGGAGGTGAACTCGTCGTTGTCCAGCTCCGGCCTTTGCCAGGCGTCGGTCACCACGTAGTTCATCGGGTCGAGGACGATCTTCCCGTCGAGCTCCGCGCGGGAAAGCCTTTCGTGCACGGCGAACGGCACGGCGGCGAGGATCACATCGGTCGTGCGTGCCACTTCGGCCGGAGTGGCCGCACGGGCGTTGGGGCCCAACGACTCGACGAGGTCGGTGAGCGTCTCCGGGCCACGCGAGTTGCTCAGCACGACGTCGAGGCCTGCGTCGACGGCGCGCCGGGCGACCCCGGCTCCGACGGATCCGGTGCCGATGATGCCCAGGATGGACGTGGTCATGTCAGTTCTCCGTTCGGTGTTCTGCCTCCATCCCACCGGCGCCGACCTGGGTGAACAACGATCAAGCGGAGAACGCAGCGATCACATCGTGTGATAGATCTGAGGTGTGGAGCTCAGGACTCTGCAGTACTTCGTGACGGTCGCCGAGGAACTGCACTTCGGCAACGCGGCCAAGCGGCTGCGAATCGTGCAGTCCGCCGTCAGCCAGCAGATCGCGCGGTTCGAACGAGAGCTGGGCGTGCGGCTGCTCGACCGCACGTCCAGGACCGTGCGGCTGACCCCGGCGGGCGAACGGGTGCTCGCGGCGGCCAGGGACACGTTGTCGGCGGCGGCCAGGGTGCGGCTCGTCGCGAGTGACCTGAACGCGAGCCTGCGGATCGGCGTGGCCTCCTGCGTCACACCACGGCTGGACCGCGCCCTCTCCCGGCTCCGCGAGGGCGAGCGCGTCCTCGAGCCGCACCTCGTCGACCTCCCGGTCGGCGCACGGCTCGACGCCGTGCGCGACGGAGAGCTGGACGTCGCGCTGGTCCGCGGAGCGTTCACGAGCACGACCGTGACGTCGGCGCACGCGTGGTGCGAACCGCTGCACGTCGTGGTGTCCCGCAAGCACAGCTCCGCCGGTGACGTGGCGATCGCGCTCGGCGACCTAGACCCGGACGGGCTGAGGCTGCCCGCCCGCGAGGTCGACCCGCCGCTGTTCGACGCGATCGTCGCCGCCCTGCCCTCGGCGCCCCGGCGGCCACCGTCCGGCGACTTCCTCTCGGTGCTGTTCGAGGTCGGGAGCGACCCGTGCGCCTGGACACTGCTGCCGGCCGAGCAGCTCAGCGGCGAGACGCCCAGACTGCGGCAGCTCCCGCTCGATCCCCCGCTCACGGTCGACGGCCACGTCGTGACGTCCCTCGCGACCCCCGAGGCGTGCGTCGCGTCCTACGTCGCGGCCTTCGCGGACTGGAACCGTGATCACCGGGCTTGACCACGTCGTCGCGATGCGCACACGCCTGCCGGCATGGTGGATGGCGGTCAGAATGCTGTTCTTTCATGAGTGGCACGCGGGGAGATTGCGTGCCACTTCGGACAACCACTCGGCGAGAAACGTGCGTTCGACCTCGTTGTCGGTGAGGGTCAGCGCCTCTTGGTACGCCGTCACCGCCTGCGGCCAGTTCTCCAGCCGAGGCAGGAAGTCGGCAGATCGGCCACCGTCACCACGAAGGGCCGCACCGCATGTCATCAAAGCGGTCGCGCAGCGACGACGCCGTCGACTGGATGAGAGATCAGATACTCAGCGGCACGTGGCCGCTGAACTCCCGGATCCCCACCCAAGCTCAGACGGCCGCGACATCAGGCTTCAGCTTCGCGATCATCCGCCAGGTGACGAGCTTGCTGATCGGCAACGGCATGCTCGAATCAGCATCTGGCCGCGGCACGTACGTCCGCGACCGGTCAGCCGTGACATCAGTTCTGCTCGACCACCTCCACGACCAACCTCCACAGTGGACACTCGCGTTGCGGCACGCCATGGAGGTCGAGGCGGCCGGTCTTGCCGCCACCAACCGCGCGGAGATCTTCAACGCGATCGAGCGTCGTGACGCGAAGGCCGCCCAGGAAGCGGCAGGCCGGCACGCCGACCGGGACCTGGCCACGTCCCACACCTGACCCCGCCGCAGACTGCTCCGGTTCGCGGGCGCCGCTGCCGGAGTGCTGGCATCCCGTTCGCCTGAGGTCGAGAACGTCGCGGTGGCGAAGGTGCCGTTCCGCGGCGACGTCCAGGCCGGCATCGCTGTCAGGCCGCGGGTCCTCAGCCCACCTGGAAATCCACGGAGCTGCTTCCCTTCTGACCTGCATCCGTGACGATGTCCACGCTGAGCCGATAGGCGCCGGGGGTGTCGAGCGAGTCTCCGAAGTTGAACATCGTGATGCCACCCGAGGTGCACCTGGTGTTGCGGAGCTTCTGCACTTCGGTGCCGGCTCTGGTGAGCACCCAGGACGGATAGCAGCCCGCACTCAACTGGCCCATGTCGTCGAAGACGTCGACGTTCGCGCCCGGCGTCGCTCCCGCCCGGTACTCGGACGGTCCGACCTTCCCGCTCGACCCCATCTTGATGTTGATCACCAGTGCGCCTGCCCGCTTCGGCTGTTCCGCGGCAGCCGTCGCGGGCTGGCGCTGCGCTGTGGTCGGCGGCCGCTGCGCGGGCTGTTCCTGGGTCTGGGGCGTCGGCTTGGTGTCCTGAAGCGTGGGTTGGGCCGCTGGGGCCTGCGTCAGGCTCAGTGCGGCGCCAGGAGTTCGCGCCGACGTGGGCTGATCACTGGTGTCCGAGGAGCCGGTGATGCGCTCGACCATCGACAGGAAGCCGTCGAGGTTCGCGGCGCCCACCACCACCGCGACGACGATCGCGATCACGCGGCCGAGCTTGCCGTACTTCGCCCAGCGATCATTGCTGGCAGTCATGTGCAGCCGCATCTTTTGCCCGTTGTGTCGAGCCCTCTATCGGCGCACATGGCCAAAAGGTTTCGAGCCTCAGCGAAGATGACGCAGGGCCGATACCGCGCAGGTTCCCGGCAACATTCCAGCTGAGATGGACGCGAGCAGGTCAGGACGCTAGTTGCGCTCGTCCACCTGTGCCTGCGGTTCGCCGTTCAGGCAGGTGATGGTCACCCTGCTCTCGCGCTTGACCCTGTCCGCCTTGAACTTGACGAACGCCTGTGCTGCCGGGCCCTGGTTCACGTCGTGCGAGCGGTAACCGGGGTCAGGGGTCCACGTCGTGAGGGTCACCAGGCCGTTCGCGCACTCCGCCACGATGCTCCCGCCCAGGACCGTCAGGCCCCTGGGGGCGCCCCTCACCTCGGTCGTGGTCGTGGGTGACTGCTGCGTGGTCGTCTGCGGTCGCTCCCCCGCTTCCAGCGCCCTCGCCACTTCTTCCTGGGTCAGCGCCTGCGTCTGCGGGCCGAGCAGTCCCTCGCCCACCAGGTCCAGCGCCACGGTGCCCACGCCCGCCGCCGCCAGCGCGGCCAGCAGCCAGGCTCCCGCCATCAGCGCTCCCCGTCGTTCCACGGCCCCACTGTGCCATCCGCGATGGTTAAGGCGCTGCTAAGAGGTGGCTAGGGAGCGGCTCGACGCGCGCGTGCGCGTCCGCCTGGTTATAGCGTTGCGCAGCATGGCCATGGTGTTGATCGTCGAGGACGACGCGACCATCCGGACGGCGGTGATCAGGGCGCTCACCGAACAGGGGCACGTCGTGTCGTCCGCCGGCACCGCCATGTCCGGTTTGCAGTCCGCCGTCACCTCACGACCCGATGTGGTGCTGCTCGACCTCGGGCTCCCCGACCTCGACGGGCGCGAGGTGCTGCGGATGATCCGCGCCGTCAGCGTCGTGCCGATCATCGTCGTCACCGCGCGCGCCGACGAGGCGGAGATCGTGCGGCTGCTCGACGCCGGGGCCGACGACTACGTCGTCAAGCCGTTCGGTGGAGCGCAGCTCGACGCGCGCATCCGGGCCGTGCTCCGGCGCACCGGGTCCGACCAGCCGGAGCCCGCCGTCACCGTGGGCTCCCTCGTCGTCGATGCCCGCGCGCGGTCGGCCTCGCTCGACGGCGCGCCGCTAGACCTCACGCCCCGTGAGTTCGATCTCCTGCACTACCTCGCTGTGCGCGCCGGTGCCGTCGTGAGCAAGCGGGAGCTGCTGACCGAGGTGTGGAAGCAGCCCTACGGGGGAGCGGACAAGACCGTCGACGTGCACCTGTCCTGGTTGCGGCGCAAGCTCGGCGAGACCGCGCAGGAACCGCGCTACCTGCACACCGTCCGCCGCGTCGGCGTCCGGCTCGCCGAACCCGGTGACCTGCCGTGAGGCGGCGGCTCACGATGCTCGTAGCGGCCGTCATGACGCTCGTCCTCGTCGCGTTCCTCGTTCCCCTGGCGATCCTGCTGCGCTCCGTCGCGGCCGATCGCGCCGTGACGGCGGCGACCGTGCGGGCGCAGTCGCTGACCTCGCTCGTCGCCACCGCCGACGCTCGCTCGCTGCAAGCCGCCGTGGACCAGCTGGCCACCTCCGCCGGCCATCCTGTCTCCGTGTTCCTGCCCGATGGCACCGTCGTCGGAGCCACGTCCGATCGCACGCCCGGTGTCCGGCTCGCCGCCGAACAGGGCAGTCTCGTCGTCGAGAACGATGGGGGCCTGGAGATCCTGCTCGCCGTGCAAGGTCTCCCCGCGGGCACGGCCGTCGTGCGCGCGTTCGTCGACTCCGGGGAGCTGAGCCGGGGGCTGACCTCGGCGTGGCTGGTGCTCGCCGCGCTCGGCGTGGTCCTGCTCGTGCTCGGCGTGCTGGTCGCGGACCGGCTGGCTCGCTCGATCATCAGACCGGTGGACGAGTTGGCCGCCGTGTCGACGCGGCTGGCGGATGGCGATCTCGATGCGCGCGCCCAGCCGAGCGGTCCGGCCGAGGTCCGGTCGGTCGCCGCCGCGCTGAACGGGCTGGCCGCCCGCATCCGGGAACTCGTGCGGCAGGAGCGGGAAGCCGTCGCCGACATCTCCCACCGGCTCCGCACACCGCTGACGGTGTTGCGGCTGGACGCGGAGTCGCTCGCCGACCCGGTCGAAGCCGAGCGGATCACCGGGCACGCCGAGAACCTTCAGCGTCAGGTCACCGCACTCATCGACCAGGCACGCAACCGCGACTCCACGCCGGGCTCCTGCGACGCGACGGAGGTCGTCGCGCGGCGAGCCGAGTTCTGGGCTGTGCTCGCACAGGACCAGGACCGCGTCGCGCGCGCGGATGTCGCGGCGGGACCGCTCCTGGTCGCGGTCGGCGAGGCCGAGCTGGGCGCGTGCCTGGACGCGTTGCTGGGCAACGTCTTCGCACACACGCCAGAGGGCACGCCGTACCTGATCTCGCTCACCGCGACGCCCGATGGCGCGAGGCTCGTGGTGCAGGACGAGGGCCCCGGCTTCGCCGACGACGCCGCGTTGGAGCGGGGCACGAGCGGCGCGGGCTCGACCGGCCTCGGGCTCGACATCGCCCGGCAGACCGCGCGATCCTCGGGCGGCGCGTTCCACGTGGCGCGGGTCGAGCCGACCGGCGCGCGGATCGTGCTAGACCTCGGCCGGTCCTCTTAGGAGTTCGTTAAACCTGGTGCAGCGCGCCGCTATCCGACGACCGGCGAAGCTCATCTCGTTGGCAGCGAACGAGAAGGAGAACATGATGCGCAGGGTTATCGCGATCGCGGCTGCGGGAGTCGCACTGGCAGCCGGCGTGACGCTGACGGCGATCGCGCAGGGCAACGACGACGGCGTGCGCTCGGTGCCCATCTCGGTGTCACCGGCGTCCTCGACGAGCACCTCCACCACGTCCACCACGGAGGACCGGACGACGTGGCCCTCCTCCCCTACGACGTCCAGCAGTTCACACCCCAGCCGCAACGACGACGACCACGGAGGCCGTCGGGACCGCGGCGGCGACGACAGCACTGCCAACCCCACCTACGACGACCACGGCGGCAGGACGGCCGAACGCGATGACGACCACCGCGGCCGAGGCAGGGGCAGCGACGACCACCGCTGACCCCGCTCGACGAGAGCCGTGCCCAGCGGGAGCGTGAGGGAGTTCAAGTCCCCCGACCGGCGGAAGCCCATCGGCACTCCGGCACCTCGCGGCGCGCCTCGTGGCGGTTCATACTGGGTGCTTCCGGGCTGGCTCATCGAGGCTGGTGGCTCACATGCGTATTCCGGGGCGTCGCCCGCAGCGAGGCGCGAACGTGACAGCTGCGAAGAATTCCGCCGCCGCACGTCTGGTCGCACTGCGGTCGCTGCTGGAGGTGGCCACCCATGCGGTCACACTCCAGCCCGCCGCCGAGCAGATCATCGGCGCCTGCGCGCAACCTGGCGACGTCCCGGCGCAGGTGGCCCGCCGGGGCGGCCGCGTCGCGTCCGACTACTGCCGGCTGCACGGATGGGCTCTGGACCTCATCGGCGACGCCGACCGCGCGTCACTGGAGTTCCGGGTGACTCAACTGCTGCACTACCACGCCCAGATGATCGACACGTGCCTCAAGCTCGCGTTTCCGAGGTTCCGGAGCCCCAGGCTCGAACAGCGACGGCTGGCATTGCGCGGACTCGGCGAGCCGGCACGCACCCTGCGCGACGCACAAGCGGCGCTCGCCTTGTGGATCTCCGACCTCGAACAGACCGACGGCGTCGTGCCGCCACCCTGAACCGCCAGCCGCACGGCCGTAACGCCCTTGACGCACCACGGACCTCTCGACGTGCCCCACGGGGGGCTACGAGGTGAGGCAGCACCGGCCAGTCGACCATCAGCAGTCGCAGTGCCACGCTCACGATCATGCCCTCAGGACGATAGAACCTGATTACCGCAGATCAGCGTATGGGTGCGGAGTTCTGTCACCCCACAGGATTGCCCGCAACGACAAACTGTCGGGGTGCGCTACGCGCTGAACGCCGGGACGTTCGCCTCCACTCGGGGCAACGTGAAGTGGATGGTCGTGCCGCTGGCGGCCTCTGTGTCCAGCCAGATGCGGCCGCCGTGGTACTCGACGATCTTGCGGCACATCGACAGGCCGATGCCGGTGCCGCTGTACTGGTCCTTGGTGTGCAGGCGCTGGAAGATGACGAAGATCCGCTCGGCGTACTGCGGTTCGATGCCGATGCCGTTGTCCCGCACTGAGAACACCCACATGTCGTCCTCGCCCGGCTCGGCGTCGATGCGCACGTGCGGGGTCTGCTCTGTGCGGAACTTCACCGCGTTGCCGATCAGGTTCTGGAAGACGCCGGCGAGCAACCGGGCCTCGCCCTGCACTTCTGGCAGAGTGCCCACCTCGACCTGGGCGCCGGACTCCTCCAGCGCCTGGGCGAGATTGCGGCGGGCTTCGTCCACCAGTTCACCGGCGGGGACGACCACCTGCTTGTCGCGGTGCCGGCCGACCCGGCTGAAGGCGAGCAGGTCGTTGATCAGCACCTGCATGCGTTTCGCGCCGTCCACCGCGAAGTCGATGTACTGGTCGGCGCGCTCGTCGAGCTGCCCGCCGTAGCGCCGTTGCAGCAACTGGCAGAAACTCGCGATCTTGCGCAGAGGTTCTTGCAGGTCGTGGGAGGCGACGTAGGCGAACTGCTCCAGCTCCGCGTTGGAGCGGCGCAGGTCCTCCGTCGCGGTGGCCAGAGCCGTGTTGTGGTCCTTGGTCTGGCCGAGTTCGTCGACGATGCGGGTGCGCATGGTGTCGACGTCGCGGCCCAGTGCGCGCAGCTCCAGCGGGCCGGTGGCGGTGACCGTGTGGGCGAAGTCGCCACCGGCGACCAGCCCGACGTGCTCGCGCAGCCTGCTCACCGGGCCGACCACGTACACGAGCACCGCGGCGACGCAGCCCAGCACGGCGATCAGCAGCACGGCCAGGGCGACAATGCAGGTGACCGCCATTCTGGTGGCCGAGTTGTTGAGCGCGGCCCGTCCATCGGTGCGCTGGAGCGCCAGTTCTGCCTGCAGTGTGGACAACGCCACGCGAACAGCGTCGAACCGCTGCTTGCCGACCGCCTCGTCCGGCACCACACCGCCCGTGCGGACCGCGGCGATCGTCGGGTCGGCGTACTGGCTGCGCCACGCGGACAGCGCCTCGTCCAGCGCGGCCACGCTCTCGGTCACCTTCGGGGTGTTCAACGCCGCGACGGTCGCACGCGCCGCGGTCTGCCGGCCCAGGCCGTTCTCGTAAGGCGCGAGGAAGTCGGCGCTGCCGCTGAGCACGTAACCCCGGAGCCCGTTCTCCTGGTCGACGAGGTCGGTGCCGAGCTGTTGCGCGCTGACCACCGCGGGGCCGACCACGTCCAGCAACCGCGAGCGCGCCCGGGACAGGTCGCCGATGGCCAGCAGGACCGCCGTGGTCGCCCCCAGCAGGACCACGACCAGCGCCAGCGAGATCCACATCGACCACCGCCTCAGCGATGGACCGCCAGGCTCCGCACCGGCATCCAGATCCGCGTTCACCGCACCTCCCCGAGTCGACGCGAAGGCGCCGTGCTCAACACGCGTTGAGCCGCGCAATCTTAGGGTCGTGCCGTCCACGCGCTCGCACTCGACCTCGCCGAGCGACGACAACGCGGTCCCGTCATGCGGCTTCAACAAGACAAGGCACCCGAACTGCGGGCGGCGATGCCACTTTGAACTGCTGGACGTCCTGGCGACTGCGCATCTCACAATGAATCGTCGGGCTAGAGCTGCCCGAGAATCTCAAGCACTTTCTGGTGGGCCAGTGCGCACACTTGCGCTTCTGTTCCGCGGGCACGCAACAATGTCGTCGTCCGCCCAGAGCACGAACGCAACCACGAGGAGCGGCCGGTGATCGCCAAGTTCAACACCACCCGCGACGCCGAGTACGCCGAGGGGCTGGAGAGGTTGCCCGCGCTGCGGGACGAACTGGCCGCAGAACGCGGGCAGGGGCGGCTGACCGACGCCGAGTTCTCCGCGTTCGAGGACACGGCCACGCGAGCCGAGGCCTCCGAATCGCCCGCCACAAAGGGCGCCGGCCGACAGCGGAAACTGGAGTCGTGACCGGCTACTGGTGGATGGATGCGCTGATCGGCCTTGCGGTGGCGTTGCTCGTGACGTGGCTGGCGTTGATCATCATGCTGGCGATCGTCCGGCCGCACGGAGGCATGTTGCGCGAAGCGATGCGGCTGTTGCCAGACGTGCTACGTCTCGTGCGCAGACTGGCCGCGGATCGCGAACTGCCCCGACGCGTGCGGGTGCGGCTGGGCCTGCTGCTCGTATACCTGGCATCTCCCATCGATCTCGTACCGGACTTCATCCCGGTGCTCGGCTACGCCGACGACGCGATCATCGTCACCGCGGTGCTGCGCTCGGTGGTGCGCCGCGCCGGCCTCGACGCGGTTCGCCAGCACTGGCCGGGAACTGACGACGGCTTTGCCGCGCTGGCCCGGATCACCGGCATCGACCGCAGGCCACCACCCTCAGACACATAAGAGTAAGAACGACAGGAAGCTACCGGCCAGCAATGTGAGGCGGCCAGCAGGTGCTGCGGCTGGCCGCGCAGGGGCGGAGCAACGCGGAGATCGCGGGCGAGTTGTTCGTCGCGGTCAGCACAGTGCGCGAGCACTGTTCGATGGACTCCTGTTCGACCAGCCGCAACGGCTCGGGTGACGGGACGACGCGGCGCCAATGCGGGCCGTCCGCGGCCATGGTCCATCCGTTCAGCTCGGCCAGCCGGTCCGCGGGCTTGCGGCCGTAGATCGGGCCGATGAACTTCGTTGGCGTGGTGAACGCCGGGTCGGCCGCGTCGACGACGGTTTGGGTGACGACGGCGAGGACTGGTTTGCGACTCCCGCGTTGCGCAGGGACTGGGCGAGCCAGTAGCCGATCATGCCTGGGTTTCGGCGCCGAGGGTGTCGAGCGGGCAGGGGCGGGTGAGTGACGGGTCGGCCTCGCTTTCGAGTGCGAGCAAACCGATCTGGGGTCCGTTGCCGTGGCAGATGACGAGTTCGTGTTCCGCGGCGAGCGGCGCGAGTGCTCGCGCCGCTGCTTCGACGTGGTGAAGCTGAACCGAGGCGTCCGCGCGTTCGCCGCGCATGAGCAGTGCGTTGCCTCCGAGCGCGACGACGATGCGCATCAGGAGGCCAGCCCGGCGACGATGACCGCCTTGATCGTGTGGAGGCGGTTCTCGGCCTGGTCGAAGACGACCGACGCGGGTGAGGAGAACACCTCGTCGGTGACTTCGGCGCCGTCGAGACCGTACTGGTCGTGGACCCGGCGGCCGACGATCGTGGTGCGGTCGTGGATCGACGGCAGGCAGTGCAGGAACTTCGTGCTGGGGTTCCCGGTGGCCTTCATCAGTTCGGCGGTGACGCGGTAGGGCGTCAGCAGGGGCACTCGGGTGTCCCAGGCCTCGGGTGAGTCGCCCATGCTGACCCACACGTCGGTGTAGATGAAGTCGACGCCGGCGACAGCCTGTTCGGCGTCGTCGGTGACGAGCACGCGGGCACCGCTCACCGCGGCCAGATCGTGGGCCTTGGCGATCACCTCGGCGGGCGGCTGCAGCTCGGCAGGTGCCGCGATGCGGACGTCCATACCGAGCAAGGCTCCCGTGACCAACAGCGAGCGGGCGACGTTGTTGTGGCCGTCGCCGACGAAGGCGAACTTGATGTCCTCGACCTGTCCGTTGAAGTTCTCGGTCATGGTGAGGACGTCGGCGAGCATCTGGGTGGGGTGCCAGGAGTCGGTGAGGCCGTTCCACACGGGCACGCCGGAGTGCTCGGCCAGCGTCTCGACCGTGTCCTGGGCGAAGCCGCGGAACTCGATGGCGTCGAACATGCGGCCTAGAACCTTGGCGGTGTCCGGAATGGACTCCTCGCGGCCCATGTGGGAGCCGGTCGGATCGAGGTAGGTGACGTGGGCGCCCTGGTCGTGGGCCGCGACCTCGAAGGCGCAACGGGTGCGGGTGGAGCTCTTCTCGAAGACAAGGGCGATGTTCTTGCCCTTCAGCAGCGGGTGCTCGGTGTGGGACGACTTGGCGCGCTTCAGCCCGCGCGCCTGGGAGACGAGGTCGAGGAACTTCTCCTTGGTGAGGTCCAGTTCCTTCAGCAGAGAGCCAGGGTGTCGCATCGAACAAGTCCTTTCAGATGCCGTCGCGCTGGATCGGGCAGGTCATGCAGCGGGCTCCGCCTCGGCCGCGGCCGAGTTCGTTGCCGGGAATGGAGATGACCTCGATGCCGTGGTCGGCGAGCATGGTGTTGGTGACGGTGTTGCGCTCGTAGCCGACGACGACGCCGGGAGCGAGCGCGAGGAAGTTGTTGGCGTCGTCCCACTGTTCGCGTTCGGCGGCGCGGGCGTCTTCGTCCGCGCTGAGCACGCGCAGCCGGTCGATGCCGAGCAGATCGGCGATGGTGGCGAACACCGAGGTTCGCTCCCGCACCCGCAGGCCGGCCGAGCTGCGTTCGACGACCTCTTCAGCGTCAGCGGGTGTAATCACCCACGTCTTGAGCGTCTCGGGGTCCAGGCCTGGGTACCGGATGAACGTGTCCAGATCGAGCATCGTCATGACCGTGTCGAGGTGCATGAGGGCGTGGGAGCGGGGCAGCTGCACTGCGATCACGGAACTCGCCTGGCCGGTGCGGAACAGTTCGCGCGCCAGGATTTCCACGCCCATCGGGGTGGTCCGCTCCCCCATGCCGATCAGCACGGTGCCGCGGCCCAGAACGAGGATGTCGCCACCTTCCAACGTCGCGGGTTGATGGTTCGCGTCGTCGGCGCCGTAGTAGATCGGGAACACGGCGTCGGCGAACAGGGGGTGGAAGCGGTAGATCGCCTGGCAGTGCAGGGATTCGCGGCGGCGAGGGGCTTTCGCCATCGGGTTGATCGTGACGCCGCCGTAGATCCACGCCGAACTGTCGCGCGGGAAGAGGGTGTTCGGCAGCGGCGGCAGTACGAAGTCGTCCAGACCGAGGCTGTTCCAGCGCAGGCTCGGCACGCCGAGTGGAGACAGGTCGGCGCGGGTCACGCCGCCGACCAGGAGCTCGGCGAGCGTCGCGGCGTCGACCTTCTCCGCGAACTCGCGCACCGGACCGGCCAGGGTCGGCCCGAGCAGCTCAGGGGTGCACACCCGGTCCAACACGAACGCACGGGCTTCCGGCAGAGCCAAGGTATCTGCGAGCAGGGTGCCAGTGTGGTGCACGGTGATTCCGCGCTGACGCAGTTCCCCAGCGAAGGTGTCGTGTTCCTCCTGTGCCTTCGAGGCCCAGAGCACGTCGTCGAACAACAGCTCGTCGCAGTTGCGCGGGGTGAGCCTGCTCAGCTCCAGCCCTGGCCGGTGCACGATCACCTGACGCAGCGCGCCGACTTCCGATCCGACGCCGAGGTTCACGACTTCACCCCGTCGTACTCACGCTGGCCCGCCTTGAGCCAGATGTAGAGCGGGACGCCCAGCAGCAGGCAGATGACGCCGTAGTAGACGGCCTGGTAGCCGCTACCGGCCAGTGCCCAGAAGGCGAAGGCGAGAGCGAGGATCGAGACGGTGCAGTCGCGCACGAGGTGCGGCCACTCGGCCTTGCGACCGCGCACCAGCAGCCAGTACAGCTGCGCGGCAGCGCTGAACAGGTACGGCACCACGGCGGTGAACACCGACAGCAGCACGAGCGTGGTGAAGACCTGTTCGAAGTTGGTGTAGCTCACGACCACCAGCGCCGAGGCGAGCACGGTGGAGCTGATGATGCCGAAGCTCGGGATATCGCCGCGGGTGCGCAGAAACGCCTTCGGGAACAACTTGTCCTTCGCCGCGGCCATCGGCATCTCGCCGATGATCAGAGTCCAGCCGACCAGGCAGCCGATGCCCGACACCACGGCGGCGATCGCCACGGCCTGACCGGCCCACTGACCGCCGAAGATGGCGTTGGCCGCCTCGGTGAAGGGCGCCGAGGTCCCGCGCAACGTCTCGTTCGGGACGGTGCCGAAGACGGTGAGTGTGCCGAGGACGTAGATGACCGCGCAGCCGATCGTGCCGAACACGGTGGCCCGTCCGACGTTGCGCTCGGGGTCGCGGACTCGGCCGGCTGCGACCGATGCGGTCTCGATGCCGATGAAGCTGAACAGCGCGATCGCGGCCGCGGCCGAGATGGCGCCGCCGATCGAGGTGCCGCTCGCGTTGAACGGACCGAAGTTCGCCAACTTCACGAAGACCAGGCCGACGGTGGCCATGAACAGCAGCGGCACGATCTTCAGCACCGTGAAGACGATCTGCGTGACGGCCATGTTCCGCAGTCCGGACAGGTTGACCAGAGCTGGAATCCACAGGCCCGCCAGCGCGATCACGATGGACCAGCCCACCTGGTGCTCGGTGTTGACGAAGACCTCGACGTAGCCCACCAACGCCACGACGATCGCCGCGTTGCCCGCCCACGCGGTGATCCAGTAGCACCAGGCGTTGAGGAATCCGGCGAACTCACCGAACGCCTCCCCGGCGTACACGTACGGGCCGCCGGAACCGCTGATCCGCTTGGCCAGCGCGCCGAACGTGAGCGCGAGTGCCAGTGCGCCGATCGACACGAGGACGAACGCCACGAGGCTGACCGGTCCGAACGCCGCGAGTGCGGTCGGCAGGCCGAACACGCCCGTTCCGATCACTGATCCGACCACCAGGGCGGTCGCGGTCGGCAGGCCGAATCTGGACGAGCGTGGCTGGTCGCTTCCCGAATCGGGCCGCGTCGCGGCCGCAGGCCCGGCTACGTCTGTGCTCACGGCGATCTCCTCACTCCGATGTGGACTGTCTGGCTGTGAGCAGCCTGCGCTTCAGCGAACCTGTCCCCCACCACCCCAGGTCTCGTCGTTCGCGGGACCTAAGTCCTCACCACCACAGGACGTAACGGCGAATGTCTCGACACAGCAGAAAGGCGCCGGGAGGGGGTGCCGGCGCCTTTCGTTCTGATCCTCTCTACGACCTCCTTCCCCAGCGAAAGTAGGAGAACGGCCCGATGAAGTTCACTGCGATCGCAAGCGCCCACCACAACTTGCGACCGCGTACGAACTCCCCGGGCCGCATCGACAGGTCCGCCCACGCCGCCGCCGCGAGCATCACCTGCACGACAGTCAGCCAAGTGAAGGACTTGCGCTGCAACGGAGTGAGATCACCCCACCGCTTCCGTCCCATCATCAGCTCCCGGCGTGTACGGGTTCGGTGGAGAACTCGACATCGGTCACGCCTGCTACCGCACGCACCAGCACGTCGACCACGTGCCGTTCGGTGGCGCTGTTCCCCTTGTCCACGATGGACACCCTGCCGCCGGAAACCGCGACCTGCCAACGCTGGGCGCCGCCGACCATGCCGAGCCTGTTGTGGATCTCGGCCTCGACGACCCAGTCCGCGCGGGTGATGGAGCGGAGCACGTCCCTGCGAGTCACGATTCCCGCGAGGTGGCCTTCACGGACGACCGGCACGCTGCGCACGTTGTGCTCCAGCATCAGGCCGGCGACCTCCGCGAGGTCGGTGTTCGGGCTCGCCACCACCGGCTCCTTGGTCATCACCTGGTCGACCACGGCCGCCGGCGACTTCCTGGCCTCGACGGGCTCACCGTGAACGAGCGACCGCGGGTCCTGTGGCAGGCGATCCTGGAGCAGGTCGGCTTCATCGACCATCCCGATCAACGCGCCGAAGGTGTCGACCACGGGTAGCGCGGTGAATCCGCGTTCGGCTAGCAGCTGAGCGGCATCGCGCGCCGGCGTGCCTGCTTCGACGACCACGACGTCCGTGGTCATCACATCTCGAGTCCTCATGACGCTCCTAGCCGAAGATCTCGGTCTGGCGGGTGTGTGTGGTGTCGTTCCAACCGCAGCGCAGGTGGTTGTGCACGTCGACAACGCCCGGCAGGACGCGCACGAGGTGTTCGGCGATCTCGACCTCGCTCTGGCGTTCCAGCCGGCCCCGCATCGTCACGACGCCATCGATGACCTCGACGTCGATGGTGTTCGGGTCCACCCACAGCACCCGGCCGAAGATCTCGTCGCGGATCGTCGTGCGCAGCTCGCCGTCGTCCCGCACGAAGAGCTTCAGCAGGTCGCGGCGGGAGAGCACGCCGACCAGCGCGCCGTCGGAGTCCATGACGAACAGCCTGCGAACACCGGCTACCGCCAGCTCGCGGGCCGCGGCGCTCGCTGCGAGACCCGGCGGGACGCTCCTCACCGGCGAGGTCATCACGTCGCGCGCGATCACGCCGCTCGCCTGCTCCCACCGGTGCTTCGCCGCGCGCCCGGCGAACACACCTGGCGCGTCCTCGGTGCCGCCCCTGAACTCCTCCTTCGGCATCAGGTCGGCTTCCGAGACCACGCCGACGGGGTAGCCGCCGTCGAGCACGGGAACAGCACTGACCTTGTTGTCCTCCAGCAGCCGCACGAGCTCCTTGAACGAGCACTCGACGTCCGCGGTGATCACCTCACGTGTCATCAGCGAGGCGACTGTCGGTTCACGCATGACACCCTCCGGCGATCTTCGGTCTCTTTCCGCCTCAAGCCTTGTCGCCGGAACAGCAGGGGCCCACCTGCCAAGGACGTGGGTCAGCCGGGCGTTCCGACCCGGTGCAGGAGGACCGAAGGGCCCTGCACACCGGGGAGCGGGCTCAACACGCTGAACACATGAGCGAGAAGTCACGCGTTGTCGTCGGAGTCGACAGGTCACCTGCGGCGCGCGCCGCGTTGTTGTGGGCGGTGCGAGAAGCCAAGCGCACCAACACGTCTGTGCTGGCGGCCGGAGTGTGCCAGCTGGGATTCGAGGCCGCGCACAAGGAGGACCTGCTGGCCGCTCTCGATTCGCTGGGCGCGGATGGCGACGGGGTTCAGGTGGATCTGCAGACGCTGCACGGCGTCCCTGGACCAGCTCTCGTGGAGCTGTCCAGGCACGAAGCCTGCCTTGTGGTGGGCGGGCACGGTGTGCGCAGGCTGGACGTACTGGTGTTCAGCTCAGTCACGGCTTTCTGCCTGCGCCACGCCCTGTGCCCGGTCGTGGTGGTGCCGGTCGGTGAGGAGCAACACGCGGGTCCGTTGATGCTGCGGTGAGTGCCGCGGGTCCCGGCCAAGCCGGGACGTAGGCCCCTCACCCGCGGCCGCCTCTGCTGCGACTTTCAAGACAGGACTTCAACGTGGAGGTGAGCGGGATGGACCGCGGTCAGCCCGACGAGACAACGGTGCGAGCGGCGGTGGCACTCGCCGGCCGCGCACCGTCGGTGCACAACTCCCAGCCGTGGCGCTGGGAACTCGGTGCGCACAGCCTGCACCTGTACGCCGACCGCACGCGCGCCTTGCCCGCGACCGATCCGCTCGGCGCCGATCTGGTCGTCAGCTGCGGGGCTGCGCTGCACCACCTGCGGGCCGCGCTCGCGGCACTCGGCTGGCACGCGAAGGTCCACCGTCTGCCCAACCCCGCACAGCCCGATCACCTGGCCGCGATCGAGTTCGAGCCGGCGGAACCGAGACAGTCCCATGTGGCCCTCGCGGCGGCGATTCCGCGCAGGCGCACCGATCGCCGCGCCTTCTCCTCCTGGCCGACCCCTGAGGAGCTGTTGCAGCAGCTCGTGCAGTTCGCTCGCGCTGAGGGGGTGGACGCGCGCATCGCGACCGGAAAAGCGCGTGACGAACTCCTGATCGCGATCGGCAAGGCCGCCCACGTCCAGGAGGCCGACCCGGCCTACCAGGCCGAGATCCACCAGTGGAGCGGTGTCTATCCCGGCGCGTCGGCCGGAGTTCCGGCTGCGAACATCCCCGCCGGCTCGCGGCAGTACGGCAACCTCAGGATGCGTGAGTTCGCGCCGGGGTCCTTGCTGCAGGGCAGCCGCAGCGTGCTCGGCGAGGACGCGGGAGCGCTGCTCGTGCTGAGCACGTCGTCCGACGACGACCTGTCCCGGCTTCGTGCTGGTGAGGCGGCGAGCGCGGTGTTGCTGGAAGCCACCGCCGCGGGCCTCGCGACCTGCCCGCTGAGCCAGCCGCTGGAGGTCGTGGAGACCAGAGATCTGGTCCGCGACGAGGTCCTCGGCGGCGCCACCTGCCCTCAGCTCGTGATCCGCGTCGGCTGGGCCGGGTTCAACGCCGACCCGCTGCCCGCCACACCCCGCCGTCCCGTCATCGACCTTCTCCGCGACCAGGAGCAGAAGTGACCACCTACATCCGCGACTTCGCCACGCTCGGCAAGAACGACACCGCCATCGCCGGCGGCAAGGGCGCCAACCTCGGCGAACTCACCCGCGCCGGGCTGCCCGTGCCCCCTGGCTTCGTCGTGACCGCGGAGGCGTTCCTGACATCCATGAGCCAGGTCCGCGACGACCTCGCCGCGGAACTCACCATCGCGCTCGACCGCGGTACCTCACCGCAGCGGTTGGAGGAGTGCGCCGAGCGGATGCGTGAGCTCGTGCGCAAGGCCGGGATCTCCGACGACGTGCGGCACGACGTGCTGGAGGCATACCGCGGCCTCGGTCAGGACGAGTCCGTGGCGGTCCGGTCCTCGGCCACTTCCGAAGACACCGCGGGTTCGTCGTTCGCGGGCATGAACAGCACCTTCACCAACACCCGAGGCGCGCACGCCCTGCTCGACCGGCTGCTGGACTGCTGGGTGTCGTTGTTCGGCACGCGGTCGATCGCCTACCGGGCAGAACAGAGCATCACCGATGAGCCCGCGATCGCCGTCGTGGTGCAGAAGATGGTGAACTCCGAACGCTCCGGTGTCATGTTCACCGCCGATCCGTCCAGCGGCGACCGCGACAAGCTGCTGATCGAGGGATCGTTCGGGCTCGGCGAGGTCGTGGTCAGCGGCTCGGTCGAGCCTGACACGTACGTGCTGCGCCGTAACGGCGACACGGTGTCCCTTGTGGACACCAGGGTCGGCCGCAAGTCCCACAAGATCGTGCGCGGCACGAACGGCAACGACGAACGGATCGACCTCACAGCCGAGGAATCGCACGCACAGGTGCTCACCGACGCCGAGGCCATCGCGATCGGGCAGCTGGGGATGCGCGTGCAGCGACACTACGGCGAACCGCAGGACACCGAGTGGGCCATCGCCGAGGGCAAGACGTGGCTCGTGCAGTCCCGGCCGATCACCACGTTGCCCGACGAGCCGCCTGCCTCGGCGGGCCCGCTGGTCGCCGGGCTCGCCGCGTCGCCTGGCATCGCTTCGGGCCGGGTGCGCGTGCTGAGCTCCCCCGACGAGGGTGGTCGGCTGCGTGACGGTGAGGTGCTGGTCGCGGAGATGACCAACCCCGACTGGGTTCCGACGATGCGCCGTGCGTCCGCGGTCGTGACAGACGGCGGTGGCATCACCTGTCACGCCGCGATCGTGGCCCGCGAACTGCGTGTGCCGTGCGTCGTCGGCACCGGTTCGGCCACCTCGGTGCTGAAGGAGGGCCAGCTGGTCACGGTCGACGGCAGCGCTGGAGAGGTGCGAGCAGGCTCTGCTCCCATCACCACGGCACCACGCATCGTCGCCCCCGTGGTGCAGGCCACCGAAGCCCTCGGTACGCGTGTGTACGTCAACCTCGCGCTGCCCGAGCACGCTGCCGAGGTGGCCGCGATGCCCGTCGACGGCGTGGGGCTGCTGCGGGCGGAGTTCATGCTGACCGAAGCGCTCGGTGCTGAGCACCCGCGGCGGTTCCTCGCACAGCGCGGTCCTGACGACTTCATCAACGCCATGACGTCGTCGCTGCTGCAGATCACGCACGCGTTCGCGCCGCGGCCGGTCGTCTACCGGACGATGGACTTCCGCACCAACGAGTTCCGCGAGCTCAAGGGCGGCGAGGAGTTCGAGAAGCACGAGCACAACCCGATGATCGGCTACCGCGGCTGCTACCGGTACGTCGACGACCCGATGCTGTTCGGGCTGGAGCTCGAGGCGCTCGCACGGGTGCGGGAGCAGACGCCGAACCTGCACCTGATGATCCCGTTCGTGCGCACCAAGTGGGAGCTGGAAGCCTGCCTGGAGCAGATCGACCGCAGTCCTCTGGGCCACCACCGCGGCCTGCACCGGTGGGTCATGGCCGAGGTTCCCTCGGTGGCGTACTGGATTCCCGAGTACGCGCGGTCCGGCATCGACGGGGTCTCCATCGGCAGCAACGACCTCACGCAGCTGATGCTCGGCGTCGACCGCGACTCGGAGCTGTGCGCGGACCTGTTCGACGAGTCCGACCCCGCCGTGCTGGACATGATCGGACGCATCGTCGGCGCCGCGCGAGACGCCGGCATCACGTCGTCGCTGTGCGGACAGGCACCGTCCAACAAACCGGAGTTCGCCGAGAAGCTCGTCGAGTTCGGCATCACCTCGATCTCGGTCAACCCCGACGCGGTCCCTGCTGCCAGGGCGGCCATCGGATCAGCCGAACGGCGGTTGTTGTTGCGGCAAGCCCGCTAGCGCCAGAACCGGAATGCACCGCCGCACGGAGGCGGAATGCCCTGTTGCACGAAGAAGCCGTTGAGGACGCTGGAGAACGGCGGCGGCGCGCGGACGCAGATTGTCACGATCGAACCGAACCGCGTCGCCGCTCTTCTCGATGTCCTCCGACATGGAGGAGCCCCCCATGACCACACGAGTCGCTATCAACGGTTTCGGCCGCATCGGGCGAGATGTCCTGCGCGCCGCTTTCGACCGGCAGGACGCGGCGATCGAGATCGTCGCCATCAACGACATCACCACCCCGGAAGTCCTGGCGCACCTGCTGGCCTACGACTCGACGTACGGGCCGTGGAGCAAGCACGTCTCCGTCGAACACGACATCCTCACCGTGGACGGTCACAGCATTCTCGTCACCGGACAAGCGGATCCGCAGGACCTCAACTGGGGTCAGCTCGGCGTCGACATCGTCATCGAGGCGAGCGGCCGGTTCCGCACGCGTGAGACCGCGGGCGTCCACCTCGAACGCGGCGCCCGCAAGGTGATCATCACCGCGCCCGGCAAGGACGTCGACGCCACGATCGTCTTGGGTGTCAACGACGACGTCTATGACCCGAGCAAGCACCACATCATCTCGAACGCCTCGTGCACCACCAACTGCGCCGCCCCGATGGCGGCCGTGCTGGACGGGACGTTCGGCATCGTCGAGGGATTGATGACGACGATCCACAGCTACACCGGCGACCAGGCGCTGCTCGACCGCCCGCACAAAGACCTGCGCCGGGCGCGTTCCGCCGCAGTGAACATCATCCCGACCTCCACCGGCGCCGCCCGCGCGATCGGTCAGGTCATCCCGGCCCTGGACGGCAAGCTCGACGGGCTCGCCGTCCGGGTGCCCGTCGAGGACGGCTCGCTCACCGACCTCACGGTCCGACTCGCGGAGCCGGCGACCGCGGGCCAGGTCAACCGTGCGTTCGCCAGCGCCGCGTCCACCTACCTCAAGGGAATCCTGCGCTACACCACCGATCCCGTCGTCTCCCGGGACATCATCGGCGACCCGGCGTCGTGCGTGTTCGACGCCTCGCTCACCAAGGCACAGGGTCACGTCGTGAAGGTGATGGGCTGGTACGACAACGAGTGGGGCTACGCCAACCGCACGCTTGACCTCACCGACCGCGTCGCGCGGACCATGCCATGACCACCGCCGCCACCCTCGACGAACTGACGTTGCTCGCGGGCCTGTCGCACACCCAGCGCGCCGCCGTGGCCGGGATCAGCTCGGTCGAGACCTACGAGCCCGGTCATCGGCTGTTCGACGAGGGCGGCATCGCTGACCGGTGCTGGGTCGTGCTCAGCGGGTGCGTCATGATCGACCACACGACACCATCCAGCGGCCGGGTGGCGCTGCAGAGCGTCGGCCACGGCGAGTTGCTGGGCTGGTCGTGGGTCGTACCTCCGCACCGCTGGCACTTCGGCGCCACCGTCGTGTCGCCCACTCGAGCGGTCATGGTGGACGCCGTGAGGCTGCGAGAACTGGCCGACAGCGATCCCGAGCTCGGCTACCACGTCGCTCTGGTCATGGTCGGCGCGCTGGTGGAACGCCTGCAGACCACTCGGATCCGGCTGCTCGACCTGCAGCGCCAGCCGTGACACCACGGGGGCCGGGCACCTACGCGATGCCCGGCCCCCGTCAGCGGTTCGCAGCCTCGATGTCGACGAGCGCCTCGGCGATACCCGTGCTCCACTTCTCGATCGCGGCCCAGTCGCGGAAGTCGCCGAACCGACCACCCATGGCGCGGAACACCAAGGTCCCCAACCAGCCGAAAGCACCTGGCGTGACGACACCGGAGAACAGCCGGTGTTCGATCGGCTCGACGTCGTCGAGCAACGCCGCGAGCACGTCGGCCTCCTCCACCAGGACCCACTTGCGCAACGGCCCGCGCAGTGCTCCCGGCAGGCCGACGCTGAACAACCACACCGGCTTGCCGTACAACGCCTTCCGGTGCTCGGCGAGGAAGGCGGCGCCGGCAGGAAGCCACGCCTGGTCGTGCACCGCGCTGCCGACGACGTAGGCGTCGTAGGCCTGGGCTTCGGCCGCCTCCTCGACGGTACGCACCACCACCTCGTGGCCGCCCGTCCTCAGTGAGCCCGCGATCCGCTCGGCGACACCGGCGGTCGAGCCCGCCGCGGTCGCGTACGCCACCAGTACCTTCATGGCGACCAGCCTCGCGCACGCACGAGAGCGTCACGAGTATCCGGCGACCCGTTGCCGCTGAGCACAAGGGCTCTGTCCCAGGCGGAACAGCGCACCGATGGTGTTGATATGACTGAAATTCTCGTCGCCTACGCGACCAAGATGGGCGCTACCAAGGAGATCGCCGAGGCGATCGGCGCCCGGATCCGCTCGGCGTCGCACGAGGTCGTCGTGCTCGACGCCGCGGACGTCCACTCCGTCGAACCCTGCAAGGCAGTCGTTCTCGGCAGCGCGCTGTACGCGGGCGGGTGGCGGCGGGAAGCGGTGAAGCTGCTGGCCCGCAACGAGAAGCTGCTCCACTCCCGCCCGTTGAGGCTGTTCCACAGCGGGCCGCTCGGCGCCGACATCACGGCGCAGCAAGCCCCGCGCAAAGTGCGAGAGATCGCCGCACGCCTCGGGGCAGAGGAACCCTTCACCTTCGGCGGCAGGCTCACACCGCAGACCGCTGTCGGCTTCTTCGCCAAGAAGATGGCGCTGGGGCCTGCGGCGGGTGACTTCCGGGACTGGGACGAGATCGACCGCTGGGCGTACACGATCGCCCAGCGGCTGGTCGCGGCGCGCTGACAGCTCAGTTGTGCATCTTCAGCAGTTGGCGGTGCAGGTGGTCCCGTACGGCGTCGACCGCCTCGGTGACGGTGGCCGCCTCCGCCTGCGCCACCACCTGGGTGCCGTTGACGTCGAGGTTCGCGCGCACCTCGACCACGCGCGAACCGGGGTTCGCGATGCGGACGTGCGCGTAGTTCGTCGGCTGGGGTGCGAACCTGGCGAGCGGAGCGATCCGGTCGTGCGCGTACTGCTTGGCGTCCGGTGATGTCTGATCACCGGCGTCGACCACGACGTTGGCGATCTCTTGCTGTCCTGCGTGCTTCATCAGTCCTCCAGATCAGCCGATGTCCCTGCGCCGCAACGTGGTCAGACCTGCTACGACGAGGCCGGCGGTCGTGGCGACCAGCCACAGCAACGGCGTTGCCGTGATGGCGCCGCCGGGCATGTGCGGCACGTGAGCGAACGGCGAGAAGTCCAGCAGCCACTGGTCCAGGCCCAGCAGAGGACCGAGGTCACCCAGCAGCATGAAGGCCGCCAGCACCGCCCAGCTCAGTGCGGCGAGCCGCGGCACGGTGCCCACGAGCACCACGACGATCCCGGTGAGCACCCAAGCCGCAGGCACCTGCACCAGTGCGCCGACCAGCACCCGGCCGACCTGACCCCCGTCACCGGTCCGAGCAGCATGTACGACTCCCGCCGACAAACCCGCTCCAACCAGCAGGAACGCGGTGCCGGCGAGCGCGACGCCCACGTGACTCAACACCCACCTGGCGCGACTCACGCCGACCGCGAGCACGGCATCTGCGCGATGCTCCGTCTCCTCACCGTGCAGTCGTAGTGCCGCTTGCACACCGTAGCCCGAAGCGACTACGCCGAGCAGCGCGAACATCGCCGACAGCACCGCGTCGGTCAGCACGTCCCGCCCACCGAGCTGCTGGAACATCTGCTGGGCCTGCGGGCTGCCGACCATGTCGCCGATGCTGTCCGCGACGCTGCCCACCAGCAGTCCGTAGGCGACGAATCCCACCGTCCATCCGATCAGAGAGCCCCGCTGCAGCCGCCACGCCAGCGAGAACGGCCCGGCGAGCCAACGTGAGGCACCAGCAGGTCCCACTCGGTCGGGCAGCATGCCCGCGCCGTGGTCCCGCCGTGACACGAGCCGGTAGGCCGCCGCGGTCACCACGATCGCGAAGGCCGCGGCGATTCCGGCCATCCACCAGTGATCGCCCGCGTAGGGCCGGAACTGCTGTCCCCAGCCCAGCGGCGACAACCACGACAACCACTGCGGGCCGAGGGTGTCCCCGATCGCGCGGAGTACGAACACGAGGCCCAGCGCCGCGGTGGCGAGCCCGATCGCCGCGCGACGTCCCGCCATGAGCTGCACCGCCACCGCCGCGACGCAGGCGAACGTGATCCCCACGCTCATCCACGCGAGCGCGAACGTCACCGATCCGGCGACTGGCAACCCCGCGGCCGCCACCGACACCGCCGTGATGAGCCCCAACGCCACGTTCGCACCGATCGCGACCACCAGGGCGGCCGTCAGCGGCGCCCGCCGGCCCACCACGCCCGAACCGACCAGCTCGAGCCTGCCCGTCTCCTCCTCGGCGCGGGTGTGCCGCACCACGAGGACGATGGAGAAGATCGCGATCACCACCGAGCCGGTACCGAGCGCCTTCAGCATCGCGAGAGCGCCGATCGACGTCAGGTCGTAGATGTGCCCGTACACCGCGACCAGCGCCGGAGTGCCGTTCATGAGCGAAGCGGCCTGGACCACCGAGTCGACGGTCGGGAACAGGTCCTTCGTCGCGGCCGCCGAGGTCACGGCGAGCAGCACGAACGCCGCGATCCACGACGGCAACAGGATCCGGTCACGCCTCAGTGCGAGGCGCACGAGCTCGCGAGTGCCGTTCATCGCTTCACCTCGTAGTGGCGCAGGAACAGCTCCTCCAGCGTGGGCGGCCGGCAGGTCAAAGTCCGCACGCCGAGACCGGTCAGCGCGGGCAGCAGCGAGTCGAGCTGGTCGGTGTCCACCTGGCAGCGCAGGTGCGTGCCGTCCACGTGCGACTCGTGCACACCGGGCAGCGAGACGAACCCGTTGGGCGGGGTGACCAGATCGGCCTCGATCGTGGTGCGCGTGAGGTGCCGAAGGTCGGTGAGCGAGCCGCTTTCGACGAGCTTGCCGTGGCGGATGATGCTGACGCGGTCGCACACCTTCTCGACCTCGGCGAGCACGTGGCTGCTCAGCAGGATCGTGCGGCCCTCACCGCGCAGTTCCGCGAGGTAGTCCTCGAACACGGCCTGCATCAACGGATCCAACCCCGCGGTCGGTTCGTCGAGCAGCAGCAGTTCGGCGTCGCTGGCCAGAGCGGCGATCAGGGCGACCTTCTGCCGGTTGCCGGACGAGTAGGCGCGCCCCTTCTTCGTCGGGTCGAACTCGAACCGCTCCACCAGCTCAGCCTTGCGGGTGGTGTTCAGCCCGCCCCGGAGCCTGCCGAGCAGGTCGATCACCTCACCGCCGGTCAGGTTGGGCCACAACGTCACGTCGCCGGGCACGTAGGCCAGGCGACGGTGCAGGGTGGCAGTGTCGCGCCACGGGTCGCCGCCGAGGAGGGTGACGGTGCCACTGTCCGCGCGCAGCAGGCCGAGCAGGATGCGCAGGGTCGTCGTCTTTCCCGCGCCGTTGGGGCCGAGGAGGCCGTGCACTTCCCCTGCCGGGACGGTCAGGTCGAGACCGTCGAGTGCGTTGGTCCGGCCGTACGACTTCCGCACGCCGGACAGGGAGATGGCTGCTGTCATGGTTCGAAGCTAGGTACCTGGAGGAGGCCGGAAGAGGGGCCGGCGGCACGTCCACGCGGAGCCGAAGGGCCCTGCCCAGCCGGGACAGTTCATCAGATGCTGGGGACTGATGACCGACGAACCGGGAGTGATGATGAAGATCGAGGAACTGATCGCCAGCGTCAAGAACTCCGTGGAGGCCAAGAAGGTCTACGCCGAGCCGTACGAGAAGAACGGCATCACCGTCATCGCCGCCGCGTCCGTCTCCGGTGGTACCGGTGGCGGCTCGGGCAAGGACGAGAAAGGTCAGGAGGGCGAGGGCGGCGGGTTCGGGATCGCCGCGAAGCCGACAGGGGCCTTCGTGATCAACGGCGACGACGTCCGGTGGGTACCCGCCGTGGACGTGAACCGGCTGATCGCCACCATGGGAGCGGTGGCTGTCGCGGCCATCTTCGTGGCGGCGCGTTTGTTGAAGTCGCGTAGGTGACCCGCGCGGTCACGCCGCGATCAGCAAGCCCAGAACCTGTTCGCCGGACGAGGTGAGAACCGCACGAACCCGTTGCCCCGACCGCGAGCTGTGTGCCGCCGCGACCAGACCTCGCGCACACAGCTCGTTCGTCGCGGTGAAGTCGCACCACAGGCCGTCGACGGCCAAGTTGGGAACGCGGCCGCCGGACAGCTCGGCGCGGCCTTCGGCGACGGCCTTCAACATCGACCGGTGCCGCGCGGTGTAACCGTGGATGCCCATCTGACTTCCCCTTCCCTCAGCCGTTTTCGTGTTGAGGGAAGGCTGCTCTTCCTGCTGGAGTGTGATGCAGATCCCAACGCGGTGAGTGGGTCGGGACCAACGTCTCACGGCGGTCAGGACCTGTACCGGAGATGGTGCGGCTGGTTCCAGCAGACGAGCGGACGAGTGGAGGGCGATTGCCCATCGCAGGAGTGTCCAACGCGGACTTCCTGCCCACCTGACGTGCCCCAAGGTCCCTGGGGACCATGCCATCCGCTGGTGATGCTCGAACCCATGGCGACCACGACTGCGACCGAGCCCGACAGTGATCCGCGAGAACCACTGGAGCGGCTGTTCCGAGACCTGCGGACGAGGGCGACCGGCCTGTCGGGTCGCGAGGCGGCCCGGCGGCTTGTCGCGCACGGGCCGAACGAGCTCACACGTCGCAAACGGCGTGACTGGCCCAAGCAGCTTCTGCGGCAGTTCACCCACCCGCTGGCCCTGCTGCTGGCGCTGGCCGCTGCCCTTGCGATCGTCGCCGGCACGACGCCGCTCGGTATCGCGATCATCGCCGTCATCGTCCTCAACGCGGGCTTGGCGTTCGTCCAGGAGCAGCAGGCGGAGAAGGCCGTCGAGGCGCTCGCCGCGTACCTGCCGGCCAAGGCGTCCGTGCTGCGTGACGGCGTGCGCACGTCGATCCCCGCGAGTGAACTCGTGCCGGGTGACGTGCTGATCGTCGAGGAGGGCGATCGCGTCTCGGCCGACGCACGGCTGATCGACGGCGGTGTCGAAGTCGACCTCTCGACGCTCAACGGCGAGTCGTTGCCCGCCTACCGTTCCACGGAGCTCACTGACGTCGCCGGACCCCTGCTGGACGCGCGGGACCTGGTGTTCAGCGGCACCAGTTGCACCGGCGGGGAGGCGAAGGCGGTCGTCTTCGCGACGGGTATGCGCACCGAACTGGGCCGGATCGCCGCACTGTCGCAGCGGGTCGGCCGGGACGAGAGTCCCCTGGAACGTCAGGTGAAGCGGGTGGCCTGGCTGATCGCCGCGGTGGCGGTGGGTGCCGGGCTGGCGTTCCTGCCCATCGGGGTGTTCGTCGCCGGGCTGCCGTTGCCCGACTCGTTCAACTTCGCGATCGGACTGCTCGTCGCGAACGTCCCGGAAGGTCTGCTGCCGACCATCACACTCGCCCTGGCCGTCGGGGTTCGGGCGCTCGCCCGCGGCGGAGCCGTGGTGAAGCGGTTGTCCGCGGTCGAGACGCTCGGCTCGACCACGGTGATTTGCACCGACAAGACGGGCACGCTGACGCAGAACCGCATGACGGTCACCGACATCTGGACGCCCGATGGCGATCGCGCCGCCCTGGCCACATCGGTCTCCGCGTGCAACAACGCTGATCTGGAAGGAGGCACTGGCGACCCGACCGAGGTCGCGCTGTTGCAGGCGGCGTCGGAGATTGGTGTCGAGGTGTCCGTCAAGGCTCGCGGTGAGCATCGTGTGCGTCAGTTCCACTTCGACCCGGCGCTGCGCATGATGTCCACTGTGGATCGCCAGGACGGCGGGCTGGTGGTCAACGTCAAAGGCGCGCCCGAGGAAGTGCTGACCCGGCTGACGAACTACGACTCCGCCGACGTCGAACGCGTGATCGCCGAGTACGCCCAACGCGGCCTCCGCGTGCTGGCCGTCGCTCGACGTCGGTGCGAGGTGATTCCCGAGCGCCGGGAGGATGCTGAACACGACCTCGAGTTGCTCGGTCTCGTGGCGATGTTCGATCCGCCGCGACCCGAGGTCGCCGACGCCGTGGCGCGCTGTCACACCGCGGGTATCCGGCTCATCGTGGTCACCGGCGACCACGGGCTCACTGCGAAGGAGATCGCCCGCCAGGTCGGAATCGCCCGCAACGGCACCAAGGTCGTCACCGGTGCCGAGCTGGACGACATGACCGAGGCCGAACTGGACGAGCTGCTGCGCGGCAACGAGGAGCTGATCTTCGCGCGCAGCTCCCCCGAGGTGAAGCTGCGCGTCGCCGATGCCTTGCGCGCGCAAGGCAACGTCGTGGCGATGACCGGTGACGGCGTGAACGACGCACCCGCGCTGCGCCGTGCGGACATCGGCATCGCCATGGGACGTTCCGGCACCGACGTGGCACGCGAGTCCTCGACGATGGTGCTGACCGACGACAACTTCGCCACCATCGTGACCGCCGTGGAGGCGGGCCGGCGGGTCTACGACAACGTCCGCAAGTTCATCCTCTACATCTTCGCCCACGCGACCCCGGAAGTGATCCCGTTCCTGCTGTTCGCACTGTCCGGTGGCGCGATCCCGTTGCCGCTCACGGTGTTGCAGATCCTGGCGATCGACCTCGGCACCGAGACCCTGCCCGCGCTGGCGCTCGGTCGTGAACCCGCCGAGCCCGGCCTCATGGAGCGACCGCCGCGGCGTCACACCGACGGCGTCATCAACCGCCAGATGCTCTGGCGCGCCTGGGGCCTGCTGGGTGGTGTCTCGGCACTGCTGGTGCTCGGCGGGTTCTTCCTCACCCTGCTCGCAGGCGGCTGGTCGCCAGGTGATCCGGTCGGCGAAGGTGCGCCGTTGCACGACGTGTGGGTGCAGGCCACCACGATGTCGTTCCTGGGCATCGTCGCCTGCCAGCTCGGCACGGCCTTCGCGTCCCGCACCCAGTACGCGTCACTGCGCTCGATCGGCGTCTTCAGCAACCGGTTGTTGTTGTGGGGCATCGTGTTCGAGGTCGTCTTCGCGGCCGCCGCGGTGACCGTTCCCGCGCTGCAGCACGTCTTCGGCACCGCCGTGCCACCCGCCGGACACCTGCTCCTGCTCGCCACCTTCCCGGTGATCGTGTGGGGCGTGGACGAGCTGTGGCGCTGGTCCCGCCGCGGCAGGTCGTGACGTCCCGACTCGATCGGGACCAAGGGCTGCGTTCGCGGGCCCTGCCCCCGACAAGACTCCAACCAGAAGAACTTCCTGGGAGGTAAAGATGTCCGCTGTTCACGCCCCTGCTCGCACCCGGACCGAAACGAGTGCCGTGCCCCTCGCGGTGCTGCGCATCGCGACCGGATTGTTGTTCCTCTGGGCCTTCCTCGACAAGGCGTTCGGCCTGGGCTACGCCACCCAGTCCAAGAACGCGTGGTTCTCGGGAGGCTCGCCCACGAAGGGCTTCCTCAGCCGCGTCGCCGTCGGGCCGTTCGAGTCGTTGTTCCACGACATCGCCGGGGCCTGGTGGGCAGACGTGCTGTTCATGGCCGGTCTCCTCGCGGTCGGGGTGGCGCTGGTGTTGGGCATCGGCCTGCGGATCGCGGCGGTGAGCGGTGCGCTGATGATGCTGCTCATGTGGGCGGCGGAGTGGCCGCCGGCGCAGCACACCTCGACCGGCGAGGCGACGATGTCGACCAACCCGCTCATCGACTACCACGTCGTCTACGCCCTGGTGCTGATCGCCCTCGCGGCCACCGCGTCCGGCGTCACGTGGGGTCTGGCGCGCTGGTGGAACACCCTGCCGATCGTCAAGGCCAACCCTTGGCTTCGGTGAAAATCCGGAAGAGGGGCAGGACGCCGTGGCGTCCTGCCCCTCTTCCGTTGCACGGAATCAGGCAGTCCGGCCGGCATTCTCGATCTGCCCGGCAAGCCCAGGCCGTATGAGCAGCACGGAGGACGGCGCGTGCTGGACGACCGCGTGACTCGTCGATCCCAGGCCCGTTCCGCCAAGCCTGTCGTCACCGTACGAGCCGACGACGAGCAGCGCGGCGTGCTCAGCGAACTTCACGAGCTGGTGGGCAGGAGATCCGTGCACCACGTGACGCTCGACGGGAACATCGGGGTGGCGGTCGGCGCACGAGGCGAGTCGCTGTGCCACCACCGACGCACGGGCGGCGTCGAGCTCGGACCACCCGATCCCCACTGCCGCAGCGACCTCCTCGGTTCCCAGCGGCGGGATCCAGGCATGAACGGCCACGAGCGACGTGCCGCGCACCGCGGCTTCGTCGAACGCCCGGTCAACCACGAACCAGTTCGCCGGAGTGCCATGCACACCGACGACCACCGGTGCGTCAGGAACGGGCTGCTCGCCCTTCACGATGGCGACCGGGCACCTCGAACGCTCCGACAGCGCGACGGCGACCGAGCCGAGCCGCAGGCCGCTGAACCCACCGATCCCACGCGGTCCGACCGCGACGAGTGAGACCGTCTCGGACTCCTGTTCCAGGAAGCGGGCAGCCGTGTTCACTTCGACGCGCGCCTGGATTTCGAGACGAGGCGCGATCTCCTTCGCGGTCACGACAGCGTCGTGCATCCATCCTGTCGACTCGTCGTGCAACGCACGACGCGCCGAACCACGAAGGTCCGGCACGCCGGCGGGAAGCGGGAGCTCCGCATGAACGAGTCGCAGTTCCGCGCCCTGCCGGACGGCCTCCTCAGCCGCCCATCGGACCGCACGCAGCGCGGACTCGGATCCGTCCACACCGGCCACAACGACGTTCGAACGTCCAAAAGGAACGGTGAACCGCCTCAACGCCCGGTCCAGTCCGGCGCGGTCAGCTCCCACTCGAGCTGCCACCACCGCAGGCGAACCCTCATGCACGCGAACCTCACCAGCCCGAACAACAGGGCCATCGCACCCGCGATCAGTCCCCACAGCAGCACCGCGCTGAAGATCGCGTTGAACGCGGCTCCCTGGTTCGTCATGGGAGGCTCGGTCGGCTCGCCGCTGAGATCGACCCAGATTCGCAGAGTCGTGCCCGCCTCGGCGCCGTAGGGCGCTCGAACGACGCCGTGGCGTTCAAGGCCGTCAGGCATGCGCCAGGTCGCAACGGCGTCGGTGGTCTCGATGAGCGTCTCGCTGCCGGCGGCACCGTCCATCGACGGCACGTCCTCTGTGAGCGCCGCGTTCACCTGCAACCGGCTCTTCTGCTCAGCCACGACGCGCGACTCATGCGTCGCATACATCTCCGACCCGACTGCTCCGGCCACCGGGACGGCGAGCAGCGTCACCACGACCCCCAGCGCGAGCACCGCACCCTCGATCCGGTCGCCGAACGTGGCGAGCGGGTTGCGTCCGGGAAAGGCACTCCGGACCAGTCTGGACACTGCGTTCGCGGTCATGGTCCACCTCCACCGACAAGAATTCCGGGTGCGGGCGGCCGCCCCCAGGGACCTTGGTCTCGTCACCGATGAGCCCCTGGTCTCGTCGAAACGAAGCCTCGGTGCGGTGTTCGTGAAATGCGTCTCGGCGCAGCCTGGAGCCACGCCGGAACCCAGGAGCCCGCCATGACCACGCCACTTCTCGTCGTCGACCACCAGCCTTACGCGGACATGAAGGACCGCAGGCTCGCTGTGGTGCTCGCCGAGGAAGACGCGGCGGAGGAGCTCGGCCTCAACCCGCTGGAGCGGGTCTCGTGCCGCCTGCACCGCCGATGGCTGCACCACTGCGTGCACTCCGCAGACCACGTCATCAAAGTCACCGGACACCGCTGGTGCCGCGACTGCTCCTCGACGGCCTCCGTCGGCGTCGACGAGCTGACCGGTGACGTTCTGGTGCGGTGCGAGTCGTGCCATCGGACGCCCCGCACGTCCGCCACGCAGCAGATCGTCCGCTCATGCCGAGCGAGCTTGGCCGCGGCGAGGGGCTTCTTCTCCGATGTTCAGACGAGCTTGGCGGCGTGATCCGGCACTTCCCGCTGCAGAGCGCGGGCCGTGCGCTGGTGGCCGCTGGACGGTGGCCGCGCGGGCAGCTTGATCTTCGGCGCGGTGACCTCGTGGTAGTCGATCGTGCTGAGCAGGTGGGCGATCATGTTGATCCGCGCCCGTCGCTTGTCGTCGCCTTCGACGGCGTACCAGGGTGATTCGGCGACGTCGGTGTGGACCATCACCTCGTACTTGGCGCGGGAGTAGTCCGGCTCCTTGACGCGCAACTCCTTCGTGGTGACGAGCCGCAGATCCGCGCCGACCTGGTCGCCCGCCTCCAGCACGACCAGGTCGCCCGGCACGAGCTCTGCCGACGGGACCCGTGCGGTGAGACCGTCACGCACGACGGTCACCTCGGTGCGCACCATCGCCGTCAAGGCATCCAACGCCCGTTCGGCACGTGCCTCCTGGTGAGCCCGGCGACGGCGTGGACCACGACGACGGCGAACACGATCTCGCCGAGTGCAGCGGTGATGCCCGCGGCCACCAGCAGCACGTAGATGAGCGGGTGGCGCAGCTGTCCGAGCAGCCGCACCACCCAGCTCTGCCCGCGCACGGCGGCCAGCTCGTTCGGCCCGAGCGCGGCCAGCCGGTCCCGCCACTGGGCGGTGGACAGGCCGGCGGCCTCGTCGGTCTCCGCGATCAGGACGACCTCGGCCACCGGCAGACCGTGGTGGACAACGTCCTCGCGGTCAGCAGTGCTCAGCGGCATGGCCCACTCGCAGGTGCGGGTCGTCGTGGCTGATCGCCCGCAGCACGTCCAGCCGGTTCACCATGCCGATCACCTGGCCGTCGTCGAGCACCGGCACGCAGAGCACCTCGTAGCGGGTCATCGCCTCGAACAGCGTCGCCACGTCGAACTCCGGCCCGACCGTCAGCACCGGCTGTGACATCACACGCTCGACCTTGGGCGCCTCGTCCTCGCTCCGCCGGCAACCGGCCTTGGTGACCACGCCGCAGAAGAACCCGCGGTCCACGACAGGCAGCATGGCGAGCCCGAAGTCGTCCATCAGGCCCTCGGCGTGACGGGCGAAGTCACGCGGCCCCACAGTCACGAGCAGCGGTGCCAGCAGTTCTCTCGTCTTCACGACGTGGCCTCGGCGTGCTCGCGATCGGTCACCGGGATGACGACGATCGGGGCGTGCGCGTGCCGCACGACGTGCATGCTGGTCGAACCCAGCACCGCCTGCCGGATCCGGTGGTCGGTGTGCGAGGCGACGACGAGCATCGAGGCGCCCTCCGACGCCGACTCCAGCACCTCGGCGGCGTCCCCGCGCAGGCTGCGCCGCACGATCTCCGGCTGCTCGATGCCGCCCCGCGTCGCCCGCTGCAGCGCCTGCTCGACCAGCTGCTCGGACGCCGCGGTCTCCCGCTGGGCCGACGTCTCGGTCCAGTCCACCAGGGCCTCGTACTGCCAGGCGTTGACGACGTGCAAGGGGCAGCCGCGCACCGTCGCCTCGGTCAGCGCCCACTCCAGCGCGCGGTCCGAGGCGGGCGTGCCGTCGATGCCCACCACGATCGGTTGTGACGTGCTCATCGGTTCTCTCCTCGTCGTGTTGTCAGCTGGTCCGCAACTGGCGCAGGAACGGGTCGGCCTGGTGCACGGGTGCGACTCGCACCCGTGCGTCCACGACCAGACATCCGGTCTCCGTCACCACGAGCGGGTTGATGTCGAGCTCGACGACCTCCGGCAGCGCCGTGGCGAGTTCCGCCACGCGCAGCAGGACTTCACGCACGGCCACCGCGTCCTTTTCGGCCAGTACCCGTCCCGCGGCGCGGAATCCGTGCACGAGGTCGTCGGCGTCCGTTGTGGACAGTGGAGCGAGCGCGGCGGCCCGGTCGTCGATCACGTCGGTGTCCACGCCGCCGAGCCCGGTGACCACGAGCGGTCCGAACTTCTCGTCGGTCGCGATGCCCACCAGCAGTTCTCGTCCGCCGGCCGCCATGGGCTGGACGAACACCCCGCGCAACGTGTCGCCGAAGCGGTCCCGGAACGCGCGGAAGGCTTCCGCGACGGCAGGGCCGTCACCGATTCCGAGCTCCACGCCGCCGGCCTTGCTCTTGTGCAGCAGGTCGTCGGCGACCGCCTTGAGCGCCACCGGCGCGTCGTAGGCCAACTGGGCGGCGATCGCGTGATCCTCCGTCGTGACCAGCGTCCCGCCGAGAACGGGCAGCCCGAACGCCTTGAGCAGCACCACGACCTCGTCCGGGCTGAGCCAGCCATCAGCCCGGCGAGCCACGACACCGCGCGCCGTGTCCAGGTCGACCCTGTCCAGGCCGAGGAACTCGGCGGGCCGGGCGAGCCATTCCGCGCGTTCCACCAGGCGGGCGAGTGCTGCCGCGGCACGTGCCGGTTCGGCGTAGCAGGGCACCTCGTCCGGCAGGCGTTCCGTCTGGCCGGTCCGCACGGCGAGGACCGGTTTGCCGTCCCAGCGGTGCACGCCCTCGGTCGGGTCGCCGAGCGCGGTCGGGACGCCCACGGTGATCACCGCGTCCACAGCCGGGTCGGCCGCGATGAGGTCGAGGCAGCGGGCGAAGTTCTGCCCGTCGACCACAGCGGTGGTGTCCACGGGGTTGCAGCTGCTCGCCGTGACGGGCAGCAGTTCGCTCAGCGCCTTCACGGTGTCCACGGACAGTTCCGCCATGCGCAGGCCTTCCCTGACGCAGGCGTCCGCCGCCAGCACGCCGAGACCGCCCGCGTTGCTCAGGACGGCTACCGATCTGCCCCGCGGCAACGGTTGCCAGCTCAGCGCCATCAGCACGTCGGTGAGCTCCGGCACGCTGTCCACCGCGATCACCCCGGCCTGGCGGAACAACGCGTCCCTGATGACCGACGGCGTCGCGGTCGAGGCCGTGTGAGAGGCGGCGGCGCGCTGACCGGCCTCACTGGTGGCGGCGCGGATGGCGAGCACCGGCTTGCTCCGGGAGACCTGGCGGGCCAGCCGGGAGAACTTGCGCGGGTTGCCGAAGGACTCGAGGTAGAGCACGACGAACCGGGTGTCGGCGTCCTGGTCCCACCACATCAACAGGTCGTTGCTGCTGATGTCGAGCTTGTCCCCGGTGGAGACCAGGGTCGACAGGCCGAGGCCCAGTCGCCGCAGCTCCTCCTGCACGCCGATCGCGATGCCGCCGGACTGGGTGACCAGTCCGATGTCACCGGCGAGAGTGGCGTGCGCGGAGAAGGTGGCGTTCATCCGCACCGCGTTCGAACTCGTCGACACACCGAGACAGTTGGGGCCGACCAGGCGCATGCCGTGCGCGCTGACGGCGTTCCGCAGGGCGGTGGGTTCGACGCCCGACGAGATGACGACCAAGGCACGCACCCCACGACGTCCGCACTCCTCGGCGACCGTGGGCACCGCCTTCGCGGGCACGCACAGCACAGCGAGTTCCGGCGCCTCGGGCAGTTCCTCGATCGAGGCGTAGCAGTCGACTCCCGCGACCGACTTCGCGTGCGGGTTCACCGCGTAGAGGTCACCGGTGAAGCCGCCGTCCACCAGGTTGCGCAGCACCGCGTGCCCGACGGAAGTCTCCGACCGGCCCGCACCGACCACGGCGACCGAGCCCGGCCGCAGCACGTGGGACAGGCTCGCGACGTCGGCGACCGACTCCCGTGCGCTCACGGCGTCGAGGTACCGGTCATCGGGCTGCAGGACGAGTTCGACGTACATGACCTCGCGGTCAGGCACGATGCCGACGACGAAGCCCATGTCGGTGAAGACGCGGAGCATGCGGCCGTTGATCGTCAGCACCTCGGCGGTGAACCGGCGAACGCCCCTCGACCTCGCCAGGGAGGCGAGGTGTTCCAGCAGCAACGTGCCGAGGCCGTGGGCCTGTTCGACGTGCGACACGACGAGCGCGACCTCGGCGAAGTCGGTCTCCCGCACGACGACGTAACTGGCGGCCCCGAGCAGCCGGTCCCCGCGGAACGCGCCCAGCACCACGTGCGTCGGCTCGTCCGGCGACACCATCCGTTCGACGAAGTCCTCAAGCTGGTGCGGTGAGGTGCTGAAGAACCTCAGATACCTGTCCTCGACCGGCAGCGACCGGTGCAGCTCCAGCAGCGCGGACACGTCCGCCGGCCCCAGCTCGCGCACGGTCACCGCGGAACCGTCGGTCAGCAGCGCCAGCGCGGTCACAGCAACGGTCCGGGAGTCAGCGGCAGTGCCGCTTCGAGGGGAGCGTGCTCCTGCTCGACCTTCGGTGCGCGGATCACGACGACCGGGCACGCGGCGTGGTGCACGCAGTAGGCGCTGACCGAGCCGAGGATCGCCTCGACGATCGTGCTGTGGCCGCGGTTGCCGACCACGAGCAGTTCCGCGTCCTCGGAGGCCTTGGCGAGCGCGTCCCGGGGGTCGCCCTCGACCAAGATCCGGCGGATCTCCACGCCCTCGAACCCTTCGACCGCGCCGTCCAGGCCTTTCTGCGCCGTCTCCTTCATGACCTGCGGCGACATCGCCATGATGACCTCGGCCGGCACCGGGCCGATCATCCCGCCGTAGTCCGGGTGCCACGCCGAGATCACGTCGACCGGGCATCCACGCCGCCGCGCGTCCTCCACGGCCCATCGCAGTGCCGCCTGCGCGGCGGCGGATCCGTCCACGCCGACCACGACGGGCCGGGATTCCTTCTCGTTCATGCACTTCAGCCTTCCGACCCACGCCGGCGCCGGTGAGTGCCCGCGGTCCCGCGCCGTCCGGGACCTTCGTCCCCGGCCTACCAGGCCATGCCCAGCCCGACCGCCACGACCACGGGTGCGAGCCAGGCGGCCAGCTGGAGTGCGAACCGCGGCCCACCTGCGACCGTGGCCAGGACGAGCTTCACGACGGTGTTCGTGGCGAGGGCCGCGCCGCACGCCAGCACGGCGATGCGCACCGATATGGACTGCGGCGCAAGAGAAGCCGCCGCGATCGCTGCGGCGTGCGCATCTGCCATCCCGCCCAGCGCCCCTGCGGCCACGACTCCCCCGCCGCCCAGCCAGTCCGCCGCGGCGCGCGTGACGACCAGGAACAGCACCAGGACCGCGGCGAGCGACAAGGCCGCTTTGAGCGACATCGGCCTGCTCACCACAGGTTCGTCGTTCTGGGGTTCAGCGGGTTTCGTGCGCCACACGAGCCACGTCACCTCGGCCAGCAGCACCACCGCTCCCGCTCCAATCGCGGGCAACAGCCTCAGCGCGACCGGTGGGCTCGCGATCGCCGTCACCGCGACGATCTGCGCGAGAGTGGCGAGGTTCACCGCGACCGCACCGGGAAACACAGCAGCACCAACGGTTCGGTATTTGCGAGCCATCACCGCAGTCGTGGCCGACCCGGACACGAAACCGCCGGCGAACCCGGTGACCAGCAGGCCCCAGCGTTCCCCGAACGCCCGCGCGGCAACGTATCCGGCCCATCCGATGACCGTGACCGCGATGACCAGCCACCACACGCGGGCTGGGTTCAACACCCCGTAAGGCCCGAGCGGCCGGTTGGGAAGCAGTGGCAGCACCACGAACGCGACGACGAACAGGATCATCGCGTCACGCACGTCCTGGTCGCTCACCACCTTGCGCGCGAACCGGTGCAGCGGCCGTTTGGCGGCCAGAAGCGCGGCCGCGGCAACGCCGACCGGGACCGCGAGTTCGGGCCGCTGCCACGCCAGCGCGCCCAGCAGGAACGTCGCGATGGCCGCGATCTCCGTCGTGGCACCGGGTTCGGAGGTGCGCACGTACCAAGCGATGACGAGCGCGGCAACGGCGGCGAGTGCGACGCCCAGCGCGACCGGCGACAGTGCCGCACTCACCGCTCCCGCGAGCGCGATCAGCGGGAACGTCCGCGACCCGGCGGGCCGGGTCGAGTCGTGCGCGTTGTCGTGCTCGCGCTCCACCCCGAGCAACAGACCGATCGCGAGCGCCGTCGCGAGATGGCCGAGTGCGACAACCGTGTCCATGGCTCAGCTCGCGTTGAGGCGCGCGGCCTCGTCCTCAGCCGAGACGACGTGCGCGTCCGGGCCGGGGAACACCAGGGCCTCGTGCTCGGTGTCCAGCCACCGCACGACGTACGGCGGACTCCCGTCCTCGTGCCGGGTGTCCGCGATCAACCCGCGCCGCCCATCGGGTTCGACCAGCCAGTCGCCTGTCTTCGCCTTCATCACGTCCTCCATCCGATCCGTGCGATCGAGGGTTCGCCTCGCGCGTGCAGGCCAGCAGTGCGGATGGGCTCGCCCGGCTCGTGACGTTGGTCCCTGCCGACGTCTGAGGGCCGCGTCGCACTCTGGTTCCGAGTGAGAGGAGCGGTCATGAGGACACCCGTGATCCTGGTCGGCGTCGACGGCTCGACGGAGTCGTGCGCGGCGTTGCGGTGGGCGATGGAGGAAGCGGCGCACCGGGGCGCCAGGGTGGAGGCGATGTTCTCGTACCGGCAGGAGCCAGTGGTCGTGCCGGCCGTACCGATGGGCCTCAACCCGTACGGCGAGATGCCACAACGCCACCCGGCGCGGGAGCTCCACAACACCGTCCAGCAGGTGCGCGCCACGATGCTCCACCCGCCCGACGTTGCCGAGTGCGTCGTCGTGGGCGATGCGGCCGACCAGCTGGCAGAGGCTTCGAAGCACGCCGAATCGCGGCTGAGCCACGAGCTGCGCGGCCTTGGCATCGAGCTGCAGTTCGCCGACATCCCCTTCATCGCCAAGACGAAGGGGAAGTCGGCCGGCAACGCGGCCTAGTCGGGCCGCACGATCGCCAACGGGCACGGCGCGTTGTAGACGAGTGCCTGACTCGTCGAGCCGAGCAACATGCCGGCGAACCCGCCGTGCCCGTGGCTGCCCACCACCACGAGCTGAGCCTCAGCCCCGTACCGCATCAACGCGCGCACTGGCCGGTCGCGCACGACCACCTGGTGCACCTGCACGTCCGGATACTTCTCCTGCCACCCGGCGAGCCGCTGCGCGAGCAACTGGCGCTCGTCGGCCTCCACCTGGGCCCAGTCGACCGTGAACCTCGACGCCGAGTAGGCGCTCTCCATCATGAAGTCCTGCCAGCACATCACCACGGTGAGCGAAGCGTCGCGCATCGAGGCCGTCTCGAAGGCGAACGCGAGCGCGGCCTCGCTCGTCGGGGACCCGTCGATCCCGACGACGACCGGGCCGCCGGGCACGGCGATGCCGCGCACCACGACCACCGGGCTCTTGCCGTGCGCCGCGAGCGCCAAAGCCGAGGAGCCGACGACCATTCCCGTCACCGTGCCGAGGCCCTGTGAACCGACCACGATCAGTCGTGCCGCCTTGGACTCCTCGATCAGCAGCGCGGACGCACCGCAGCAGGCGATTCCCGTCGTGACCTCGACGTCCGGTGCGGCTGCCCGCGCGGCCGCGGTGGCCTCGTCCAGCTTGTCGCGGCCCAGTTGCTCGATCGCGTCGCGGATCTCGTTGCCGGTGAGGATGACCTCGGGGTAGCCGCGTGTCGGCAACGAGTAGGCGTGCACGAGCCGCAGCGGCACCTTGTGGCGGGCGCTCTCCTGAGCGGCCCAGGTGACGGCGGACAGCGCCGAGGCGGAGCCGTCGACGCCGACCACGATCGGGGCGGATGGGGCCTTCATCGTTGTCCTCCCACGAGAATTCGAGTGTGCAGCACTCCTGGCACGGCGTCGGCGAGCGCGGTCAGGACCCGTTCGGTGTCCTCGTCGGTGGTGTCCGCGCCGATCACGACCTCACCGTCCCGGACCGTGACCGTCCACTTGCGACCGCCGCCGTAAACGTCGAGCACCCGTTGGACGTCCGCCGTCACCGTCGTGTCGGTTCTGGCGATGGCGCGCACCAGATCACGTCGCGTGACGACGCCGATGACCGCCGAGCCGTCCACGATCGGGACGCAGCGCCGTTGGTCGTCGACCATGACGCGGGCCAGCATCTCGGCCGGCGCGGCGGCATCCATCGCGACGGCGGGAGTGGTCATCACGTCGGCGACCACCGTGCCGCCTTCTTCCAGGTATCCGCCGCGCACCAGGTCGGCCTCGGTCACGATGCCGATGAGCTGCTTGTCGTCGTCGACGACGGGCAGCGCGGTGAACCCGTGCGAGACCATCAGCGCGGCCGCGCCTTTGAGCGGTACGACCGGTGTGACGGTGATCGCCGGGCTGGTCATGATGTCGCGAGCTCGCATTGCCGAACTCCCTTCCGGCTTCAACGCTAGGAATCGGAGCGTGCGGTGGACGCTGTCGTAGGTCCCGTGCCGACCGGGTCCTTGGCACCGACGATCGCCAGCGCCTGTGGGAAACCGGCGAACTCGTGCTGTTCGATCAGGCCCGCCCTCCATGCGCTGCGGTGGACCAGGTGCACCACTGGGCGGATCGCCACACCGGCGCTTCGGCCGGCCAGGATCGCGGCCTGCAGCGCCGCGCCACCCCGGACGTGGTCAGGACGGCGGTCGTCGGTGGTCAGCACGACGAGTTCGTGGTCGTTCAGGGCGCGCAGTTCCGTGCCCGCCCAGTGGTTGGCCCGTACGAATGCGCGAGCGTCGCCTCCACCGGATGCGTCGGCCATCCTGATCGCCCGGTGCAGGTCGAGGTCCTGCGGGTCCGGTGGCTCGCGGCGGTCCGCGTGCACGACGGCGAGCAGGTCTGGGCTGGCGCGGTCGGTCGGGAACACGACGTGCGGGTGCCAGCCCGCGTTCCGGACGGTGAGCACGACGTGCTCCAGGGCCGCCCCGCACGAGAGCATGCGGTCGAAGCCGAGGGGGTCGTGCTCGGAGCGCCCGCCCGCTTCGAAGAGGTAGACCGACCTGCCGTGCAGCTCCAAGGCCCATGGCCGGTCCGCGCTGTACACGGGCGCGTTGGTCGCCGTTTCGACGATCTCCGCGGCCTCTGCTGGGTTCCATCGCATGTCTTGACGATTCCGCCGCAAGCCGTCGGGTGGACAGGGCGGTCCTGCTCACGGGGGTCGGGCACTTGGACTCTCCGCACAGCGGTCCGACCGGAAGAGCCTGGACACATTGGAGGCGATGAAGATGTACGGGTACTACGGGAGCCCGATGGGCTGGGGCGGATTCGCGATGATGGCGTTGACCATGGTGCTGTTCTGGGGAGGTGTGGTCGCACTGGTCGTCGTACTGCTGCGCAAGGTTCCACACGCGGGGTCGGCGCACCGCATACTGGAGGAACGGCTGGCCAAGGGTGACATCGACGCAGAGGAGTTCGAGCGGGTGCGGAGGACACTCGATTCCCGGTGACAGGGTCTTTGGTCCCTGTGTGCCGGTGGTCTGCTGAGAGATCGTGATCCAGGAACGATCGAGGAGAGGTGGTTGCGGTGGTGTCGCGAGTCTTCCTGGTGGACGACCACGAGATCGTCCGGGTCGGCATCAGGGAGCTGCTCAGCGCCTCCCCCGACCTG
>NZ_JBIVPX010000018.1:0-81433 GCF_044754905.1 Lentzea sp. NPDC092896
GTCACGAGCCGCACCAAGAGCGGGCCACATGCAAGAAGGGTTGTCAAACGGACGAAAAGCGTGTCCGTTTGACAACCCTTCTTGCATGCAGCAAGTGCTGTGGCGCGACTCGTGACGGGACCCCACCGCCCTGGGCGCTTGGTAAAGACGGCTCGCCTTCGGCTTCGCGGGCGGTGGACGGCTCGCCTTCGGCCTCGCGGGTGGGTGGGCTTCTAGGGACGTCTGCGTTCCAACAGGACTGTGTCTCGCCATTCGCCGTGGTGTTGTGCGATTCGTTCTCGTACGCCCACCGTGCGGAAGCCTGCTTTGTGGTGCAGGGCGATGCTTGCGCGGTTCTCCGGGAAGATCGCTGCTTGCAGGGTCCACAGGTCGTCCTGGTCTGCTGACTTGACCTGGTGGTGCAGCAGGGTTTTGCCCACGCCCTTGCCCTGGGAGGCGTCGGCCACGTAGATCGAGGTTTCCACCACGCCCGCGTAGCACTCGCGGGCTGAGATCGGGGTGGCTGCTGCCCAACCCGCTGTTGTGCCGTCCACCTCGGCTATCCAGCGGTGGTCCGGTAGCCACTTGGATTCCAGGGTTCTGCGGGACGGGACTTCCGTTTCGAAGGTCGCGTTGCCTGAGGCTATGCCTTCGCCGTAGATGCGGCGGACGTCCGACCAGTCCGCTGTGGTCATCGGGCGGATGGTCACGCCTGGTACTGGGCGGACCGTGCCTGTGGGGAGGGTGCCCATCACCGCGTCTGCCGCTTGGGGGAGGCCTGTGCAGCAGGCCGGGTTGACGGTGACGAGGGTGGTTGTGCCTTCGCGCTGGACGTGGAGGAAGCCGACCTCTGCCAGTTTGCGCACGTGGTGTGAGCAGGTGGACTGGCTCACGCCCAGCAAGGTGGTCAGTTCGCCGACGGTGACTGGGGCCGATGCCGAGGCCACGTGGTGGAGCAGGCGGACTCGGGTCGGGTCGGACAGCGTCGAGAACCATGAGGCGTAGGTCGTTGCTTCATCGGTTAGCACTCGGCAAGTATCGACGGTGGTCGATGGAAGAATCAAACTGAATACTTTTTGACGCAGAACGAGAGGCCTCGGAAGAAGCCGTCGCCGAACGCTTCTACGCGGGCGAAGCCCGAGGGGACCGCTTTGCCGTTGACGTCTGCCGCGATGAGGCTGTCGTCTGCCAGCAGTTCTGCCACTGCCTCGTCGAGGTCTCCTGGGGACAGGCGCAGGCCCGCTGCCGCGTCGGGGCGGTTCGTGAGGCCTGCCCAGGCTCCTGTCAGGCAGGCGGTGCGCTGGCCTGCGGCGTCGTCGTCCAGTTTGAAGCCTGTGGCGTGCTGGATGGAGAGGGAGAAGCGGGAGGCGATGACGGCGAACGCCGCGAAGTCGCCGATGCCGCCCTTCGAGCCCTTCTTCGGGGGCGTGCCGATCTTCAGCAGGGACGGGAGGTCCAGCTGGAGCTGGTTGACCGCGGGGCAGTAGGAGACCGGTGAGGTGGTCTGGGCGTCCGCGCAGGGTTTGATACCGGCCTTGTCCCAGGCGGGGAAGGCGGCGCCGCTCGTCTTGTAGGCGTCGCGGAGGGATTCCTCGAGGGCCCTGAGGTACTTGTCCTCGTCGATCTTGGCGTTGCCGCGGCCCTGGCCCTGGTCGGTGTCGGAGAGGTCGAAGGGGCGTTCGGTGATGCGCTTGGCGATCTCGGCCTCGTTGATCTCGGCGCAGCGGGCCGCGCCTCTGGTGAAGCCGAACTGGAAGGACGAGACGCGGTCGAACGCGCTGCCGTGGGCGCCCTGCTTCTCGAACGACGTGCCGGCGCTGTCGCGGATGAAGAACATCGTCTGCAGGACCTGGTTGAGGCCCTCGCCGGTGGAGAGTTCGAAGTGCTTCGACTTGTTCTCGGCGATCCAGCGCATGAAGACGCCCGTGTAGCAGTCGGCCTGCTGTTCCTTGACGATCGACGGGGTGTTGGCGCCGATGTTGGAGGCCGGGCCGAGCTTGTACTGGACGGCGTGGCCCATCTCGTGGGCGAGGACCGTCACGACGGCCATCGGGCCGAACGAGTCCTTGAGCATCGGGAGGAGTTCGCCGCGGTCCCAGGTGATGCTGTCGTCCAGCGCGCAGTAGAACGCGTTCGCGATGCCGGTCGTGTTGAGCTTGCAGACCTCGACGCCCTTGCCGTTGGAGTCGTAGGAGATGACGCGCTTCACCGGCTCGAAGGTCTTGCCGGGGAACGAGTTGGGGATCTCGGACTTCCAGAACTCCTGCACGTCGGCGAGGGTGTTGATCGCCAGGCGGTCCATCTCGCCGCCGTCGCCGTTCTCCACGCTCAGGTCCGCGTCCGGCACGCCCTGCTTGGGGCCGGACGGGCCGTTGGAGATCTCCAGGCCCGCGACCCTGGACGGGTCGGGGCGCTCGCCCTTCGGTTCGCCCTCGACCACGGAAGAGCACGCGGTCAAGGCAGCGGTCACGGCCAGCGCGACGGCGATTCGTCCGAATCCCATGAGGTCAGACCCTACTAAGCGGCTTCGCGGGTCGTTCGGCACCTACCTGCGGCCAAACGTGAAACCCTCTCACCCCCTGGGGTGATTTCAAGACTGCGCGGACTCGTTTTCGTTGTCTCACCGATGTTCCGGAGCGCACAGTCCCTGCGACGTAAGCCTTCAGCGTGGAAGGAGTTCGGCGGTATGGGTAGAACGCGCTGGGCACGGTTCGTAGGGGTGCTCGGTATCGGGGTCGTCGGCGCCGGTGCCCTCCTCTTCGGCATGTCCCAGGGAGCGCTGGCCGCCTCGTTCGCGGTGTCCGGCACCAATTTCAAGGTCTCCGCCGACAACTTGACGGGCCAGGGATTCGTCCAGTTCGGCGGTGTGGACGCGGGCGCCGGCAAGGTGCACGTCGTCGCTGTCAGCGGTTTCAAGACGGCGAGGCTCGACAAGTTCTGCCAGTCGGTGTTCGTCCCGGGCATGCCGATCGTCGGTGACGTGACGATGCGCATCACGGCGGACAGCGTGGGCGGCATGTCCGCCGACAACCTGGTCGTCAACCTCACCGACCTCAACGGTGACCTGGTCCTCGGCAACCCCGAGATCGGCGTCGACGCGAGCAAGGTGACGAAGGGACCGGACAACCTCAGGGGCCTGCCCGGGTCGTTCGGACTGCAGGCTGACACGGCGAACATCACCTCGCTGCAGCAGACCGCCTGGGCCACCACGGCCCAGACCATCAGGTTCAAGGGCATGAGCCTGACCATTCGCCAGGGGAAGCAAGAGTGCTTCTGAGGATCTGGCACGGCTTCACCGCGTGGCGACGTGGCCGGCCCTTCTGGGCCGGCCTGTTCGTGGCCGCGGGTGCGCTGATCATCCTGTTCCCGCCGTTCGTCGGCGTGAAGCTCGGCGACATGGTCATCTCGATCAAGACGATCGGCGGCGTCTCGGCGCTGCTGATCGGCGCGTTGCTGGCGATCTGCGCGGCCTCGTTGTGGCTGCAGCCCAAGTTCCGGCTCGCGGCCGGCCTGGTCACGGTGCTGTTGTCGCTGGTCGCGCTCGTCGTGACCAACCTCGGCGGCTTCCTGGCCGGAACCCTCCTGAGTCTGCTCGGCGGCGCGCTCGCCGTCGCGTGGACGGACGAACCCAAGAAGCCGAAGGAGGCGAAGGGGTCGAAGAAGGCGAGGCGCGAGAGCGCCACCGCGGAACCAGAGCTTGAGCCGGAGACGACCCAAAGGGTTCAACCCACATGATGCGAACACAGCCGCTGGCCGCCGTCGCGATGGTCGCGGTGCTGGCGCTGCAACCGCCGTCGAGCACCGAGCCGCCGCCGTCGTCCACCCCCGGCAGCAGCTCACCGGCCCCGACCAGCACCACGCCGGAGCCACCCGCGTCGAGCACCAGTTCCACCCCACCGCCGGCGTCGTCGTCCGTGCCGGTCCAGCCGCCCAGCGCGGAGCCGTCGCCCTCGACGCCGGCCCCACCGCCACCGGCCCCTGCACCGGTGGCGGCCGGAGGGCGCGAGTGGACCCTGACGGCGTCCCGGCTGGACCTCGGCGGTCTCAACTTCGTCGGGGTCGTCGACGCGCTGGTCAGCGGGCAGCTCGTCAAGGTCCTGAAGTTCACGGCCAACGACATGAAGATCAAGGACCTGGTGCAGTCCGGCGAGATCTCACCGGGCGTCAAGCTGATCACGGCGGCCCGGCCCGGAAGCACGTCCACGGTGTCACCGGGGCGCATCGAGCTGTACACGGTGCAGCTCAAGGGCAACCTGGACCTGCTCGGGATCAAGATCCCGGTGGACTACACGGCCGCGCACCCGCCGCCGCTGAACGTCCCGTTCGCGACCTTCACCGAGGTCACGGTGCGCAACACGGACCTGATCGGCGGCACCCTGAAGATCCCGGGCGCGCGGATCTCGGTCGTGTCCGACCAGGCACCGGTCGAAAGACGCTGAAGCCCGCACCTGGCCCTGAGCCGGTGCGGGCTTCCGCTCGTTCAGAAGACCGTCAGACGCCGCACTTCTTCGCGCCCTCGAACACGCCCTCGCGGAACCGGGCCACGCGCTCGAACCCGGGATCCACCGGGTTGCCGCCCTTGGCGTCACGGGCCGCGTAGTCGAACTGCAGCAGCACGGTCACGGCCTCGTCGAAGTCACCCGGCGACAGCCCGAACCCGTCCTGACGCTGGAACACCGCGCCCGTGTACGCCCCGGCCAGGCACAGAGCCGCCGCGGAGGCGCTCTCACCCTCGGTCGGCTTGCCGAACACGGCCAGTTCGGCCATCGCGTACCTGGACGCGATCAGCGTGCCCGTCGCGTAGTCGCCGAGTTCCTTGTGCAGGAGCGGTAGCTCGTCCTTGGTGTCGATCTTGATGGTCTTGTCTGACGGGCAGTACGCGACGGGACCCTGGTCGCCGGAGCAGTTCGGCTCGGTCTGGGAGGCCTCCGCGCGCGGCGAGGGCCAGGTCTTGCCCGCGGTCGTGGCCAGGCCCTTGAAGAAGCCGTCGAGGTCGGGCGTCACGGACTCGAGCATCTCCGAGAACGGCAGGTTGCCGCCGTTCGCGCGGTCCTTGACGCTGGTGAACGCGCGCTGCGTGAACTGGCGGTTCTGCACCGACATGGCCGCGCAGAACTTCGTGCCCTGCTCGTAGCCGTCCTGGAACGCCGCCACGCGGTCGAACGCGCTTCCGTGCGCCTGCTCGTCCTCCGGGGAGGTGCCCACCGGGTCGCGGAACGTGATCAACGCGCCCAGCGCCTTGTCCAGGGCGTCCGCGTTGATGTCCAGGCGAGCCGACTTGCCGTCCGTGACGTTGCGGACGAACGAGCCCGCGAAGCAGTCCGCCTGCGCCTCGGTGAGGATCGTCGGGTACTTGTCCGGCTCGCGGCGCTCGGCCTCCGGCGTGATGCCCATGCGGTTCTGCACCGCGTGCCCGATCTCGTGCGCGAGCACCACGACCACCGCGGCCTCGCCGAAGCGGTCCTGCAGCACCGGTAGCAGGGACGCTCGGTCCCAGGCGATCGCGTCGGCGGCCGGGCAGTAGAACGCGTTGCCCTCCACGTCCGCGGCCTTCTGCGTGCACGGTGGCGGCTTCGCGGTGGAGTCGGCCGTGTCGACCGAGAAGTAACCGCCGCTCAGCGGCTTCCACGGCTTGTTGAAGGTCGACTGGAACGACTCGGTCCAGTACTCGTCGATGTCCGTCAGCGCGGTCGCGGCCAGCTTGTCGATCGGGCCGTTGTCCGAGCCGCGGACCTGGATCGTGGCGCTGGACGCCTCTTTCTTCACCACCTTGGCGGCACGCGGGCGCCCTGGGATCTCGGCGGTGCAGCCCACCGCGAGCAGGGCGGTGGCGACGATCAGCGCGATGCTCCGGTGCCGCATGAACCCATTGTGCCTGCCGGCCGGTCTCAAGGGCGTCCCAGTCGTCCAAGTCAGGCGCATACAAGGGGCAACGTGCGCCGGGCTGATCAGGTTCACCGGCCCGGCACACCCCGTTTGGATCAGTCGGATTCGACTGACGGATCAGGAACGAGCCACAGCACGCCCGACGGCGGTAGCTGCAGGATCGCGGAGTACGGCCGCCCGTGCCACGGCCTGGCCTCGGCCTCGACGCCACCGAGGTTGCCCACACCGGAACCGCCGTAGTGCGCGGCGTCGGTGTTCACGAGCTCCTTCCAGCGTCCGGACGAGGGCAGGCCGACGCGGTAGTCGTGGTGCGGCGACCCGGAGAAGTTCGCCACGCAGGCGAGCGTCGCGCCGTCCTCACCGACCCGCAGGAACGACAGCACGTTGCCCGCCGAGTCGTTCGCGTCGATCCACTGGAACCCCTCGGGCGTGACGTCGTGCGAGAACAACGCCGACGCCGTCTTGTACACCGAGTTCAGGTCCCGCGTCAGCGCCTGGATGCCCTGGTGCAGCGGCTCCTGCTCGACCAGGTGCCAGTCGAGGGACCGCGACTCCGACCACTCCTGCCGCTGCCCGAACTCACCACCCATGAACAGCAGCTGCTTGCCCGGATGCGCCCACATGAACGCCAGCAGCGACCGCACGCCGGCGGCCTTGTTCCAGTCGTCACCCGGCATGCGCTGCCACAGCGAGCCCTTGCCGTGCACCACCTCGTCGTGCGAGAGCGGCAGTACGAAGTTCTCACTCCACGCGTACACCAGCGAGAACGTCATCTCGTTGTGGTGGAACGAGCGGTGGATCGGCTCGCGCGACAGGTAGTGCAGCGAGTCGTGCATCCAGCCCATGTTCCACTTGAAGCCGAACCCGAGCCCGCCCAGGTGCGTCGGCCGCGTCACGCCCGGCCACGCCGTCGACTCCTCGGCGATCATGACCACGCCGGGGTGCCGCTTGTACACGGTCGCGTTCAGCTCCTGCAGGAACCGCACCGCCTCGAGGTTCTCCCTGCCGCCGAACTCGTTGGGCAGCCACTGGTCCGCCGGTCGCGAGTAGTCGAGGTAGAGCATCGACGCGACGGCGTCCACGCGCAGACCGTCGAGGTGGAACTCCTCGATCCAGTACAGCGCGTTCGCCACGAGGAAGTTGCGGACCTCGTTGCGCCCGAAGTCGAAGACGTACGTGCCCCAGTCGAGCTGCTCACCGCGGCGCGGGTCGGCGTGCTCGTACAACGGCGTGCCGTCGAACTTCGCGAGCGCCCACGAGTCCTTCGGGAAGTGCGCGGGCACCCAGTCGACCAGCACGCCGATACCGCGCTGGTGCAGCGTGTCCACGAAGTACCGGAAGTCGTCCGGCGACCCGAAGCGCGAGGTCGGCGCGTAGTACGAGGTGACCTGGTAGCCCCACGACCCGCCGAACGGGTGCTCGGCCACCGGCAGCATCTCGATGTGCGTGAAGCCCATGTCCTCGCAGTAGTCCGCGAGCTCGACGGCCAGTTCCCGGTAGTTCAGACCGGGCTTCCAGGAACCGAGATGCACCTCGTAGGTCGACATCGGCGCGTTCGCCCACTGCGTGGCCTCGCGCCGGGCCTCCCACTCCGCGTCCTGCCACTGGTACTCGGACCGCGTGACGATCGAGGCCGTCTGCGGCGGCACCTCCGTGGCGAACGCCATCGGGTCGGCCTTCTCGTGCCAGATGCCGTCCTGGCCGAGGATGCGGAACTTGTACCGCGAGCCCACCACGACGTTCGGCAGGAACACTTCCCACACGCCGCTGGAACCCATGGAGCGCAACGGGTTCGCGCGCCCGTCCCAGCCGTCGAAGTCACCGGTCACGCGCACACCGCGCGCGTTCGGCGCCCACACAGCGAACGAGATGCCGGTGACGTCACCGGAAGCCGTCTCGTAGGAACGGACGTGCGCGCCGAGCACGTCCCAGAGCCGTTCGTGCCGGCCCTCGCCGATCAGGTGCAGGTCCAGCTCGCCCACGGTCGGCAGCCACCGGTACGGGTCGTCGACCTCGACCGCCGGACCGCCGTTGTACTTCACCAGGAGCCGGTAGTCGCCGGGCACCTCGGGCAGCTCGCCCTCGAAGAGCGCGTCGGCGATGCGGGGCAGCTCAACCTGCTTGTCGCCCCAGGCCACCGCGACCGACGTCGCGCCGGGACGCAGTGCCCGCGCGATCACCTGGTCGCCGACGGAGTGCACACCCAGCACCGAGTGCGGGTCGTGGTGCGCACCTGACAGGAGTCGGTCCAGGTCGGCCTTCACGGCTTACTCTCCTCCAGAAGTCATCCGGGCGATCGACGACAGCGGAACCGTCAACCACTCCGGCCTGTTGGCGTGCTCGTACGCGACCTCGTAGACCGCCTTGTCCAGCTCGAACGCGCGCAGCAGCTGCACGTGGTCCCGCGGGTCCTCCGCCACCTCGGCGTAGCCGTCGCAGAACGCCGCCCGGTTGCGTTTGGTCCACTCCATCGCGCGGTAGGCGAGCTGGTCGTCATCGGGCTGGCCGACGAGCAGCTGCCGTGCCGCGTAGTCGAACGACCTCAGCATCCCCGCCACGTCGCGCAACGGCGACCGCAGCGCGAGGCGGTCCTCGACCTTGGCGGCCGGCTCGCCCTCGAAGTCGATCAGCAGCCAGCCGTGCACGGTCCGCAGCACCTGTCCGAGGTGCAGGTCGCCGTGGATGTGCTGGATCGGGAGCGCGCCGATGTGCTCGCGCGCCTCCTCGAACGCGGCACGCAGCGGTTCTTCGTGGCGGCCCAGCTCAGGCACCGCCTCCAGCACGACGCCGAGACGTCGTTGCATGCCGGCGATGGCGCGTGAGATCGCGTCCTCGTCGGCGATCCGGGTGCCCAGCGCCTCCGCCAGGTCGGCGTGCACCTTCGCGACCGCGTGGCCGAGTCGTTGCGCCTCGCCGGCGAAGTCGCCGCCGACCTCGAACGCGTGCAGGTCGGCCTCGGCCATCAGGTCGCGCACCGAGGTCTTGGCCATGTCCCAGCCCTCGACCGCGTCCGGCAGGAACTCCTGCAGCATCGCGAGGGTGACCTGCTCGCCGTTCAACGACGTCGAGATCGCGCCCAGTGGCTGCGCGATGTGCTCGCAGCCGACCGAACGCAACGCGCGGTGCAGCGTCAGGTCGCGGTTCTCGCCGTTCGCGAGCTTGCGGAAGATCTTCAGGATGTACTGCTGGCCGTAGATCAGCGACGTGTTGGACTGCTCGACGCCGATCGGCCGTCCGCGCAGGCCCGAGCGCAGTTCGGTGCCGGGTTCGTGCGCGAAGGTGATGCCGTCCACCTCGTGCCCGGTCGCGATCCGGTCGAGCAGCACGCCGTTGTGCTCGGGGTCGAGCAACACGTCCCAGGCGCCGGTGCTCAGACTCAGAGCGCCCTGGTACTGCTCGGTGCGGCCCGGCTGCTCGACCTCGAAGATCACGTGCACCAGATCGCCGTCCACCACCGTCGTCCTCAGTGGACGGACGGCCGTGATCGGCTTGTCCTTGCCGCCGAACCACCTGGCGGCCGGGAGCAGATCGGGTAGTGAGGCGACCAGCTTCTCGACTAGTTCGTGGGGGTCGGTCACGCGGGGATTCACCTCATCTCGCTGTCGTCGCCCGCCTCTACCAGCTGGAACCAGTAGAAACCGTGACCCGGAAGGGTCAGCAGGTAGGGGAGTTCCCCGATCGCGGGGAATTTGACACCTCCGGTGAGCTCCATCGGCGCGTGGTCGCGGTGCTCGGAGAGGTCCAGCTCGACGGGTTGCGGGAAGCGTGACAGGTTGTTCACGCAGAGCACGATGTCCTCGCGGCCGTCCGGGCGCTTCCACTGCCGCTTGTAGGCGAGCACGCTCGGGTTGGAGCCGCCGAGCTCGGTGAAGTCGCCCTCGGCGAACGCGTGGTGCTGCTTGCGCACCTCGATCATGTGCCGCGTCCAGTTGAGCAGCGACGTCGAGCTGTTGAGCTGCGCCTCGACGTTGAGGCCCTGGTAGCCGTAGACCGGGTCCATGATCACCGGTAGGTAGATCCGGCCGGGGTCGCAGCTGCTGAAGCCGGCGTTGCGGTCCGGGGTCCACTGCATCGGCGTGCGCACGGCGTCGCGGTCCTGCAGCCAGATGTTGTCGCCCATGCCGATCTCGTCGCCGTAGTACAGAACGGGCGAGCCGGGCAGCGACAGCAGCAGCGCGGTGAACAGCTCGTGCTGGTTGCGGTCGTTCTCGAGCAACGGGGCGAGGCGGCGGCGGATGCCGATGTTCGCCTTCATCCGCGGGTCCTTGGCGTACTCCGAGTACATGTAGTCGCGCTCTTCGTCGCTGACCATCTCGAGCGTGAGCTCGTCGTGGTTGCGCAGGAAGATGCCCCACTGGGCGTTCTCCGGGATGGCCGGCGTCTGCGCCAGGATCTCCGAGATCGGGAACCGCGACTCCCGCCGCACCGCCATGAAGATCCGCGGCATCAGCGGGAAGTGGAACGCCATGTGGCACTCGTCGCCGCCGACGGCCTGATCACCGAAGTACTCGACGACGTCCGACGGCCACTGGTTCGCCTCGGCCAGCAGGACGCGGCCGGGGAACTCGTCGTCGACGACCTTGCGGCACTTCTTCAGGAACTCGTGCGTGCGCGGCAGGTTCTCGCAGTTCGTGCCTTCCTCTTCGAAGAGGTACGGCACGGCGTCGAGGCGGAACCCGTCGATGCCGAGGTCCAGCCAGAAGCGCAGGGTGTCGAGCATCGCCTCCTGCACGTCCGGGTTCTCGAAGTTGAGGTCCGGCTGGTGGCTGAAGAAGCGGTGCCAGAAGAACTGCCCGCGCACCGGGTCGTACGTCCAGTTCGACGACTCCGTGTCCACGAAGATGATCCGCGCGTCGCTGTAACGCGAGTCGTCGTCGCTCCACACGTAGTAGTCGCCGTACGGGCCCGTCGGGTCCTGCCGCGACTGCTGGAACCACGGATGCGCGTCGCTGGTGTGGTTGAGCACCAGGTCGGTGATCACCCGGATCCCGCGCCGGTGCGCCTCCTCCAGGAGGTACACGAAGTCCTCGACGGTGCCGAACTCCGGCAGCACCGCCCGGAAGTCGCTGATGTCGTACCCGCCGTCGCGCAACGGCGACGCGTAGAACGGCGGCAGCCAGAGACAGTCGACGCCCAGCCACTCCAGGTAGTCGAGGCGCGAGGCGAGTCCTCTGAGGTCGCCCGTGCCGTCGCCGTTGGAGTCGCTGAACGCCCGGACCAGGACCTCGTAGAAGACGGCGCCCTTGTACCAGTCCGGGTTGGGCTTCGCCTGCCTCGCGGACCGGAAGTCCTCTGCCTGGGGCTCGACCAGCAGACCGTCGTCGTTGACGGCTTCTCCGGTGTGCGGGACACCATCCAACCCGAGTACAGCGTCGGGACGGGAGTCGTCGGCCATTGTTCCCACCTCGTCGGGGGTTGTGCGGTTGATCAGCTGAAACGCCGCTGAAGGCTGACGACGTGCGCGGTGGCACGCCATGGTTCGAGGCGGATGTAGTTCGCCTGTCCCCAGTCCCAGGTCTCCCCGGTGACCTCGTCGTGCGCGATCACGCGTTCGTGCCAGTCGAATCCGAGCTCGGGCAGGTCGAGGTACAACGTCCCCTCCTGCGCGTTGTGCGGGTCGAGGCTCACGACGACCACGACCGTGTCGCCCGTCGCCGGGTCGCGCTTGGAGAAGGCGACCAACGCGTCGTTCTCGACGCTCTGGAACTTCAGCGTGCGCATCTGCTGGAGTGCGGGATGCGCCTTGCGGATGTGGTTCAGCTTGCGCAGCCACGGTTCGAGCGAACGCCCGTCGGCCAGTGCGCGCGCGTAGTCCCGTGGACGCAGCTGGTACTTCTCGGAGTTGAGGTACTCCTCGCTGCCGGGCTTCACGGCCTCGTACTCGAACAGCTCGTAGCCGCTGTACACACCCCACGTGGGGGAGAGCGTGGCCGCGAGGGCCGCGCGGAGCCCGAACATTCCGGGACCGCCGTGCTGAAGCGACTCGTGCAGGATGTCCGGCGTGTTCACGAACAGGTTCGGCCGTGCCTCGTCCCAGTGGTCGCGGACGTCCTCGCCGAACTCGATCAGCTCCTGCTTGCCCGTCCGCCACGTGAAGTACGTGTAGGACTGGGTGAAGCCGAGCTTCGCCAGGCCGTAGAGGCGGGCCGGCCGGGTGAAGGCCTCCGCCAGGAACAGCGTGTCCGGGTAGACCTCCTTCACCTTCCAGATCAGCCACTGCCAGAAGTCCGGCGGCTTGGTGTGGGGGTTGTCGACCCGGAAGATCCGCACCCCGTGCTCGGCCCAGAAGAGGACCACGCGCAGCACCTCGTGGTAGAGGCCCTGCGGGTCGAGGTCGAAGTTGATCGGGTAGATGTCCTGGTACTTCTTGGGCGGGTTCTCGGCGTACATGATCGTGCCGTCGGGCTGCGTCGTGAACCACTCCGGGTGCTTGAGCACCCACGGGTGATCAGGCGCGCACTGCAGCGCGAAGTCGAGCGCCACCTCGAGGCCGAGATCGTTCGCCCGTGCGACGAGCGCGTCGAAGTCCTCGATCGTGCCGAGCTGCGGGTGGATCGCGTCGTGCCCGCCCTCGTCCGCGCCGATGGCCCACGGTGATCCCGTGTCCTCCGGCGTCGCGACGAGCGTGTTGTTGGGGCCCTTGCGGTTGACCCTGCCGATGGGGTGGATCGGCGGGAAGTAGACGACGTCGAAGCCCATCGCCGCGACCCGGTCGAGCTCCTTGGTCGCCGTGGCGAACGTGCCGTGCACCGCCTGGCCGGTCTCGTCGATCCCGCCGGTGCTGCGCGGGAAGAACTCGTACCAGGAGCCGTACGCCGCCTTCTTGCGGTCGCACCAGATCTTGTGGGTCTTGCCCTTGGTGATCAGCTCGCGCACCGGGTGCTCGAACATCAGCTTCTGCACGTCGGCCGCGAACGCCGGCGCGACGCGTTCGGCCAGCGGCCGGTCCTCGTCGCGCAGGGCCGTCGCCGCGGAAGTGAGCAGAGCTCGCTCTTGCCTTCGATCGGGTCGCCTTGCCACCCGATCGAGTAGCTGGGCACCGATTTCGAGATCATTTGCGAGATCACCGGGGCCTTGCCCCGCCGCGATCTTCACCTCAACGGCGTGGTTCCAGGTGCCCCAAGGGTCACTCCACGCATCGATCCGGAACGTCCAAGCGCCTTCTTGGTCCGGAACCACGGTCGCGCCCCACCGATCGAGGCCGATTCCGACCTCGTGCATGCGGGTCTGCCGAGCGACTCGGTCGTTCGGTCCTCGCCAGCTGACTGTGGCCGCGAGTTTGTCGTGTCCCTCGCGCCACACCGTGGCCTGGACCGGAATGTGTTCCCCCACAACGGCTTTGGCTGGATATCTACCAGCCGACACCACCGGGGATACGTCGTCGATACCGAGTCGTCCGCTCATCGGCAACGCCCTTCCGCCGTGTCGCTTCGCGTCAATCAGTAATCCTGCCTTGCTCGATCAAGCCGTCTGACAGCGGGTTACCCCTTGTAGATCCGTACCCCGCCACTGTCGATCGCACACCTTGAGCGCTCATCGTGTCCAGGGTCTCTCGGCCACGTTGTCTCCATTTGGCGTCCTCTTCATTGGACTCTTGTCCGACAACTCACCGTGTTAAGAGGGCGCTACAGGTACCGTGCGCGCGTGAACAAGCTTGGCGATCGCTACGTACTGCTCGATCAGCTCGGCGCGGGTGCGATGGGCGTCGTGTGGAGGGCACGCGACGAGTTCCTGCACCGTGACGTGGCGGTCAAGCAGCTACTTCTCAACGACGTCCAGTCGAACGAGTTCCACGAGGCCGTGCAGCGCGCCATGCGTGAAGGCCGCATCGCCGCGCGCTTGCAGCACCCGAACGCGATCGCCGTGTACGACGTCGTGGTCGAGGACGGCAAACCGTGCCTGGTCATGGAGTATTTGCCGTCCCGCAACCTCTCCGCGATCTTGGAGAACGGCCCGATGCCCCCGATGGAGGCCGCGCGCATCGGCTCGCTGGCCGCCGGGGCGCTGGCCGCCGCCCACGCCGCGGGGATCGTGCACCGCGACATCAAGCCGGGCAACGTCCTCATTGGACGCGACGGCACCGTCAAGATCACGGACTTCGGCATCTCGCGCGCGTTGGGCGACGTGGCCGTGACCAAGACCGGCATGCTCGCCGGCACCCCCGCCTACCTCGCGCCGGAACTGGCCCGCGGCGCCGCGCCCGCGCCGCCGTCGGACGTGTTCTCGCTCGGCGCGACGATCTACGCGATGACCGAGGGCGAACCGCCGTTCGGCAAGAGCACGAACGACCTGGGCCTGCTCTACAAGGTCGCGCGCGGCGAGACCCGCCCGCCGATGCGCTCGGGCCCGCTCACCGGCCTGTTGATCAGGCTGCTGGCGAACGAGCCGTCGCAGCGCCCCACCGCCGCCCAGGCCGCCGAGGAGCTCAAGGCGATCGCGTCCGGCGCCCCGGTCCCGGTCACCAGGGTGATCCCGCCGCGCCCGATGACCCCGCCGTCCGGCACCGCCGTGATGGGCGCGGGCACCATGCAGGGCCCGCCGCCCCGCACCATGCCGCCCCAGGCACCGCGCACCCGTCCGCCCGCGCCACTGCCCGAGACCTACGACGACTACGACGACTACGAGCCCGAGCCAGAACCGAAGAAGAACCGCAGCCTCGCGGTCGTCGCGGCGATCCTCGGCGTGCTCCTGATCGCCGGCGTCGCCTACGCCATCGTGAACATGGGCGACAAGGACAAGACCACCGGCGCCGGTCCCACCACGACGCGGAAGACCACGTCGCAGGCCCAGGAGCCCACCTCCGAGAAGCCGACGGCCAGCAAGCCCGCGGCCACCTCCGAGAAGCCGCCGCCGCAGACCTCCCAGAGCCAGCCGCCGTCGTCGAAGCCGCCGGCCACGAAGTTCACCCCGGCCCAGGTCACCACCTTCGTGAAGCAGCACTACGCCAAGCTGCCCTCGAACGTCGAGGCCGCCCGCAACGACTGGGACCCGGACCAGGCACCCGGCCTGGCGGGCGAGAAGGCCTTCTGGAGCAAGTTCTCGAAGGTCGCGGTCCAGGGCAACCCGGTGGTCACGTCCAACGACGACGGCACCTTCTCGGTGACGACGGCGCTGCAGCTGACCGACGCCGAGTCGAACAAGACCGACACCAAGGAGCACACGCTCGAGATCTCCGGGAAGGGCGCCAAGCTGCTGATCACGGGCGAGGAGAAGGGCTGACCGGTGCGGCTCGTCAACGCCGGGACCGACGGTTCCGGTGCGCGGAGGTCGTTCTCGCTCCAGCGCACGACCTACGAGCCGGACGAGCAGGACGTCCAGTGCGGAATGGACACCTGGAGCTCACCGCCGAGGACGCCGAGATCTTGAAGATCGCCGGGCCCGTCGAGGTGGATCTCGGCGCCCTCGACGTGTCCGGCCTGGCAACCAGGCTTCGCGAAGTGCTCGAGCGGGGCGCCGCGGGCAAACGGCCCGAGATGCACGTCTCGGCTGCTCAAGGCCCGTCCGCGTCTTGACCGGTTCTGCAAGTCGTTGCAGGTCTGACCGGGAACGTTGTCAGGCACTCAGGGGTGGCAGGTAAGTTCGCTCGTCATGCGAGCACTTCGCCGGTTCACCGTCCGAGCCAGCCTGCCGGAGCCCTTGTCCGCGCTGAGCACGCTCGCCACCAACCTGCGCTGGACGTGGCACCCGCCCACGCAGGACCTCTTCGCCTCGATCGACCCGCGTGTCTGGTCCGAGGTGGGTGGCGACCCGTTGCGCCTGCTCTCCGTCGTAGACGCGGGGAAGCTGGAGTCACTCGCGAGAGATGAGCAGTTCCTGCTCAAGCTCCACGCGCTCGCCTCCGACCTGGAGCGTTATGTCGGAGGGCCGCGCTGGTACCAGCGCAGGCAGGAGGAGATCACCCAGCGCCGTGAGCACGGCGCACCGGACACACCGCTGCCCACGAGCGTCGCCTACTTCTCGATGGAGTTCGGCGTGCACGAGGCGCTGCCGAACTACTCGGGTGGTCTCGGCATCCTCGCCGGCGACCACCTCAAGGCAGCCTCCGACCTGGGCGTTCCGCTCATCGCCGTGGGTCTGCTCTACCGGTCCGGCTACTTCCGGCAGTCGCTGTCGCTCGACGGCTGGCAGATCGAGCACTACCCGGTGCTCGACCCGCGCGGCCTGCCGCTGGAGCTGCTGACCGAGCCGTCCGGGCTGCCGTTGCTGGTGCACGTGGCCATGCCGGGCGACCGGATGCTGCGCGCGAAGATCTGGAAGGCGCAGGTCGGGCGCATCCCGTTGCTGCTGCTCGACTCGGACGTGGAGCAGAACGACGAGGACCTGCGCGGCGTCACCGACCGGCTCTACGGCGGCGACCAGAACCACCGGATCCGCCAGGAGATCCTCGCGGGCATCGGCGGCGTCAGGGCGGTCAGGACCTTCTGCGAGCTCACCGGCCACGCCCAGCCCGAGGTGTTCCACACCAACGAGGGACACGCCGGCTTCCTCGGCCTCGAGCGGATCCGCGAGTACATCACCAACGACGGCCTCGACTTCGACCAGGCGCTCACGGCCGCGCGTGCCGGTGCGGTGTTCACGACGCACACGCCCGTGCCCGCCGGCATCGACAGGTTCCCCGTCGACCTCGTCCAGCACTACTTCGGCGCCGAGAACCTCGTCCCCGGCGTGAACACCCAGCGCATCCTCGCGCTGGGAGCCGAGGACAACCCCGGCATGTTCAACATGGCCCACATGGGCCTGCGGCTCGCCCAGCGCGCGAACGGTGTGTCCAAACTGCACGGTGAGGTCAGCCGGGACATGTTCCGCGCCCTCTGGCCGAACTTCGACGGCACCGAGGTGCCGATCGGCTCGGTCACCAACGGCGTGCACGGCCCGACCTGGGCCGCGGCTGAGATGAGCAAGCTGCTCGGAGCGTCCGAAGCGGACACCCAGACCAGCTCCGGGTTCGGCATCGGCGCGTTCGAGCCGGTCACCGACGCCGGGCTGTGGGAGCTGCGGTCGACGTTGCGCGGCCGCCTGGTCGACGAGGTGCGCCGCCGGCTGCGCGAGTCGTGGCTGCAGCGCGGCGCGTCGGCGCTGGAACTGGGCTGGACCGACGGCGTGTTCGACCCCGGCGTGCTGACCGTGGGCTTCGCACGGCGCGTGCCGACGTACAAGCGCCTCACGCTGATGCTGCGCGACCCGGAGCGGCTGCGTTCGCTGCTGCTGCACCCCGAACGGCCCGTGCAGCTCGTCGTGGCGGGCAAGTCGCACCCGGCGGACGACGGCGGCAAGGCGTTGATCCAGCAGATCGTGCGCTACGCCGACGAGGCGGGCGTGCGGCACCGGATCGTGTTCCTGCCGGACTACGACATGTCCATGGCCCGGTACCTGTACTGGGGCTGCGACGTGTGGCTGAACAACCCGATGCGCCCCCTCGAAGCGTGCGGCACGTCCGGCATGAAGTCGGCGTTGAACGGTGGCCTCAACCTGTCCATCCGGGACGGCTGGTGGGACGAGCTGTACGACGGCTCCAACGGCTGGGCCATCCCGACGGCGGACGGCGTCAACGACCCGGTCCGCCGGGACGACCTGGAGGCCAACGCCCTGTACGAGCTGCTCGGCCAGCAGGTCGCGCCGCTGTTCTACGACCGAGGCGAGGACGGCGTGCCGACCCGCTGGATGTCGATGGTCCGGCACACGCTGGCCTCGCTCGGCCCGGTCGTGCAGGCCTCCCGCATGGTGCGCGAGTACGTGGAGACCTACTACGCGCCGGCCGCCGCGTCCGCGCAGAACGTCGTCGGTGAGGGCTACCGGGGCGCCAAGGAGCTCTCCGCCTACCGGCACCGGCTGCGCGCGTCGTGGACGCGGGTGCGGGTGCTCGACAGCGACCTGGTGCTCGGCGGTTCCTCCGTGCCGGTGCTCGGGTCGCCGGTCATCGTGCGGGCACGCGTCGAGCTGGCCGGGCTGGAACCGTCCGAAGTGGACGTCCAGGTCGTGCTGGGCAAGGTGTCGCACGACTCCGATGAGCTGAAGGACATCGTGTCCGCGCCGATGAACTACGCGGGCAACGGCAACTACGAGGCGGAGGTGCCGCTGCCGCACGCTGGTGCGCTCGGCTACACCGTGCGCGTGCTGCCGCGGCACGGCCTGCTGGCGACGTCTGCGGAACTCGGCAGGGTCGTTCTGGCTAGTTGATCGCTTTACCAGATCAGCGCAGGGCATCCAGTTCGCCTTCAAACGGCGGGCTGGATGCCCTGATGTGTTCGTCTTCCTTGTTGCCTGTTCACTGCTCGTGACGAGCGTCAGGCGTGTGTCCGACTTACGGCTTCCCTCAAACGAATGACCCCTTTTTCGAGTGGGTGAATTCGTGATCTCCGCTGGTAGGGGCACGTGTGCAGGCTTACGCTCCTTGGCATGGAATGAACCGCTCCTGAATTCGTAGAGAGATTTCCGGTGCGGCTCCAAGTGAATTGCGCATTGAGGAAGAAGGTAGCCGTGAAGAAAACGATTACCGCACTCTCGCTCGTCGCAGCTCTGTTCACCGCCTCGACCATCCCGGCTGCCAGTGCGTCACCCGCCGCGCCAGAACTCCCAGCCGCCTGCGCAGGTCTCGTCCAGGACCTCGCCGGAAAACTCACGAAAACCGTCAGCAGTCTTCTGCCTCTGCCCAACGTGGGTGCCGTGACACCGTTGATCGGTGACCTTCTCGGCCTCGTGACCGCGTTGCAGAGCTCAGGCTGTCTGCCGACACCCCCGGTGAGCGTGCCGGGCGTGCCGATACCGGTGAAGACGGCCGAGTACACCGGCCCGGTCGACCAGTGCCTGCCGGTCGTGCTGAACCTGATCTCCACCATCGCGGGCCTCGGCGGCACGGTCCTCGGCGCCGCCGGCGGTGCGCTACCCGACGTCGGCAAGCTCACCGGCCTGCTGACCACGTTGCTCAAGACCGTCACCGACCTGCTGAGCAAGTGCGGCCTGCCGGCGCCTCCCGGTGGCCTGCCCTCACTGCCCGGCCTCCCCGGACTGCCGGTCGAGAACAGCTGATCTGAAAATCGCGGGGTGAGAAGGGCCCGTCACCGGTCTCGGTGACGGGCCCTTCTCGTGTGTGCGGAGCGTAGTATTCCGTTTGGATCGGAATAACCGCATCGAGCTGCGCGGTCACCCATTTGTCGCAGTTCAAGTGTTTTTCGGTAAAGCACACAATGGTGCTACCGATTCGTTTCTGCGCGGAAGTTGTGGTTAACCTGCAATTGCTCGATCCGCTGCAAGCAGAACGGAAACAACGCAGATGATCAAGAAGGCAATCGTCCTCGGAGTCGCAATCGCAGGCATGGGCCTGTTCGCGTCGACCGCACAGGCCGCTCCCACCCAGAGCAGGGATGTGCTGGACACGCAGCTGGTGGGCCCGATCTCCATCACCGCGCTGTCGCACAACCCGTGGACTCCCGGCAACGGCAACGTCACCGGATCGGGCAACATCGGAGGCAACGGCAACAACGTCGGAAACAACAACAACGGCGGTAACGGCAACAGCAACGGTGGCGGCGGCAACAACGTCGGCGCGGGCAACTCGGGCGGGAACGGCAACAATTCGCCCGGTTTCCCCGGCTGATTCCGCTGAACCCAGGGGCTGGTGCCGCGGCCCGAAACCTTGACGAGCCGGTTCACGCTCAGCGGGGCAGCTCGCGGCACTAGTTGATCTCGAGACGGGCGCGGGTCGCCGCCACCCGCGGACTCCAGCCCGCGAGCTCGTGCGCTTCGGCCACGAGTTCGCGGGCCTTCGCGTTGTCGCCGTCCGCCATCCACGCCCGCGCGATGGTGATCAGGTCGTCGGCGCGGCCCACCGCGTTCTCGCTCGACTCGGCGGAGTAGCCCGCGAGCTGCCGGGCGGTCCCGGTGTCGCCCTCGATCAACGCCATGATCGCCAGCGTCCCGTTCGCACGCTGCTTCGGATAGCCGGCCTCGTAGGCGTTGCCGAACATGCTGCGCGCCGTTTCCAGCCCGACCTCCGCCGGGAACTGGCCCGACTCGACGGCCAGCACGGCGACGCCGGCGGTGGTCGCCATGACGAACGCCAGGTCGCGCGTGCTCAGGTCCTCGCGACCGGTCAGCCCGATCACCGTCTGCAGCGCTTCGAGGTACCGCTCGCGGGCGCACGCAGTGACGATCTTGAGCCCGACGACGGTGAGCAGCTCGGGGTGGTCCCGCACCAGCCCGGCGTAGATCCGCTCCGCCTCGTCGAGGTCACCGCGGCGATAGGCGTCCATGCCGGCGGCCACGCCCGGCCGCGCCTCCAGCTCGCCGAGTGGCCGTCCGGTCATCTTCGGCAGCGAGAACACGAACCAGCCCAGGCTGGTGTGGCCGGCCTTCTCGACCGGCACGAGCTGCGTCAGGAGGCAGGCGGTGGCGGCGAGGGCCATGCCCTTGCCGAACGCGCTGCCGATCGCGAGCCACGTCAGCGCCGCGACCGCCGTGCAGAAGACGATCGCGAACACTCCGGTCAGGACGGTCCGCCTGCGCACACCCGGCTTGAGACCGGTGATGCCGATCGTGGCGAGCACGGGGACGGCGCGCAGCACGACCCGCTGGTGCGTCCACGTCCACGACTTGACCTCGGCACCGAGGCCGATGATCACGTGCGTGATCCGGAGTCCGAAGAGGACGGCGCCGAGCGCCAGGCCCGCCTGGACCGCGGTCAGTTCCACGAGCAGGCCGACCAGTGCTCCGGCGAGGCCGAGGTAGAACTCGGAGAGGGTCCAGGCGATCGTGCCGGCGACCACCAATGCGGTCACGGCCCAGCGCACAACTGTCACGATCACCAGACGTTACCGGCGGGACAGCGGTTCCCCCTCGTCAGACCACCGGCGGCGACCCGCCCTCGCGGATCGGCAGGCCGGCCGCGCGCCAGCCCCGGTACCCGCCGACGAGGTCCGTCGCGTTGGGCAGCCCGACCCGTTGCAGGTCCCGTGCCGCCAGCGACGACGAGTAGCCCTCGTTGCACACCACGACGACGGTCGTGTCGGCGGTGAAGCCCGGCAGCCGCCAGTCGCCGTCCGGGTCGAGCCGCCACTCCAGCACGATCCGCTCGACGACGACGGAGTTCTCGATCTCGCCCTCGGCCAGCCGGTTGTGGGCCGGCCGGATGTCCACGACCAGCACGTCCTCCAGCGCGAGCACGTCGTGCGGTTCCAGCCGTTTGAGGTGCGACCGCGCCTCGTCGAGGATGGTGTCGAGGTTGCTCACGGGCCCTCCAGGTCGGCCAGCTGACGCAGCTGCGCCAGCGGCAGGCGCTGCGCGGGCAGCGGCGGGATCGAGTCGGGGATGTCGAGCAGCGACGCGTACTCGCGGGTCGGCACGAGCGGCGGCGAGTACGCGTGCACGGTCGCGGCAGGCCCGTCGAACGGGTTGAGCACCTGGTGCGCCCGCCCGGACCCGAAGCCCAGCGCCTCCCCGGTGCCCCGCACCGCGGACCGGATCGGCCCCGCGGGGTAGCGGTAGTCCTCCTGCAACTGGCCCGTCAGCACGGTGAACGAGCCGGCCGAGCCGCCGTGGTCGTGCGGTTCGGTGCCCTGACCCGGCAGCCACGACAGCAGCCACAGCTCGACGCCCTCGGTCAGGCCCAACCGCGCCCACCAGCGGCGTTCCGGCGAGTAGTCGAGGATCTGGAGCAGTCCGGTCGTCAGTTCGCTCGCCACGAACGAGGTCAGGTCGCGCAGCTCGCGCGGTGTCCACAGCGACCGGGACGGGTGGATCACGTCACGCAGCAGCTGGCTGTCCAGCGCCGGGTGGAGATCGAATTGATCTTGGTCGGCATACGTCGAGGTCACGCACTCGCTCCTGAAGGCCGCGTCGGGTACGGGGTAGCGATCAAGACGCGACGCAGGGCGCTTCTTCAGCGCATGCGTCGCGTCGAGCTACACCCGCACGACGCGACGAGCACGAGGTCGATCGTGCGGTCGGTCCAGCAATAGACGACCACGTCCGTGATGGTGCCACGAGCACTCTGAGTGTGGCTAGAGCGTCCATTTGGCGGAAGCACCTCGGACACAGAGTCAAGTAACCGCAAGGAGTTCAGCGCGGGAGCCGGAGCAACAGCAACGAGCGCGCCGCCACCGTCACCTCGTCCCGCGGCGCGAAGGAGCCGGGATTGGCGGGGGAGCCGTCCGTCGTCGTCGTGTCCAGGTACGGCTCGTACGACGGCCCGTAGCGCTCGTGCGGCAGCGTCACGCTGATCTCGTCCGCACCGGCGTGCATCAGCATCAGCCACGAGTCGTCGGACACGAGCTCGCCGTCCCGTGTGCGCGACAGGCAGTTCGAGCCGTCGATGAACATGCCGAGCGTGCGGCGGCCTTCGTCGAACCAGTCCGTCTCGGCCATCTCCTGCCCGTCCGGCCGGAACCACACCAGGTCCGGGTTGCCGCTGGGCGTCGTGCGGCCCTCGAAGAACTCGGGCTGCCGCAACGCCGGCGACGACGCGCGCAGTTCGATCAGCCGTTGCGTGAACCCCAGCAACGCCTTCCCCGCGTCGCTCGCCGTCCAGTCGACCCACGAGACGCGGTTGTCGAGGCAGTACGGGTTGTTGTTGCCGCCCTGGGTGCGCCACATCTCGTCGCCCGCGGTCATCATCGGCGTGCCGGTCGACAGCAGCAGCGTCGCGAGCAGGTTCCGCGCCTGCTTGGCCCGCAGCGACAGGATCTCGGGATCGGTCGTCTCGCCCTCGGCGCCGTGGTTCCACGAACGGTTGTCGTTCGTGCCGTCGCGGTTCTCCTCGCCGTTCTCCTCGTTGTGCTTGTCGTTGTACGACACCAGATCCCGCAGCGTGAACCCGTCGTGCGCGGTGATGAAGTTGATCGACTGCCACGGCCGGCGCAGGTCGTCCGCGTACAGATCTGAAGACCCCGAGAGCCGGTACGCGAGATCGCGCACGGACGTGTGGCCGCGCCAGAAGTCCCTGACCGTGTCGCGGTAGCGGCCGTTCCACTCGGCCCACTGCACCCCGAAGTCGCCGACGCGGTACCCGTCGCCGGTCGCGTCCCACGGCTCGGCGATCAGCTTGGACCGGCACAGCACCGGGTCCGTCGTGATGGCCGTCAGCAACGCGCTGTCGCGGTCGAAGAACCCGCCGCCGGGACGGCCCATGGTCGAGGCGAGGTCGAACCGGAACCCGTCGACGCCCATCTCGTCCGCCCAGTACCGCAGCGAGTCGGTGACCAGCCGCACGACCTGCGGCGACCCGGCGTCCAGCGTGTTGCCGCAGCCGGTGATGTCGACCGTGCTGCCGCCACCGGCGTGCAGGTAGTACCCCGGCGCGTCGTAGCCGCGGAAGGAGACGGTCGGCCCGTCCGGACCGCCCTCGCAGGTGTGGTTGTAGACGACGTCGATCAGCACCTCGATGTTCGCCGCGTGCAGTGCCGCGACCATCGTGCGGAACTCCTGGATCTCGCGGCCCGGTTCGCTCGCGTAGGCGGCGTGCGGCGCGCAGTAGCCCAGCGGCGAGTAGCCCCAGTAGTTGCTCGCGCCCCGGCTCAGCAGCGACGGCTCGTCCAGGAACGCCTGGACCGGCAGCAGTTCGACGGTGGTGACCCCGAGCCGCGTGAGGTGCTCGATCGCCGCCGGATGCGCCAGCCCGAGGTACGTGCCGCGCAGCTTCTCCGGGATCTCCGGGTGGTTCTTGGTGAAGCCCTTGACGTGCATCTCGTAGATGACGGCCTCTTCGAACGGCACCTCGGGCCGCACGCCCGTGTCCACGCCGCCCGGTGAGCTCACGACTGAAAGTGGCACGCTGCCGAGGGAGTCGACCGCGGACGGCGGCCCGTGCATCGGATCGCCCACGTACCCGAGCACGGCGTTCAGGTCCGTGATCCCGCCCTCGACCTGCCGCGCGTACGGGTCGACCAGCAGCTTCGCCGGGTTGCAGCGCAGGCCGCGGCCCGCGTCGTACGGCCCGTGCACCCGGAACCCGTACCGCTGACCAGGCATGACGCCGGGTACGAGCCCGTGCCAGACGCCGAACGTCCGTTCGGTCAGCTCGACCCGTTTCTCGGCTCCGTCGTCGCCGATCAGGCAGACCTCGACCGCGTCGGCGACGTGGGACGTCACCGCGAACCGGACACCGCCTGCTTCGGCGTGTGCCCCCAGTGGGAACGGTCGGCCTGCCAGCACCTCGGACTCGGGTCGCGTAGCCATACCTCCGATCTTGGCATCCGGCACCGACAAAAAACTTGAGAGTTCACACAGGCGGCCCAGCGGCCTCACCCGGTGCGTGGGACACCCCGATGGAGGACCCGTGCATGGTCGTTCGGAAGAATGGAGCCGTGGCGGACGTCGACGTGACAGATCTGGTCGTGCACATGGCGGGCGTATCGGTCCGCCGCGGGAAGAACACGCTGGTCGGAAACATCGACTGGAGCGTGGAGCTGGACGAGCGCTGGGTGGTGCTGGGCCCGAACGGTGCCGGCAAGACCACGCTGCTACGGCTCTCCAGCGCCGACCTGCACCCGACCAAGGGCAAGGTCCACCTCCTGGGTGAACGTCTGGGCAAAACGGACGTTCAGGAGCTCAAGCCCCGGATCGGCCTCTGCTCCGCGGCGCTCGGCGGCCGCATCCCGCCCGACGAGACGGTCGTCGACCTCGTCGTCTCCGCCGGCTACGCGGTGCTCGGCCGCTGGCGCGAGGAGTACGGCAAGCAGGACACGGACCGCGCCCGCGAACTGCTCGGCACCCTCGGCATGGCGCACCTCGCCGACCGCCTCTACGGCACGCTCAGCGAGGGCGAGCGCAAGCGCACGCTGATCGCCCGCGCGCTGATGACCGACCCCGAGATGCTGCTGCTCGACGAGCCCGCCGCAGGCCTCGACCTGGGCGGCCGCGAGGACCTGGTCGCGAAGCTCTCGGAGCTGGCGCTCGACCCGGACGCGCCCGCGATGGTGCTGGTCACGCACCACGTCGAGGAGATCCCGCCCGGCTTCACGCACGCGTTGCTGCTGCGCGAGGGCTCGATCGTGGCGCAGGGGCTGCTCGACGACGTGCTGACCGAGGAGAACCTCTCGAAGACGTTCGGTCAGGACCTGGAGCTGCAGAAAGCGGGAGACCGCTTCTTCGCCCGCCGGAAGGTCTGACAAGCTACTGCCGGGTAACGTGACACTGCTGTCGCGACAACTGATGGAGGGCTGCGTGGCTGAGTTCGTGAGGCTTGAGGTCGAGGACGGGATCGGCACGATCCGCCTGGAGCGGCCGCCGATGAACGCCCTGAACCGGCAGGTGCAGACCGAGCTCCAGGCCGCCGCGAAGGAGGCCTCGGAGCGTTCTGACGTCTACGCGGTCATCGTCTACGGCGGCGAGAAGGTCTTCGCGGCCGGCGCGGACGTCAAGGAGTTCGCGCAGATCTCCCACGCCGAGATGACGCTGCGGGCCAAGGGCCTGTCGGACGCTCTCGGCGCGCTGGCCTCGGTGCCCAAGCCGACGGTCGCCGCGATCACCGGGTACGCGCTGGGCGGCGGCTTCGAGGTCGCGCTCGGCTGCGACCGCCGCATCGCCGGCGACAACGCGAAGGTCGGCCAGCCCGAGATCCTCCTCGGCCTGATCCCCGGCGGTGGCGGCACGCAGCGCCTCGCCCGGCTGATCGGTCCGTCGAAGACCAAGGACCTGCTCTACAGCGGCCGGTTCGTGGGCGCCCAGGAGGCGCTGCAGATCGGCATGGTCGACGAGGTCGTGGCACCTGACGACGTGTACGCCGCGGCCGTGCGGTGGGCCAAGCAGTTCGTGGGCGGGCCCGTGCTGGCGCTGGCCGCGACGAAGGCCGCCGTCGACGGTGGTCTCGACACCGACCTGGAGTCGGGTCTGAAGCTCGAAAGCCACCTCTTCGCGGCGCTGTTCGCGACGGAGGACAAGAAGGCGGGCGTGGAGTCGTTCATCGAGAACGGTCCTGGAAAGGCGAAGTTCAGTGGCAACTGACCCGGCACCCAACCCGCACGCGACCGCGGAAGAGGTCGAGGCGGCCTACAAGGACACCAAGCTCGCGCAGGTGCTCTACCACGACTGGGAAGCGGGCACGTACGACGAGAAGTGGTCGATCTCGTACGACGACCGCTGCATCACCTACGCGACGGACCGGTTCCGCGCCGCCGCGGGTGACGTCGGCCCGTACGAGCACGCGCTGGAACTGGGCTGTGGCACCGGTTTCTTCCTGCTGAACCTCATGCAGGGCGACGTGATCAAGAAGGGCTCGGTCACCGACCTGTCGCCCGGCATGGTCGAGGTCGCGCTGCGCAACGCCTCGCACCTCGGGCTGGACGTGGACGGCCGGGTCGCCGACGCCGAGCGCATCCCGTACGACGACAACACGTTCGACCTCGTCGTCGGCCACGCGGTGCTGCACCACATCCCGGATGTGGAGGCGGCGATGCGCGAGGTGCTGCGCGTTCTCAAGCCCGGTGGGAAGTTCGTGTTCGCGGGCGACCCGACGAACATCGGCAACTTCTACGCCCGCAAGCTCGGCCAGGCGACGTGGTGGCTGACCACCAACATCACCAAGGCCGTGCCGGTGCTGGGTGACTGGCGCCGTCCGCAGGAGGAGCTCGACGAGTCCTCCCGCGCGGCGGCCCTCGAGGCCGTCGTCGACCTGCACACGTTCGACCCGGACCAGCTCGAGGCGACTGCTCGTCGTGCGGGCGCTGTGTCGGTGCACGCGGTGACCGACGAGCTGTCCGCGGCTCTGTTCGGCTGGCCGGTGCGCACGTTCGAGGCCGCCGTGCCGCGCGAGAAGCTGGGCTTCGGGTGGGCGATGTTCGCCTACCGCACCTGGCAGAACCTCTCGTGGGTCGACCAGAACGTCCTCTCGAAGGTGCTGCCGCGCGAGGTGTTCTACAACGTGTCGATCACCGGTAAGAAGACTTCCTGAGTTGGGGTACGCGTTCACCTCTGCCGACGTGGCGTTCCTGCGCTCTGCCGCCGGAACCGCCGCGCTGGCCGAGGTGGACGCGTTGCCTTTTTCCGACGCATCCCGGTTGCGTGATGTCGAAGTAGCTCGGAAGCTTCTCGGTTCGTCCTTCGCCCCGGTCGTGGAAACCGTGCTGCTGCGTCGTCGTGCGGTGTCCAAACTGTACTCCGCTGGTTCGTGGCTCTTCACCGACGATGCTCTGCAGCAAGCCACGGCTTCCACAGTCGCTCATCATCGCGCCTTGCGGTTCGTTGGTCGCGACGTGCACGACGTGACTTGTTCAGTGGGGGCGGACCTTTTCGCGTTGAGCGCGGTGGCCTCGCGTTGTGTGGGGTCGGACCTCGATCCGGTGCGGCTTGCCATGGCGCGCAACAACGTTCCGGGACAGCTGGTCGTTCAGGCCGACGCTTTGCGGCCGGTGTCTCGCGCCGGTGCCGTCACGGCTGATCCGGCCCGTCGCGATTCCGCCGGCCGTCGCAAGTGGAATCCCTCGGACTTCGTGCCGCCGCTGGACGAGCTGTCCGAGGTGTACTCGGGTGTCGATCTCGCGGTGAAGTGCGCTCCCGGCATCGACTTCGCCGTCGCGCCGTGGGCGTCCGAGATCGAGGTCGTGTCTCTGGACGGCGCGGTCCGGGAAGCCTGCCTGTGGACCCGAGGCCTTGCCACGCCTGGGGTTTCGCGTCGCGCCTCCGTGCTGCACGGCTCGGAGTCGTGGACCCTGACGGACGCCGAACCCGACGACTGCCCGGTCGCCCCGCCCGGCGCGTGGATCATCGATCCGGACGGCGCGGTCGTGCGCGCCGGCCTGGTGCGGCACTACGCGGCCCGGCACGGGTTGTGGCAGCTCGACGAACGCATCGCGTACCTCAGCGGGGACAAGCCGCCGCCGGGCATCCGCGCGTTCCGCGTGCTCGAACACGGGCACTACACGGAGAAGTCGCTCAAGTCGTTGCTGAAGACGCGCGGTGTCGGCCGGCTGGAGATCCTGGTGCGCGGGCTGGACGTCGACCCGAACACGCTGCGCAAGCGGCTGAAGCTCTCCGGCTCCGCGTCGGCCACGGTCGTGCTGACCAGGATCGGCTCAAAGCCCGTCTTCGTGCTGTCCGAGGCTGAGCGCACTTAGCGCGAGGTCGAGGCGCGCCTGGTCGTGTTCCGGCCGCAGCCTCCTGCCGTGCGTGAGCGTGGCGAAGCCGTGCAGCGTGCTCCAGTACAGCTCGGTGAGCGTCTCGAGATCCCGATCGCCCTTGATGGGCTCGACCGCCGCCACCAGCTCCGCGAACGCGTCGAGCAGCTCCTGCGGCACCTCGCCCGTGCCCCACGGCAGGTCGACCTGCTGCACGAACATCGCGTCGTAGAGCGCGGGCCTCTCCCTCGCGAACGCCAGGTAGGCCTCCGCCGTCGCCCGCAGCCGCGACTGTCCCCGTACCGGCCGCGCCTGGCGCAACTGCCTGGCCAGCACCCCGCACCCCTCGATCGCGACCGCGCGCACGATCGCGTCCTTGCCCTTGAAGTGGCTGTAGAGCACCGGCTGGCTGTACTCGACCTTCTCAGCGAGCCTGCGCGTGGTGACCGCGTCCCAGCCTTCCTCCTCCGCCAGTTCGCGGGCCGCGTCGATGATCAGCTGATGCCGCTCCGCGCGTTCGCGCTCGCGCCGGTTCTGAATGCTCACCCGCAAAATCTAGCACCGCTAGACATGCGAGCGCTCGCAATGTTAGCGTCGCTCCTGTCGCTAGCACTGCTAGATTCTTGCGGAGGATGCAATGCGTTTGACCACGATCCTGGGTTGGCTCGTCGTGCTGGCCGGCTTCTACTTCGGCCTCACCTACCTGCTGAACGGCGACGCCGCGGCGTCGGGCTTCGGCATCGTCGACCCGACCGGCTACTACGTGGTGAAGGGCGTGCGTGACGTCGCGTACGCCCTGACAGCCCTGATCCTGTTGCTGATGGGCCACCGACGAGCTTTGGGCTGGGTGATCCTGGCGGACTCGATCATCCCGATCGGCGACTGCCTCGCCGTGATCACGCACGGCGGCACGGTGGGTTACGCGCTCATGGTGCACGGCTCGGCGGCCGTGCTGGTGCTGCTCACGGCCGGTTTGCTGCTGCGGGAGACAACGCCCGAACGGCCTCGCGCAGTTCCGGCTCAGTGATCTCCCCGAGCAACAGCCCGGTCAGCACGTGGAACGCCCGCGCGAGTTCGTCGGGATGCGTGGACAACACCAGCGTCCCGGTGAACGCGCCGGCGTTCTGCAGGTCGTCCAGTCCGCGTCCCTGCACCGCGTTCACGTCTTCGCGCAGGCACCACAACGACATCACGTGGTCGCGCATCCCGTTGATCATGTAGACCGCCTGCCACGACCGTCCACGTGCGATGGACGACCGCGCGTGCAGCGCGTACAGCCAGGCGAGCCCGACGAGCTCGTCCCGGTCGGGCTGCCCGGCCTGCGGCAGGTCGTTCGTCTCACCGAACAGCAGCTTGAACGTCGGCCCGGTCGCCCCGAACTCGTCCGACGGCCAGAACGCGACGTCCACCTGCAACGTCGACCGCATCAGGAACACGCGGAACAGGACCGTGCCGCGCCGGACGTCGAGATGGCTGACGGCGCCGCACGCGTACATCAACGCGGTCCAGTCGACGACCACCGCGTCCAGGTCGCGCTCGACCGACAGCGCGAAGTCGATGTCGGACCAGCGATCTTCCCTGCCCACCGCCGCCGACCCGGTCAGCGCCGCCCCGACCACCCGTGGATCGACGTCGGCGGCGTTGACGAGGTCGCGGCGCAGCTGATCGCGCTCAGAAACCGAGAACACGGTCCAAGATTATTGGCCGCCGCACCAGCCTCGCTGGAGACCGCGACATTCCACCTCACCCGGGCTTGCGCACCAGGTTCGTGTACCCGGCCAACGCCAGCGTCGCCAGCCCCCACACAGCGAGCTGCACCAGCCAGATGGCCGCTGTGAACGCCTGTCCCTTCTTCGACGCGGTGTCCAGATCGCACCGCGTCCGCATCCCGGTCATGGCCAACGGCAACCCGCGGTCCAGCCCGAGCCCGACCAGTTCGACCGTCGAACAGGGAACTCCCGGAGTGGTGACCCGTTCGGCGACGTGATGTCCCGGACGCGTGTCGACCTGCCCGGCCCACCAGCCGATCGCCCCGGCGGCGACGAGCACCAGCAGCAGGGCGGCGGCGGTACGGCGAGCCCGATAGCCGTACCCGGCTAGCGCTCCCCACAGCCAGTGGAACCACCGCGTCAACGTCCCGCCCAACGACCGAGGGCTGCGCCGGCGCAGATCTGTCTGCTGTGCCATGAGAATCCGGCGCACCGTCCCGTCGTGGCCGGCGGCCCGTTCGACAGCGGCGAGCCGTTGGTAGGCGGAAGCGTGATAGGCCGGTGTGTGGCAGCGGATCACGTGCAGCCACTGTTCCCAGTCCCACCCCGATCCGAGGGCGGGGTAGGAGAAGTCGTCGATGCGGACGAGACCGTCGTGTTCGCACGCCGGGCCGCGGCCGAGCGCGGGGCACAGTGCCGCGTGCGGCAACCTCGTCGACACCCCCACCACCATGTGCTGGAGGTTCATCACCAGGTTCGACCCCGAACTCAGTTCGACCGCGTCCGCACAACCGAACCTGCCGTCGACGCGGGTGCCGATCAGGCTGAGAGCGGGGCCGTCGCCGCCCGCGGAGAACCTGTTGGCGCCGATCATGATCAACGAGTCGCCGATGCGGGCGCGGTCGGCCCTGAGGGCGGGACCGGCCGTGTTCGTCACCGTCGCGCCGGCGAACTGGAGCGCGTTTCCGATGCGGGCGCCGGCCAGGTCGGCCGCACCGAACTCGTCGTGCCCGGTGAGGAGGAGGCGGTCCCGCAGCAGGAGGTTCCCGCCGACCTGGATCCCGTTCGACTCCAGCGCGGGTCCCGCGGCGTTGATGATCTCCGTGTCCCTCATCTCGACATGTCCTGAGATGTGGGCGCTGACGAGGCGGACCGCGCCCTCTTCGCCGTGCCCGGTGATCCGGTTGCCCTTCCGCAGGGAGAAGTTGCCGCCGACGGTGATGTTGTCGAAGACCAGCGCGGCCCCGGCGCCGTTGGTGACCTCGGACTCCGTCACCTTGAGGTTCGCCGCGACGTGGGCGCCGAAGAGGTTGAGCGCGCTGCGGCCGGACCCGGCGATCCGCACGCCTCGCAAGGTCAGGTTGCCGCCGGCCTTCAGCCCGTCGGCGTGCAGCGCGGCGCCGCTGTTGTTGGTGATCTCCACGTCCGCGAACTCGACGTCGCCCGCGATGTGGGCGTCCAGAAGCCTGATCGTGCCGCGGTCGTCGTCTCCGGTGATCTGGATCCCGCCGCGCAGGAACAGGTCACCGTCGAGCTGGAGGCCGTTCGCGTGGATCCCTGCACAACTTCCGCCGTAGAAGTGCAGTTCCGGCAAGCTCGCGTAACGGGCCATGACGGGTTCGTCGAGCGTGCAGTCGCTGAAGCTCAAGCCGGCCACGGCTTTCACGCGGACGAGGTCGAGGGTGCCCTCGATCCGAACCCCGCGCAGTTTCACCCCGCCAGGATCGAGCTCGCCGAGGCGACCCATCAGCAGTTCCCGGATCAGCCCGGCCCGCACCACGGTGCCGGGCTCGGCGCACTCCAGCCACTCGCCGTCGCGGGCCGCCCTGATGAGCCGCTGCTCGATGTCGGTCACTTCGGGATCATCCCCTCGGCGGGTGCGGCTCGGCCGGTGAACCGAGCCGCACCCACCGGGATGGCCTAACCCAGTGCCACGGCGAAGATGTGCATGTCGCCGTCATCCGGCAGCATGACGCTCGCCAGCGTCTTGCCCTCCGGAGCCACGTACGTCTTCGTCGCGAAGATGTGCGTGGCGACCTTCTCGTTGCCGCCGCCCAGCGTGTTGCGGTACGGCGTGTTCGCGACGATCACGTTGCCGTAGCTCGGTGCCGCCCCGCCGCCGCCCAGCGTCCAGTCGCTGAAGCCGATGTCCACCGAGGCCGTGGTGCCGTCGGTGAACGTCACCGTGGCCGGCTTCGTTCGCGCTCCGTTGGCCGCGGAGCCGACGAAGGCGAGCTTGGTTCCGGACAGGGCAAGCGTTTGCTTCTTGGCGGTCGCGTTGTCGGGACGGCCGGGAGGCGACGACGGCCACGTGAAGGTGAGGCCGTCGACGGTCGCGGTGCCGCCAGGCGGAAGACCGGCCGTGGCCAGCGCTTCCCGCGAGTAGCTGTAGCCGCCGCCGTCGAAGTCGCCCTCGCCGTCCGCGTCGGCGGAGGCGCCCACGTTGTTCACGGCGGCGAGCATGCTGCCCGCCGGCGCCACCTTCACCGTCTGCGGCAGCACGACCGGTTTGGCCGCGCCCTCGACGTTCACCGTCACGGTGATGTCGTAGAAGCCTTGTGCCGCATCGGGTGCGGCGGTGACCGTGAACTCCGAAGGCACGGCACCGGTGGTGGGCGTGAACTTCAGCGTCTCCGGGCCGGTGACCGTGTAGGTCGCCTTCGGGTCACCGTCGTAGAGCTTGACCGAGTTGACCTTCGCCGTGACCGACTTGCCGGGCTCGAGCACGAGCTGCCGCGGTTCGACGGTCAGGAAGTACGGCTGGTCGTGCTTGATCGGCTTCTCGCCGTCGCGGAACGACGGCGGGGCGTCGGAAGCACCGGTGCCCCAGGAGGAAGCGGTCTTGCCCAGCACGAAGTCGAGCTTGCCGCCGCGTTCCACGAACGACTCCGGCAGCCACGTCTTCGAGGACGCCTTGCCGTTGACCTTCAACGACTGCACGTACTTCGTGGCGGCGTTGGCCTGAGGTGCGTTGATCGTGATGTCCTTGCCGCCACCGCGGTTGATCTTCACCGACGTGAACAGCGGGCTGCTCAGCACCAGCTCGGCGCGCGACGGCACCTGCGGGTAGATGCCCATCGCGGTGAACACGAACCACGACGACATCGCGCCGAGGTCGTCGTTGCCGGGAATGCCGCCGGGGGCGTTCTTCCACAGCGTGCCGATCGTCTCGCGCAACGTCTCCTGCGCCTTGGCGGGCTGGCCCGTGTAGTTGTAGAGCCACGGCACGTTCACCGACGGCTCGTTGTCCAGTTCGGACTTCGCGCCACCGCGACCCGTCAGAGCCCAGCTGCCGTCGGCGTTGTGGAAGAAGTCGTCCAGCCGCTTGTTGGCGCGTTCGCGGCCACCCAGCGAGTCGACGAGACCGGCGACGTTGTGCGTGACCATCCACGTGTACTGGGCGCTGCTGCCCTCCACGAACCCGTTGCCGGTGTCGGGCGTGAAGTCCTTGACCCACGTGCCGTCGGCGTTGCGGTTGCGGATGTAGCCGCCGGTGCTGTCGGCGACCGGGTCGAAGTTGTTCTGCCACCACTGCGCGCGTTCGGCGAACGTCTTCGCGACCTTCTTGTCGCCGCTGCGTTCGGCGAGCTGACTGATCGCGAAGTCCGCCGCGGAGATCTCCAGCGTCTCCGCCGCGCCGCCCCACGCGTTCGAGATGGACGGCATGTACTTGTTCTGCAGGTACTTGTCGAGCGACGGCCGCTGCCCGACCGACATCACGGCCCAGCCGTCCTTGCTCAGGTCCAGCGCCGTGGGCACGGTCGCGGCCTTCACCAACGACTTCAGCGACGCCTTGACGTCGTAGTCGTTGCCGCCGAACGCCGAGATGGCCGCCAGCGCGATCGGTGCCGGGTCGCCGTTCATCACGTGCGTGCCGCCGCCGTTGTGCGTCCAGCGGTCCCACACGCCGTTGTTCTGCTCGGACTGGTTGAGCAGCGACTGCGCGATGTCCGAGCCGATCTGCGGTTCCAGCATGGTGAGCAGCTGCAGCTGCGAGCGGTAGATGTCCCAGCCGGAGAACGTGCCGTACTGGGCCTTCTGCCGTTTCTTGTCGATCTTGTGGGTCTTGCCGTCGAACCCGGCGTACTCGCCGTTGACGTCGCTGAACAGGTTGGGGTGCAGCAGGGAGTGGTACAGCGCGGTGTAGAACTTCGTCCGCTCGTCATCGGAGCCGCCGCCGACCTCGATGCGCTTGAGCTGCTTCTGCCACGCGATGTACGCGTTGTCCCTCATGTCCTCAATGGACTGACCCTTGTTCTCGGCCTTGAGGTTCGCCTTCGCGTTGTCCAGGCTGACGTAGGAGATGCCGACCTTGACGCCGACCTGCGAACCGGGCGCGAACCCGAGGTAGGCGCCGGAACCCTTGCCGAGCACCGGCCAGCCGTTCGTCCCGTACGTCGTGCCGCCCTTGGAGGACGTGCTTCCGGCCGTGACAACGTTGTCCTGGTACGTGCCGACCTCGGTGAACTCCTGGTCGAACTCCGCCACGAAGTGCAACGTGTAGTAGCTGCGGCGGCCGACCTGGTTGATGTAGCCGCAGAAGTTGCCGCTCGTGACGCTGCCGGTGATCGTCCGCTTGTCCTTGTCGATCACCGTCTGGGCGTCCGACGAGCCGACCTGCGACTTGGAGGTGTTGATCAGCACCGTGGCAGGCTTGTCGGCGGGGAAGCTGAACCGCGCGGCACCGGTGCGTTCGGTGGCGGACAGTTCGGCCTTGGCGCCGGACTTCAGGGTCACGTCGTAGCGGCCGGGCTTGGCCACCTCGTCCGCGTGCGCGAACTCGCTGGCGTAGACCGCGTCGGTCGCGTCCGTGGTCGGCGACGTGGTGACGGCCCCGACGTGCGGGAAGATCGGGATGTCACCGCTTCCGCCCGCGCAGCCGGTCCCGGACATGTGGGTGAGGCTGAAGCCGCGGATCTTCGTGGCGTCGTACCGGTATCCGCCGGGAGCCGCGGCGCGCAGGGTGTTGCCGCGACTGGCCTCCGGGCTGAAGGAGAACATGCCGAACGGCACGACCGCGCCGGGAAAGGTGTTCCCGAGGTTGGTCGTGCCGATGAACGGGTTCACGTGTGCCGCCGGATCCGGCACCACCTGAATCTGGGGCTGAGCGGAGGCAGGGACCACTCCGAACGTCATGGCCACCGCTACCGCAGCTGTCGTGAGGACTCTTCGCTGCATGGTCGCGGACCCTACTTTCCGTGCCCGCCCAACCCCAGACAGCGACGTGAAGTTGTCGTCAAACGGACAAGCGCTGCTCCATGAAGGCCCTCAGCGCGGGCCAATCGCAGTCCTCCGCGACCTCTACCTGGTGCTTTCCCCCGACCAGCGCGCCCTCGTCGTCGATGTCGAGGCCGTGGGTCCTCAGGTGCAGGGTGCCGGGCACGATCGCCTCCGCCACGGCGACGGCGTCGTGGATCAGGATGCCCTCCTCGCGCCCGGACATGTTCTGCTCGGAATGCCGGGCGAGGTAGGCCCGGTAGGTGCCGGTGAGGTTGCTCAGCACGGGGTCGACGTTCGCGAGGAACTCGGTGTCCGCGATGCACCGCTGCGTCAGGTTGAGCGGCACGACGATCGGGTTGCCCGTGCGGATGACCGTCCGCGCGGCCTTGGCGTCCGCCCAGAAGTTGAACTCGGCCCGCGCGGTCATGTTGCCGAGGCCGAGCCCGCCACCCATGACGATCAGCCTCGGGAACTCGACGCCGGCCTCGAGCGCGTGAGCGATGTTCGTCAGCGGCCCGATCGCCGCGACCACGGTGTCCGGCCCGACGTTGTCCGCGAAGAACTGGACGACGTCCTCGCTCCGGACGCCCTCGGCGTTCTCCGGCAACGTGAGCGCCTGCCCACCGAGCCCGTCCTCGCCGTGCACGTCCGCCGCACCGCCCGGCCCGCCGAAGCCCCTGATCACCGGCACGTCGGTGCGGCCGAGGTGGGCGAGCAGGCGCAACGCGTTGGCCGTCGTGAGGTCGAGCCCGACGTTGCCGAAGACCGTGGTGAGGCCTTTCAGTTCGACCTCGGGACTGCGGGCCGCGAGCGCGATCGCGAACGCGTCGTCGACGCCGGGGTCGGTGTCGATGATGAGAGGAATCGCCATGCCCCTAGGGTGCCTGAGACTCGGCGCCGACCTCGGACACGTCCCACACGACACAGCGGACTCCAGGCGGTTCCGTCGCGCCCTGGTCGAGCATGTCCTGGTGGTAGCGGCGCGCGTCCGCCTCGTTGTCGTACACCTGGATCATGTGCCCGTCGAGCGTCCACGTGCCGTGCACGAACCCAGGCAACCCGACCTTGCTCGACGCCATCAGCGGCACCTGCGCCCGCAACGCGTCGATCGCCTCGGGGCTGATGTCCCAGACGCCGATGACCGCCCACATGTCGCACCTCGCGTTCGTCGAGGCCACTTTAGAACCGTGTCCAGCGCGCCCGCCGCCCGAAGTTAGAGTCTTCGTCCATGACATCGATGTGTGCAAGATCAAGCTCTGACCTGCTGTAAGCATCCTCTTTGATCTTGTTTTCGGGCCGTCAGGCCGTCTCCAGGCCGTCAGACGTCCTCAGGCCGGGAATCCGGCACGGTCTCGCCGGTCGCTGTCTGCCCGCTCGTGGACGGGTTCGGTTTGCGCGGCTTGATCATCGAGTTGACCGCCAGCCGAGCCCGGTGATGGCTGGAGGGCATCAGGTGGGCGTACTTGCGGAGCGTGAACGCGGGGGAGGTGTGCCCGAGGTACTCCGCCAACTCACGGATGCTCACGCCCTGTGCAAGCAGATGAGAGGCGTAGAGGTGCCTCAGGGCGTGCATTCCGTCGCCACCAGGATTCCGCTCGACCTGTGCCCTCCTGACCGCTGTGCGCCACACTTCGTCGTTGAACGTCTGTCGGTGGTTCGGAACCTTGTGTGCGTTGACGATCAGCAGGTTGACCGTCTCGAACTTCTTCGAGTCCCGCTCACTCCACGGCAACGTGATCGCCACTGACGGGAAGTTCTCCTGGTAGTCGTCCAGCCTCTCCAAGACGCCTTCACTGAGTGGGATCTCCCGCGTCTTGTGACCCTTCGGCAGCCTGAACGTCAGCCTGTTGTTGATGATCGCGATCTGCCGGTTGCACCTGTAGAGCATCTTCTCCCGGTCGACATCGTCCATTGTGAAGGCGAAGACCTCACCCTGTCGCAGGCCCAGACCGGCACCCAGGGCAACCATGATCTTCCATCGCGCGGGCAACGCCAGCTCGACCTTGCTCAGCTTGGTCTCGGCCCACGGGACGACCTTGTTCTCGACGCGACGTGGTCGAGACAGCGAGCGGGACCGACACGGGTTGGTGCGAATCTTCCGTTCCTCCTTCGCTGCCTGGAGCACGGACGACAAGATGTCCCACACCTGGGACTGGAAGTTGACCGAGATGCCCTTCTCGTTGGTCATCCACGCCAGGTACTCCCGCATCGTGTCGACGGTGATCGAACCGACGGGGAGTTCGCCCATGAACGGGTAGATGTAGTTGCTGACGATCTGTTGCCAGGTCTCCTGGGACGAGGGATCTTGTGACCGTCCCTTCAGGTATTTCTCGCAGAAGTCCTTGAGCAAGACCTTTCCCGCGTCCGGAGCCATGTACTCACCGGCCAAGACGTCGTGCTGCATCTTGGTCAGGAAGTCCTGTGCCTTCCCGAGTTGCTTGTCCGGGAAGCTCTTCGACCTCTCCTTGCCGGCATCGTCGTAGTACCGCACCTTGTATCGCAGACCGAGCCCGTACAGGTCGGTCTTCTCCCGCTCAGGTTTGCCGTTCTTGCCGAGGACGACCTGCTTGCTCTCCGGGTCGACCTTCTCCCGCCACCAGCGATCTTGCACGTGTCCAGCCATGAGTCCTGCTTCCATACGGGGTTGCTGAAAGACCCAGCCGGGCCGTGAGGTCCGGCTGGGCCATGTCGATCAGGCTGCTGCTTGTTCGTCCAACCAGGACCGAACGTCGTCCGGGCGATAGCGGACGTGCTTGCCCAGCCGGACGAAGGACGGGCCGATCCCCCGATAGCGCCAGTCCGTGAGCGTCTTCTCCGGGATGCCCAGGAACTCAGCCAGCACGGCCGGAGTCCACAGACATTCCACGGTGATGAAGCGCGGTCGTTCCGTCATCACTTCCCCCCTTCCTGCTGGTCAGGCCGCTATGGGTTCAGTTGCTGAAAGATCGGGCGCTGGTCGAGGCAGAGCGGCTATGACGGCCTGCGCCTGGTCGTACTCGGCCCTCCACTTGAGCCGCTGGGCGATCATCTGCATGAGCAGTTCCGCCCGGCTGGGGGCGTGCGGGTCACCTGCGCGGACAGGAGCCCACATCAACCGTGTGCGTTCTGTCCCTTGAGGCTTGGCGATTCCGGCCGCCGCCAGTGCTTCACGGACGAACGTGGCACGGTCCGCCTTGTGTTCGGCGAGGGTCTTCCCCGACCACCGCCGCGACACCAGCACCCGCCGCCCCGGCAGCCCGAGGGTTTCGCGGCGGTGAGCCTTGGAGCGGCAGCGACCCGGAGTCATCCGGGAGTGCGTGCCTTTGGGCGCAACGCCGTAGAGCAGCCACACCGCGCACCGCTCCGAGCACGGCGTGATCGCGAGCTCAGCCGCCAGGCGGTCCGCGTGCTCACTCACCCGTTGCGACTCGTCCACCGCCACAACTTCAGAGATCGACTTCACCAGGTACTTGGTCAGGTAGCCGATGTGCCGCCCTGCTTCCTCGGTGCCGCCCAGGATGCCTTTGGAGTGCACCTGAGACCCGAACTCGACCACGTGCGCCGGAGCGTCCAGATCGGCCACCGCATCCGCCCACGAGGTCAGCGGAGCATTGGTGTCCGGATCCACGAAACCCTTGGCGCGCATGTCCCACACCGGCAACCGGTCACCGCTGTAGCGGATCTCGTCGTGGTTGGGCCACCACACCTGGAGGTAGGTCGCTGCCGTCACCTGACGCACCACCGAGTGCGGGATCGAGCCCCTGACGGCGAAATGAGCGTGCGGGGTGATGCGCTTCTGAGGCTCGACCGTGCCGAAGTACTGCACGTCCCAGCCCACAACCCGACGGAGGTTCTGCCACCACCGGTCCACCAGCGACGCGAAGTGCACCGCGTCCCGAGCGGCACGGCGGTAGTCGTACGTACTCGGATCAGCGGGCGTGCCGTCCGTGCGCACCTTGCCGTAGGAGTCGAGCGTGACCGTCACGAATGTCGAAGGCCGGTATTTGCCCGCGAACTCCCGCCCCACAGTCGTCTTGGCGACCTTCCTCCGAGGCAGGTTCGGCGAGTCCTGACGGCGACGAGTCGAGCGAACCGGAGCCGCAACAGCCGGCCGATCCACGCTCGGAAGGTTGCCGCGGACTCCCTCCCGCCGCAGGTCGGAATCAGCCTCCCTGATCGCCTCCCGCAGATCCTCGACCTGCACAGCGTCCTGCTCACGCTGCGCCTGGCGGTACTCGGCTGTCAGGTCAGCCCGGTAGGTCACCAGCTCGACCTGGTCACTCGTGGCGGTCTCCCGCTCCGCCACGGGCTCCTGATCGAGGTGCCAGCCCTCCCTGCACTGAGCCATGCGCGAACGCCGGTTGCGGTCCGCACAAGCCGGGCACTTGCTCGCGATGGTCGAGTTGCAGCGGACACCGACCATGCGAATCTCGCCCGTGTCGAGGTCCACGACCTCACGCAGCACCGGCCGCACACAGACCCCGTGCTGTTCCGCCGCCGCTTTGACCACGTCGAGCGTGAGCGGCATCCGAGCACGCTCCGCCGAGGTCATGCCCGACACATCCTGAGTGACTGCCGGAACGACTGACACCCCAACGGTTTCCGCGCCATCCACAGTGTTCGTCATGGTCTCCTTTCGGTTGTCGGTCATGCCGCCTCACGTCCCGCCACGTCGCCGCCGTCCGGGCGGTTGGGGAACTCGTGAACAGTGGCTTCGGTGATCCCGAAGAACATGGCCAGCTCGACCAGGTCCGAGTCCGTGACGTGGAAGGCACGCGCTCGTTCGGGCATGCCGCGCCCATCGGTCTTCACCCACGCGACACCGGGCGTGTTCTCGCTGATCTCGTGAGCCGCAGCGCCCCGAGCCCGCGCACCATCACCCAGGACCATGTCCACCTGGGGAGCCTCGTCGAGCCGGAGCGCGATCTTGGTCCCGAACAGGTGCCGGAACGCCACGACCTCCTTGCGCGGGTCCTGCACCAGCCCCAGCACCGCGTAACCGGGAGCACGGCCCTGTGACGTGATCGTGGAAATGGCCCGCACCGCACGCTCCCGGAGATTGCGATCCGGTTGGTACGCAACGAGATCCGCCAACTCATCGATGATCAGCAGCGTGAACGGCTCACCACTGCGCCGCGCCCAGATCCGGCGGACACCCCGGTACTTCGCGGCCCTCTCCTTGACCTCTGCCGCGATCTCCTCCAACAGCTCGACCGCAGCCGCGCCGTTGTCGAACACGAGCCGCGAGAACGCTTCCTCGCACTGCCCGAGTTCCATACCGCCCTTCGGGTCGATGCCCACCAGGCGGACCGCACCGGCACGGATGGCAGGAGCGAGGTGCCACACGATCGACCACAGCACCGACGCCTTGCCCGCGCCCTGCACCCCCACGCCGAGGACCTGGTTGCCGAGCAGCTTGAGCCGCCAGGCCTTCCCGGTCTCCAGGACACCGACAACCACGCGCTTGAGGTCCACCGCGTCCGCGTCGTTGCACAGAGCAGGCACAAGCGCTGGACGGGCCAACGGATCAGCGTGCACGAAGTCGAGTTCCAGCATCCGAGGCTTGAGCACCCGAACCCGGCACGATCGCGCCCCGAACGAGTGCGCCAAGCCAGCGCGACGAAGCTCCCATTCCTCGTGCGACTGCGCCGGGACCATCCGCACCCGGACCCGATCCCGCCAGCCGTCCGAACGAACCCGACGCAGCTTCGGCAGGTACTCACGGCCCCGCCACTCCTTGGCCAACTCGGCAAGACGCACGGTGGTCTTCCAGCGCGGCACGTACACCGAGGCACGACGCCACTCCGTCACGAGCCGCAACCACACCTGACCACGGAACGAACCCCGAGACAGGCCCCACCAAATCACCAGGCCGGCCGCGACCGCCAGCAGCACGAGGACCAGCGGCCCCCAGCCCAGACGCCACCAGCAGGCCAGCACCAACGCAGGCGTCAGCGTCACCACCGGATACCGCACGACCACGAGGGCCAGGCGGACGACGCCGACCAGCAGCAGCCACATCAGCGCCACGACGGCGGCAATCCACTTCAGCTTTCCCGGAACGAGCGCCCACCACGGCACACGCGGACGCACCCCCTCGAACGGGGCCGGATCAACCCACCTACCCATCAGGCCTCACCCCCACACTTCGGGGAGAGTGAGGACATCCACACCACCGGACCATCGGCTCGGCTTGACGCCGCACCCGTACAGCCAGATACCATTGTCACGACTGGAATTCCTTTGCGTAGCAACGAACACGACAAGAAAGACCAGTCAGTGCGTCGCCATGGAAGCAGACCCAGAACCGCCAAGAACTCGGCTGTTTCCATCGGCGACGACCAACCGGTCGCACACCCGTATTCAGTTGTGTGCCAAGGGCATGCGTCATCAGCACGCGACACGCAGCCACGCGCCGACGACGCAAATCCCTATCTCACAAGGATTCTGCTAAGCGCCGCCCAATCCTCGCGATCTCCCCTCCCATTCCATGCCCTCTGACTCCGGGAGCTCTGCGGCCCCGGATGCCGCCAGGAGCACGTCCGACTCGGCCAGGTACAGGCGCCCCAGATCCATGAGCAGCACGCCGAGTTCCTGAAAATGTCCCGCCCGCTCCAGGTCTGGAGCCGCGCTGCGCGTCCGCATCATGTTCTGCGCGAGCATCTCGCCGAACTGGGGATAAGTCCTCACGACCCCTCGTGACAACCGCATCAGCGAAGCCCGCAGCAGCTCCTCAGACAGACTTTCGGCGGCCACGACGAAGTTCTCCTTCTCATCGCCCGTCCAACTCGCGCGCCAGCCGGTCCTCACGATCCGCCCAGTACAGGGCTTCGTGGTGGTGGCCACGGTCGAGATCAGCCACTCGCCGGTACACCGCCGCGCTCTTCTCATGAAACCGCCGCAGCCCGGCCAGATCCGTCTTGTCCGGCATCAATCGAGGCAACACCTCGTGTGCCTCACTGAGCCGTACGATCCGCTCAGCCTGAGCCCATGTAGCCCCACGACGCTCAGTCACGGTCACGTCAGTCTCCCCACTCCGGTTTCGCCATAGGCGTCGGTGTCGTGGCTCAACATCCGCTCACGGGTCTCCGCCTGGTGGTCGAACATCTCAGCGGCGTGGAGCGCAGCCGCCTTGGCCCACCAGGGCGTCTCAGCGTGACCGGCCAGTTGCCGCCAGGCCCACGCCACCTGTCGATAGGCGGGCGCGATCCGAGCGGCGGCCTCCGGATCATCAGCACTCGCGTAGCGGTTCGCCTCATCGGCCGTCGTGAACCGCTGGTAAGCCTTCTGCCACTGCTCACCCAACGCCTGAAGATCTGCCACGGCTTACGCTGCCTTGGAGGCATCAGGCGCGGCGTTGCCCTGCGGCTTCGGGCCACGGTTCGCCGACTGCGGAGCCAGCATCTCCTCCGCCCACACCGTGTAGCTCACCCAGCCGTCCCGCACGTACGGCGTGACCTTCAGACCACGGAACACGGCCGGACGGAACGGCGTGCCGGGCAACACCTCCGGCGGAACCGGCTGGTACTCCGAAGCGATCTTCACAACCTGACCCGTGTTCTTGCCCTTCGCGGACGGGTCCGTGCCCTGGACCGTCCACACCGGAAGGCCCGTCAGCTTGTCCACGGCGGGACGCGGCTGCTTGCCCTCCGAGTACTCCGTAGCCCGCTCGACGCTCAGCACGAAGAACCCCTGCGGGAACAACTCGTCGAACGTGATCGGGAACCGATGACCAGCGGGGATACCCACGTGGTTCTCCTTCAGTAGGGCCGCTCAATCGCGGCTTGGTGCCACTTCTCGAACCTGCCTACCTAGATTCGGCACCGATTCGTCCCGTCCGCGTTCCGTCCCTGTCTCGTCTGACGCGCCGAGCACTCAAATAGTCTCGTCTTGGTCTCATGAGGGTGCTACGTTGAGTCGAACTCGCACCACGGGGGAGACGTCATGCCGGCCGAATCGACGCTGTTGAGAGTGCTGCTACGGCAGCGGCACATGCAGGGATACATGACATTCCGCAAGGAATACGACCGCGTCGCGAAGCAGCTAGACGGCGACCTCGTGGGCCAGTGGCCGAGCAAGGCGCAGTTCTACCGATGGATGTCCGGCGACCTGTTGGGCCTGCCGTACGCCGACCACTGCCGCATCCTGGAGAAGATGTTTCCGGGCTGGACTGCGCAGCAGCTCCTTGCGCCTCACGAGGGAGACGGCGAAAGCCTCGTGACTCCTTCCCAGCGCACCGCGAGCAACGCCCCAGCCCCACGCCCGGTGCAGTTGCCCCAGCAAGCCCGGCTTGCCGACATCACCGCTGCCTACGCGACACGAACCGAGTTCCTGCACAACGTCACCCCGCGCACCCTGTTTGACGGCGCGAAGCAGATCGACATGGCCGGCCTGTCGCTCAACATGCTGTGCCAGCAGTATTCGGACAAGAGCCTGCTGGATGCGATCGAAGACGGGACGGTCATCCGGGCGTTGTTCCTCGACCCGAAAGGGGCCTACAGCACGGCCCGAGAACAGGAAGAGGGCTTGCCCGAAGGGCACCTCAGCACGCTCACGCGCTTGAATATCGAGGCTCTCCGCCGTGTGGGTTCGAAGGCATCACCGAACGCCAAGGGGTCGCTCGGCATCCGTGTCTACGACGAGCCGATCCGCTACAACATCACGATCGTTGACCAGTCCAAGTGCGTGGTGCAGCCATACCTGCCGGACGCACGAGGCGTCGAATCGCCCACGCTCGTGATCGAGAAGGACGAGGTCATGCCTGGTCTCTACACGACGTTCGCCCAAGTCTTTGAGTCCATGTGGGACCGCGCACAGGAGGTTGCTTGATGCACCAGCTCGATCACCTGGCAGACATTGCCAGGAAGGCCGTTCTCATCGGCCATGAGCTGATCAAGACCGCTCGACCCGAAAGTGTGACTGCGAAGACTGACCGCGACACCTTCACCGATGTGGACGTGAGGATCGAGCAAGAGATCCGGGCGTACCTCGCTGAGGCGACTCCTGAGATTGGGTTCCTCGGAGAAGAGGAAGGGCGCAGCAGCATAGCCGCCAATAGCAGATACACATGGGGGCTCGACCCAATTGACGGGACAGCGAACTTTGTTCATGGAATACCGCTATGCGGCGTCTCTCTGGCGCTCATGCAGGATGAAATAGCGACTGTTGCCGCAGTCTCGTTGCCATACCTTGAGCTCCACTACTCAGCTACCGCAGGAGGAGGCGCGTTCGTAAATGGAACAAGACTCGCGGCGAGCGAGACGACCAGCTTGTCGAATGCTATTGTAGCAATTGGAGATTACGCCCTTGGGGACAGAGCAGCCGAGAAAAACAGTCAGCGAATCTCAGTCACTGCGGCACTCGCAGCACAAGTCGAACGCGTTCGAATGTTCGGCTCCGCAGCTCACGATCTCGTCTGGCTTGCTGAAGGACGCATTGATGGCGCGGTTATTCTTTCCAACCAGCCCTTGGACCTTGCGGCTGGAATTCTCATCGCGCGGGAGGCTGGAGCGCTAGTATTTGACAGTTCGGGCATTCAACACACCAAAGAATCATCTAATACCGTCGCCGTCGCACCTGGGATCGCTAGACAGCTTTTGTCGCTTGTTCAGTCCGCAATCTAGCCAACCTGCCAATACATGAGGTTCGACGCATTGAATCAAGAGCCCTCGACCCTCACAACAACGCGTTCACCTACGCGAACTTCTATGTCTCGCGAGGTAAAATCAGCGGCGTTCTCCGCGGCCATGAAAGAAGGTCGATAACTCTTTGTCGCACGCGCCATAGCTGGCAACAAAGCGGAGAGCCCGTCCTCAATCTTAGCTTCCGTCTCAGCCACGCACATCCTATTCTCAACCAATGTAACTTTAGCCTGCCCCTTGAGCACGCTCACGGATCCCAGACTCTCCTTACTGTCGGGATCGACAACCTCCACAACACGGTAGAAGTCCACACGGGCACCTACACGCACTCCTGCATCTGACCCGATATTCAAGGCAACAGCAGTAGAGGAGACGATGGCGGCAATCTTGCCATCGATTCTAGTAGCACCCACCCGCTTACTCCTCCGCCTGTTCGTTTTCGGTCGCGATAGCGTACTTAGCACCATCTAAGGTGGGCCATTCCGGAAATTCGAATGGAACCAATTTAACTCCCGCCGGAGGGCTTGGATCTCGCGCGGCTCTATCGTTGAGGTGCTGCCAGAAGTCCGGAACTATTGCATCGACACATTGAAGCTTAACTACCTTCTTTTCTGCGTCGACGTTCACAATTTGCAAGACTCCTTTAGAGGATTCCGACCCGACAGTCACCAGGTTCAGTCGAGTGTTTATACTTGGGGGGACGCCGTCCCACTGCCCAAGAAGAAAAACTTGTCCGTCATTCGCCTCTACGCCCAACAAATGAACAGTGGGGCATTGTGTGGCAAGTAGCGCCCCAAGCACCTGGTAGCGACCCTCAATTACTCCATCGCTCCATCTGCCAGTTACGCTAGTAGCGAGATTCAAATCTTCTGTCAGTTTTTCATTCTTCTCCTCCAGCTCCGCTGCTCGCTGAAGGAGTACCGGATACTTGCGAATCTTCTCGCTAATCTGGACGGCCTGCCGAAAGGCAATCGGAATGATGCCCAATAAGACGGCTGAAGATAGGCTGGCCCAGAACACTGGAAGCAGGTCTACGTCAAGAGCGGCGAGATACAGCCCCACAACCGCCGCGACGGAGAGAAACGCCGTCCAGAAGCGAGCCAAGGCCGCCTTCATTTCCACGCCCTCCCTTCGCCGCAGCGAGTCGCAAGAGAGTAGCTGTCAGGCGCCAGGACAGCGAGCCCAGACACGCGAAATCAGCCGGTTGCGCTAGCGACTATCGCGTTCTTCAGACTGTCGCAGTTTCGTTGCTGAATTGTGCTGTATGGGATCAAGGCCCGCCGCCGCTGGCGGCGCGCGGGCGGTCGTCTCGTGCTGACACCGCCCACCGTTGCGCCCGCTCTCCGCATCGGGACACGCCAGGCTCCCGCTTCGCTCCGCCTGTCGGCCCCGCGCGGGAGCGTGCGCAGGTGGTCGAGTCCGCGCGCCACCACCAGCGGCCAGCAGTTCGGCCGGCATTGTCCCGAAGCCGATCAGACTCAACCGCGGAATTGCCTGCGAACGTGCAGCTCACAAGCGTTGGCTCCTCCCACGGGGCCGAAATCGTCTAATGCCGTGCCGCCGCTATCAAGAGCGCCTGCGGCGTCGCTACGCGATGGGCTGAAGCCCACTCTTGACAGCACCGTCACAGCACTAGGAGCGGCCAGGGCCGAGGGAGCGGGGGCGAATAGCCACCGCCTCATCCAAGCCCTTCGACCGCAGGAGTGCCGATCATGAGCAAGCGCCACCGCACCCAGCCCGGACAGCTCTCCCTCTGGGGCGTCTACGAGCTTGAGGCGCAAGCCATGAGGTGGACACGCCGTGGTGCCCTTCAGATCGTGCCAACGCCGCCGGCCGCCAAGCAGACGACCGCCGAGCCCGTCCGCTTGATGCCCTCGTTCCGTTCCGTCGCCAGCCTGACCCCGACCTTCATCGAACCGATCTGCCCCTGCCAGAACGGCCCCTCGAACCGCGCAAACGGGCGGGCACGAGAGGCCGTGGTGGTCGAGTTCCAGGCCGTCTCCAGGCCGTCAGAGGTCCAGAACCGACCAGATCTGACCGGACACAACGAGGGGGAAACCAGCAGGTCAGGGCAAGGGGGCGTCGATGGCGGCACTGGTCAAAAGATAAAGTGCCCGCATGACATCGATGTGGGGCGCACCCGTCTGGACTCGCTGGCGCAGGTCGCGCCGTGACCCGATGCAGGCGCGGTTCCTCACGATGGCCTCCCTGCGCTGGGTCCTGCGCCACCGCGCCTACACCCCCTGGTACATCGTGCGGTACTACCGGCTGCTGAAGTTCCGCCTGCTCAACCCGCACGTGGTGCTGCGCGGCATGGTGTTCTTCGGCAAGCGCGTCGAGGTCATGGCCCGCCCCGGCTTCGGCCGCCTGGAGATCGGCCGCTGGGTGCACATCGGCGACGGCAACGCCATCCGGTGCCACGAGGGGTCGCTGCGCATCGGCGACAAGGTCGTGTTCGGCAAGGACAACACGGTCAACTGCTACCTCGACATCGAGATCGGCGCGTCCTCGCTGGTCGCGGACTGGGTCTACATCTGCGACTTCGACCACAAGGTCGAGGACATCACGCTGCCGATCAAGGACCAGGGCATCGTGAAGTCGCCGGTGCGCATCGGGCCGGACTGCTGGCTCGGGGCCAAGGTGACCGTGCTGCGCGGCACTCGTGTCGGTCGCGGGTGTGTGCTCGGCGCGCACGCCGTGGTGCGTGGGGACGTGCCGGACTTCAAGATCGCGGTCGGGATGCCGGCTCGGGTGGTGCGGGATCGGCGGGCCGACTACGAGGCCGATGCGCAGCGGCGGGCGGACATCGCGGACATGGCCCGCAAGGCCAAGGACGCTCTGGCCAAGCGGGCTGAGGACGCGTCCGCCTGACGGTCAGCGAGTTGCGTGCCGCTGCCAGGTCAGCGGCGCGAGCTGCGGGCGCTTGGGCACGAAGCCGTCACCCGGCTGCCGCCCGATGAGCTTGTTGCGCGTCCGCGTGTAGGCCACCGGCAGCACCTGGTCGCGCAGCCACCGCCAGTGATCGAGAACCGAGGCGCTCGCGGCCGTGCCCTCCAGCGGCGTCAGCCAGGATTCATCGAACGCGATGTCCAGCGCCGACAGCACGTGGCCGGCCAACCGCCTGTGCCCCAACGACGACAGGTGCAGGCGGTCTGGGCCGAAGTAGCGTGAGTCGTGCACGCACTCGTCGGCCTCCACGTCGACCAGCACAGCGCCGTAGCAGGACGCTGCGGCGCGCATGGCGGCGTTCAAGGTCTCGATGCGCGGACGCATACGCCGGCCGAACGGCATGCGGTGCGAGATGTCGCTCAACGTGAAGACGGCGACTGTTGGCGCGAACGACGTCACGGCGCGCACCATCGCGTCTGCCCGCTCGGCGATCTGGTCCAGGGTCGCGTTGGACATCACGTCGTTGCCGCCGCCGAAGAGCACGACGAGGTCTGGCTTCAACGCCGCCGCGGACGGGACCTGCTCCACCAGCATCTGGTCGAGACGGCGGCCGCGCACGCCGAGATTGGCGTAGCGGAAGCCCGGCGCGTCCAGTGCGGACGCGACTCGGTCCGCCCAGCCCCGGTAGCGGCCGTCGGGAAGCAGGTCGTCCAGGCCCTCGGTGCAGCTGTCCCCGAGCGCCACGAAGCGTTGGTATTTCATTCAGTCCTCGGTCACCTGTTGTTAACGGGACCGGCGACTGTAGCGGACCTAGGTGAACAGATTGCCCGTAGCGATCTTGGGGCGGCCCAGGACGCGTGGTTCGCGCACCAAAGCCTTGGCGTAGACCGAAGCCGTGTCGGTGGCGATCGTGGCCCAGTTGAAGTCGGAGACCAGACGCGCTTTCGCGGCGCGGGCACGGGAGGCGGCCGAGGCGGGGTCCGACAGCACGTCACGGACGGCGCGGGTGAGTCCGTCCACGTCACCGGGGGTGAACGACAGCCCGGTCACCCCGTCCAGCACGACCTCGCCGAGCCCGCCGGCGGTCGACGCGACCAGGGGCGTGCCGGCGGCCGCCGCTTCCAGTGCCACGATGCCGAAAGGTTCGTAGCGGGAGGGCAGCACGACGGCGTCGGCCGCTGTGAGCAACGCCGCCAAAGACCTGTCGGACAGATGGCCGACGAACTCCACGGCCCGCAGCACGCGGTGCTTGCGCGCCTGGTCCTGCAGCCACTCGGTCTGCGAACCGCCACCGGCCACCACAACCCTTGTGCCCCGGTGGAAACGGCGGATCCGGGGGAGGGCGGCGATCAGGTCCTGGATGCCCTTCTCCCACTCGATCCGGCCGAAGAAGAGCAACAGCGGATCACCGTGCGGCGAGTACGTGCGGCGAGCGGCGCCGACGTCCTTCGCGCGCACCTTCCAGCCGCCGGGCTCGATGCCGTTGTGCAGCACGGAAACGTCGGCGGTGTCCACTTCGAACAGATGCGCGACCTCGCCGCGCATCGCCGACGAGCAGGTGATCAGCGAGTCGGCGCGGTTCGCCAGCCACCACTCCACCGAGTGCACCTGCTGGTTCAGCGGGTGCGAGAGCCAGCCGGAGTGCCGCCCGGCCTCGGTCGCGTGGATCGTCGCCACCAACGGCACGCCGAACGCCTCGGCGAGCGCCACGGCCGGATGCGCGACCAACCAATCGTGCGCGTGCACGACGTCGGGACGCCACGAGTCCAACGCCAGCCCGGCACGCGTCATCGCGTGACCCATCGCGAGCGTCCACGCCAACAGGTCCTTCTCGAACACGAAGTGCGCGGGGTCCTCGGCGACGCGGACCAGCCGCACGCCCTCGCTCACCACGTCCACGGTGGGATGCGTGATCGCGTCGGTGCCGGAAGGTTGGCGGCACAGCACGACGACGTCGTGCCCCTGCGCGGCCAGCTGTGTCGCGAGCGCGTGGACGTGCCTGCCCAGCCCGCCGACGACCACCGGCGGGTACTCCCACGACAACATCAGCACGCGCATCCCGCTACCCCATTCCTCGCGCGTCCAGGTGCCCGAACGGGCCGTCTGCCGCGCGGAGCTCCGTTGCTCTCGCCTGTCCGCGACCGTTCCGCGTCAACGCCGCGAGCTCGCTGAAACGGTCGCTGTGAATCTTCGCGCGGTAGCGGGCGTAGTCGGCGGCCGAGTCCTTGGTGACCATGAACGCCCAGTCGCTCGACAACGCCAGCAGCGCCTCGCGCACCGCCTGGTCCAGCACCGGGTTCCGGACGTCGGAGGAGAAGTCCAGTCCCAGCAGTTCCTTCTGCACCGACTCGTTCAGCGACACGATGTCCGACACCTGCGCGCCGTCCCACACGCGCCAGTCCTTGCCGCTGCCCCACGACGACGCCGGCAGTTCGACCGGCGCGCCCACGTGCCCGGCCTCGACGGCGCCCCGCAACGTCGTCACGCGCACGCCCGCTTCCGGCAACGCGCGCAGCACGGCTTCGAGCCACAAGGGACCTTCGTGCCACCAGTGCCCGTACAACTCGGTGTCGTAGGCCGCCACGACAAGACCGCCGTCGATCGCGCGCAACCGCCGCACGACCGTTTCCACGAAATCGGCCACGTGGCGGTCGAGAGCTTCGCGCGCCAACAACGGGTCGTACGGCCGCTTGTCCTCCGGCGCCACGTTCTTGCCCGTCACGCGCGACGGCTTGAGGCCCGTCGGGTGATCGTAGGTGTGAAAATCCCGGTACGCGGCATCGCCCGGATAGCCGACCTTCGGCGACCAGACGCGGTACGAGACCTCCAGATCACGCCCGAACGCGAGCACGTCCGACGAACCGACGGGATGCGCCGACGACGTGTCGCCGTGCAGCGCGGGTCCGTCGACCATGAACCGCCGCACGCCCGCCGCCGCGTATCCCGCCTCCATACCGGGCGAGTAACCGCACTCCGGCGCCCAGATCCCTTCCGGCGCACGGCCGACGCGCAGCGCCGTGTCGTCCAAACCGGTCCGCAGCGCGAACGCCCGCACCCGCGGATCGAGCAACGGCTGGAAGGGATGCGTGGCGGGCCCGCCGAGCAGCTCGATCGTCGAAGAGTCCACAAGGGACCGGAGAACGGGCGAGAACCCGTGCCGCCACTGACTTTCGAACCTGTCCAGCGCCCAGGACGACGCTCGGTGCTCGTACGTCGACAGCTCCCGCAGCCGTTCGCCGGCGTAGTGCGAGCGCAGGTGCCAGTTGCCGAGCCAGTCGTGCATGCCGCGCAGGCAGTACGGATCGTCCAATTGCGCGGCCAGGATCGGGGTGACGCCGAGCGTCAGGACGTCGGAACGGCCCTCGTCGGCGAACCGGCGCAGCATGTCCACGATGGGCAGGTACGAGTGCGCCCACGCCTGGTAGAGCCACTCCTCGCCGACCGGCCACGCGCCGTGGTGCGCGAGCCACGGCAGATGGCTGTGCAGGACGAGGCAGAACGTGCCCTCGGAAGCCTTGGGAGTGTTGCTCGACGTCACGCGCGCACCGCCACGGCCACGAGATCGAGGCAGGCGTCCATGTCGTCAGGGTTGATGTCGAAGTCTTCCACCGTCACCGACTCCACAGCCTCTTTGAGCTCGGCCGGCCACGGCGCGCCGGACAGGGCGACTTCGACCTGTGCGTTGATGATCTGTCCGTTCAGGAGCGTGTCAAGCCTCTGTCCGTGACGCAGTCCCGTCAGTTCGTCAACGCGGAAACCAGCTTCACGCAGCATCTCGTCCAGTTCGGACGGTGCGAGTTCCCTGGTGTGGAACGGGTTCAGCGGCGTGTCCTGGCCAGGGGAGAACGTCAGCCTGTTCGGCGTCGTCACGATCAGCCTCCCGCCGGGACGCAGCACCCGCAGACACTCCGCGAGAAACCCTTCCTGGTCCCACAGGTGCTCGATGACCTGCAGGTTCGCCACCACGTCGACGCTGCCGTCGCGCAACGGGAGGGTCGCCAGGTTCCCGCGGAGCACGTTGAGCTGCGGGTACGAGCGCGACACGTGCTGCGACGTCAGCTCGTCGTAGTCGAGCGCGATCACCCGGCGCGCGACCGTGCGGATCAGCTGGGCGCCGTAGCCCTCACCGCAGCCCGCCTCCAGCACGACGGCGTCCGCGCAGTGTCCGATGAGGTGGAGGTAGGCCGCCTCGTGCCGGCGGAACCAGTAGTTCTCTTCCGCGATACCGGGCACGGTGCGTTCGCCGGTCAGGGGGAGGGTCACGCCCGCCAGGTTACTTGCCAGTAGACCGCCTGCGAACTACCTGGTGCGCGATGGCGGTCGCGACGCCCGCCGCGGCGAGTGCCGCCGTCGTCGTGGTGTCCATGTACTTGGACAGGCTCGGTGCCTCGCTCGGCCCGGCCAGCCACGTCGTCAACGGGGTGGCGTAGGCCAGCGTGAGGGCTCCTGACCACCAGCGCAGGGCTCGGGAGCGGCCTTTGCGCAGACTCGCGACGAGCACGACGGCGATCGGGATCCCGGAGAGCAGGCCGAACTTGCCGATCACCATGACGGGCACGGCCCAGGCCGCGACGAGGACGGACTTCGACGGGTGGACGGAGGCGCGGGTGTCGGTGGACATGATCTTCTCCTTCTGAGGTTCGGGTTTCTGGACGTCAGTTCTGGGCGGGACGGGCTTCTGCGGCGGCCTTGAGGTCGGCCAGCCAGAAGTCGAGGCCGGGGGCCAGGACCTTGATGGCGGTGGCCGGGTCGGCCTCCAGCTGGGCACCGGTCCAGCTCTCCTCGGTGCGGACCAGGACGCCGCCGTCGACCTCGGTGAAGGTCCAGACGTGGACGCCCTCGTCGATGCCCAGGCCCTGGCCGACCGCGGGCCCGCTCCAGCGCACGCACTCGCCGGTCTTCACCCCGAGCACGGTCGAGGTGATGTTCAGCGTGGTGGCGGGCGAGACCGGCGTCGCGGGCGCCGGGGTCGTCCACTCGAACTTCGAACCCGCCTTCAGCTCGCCCTGGTCCAGCCTCTTCGCGGTGGTGACGGCCTTCTGCCAGGCGGGCCAGCCCTCCACCTCGGTCTGCACCTTCCAGACCGCGTCCAGCGGCGCGTTGATGCGGGTCTCGGTGCGGTGGTGCAGCTGGGCGGCGGGGTTGATGCCCTGGCCCTCGCAGGTCACCGAACCCGTCGGGACGGCGCTGCTGGTCGGCGCGGGAGTGCTGGTCGGCGCGCTCTGGCACGCGGTGACGGCGAGCAGGCCGGCGCTGAGCGAGAGGGCGGTCAGGGCGGTGCGGGTGCGGGTCATGGGACTTCCCCTTCGGTTCGTTAGTGGCAATCGCGGTAGTTAGAAGCTCTAACTCTTGTGACATGCAGAAGCTAAGCTGAAGCCTGCGTGACTGTCAATAACGAATGTGAGAGGGTCTAACCATGACGGAGCCGGCAGGGAACCCTCGTGAGCGCTACCGGGCCCAGGTGCGCGACGAGGTCAAGCGGCACGCGTGGGAGCAGATCGCCACGGCCGGGGTGACGGCGTTGTCGCTCAACGCCATCGCCAAGGAGATGGGCATGAGCGGGCCCGCGTTGTACCGGTACTTCGCCGGTCGCGACGAGCTGATCACCGCGCTCATCCGGGACGCGTACCGCAGCCTCGCCGACGCCGTCCGCGTCGCCCACGCGGCCGGCACCACCCCGGTGGCGCTCGCCGCGGTCATCAGGGAGTGGGCGCTGAGCGACCCGCAGCGCTACCTGCTCATCTACGGCACCCCCGTGCCCGGCTATCACGCGCCCGACGACGTCACCGCGATCTCGGACGAGATCCTGACGGTGTTGCTGGAGGTCTGCGCGGGCGAACCGGACGAGCAGCCGAAGACCCCGTTCGACCTCGTCCTGGGCATGAGCCAGGGATGGGCGGGCGCCCTGCCCGCGTCGTCGCCGACGGTGCACCGCGCGCTGGCCTTCTGGACGCGCCTGCAGGGCGTGCTCTCACTGGAGCTCGCCGGTCACCTCGCGCCGCTCGGGTTCGACCCCGGGCTGCTCCTGGCGGAGGAAGTCGCCGAGCTCTGATCAGAACGGCGAGACGGTGACGGCCAGCGCTCCCGGTCCCACGTTCGCGCCGATCGCCGCGCTGACCTGCGTCAGGACCACGTCGCGGGCGTGCGGGATCCGCTTCTGCAGCATCTCGAGCAGCTCGTGGCCCTCCTTCTCGGCCGCGAAGTGCTCGACCGCGAGGTCCACGTTGCGTCCGTAAGCCATTGCCACGGCCTTGTCCACGAGCTTCACCAGTGCCCGGTCGCGGCCGACGACCTTGTCGAACGGCTCCACCTCGCCGTTCACCACCGTGAGCAGCGGCTTCACCGAGAGCGCGTCGCCGAAGAGCTTCGCCGCCGCGCTGACCCTGCCCGCCTGGCGCAGGTAGTGCAGCGTGTCGACGTAGATCAGCACGTTGGCGTCCCGGCCGCGCTGCTCGGCGACGTTGCGCGCGTTCTGGACGTTGCCGCCGCTCTGCACGATCCGCGCGGCCGCGAGCGCCGCGAATCCGAGCGTCATGCCCGACGAGTGCGAGTCCACGATGAACACCGGCACGCGCGACTTGGCCGCGGCCACCTTCGCCGCGTCCGTCGCGGGGGAGAGCTTCGGCGTCACGTGCACCGAGACGATCGTCTCCGCGCCCTTCGCCCACGCGTCCTGATAGGCCCAGAAGAACGCGTCCGGCGCCGGCGGCTGCGTCGTGATCGGGATCTGCGCCTCCATCGCCTGCAGCAGCCTGTCGGTCGGCACGTATGCCTCGTCGATCAGTTCCGACCCGATCTTGAGCTGCATCGGGACCGTGATGATGTTGAACCTGTCCGCCAGACGGGCCGGAAGCGACGCGGTCGAGTCGGTGACGACGGCTACTCGTGAGGACACGAACGAGAAGGTTAACGAAGCGTGATCGAAGTAGCCACGACCGATGGAAGGCAATTCGTGTGATCTCGACCTTGATGGTTGCTTTCCGTGCACGGCGAACGCACGGAGTGAACACCCCGAAAAGGAGCCCTGCTTGACACAATCGGGTGACTGCGGGTCGATTGGTGTTGATCTACGGGCGTCGCATTTGCCCAGGAAAGACGGGTTATTCCACGTGTTACATCAACCCTGTCCGTCCATTGTCGACGCTGGTTGGTGTCACCGCCCGTGGGTAAGCTCGCACAATCTTCAGCCCGGTTGAGTGAGTAGGTGACCATGGGTGCAAAAGAGCAGGAACTAGTTCCGCTGCACGCCGGTTTCGACGTTGTCTACCGAGGTTTTCATCGACGTCAGGTCATCGACCACATCGAGAATCTCGAGGAGCAGCTCCGCTTCACGAGCCTCGACCGGGTCGAGGCGCTGGCGCAGGCAGCCGATTTGCGCAAGCTGCTGGAAATGACGCGGCAGGACCTGGAGGAGGCGCGCGCCAGGATCGAGCGCCTCGAATCCACGTCGGGCACGCACGCGAGCGCCACCGAACGGATGCACCGCATGCTCCGCCTCGCCGAGGACGAGGCGGCGGAGATGCACCTGCAGGCCGAACGAGAGTGCGGCGATCTCCGTGCGCGCACCGACGTCGAAGTCGCCGAGCTGCGTGCCGCCGCCGAACGCGAATCCTCCGCCATGCGCGCCGAGGCCGAGTCCGAGCTCTACGCCTCGCGTCAGGACTGCGCCACCCGCGCCGCCGCCATGGAACGGCGCGAGCTGGAGATGGAACGCCGCTGCACCGACCTCGAGGCCCAGCACCGCCAGCGCGCCGACGAGGTGGAGCGCGAGTGCGCCGAGGCCGTCGCCCAGGCCCAGACCGACGCGGACATGCTGCTGCGGGAGACCGCACTGCAGTGCAACTCGCTGGAAGCCGACTCCGAACGCAAGCGCGAGAAGGCCCAGCAGTTCTTCGAGCTCACGATGACCCGCCGCCGCAACGAGGCCGCGCAGCACCTGCAGGAGCAGGAGGCGCTGGCACGGGCGCGGTCGGAGTTCATGGTGAAGATGGCGTGCCGGGAAGCCCAGCGCCGCCTGGCCGAGGTCGCCGACCGGACCGACGAACTGCACGAGCTGAAGCGGGTCGTCCACTCGCAACTGTCCGCCGCCCGCGCCGCCCTGTCGGTGGCCGCGGATCGCGTTGCCCCGCTACACATTCCCGAACAGGTGGCCGCGTCGTGAAGCGCTGGGTCCCTCTGGTCGTCGGTGCGTTGATGGTGCCCGCGTCGGTCACGGCGTTCGGGTTCTCCGTGTACGGCAACGAACTGGAGACGGCGTTGTCGTCGTCGCCCGCCGCGCCGGCCACCCGCTCGGGCCCGATCCCGGTCTCCGACTTCGTGGCGCCGCTGCGGATGGAGCCGCCCGCACCGGTGTCGCTGCCCGCGGCGGTCGCGCAGGAGGCGGTGCGGAACCTGTTCTCGTCGCACGCGGTCAAGGGCATCACGTTCGCGCCGGGCACCGCGTCGTTGGTGGGCCGCGGTGAGGACGTGCGGCGATCGCTGGCCAGCGTGCTGCAGAACGCCACCGGCTCGGTGACGTTGGTGGCGCACGCGTGGAACGGCGAGACGGCGTCGCACCGCTGCGACGTGCTCGCGATGGAGAGGGCCGGCCTGCTGCGGCAGTACCTGGCCGAGCAAGGGGTGGACAGCGAGATCACCACGCGGGTGATCGTGGACCCCGTCTGGGGCCCGCCCACGGACTTCGGACCTCAGATCGACGTCCTCGTCAGCTAGGAGCCTTCGCAATGGCAGGGGCAGTCGGGATCGTCTTCGGACTGTGCGTGCTGTCCTTCACCTTGGGGGCAGCCCTCATGTACGTGCTGGTGCGGCGCCGCGAGGACTCGGCGTCGCACGATTCCCCGCCGTCGGAGGCGCCGGCCGAGCGGACGTGGGTGGAGAGGCCCGCGACCGTCGAGCCGGTGGACGACGACTACGACACCAGGCCGATCCACCGCAATCCGGTGATGGGGTTGCGGCAGCTGGAGCCGCGGCTGGAACCGGCGTTCGCGTCGCTGGCCGAGCCGGTCGCCGAACCGGTGGTCGAGCCTGCCGCGGTGGCCGAGCCTGCTGCGGTTGCCGAGCCGGAGCTTGCTGTCGAGCCGGAGCCCGTCGCGAAACCGGAGCCCATCGCGAAACCGGAGCCGGTCGCGGAAGTAGTTGCCGAGCCAGAGCCTGTCGCAGCGCCCGAAACTGTCGGTGCCGCTGGATATGATTGGGATGGGGACCTCGATCCCCCCGTGGGGAATTTCGAAGCCCCCGAATCAACCGTAGCGCCGAGCACCGACAGTCCTGAGGCCGTCGAACCGGTCGCCGAGGTGGTCTCGGGGGAGTCGGTCGCCGAAGAGCCGGTCGTGGAACTGGTCGAGGAACCCCGGCCAGAGCTCGAAACCGAGCCTGAGCCGGAGCCCGCTCCGCCGCCCGTGGTGCAGACCGCGCTGCCGCCGCCCGCCTCACCCCAGCCCGTCGAACACACGACGTGGGTGGAGCGCGAGGACTTCCGTCAGCGCTACCTCCGGACGTTCGAAGAGGTGCGCCGCAAGGCGGGCAGCAACTGAGCCGGGCAACTGGGCGCAGCGCCCGAAGAGGCCGTGTCGGAAAGTCATCGGTTCCTGTCCGAAACTCGCCGGAAAATGTCAGTGCCTGCTGATATCAATCGATCATGACTTCCGCCACTGATCGCACGAAGCTCTTCCACGCCCTTCACCGGTCCGGTCCGCTCGCCCTCCCCAACGCCTGGGACGTCGCCTCCGCCCTCATCGTCGAGGCGGCCGGCGCGAAGGCCGTCGCCACCACGAGTGCCGGCGTGGCGTGGAGTCTCGGTGCCCCGGACGGCGACGCGCTCGACCGCGACCTGGCCATCGACCTCGTCGCCAGGATCGCGAAGGCGGTCAGCGTCCCGGTGACCGCGGACATCGAGTCCGGGTTCGGCAGGGACGCGAAGGAAGTCGGCGAGACGGCGAGGGCCGTGACTGAAGCGGGCGCGTCCGGCGTCAACATCGAGGACGCGCACGGGGCAGGGCTCCGCGACGTGCAGGAGCAGCAGGAACGCCTCAAGGCGGCCCGCGAGGCGGCGCCGGATCTCTACATCAACGCGCGGATCGACGTGTACCTGCGCGGCATCGGGGAGCCGCAGGACCGTCTTCAGCACACGCTGGACCGCGCGAAGGCGTACCTGGAGGCGGGGGCGAGCGGCATCTTCGTGCCGGGCGTGACCGACCTCGAGACCGTCGAGGAGCTGGCCGGGAAGATCGACGCGCCGCTGAACGTGCTGGCGGGTCCGGGTGCACCCGCGGTCCACGAGCTGGGGACCGCGGGCGCTGCCAGGATCAGCGTCGGCACCGCGCTGGCGTCAGCGGCTTACGCGACGGCCAAGAAGGCGGCCGAAGAGCTGCTGTCGAAGGGCACGTACGACAGCACCGAAGAGGGTCTGGGCTACGGCGAACTGAACGCGTTGTTCAAGACCAACTAGTGCTTCTTGCCGCCACGGAGCTTGCGCAACAGCTGCTCGGCCTGCGCACGCTTGCGCGGGTCCTGAGCCATCTGCCGTGCCTTGGCTTGGAGCTTGTGGCCCTGCGGACTGCGCAGGAACCTGGTGATCTTGTCCATGAAACCGGCCATCGGTCCTCCAGGTGTCCGTTACGTCCAGTTCAACGGACGGAACAGCACCTGGAGTTCCCGAGGGTCACACCGGCGAAACTGTGATGCCCAGCGCGCCGGGGCCCACGTGCGCCCCGATGGCCGAGCTGACCTGCGTCAACATGAACTGGCGGACGTTGGGCACGCGGCGCCGGAGATTGCGCAGCAGACGGGCCGCCTTCTCCGGGGCGTCGAAGTGCTCCACCGCGACGTCCACGGTGTCGGTGCCCGCGCGCTTGATCGCGATGTCCAGCATCCGGTTGAGCGCGCGGTCTGCGCCGATCACCTTGTCCAGCGGCGTGATCTGGCCGTCGGCCATGGTCAGCAGCGGCTTCATCGACAGCACTCCGCCGACCAGTGCGGCCGCGGCGCCGATGCGCCCGCCGCGGCGCAGGTACTCGAGGGTGTCGACGTAGATCAGTTCGGTGGATCTGTCGAAGCGGCGCTGGGCGGTCGCGAGCACCTTCTCCACGTTGCCACCCGCCTCCGCCACCTTCGCGGCGGCCTGGACCGCGTAGCCGATGCTCATCCCGCAGGTGTGGGTGTCGACGACGTGCACGGGCACGCGGACCTTGGCGGCGGCTTCCTTGGCCGCTTCCACGGTCGCGGACTGTCGGCTCGACACGTGCACGGACACGATCGAGCGAACGCCCGACGCGGCCAGTTCGTTGTACGTCCAGAAGAAAGCGCCCGGATCGGGGGGAATCGTCGCGACGGGCACGTTCGAACGCATGGCCGAGACCAGGTCGGGGACCGGGATGCGGGACTCGTCGTCGGTGTGGTCGCCGATCCGCACCTGGATCTGCACCACTTCGATGCCGAGTTGATCAGTCAGCTGCGCCGGGAGGCAGGCCGTGGAGTCGGTCACGATAGCTACTCGCCGGTACATGTCAGCGCAGCCTAGACCCCCGAATGGGTTACGTCTCAAAAGGTGGCGCCACCGGGTGAGAACCATCACGCTTGCGGGGTGCTTGCTGGCGTTTGCAGGGGTGCTACTGGCGGGTAACATCCGGATTGATGGCAGGGTCGTGAACACCCGGCGGCGCAATCCCTAGAGTCCTCCGCGTAAGCGTCGCCGCCCGTCCGCAGGAGGTCGAAGAGGACCTATGAACATTGTTGTCCTGGTCAAGCAGGTGCCTGACACCTGGTCCGAGCGCAAGCTCACCGACGCCGACCACACCCTTGACCGCGAATCCGCGGATGCCGTGCTCGACGAGATCAACGAGCGCGCCGTCGAAGAGGCACTGCTGCTGCAGGAGGCCCACGGTGGCGAGGTGACCGTGATCGCGATGGGTCCCGACCGCGCGACCGACGCCATTCGCAAGGCGCTGTCGATGGGTGCGGACAAGGCGATCCACGTCAACGACGAGGCGTTGCACGGCTCGGACGTGCTGGCGACGGCGAAGGTCCTCGCGAAGGCGATCGGCACGGTCGAGAACGTCGACCTGGTCATCGCGGGCAACGAGGCGACCGACGGCCGCGCGGGCGCTGTCCCGGCCATCCTCGCCGAGCTGCTCGGCCTCCCGCAGGTCACCCAGCTGCGCAAGGTCACGGTCGAGGGCACGACGATCAAGGGCGAGCGCGAGACCGACGAGGGCGTCGCGTTCCTCGAGGCGTCGCTCCCGGCCGTGGTCTCCGTGACCGAGAAGATCAACGAGCCGCGTTACCCGTCCTTCAAGGGCATCATGGCCGCGAAGAAGAAGCCCGTCTCCACGCTTTCCGTGGCGGACCTCGGCATCGACGCGTCCGAGGTCGGCCTGTCCGGCGCGTGGACCCAGGTGCTGGAGGCGGCCCCCAAGCCGCCGCGCAGCGCGGGTCAGCGCGTCGAGGACGGTGGCGACGGCGGATCCAAGATCGCCGAGTTCCTCGTCGGCCAGAAGCTCATCTGAGGGAGGGGAAATCATGTCTGAAGTTCTGGTTCTGGTCGACCACGTCGACGGCGAGGTCAAGAAGGTCAGCTACGAGCTGCTGACGGCCGCCGGTCGCCTGGGCACCCCGGCCGCGGTGGTCGTGGGCGCGCCCGGCACCGCGTCGAAGATCCGCGAGTCGCTGGGCAAGTACGGCGCCGCGAAGGTCTACGCCGTCGAGTCCGACGACGCCGCCGGCTTCCTGGTGACCCCGAAGGTCGACGCGCTGGCCGCTCTCGCCCCGAACGCCTCCGCGGTGCTCGTCTCCGCGACGATCGAGGGCAAGGAGGTCGCGGGCCGTCTCGCCGTGCGCCTCGGCGCCGGCCTGCTCGTGGACGTCGTGGACATCGAGGCGGACGGCACCGGCGTGCAGTCCATCTTCGGTGGCGCGTTCGTCGTCAAGGCCAAGGTCGGCACCGGCACCCCGGTCATCACCGTCCGCCCCGGCGGCGTCGAGGCCGAGGAGTCCGCGGCGGACGCCGTGCTGGACGAGTCGGTCTCCATCTCCGTGGACGCCGCCAAGTCCGCCCGCGTGACCTCGCGCGAGGCCATCACCGGCGGCGACCGCCCGGAGCTGACCGAGGCCTCGGTCGTCGTCTCCGGTGGCCGCGGCGTCGGCTCGGCCGAGAAGTTCTCGACCGTCGAGGAGCTCGCGGACTCGCTGGGCGCCGCCGTCGGTGCCTCACGCGCCGCCGTCGACTCCGGCTACTACCCGCACCAGTTCCAGGTGGGTCAGACCGGCAAGACGGTCTCGCCGCAGCTGTACGTGGCGCTGGGCATCTCCGGTGCCATCCAGCACCGCGCGGGCATGCAGACCTCGAAGACGATCGTCGCGGTCAACAAGGACCCCGAGGCCCCGATCTTCGAGATCGCCGACTTCGGCGTCGTGGGCGACCTGTTCAACGTCGCGCCGCAGCTGACCGAAGAGGTCAAGAAGCGCAAGGGCTGAGCACTTCAGCTCACGAACGGCCGTCCCGCCTCGGTGGGGCGGCCGTTCGCCTGTTCCGGAGTCGTACGATCACCTCGCGCTTCCCGGCCTCGGGCGGAAGGCCGTCGACGAGGTCTGCTCGACGGCGCCGTTCCGGTGCTGGCGGGAACCGGTGCTGACGAAGATCAGCGCGTACATCCACAACCCGAACTCGATCTGAGCGTTAGGGTCGGTGCCATGACCGAAGAGCGCTACTGGCTCCAGTACCGGTGAAGGAGAGTTCAGCGGCTGCACGCATCGCCTGACGATGCCGGGTGCGCCGGGACGATCCACGAGTACCTGCGCCGGTTCCACCCGCCGACGGACCGCTCCTACGAGCGGACCTTCCTGCTCAAGTGGTGCTCCGACTGCCGGACCTACGCGACGTACACGGTGCACGTGGACCGCGACACGGTCCTGGACGACCCGCTGGCCGATCTCGCCCTGGACGAACGCAGGAGGCTGGTGCGCGAGGAACTCCACCTGGTCCGGCACCTCGCGAGGCTGAAACGACGCGGCCCGAGGTAGCACCACCGTGGGTTAACCCGACTGCCACTGAGGCGTCATCGGTTTGACCTGCTGCGATTCGCCAAGCCGGCTTCACCCTGGTGCGCATGACGCAGCCGGAACTGCTTGTCAGCACCCCCGCCCAGCAGGGCGCGGACGCTCCCCGCTACTCCCTCCTCGTCGCCCGTGACAGCGAAGAAGTCGTCGCCGCGCAGAGACTGCGCTACGAGGTGTTCGCCGGTGAGATGGGGGCGACGCTGCACACCAGCGTGCCCGGCCACGACGTCGACGAGTTCGACCAGTACTGCGACCACCTCGTGGTGCGCGACGACCGCACCGGCGAGATCGTCGGCGGGTACCGGATGCTGCCGCCGGAGCGCGCCAAGGAGGCCGGGCGGCTCTACGGTGACGGCGAGTTCGACCTGACGAACCTGAACGACATCCGCAGCTCCACGGTCGAGACCGGCCGCTCGTGCGTGCACCCCGACCACCGCAACGGTGCCGTTGTCAGCCTCGTGTGGGCGGGCATCGCGCGGTACATGCTGCTGAGCGGCCACAAGTGGCTCGTGGGGTGCGCGTCGATCCCGCTGCAGGACGGTGGCAGCTTCGCGGCCGGCGTCTGGGACACGGTGCACGCCAAGCACTACGCGCCCGAGCAGTACCGGGTCACGCCGCACAACCCTTGGGACGTCGACGCAATCGCGCGGCCCGACAAGACGGTGCTGCCGCCGCTGCTCAAGGGGTACCTGCGGCTCGGCGCCAAGATCTGCGGACGGCCCGCGCTCGACGCGGACTTCGGCGTCGCCGACCTCTTCATCCTGCTCGGCATGGACCACGTGGATCAGCGCTACCTGAAGTTCTTCCTGGGGGAGACGTCATGAGTCACGCCTGGATGCCCGCGTCGCCGTGCGGTGACGGGTGCGTCGGCAGCGCACCGCGAGAAGTCGCCAAGCTCAGGCAGGTCTGGCGCGCGGTCACGGCGGTCACGGCGATCCTGTGCGGCGCGTGGATCGCTCTCGCGTTGCTGCTGCCGGGCAAGCAGCGCGAAAGCGTTGTGCGCCTGTGGTTCCACGCCATCCTGCGGGCGTTCGGCGTGCGGCTAGAAGTCCACGGCGCCCGGAAGTTCCAGGAGATCCCGAAGCGTGGCGTGCTCGTCGCGAGCAACCACGTGTCGTGGCTCGACGAGCTCGCGATCGACTCGGTGCAGCCCGTCAAGATCGTGGCCAAGAAGGACATCAAGAGCTGGCCCGTGCTCGGCCCGATCATCACCGCGGTCGGCACGGTCTACCTCGACCGCGAGAAGCTGCGCGAGCTGCCGCAGACCGTGAACGAGCTGGCGACCACCCTGCGCAACGGCAGCGCGGTCGCCATCCACGCCGAGGGCACGACGTGGTGCGGGCTCGCCTCCGGGCACTACAAGCCGGCGCTGTTCCAGGCCGCGCTCGACGCCGGTGTGCCGGTGCGGCCGATCGTGCTGCGCTACCGGATCGGCGACCACCTGACGACGCAGCCGGCGTTCGTCGGCGGCGACACCCTGATCGACTCGATCCGCCGGGTGCTCAAGGCGCGGGACCTGGTCGTCGAGGTGCACGTGCTCGACGAGATCGCTCCCGGCCGCGCGGGAACCCGCCGCGAACTGGCGAAACTTGCCGAAGAGCAATCAAACCGCTTGACCTCGACCGAACTGGAGATTGCACCATCTACAGGTGACTCTCACCGCGCGCGAACCATCACGCCTCTGGTCGCCTGACCGCCGCTGGCCCACGACGGGCATCCTCCTGCTGGTCACCCTCCTCGCGTTCGAGGCGATGGGTGTCGGCACGGCGATGCCCACCATGGTCCGCGAGCTGCAGGGCGAGGCGTTGTACGCGTGGCCGTTCCTCGCGAACCTCGCGGCGAGTGTCATCGCGACGGTCTTCTCCGGACGGCTCTCGGACCGGCGCGGCCCCAAGCCCGCGGTGCTGATCGGCGTGGTGCTGTTCCTCGCCGGACTCGTGGTCGCGGGTGTCGCCGAGACGATGACGGTGCTGCTCGCCGGCCGGGTGCTGCAGGGCTTCGGCGCGGGGTTCCTGATCGTCGCGGTCTACGTGCTGATCGCGGTCGCCTACCCGGAGGACACCCGGCCCGCCGTGTTCGGCGCGCTGTCCGCGGCCTGGGTGATCCCGTCGCTGGTCGGGCCGGCGGTCGCGGGCTGGGCGACCGAGCACCTGAGCTGGCGGTGGGTGTTCCTCGCGATCATCCCGCTGGTGCTGGTCGGCAGCGTGCTGCTCGTACCGGTGCTGCGAAAGCTGCCGCCGCACACCGAGGCTCCGCCGACGCGCAGGTACCTGCCGCTCGCCGCGGTCGCCGTCGGTCTCGGCGTGGCCGGACTGAGCTGGGGCCTGCAGCACCGCACGTGGTGGCTGATCGCCGTGGCGTTGCTGCTGCTCGCGCCCGCCCTGCGCATCCTGCTGCCCAAGGGCACGCTCATCGCCCGCCGCGGCCTCCCCGTCACGATCCTCGCCCGCGGTCTGCTCGCGGGCACGTTCTTCGCGGTCGAGGGCTTCATCCCGCTGACGCTGTCCGTCGTGCACGGCTACTCGCCCCTGGAAGCCGGGATTCCGCTGACGCTGAGCGCGCTCGGCTGGGCCAGCGCGTCGATGTGGGCGTCGAGGCACCCCGAGATCGAGCGCCACACGCTCGTTCGCGTCGGGTTCCTGTTCGTCGCGACCGGTATCGGGGCCGTGACGCTCATCGCACCCACGTGGGGCCCGGCCTTCCTCACGCCGGTCCTGTGGGCGGTGGCGGGCGCGGGCATGGGCATGGCGACGTCCAGCGTCGGCGTGCTGATGATGGCCGCGTCACCCGAGGCCGACCGGGGTTTCAACTCGGCGGCACTGCAGATCTGCGACATGCTCTTCTCCGCGACCATGATCGGACTCGGCGGTGTGCTCGTCGTGGCGACGGCGCCGACCGCGGGCGTGGTGGTGCTCAACCTGTCGATGGCGGCGTTGGCGGTGGTGGGAGCGATTCTGACCGGGCCACGCATGCGGGCTACCCTGAAGGCCTGATGGCTTATCTCGACCACGCGGCCACGACCCCCATGCACCCGCAGGCGGTCGCGGCCATGACCGAGGCGTTGTCCACCACGGGCAACGCCTCGTCGCTGCACACCTCCGGCAGGCGGGCGCGGCGGGCGATCGAAGAGGCCCGCGAGAACATCGCCGACGCCCTGGGCGCCCGGCCGTCCGAGGTGCTCTTCACCGGCGGCGGCACGGAGAGCGACAACCTCGCGGTCAAGGGCATCTACTGGGCCAGCGGTCGTCGTCGCGTGCTGGCCTCGGCCGTCGAGCACCACGCCGTGCTGGACGCCGTCGAGTGGCTCGAACAGCAGGGCGCCGAGGTCACGTGGCTGCCCACCGACCGCTTCGGCCGGGTGTCGCCGGAGTCGGTCGCCGAGGCGCTGGACGACGACGTCGCGCTCGTCACCACGATGTGGGCGAACAACGAGGTCGGCACCATCAACCCCGTGCAGGACATCGCCGCCCTGTGCGCCGCACGCGGTGTGCCGTTCCACACGGACGCGGTGCAGGCCGTGGGCGCGGTCCCGGTCGACTTCGCCGCCTCCGGCGCCTCCGCGCTCACGATGACCGGCCACAAGGTCGGCGGTCCGTACGGCATCGGCGTGCTGCTGCTCGCACGGGACGTGAAGTGCACGCCGTTGATGCACGGCGGCGGCCAGGAGCGTGACGTGCGGTCCGGCACGCTGGACGTGCCGTCGATCGTCGGGCTGGCGCGCGCGGTGCGGATCTCGGTGGAGGAACAGGCTTCCCGGGCCGTGGAGATCGCGGCGCTGCGGGACGAACTGATCGCGTCGGTGCGGGCGGTGGTGCCGGACATGATCGTGAACGGCGATCCGGCGGACCGGCTGCCCGGCAACGCGCACCTGACGTTCCCCGGCTGCGAGGGCGACAGCCTGCTGATGCTGTTGGACGCCAAGGGCATCGAGTGCTCGACGGGCTCCGCGTGCACGGCCGGTGTCGCGCAGCCCTCGCACGTACTACTGGCGATGGACGTCGAACCGGCGCTGGCCCGTGGATCTTTGAGGTTCTCGCTCGGGCATACGTCGACGCGGGCGGACGTTGAACAACTCGCATCGGTCATCGGCCCGGTGGTGGAGAGGGCCCGCACGGCGGGCCTGGCAGGTATGAGGCGGTCCCGGAAGGTGGTCAAGCAGTGAAGGTCCTCGCGGCGATGAGCGGTGGTGTCGATTCCGCGGTGGCGGCGGCGCGCGCCGTCGAAGCGGGACACGACGTGACGGGCGTGCACCTGGCGTTGTCGGCGAAGCCCGGCACCCTGCGCACCGGCGCACGTGGCTGCTGCACGATCGAAGACGCCCACGACGCTCGTCGCGCGGCCGACCTGATGGGCATCCCGTTCTACGTCTGGGACTTCGCCGAGCGCTTCACCGAAGAGGTCGTGGAGGACTTCGTCGCGGAGTACGCGGCCGGTCGCACGCCGAACCCGTGCCTGCGCTGCAACGAGCGGATCAAGTTCGAGGCGTTGCTGGACAAGGCGATCGCCCTCGGTTTCGACGCCGTCTGCACCGGCCACTACGCGCGCCTGGAGATGGTCGGCGGCCGTCCCGAGCTGCGCCGTTCCGCCGACATGGGCAAGGACCAGTCGTACGTGCTGGCCTCGCTGACGGCGGAGCAGCTCTCGCACGCGATGTTCCCGTTGGGGGACACGACGAAGGACGACGTGCGCGTCGAGGCGGCGTCACGCGGGCTGTCGGTGGCGAAGAAGCCGGACAGCCACGACATCTGCTTCATCCCGGACGGCGACACGCAGAAGTTCCTGGCGGGCCGCATGGAGACCAAGCCGGGCCTGCTGATCGACGACGCGACCGGCGCGGTGCTGGGCCGGCACGCGGGCGTGCACGAGTTCACCGTCGGGCAGCGCAAGGGCCTCGGCATCGACGGCCCCGCCGCCGACGGCCGTCCCCGGTACGTGCTGGCGCTGGAGCCGGTGTCCGGGAACGTGCGGGTCGGCGCGGTCGAAAAGCTCGCGGTGACCGGGATTTCCGCGTCGTCGCCGGTCTCGCACGTAGAGCTCGACGGACCCGTCGAGTGCGTTGCTCAGGTGCGTGCGCACGGTGGCACGGCTCCGGCCGTCGCCGAACTGGTCGACGGCGTGCTGCGGGTGCAGTTGCGGGAGCCGTTGAAGGGCGTGGCGCCCGGTCAGGCCGTCGCGATCTACCGCGAGGACGCGGCGGGCGACATCGTGCTCGCCAGCGCGACCATCGACGCGACCAGCTAATTCGCTTGTAGGGCCGGGAATGCGGATCTAGCGTTCGCGGCGTGACGTTCATCGACACGGCGTTCGCCGACACGCAGGACCTCGCTACGCGTGCTCGCAGCGCGTTCCGGTGCTTCGTCAGCCCCGCGGACCGGCGGAAGCTCATCGGTCGTGCCCGGCACAACGACGAACCGGTGTGGGTGGTGTCGCCGTTGCGCCGTCTCGGGGCCCGCCGGTTCCGCCGGACTAACTGGGACGCCACTCCGAGTTCGCTCCGCACAGGAGCACGCAGGGCAGCTCACTCGACACATCGCCCCTGAGGAACGAGGCGAACGCCGCCGCACCGGCGGGTTCGACCGCGATCCTGAACTCCTCCCACAGCCGGTCGCGCGCCGAGAGGATCTCCTCGTCGGTGACCAGCTTGGAAGAAACGTTGTGCTGCTTGAGGATTTCCAGCGACAACGAGCCCGCGCGCGTAGCACCCAGGGCGTCCGCGGCGATGGAGTTCACCACGGAGTCGACGGGCTCACCGGCCTCTAGCGCGTTGTGCATGGCGCAGCAGTTCTCGGGTTCCACGGCGACGACGTGCCGTCCGCCCGAAGCCAGCGCGGCGCCCGCGACGAGTCCTCCGCCGCCGACCGCGACGAAGATCGTGTCGACGTCCGGGGCGTCCTCGACGATCTCCTGCGTGACCGTGGCCTGGCCCTCGATCACCGTCCGGTCGTTGTACGCCTCGACGTAGGGCAGGTCGAGCTCACGGGCGGCCGCGGCGGCTTCGGCATAGGTGGTGCCGTGGCGGATCAGCTTGGCGCCCAACGCTTCGATGCGCCTGGTCTTGGTCTCGGGCGCCGTCACCGGGACGAACACGGTGGCGTGGGCGCCGAGCAGCTGGGCGGCCTGCGCGACGGCGATGCCGTGGTTGCCGCCGGACGCGGTGACGACCTCGGAGACGTTCAGCGACAGCAGGGTGTTGACGGCGCCGCGGAGCTTGAACGAGCCGGTGAGCTGCAGGTGCTCCAGTTTGAACACGAGCGGTCGCCCGTCTGCTGACACGCGCATGATCGGGGTCCGGCGGACGTACTGCGACAGCGTTCTCATGAGACCAGCTTCCACAAGAACTGCACGAGAGTCACGATCCCCAGCAGGAAACACACCAGCACGAACGTGCCACCGGCCATGACGATCAGGCACGCGCCCCAGGACGTCTCCTCGTTCGGGGTCGCGTCGAGTTCGTGCTGCAGCTCGACCTGCGCCTCCAAGTACAACGCCGCGAGCCGGGTGCGGGCGGTCTCGGTCGGCGCCTCGTCGACGCGGCCCTGCCATGAGAGCGCGACCAGACGGGCGTCCGCGCGGCGGTAGGCGCGTTCGAAGGCCAGGAGTTCCTCGGGATCGCGGTCCTCGGAGAGATAGGTCCAGCGGCCTGCCTGCGCCGGCTGACCGAGCACCCGGTAGACCTCGGCGAGACGCTCCCGCAGGTCGAGCCGCTGCGGGTAGGTGCCGACGAGTCCTGCGACGCGCTGACGTGCGCTGAGCACGCTCGCGAGGTCGCCTCTTCGTAGCTCCTCGGCCGCTTTGTGGAGCGTCAGCTCTACCGGCATGCAGATCAGTTTTGCAGGTAGGGCTAGCTTTGACCCGTGTTCGGCCTATCGCTGCTGGTCTCCGGCCTCGCCTGGTGGCTGGGTCTGTACCTGCTCGCCCGCGACCCGCGCAAACCGCTCCTGTGGTGGGCGGGCGCGGGGATGATCGGCTATTCGGCGGCCGTCGTGGCGCCACATCCCGTGGTCATCGGGGTGCCGGCGCTGGCCTGGACGGGTGCGGTCCTGTTGCTCTGCCGGCCCGAGTTGATCAGGTGGTGGCTGCTCGCGCTGCTGCCGTTCTTCGCGATTTCCTTCTTCGTGCCGTGGATCGTATTGCTTCCCATGGCTGCCGCCGTGGTCCTAGCCATAAGAAAACGTGCTTACTTTTCACTCGTTGGGGTGATGTTCGGCCTTTCCGCGGGTGCGTTCCTGCTGGGCCTGCTGCCAGACGCGATCACGCTGCCTTCGCTCGGGTTCGACGTGGTCGTGTTCGGCGTGCTGGTCGCCGTCACCGACGCCGTCGAGGAGGGCGAGTCGATCCGCGCGGACATGCTGCGGTCGCTCGTGATCTCGGGCTTCACGGCGGTGCTGTTCGGCTCGCAGGTGATCTTCTTCGGTGGCCAGGAACTGCTCGTCTTCACGACCGTGGCGGCGGCGATCGCGGTCCAGGTGCTGGCGAACCCGCTCGCTTTGATGGTCGACCGTCTTGCCGTGCCCGCGGTCGCGGCAGAACGCGCCGAACTCCGCGACGCCGCCGAGTCGTTGCCCAAACGCCGGCCGCTGGTGACCGAGGACGAGGCGGAGTTCGCCCGGCTCACCCGCAAGGCCCTGAGCCACTACGGCGATCTCGGGAAACTCGTCGCGAGCCCGTTGATCGCGCTGACCGACGAGGGCCCTCCGCTGGATCGGGCCGCGCAGTTGAAAAGCATGCTGCTGGCGTCCATTCAACGACTCAAGCCCTTGGAAGGCGATTTCGGCACGAGCGACGAATGGCGTTACTACAACGCCGTGTACTTCTACTACGTCAAGGGAATCCGCCCCTATTCGGTCCGGACCAAGCGCGAGGACCTCGACGCGGAGGACCGCCGCGCGCTGCAGTGGTTCGTGACACAGGTGCCCGAGCGCACGCTCCACAACTGGCAGAACGCCGCCGCACGCCTGGTCGCGGCGGACCTGATGGCAGGAGTTGGCAGCGCTTGACGTGGTTTTGGCAGCGTTGAGCGGGCCATCGTCGGGCCATGTTGAAATTCGCCTTGAAACTCGACGGTGTCGCTTCGTTCACGATGGGCGTGCTCGCCCTGCTGATCCGCCCGGAAATCGGACTGCCAACCGCCTGGCTGATCGGTGTCGGCATTTTCTTCGTCGTCTACGGCGTGGGTGTCTTCACACTCGGCATGCGTCCCGTGCCCGACCGCCGAATGGTGCTGCTCGTCATCATCGGCAACGCGGTGTGGGGCGTGGACAGCGTTCTCACGGCCGAGCTGAAGTGGTTCCCGCTCACCGACGCCGGCGTGGGCCTCGTGCTGATGCAGGCGCTCGCGGTCTTCGTCTTCGCCGCACTGCAGTTCGCCGGCCTCAAGCGCGCAGGGTCCGCGACCGACCGCGGAACTCAGCCACGATCTCACTCCCACGCCTGACCGTGATGTCGTAGATCCCGCTGCGGCCGAACCGGGTCCGTTCCACCGCCTCCGCCACCAGCTCGTCACCCTCGTGCACGGGCCGGATGAAGTCGATCTCGGCCGTGGCGGCGACGGTGACGGACCCGGCCCTGTTGCAGGCGCACGCGAACGCGCTGTCCGCCAGCAGGAACACATAACCGCCGTGCGCGATGCCGTGACCGTTGATCATGTTCTCCGCGACCGTCATTCGCAGCATCGCGTAGCCGTCGCGCAGCTCGACGGGCTCGATGCCCAGGGCGGTGGACGCCTTGTCGGCGGCGAGCATCTCGGCAGGACCATTCATTCGTGGCAGCGTAATCACTCTGAAGGTGGTGTCACGCAGCGTTGGAGCGGCCTTACTGTCCGACAGGCTTGATCGCTCAACATCGGAGGTGGGCACCATGGGTGGTTGTTCTTGCTGTGGCGGTTGCACGGGTCCTGGCTGCGGATGCTGCAGCTCCTGCTGAGCTCCCTGACGGAATGAGGAAGGCCGTTGCGGGGACGGAAGTTCCCGCAACGGCCTTCGCTCCGCAGGGACGAAATCAGCCCGTGAAAGTCTTGAACATGTTCGTGAATTCCCAGTTGGCCTGCGAGATTCCACTGCACGTGGGCGAAACTCCGCCGCCGGGGCACGAACCGTTGTCGCGGCCGGCCGACCAGAACGCGATCCGCCCGACGTGGTTGGCCTTCGCGTAGTCGACGACCTTGCGTGCGTCGGCCTGGGTGGTCGTCGGGCCCGTGTCGTTGCGTCCGATCATCGGCGTGAGGCCCAGCAGTGCCTTCAGCTGCGCGTCGGACTTCGACGGCCAGATGGCGCGCATCTGTCCGAGGGTGGCGTTCGCGGCGTTGACCATCGCGTCGCCCCAGTTGCCCGTGTAGCCGAAGTTCATCAGCATCGGGTTCACGAGGACGTTGACGCCCTTGGCGGCCGCGTCCTTCAGCACGTCCACCGAGTACGGGTCCATGCCGTAGTCCTGGCCCTGGATGCGCATCGTGTAGCTGACGGTGGTGCCGCGGGCGTCCTGGAGCCTCTTCAGCGCCGCGTTCACGGTGGCCTGCGGGATCGTGGCTTCCACGTCCACGTCGATGCTGTTCGAGCCCACGGCGTCGAGCACCTTCACGTAGGCGTTGTAGAGCGCGTCGACCGACGAGCAGACGTGCTCCAGGTACGGGCCCATGGCGCCGCCGGTCGCGACGATGACGCTGCCGCCCGCGGCCTTCAGCGCCCTGGTGTCGTTGATGATGCGGCTGTCGTTCAACGGGACCGTGCCGCCCCACGCCGGATCGCAGCCGGCCGACGAGCCCAGCGCGAACGCGAGCGTGAAGTGCTTCTGGCCGGTCGCGTTGGCCACGTCCATCAGTGACGGCGTCGGCATCGTGATGTCGATGTACGGGGCGACGCGCGCGCTACCGGGCGTGGGCGGCACATCGGACGTCGTGGTGGTGGTCGGCCCGGTCGTTGTCGTAGTCGTCGTGGTGGTCGTAGTGCCACCACCGCCGCCGCACGGGACGCCGTTGAGCTTGCAGTTCGCAGGCAACGCCGAGCCGCTCACCAGGAAGCCGAAGCTGGTCGAGGCACCCGCGGCGACGTTGCCGTTGTACTCGCGGTTGGTGAACGTGTGGTGGTTGCCGCTGCTGGTCGCCGTGGCGTCCCAGTACGAGCCGAGGGACGCGCCGGCGAGGTCGAACTCCAGCTTCCAGCCGGCCAGCGCGGTCGTGCCCGCGGTGATCGTGAACTTGCCCTGGTAGCCGGAGCCCCAGTTCGAGTCCAGGCTGAAGGCGGCGGATTCACCGGCCGCGGAGGCGGTGGGGGCCAGGGCGACGAGTCCGGCCACCAGTGCGGTGGCGGCCCCGGCCGCGAAGAGCGCAAAGCGGGCCATCGGGTGTGGTCCTTCCGGCAGGGGAGGAAGGGAGTGGTGCAGGACCACGGGGCGCGTCGCGGTCCTGCACCACGTACAGGGAGGCGCCCGTACGTTCAGCGCCTGCTCAATCACGGTAAGTGGCCTAGACCACAGCGTCAATGGGTCTAGACCTCTTCTGTCCGCCGGACAGTGGAACAATTCGGTGGGTGCGTGGAGCAACTGGAATCGGATCGCTGCCCGGAACCGACATCGACGAGGCGGCGCGCGTCGTCGTCGGAGAACTGCCTGAGCTGCCGCACGTCCCGGAGCTGCCTGGCCGGGGAGTCGGCGCGGACATGATCGGGCGCACGGCCGGCCTGCTCGTCGACCTCGCGATCGAGGTCGTCACGTCCGGCTACCGCGTGACCCCGCGCCCCGGCCGTGACCACCGCCGTGCCGTCGATCTGCTGCGTGGCGACCTGGACGCGTTCGACGAGGCGTTGGAACGTGCGGGTGCACAGCCCGAGACGGTCAAGGTGCAGGCCGTCGGGCCGTGGACGTTGATGTCGAACATCGAACTGATGCGCGGCCATCGGGTGCTCACGGACCCAGGTGCGGTGAAGGAGTTCGCCGCGTCGCTCGCCGAGGGGCTCCAGCTGCACGCGGCCGAGGTCGCCAAGCGCACCAAGGCGAAGGTCGTCGTGCAGATCGACGAACCGGGCCTGCCCGCCGTGCTGCAGGGCCTGCTGCCGACGCCGTCCAAGCTCGGCACCGTGCCCGCCGTGCCGGGGCCGGACGCGCGCAACGTGCTCGCCGTGGTGATCGAGGCACTGAAGGACCACGAGGTGATCGTGCACTGCTGCGCGCTGCACCCGCCGTTGACGCTGCTGCGCGAAGCCGGTGCCACGGCCATCTCGTTCGACGCGACGTTGATCAAGGGTGCAGAAGCGCTCGACGAGATCGGCGAGACGTGGGAGGCGGGCACGACGCTGGCGCTGGGGCTGGTGCCGAGCCTCGACCCCGGTGCGCCGGTCACGTTGAAGGACGTCGGGCAGCGGGCGTTCACGCTGGTGGACCGTCTCGGCTTCCCGCGGTCGATCCTCGCCGAGCAGGCGCTGCCCACTCCGACGTGCGGTCTAGCGGGCGCTACGTCCACTTGGGTCAAACGTGCCCTGTCGCTGACCCGCGACCTTTCGATGGCGTTTTCGGAGCCGCCTGAGGGCTGGTGATGTCCGGTTTGTGCGGCTAGTCTGCTGCGAACTATTAGGAAACTTTCTTAACCGTAGGCCGATCGCCGGGCCTGGACCGGGAGTTCCCCTCATGCGCATCAGACTGGCGGCGCTCGTCGCCGCAGTGCTCACAGGCGTGGTCGTGGCGCCTGCACAGGCCGCGCCCACCGGCCAGATCCGACTGGATCAGGTCGGGTTCGGCACCTCCGAGCAGAAGCACGCCTACGTGCTCGGAGGCGCCGCGAACACCAGGTTCTCCGTTGTGGACAGTCGCGGTCGCACCGTGCTGACCGGGAAGACGGGTGCCTCGACGGGGTCGTGGAGCGAGAAGTTCCCCGCCGTGCACCCGATCGACTTCTCCAAGGTCAGGGCGCCGGGGACGTACCGGATCAAGGTCGGCACGACGACCTCGCCGGCGTTCAAGGTCGACTCGCTGAAGAAGCTGTTCTCGCCGGTCGCGCACAACACCGTCGAGTTCTTCCAGGCGCAGCGCGACGGCGCCGACGTCGTCCCGGGCAGGCTGAACCGCAAGCCCGCGCACCTCACCGACCGCGAGGCGCTCGTCTACGAGGCGCCGGTGTTCGCGGGCGAGGGCGGCGACCAGATCGCGGCACCGTTGAAGCCGACGGGCGCGAAGGTCGACCTCGAAGGCGGCTGGTTCGACGCGGGTGACTTCGTGAAGTTCACGCACGCGTCGTCGTACTCGACCGCGTCGATGCTGCTGGCGTTGCGCAACAAGCACAACGACGCCCTCTACGACGAGGCCGAGTTCGGCCTCAAGTGGCTCGACAAGGCGTTCGACGAGAAGACCGGCACGCTCTACGCGCAGGTCGGCATCGGCACCGGCTCCGAGGAGTTCGGCTTCGTCGGCGACCACGACGTGTGGCGCCTGCCCGAGGCCGACGACAAGCTGAACGTGCAGCCGGGCGACAGCGAGTACTTCATCAAGTACCGCCCGGTCTTCCGCGCCAACGTCGCCGGCGAGAAGATCAGCCCGAACCTCGTCGGCCGCGTCGCCGGTTCGTTCGCACTGGCCGCGCAGATCGAGGCCGACCGCAACCCGCGCGTCGCGCGTTCGTACCTGGACAAGGCCGCGCAGCTCTTCGCCCTGGCCAAGACCTCGGACGTCGGCGAGCTCGTGACGGCGTTCCCGCACGCGTACTACCCCGAAGAGTCGTGGACCGACGACATGGAGTTCGGCGCCACCCAGCTCGCTCTGGCCGCGAAGGCGTTGCACGACAAGCGCTACACGCAGTTCGCGAAGGCCGCCACGCACTGGGCCAAGGAGTTCCTGGCGACGCAGGACCCCGACACGTTGAACGTCTACAACATCTCCGCGCTCGGCCACGCCGATCTCGCCCCGTTGCTGAAGAAGGGCATCCCCGGCGCCGAGGTGACCGAGAAGCAGATCGTCGGTGACATCCAGCGCCAGCTGCAGAAGGGCGCGGACGCGGCCAAGACCTCGCCGTTCCGCACCGCCGCCAACGTCGAGACCTGGGACGTCGGCTCGCGCACGTTCGGGTACATCACCACCGCCGCGCTGTACGAGAAGGTCACCGGCTCGAAGCAGTACGAGACCTTCGGCACGCAGCAGCGCGGCTTCGCCCTCGGCACCAACGCCTGGGGCACGTCGCTGATCGTCGGCGTCGGCACGAAGTTCCCCGAGTGCCCGCACCACCAGGCCGCGAACCTCTCGGGTTCGTCCAACGGTGGCTCGAAGGTACTGGTCGGCGCCGTGATCAACGGCCCGAACGACGCTTCGCTGTTCGGCGACCTCGGTGAGATGCCGGCGGGTTCCGTCGACTGCACCAAGCCGTACACGCTCGAGTTCAACTCCGCGAAGTCCGTGTTCGCCGACGACCTGCGCTCGTGGCCGAGCTCCGAACCGGCCATCGACTTCACGGCGACGGGCGTGCTCGGGTTCTCGCTGATCGCGAACTCCTGAGTGGCGCCGGCGCGGGCCTGGGTGTCCAATTCGGACTTGTGCTCAGGCTCGCGCTGGTCTTCTTGCTGCTCACGGCCGGTACGGCGCATGCGCTGCCGGTGAAGGTGTCCTGCCGAGTTCCCGGCGTGCACGACGCGGACGTCATCCGTGTCGTGCACGCCGTCGGTCTTTCTCGGGGCGTGAGCGACAAGGTGATGCTCGCCGGGTTCGAGGCCGGGTGGGTCGAGTCGCACATGAACAACCTCGACTGCGGCGACGCGGACTCGCTGGGCGTGTTCCAGCAGCGGCCGTCGATGGGCTGGGGCGCGCCGGAGCAGATCATGGACGTCTCCTACGCCGCGGGCCGGTTCTTCGAGTACGCGGTGCGCGTAGACCGGCCGGATCTCTCGGCGGGACGGCTCGCCGATGCCGTGCAGCGGTCGTGCTGCCCGGAGCGGTACGACCAGGCGGAGGCGCGCGCGGGTTCGATGCTGCGGCAGGCGTGGCAGGGCGGTCCCGAGGTCGCCGGTGGGGTCTACGTCGTGGAGGACGGCGACGTCTGGGCCGATGGCGTGCGGCTGAGCACCTCGGGTGTGTTCGTCGGACGTCCTTCGGTGGCCGGCCGGTTCGTGTTCGCCCGGACGGCTCGCGGGGAGGTCGTGGCGTTGGTCGACGGGGCGTGGCGGCCGGTGGCTTCGGGCGTGGCCGGAGACCCCGAGGCGGTGCTCCGTCCTGATGGGACGGTCGACCTGTACGCGGTGCTGGCCGACGGCAGCGTCGCGAAAATGTCAGACCCGCTTGAGATGATTGGGATGGGGGGTGGATCCCCCCAGGGGGCCGGTGAGTCCGTATCGATTCCGAAGCGGCAGGCCGCGAGCTGGCAGTCCGTGAGCCCGGCCGGGTTCGCCACCGGCAAACCGTCCGTGATCGCCTACCCGGACGGGTCCGCGGCCGTCTACGTCCGCTCCGGCACCAAGCTCATGGCCGCCGCCGCAGGCACGTGGCGCGAGCTCGCCCAGGGCCTCGACGCCTCACCCGAAGCGGTGCTCCGTCCAGACGGAACTGTCGGCATCTACACCCTGATCGACGGACGCCTGAACCGCCTCACCACGACCTGGGAACCGTTGGGCGAAGGCCGTTTCATCGACACCGTGTCCGCACAGGCAGACGGCACGGTCTACGCGCGCACGGCCGAAGGCAAGGTGCTCAAAGCCGGTTGAACGGCTCCGCGTACCGGAACGCCCCCGCGGGCACGTCACCGAACAGCCGGGCCTGGAAGTGCGGCGCCCACGCGGAAACCGGCGGCGTGATCCCGAACTCCGACGCCAGCCGGAACCCGAACCGCGAGTAGTACTTCGGGTCACCCAACAGGATGACCGCGAGTTCGCCCCGAGCCTCCGCCGCACCCAGAACCGCGTGCACCAACGCCGACCCGATCCCCGCCCGTTGGTGCGAGGGATGCACGGCGATCGGCCCGAGCCCGAGCACCGGCACGTCGTCGACGTACCCCCGCGAGCACACGACGTGCCCGAGCACCCCGTCCTCCACCAGCGAGAACTCCGGGATCCAGCCCTCGTCCGCGCGCAGCCAGTCGATCAGCGGAGCTTCCGGCCCGTTCTTGAACGCGAGATCGGTGACGGTGCGGATGGCGTCGATGTCTGCGGGCGTCTCCCGCCGGATCAGCATGAGGCGCACTGTGGCCAAACCCGTCGCCGCGCGCCACTGAGTTTTCGCCGCCATACTCCGCAGCGTGGTCGTGAGACAGACCTTGATGGTGTGCGTACTTGCCGTGCTGGCCTATCTCGGCGTGTGGTGGGCGTTCAGCGGAACCGACGAACCTGCCCAGTCGGCACCGGAATCCATGTTCCTCACCGACTACTCCAAGGCGGAGAAGGGCAGTTGCGTGCGGTTCAACGGCCCCGGTGAGAACGATCTGGGCCTCACCGTCGTCGACTGCGGCGGTGGCCGGGCCGCGTTGAAGGTCGGCACCGTGCTGACGGAGACCAGCGCGGAGTGCCCGCGCGGTGACTACAAGGTGTTGCGCGACACCAGGCACGACGCCGCCCTGTGCCTGATGCCCAACGCCGCGCGGGGCGACTGCTTCGAGCTCGACACCGACGATCTGCAGAGGTCCGTCGTGTCCAAGTTCGACTGCGCGGCGCCGCGGGTGAACGTGCAGGTCGTCGACATAGCCGAAGAAAGTTGCCCCGAAGAGGCCGAACTCGGTGTTCCCTATGAGGACATGACGCTCTGCCTGAGGAGGGTGCGTTGATCGTCTTCGAGGAACCCGCGCAGTTCGACGCGTGGCTGCACGAGAACGGCTCCAGCGAGACCGAGCTGTGGATCAAGTTCGCCAAGAAGGGCTCGGGGATCAGGTCGATCAACTACGGAGAGGCGCTCGACATCGCGTTGTGCCACGGGTGGATCGACGGACTCACCCGGTCCGTGGACGAGACCTGGTACTCGCAGCGGTGGACGCCCCGACGGCCGAAGAGCAAGTGGTCCAAGCGCAACTGCGGCAAGGTCGAGGAACTGATCGCCGCGGGCAAGATGCTGCCGGCCGGGCTCAACGAGATCGAGAAGGCCAAAGCGGACGGACGCTGGGACGCGGCCTACGCGGGTCCGGCGACGATCGAGGTGCCGGACGACCTCACCGCGGCTTTGGAGGCCAATCCCAAGGCGGCCGAGTTCTTCAAGACGCTCAACAGCCAGAACAGGTATGCCGTGCTGCTGCGCATTCACGACGCGAAGAGGCCCGAGACGCGGCAGAGGCGCATCGCCCAGTTCGTTGAAATGCTGGCCGAGGGGCGCAAGCTCTACAGTTGAGAATCATGAAGTGGTTCCGCCGCAGCAAAGCCGAAGACGTCGTCCCCGCCCACCTGCCGAACGCCGAGGAAGCCGCACAACGGTTCTGGGAACGGTGGTTCGAGCTGGTACCGGTGGTCAGCGCGGCGCTGGGGGACGGCGAACCGCACCGGGTCGAGGACGAGCTGCGGGACCTCGTGAGTTCGTTGCACCCGGACCTCATGTTCTCTCTCGAACAGGGCCACATGGCGATGTACGCGCTGGTGGTCACCGGTCAGGAAGACCCGAGGCTGCGCCCGTACACCGACGCGTGGATCGCCGCCGCGCCGCCGTCGGACATGGTGTGGGAGTTCCACGACTCGGTGCCGCCGGTGCCGGACCCGACCGAGGTGATCATCAACCTCGGCCAGGTGCGGATGCGGCTGGGGGACTACCGGGTGGTGGCCCAGGTGGACGGTGACGTCGTGGACGTCGCGGTCTACCACCCGGCGCTCGCGGACCTGAGCGACCAGCACCGGCAGACGATGACGTTCCTGCCGCTGGACGTCACTCTCGGCGAGCGGCTGGCGGGGGAGCGGTTGCGGCGCGTGGAGACCGCGGAGCTGGAGCCGCAGGGCACGATCAGCCTGCTGGAACTGCGTTCTCTGGTCAGGGAACTCGCCGGGGAAACCGAGCGCTGAAAAACTGTCAGACCTGGTCACTAAGCTGTGGGACGTGACCAGCGAGAGCCTTGAAGACGTCCCGGCAGAGGTCCGCGAGCGGCATGCCGTGCTCGCGGAAGAGGTGCGCTCGCACCAGTTCCGCTACTACGTGCTGGACGATCCGATCGTCACCGATGGTGAGTTCGACGGTCTGCTCAAGCAGCTGGAGGCGTTGGAGGCCGAGCATCCCGGCCTCGCGACGCCGCAGTCGCCGACGCAGCTGGTCGGCGGCACGTTCTCGACCGAGTTCAAGGCGGTCGACCACCTGGAGCGCATGCTCAGCCTGGACAACGTCTTCGCGCAGGACGAGCTGACGGGCTGGTTCGAGCGCGTCGGGAAGGAGATCGGCTCCGGCACGCACTTCCTGTGCGAGCTGAAGATCGACGGCCTCGCGATCAACCTGCTGTACGAGAAGGGGCGGCTGACGAGGGCGCTCACCCGTGGCGACGGCCGTACCGGCGAGGACGTCACGCTGAACGTCCGCACGATCGCGGACGTTCCGGTGGTGCTGAAGGGTTCCGCCGAGTACCCGGTGCCGGAGCTCGTCGAGGTGCGCGGCGAGGTCTTCTTCGCGGTGGAGGACTTCCTGGCCCTGAACGCCTCGCTGGTCGAGCAGGGCAAGCCGCCGTTCGCGAACCCGCGCAACACCGCGGCGGGGTCGTTGCGGCAGAAGGACCCGAAGGTCACGGCGTCGCGCAAGCTGCGGATGATCTGCCACGGCATCGGCAAGACCGAGGGCTTCGAGGTGGCCAGCCAGTCGCTCGCCTACGAGGCGTTGAAGGCGTGGGGCCTGCCGACGTCGCCGCACACCGAGGTGCTCACCGACCCGGCGGACGTCCGCAAGAAGGTCGAGTACTGGGGCGAGCACCGGCACGACGCGGTCCACGAGATCGACGGCCTCGTGATCAAGGTCGACGAGGTCTCGCTGCAGCGGCGCCTGGGCACCACGTCCCGCGCGCCGCGGTGGGCCATCGCCTACAAGTACCCGCCGGAAGAGGCCACCACCACGCTGCTGGACATCCAGGTCCAGGTCGGCCGCACGGGCCGCGTCACGCCGTTCGCGCTGATGGAGCCGGTGAAGGTGGCCGGCTCGACGGTCGCGCGGGCCACGCTGCACAACGGGTCCGAGGTCAAGCGCAAGGGCGTGCTGATCGGCGACCGGATCGTCATCCGCAAGGCGGGCGACGTGATCCCCGAGGTGCTCGGCCCGGTGCTGGCCGCGCGCCCCGCCGACGCGCGCGAGTTCGAGATGCCGACCCGGTGCCCGGAGTGCAACTCGGTGCTGCGGGCCATGAAGGAGGGCGACGTCGACATCCGCTGCCCCAACGCGGAGACGTGCCCCGGCCAGCTGCGCGAACGCCTGGCGTACCTGGCCTCCCGCGCCGCGCTCGACATCGAGGTGCTCGGCTACGAGGCGGCCGCCGCGATCACCGAGTCCACGATCTACACCAACGAGGCCGACCTGTTCGACCTCGACGCCGAGGCGTTGCGGCAGGTCGAGCGCTTCACGACGAAGAACGGCGAGCTGTCCGCGAACGCGGTGAAACTGCTGGACAACCTGGAGGCGGCCAAGGAGCGTCCTCTGTGGAGGGTTCTGGTCGCCTTGTCGATCCGCCACGTCGGCCCGACGGCCGCCCGCGCGCTGGCGCAGCAGTTCGGTTCGATGGACGCGATCATCGAGGCTCCCGAAGAGGCGCTCGCCGGTGCCGAGGGCGTCGGTCAGACCATCGCGACGGCCGTGGTCGAGTGGCGCGAAACGGAGTGGCGCCAAGGCGTCGTGGAGCGCTGGCGCGCTGCGGGAGTGCGGATGGAGGACGAGCGCGACGCGTCCATCGTGCGCAACCTCGAAGGTCTGTCCATCGTGGTCACCGGCTCGCTGACGGAGTACTCGCGCGACTCGGCCAAGGAGTCGATCCTCGCCCGCGGCGGCAAGGCGGCGGGTTCGGTCTCCAAGAAAACCGCTTTCGTGGTGGTCGGCGACTCGCCAGGATCCAAGTACGACAAGGCCGTCTCGCTGAAGGTCCCGGTCCTCGACGAGGCCGGCTTTCGCGTCCTGCTGGAACAAGGGCCGGACGCGGCGAGGGAGGTGGCCCTTCCCGTCGAAGCTGACTCAGTGGAAGAAGGCGCAGATGGCTGATCTGATCATTCGCCCGGCAACGGAGGCCGACCTGCCCGCGGTCGGCGCCGTGACGGTCGAGGCGTACCGAGCGGACGGCTTCGTGGGCGCCCACGACGACTACGCGACCGTCCTCGCCGACGCCGCCTCCCGCTTCCGCGACGCCGACCTGCTCGTCGCCCAGGACGAGTCCGGCACCGTCCTGGGCTCGGTGACGGTGGTGCACCCCGGCACGCCCTACGCCGAGATCTCCAGGCCGGGCGAGCTGGAGTTCCGCATGCTGGCGGTGACGGCGGCAGCGCGCGGCCGCGGCGTGGGCGAGACCTTGGTGCGCGCGGTGGTCGACAAGGCGCGCGAGGCCGGCGCGACCCACGTCGTGCTGTCGTCGTCGGAGAAGATGCTGGCGGCGCACCGGTTGTACGAGCGGCTGGGGTTCACGCGGCTGCCGGACCGCGACTGGTCGCCGCTGCCGGGTGTGGACCTGCGGGCTTACGCGTATGGGATCCCGCTCTGAGCAGGGTGGACATGTCTTCTGCCGATCTTGTCGGACCCTCTGAGTAGGTTGAGTTGTAGGGGGTCTCAGATCGGGGGGACGCCTGCGTCAGCGTGCGTTTTCGGTGCGTTCCGCGGACTTGAGGGCCGCGACCATTGCGGGTGGCTGGCTTGCGGGTGGTTGGTTTGTGGGTGGCGACCTTGTGGGTGGTCACCTTGCGGGTGGTTGGTTTGTGCGTGGCGACCTTGTGCGTGGCGACCTTGTGCGTGGCGACCTTGTGCGTGGCGACCTTGTGGGTGGTCACCTTGCGGGTGGGTCACCTTGCGGGCGGCCAGCTTGCGGGTGGGTCGCCGTGCGGGCGGGCAGCTTGCGTTGGGTGCTTCCCCTGGGGGCTCTGCCCCCAGACCCCCGGCAATCTGATCGGGGGGTCCGCGCCACACGCGGGTAGATGGCACGCCTGTTGCTTTGGGC
>NZ_JBIVPX010000019.1:0-69081 GCF_044754905.1 Lentzea sp. NPDC092896
ACACCCGGTCCCATTCCGAACCCGGTAGTTAAGCCCTTCTGCGCCGATGGTACTGCACTGGTTACGGTGTGGGAGAGTAGGTCGCCGCCGAACTTCTTTCGAAATGGCCCTTGCGGGTCGAGCGCCACAAGCGCTCCCCGCAGGGGCCTTTTTCGTGTCTTGACGTAACGATCGCGCATCCACGGTCACGCTCGGCGAGCAGGCGGCGATGTGGTCTCTACACGACCCATCGAGGTGCACCATGAGCCGAAGCATTTGGCGCGTTGAGGCGCGTGGCCTGTTCGTGTGGCTGGAGGACTGCTATCAGCAGCAGGCCCAACCCCGGGACTCTCTCTCAGGGGTGCTCCTGGAACAGGCCAGGGAAGCGCTGGACGCGCCGCCCGGCGACAAGCTCACGAAGGTGCGGACCTGGTGGAACGGCTGGCACAAGGAGTCGGTCTGGCGGGCGTTGCACGCGGCCGAAGCACGGATCACCTCCCTTGGTGGCGATCTCGCCGGCAGGTTGCCGGACGTGCGAGCGAGAGTTGGTGCCCACCTGCCCGCCAAGGACGACCGGTACCGGGCACTCGGCAAGATCGGCGCCACGTCGGACGCGGACGTGACGGCTCCGGACCGTGTTGTGATCGAGACCGCACTGGCTGCGGCTTTCAAGACGGCCGATGACAGCTACAGCACCTTGCGCGGACATCGGAATCGTCTGCTTTACACGGCATTCGTGTTGCTGGCCCTGATGACGGTGATCGGTGTGGTCACGTCGTTGCGGGCGGGAATGCTTCCACTGTGCGGGAAGGGCGTCTGCCCGACCGGGGGTGCCTCCGGCAGCGGCGGCGACTTCTGGTGGGTGGCCGGCTGGGGCGTGTTCGGCGCTCTCGTCGCCGCGACCGTCACCGGGATGAAGCTCAAGCTGAGCCTGGCTCCCTACGCGTACGGCGTGCCGCTGTTCATCACGAAGCTCGCGCTGGGAGCGGGGATCGCCGTCATCGGCGTGCTGGCGCTGAAGGCGGGAGCGATCGCAGGGGCGAAGCTCGACAACCAGGTGGCGCTCATCATGGCGGCCATCGCGCTGGGGTACTCGCAGCAGGTCGGTACCAGGGTCCTCGACAGCTACTCGAAGAAGCTGGTCGCCGAAGCCAAGCCCAGTACAGCTGTCACGGCCGCCGACTAGACCGTCTAACGTTTCCGCATGCACAACGAGCACCGTGCCGCCCGACGCTCAGCCGGCGTGGGCAGGACCGCCGACCTAGCCACGAACCCGTTCCGGGTGGACCGGGACCGCGTGGCGAGCTCCCCGTTCTTCGCGAGGCTCGGCGGAGTCACCCAGGTCGTCAGCTCCACCGGTTCCGGTCTGCTCGTGCACAACCGCCTCACGCACAGCCTCAAGGTCGCCCAGGCGGCGCGCGCCATCGCAGAACGGCTCACCAACCGGCCCGAGCTGACCGCGGTGCTGGAGAAGCTGGGAGGTTGCGACCCCGATGTCGTCGAGGCGGCCGCGCTCGCGCACGATCTGGGGCACCCGCCGTTCGGGCATCTCGGCGAGCAGGTGCTCGACCGGCTGGCACGACACCGGTTCGGGTTGCCGGACGGGTTCGAGGGCAACGCGCAGTCGTTCCGGATCGTCACGACGACCGACGTGCGGGGGCCCAAGGCGCTCGGGCTCGACCTGACGGTGGCGGTGCGGGCGGCGATGTTGAAGTACCCGTGGACGCGTCATCAGGAGCTTGGTCTGGCGGTGGCGCCCCGTGGTGCCGGTGAGCCGGACGACATGCCGGGTACCGGTAGTTCGAAGTTCTCCGCGTACGTCACGGAGATCAGTGATCTGCGGCAGGCGCGGGAGCCGTTCGAGGGGCGGGTCGAGTCTTGGCAGCAGACGGTCGAGGCGAGTGTCATGGACACCGCGGACGACATCGCCTACGCGATTCACGACCTCGAGGACTTCCATCGGGTCGGGGTGTTGCAGCACGCGACGGTCGCCGCGGAGCTCGGGACGTGGCAGGCGCAGGCGCTGGACCTCGCCGGGCTGACCGACGCTGAGCTGTATGCCGAGATTCGGATGCCCGGGCGGTCGTTGGAGACGCTCCGCAGGCGCATGCACCTCAAGGACTCCTGGGTGATGAGCGACGAGGCGTTCGCGCTCGCGGTGCGGAAGGTGAGCAAGGAGCTCGTCGACGGGTTGTTGTCGGTGCCGTTCGACGGGTCGGTCGAGGCCGAGCAGGCGGTTGCCGGGTTCAGTGCGCGGTGGACGCGGCGGCTGGTCGACGCTGTTGGTGTGATCGAGGAGCCGACGCCGCGGTCCGGGCACGTGGTGCTGGCTGTTCAGCAGTGGCACGAGGTTCAGGTGTTGAAGTTCGTGCACCGGCGGTTCGTGTTGCTGCGGCCGGATCTGGCTTTGCACCAACGTGGACAGGCGCGTCTGCTCGGTTCGCTGGTGGACGCTTTGGAGCAGTGGGTGACCGATCGGGCCGAGGCGGATCGGTTGCCGCGCAGGCTGCACGATCTGGTGGAGCTGGCCGAAACGGAGTACGCGGCGCTCGCCCGGACGGAGCCGTCCACATTGGTCGGTACGACCGGGGAGCTTCCGGTTGGTCCTGATGTCGTAAGGGGATTGGCGCGCGGGCGGGCGGTTGTGGACTTCGTGGCGTCGCTCACCGACAACCAGGCCGCTGCCCTGTTGGAAGCCCTTTCCGGTCGAACCGGTCAGTTGTGGACTGACGCATTTGTCCTCTGAGGTTGTTCTGTGAAGTGTGATTGCGTCTGCTAAGTGAGAAGTAGCCCAATCGGATGCTGACTGTGATCACACAAGCACCATACGTTGACGCCTCGACCGGGAATCTCCGGTCGCAGGCCGCGTGCTCGGGGGCACGCCAACGTTCGGGGGAGAAACTCCTGTGCGCCGATCTCGAAGAGGCACGACCTTAGTCACCGCAGGTACCGCAGTTCTTCTGGCCGCACTCACCGCAGTCACGCCGGCGTCCGCTGACCCGGGCAAGGCGTCCAAGACCATCAGCGACCGCACTGCAGCGCAGATCTCCGCGCTGCAGAGCATCAAGAAGTCGCTCACCCCTGCCGAGTCCAAGGTGGACAGCGCACTGGTCGTGGAGGCGCGCAAGCGCGTCTCAGTTGGTACCACGAGCGCCCTTCCTCAGGTGCAGACCGGCGTTGCCGTGACGCCGAAGGCCACCACTCTCGTCGACATCCGTGCCAAGCAGTACTCCGAGGACCTGGTCAACGCTGTCCGCGCCGCGGGCGGACAGATCCGGGCAGTGTCCCCCGAGCACCGCACCGTGCGCGCCGAGGTCCCGGTCGCGAAGATCGCCGAGATCGCCGGGCGTTCCGACGTCGCCCGCGTCGAGCCGGGCAGCGACGCGATGACGCAGGACGTGAAGAACAAGAAGGACACCAAGTCCAAGGCTCCGTCCAAAGAGGACAAGTCGCGCGAGATCGAGCGCCGGCTGTCCGAGAAGCAGCTGTCCGTCCAGGCCGCCAAGGTCGCGGAGAGCGACAAGGCGCACAACGCCGAGGCGGCGCGCGGTTCGTTCCGCGTGACCGGTGTCGGCGTGAAGCTCTGCGCGCTGTCGGACGGTGTGAGCTCGCTGTCCGTCTCGCAGGCCTCCGGTGAACTGCCGGCCGTCGACGTCCTGACGGGGCAGGCGGGTTCCGGTGACGAGGGCACCGCGATGCTCGAGATCCTGCACGACCTCGCGCCCAACGCCGAACTCGGCTTCGCCACGGCGTTCAACGGTGACGCGAGCTTCGCGGACAACATCAAGAAGCTGCGCTTCGACCTCGGCTGCGATGTCATCGTTGACGACGTCATCTACTTCAACGAGTCGCCGTTCCAGGACGGCATCATCGCGCGCGCCGTGGACGCGGTCGTCGCGGACGGTGCGATGTTCTTCTCCAGCGCCGGCAACCAGGGCAACGTCGCGGACGGCACCTCCGGCCACTACGAGGGCCAGTTCGTCGACTCGGGCGTGGGCGTCGGCAAGTTCGCCGGCAGCGCGCACGACTTCAACCCGGACCCGAACGCCAAGCAGCTGTTCGACCCGCTGTCGAACTTCTCCGGCGACACCCCGGTGGTGCTGCACTGGGCCGACCCGCTCGGCCAGTCGGCCAACGACTACGACCTGTACCTGGTCAACGCCCAGGGCAACGTTGTCACCTTCAGCCAGAACAACCAGGACGGCGCGCAGGACCCGTACGAGCGCATCAACACCCCGAGCAGCTCGACGGGCACGCGCCTCGCGGTCGTGAAGTACCGCGGTGAGGACAAGTACTTCGCGCTGTCGCTGTTCGGTGGCCGGTTCGCCGACACCAACGACGGCCTCAAGAAGTACGTCACGCCGGGCACGACCCGCGGCCACTCGGCAGCGAAGGGCGCGATCTCGGTCGCGGCCGCACCTGCCGCCGCCGCGCTGCCGTTCGACCTGGAGCCGGGCGACCCCGCCAACCCGAAGGGCCCGTACCCCAACGCCTTCGACGGCACGCAGAAGCCGGAGCGCTTCACCTCCGACGGCCCGCGCAAGACGTTCTTCGCACCGGACGGCTCGCCGCTCGCCGAGACCCGGCAGAAGCCGGACATCACCGCGGCCGACGGCGTGACCACGTCGGTGCCGGGCTTCGCGCCGTTCTTCGGCACGTCCGCCTCGGCCCCGAACGCCGCCGCGATCGCCGGTCTGATCCTGTCCGGCAACCCGACGCTGACGCCCGCCGAGGTCAAGGAAGCCCTTGTCACCACGGCGATCGACATCGTCGAGTCCGGTGTGGACAACCGCACCGGCGCCGGCCTCGTGATGGCCGACCGCGCCCTGCAGTACACGGGTGCGTCGCCGCAGGCGCTGGCCCGCGCGCAGAAGCCGACGATCGTCAACGACGCCGACGGAAGCGCTTTCCTCAAGCCGGGCACCACGTCCACGGTGACGGTGCCGGTGGCCAACAACGGTGACGGCTCGGCCGCGTCGACCTCGGTCGTGCTGTCGACGACGTCCGCCGGCGTGACCATCGCGCCGCGGTCCAAGTACTACGGCAACATCGACCCGGGCCAGACCGTCAGCAACACCTACAAGGTGACCGTGCCGGCCTCCGCCGTGCTCGGTTCGGCGGTCAAGCTCGACGCTCGGGTGACCTACTCGGGCGCGACGTCGCCGACGACCACCTCGTTCACGCTCCGCGTGGGTGAGCCGTCCCGCACGTTCAAGACGTTCGCCTACACCGGCGAGCCGCTGGCCATCCCGGACAACGACCAGACCGGTGTCTCGGTCTCGCTGCCGGTGACGGGTGTCGGCGCGGCGTCGAACCTGAAGTTCTCCGTGGACGGCGCGACGTGCTCCGCCACCGAGGGCTCGACGACGGTCGGCATCGACCACACCTTCGTCGGCGACCTGGTGGGCACGCTCACCTCGCCGTCCGGCAAGTCCGTGACGCTGTTCTCGCGGGCGGGTGGCACCGGCAACAACATCTGCCAGGCCGTGTTCACCGACGACGCCACGCTGCCGTTCTCGGGCGTGACGAGCGGCAACGCGCCGTTCACGGGCTCGTGGAAGGCGGGGGCGCCGCTGTCCTCGCTGACCGCCGACCCCGCCGACGGCACGTGGGTGTTCAAGGTCGCCGACGTGGTGGGCTCCGACCGCGGTTCGATCCGCTCGGTGACCCTCAGCGTCGCCGGCTGGGTGTGATGAACTGAGCTGATGCGACGGAAGGCCCCCGGCACGCGCCGGGGGCCTTTTCGCATCCCCAAGAGGGGAACACGACGAAAGGGGCGCCTCCCAGGCTGGGAAGCGCCCCTCACGCGTCTGTCAGAGCCGAGCTAGCGGTTCGGCCACTCCCACCGGATGCCGAACACGCCGGGCCCGAACCCGAGTGCCACGGCGTGCACGCCGCCGCCCGAGTCCAGGGTGAGGTTGCGGCGCCGCGACGGCGTCTCGTCGCCCGCGGGCACGCTGTACTGCTGCACGCGCGACGGCAGGTTCGTCTCGTCGAACCGGACCTCGATCACGTACTCGCGCACCGGCAGCCGGAACTTGCGCGCGAACGTGTTGTTGCCCTTGGGGGCGTGGCCCTCGGGGAACACCAGCTGGTATTCCATGATGAGGGTCTCGCCGCGGGTGAGCGGCCGTTCGAACATCATCTCCGCGACCATGATGTTGGCCTCGTGGTCACGGGCGATGCGGCCGAGGTGGCAGTTGCGCACGTTCGTGATCTCGGGGAGCACGTCGCTCTCCTCGGTCTCGAACACGAGCGCCCAACGGTCTGGGCCGTCCTGTTCCGCCCGGAGGATCTGCCGCACCCACACGGATTTCTGCCCGCCGTCGGCAGAGATCTCGATGCGGTCGTGCTGACTGATCCGGCCGAGCTTCAGGTCGGAGGACGTGTCGACCTTCGAGAGCAGGTTCGCGACCCGCTCACGACGCGCCCAGAGGGCGTCGATCGGCATCATCGTCGTCGGGCGGCAACGGCGGCCTCGCGGACGAGGTGGGCCGAGCAGCGCCGACAGACCTGACTGAGGTACTCCCAGAACCGACTCGAGGTGCCGCAGCGCCTCCAGTGATTCAGGGCGTTCAGGCCTTCGTCGTCCTGACTGCCAGTAGCTGAGCGTCGCGACGCTGATGGTGACGCCGCGCAGTGCCAACCGGTGCTGGATGCGGTCGAGGCTGAGCCGGCTCGCCTTGATCGCGGCCCTCAACGCTTCCGGGAACGGTCCCGTCGTCAAGAGCTGCGTAAGGCTGCCGTGGCCCGTTGAGTCCGTTTCTTCAACGGTCAGTGTTGGTCGACCGGCAGCAGTCGTCATGGTGACTCCCCGCTGTCATAAGATCACGCCCCAGTGACCCTACCCGCCCGTGAACATCGCTGGTCGGAGCCGGATGGAGTCAATGGTTAATCCATACGGTTGATGAGTTCACGCTTTCGAGACTCATCTGTCAAGCGTTGCGAACCCATCAGTAACATCTTCGTGCCGTGCACGCGCTGTGTCGAGTCGGCTCTACTGTGTGCACGAAGACCAACTCGCGGTGTGACCAAGGGGTGGGACGTGAGCCGAGTGCGGCCGGTTCCAGGCGGGCGGGCCGTCGAGGTCGAGCCGGAACGGATCGAGGGCTGGATCGCCCGGTTCGCCGACCGGCACGGCGCCGTCGAGATCACCGTGACCGAGGCCGAGGTCGAGATCACAGCGAACGACGGCGCGACGGCCACGTTCCCGACCCGTGGCGGTACCTCTGTAGTAGAGGTGATTGAAAAGTTGACGGAGCCTCGCCGGATCGGCCTCGTCCTCGTGCGGCTCGGCGGCCACAGCATCGGGGTCGCGTTCGGCGGCAGGGTCGAGGTGTCCACCACCGACCGCAAGCAGGTCCACGGCCGCATCAGGGCCGGCGGCTGGTCGCAGCAGCGGTTCGCCCGGCGCCGGGAGGGTCAGGCCAGGGTCGCGCTCCAGGCCGCCGCGGACGACGTCGCCAGGGTGCTCGTCCCGCGTCTGCCCGAACTCGACGGAGTGGTGCTGGGTGGCGACTGGCAGGCGCTCGACGTTCTGCGCAACGACCGCAGGCTCTCGGGCGTCTTCAGCAAGGCCGAGGCGCGCGTCCTGGACGTGCCGGAACCTCGGCGCGCGGTCCTGGACGAGGCCGCGCAACGGGCCCGTTGCGTCGAGATCGTGATCCAGGACACACGGGCAACCGGGCACGAGCCCGGCCGCATGGATACGGGTGAGGGTGCCTGATCCTGGCGCCACTGACCTGCTGGAGCTGCAAGTGCGCAAACGAATGGTGATCGTGGCCGGAGCGGTCGCGCTGGGTGCCATCGGCATCGCGGTGCCCGCTCTCGCGCTGAGTGGCGGCGGCAACGCGCCCCAGCCCACGACCTCGGCTCCGCAGCCGCCTTCCTCCACCAAGACCGAGGCGCCGCCGACCACGGTTCCGCCGACGACCGTGCTGCCGCCGTCCTCGACCGCTCCTACCAAGACGCCGACGACGTGGACCCAGCCGACCCCGACGTCCTCGAAGCACCCGGAGCAGCCGCCCACCACCGCGCCGATCTCGACCTCGCCCGAGGCGACGAAGGTGCCGGTCTCCACGACCCCTGTCAACACGAAGACCCCGACCTCAGCGCCTGTCGCGACGACGCCGGCCCGGTGAGGAGCCACCGCTGAACTGGGAGGCTGAGTTCACCGACTGCTTCGACCGGTGCGCCGACTCGATGCGCTTCACGGCGTACCTGCTGTGCGGCAACTGGCACGAGGCGGAAGACGTCATGCAGTCGGCGTTCTTGAAGCTGTACCTGGCCGGTCCCAAACTCGCGGACCGGTCGGGGCTGGAGCCGTACCTGCGTCAGATCGTCGTGCGGACGTTCCTCGCCGAACGCCGCAAGGTGCGCTGGCGCAGGGAGAAGCTGACTGACGCACCCCCGGAGGGCCTGTCTTCCGCCGTCGCGGCGGAAGACAGGCTCGTGGTGTGGCAGGCGCTCACCGCCGTGCCCGCACGGCAACGCGCTGTCCTCGTGCTGCGCTTTTGGCACGATCTGAGCGTCGAGGACACGGCGGCGGCGCTGAAGTGCTCGACGGGCACGGTGAAGTCGCAGAGCAGCAAGGGCCTGGACGCGTTGCGGCGCAGGCTCGGCCCTGAGTTCGATCAACTGAGGCTGGAGGTGTGATGGTTCGCGAAGACGATCTGCGGGCGACTTTCTCCGCTCTGCACCAGGAAGAGGCGCCGCCGCGGGCCACCACGGCGGCCGGCCTCATCCAGCGCGGCCAGGCCGTGCGCTCCCGGCGCCGCACCATCGCGGTGGTCGGCAGCGGGCTCGCGACCGTGGGGGTCGTGGCGCTGGCGCTCGCCGTGCTGCCCGCCGCGGCCCCCGTGGACCCGGCGACACCGGGGCCGTCCCCGACCACCACCACGACGACCTCGCAGGTCCCGCCGCCGTCCTCATCACCGGTCTCCGTCGAGCCGCCGGAGACCAAGGCGCCGACCAACACCAGCCCGCAGTCGACGAAGATCGAGCAGCCACCGGCGACGCCGCCGTCCTCCGCACCGCCCGGCACGTCGGCGCCCGTCACGAAGCCCCCGACGTCCTCGACGGGTCAACCGGTGTCGACTTCCCCCTCGACGACCCGCTGAGCGGCACACTCCAGGGCATGAGTGCTCAGATCCGCCTGGTCGAGGTCACCGACGCCAACCGCGACGCCGTCATCGCCGTGCGCGTGCATCCCGCGCAGGAGCAGTTCGTCGCGTCCGTCGAGAAGTCCTTCCAGCACGCGCGGGAGAACCCCGAGGCCAAACCGTGGTTCCGCGCGGTCTACGACGGGGACGCGCCCGTCGGGTTCGTCATGCTGAGCTGGAACGTCGTGCCCGGGCCCGGTCTGCGAGGGCCGTACTTCCTGTGGCGGCTGCTCGTGGACGCCGGGCAGCAGGGCCGCGGCTACGGCACCGCAATCCTGAACGAGGTCGTGGCGCTGCTGCGGGAGGCGGGTGCCACCGAGCTGTACACGAGCTGCGTGCCGGGGGAGGGGTCGCCGCAGCCGTTCTACCGCGCGTTCGGGTTCGAGCCCACCGGCGAGGTCGACGACGACGGCGAGCTCATCCTGCTGCTGGACCTCGGCTCGCGACCGTGAACCGGCGGTCGGCGCCGGGGCTCTCCAGTTCGTCGAGCACCGCGACGGCCAGGTCCTCCGCCGAGATCGAGGACGGGCCGGTGAGCAGCACGTCCGTGCCACGCCGGTAGGTGCCGGTGCGCTCGCCCGGTTCGAGCAGCGCGGGCGGGCTCAGGTAGACCCAGTCGGCGCGATGGGCCTCGCACTCGTGCAACTGCCGCACGCTCGCCTCGGCGACGGAACGGATGTGCGGCGGCACGTACCGGTCGTCGTCGAGCACGAGACCGGTGCCGTCCGGTGTGCGCAGCGGCGCGGCGCCACCGACGACGAGGACCCGTGTGCGGGTCGCGAGTGCCGCGTCCAGCACCACCGTCGAGGTGACACCGGTGGTGGCCACCACCGCACCGTCCACTCCGGACAGAACGCTGTCCATCAGTTCGCGGTCGGTGGCGTCACCGCCGGTGCCGCGGGACACCTCCGTCACGTCGTGCCCGCGCCGCACCGCCTCGGCGACGACCCGCGAACCGACCATGCCGGACGCGCCGACGACTGCGATCTTCACTGCAGAACTCCTTTGACGAGAACGGGTGCCGGTCGCTGACTCGCGACGATCGCGGCCAGCGCCAGCGCGAAACCGGTGAGCTGCACCGCGTCGAGCGTCTGGCCGAGCACGACGACACCGAGCAGCGCGGCGACCATCGGGGACAGCAGGCCGAGCATCGAGACGGACGTGACCGGCAGCGTGCCGATCGCGCGGAACCACAGGACGTAGGCGAGCAGGCCACCGACGCCGCCGAGCCACAGGTAGCCGAGCAGGGCCGTCAGGCCGATCGCGGGCGGCGGCCCTTCGAACAGGAACGTCACCGGCACCAGGAACAGCCCGCCCGCCGTGAGCTGCCAGCCCGCGAACGCCATCGGCGTCGCGCCGGCGGGCCTGCCCCACTTCTTCGTCAGCGTCACGCCGAGCGCCATCGTCGCGGCGCCGCCCAGTCCGGCCAGCACACCGACCAGGTCGAAGCCCGCCGCCGGTCCGAGCACCACGAGCCCGACGCCGAGCATGCCGATCACGCCCCAGGCGAGCCGCCACGCGGACGCGTTCTCCTTGAGCACCCCGATCGCCAGCAACGCCACCACGAGCGGCTGTGCGGCGCCCAGGGTGGCCGCCACGCCGCCGGGCAGGCGTTCGGCCGCGATGAACAGGAACGGGAAGAACAGGCCGATGTTGAGCACGCCCAGGGCGGCCGCCTTCGCCCACCACGCACCGCGCGGCATGTTCCTGGTCAGCGCCAGCGCGATCAGGCCGGCGGGGAGCGCGCGGACCAGGCCGGCGAACAGCGGGTGTCCCACCGGCAGCAGTTCGGTCGTGACCACGTAGGTCGAGCCCCAGACCACCGGGGCGAACGCCGCCAGCGCGGTGCGGGAGAGGTCGCTGTTCTTCACGTCGTCCAGTGTTGGCTCGCGCGATCGATGAGTCCAACGCATGCTTTTCATCCGATCCATCGTGATTCAAGATGGATCGGTGGAGCTTCAGCAGATGCGGTACGTGGTGGCGGTCGCCGAGACGGGCAGCTTCACCCAGGCGGCCAGGCAGTGCCACGTCGTGCAGTCGGCGTTGAGCCATCAGATCGCCCGTCTCGAACGGTCGCTGGGCGCGCGGCTGTTCGAGCGGACGAGCCGCAGCGTCCGGCTGACCCCGGCGGGTGCGGCGTTCCTGCCGTCCGCGCGGCAGTGCCTCGACATCGCCGAACGGGCGGCGGCCGAGGTCGCCGCGGCGGTGGGGGAGGTGCGCGGACGGGTCGTCGTCGGGGTGATCCCGACGGTCGCGGCCGTGGACCTGCCGGCCGCGCTGAAGGTGTTCCGCGAGCGGTATCCGCAGGTGCGGGTCGCGTTGCGGATGCTGTCGAGCCTCGACATGGTCGAGCAGGTGCGGCAGGGCACGCTCGACCTGGCGTTCCTCGGGCTGCCGCTGGGCGTGCGGCCGGACGGCGTGCGGGGCCGTGAGCTGGCGCGCGACGAGCACGTGGCCGTGGTGGCGCCGGAACATCCGCTGGCCCGGCAGGAGTCGACGAACCTGCGGGCGCTCGCCGAGGAGCTGTTCGCGGACTTCCCGGCGGGATCACCGGGACGCATGCAGTCGGATCAGGCCTTCTCGATCGCGGGACTGCATCGCGAGGTCGCGTTCGAGGTGACCACCGCGGAGTTGATGGCCGGGCTGATCCGGGAGGGGCTCGCCGTCGCCGTGCTGCCGTCGCGGTACACGCCGCAGCTCAGCGGCGTCGCGACGGTGCCGATCGTGGGCGGGCCTTCGCGCGTCGAGCACCTGGTGTGGAGCGCGGCCGGGCTGACCCCGGCCACGGCCGCGTTCCTCGACGTGCTGGGTGTGGAGCCCGACTAACCCGCGGTGCCGGTCGACAGCAGCCCGCCGTCGACGCGCACGGTCTCGCCGGTGATCCAGGAAGCCTTGTCGGAGCACAGGAACGCCACGAGCGAGGCGACGTCCTCCGGCGTGCCGAGACGCTTCATCGGGTACTGCTGCGAGGCTTCCTCCTCGCGTCCGACGTAGAGGGCTTCCGCGAACTTCGTCTTCACCACGGCGGGCGCGACGGCGTTCACGCGCACCTTCGGGCCGAGCTGCCACGCGAGTTCCTCGGTCAGGCGGATCAGTGCCGCCTTCGACGCGCCGTACGCGCCGATCACGCCCGTGGACCGGATTCCGCCGATCGAGGCGACGTTCACGACCGCGCCGCCGTGCTCGCTCATCCACGCTTTCCACGCGAGCTGGATGAATCCGAGCGTGGCCACCACGTTGACGTCGAAGATCTTCCGGACGGCGTTCAGGTCGGCGTCCATCAGGAACCCGTATTGGGGATTGATGCCGGTGTTGTTGACGAGCACGTCGAGGCTGCCGAACTCCTCGACCGTGCGCGTGACGACCTCTTCGCGGGACGCGTCGTCGCCGGCGTTGCCCTGGATCGTGAGGACCTTGCCGCCGGTGTCGGCCTCCAGCTGCTTCGCCGCCTCGGTCAGCTGGTCGGCCTTGCGGCCCGTGATCGTGACGGAGGCGCCGCGGGAGAGGAGCTCGCGTGCGATGCCGTAGCCGATGCCGCGGGAAGCGCCGGTGACCAGGGCCGCCTTGCCCGAGAAGTCTTCGCTCATAGCCGCAATCTATGCGCCTGGCCACAGGTGGGAAATTCGATGGTCGTGATCCCGTAGAATGAGTTGCGTGATCCTCCTCGAGTAGGCCGAACCGGACGTGCCATCCCTTGTCATGCCCGGAGTTGTTGTTACTGCTCGGAGTTTCTCTTGATCACCGCAACTGACATGGAGTTGCGCGCGGGCTCACGCATTCTGGTGAGCGGCGCCAACCTGCGCGTTCAGCCCGGCGACCGCATCGGCCTCGTGGGCCGCAACGGTGCCGGCAAGACCACCTCCCTGCGCGTTCTCGCCGGTGAGGGCCAGCCCTACGGCGGCGCCATCACCCGCAAGGGCGAGCTCGGCTACCTGCCGCAGGACCCGCGTGAGGGCGACCTGTCGGTCATCGCCAAGGACCGGGTGCTGTCCGCGCGCGGCCTCGACCAGCTTCTCCGCGACATGGAGAAGGCCCAGTCGAAGATGGCCGAGCTGGTCGACGCGAAAGAGCTCGACGTCGCCGTCACCAAGTACGGCAAGCTCGAAGAGCGCTTCTCCTCGCTCGGTGGCTACGCCGCCGAGTCCGAGGCCGCCCGCATCTGCTCGAACCTCGGCCTGCCGGACCGCGTTCTGGCGCAGCCGCTGAGCACGCTGTCCGGTGGTCAGCGCCGCCGCGTCGAGCTGGCCCGCATCCTGTTCGCCGCGTCCGAGGCGGGCATCGGTGCCAAGTCGAGCACGATCCTGCTGATCGACGAGCCCACCAACCACCTCGACGCCGACTCGATCACGTGGCTGCGCGGCTTCCTCAAGTCGCACGACGGCGGTCTCGTCGTGATCTCCCACGACGTCGAGCTGCTCGACGACGTCGTGAACAAGGTGTGGTTCCTCGACGCGATGCGCGGCGAGGTCGACATCTACAACCTCGGCTGGAAGAAGTACCTCGAAGCCCGTGCGACGGACGAGAAGCGTCGCCGTCGTGAGCGCGCCAACGCCGAGAAGAAGGCCGGCGCGCTGATGACGCAGGCCGCCAAGATGGGCGCGAAGGCCACGAAGGCCGTTGCGGCGCAGAACATGGCGAAGCGCGCCCAGAAGCTGCTCGACGGTCTCGACGACGTGCGCCAGAGCGACAAGGTCGCGAGGATCACCTTCCCGGCGCCGGCCCCGTGCGGCAAGACCCCTTTGATGGCAGAGGGTCTGAGCAAGTCCTACGGCTCGCTGGAGATCTTCACCGGCGTGGACCTGGCGATCGACAAGGGTTCCCGCGTCGTCGTGCTCGGCTTCAACGGTGCCGGCAAGACGACGTTGCTGCGGTTGCTGGGCGGCAGCGAGAAGGCGGACGCGGGTGGTGTCGTTCCCGGTCACGGCCTGAAGATCGGCTACTTCGCGCAGGAGCACGAGACGCTCGACCACAACGCCTCGGTGTGGGAGAACATCCGGCACATGGCGCCGGACGAGCAGGAGCAGCGGCTGCGGTCGTTGCTCGGCACGTTCCTGTTCAGCGGCGAGCAGCTCGACCAGCCCGCCGGCACGTTGTCCGGTGGCGAGAAGACGCGACTGGCACTGGCCGGCCTGGTGTCGTCGGCGGCGAACGTGCTGCTGCTCGACGAGCCCACCAACAACCTCGACCCGGCCTCGCGCGAGCAGGTTCTCGACGCGTTGCGGCGCTACGAGGGCGCGGTCGTCCTGGTGACGCACGACCCCGGTGCGGTCGAGGCGCTGGAGCCGGAAAGGGTCATCCTGCTGCCCGACGGCACCGAGGATCACTGGTCCGAGGACTACCTGGACCTCGTGCAGCTGGCGTGATCTCCACGCGTCAAAGGACTACCGAACGCGTTCTGTGATCAACTCAGTGTGATCGAATCGACCGTTCGGCGATCTCTTTGCTTGATCACCTGGCGTTCTGCCGGTTCCTGTTCGATCATTGCGACGACAGGGGCCGTAGAACGGCCCACCTGCTCGTACGGAAGGCGGGACAAGGTGGCTGACCTGAAGAAGGGTGCCCGGATCACCGGCGCCACACGGGACAAGCTGGCCGCTGACCTGAAGAAGAAGTACGAAAAGGGCGCGAGCATCCGGGCTTTGGCCGAGAGCACCGGGCGTTCCTACGGCTTCGTGCACCGGGTTCTGTCGGAATCCGGGGTCACGCTGCGCGGTCGCGGTGGCGCCACCCGGACGAAGAAGAAGTAGCCCCGACTCAGACTGCTACTCTCCGGTAACTAGCTTCTAGTTCGCCGGAGGTAACGACATGCCAGTGCCCTCAATCGACGCTGGCCTGCTCGAGCGCGGTGGTGTGCGGCTTGCTATCTCCGGGCCGCGCGCGACCATCACGCTCGATCGTCCCGACGTGCTCAACGCGCAGACGCCGGCTACCTGGCAGGCGTTGCGGCACATCGGCGAACAGCTGGACCCGGACGTCCGCGTCGTGGTCGTCCGGGGTTCCGGCCGCGCCTTCTCGGCGGGGCTGGACCGGCGCATGTTCACCGGTGAGCCCGTCGACGGCGAGCCCGGTGGTCTTGGCGCGATCCTGGCGCTGTCTCCCGAGGAGGCGGACGCCCGCATCGCGTCGTACCAGGCCGGGTTCGCCTGGCTGCGCGATCCGGCACGCGTGACGATCGCCGCGGTGCAAGGGCATGCCATCGGCGCCGGTTTCCAGTTGGCGCTGGCGTGCGACTTCCGCGTGCTCGCCGAGGACGCGCAGTTCTGCATGGCCGAAACCGGGCTGGGTCTGGTGCCCGATCTCGGCGGCACGCTGCCGTTGGTGCGACTCGTGGGGTACTCGCGCGCGGCCGAGATGTGCGTGACCTCCCGTCGGGTGCCGGCGGAGGAGTCGCTGCGGATCGGCCTCGCGAACTCCGTCGTGCCCGCGGACGGGTTGGACGGCGCCGTCGATGAGCTGGTGGCCGCCGTGCTGAAGCCGCTGGCCGGTGCGGTCACGGAGACGTTGGCGCTGATCGCGTCGGCGGCTTCCGGCGTGGACGCGCAGTCGCAGCTCGCGCTGGAGCGTGCCGCCCAGCTGCGCCGGCTGCAGTCCTTCGCGGCCCTTTCCGCTCAAAGCTGAATGTTTCCGCGTTCCTAGTCGCGCGCGACGGAATTGTCAGACCGCTGTGCTGTTCTAGTCAGCGTGGACGGATACAGCTCTTGGCGATTCATGATGGGGGCGACCTCCGAAGCGCCCTCCAAGGTGCGCCGGGGGACGTTCCGGCGCGTACTGGCCTTCGCTCAGCCCCATCGGGCGAAGCTGGTGGTGTTCCTGCTGCTGACGGTGGTCTCGTCGGTGCTCGCGGTGTCGACACCACTTCTGGCCGGCCGGGTGGTCGACGCGATCGTGGGCGGTTCCGCGCCGTCCGTGGTCGTGTGGCTGGCCGTGGCGATCGCGCTGATCGCCGTGGTCGACGCCGGTCTGGGCGTGGTCGAGCGCTGGCAGTCGACGCGCATCGGTGAAGGCCTGATCTACGACCTGCGTCGTGCCGTGTTCGGTCATGTGCAGAAGATGCCCGTCGCGTTCTTCACGCGCACACGCACCGGTGCGCTCGTCTCGCGCCTGAACAACGACGTGATCGGTGCCCAGCGCGCGTTCACCTCGACGCTGTCCGGGTTCGTCACGAACATCATTCAGCTGGTGCTGTCGCTGGGTGTCATGTTCACGCTGTCGTGGCAGGTCACGGCGCTGGCCCTGGTGTTGTTGCCGGTCTTCGTGCTGCCCGCCAAGCGGATGGGCCGCCGGATGGCGGACATGCAGCGCGAGGCGTCCACCCTGAACGCCTCGATGGTCACGCAGTCGACCGAGCGCTTCTCGGCCCCCGGCGCGACGCTGGTGAAGCTCTTCGGCCGCCCCGACCGCGAGGAGCAGGAGTTCAGCGAGAAGGCCGCGCAGGTCCGCGACATCGGCATCCGGACCGCGATGGCCACCCGCTGGTTCATGACCGGCCTGACCCTGGTGTCGGCGCTCGCGCAGGCGCTGGTCTACGGCCTGGGCGGTTACCTGGCGCTGACCGGGCACCTGGCGGCAGGCGCCGTCGTGTCGCTCGCCCTGCTGCTGACCCGCCTGTACGCCCCGCTGACCGCGCTGGCGAACGCCCGCGTCGACCTGATGACCGCGCTGGTGTCGTTCGAGCGGGTCTTCGAGGTGCTGGACCTGGACCCGATGATCAAGGAGCGCCCGGACGCCCGTTCGGTGCCCGACGGCCCCGTGTCGGTCGAGTTCTCCGACGTGCGCTTCGCCTACCCGTCCGCGGAGAAGGTGTCGTTGGCCTCGCTGGAGTCCGTGGCCACTTTGGACACTCGAGGCGGCGAGGAAGTGTTGCACGGCCTCAGCTTCAAGGCCGAGGCTGGCCAACTCGTCGCTCTGGTCGGCTCGTCCGGCGCAGGCAAGTCCACGCTGGCCTCGCTGGTGCCGCGCCTGTACGACGTCGACTCCGGTGCCGTGCGTCTGTCCGGTGTGGACGTTCGCGACCTGACCTTCGACGCACTTCGCTCGTCCGTCGGCGTCGTGACGCAGGACGGCCACCTGTTCCACGACACGATCAGGGCGAACCTGGAGTACGCGTCTCCCGGAGCCTCCGACGACGACCTGTGGGACTCGCTGCGCCGTGCCCGCCTGCTGGACCTGGTGACGTCACTGCCGGACCAGCTCGACACCGTGGTCGGCGAACGCGGCTACCGCCTGTCCGGCGGCGAGCGCCAACGCCTCACGATCGCCCGGCTCCTGCTGGCGAAGCCTCGCGTGGTGATCCTGGACGAGGCCACCGCACACCTGGACTCGGAGTCCGAGGCCGCCGTGCAAGAGGCCCTCACCGAGGCACTGCAGGGCCGGACCTCCCTGGTCATCGCACACCGCCTCTCCACGATCCGCGCGGCCGACCAGATCCTGGTGCTGGAACACGGCGACATCGTCGAACGAGGCACGCACACCGAACTGATGACCGCCGAGGGCCGCTACGCGGACCTCTACAACACCCAGTTCGCCGAGCCAGTGGTCGGCGTCCTGCCGACCCCGAAGTTCAGCGAGCGCCTCGGAGTCGCGCAGACGAACTGACCCCGCGGCCGGGTGATCGGCTGATGTCCCGGGGATTCCGGTTTGGTGAGAACCACCAAAGCGGAGGGATCGGCACGAGCAACTCCGAGGGCGGTCAGGCGGGCCGGCGTGGGGGACGCGGCGGGCTGCTCTGAGGCAGGACGGCGAGGTGGGGCGGACGGCTCCGGGCGCGAGCGGTCAGGCCGGCGAGCGGTGGGCGCTGGGGCGGAGGGTTCCGGGGCCGGGCAGCCGGGTCTGCACGGGGTGAATGTGTGGGGGCACGTGATGTCGTGGCGGACGGCCGCGGGATCGGGCGGCGTGAGTCGGTCACGGGTGCGGGGAACGGTGTTGCGGGCCGCTCAAGGATTGGGCGTTCGAACCTGTGTGAGCTGATCGTCGGCACTGGCGATGTCGTGGTGGGCGGCTCCGGGGTGGGGCGTTCGAGCCTGCGTGAGTTGGTCGCGAGAGTCGGAGCTGTTGTCGTGGTTGGCTCTGGGCGTGAGCAGGCGGGTCGGCGACCGAGGCCGCTGAGGCGGAAGGCTTCGAGGTCGGGGAGTTGGGCCTGCGCGAGTTGAACGTGGCGGCAGAAGTTGTCGTCGCGGACGGACGCGGGATCGGGTCAGCCCGACTGACGCGAGTTGGTCGCGGAAGTGGGGACGTTGTCGCGGGCGGTTCCGGGCACGAGCAGCCTGGTCCGCGTGAGTTGATCGCGGGGGCGGAATCCGTTGTTGCGGGCGGTTCCAGCGGTCCGCGCGTCAGCAGGCGAGCGTTGCTCGCGCAAGGACGCTCCGCGGGACGAGCTTGTGCGCGTGGTCCGGGCCACCGCGCGGGGCGAGGCCGTGCTCGCCCCGGCTGCGGCGGCGTTGATGAAGCGCGTGCGGGCGGAGGCCGGCGCAGCACCTCCAGCCCGCGCGAGCTGGAGGTGCTGCGGTTCGTCGCCGGTGGGGCGCCGAACCGCGAGGTGGCGCAAGGACCTCAATCACCGAGGCCACCGTCAAGCCCGCACCTGCTCAACCTCTGCTCCAAGCGGGAGGTGAGCGATCGGGCGGCCGCGTCACCGAGGCGTTCCACCGCGGCCTGATCGTGCCGCGCGAGCAGCGGTGATCGTCACCTGAGGAACGCCGCCGTCGCGTCCAGGGCGCTGGCCGACGAACCGGCGTTCTCCACGACCACCGCGAACGCCACGTTGTTCTGGTAGCCGACGAACCAGCCGTGCGCGGTGCCGCCGCCCGCCTCCGCCGTGCCCGTCTTCCCGGCCAGGCCGGGGATTCCGGCCAGTTGCTTGGCGGTGCCGGACGTGACCACCTCGCGCATCATCGCGCGCAACGGCTGCAGGACGCCGGCAGGTGGTGCCGCGGCCACGTCGTTCGGCTCGGAGGGCTTGCCGCGCATGAGGGTCGGTGCCGGGGTCTTGCCCGAGACGACGGTGGCGGCCACCAGGGCCATGCCGAACGGGCTGGCGACCACGTTGCCCTGGCCGAAGCTGTTCTCCACCTGCTGGTCGCCGGTGGCCGGCGGGACCTTGCCGGTGTTGGTCTCGGCGCCGGGGATGTTCCAGTCGGCGCCCAGACCGAAGCGCTTCGCCATGGCGGGCAGGGCGTTCGCGTCCAGCTTGGAACCCAGATCGCCGAAGGTCGTGTTGCAGGACAGGGCGAACGCGGTGTGGAACGGCACGCTGTCGTGGCCGAAGCCCGCGTTGGTGATCGTGCGGGTGCCGATGGTGGCCTTGGCCGGGCAGGGGACCGCGGTGCCGGACTGGACCAGGCCCGCGTTCATGGCCGCGGCGGCGGTCACGATCTTCATCGTCGAGCCGGGGGCGTAGCGGCCCACGAACGGGTTGGTGCCTGCGAGCGCCTTGTTCTGCGCCACGGCCAGGATCTCGCTGGTGGAGGCCTCGATCGCGACGATCGCCGCGCCCTGCGGGAGAGCGTCGACGGCCGCCTGGGCCGCTGCCTGGCGGGCCGGGTCGATGGTGACCGTGATCTTCTCGCCCCCTTCCGCCTTCTTGCCGTCCAGCGCGGTGAAGGCGCCGCCCGCGGTGATGCCCACCTCCCAGCCGTCGGTGCCCCTCACGTCACCGGCGGTGGCGGTGATCGTCTTGTAGAGGCCGTCCGGGATCGAGCCCTGGACCAGCGGCTTGCCGTCGCGGCCCAGCAGCGCGCCGTCCGCCAGCGCCTTGCGGTAGGTCAGCGAGGCGCCCTCGGTGAGCTGCGGGTGGATGAGCGCCGGAGTCCAGTGGACCTTCCAGGCGCGGTCCGCGCGTGTCATGGAGATCTTGACGTCGTACTTCAGCGTGGCGGCGCTCGGCATCGTCCAGGTGACGGCCGCGGTGAGCTCGGCGGTGGTGGCGTCGGCCGGCGGCGGTTCGGACGTCGCCAGGCTGGCCTGGAACGCGGAGGTGCCCATGCCGGCCTTGCTGGCTTCCAGCGCCGTGGTCGCCGCGGCCGGTGCGTCGGTGTAGATGGCCGCGCTGGCGGGACCGGAGAACGCCCTGGTCAGGAATGATTGAGCCACCTGCGACGGTGTCTCCGCCGACTTGGCCGGTTCGTCGGCGACCACCACCGTCCTGCTGCCCGACCAGAGCAACGCGCCCGCCACGCCGACCACGGCCGTCGTGGCGAGCGCGCCGCTGATCAGGACCCATCTACGAGTTTTCGGCTCCACTGTTGAAGACCCCCCAGGTCAGTAGTTCCCCGGTGGGAGGGTAACGGTGGGCCGCTGAGAGAACCTGAGGATTTCTACCTATCCGAGCTGCGGGATGCGGGTCTGGTAGTGGCGCAGCAGGTCCGCGTTGGCCGCGTCGCCGCCCTCCACGTTCGCGCTGCGCCACAGCGGGAGCTGCACGCCGGACTCGGCCGCCTTGTCGAGCAGCCGGACCATCAGCAGGTTCCACAGGAACGTGGTGGCCAGCGTCGAGATCGCCGCGGTGACCGGCGCCTGTTCCGGGTAGGTCGAGTCGCCGGGCGGGACGAGGTTGTCGAGGACGACGGTCGCCACCTCGGCCAGCGTGACGCCGGCGCGGCGCGGGGCCAGGGCGCTCGACGCCACCGACGTCACGGCGACCACCGGGCAGCCCTTGCTCGCGGCCTCCTGGGCCAGTTCGACCGGGTAGTAGTTCACGCCGGAGGTCGAGAAGACGAACAGGACGTCGTGCAGGGCCAGGCCCGACTCACGCAGGACCTCGCCCGCGAGGCCGGAGCGGCGTTCGGCCGAGGTGCTGCTGATCGCGCCGTGCATCGGGAGCAGCTCGGGGTGGTAGACCGGCCGGACGCAGGCCAGCCCACCTGCCCGGTAGAAGGTCTCGGCGACGGCCGCCAGTGAGTGTCCCGCGCCTGCGGTGAGGAGGATTCCGTCGGCCTGGACGGCGGCCAGCACGAGCTCGGCCACGTCGTCGAGCGCGGCCGCGTTGTGCTGCTCGACGCGCGTCAGATGCGTGCGCACGAGATTGCCGTAGTCGGAGCCGGTCACGGTGTCGGTCGTCATGCCGGTCAGTACTACCGGATTGCTGATGACCTCACCAGTAACCCGGGCAGCACAAACCTCGATACGCGCGATGAAGGGTGTGGCGGCACTCGGCGGACAGGGGGTGGGTCGGATCGCGCGGTACTTCTACTTCTGGGTGGTGCTGGTGGCCGTCTTCACGGCCGCGGCGGCCACGAACATCGCGCTGGCGATCACCTACTCCGAGCTGTGGCCGGTGTGGGTGGCGCTGGCGTTGCTCGTCGTGGCCGTGGGTTGCGCGAGGGCGGCGGTGCGGGCAAGGCCCTAGCGGCCGAACAGCAGGTTCAGGCCAGCAGTTCGACGCCCAGCGCCGACGCGGTGTGCAGCACCGAGTTGCGGTGGCGCTGGGCGACGGCCAGGCCCGCGTCTCTGAGCACCGAGGCGTGGGCACTGGCCGAGGCCGCCGAGATTCCCAGGCGGCGGGCCAGTTCGGTGGTGGTGCAGCCGCCGGCGATGACCTCCAGCGCGGCGGCGCGGGTGCGGCCGAGCAGCGCTTCCAGCGACCGTTTGCCGGCGCTCGTCACGTGCAGGTCGCGCGCGATCGGATAGACGAGCACGGGTGTGCGGCTCTGGTCGCGGAGCATGATCGGCCGTTCCCAGCAGAAGTACGACGGCACGAGAATCAGGCCCTGGCCGCGTAAGTGGACGTCCCGATGCGGGAAGCGCGACTCGATCGACAGCACCGACGGCGTCCACGAGATCGTCGGGTGCAGGGCCGCGAGCATGCCCTCGCAGCCGTTGTCCAGAAAGGACCGCGCCCGCACCGCGCGGTCGGCGTCGACGACGGCGCGGACCTCGTCCCAGATCGGGGCGAGCGCGTGGCGGTGGTAGGCGCGCAGCGCGTCGCCGAGTGAGTCCAGAGTGGCCAGGTCGCCGCTGGCCAGCCGGTGCGTGCGCGGGTCGAGGCGTTGCTGGCAGCCCAGTTGCTCCAGGTCCGCCCGCAACGACTCGGCCGGCGTCGACAGCACCGCGTCGATGCCCGCGTCCACGGCGCACGAGCCCGCGGTGGGCGTCAGGAAGTCGGGGGAGTAGCCGACCGGCGGCGCCAGCTGCATGAGCCAGCGCGTGTCGTCGGGCAACGTCGTCCGCACCGACGCGCGCCACGCACCGAAGACGGGAGTGGCCGAACGCTGCCGCAGCACGTGCAGGCTCAGCAGGATCTCCCACATCGGGTCGGGACCGGCGGCGACCCGCACCCTCGCCAGGTCCTCCGCCGTGAAGTGGACACGCAGCACGGCAAGCAGACTGGCACAGCGATCCGGGACCTGTACCGGATTCGAGACGACTCATCCGATTGGTGCAGATCGCCCACCCTGAGTGGTTCCGTGCGCCCGCGTGAGTGCTTCTACCTGGCTTTTTCGGACTTGGCCGAATGTGGTGGCGCCCTTTCTCACGTTGCCGCCAAGCTTTCGCCGAGCGCCGGATCAAGGGGACGGCGCCACACTGAGGGGATCGTGTCGATGAAGCTTGCGAAGATCACCGGGGCCGTGGCCGCGGTCGGCGTCGCCATGACGATTCTGACCGCGCCGGTCGCGCTCGCGGCGCCCGGCGAGAACGTCATCCCGGCCGCCGCCGAGCTCGGCATCCAGGGCGAAGGCGTGCTGCCGCACCAGTTCCAGGTGCAGAAGACCGGCTACTGGTGCTCCGCCGCCGCCGCCCGCATCGCGCTGACGGCGCGCGGCAAGTACGTCGAGCAGTCCACGCTGGCCTCGTTCATGAAGGTCACGACCAACGGCCTGCCCAACATCAAGAACCTCGAGAACGCCCTCGACCACTACACCGGCTCGACCTACTACCAGGTCAAGCAGTGGTCGACGGACGCGCAGCTGCTGCAGAAGCTCAAGGCCGACGTCGTCTACAACGCCGACCGCGGCCACGCCGTCGTCATCAACGTGATCCGCCTGAACGGCCGCAACTACTCCGGCGGCCACTACGCCACGATCGTCGGCTACCGCGCCGGTGGCAACGAGTTCGCCGTGTCCGACCCGGCCTACGCGGGCGGCGGCCTGCACTGGCTGAGCGCATCCAACGTGTCGTCGGGCATCAAGCTCCGCCGCTACGTGGCCTGATTTCTGCGCCTGAGGTCCTCGGGCAGATCTATGTCGGCACCGTCCGCCACGTCAGCGCATTCGACGTGGCGGACGGTGTTCGCCTTCAGGTAGTCCCGCGCGCCCTGGTCGCCCGCCGCCGACGCCATGACGCCCGCGAAGTGGTCCGACCCGATCAGCACCGGGTGCCCGATCTCGCCGTCGTAGGTGGCGCGGGCCAGCACTTCCGGCTCAGCGAGCGCCATCAGCCGGTGCAGGGCCTCGACGGTGACTCCCGGTGTGTCCACGGGAAGCACCACGACGGCGTCCGCGATGCCGATCGCGTGCAGGCCGGTGCGCAGCGACGACCCCATACCGGTGTCCCAGTGCGGGTTGTCCACGACGGTCACGCCGTCCAAAGTGGCCTTCGCCCTGACCTCCGCCGCCTGCGCGCCGAGCACCACGACGACGGGATCGCACCCGGCGGCTCTGAGCAGGTCGGCGGCCGAGTCCACGAAGAGCTTGCCGTGCAACGGGACGAGAGCCTTGGGGGAACCGAACCGGCGACCGGCCCCCGCGGCGAGCAGAAGACCGGCCACGCGCATACGTCGAATCTAGTGACTTGTCGTGGATTGCACGATCCGATAGCCGATCCCCGGTGTCGTCGCGATGATCGGCGGCTCGCCGAGCTTGCGGCGCAGCCGGCCCACCGTGACCGTGACGGTGTTGGTGAACGGGTCGGCGTGCTCGTCCCAGACCCGTTCGAGCAGGGCCTCGGCGCTCAGGAAACCGGGGCATGCCCGCAGCAGCGCCTCCAGCACGGCGAACTCCTTCACCGACAGGGTGAGTTGCCGGCCGTCGCGCACCGCGGTCCGGCGCACCGGGTCCAGTTCGATCCCGGCCGCGCGCAACGTCCGGGGCCGCGCGTCCGGCTTGCGGCGGGCCAGCGCCCGGATGCGCAGGATCAGCTCCGGGAAGTGGAAGGGCTTGCCGAGGTAGTCGTCCGCGCCCAGGACCAGCCCGCTGACCCGGTCGCCCGGTGCGCTCGCCGCGGTCAGCATCAGCACCATCGGCCGGTCGGTCCGCTCGGTGATCATCTGGCACAGCACGTCACCGTGGAGTCCCGGCAGGTCCCGGTCGAGGACCACCACGTCGTACGCGGTGACGTCGAGTTGCGCGGCGGCGACCAGCCCGTCGTGCACGAGGTCGACGGGCATCCCCTGGTCGCGCAGCCCTTCCGCGACGACCTCGGCGAGGGCGCTGTCGTCCTCGACGACGAGGATCCTCATGCCGGCACCGTCACCGACACCCGCAGACCACCTTCCGGCCTGGCGAGCAGGGCGAGCTGACCACCGTGTGCCGCGGCGACGGCGGCCACGATGGACAGTCCCAGGCCAGAGGAACCGATGCGCTCGCCCCCGAGCCGTTCGAACGGCTGAGCCAGCCGGTCGACCTCCCGCTGGTCGAAGACAGGTCCACCGGACTCGACGACCAGCACCACCTCCTCACCCGCGAACCCGCTGATCCGCACCCACCCGCCGGCCTCGTTGTGCCGCACGGCGTTGTCGACGACGTTGCCCACCAACCGGGCCAGCAACGCCGGACTGCCGTGCGTCGCCGTGCCCGGCGCGATGTCCACCGTCACGGCCAGCCTCTTCGCCTCGACCTCGGCGGACAGCTCGCGCAACGCCCCCTCGGCGAGTTCGTCGAGGTCGACCGCGGCGGAGTCGGCCAGTGCGCCGTGCTGTGCCCTGGCCAGCACGAGGAACCCGTCGAGCAGGTGGTCGACCCGGTCGAGCTGCACGCGCAGACGGTCCGCGAGCGCGACCGTCGAGGTCACCGGATCGGGTTTGGCGACCGCGACGTCCAGCGACGCGCGCATCGTCGCCAGCGGTGTGCGCAGTTCGTGGGAGGCGTTCGCGACGAAGCGGCGTTGCGCGGCGAACGACACCTCCAGCCGTTCGAGCAGCTCGTCGATGGTGTCGGCGAGCCCCTTCACCTCGTCGGCCGGACCGGTGACGGCCAGCCGCCGGTCCAGGCTGTCGGCGGAGATGCGCCGCGTGGCGCTCGTGATCGTCCGCAACGGCCGCAGCACCCGCCGGGCCAGCACCCGGCCGACCAGCAGCGAGACGACCGCCATCACGACCAGCGCCAGCAACGATCCGGCCAGCAGCTGGCGCGACTGCTGCGTGTGCACCTCGGCCAGCTGCTCCTGAAGCTGCCGGATCTGCCGCTGCTCCGAGTCGAGGCCGGACGGGTTCGCGACGTCGGTCACCTTGCCGCCGGACAGCAGGAAGGTCAGGGCCAGCAGTCCGATGCCCGACACGAGGAACACGACGGCGTACAGGATCGTGAACCGCACCCCGATCGTTCTCATGGCGTCAGCATGACCGGGACGACCTAACAACGGCATGACAAGGCCGCTTCGGACCGTGTTAGCCGCCGATCCGTAGACCCGGCACCATGTCGAGCACCGAACTCCTCCGACGGGAGTGGACTGCGTTCCGCACACCGGGCCGCCTGCTCTCCCTCGCCGTCGCCGCCCTCTCCGTCATCGCGCTGGGCCTGCTGTTCACCGGCGGAACCTCGTCCGGCGTCAGCGACACGTTCTGGTTCCGGCACCAGGACCTGGGCCGCGACGGCTCCATCACGGTCCGGATGACGTCCATGACCGGCACGATCACCTATCCACCGCCGGGCCACGACCAGATCGTCGCCGGGCTCGTGCCGTGGGCGAAGGCCGGGATAATCGTCAAGGACGGCCTGCGGCAGGGCTCGCGGTACGCGGCGCTCGCGATGACCGGCGGCCACGGCGTGCGCTTCCAGCACGACTACGTGCACGACGTCGCCGGAAGCGCGGGCCGGACCCCTCGCTGGCTGCGGCTGACCCGTTCCGGCGACACCATCACCGGGTCCGAGTCGGCGGACGGCGAGCAGTGGCACGTCGTCGGGACCGCGGAGCTCACCGGGCTGCCGGAGACCGTCCAGGTCGGACTCTTCGCCACCTCGCCCGGCGACCTCACACTCGTCGAGACCGGTCTCGGCGGCACGATCGAGCAGGTGCGGTTCACCCAGGCCGTCGGTGTCTTCGACCACGTCAGCGTGGACGGCGGCACCGGCTCGTGGGGCAGCGAGTCGGTCGGCGAGATGAACCACACCGACTGGGAGAAGTTCCACAACGCGTCAGGGGCGGTGGAGAAGGACGGCGTCGTCACCATCAGCGGCGCCGGTGACATCGGGCCGATCGGTGAGGGCGGTGCGCGCGGTGTCGAGAAGCCGTTGGGCGGCCTGGTGATCGCGCTGATCATCGTGCTCGTCGTGGCAGCCCGCTACGGCGCTCGTGGCGCGTCATCCAGGATCGCGGTCCCGGCGGCTGTCGTCGGGGCGGCCACCTTCGTCACCGGTCTGGTCGCCGTCACGCCGTTGCTGCCCGGTGTTCAGGTGATCGTGGGTGTCGCCGCCGTGCTCGCGCTCTGCGCGGTCCTCTCGTACGGGCTCGGCTTGTGGCTGCGGCGTGGCCGGGCGGCGATCCTCGTCGGACTGACGCTGGTCGCGGTGCCTTACGCCGTCACCGCGGTCCCGTTGCTGCCCGACGCCGTCGCGGACTGGCTGCTGCGGTTCACCCCGGCCGCGGCATTCGCCGTCACCCAGACCGCCGTGGAGCATCCGCAGGTCACGGCCCACTACGCGCCGTCTGCGGGCTACTTCCCGCTGCCGGGCTGGGCCGGGTTCGCCGTGCTCTGCGCCTACGTGACGCTCGTGCTGTGGCTCGCTAGCCCAGGTTCTCCAGGATCAGCGAGGACGCCGCTTCGGGAACCTCTTCCGGGATCCAGTGGCTGACGTCCTCGACCATCTCGAAGCGGTACGGGCCGGTGCACCACTTCTCGGTCTCGAAGGCGGCCGCCGACCCGAACGCGACGTCCTCGGTGCTCCACACGTACATGGTCTTGACGCTGACCTTGTCCGCGGCGCCGTGCGGCTTGCCGGCGCGGTACCAGTTCAGCGCGGCGGTGAGCGCCCCCGGTTCCTGCAGCCGCTGGACGTACTCCTCGACGTGCGAGGGCCGGATCCGCCACTCGAACATCTGCTTGATGGCCTGGGCGTTGTTGTCGAGCATGCGCTTCTCGGTGCTGCGCTCCCGCCAGTCGCGCATGTACTGCGACCGCATCGCCTGCTCCTCGTCGGTCTGCAGCGCGGTCTTCAACGCACCGGGGTGCGGCGTCGAGAAGACGGTGAGCGTGCGCACGCGGTCCGGGTGCTCGATCGCGGTCCACCACGCCACCGCGCCGCCCCAGTCGTGGCCGACCAGGTCGAACGTGTCCCAGCCGAACGAGTCCGCCATCGCGATCACGTCGCCGACCAGGTGCGTGACCGTGTACTCGCCCGCCTGCTCCGGGCGCACGCCGGGGGAGTAGCCGCGCTGGTCGGGGGCGACCGCGCGGAACCCGTTCACGCCGAGCACCGCGACCTGGTGCTCCCACTCGATGGCGGCCTCGGGGAAGCCGTGCAGCAACAGCACCGGGCGGCCGTCCTCGGGGCCGGACGCGATGGCGTCGAAGGAGCCTGCCTCGGTTTCGATGCTGATGTGGTCGATCACGGAATCGACACTACCGGTGTGAGCTGGCTCTCAACGGCCGAGCCGAAGGCCGTGGCTTCCCGAACATCAAGTGTGCATCCGCATGTTGACGTGCTGAAACCGCCGGACGGTACGAATGCCGTTGTGCTCGTGCTGCACGGCGGACGCGAACACGGCACCGGACCCGTCCGGCGCCACAACCTGGCGTACCTGCGCATGGTCCCGCTGGCCCGCGCGCTGCGTGCGCCGGGCGTCGAGGTCTGGAACCTGCGCTACCGGGTCCGCGGCTGGAACGCGCCGAGCCTCGATCCGGTGAAGGACGCCGAGTGGGCGCTGGCGAAGATCGCCGAGCTGCATCCCGGCCGGCCGATCGTGCTCGTCGGGCACTCCATGGGCGGCCGGACCGCGCTGCGGGTCGCCGGGCATCCGAGCGTGATCGCCGTGTGTGCGCTCGCGCCGTGGATCGTGCCTGGTGAGCCCTTCGAGCAGCTCAGGGGCAAGTCGCTGCTCATCGCGCACGGCGACCAGGAGCGGATGACGGACCCGGCGCAGTCGCTGCGGTTCGCGCGGCAGGCCAAGACCGTCACGGACCGGGTCGCGCGGTTCAGCGTCGTCGGCGACGGCCACGCGATGCTCAAGAGGGCGAAGGACTGGACCCGGCTCGTGGTGGCTTTCGTCCACGGTGAGCTCGGACTCGAACCGGTCGCACCGGACATCGCGAATGCCATGGAGGAGACCTCGCCGCGAGGTCTCGACGTGCCTTTGGGAGGCTCGCGTGGCTGAGGTCGCCGTCATCGGAGCAGGGGTGGCCGGGCTCACCGCCGCCTACGTGCTGCAACGCAAGCACGACGTCACGCTGTTCGAGGCCGACGACAGGCTCGGCGGGCACGCGCACACGCACGACATCGGCGGTGTCGCCGTCGACTCCGGGTTCATCGTCCACAACGAACGGACGTACCCGAACCTGATCAGGCTCTTCCGCGAGCTGAACGTGTCCACTCAGGACTCAGAGATGTCCATGAGCGTCCGGTGCGACGGCTGCGGCCTGGAGTACGCGGGCGCCCGGAAGCTGCCGGGGCTGTTCGCGCAGCCCAAGAACGCCGTCAACGGCCGTTACGTGCGGATGCTCGCCGAGGTCACCCGCTTCTACCGGCACGCCCAGCGCGTCCTCGACCACGAGGAGGCGCACGACGTCACGCTCGGCGCGTTCCTGGCGATCGGCGGCTACTCGCGCTACTTCGTCGACCACTTCATCATTCCGCTGGTCAGCGCGGTGTGGTCGTCCGGTGCGGCCCTGAGCATGAAGTACCCGGCCTGGTACCTGTTCGAGTTCCTCGCCAACCACGGGATGCTCGCGATCGGCGGCACCCCGCAGTGGAAGACCGTCGTCGGCGGCTCGCGCACGTACGTCGATCGCGCCGTGAAGGGCCTCAACGCCGTGCACGTCGGCACGCCCGTCAGGGCCGTCACCCGCAACGGCGCGGGCGTGGAGATCCGCGACGAGAACAACGTGCTGCACACCGCGGACCACGTCGTCATCGCCACGCACCCGGACCAGGCGCTCGGGCTCCTCGCCGACCCGACGCGCGCGGAGAAGGAGGTGCTCGGCGCGTTCCAGTACTCGCGCAACGAGACCTGGCTGCACACCGACGCCTCGATCCTGCCGCGCGCCGCGGGTGCGCGGGCGTCCTGGAACCTCTACAAGCGAGCCTGCCGGGAAGCCGACGACCAGGTGCTCGTCAGCTACCACATGAACCGGCTGATGAGGCTCGACGAACCACGCGACTTCGTCGTCACGCTCAACCCGCACGACGTGAACCCGGACCGCGTGCTCGCGAAGATGGTCTACGAGCACCCGATCTACACGCCGGAGTCCGTTGCCGCGCAACGCCGACTGCCCGACATCAACACCGGCACCACCGCCTACGCCGGTGCGTACCACGGCTGGGGCTTCCACGAGGACGGCTGCGCGTCCGGAGTGCGCGCCGCCCAGCACTTCGGGGTGGCCTGGTGATCTACGACGTCCTGATCACGCACAGCCGGCGTGAGCTGATCGACCGTGCGTTCAGCCACCGCGCCTACATGTGGCTGGTCGACCTCGGCGACATGCCTCGGGTGCCGTGGTGGGCACGGCCGTTCGCGAAGTTCGAGGCCCGCGATCATCTCGGCTCGCCGGACAAGAGCATCCGGGAGAACCTGGACGAGTGGCTGGCCGAGCAGGGGATCGACCTCGGCGGCGGGCAGGTCCTGATGCTCGCCAACGCCCGCGTGCTCGGCTACGTCTTCAACCCGCTGTCCGTGTTCTGGTGCCACGACGCTTCCGGAGAGCTCGTGTGCGTCGTCGCGGAGGTGCACAACACCTACGGCGGACGTCATTGCTATCTGCTGCGCACCGACGCCAACGGCCGTGCGTCGGTGGACAAGGAGTTCTACGTCTCCCCGTTCCTGGAAGTCGACGGCCACTACGTGATGAAGCTGCCGAGGCCGGGAAACCAGCTGTCCGTGACCATCGCGTTGCGGCAGAACGGGAAGACGACCTTCAGCGCGACGATGAGGGGCGAGCGCAGTTCGGGTCTGCGCATGCTGTTCAAGCGTCCGCTGATGCCCCAGCGCGTGTCCGCGCTGATCCGCCGTCATGGCATCGCCCTCTACCTGAGGCGTATTCCGATCATCCCCAGGAGTGATGGATGAGCACGCTGTCCCTGCCCCGCCCCGGCCAGGGCATCTGGCCCGGACTCTTCAACGCGCCGCGCTCGCCCCTGCGCGCCCGCATCGCCGAGGCGTTGTTCCGCAAAGCCGTGCGCTCGTTGCACGTGACCGTCCAGTTCCCCGACGGCAGGACGTGGGGAGCAGGCGGTCCGGTGATGCGGATCGTCCGGCCCGGCGAGTTCTTCCACCGCCTCGGCGCCGACGCCAAGATCGGCTTCGGCGAGGCCTACATGGTGGGCGACTGGGTCTCCGACGAGCTCGCGGACGTGCTCTCGGTGTTCGCGGCGAAGCTCTCGACGCTGATCCCGCCCCGCCTGCAGCTGATGCGCCGCTGGGCGGAGCGCCGGCAGACCGAGATCAACGACGTCGCGGGCTCGCGGCAGAACATCCACCGGCACTACGACCTGTCGAACGAGCTGTTCTCGGTGTTCCTCGACGAGACGATGACGTACTCGTCGGCGCTGTTCGAGGGCGGGAACGCCGACCTGCGCACGGCCCAGCTGCGCAAGATCGACGGCGTGCTCGACTACGCGGGCGTCCGCGAGGGCTCACGCGTGCTGGAGATCGGCACGGGCTGGGGCGCGCTCGCGATCCGGGCCGCCCAGAGGGGTGCCACGGTCACGTCGCTGACCATTTCCGCCGAACAGCGCAAGCTGGCGCTGGACCGGGTGAGGGCCGCGGGGCTCCACGATCGGGTGACGGTCGAGCTGCGTGACTACCGAGAGGAGCACGGTCAGTACGACGCCGTCGTCAGCGTCGAGATGATCGAGGCAGTCGGTGCCGAATACTGGCCCGACTACTTCTCGATGCTCGACCGCGTGCTCGCTCCCGGCGGCCGCGTCGGCCTCCAGGCGATCACCATGCCGCACGACCGCATGATCGCGTCGAAGGCCAGCTACACCTGGATCCACAAGTACATCTTCCCCGGCGGGCTCATCCCGTCGGTGCGGTCGATCGAGGAGTCGGTGCGCGACCACACCCGGCTGCGGATCGTCGAGACGCGGTCGTTCGGCGAGGACTACGCCGAGACCCTCCGCCGGTGGCGCGAAACGTTCCTCACCCGTTGGGACGAGGTGCGGGAGCTGGGCTTCGACGACACGTTCCGCCGGATGTGGGAGTTCTACCTGGCCTACTCGGAGGCAGGTTTCCGCGTCGGATACCTGGGAGTACAGCAATTCGGCATGTCCGAACGACTGGGCCATTAGGACCACGTTCTACCCCAGAAGGGTGCTGCACGCCCCACCCGCATGGACTTCGTGGTCCTCTTGGATGCAGGCGGTATCAAACGGCTCGCTGCGGTCTCTACTTGAGTGAAGCCCCTAGTGTCGCTGTAGTGGAGGAGGGTCGCCGGGATGGTCATACCCACAGCCGTGCGGACCGGTGGCGGTGCAGACGTCCTCGTTCCTGAGGAGTCCTGGAACCAGCCAACGGTGCCCATGCGCCGTCGGGTGCGCCAGGCACCGGTCTCCAGCCAGTGGCTCGCCGAAGCCGAGTTCGCCGACCTCGTCGATGCCGCTCTCGCCGGAGACAGACGCGCGGTCGAGCACCTGCTCGGCCGGATCCAGCCGCTGATCGTGCGCTACTGCCGCGCACGGGTCGGCGGCCGCGAGCGCACGCTGGTCTCGGCGGAGGACATCGCGCAGGAGGTCTGCGTGGCGGTGCTCGGCGCGCTGTCGAAGTACCGCTACGAGCCAGGTTCGTTCCTCGCGTTCGTGTACGGCATCGCGGCCCACAAGGTCGCCGACGCCCGCCGGCGCGCGGTCCGCAACCGCGCCGAGGTCGTGCCGGAACTGCCGGACTGCCCGTCGCTGGACCTGGGCCCGGAACAGCACGCCGTCAACGGCGAGATGATGGCCCAGGTCACGCGCCTGCTGCACAAGCTGCCGGCCCGCCAGCGCGAGATCCTCGTGCTGCGGGTGGCCGTGGGGCTGTCCGCCGAGGAGGTCGCGCTGGCCGTCTCGTCTACTCCAGGTGCTGTGCGGGTGGCGCAGCACCGCGCGCTCACGCGGATGAAGGAAATGGTCGCCGAGGAGGGCTGACGGCGTTCTCGATGATCGCGGCGAGTTCTTGCGGGCAGGACAGGAACGGGGAGTGTCCTGCATCAAGACGTTCGGTCGCGGTCGCTCGTCCCGCCATCGCCTCCTGGGCGAACGGCGGGATGGCGTTGTCCTTCTCGCAGATGACGTAGGTGCTGGGCGTGGTGCGCCAGGCCGCCTCCGTGAGTTCGTCGGTGAAGGCCTGCCGGCTCTGCGGCAGGAGCCTGTCCGCCGGCGGGTCGGCGACGTCGTTGAAGAAGACGGTCTCCGGGGTCAGCGCGTGGATGACGTCTTCTTCTGTGCGCCACCACGGCGGTGGGGTGCCGCCGACCATGTTCAACAGCGAGTCGCCCAGGTCCGGCAGGAACGCGGCCACGTAGATGAGGTGCTGGACGTCGGGTGTGGCCGCCTGGGTCGCCGGGATGCCGCCGTAGGAGTGCGCGACCACTACCGTCGGGCCGTCGATGGCGTCCCTGATCGCCTGGGCGTCGTCGTGCATGCCGTGCCTGGGCGCGTCTTGCGGCGCCACGCTGGGCAGGTCGACCACGTCGACCCGCCAGCCGTTGGATTCGAGGAGCGCGCGCAGCGGGTTCCAGCACCAGGAGCCGTGCCAGGCGCCGTGCACGAGCAGCAGAGTGGGGCGTTCGGGCATGTCCTCAGTGGACGCTCTGGGGACGTCATCGGGAAGCTTCGGTTTCCGCTGAGCGGAAGCTCTCAGGTTGCCGGGCCCAGCGTCGTGGCATGACCCGCCTCGAGGTGACCACTCGTGTCGCCGCGCCTCCGCAGCGTGTGTTCGACCTCTGCCTGGACGTGGACGGGGGCACGATCATGCGCGACGGTGCCGAGCACCTCAGGAAGGTTGCGGAGCCGGCGTCCGCAGGTCGGTGAACGCCGCCGCCACCGCCGTCACCAGGATCAACGCGCCGAACGCCACCAACGCGACCGCCCCGCCGAACATCCCGGCCAGCAACCCGCCGAGCGCCGGCGCGAGCGGGGTCAGCACGCGGGAGGCCAGCGTCGAGACCGCGTCGAGGCGGCCCATCATGTCCTCGGGAACCAGTGCCGAGTGCAGCGCGGACACCGACACGTTGATCAGCGGCGTGACGACCGCGGTGAGGGCCAGCGGCACGAACGGCCAGAAGACGCCGAACGGGAGTGCCATCGCGAGGTTGCAGGCGCCGAACACGACCAGCACGGCGACCATCAGCTTGCCGGGCGCGAGGGAGACCCTGGGGGACAGCAGCGAGCCGATGATGCCGCCGACCCCGATGCCCGCGAGCACCAGGCCCGTGTCGAGGCCGCTGCCGCCGCGGGAGGCGACCAGTGCCAGCACCGGCAGGATCGAGGCGCCGCCGAGCAGGTTCAGCACGAGGAAGATGATCGTGAGGTTGCGCAGGCCGGTCTGGTGCCACAGCCAGCGGGCCGCGTCCTTCACGTCGTGGTGCATGCGCTGCCGGGGCTTCAGTTCGCCGCGAGCAGGGATCTTCGCGAACCAGGCGCAGATCGCCGCCACGGTGAACGTCAGAGCGTCCACCACGAACGGGACGGCGCGGCCGACGGCCATGAGCAGGGCGCCCAGCGGTGGTCCGGCCACTCGTGCCGCGTGGCCGCGGGCCTCCTCCTGGGCGTAGGCGGTGGTGAGCTGGTCCTGGGGCACGACGGCCTGGATCGCGGCCGTGCGGGCGGGGCCTGCGAACGCGGTGCAGACGCCGTCGACGACCGCCAGTGCGACGAAGACGACGACGTAGGCGTGGCCGGTGAGGATCGCGGCGGCCAGCAGAGCGGCGGCGAGCGCCTGGACGGACTGGCTCCAGACCAGCGTCCTACGGCGGTCCCAGCGGTCCACCCACACGCCCGCCGGCATCAGGGTGAGCAGCAGCGCGGCGGCCCGCGCGCCCGCGATCACACCGGGCAGGAAGTACGAGCCGGTGAGCGCCACGACCAGCAGTGGCATCGCCAGCGTCGTGATCGTGGTGCCGAGTTGCGAGACCGCCCCGCCGAGCCAGAGCAGCTGGAACTGAACGTTCTTCCTGAGCGGAACCCCCATGGCCGACGTTTCTATCGCATGACGGCCAGGTGGGGGTGGCAAGGTTTACGCATGGCGGAACCGGACTACGACGTGCTCCTCACCGGCACGGTCTTCCTCGACATCATCTTCACCGGCCTGCCCCGCCCACCGGAGCCGGGGACCGAGGTGTGGGCCGACGGCCTCGGGTCGTGCCCCGGCGGGATCGCGAACCTCGCGGTGGCGCTGCGCCGGCTCGAACTGAAGACCGCGCTGGCGGCGGCGTTCGGGGAGGACGCGTACGGCGACTTCTGCTGGGACGTGCTGGCCGACCAGGAGGGCGTCGACCTCTCCTACTGCCGTCGCTTTTACGGCTGGCACTCGCCGGTGACGGTGAGCATGGCGATGGAGCGCGACCGCAGCATGGTCACGCACGGCCACAAGGCGCCCGTTGTCGCCGACGACCTCTTCTCCCCGCCGCCGTCGACCAAAGCGTGCTTCGTGCACATCCAGGCCGAAGACGAGCAGTGGGTGCGCACGGCCAAGGAGAACGGCGCCAAGCTCTTCGCCGACATCGGCTGGGACCGCACCGGGGCCTGGTCGCCCGAACTCCTGCGCAGGCTCGACGGATATGACGTGTTCCTCCCCAATCACGTGGAGGCTCAGGGCTACACGCGCACCGACACCCCGGAGGCCGCCGCCCGCAAACTCGCCGAGCACGTGCCCGTGGTCGTCGTCACACGCGGAGGCGGGGGAGCGGTCGCCGTCGACAGCGCCACCGGCGAGTGCGTGGACGTGCCGGGACTCAACGTCGCGCAACTCGACGCGACCGGCGCCGGCGACGTGTTTGGGGCCGGGTTCGTGATGGGCACTCTGGCCGGGTGGCCCCTCGAACACCGGGTGCGGTTCGCGAACCTGTGTGCCGCACTGTCCGTGCAACATTTCGGCGGCTCGCTGTCCGCTCCCGGCTGGGGGGACATCGCGGTCTGGTGGCGGACGGTGAGTAGGCGGCCCGACGAAGAACTGGCGCGCTACGGGTTCCTCGACGACGTCCTTCCCGATCACGCGGGCGTCGAGGTGCGCAGGGCAAGTCCGACGATCGGACTCCGACTACTCCGGTAGGTTGGAAAACAGTCGATCAGCGGACGCAACCTCGTAGGCCTTCCGCGCGACTTATACATGTAGAGAGTCTCTGGGGTTTTGCTCGGAAGGAGTTGCGGGTTGTTCGCCGCACGCGCGTCAGGCTTGGTCAAGTTGCTGGGGTTGTGCCTGACTGCGGGCGTGCTCCTCGCTGCGATGGTGTTCCCGTTCGTCGGAGGTCTCGGGCTCGCGTCCAACCGCGCGGCCGACACGGTCGACCAGACGTCGGGCGACCTCGCGAAGGGTGAGCTGCCGCTGGTCACCACCATCCAGGACATGGACGGCCAGCCGATCGCCTACCTGTACGACCAGTACCGCATCCCGTTGGAGACCAAGGACATCGCGGACACCATGAAGGGCGCGATCCTGGCCATTGAGGACAAACGGTTCTACGAGCACCAGGGCGTCGACTGGCAGGGCATCGCCCGTGCCGCCGCCAAGGCCGGTGTGGACGGTGGGGCGACGCAGGGCGCGTCGACGCTCACCCAGCAGTACGTGAAGAACTACATGGCGTTCGTGCTCGGTGCCGACAACGAGCAGGAGGCCTGGGAGAAGGCCACCGAGGCGACGGTCGGCCGCAAGATGCGCGAGGCGCGCGTCGCGTTGCAGCTCGAGCAGCAGATGAGCAAGGACGAGATCCTCACCGGCTACCTCAACATCGTGCCGCTGGGCAACCAGACCTACGGCGTCGGTGCCGCCGCGAAGGCGTACTTCAACACCACGGCCGACAAGCTGACGGTTCCGCAGGCCGCGCTGCTCGCCGCGATCGCGAACCGCCCGTCGTCGCTGAACCCCGGCGCCTCCCCGGAGAAGGCGCTGGAGCGCCGCAACATCGTCATCGACAAGATGCGCGAGAACGGTGCGTTCGGCGCCGACGAGACCGAGGCCAAGAAGAAGGCAGAGGAGTTCAAGGCCGCGCCGCTGGGCGTCGTCGAGGACCTGCAGATCCTGCCCAAGGGCTGCGTCGGTGCCGGTGACGGCCCGATCTACGGCTTCTTCTGCTCCTACCTGCTCGACTACCTGCGCGACGCCGGCATCACGGACAAGCAGCTGCAGCGCGGCGGCCTCACCATCAAGACGACGATGGACCCGAAGGCCACCAAGGCGGCGAAGGACGCGGCCGAGAAGCAGGTGCCGAAGACCACGAACGGCGTCTCGAACGTCATGTCCGTCGTCCAGCCCGGCAGTGACAAGCACCGCGTCCGCGCGCTGGTCGCGTCCCGCGACTTCGGCAACAACGCCGAGCTCGGCCAGGTCGCCCGTCCCGTGCCCGCCGAGGTCCTGCCGTTCGGCCCCGGCTCGGTGAACAAGGTCTTCACCGCCGCGGCGGCCATGCAGCGCAACATCACCGGCATCGACCGCAAGATCAAGGTCCCGAAGACGTACGCGTCGAAGGTGTACCCCAACGGTGGCTCCGCCTGGCAGGTCAAGAACTCCGGCAACTACGCCGAGGAGATGACGCTGACGCAGGCGCTGGCCCAGTCGCCGAACACGGGCTTCGTGATCCTGCAGGAGCAGGCGGGCCTGAGCAACGTCGTCGACATGGCGTACAAGCTCGGCATGCGCGAAACCCTGAGCGCGGTCAACCGCGGTGCCGAGCCGCTGAAGGCGGACGGCTCCAACGGCCCGTCGCAGGGTGACTGGACGAAGCAGAACAACGCGGGTTCCTACACCCTCGGTCCGGGTGCCACCAGCGTGCTCGAACTGGCCAACGTGGCCGCCACCATCGTCTCCAGCGGCACCTGGTGCCCGCCGACCCCGGTCGAGAAGGTCATCGACCGCTACGGCAAGGAGATCCCGCTCAAGGAGAAGCCCTGCGAGCAGGCGGTCGAGCCCGACCTCGCGAACTCGCTGGGCCAGGGCATGTCGCAGGACGTCCACGGTGGCGGCACCGCGGCCGCCGCGGCGTCGGCCGCGGGCTGGAACCGCCCGGCCATCGGCAAGACCGGTACCACCGAGGAGAGCAAGTCGGTCGCCTTCCTCGCCGCCACCCCGCAGTACGCGGGCGCGGTGATGACCTACGCCGACGGCAGCAACCCGCAGGTGATCTGCGCGAACCCGATCCGGTTGTGCCCCGGTAGCTCCAACGGCATCTTCGGTGGCCAGTCCGCCGCGCCCACGTGGTTCAACGCCATGAAGGCGATCCACGAAGGGTTGCCGGTGGAACAGCTCAAGCCGGCCGCGGCCAAGTACAGGTAAGCATCGTTCGGTCCCAGAGGGCCGTCGGACGCCACGTGCGTCCGGCGGCCCTTTGTCGTGGGCGGGCCGGCTCCGCAAACCTTTCTCGATAAAGCGACTGACCAGTACAAACGTACTGGCGGGGATTGGTTTAGAACGTGTTAACCAAAGCCGGAATGTCTTGACTACCGAAAGTGACTGGTAGTGGGCCTAATCACCTGAACACCCACTTGGCTTGCTCGGGCCGGTGACGCGAGGTTACGTTCTGCGCCGCATGTCACGGTTCGATAACCGCAAGGACACGGAACGCCCCCGAAGCGGTCCAGTCCACCACCGGGCCCCCGAAGCCCGCAGCCAGGCCCCCCGACGCCAGGCGAAGAGCGGTTGCCGAACTCCCCCGAGTGCATGGAGGCAGTTTTGGCACGGCATCGTGCGAAGGGTCCGCTGGTCGACGTCATCACCAGAGTGGACCTGGACCGCAAGAAGGCCGTTGCGGTGGTCGTCGCCGCGGGCGCCCTCGCCGGCGCCGGTTTCGCCCAGGCGGCGAGCACGGTGTCCCCGGTCGACCGCCTCATCACCCCCGTCGCGGCGACCAAGAACCTCGCCGCCGCGATGACCGCCCCGCCGCAGCAGGGGCCGCAGACGATTCACTCCGTCGACACCGGCTCCGAGGCGCGCAAGCTGCTGCAGGCCGAGCAGATCCAGGCGCAGTACCACGTCGCCGAGGCCCTCAAGTCCGCGGAGGGCGCCTACGTGAAGCGCCAGGAGGCCGCCAAGGCCGAGCAGGCGCGGATCGCGGCCGAGGAGGAGGCGAAGCGCCCGAAGTGCGTGCGGCCCGCTCAGGGCTCGTTCACGTCCGGCTTCGGCGCCCGCTGGGGAACCAGCCACAACGGCGTCGACATCGCGAACGCCATCGGCACCCCGATCGTCTCCGTCATGGACGGCACGGTCGTCGAGGCAGGGCCCGCGTCCGGGTTCGGGCTGTGGGTGCGCATCCAGCACGAGGACGGCACCATCACCGTCTACGGCCACATGAACACCATCGACGTTCCGCAGGGTGCCAAGGTCAAGGCCGGGCAGCAGATCGCGACGATCGGCAACCGCGGGCAGTCGACCGGGCCGCACGTGCACTTCGAGGTGTGGGTCGGTGGCGGCCAGAAGATCAACCCCGTCGGCTGGCTGGCCGAGCGCGGCGTGAGTCTCTGAGTCTCCGGCCAGACTTGGTGAGCTTCTGACCAACTCGGCCACACGATCACGAAAAGTGCCGATAGTGTCCGGCCACGTCGCCGTGCATCAGGTACGGCGGCGTGGACACCGGAGCCGCGCCAGTGATCTACCACAGCCCCCTGCCGGCCGTGGCCGTTCCTGAACGCACTGTGCCAGAACACGTTCTGGAACGCGCACGGCACAACGACAAAGTCGCGCTCGTGGACGCCGTCACGGGCGAGTCGCTCACCTACGCCGAGCTCGCCGACCAGGTCGAGCGAACGGCCAAAGGCCTTGTCAGGGCTGGGATCCGGCCCGGTGACACGGTCGCGATCGCCAGTCTCAACCGGCCTAGGTACGCCGTCGGTCTGCACGCGGTCATGGCCGCGGGTGCGACGGCCGCGCTGATCAACCCGATGCTCACACCGCCGGAGATCGCACGGCTCAAGGAGCTCGCGAACGTCACCGCGACGCTCGACCTCGACGACCTCCCTGAGAGCCGGGAAGATTCGCTCCCACGGGGAAATCCCGGTTCGACCGCGGTCGTCCTCTTCTCCAGTGGCACAACGGGTCTCACCAAGGCCGTCGGCCTGAGTCACCGCGCGCTCGTGGCGAACCTGGAGCAGCACCGGCCGGGCTGGCGCATCGACGAGACCGACGTCCTCGCCGCGAACCTGCCGTTCTTCCACGTCTACGGCTTCGCCATCATCCTCAACTCCGGCCTGCTCGGTGGCGCCACGCTCGTCACCATGCCCCGCAGCGACGCCGGAACGTACTTGCGGCGCCTCGCGGAACACCGCGTCACACGGGCGTTCCTGGTGCCTCCGCTCGCCGCCGCCATCGCGGATCATCCAGAACCGGTACCGGAACTGAGCCTCAAGCTCGTTCTCTGCGGCGCCGCCCCGCTCGACGACACCATTCGCCAGGAAGCCGAACGCAAGCTCCAGGCGCCCCTGCGGCAGGGCTACGGACTCACTGAAGCTGGTGGGACACACCAAACATTCGACGGTGACGTGGAATCCGACCCCACGAGCGTCGGTGTGCTCTGTCCCGGTACCGAGGCGCGCATCGTCAAGCCGGGCACCACAAGGGACGTGGCGGAGGGCGAGATGCTCATCCGCGGTCCGCAGGTGATGGACGGCTACCTCGGCGACGAGCAGGCCACCCGGGACGCCTTCGTGGACGGCTGGTTGCGCACCGGGGATCTCGTGCGAGTCCACAACGGCCGGTTCCACGTCGTGGACCGCATCAAGGAAATGATCAAGTACAAGGGCTACCAGGTCGCGCCGGCCGAACTGGAGGCCGTGTTGCGCCGCCATCCCGCCGTTCGAGACGCTGCCGTGATCGGTGCGGCCGATCGAGTTAACGGCGAGGTCCCCAAAGCGTTCGTGGTGACGCAAGGCGACGTCACCGCGGACGAACTGATGGCGTTCGTCGCGGCGGAGGTGGCGTCTTACAAGAAGATCCGCCAGGTTGAGTTCGTGCGAGAGATACCGAAGTCCGTCTCAGGCAAGATCCTTCGTCGCCTGCTGAAGGACGCCTCGCAGTGAGGGTTCTCATCACCGGTGGTGCCAAGGAACTCGGCAGGGCGTTCAGCGACGTCCTTGGCGCGCAAGGACATCAGCTCGTCATCACCGGACGCGACGAGAAGGCGCTCGACACCGCTCAGGCCGAGCTGACGGCCCGGGGCGTCGACGTCGAGACGCACGTCGCGGACCTGGGCGATCCGCATGCGACACCGAAGCTCATCGAGAGCCTCGGCGGGATCGACGTGCTGGTCAACAACGGTGCGCTCGGTGGGCCGGTCGGTCCGACGTGGCAGGTCGACGAGAACGACTGGTGGCACACGTTCGAGGTGAACCTGCGCGGCACCGCGTTCGCCGCCAACGCCGCGATCCGCACGATGACGAGCGGCCGGATCATCAACGTGGTCAGCAACGCCGGCGTGCACCGATGGCCTTATGTCACCGCGTACTCCGTGTCCAAAGCGGCCGTGATCAAGCTGACCGAGAACCTCGCGATCGAGCTCAAGAACCGGCCCATCGCCGTGCTGAGCTACGACCCCGGCATGGTCGACATCGGTCTGATGCGCCGCGGCGCCACCATGGACTCGAAGGATCCGCACCAGCAAAGGATCTCGACGTGGTCGAGGTCTCAGCGCGACACGGGCAGGTTCACCCCGCTGGAGCAGTCCGCCGATCTTTTGGGCCGAATCGTGCGCGGAGAGTTCGATCACCTCTCCGGCGGCTTGATCACGCCGAAGGACAGCTGAGAAATTTTCCTCGTTTAGTGCGTACATAAGGCCCTTCCTCGCAGGCAGGTCAACCGGGATCGTCGCGAGTGGCTCCCAAGTCATCTGGAGGCATCGTGCCTGTCGGAACATCTTCTGCTGTCCTGAATCTGGCCGCACACCTCGCACCGGCGCAGCTCGAACTCGCCCGTGATCCGTTGCACGTCGAACTGCCGGCCGACGTGCGCGCGCGGATCTCGCGCTGCTACGAGTTCGTGCTCGAAGTCAGCTCGTCCGGACGCGCCATCTACGGTGTCACAACGGGTTTCGGCCCGCTCGTCGAGTTCGAGGGCCGCGCGGACAGCGCCGGCCAGAGCGACAACACCATCCTGCACCACATCGTCGGCCACGGTGAACTGCTGCCGCCGGCCGTCGCCCGCGCGGCTGTGCTCACGCGACTGTTCTCTTTGGCGCAGGGGCGATCCGGAGTGTCCGAGCAGGTCGTGGACTCGCTGACTGCCATGCTGGACACCGAGTTCGCCCCAGCGGTACCACGTTTGGGGTCAGTCGGTGCGAGTGGAGACCTCCAGCCACTGGCCTATGTGGCCCATGCTTTGCGCGGTAACGGGAACGCCTTCTTCGGGGATGAGCTCATGCCTGCCGGGGAAGCGCTCACACGGGCAGGGCTCAGGAAACTCGTGCTCGGTGGCCGGGACGCCCTCGCGTTGGTCAACGGCATTTCGGTGACCGCCGCAGCTCTCGGACTCGCTGTCGCACAGTCGGTTCGCGCGCGGCGGACGGCGGAGTTGTTGTCCGCCTTGATGACCGACGTCCTCGGCTGCGGTGTCGAGTTCACGTCGGTTGGACTACTGGCGGCGTTCGGGCATCCGGACGTCGCTGAAACGGGTGCGGCCATTAGAAGTTGGCTCGAAGGGAGTAAGCCATCCGGGGAGCGTCCGCTGCAGGAGCCCTACAGCATCCGGTGCACGCCGCAGCTGATCGGCGCGGCCGGCACGAGCGTGCGGCACGCCGACGAGGTGGTGCGCCGCGACCTCAACGGCGTGAGCGACAACCCGTTGTTCTTCCCGGAGACGGGGGAGGTCGTGCACGGCGGCAACTTCTTCGGCCAGCCCAGCGCTTTCGCGGCCGACCAGCTCAACGTCGCGCTGGTGCAGCTGGGCAACCTGGCCGAACGCCAGCTCGACCTGCTGGTGGATCCCCACCGCACCAACGGGTTGCCGCCGATGCTCAGCCCGCTTCCCGGTCAGCACCACGCACTCCAGGGCGTGCAGCTGTGCGCGACCGCCACGGTCGCCGCGATGCGCAGGGCCGCCGCGCCCGCGTCGGTGCAGAGCCTGCCGACGAACCTGCACAACCAGGACGTCGTCCCGTTCGGCACGCAGGCCGCGTTCACGGCGCTCGACCAGGCGCGGCTGCTGCGCTATCTGCACGCGGGGCTCGCGATCGGGTTGCGCCAGGCCGTGCACGTCGGCGCGCGCCGTCCGCAGGCGCCGCGGCTCGCGGAGGTGTTCGACCGGATCGCGGAGGTGGTGCCGCCGATCGTGGAGGACCGGCCGCTGGACGTCGCGCTGGGCGTGGTCGCGGATCTCCTCGACGCCGTAGTGTCCGAAGTGGAGGGTGGTCGATGAGCGCTCCCGCCTGCGTGCCCGCGTGGGGGCACACCTGGGTCGACCTGCCCGTCCTGCGGCTGCCGATGCCGGACGCGGAACTGATTCCGTGCGCGGCCCGCTGCTTTCAGATCCCGATCGTCATCACCGCCCCGGAAGACCCGGTGCAACGCGCCGTGTACCGGTGGTTTCTCGGCCATCACGGCGCATTCCTGGTGTGGAAGTTTCTGTCGGATTCACTCGATCGGTTGATACGCGAGCCTGATTCGCAGTTAGTCCGCCTCGCTGCGCTTGGATACGACGCGTACTCGGTGATGCTCGCCTATTCGGGCAGTTGTTCCCGTGAGGTGTACGAGGACGTCATCCGGCCGATGATGGTGACGTTCGACCCGGCGTTCAGCGGGCGATGGGCACGTGACTACGAGCCACTGCCCGGCCTGCTGCGCCGGGCGCGTGCCGCACTGGGGCCCGCGGCGGCCGCACCGCTCTCCTCCGCGAGCAAGGCGAACCTGGTGGCACACAAGGAGGTCATGCGCAGACTCGTGCCCGGCGGCCCGTCGCTGCTGCGCGAGTCCGGCCGCACGAGCGTGCCCACCACCGAAGCCGAACGCGCGCGGTTCGACGAGTTCTTCCTGGTCAGCCGGGAGTGCGTGTGCGTGAGCCGCTATCAGGCGCACCGCACGGCCATCTTGTCCGCGATCGGCCATGACCTCGCGAAACACCCGCTGAGCCCCGAGTACGGAGAGACACTCAGGACGTTCGCCACCCGACTATGAGAGAAGGCCGCGCGTGAACGACTTCAAGACCGTGGTCATGACCCCGCAGATCTACCGCTACGTGCGCGAGCAGGCCGGCCAGCCGAGCGCCGTGCAGGAGAAGCTGATCGCCCGCACGGCCGAGCTCGGCGACTCGGCCGAGATGCAGATCCCGCACGAGCAGGCAGTGCTGCTGTCGTTGCTGGTCAAGCTCACCGGCGCGCAGACGGTGGTCGAGGTCGGCACCTACACGGGGTACTCCACGCTGGCGTTCGCGCAGGCACTTCCCCCGTCCGGCAAGGTCATCACCTGCGACCTCTCGACCGAGTGGACCGCGATCGCCGAGGAGGCGTGGCAGGCGGCGGGCGTGCGCGACCGCATCGACCTGCGGATCGGCGCGGCCGCCGTGACGCTGGCCGAGCTGCCCGAGGAGCCGGTCATCGACCTGGTGTTCATCGACGCGGACAAGGTCGGGTACGTCCACTACTGGGACCTGCTGGTGCCGCGGGTGCGGCAGGGCGGCCTGCTGCTCGCCGACAACACGCTCTACTACGGCGAGGCCGCCGACGAGCAGCCAGAGGGCAACGCCGCCGCGATCGACGCCTTCAACAAGTTCGTGCGCAGGGACACGCGCGTGGAGTCGGTGCTGGTGCCGATCGCGGACGGCCTGACGATGGCCCGCAAGAAGTGAGGTTGTGAGCATACCGACCGGTCGGTAGGGTGCCTTCAAGCTGACTTGGAGGCGTTCATGGCTCGTTGGGGAATCACGCTGCCGCTCATCGGAGTGCCGGTGCTGGAGCACCGCGCGCTGGTGTCCGAGCTCGCCGGGCTCGGCTACACGGACGTGTGGTCGGCCGAGACGACGGGCACCGACGCGTTCACGCCGCTGGCGCTGGCCGCGCAGTGGTCCTCCGAGCTGCGCTTCGGCCCGGCGATCGCGCCGGTGTACACGCGCGGCCCTGCGACGCTGGCGATGACCGCCGCGACGCTGGCCGAGGTGACCGGTGGGCGGTTCGTGCTGGGCATCGGCTCGTCGTCGCCCGCGATCGTGCAGCGCTGGAACGCGATCCCGTTCGAGGAGCCGTTCAAGCGCACCCGCGACACGCTGCGGTTCCTGAAGGCCGCGCTGGCGGGGGAGAAGGTCAGCGCCGACTACGACACGTTCTCGGTGAAGGGCTTCAAGCTGGAGCGCCCGCCGGCCGAGAAGGTGCCGATCATGCTCGCGGCGCTGCGCCCGAACATGCTGCGCCTGGCCGGTCGCGAGGCCGACGGCGCGATCACCAACTGGCTCGCCGCCACCGACGTGCCGCAGGTGCGTGCCGAACTGGGCGACGCCGAGCTCGCGGCCCGGATCTTCGTCTGCCCGACCGAGGACGCCGACGCCGCGCGGGCGTTGGGACGCATGCTGATCAGCACCTATCTGACCGTGCCTGCCTACGCGGCGTTCCACGACTGGCTGGGCCGCGGCGAGGCGCTGCGCCCGATGCACGAGGCGTGGGCGGCGGGCGACCGCAAGGCCGCGTCGAAGTCGATCCCGGACGAGGTCGTGGACGCGCTGGTCGTGCACGGTTCGCTGGACCAGTGCCGCGATCGCGTCGCCGAGTACCAGGCCCAGGGCGTCGACACCCCGATCATCGCCCTGCTTCCGACCGGTGGCGACCAGATCGAACAGGTACGCGCACTGGCACCGAAGGCCTAGCGATGCCCAGCGCGACCGAGCAGAAGATCATCGACGCGGCCGTGCGGCTGTTCGCGTCGCAGGGCTACGACGCGACGTCGGTGCAGGAGATCGTCACGGCCGCGCAGGTGACCAAGGGCGCGCTCTACCACTACTTCCGGGCGAAGGACGACCTGCTCTTCGAGATCTACCGGCTGCTGATCACGTCCCAGTCCGCCGACATGGACCGGATCATCGGCCTCGGCCTGCCCGCCGGCGAGACCGTGCGCGAGATCCTGGCGTCGCTCGTGGTGTCGACGGCCGAACGGGTCGACGAGACCGCGGTGTTCGTCCGCGAGCTGCACCGGCTCGGCGAGGACTCGATGACCGAGTTCCGCGCCGAACGCCGCCGCTACCACGAGACGTTCCTCGCGGTGATCGAGAAGGGGCAGGCGGACGGCGAGTTCAGCTCCGTCGTGCCCGCGGACACCGTGGTGCGGATCGCGTTGGGCGTGGTCAACCAGCTGCCCATGTGGTTCCGGCCGGACGGCCAGAAGACGCCCGCCGTGCTGGCGGGGGAGATCGCGGACTTCGTGCTGGCCGGATTGAGATGACGAATTAGGGCGCGTTAAGCGTGATCTGATCGACTGCCCCCGTGCCCCGTCTGAACCTGTTGTTCGCGACCATGCCCGTACCCGGTCACGTCGTGCCGTTGCTGCCCATCGCCCGTGCGCTGACCGAGCGCGGCCATCACGTGCGGTGGTGCACCGGCGAGGTGTTCGCGGCCCGGATCGCCGCGACCGGCGCGGAGTTCGTCGCGATGGACCCGTCGATCGACCACCAGGGGCGCAACGTCGACGAGCTGTTCCCCGAGCGCACCAGGCTCAAGGGCATCGCGAAGCTGCGCTACGACATGACCGCGGTGTTCCTGGACCCGATCCCCGCGCAGGTCAGCGACCTTCAGCGAGTGCTGGCCGAACGGCCGGCGGACCTCGTGGTGCACGACACCGCGTACGTCGGCGCGACCGTGCTCGAACTGCTCGGCGGGCCTCGCGCCGTGAGCGTCGGCGTCACACCGATGATGCTGCCCGCGCCGGACGTGCCGCCGTTCGGACCTGGTCTGCGGCATCGGACCGGTGTGGTGGCGCGGATGCAATACGCGGCCGTGCGCGCGTTGCTGGACAACGTGGTGTTCAAGCCCGTGTTCGCGCACCGCGACCGGATCCTCGCCGGGCTCGGCCTGCCCGAGGGCGAACGCCGGCTCGCGAGCGTGTCCTCGCACCTGCACCTGCAGAACGGCATCGCCGGCCTGGAACATCCGCGCGTGTTCATGCCGCCGCAGGTGAAGTTCGTCGGCGCGCTGGTCGACCCGGCCCCGACCATCGACCTGCCGGACTGGTGGGAACGCATGATGACCGCCGGGCGCCCGATCGTGCACGTCACCCAGGGCACGGTCGCGGACATGGACCTGCACCAACTCGTGCTGCCCACCATCCACGCCCTGGCCGACGAGCCGGTCACGGTCGTCGCCAGCACCGGCGCGCACGACGTGGGCCCGTTGCCCGCCAACGCCTTCACCGCGCCGTTCCTGCCCTACGACCGGCTGCTGCCCGAGATCGCCGCGATGGTCACCAACGGCGGATTCGGTGGCGTGCAACTCGCGCTCGCCCAGGGCGTCCCGCTGGTCGTGGCGGGCACGACCGAGGACAAGCCCGAGGTGGCCGCCCGCGTGGAACGGTCCGGCGCCGGCCTGAACCTGCGCACCTCGGCGCCGTCGTCGAAGGCGATCAGGGCGGCGGTGCGGTCGGTGCTGGACGGCGGGTCGTTCCGGCTGCGGGCCCGCGAACTCGCGGCGGAGTACCGGCAGCACGACGCCGCCGCGCTCAGCGCCGACCACGTCGAACGGCTGGCGCCGGCCGGTGCGGTGCAGACGGGCGGATCCGCGCCGCGCCGCGCCGCGTCCCAGTGGCGGTAACGGCGGGAGTCGCGAGATCGACTCCCAGGGCAGGGGGTCCTCATGTCGCACCAACCGCCCGAGTTCGGCATCGCACCGCCACTGCACGAGCCACCCAAGTCGTCGAAGTGGCCCTGGGTGCTGCTGCTGATCACGGTGCTGGTGGTCCTGGGCGCACTCGCGTTCGGCAACCACGTGACGACCATGCTGGAGCGGACCTTCAGCTCCCCGGAGCACACCGCGGTGCCGCTGGAGCCCGTCCAGTCGCCCGCGCCGGCACCGGAGAAGCGGACCGTCGTGTTCGAGGTGACCGGCACCGGCAAGGCGTTCAACGTCACCGCGACCGTCGGCGCGACGATCCACAACGAGGCGAGCGTGACCCTGCCGTGGACCCGCACCGTCGAGGTGCCCGCCGGCCCCGCGTCCGAGTCCGTGATGCTCGTGGTCGTCGCGGGCCCGGACGGTGCCGAGGTGCACGGCAAGTACACGATCGACGGCACGACTGTCCGCGAGGGCAAGGCGTCCGGGCCCTACGGCGTGCTGACGATCACTGACTCCTGAGAGCCTCGTAACGGCCGGCCTTCGCGGGACGAAGGACGTCGCATGCATCGCATCGCCGTCGGCATCCTCGCCGCCACTCTGCTCACCGCATGCGGCTCGCCGTCGACCAGTGGTCCGACCGGCTCGGCCGACACTCCGGTAGTCCAGGCGGAGAACAAGCCTGCGGCACCCAAGACCGCAGAAGAGCTCACCACCGCGCTGGCACAGAAGGTTCCCAGCCTGAAACTGACCAAGGTCTTCACTGCCGAGGACGATCCGAACAAGTTGCTCGGCCGCCCGAACGGTTACACGTCCAAGACCGCGTTCACCGACACGCGTGTCGCGGTGGAGGGCGAGGTGGCGATCACCAAGGAGAACGACACCCTCCGGGGAGGAGGGGTCGAGGTGTTCGCCGACGAGGCGGCGGCCAAGGCGCGCATGGACTACATCCAGTCCTTCGGCAAGCAGATGTCGGTCCTCGCCGAGTACGACTACGTCGCCGGTGGTGTGCTGGTCCGGGTGTCGAAACAGCTCACGCCGACCCAGGCGAAAGAGTATGAGGCCGCTCTCGCCGGGATCGTCGGTTAGCCGACTACTTGGCGGCTCGCTCGCGGAGAGCCGCCAGCGCCTTGTCCGCGTGCGCGTTCATCGAGAACTCGCTCTTGACCACCTCGATGATCTCGCGGCCGGCCCCGATGACGAACGTGTGCCGCTTGACCGGGATCGGCCCGAACCGGCGCCGCACGCCGTACTGCTCCGCGACGTCGCCACCGACGTCGGCGAGCAGCGGGTAGTCGAAGCCGTTCAGCTCGGCGAACTCCTTCTGCTTCGCCACGTCGTCCATCGAGATGCCGACGCGCTGGGCCCCGGCCTCCTTGAACTCCTGGGCGAGGTCGCGGAAGTGGCAGCTCTGCGCGGTGCACCCGGACGTCATCGCCGCGGGGTAGAAGAAGAGCACGACCGGGCCGTCCTCGAGCAGCGTCGACAGCTTGCGGTCGGTGCCGTCCTGGTCGGGCAGCGTGAAGTCGGGGGCGAGGTCGCCGGGCTTCATGGATCTCCAATACGCTCGGGCCGTGACCAGCATGTCCGACGTGGCCAAGGCCGCTGGTGTGTCCGCTGCGACCGTATCGCGTGCGCTGCGAGGCGAACCGGGCGTGTCCGAGGCGACCAGGCAGCACGTGAGCGACGTCGCACGCCGGATGAAGTACGCGATCGCCCGCGACGCCTCCTCCCTGGCCGGTGGGCGGCGGTACGCGATCGCGGTGCTGACGTCCGAGGTCAGTCCCGTGCTGGCGGGCGCGGAGGGCGCGTTGCGGCAGGCCGGGTACGACGTGCTGCTCTACGTGCTGGGTGACGCGGACGCGCGCGCGAAGTTCTTCGACGAGCTGCCGCTGGGGCGCCGGGTGGACGGCGTGCTGCTGCTGTCGATGTCGCTGTCCTCTTCGGAGCAGGTCGCGCTGGAGTCGTTGGAGGTCCCGCACGTCACGGTCGACGACACCGATCTCCGCCACGCGCTGCAGACCGCCGTGTCCCACCTGCAGGCCCTCGGCCATCGCGAGGTGGCCCTGGTGCTGGCCGACGGCGTGGACGAGTCCTACGACGAGATCCTGGTCGCCGCCGGCCTCGAGGTGCGTCCGGAGTGGACGGTGTGGTGCTCGCCGACCGTCGACGGCGGCGAGCAGGTGGTCGACGTGCTGCTCGACGGCGAACGCCTGCCCACCGCGGTGATCAGCTCGAACGGTGCCGCAGCGGTCGGGATCTTCCTGCGCATGCAGCGGGACGGGCGCGCGGTGCCGGACGAGGTGTCGATCGTGTCGCTCGACGGGCAGGAGCTCACCCGCGTGGTCGGGCTGACCGCCGTCGAAGGGGCGGCGAAGACGCAGGGGGAACGGGCGGTCGCCGACCTGTTCACGCTGATCAGGGGCGGGGAGATCGAACCGGCCGAACACCCGGTGCGGCTGGTCGTCAGGAACTCGAGCGGGCCCGCGAACTGACGTAGCGCGGTTTGCCGAGCTTCACCGGCGCGTCGTCGTCGACCAGGACGAACTCGTCGCTCGGCAACAGCAGGCGGCGCATTCCGGTCGTGCGGTCCGGTCGCGCGCTGAGCGCACCGATGCGTTCCACCCGCTCGAAGTACTGTGGCGCCATGCCCGCCCAAGAGCGCCTGACCGAACTGCCCGGCCTGCCGACGACGCCCGGCTACGCCCACGCGGTGACGGTCACCGGCACGCTCGCGTTCGTCTCCGGTCAGGTCGCGGTGGACGCGCAGGGGTGTGCGGTCGGCGTCGACGACCTCGCGGCGCAGACGCGGCAGGCCTTGAGCAATCTTCATCACGTCATCAGAAATCTCGGCGCCGACTGGTCGGATGTCATCAAGTTCACCTGGTTCGTGCTGGATGCGTCGGAGGTTCAGACCATTCGTGACGTGCGGGACGAGATTCTGCGGCCCGCGCTGGGAGAAGTGCCCAACCCGGCCAGCACGCTGGTTCAGGTGGCTGCTTTGTTCGGACCCGATTTCCTGGTCGAGGTCGAAGCGGTCGTGGCTATTCCAGGTGAAGCATCGGATGTCTAAGTAAATGCATCTCTGCGTGGGTGTCTCGACCGGCCTGCACCCATCGGGTGACCAGGGACCATTTGCTCTGGTAATGCGGACCGGGCTATGACATAGCTTGTACCTGTGGAGGAGTTGGTGGCGCGGCTGGCGGACGCTTGGGGCGTTGCCACACGGTACGAAAACGCGGACCAGCAAGAGGTCGTGGTCGATCACGACGTCGTCGTGAAGGTCCTCGCTCAGTTCGGTGTCGACGCGTCCACTGAGGACTCCGTCGCCCGCGAGCTCGCCGAGGTCGAACGGCGGCGGGCCGAGCTGAAGCTCCCGCCCACGATCGTCATCCGCGAGTACGAGACGTACGACCTGCGCGGCCCCGCGACCATCGAGCTCGAGGACGGCACCTCGTTCGCCGTCGAACGGCACGTGCCCGACTCGGTTCCGCTCGGCTGGCACCGCGTCGTCACCGAGGACCAGACCGTCACGCTCGCCGTCGCGCCCAGGACGCTGCCGGACGTCCCGCACACCTGGGGCTGGATGCTGCAGCTCTACGCCGCGCGTTCGAACGAGTCGTGGGGGATGGGCGACTTCGCCGACCTCGCCACCATCGCCCGCCGGAGCAGCCTGGAGCTCGACGCCGGTGTCGTGCTGGTCAACCCCGTGCAGGCGCCGTCGCCGACGCATCCCGTCGAACGTTCGCCGTACTCGCCGACCAGCCGCCGGTTCGCGAACCCGCTGTACCTGCGCGTCACCGACACCGCGGAGTTCCTGCAGGCCTGCCCGCGCACCCGGCAGCTCATCCGCGACCTCCGGCCCGGCAACCACGAGCTGATCGACTACGACGAGATCTGGGACGCCAAGAAGCAGGCCCTGGAGCTGCTCTTCCCCGGCGGCGACGTCGAGATGGACGCCGAGCTGGAGAAGTTCGCCACGTACTGCGCGCTCGCTGAGATCCACGGCAAGGACTGGCGCACGTGGCCGGCCGACCGCGCCGAGCCTCCGGCGGAACGGGTCGGGTTCCACGCCTGGCTCCAGCACCTCTGCACCCGCCAGCTCCAGGACGTGCGGCTCGCCGCGCACGAGGCCGGCATGGCCATCGGCGTCATCCACGACCTCCCGGTGGGCGTCGACCCCGGCGGCGCCGACACGTTCGCGGACCCCGACGTGTTCGCCATCGACGTCACGGTCGGTGCGCCACCCGACGCGTTCAGCGCCGACGGCCAGGGCTGGGGCCTGCCGCCGTGGCGCCCGGACAAGCTCGCCGAGACCGGCTACCGGCCGTTCCGGCAGGTGCTGCGCAGCGTCCTCAAGCACGCCGACGGCATTCGCATCGACCACGTCGCGGGCCTGTGGCGGCTCTGGTGGATCCCGCCGGGCGAGCCGCCCAGCAGGGGCACGTACGTCCACTACGACTCCGACGCCATGCTCGGCGTGCTCGCGCTGGAGGCGTACCGGGCCGGCGCCGTCGTCGTCGGCGAGGACCTCGGCACGGTCGAGCCGGTCGTCACGAAGACGTTGCAGGAGAACGGCATGCTGACCAGCGCCGTTCTCTACTTCCAGCGCGACTACTACGCCGAGGGTCACCCGCTGATCCCGCCGTCGCAGTGGAACCCGAACCAGATGGCCAGCATCTCCACCCACGACCTCCCGACCGCGGCGACGTTCTTCGCGGGCCCCGACGGCCCCGACTTCGACGCGCTGATGCGGCAGGAGGGCATCAAGACCGCGGACAGGGTCGAAGGCGCCCACGAACTGCTCGCGCAGGCCCCCTGCGCGCTGGTCCTGACCTCACCTCAGGACGCTCTGCGGGAAACCCGGCAGCCGAACGTGCCGGGCACGATCGACGAGCACCCGAACTGGAGAATTCCCCTGCCGGTGGTATTGGATGATTTCTTCCCACGAGTCCGGGAGATCACCCGGCCACTGCGCAACCGCGGAAGATGAAACTTTTGCGTAACAGCAGGTCATGGACCCGCGGAGTACTGTAGGTGCCGTCACCGGACGGCGGAAGACGAACGTTCTTGGAGGTGGCGTACCAAATGAGCTCAGCCGTGGGCACGCGGACATCAACCGGCGTGCTTGAACTGGCCGTCGAGCAGGTCCTCGCTTCGGTGAGACCCACTGCGCTCGGCGACCCGGTGGTCGGGGCACGGCGCGCGGAGGAATCCCTTCGTGACGCGCTGCGGGACGCGGGTCCCGTCGACGACAACATCGCCCTTCAACACGCGCTGGCGTGCGCTGAGGCCGCTTGTGAACACCTGAAGTACGCGGAGATCCAGGAAGCCCGCACGCTGCTCACGGCCGCACGTGGACAGCTCGTTCTCGCGCACGAAGGAGTGTGACCGCACCCCGGTAGTCGCCTGACTGCACGATCACACGATCGAGTTAAGCTGCTCCTGCTCTCGGGAAAACCTGCCGCAGCGGGCCCGGAATTGTCAGAGCCCGCTCGTAAGGTTCGAGTGTGATCTTCCACCAGGCCTACCGGCTCGCATCCCACCAGCACCCGGCACAGGCGCGGACGTCGTCCGCGCCCTGCGGTGCCGCGCGTTTCCCGCTCCCTCCACCAGCGAGGTCGAGCGCACCCACCTGCCGCCCGCGAGGTCGGCCGCGATGATCCGCGGCGTCCTGCGGATCGCCGGCACAGGGTTCGGTGAGATCCGGCGAACATCGTGCGTACGAGGCGCGATGACGGGGTACGTGTCTTTTCGTGGACCGTCGGTACCCGTCGTCGAAGCGTGATGCCACGACGTTGTCGCACGGATATGGTCTGTCGGTAGCTAGTTCTTTGTGACGAGGAGCATTGTGCGACCCTGGCCTGGTAGGCCCTACCCGCTCGGCGCCGGCTATGACGGCGTCGGCACGAACTTCGCCCTGTTCTCCGAAGTCGCGGAGTACGTCGAGCTCTGCCTCTTCGACGAGGACGGCACGGAGACACGCGTGAGGCTGCCGGAGGTGGACGGTTTCGTCCACCACGGTTACCTGCTCGGCGTGGGCCCGGGGCAGCGGTACGGGTACCGCGTGCACGGGCCGCACGACCCGGCCCGAGGCCTCCGGTGCAACCCCAACAAGCTGCTGATCGACCCGTACGCCAAGGCCATCTCGAACGGCCTGTCGTGGGACGAGGCGCTGTACGGGTACAAGTTCGGGTCGCCGGACGAGCGCAACGACGACGACTCCGCTCCGCACGTGTCGAAGTCCGTGGTGGTGAACCCGTTCTTCGACTGGACGAACGACAGGCTGCCCAGGACGCCGTACAACGAGAGCGTCATCTACGAGGCGCACGTTCGCGGTCTCACCATCGACCACCCGGAGATCCCGCCGCGCCTGCGCGGGACGTACGCGGGGCTCGCGCATCCGGTGATGATCGATCACCTGATCAAGCTCGGGGTCACGGCCGTCGAGCTGATGCCGGTGCACCAGTTCATCAGCGATCACACGCTGGCGGAGCGCAGGCTCAGCAACTACTGGGGCTACAACACGATCGGGTTCTTCGCGCCGCACGACGGTTACTCGGCACTGCCGCTCAACCAGGTGCAGGAGTTCAAGGGCATGGTCCGCGCCCTGCACCAGGCGGGGATCGAGGTCATCCTCGACGTCGTCTACAACCACACGGCGGAGGGCAACCACCTCGGGCCGACGTTGTCGATGCGCGGTATCGACAACGAGTCGTACTACCGGCTGGTGGAGGACGACCCGCAGTTCTACACGGACTACACGGGCACCGGTAACTCGCTGAACGTGCGCTCGCCGCACACGTTGCAGCTCATCATGGACTCGTTGCGGTACTGGGTCACCGAGATGCACGTCGACGGCTTCCGCTTCGACCTCGCGGCGACGCTGGCGCGTGAGTTCTACGACGTGGACCGGCTGGCGACGTTCTTCGAGGTCGTGCAGCAGGACCCGGTGGTGTCGCAGGTGAAGCTGATCGCGGAGCCGTGGGACGTCGGGCCCGGTGGGTACCAGGTCGGCAACTTCCCTCCGCTGTGGACGGAGTGGAACGGCAAGTTCCGCGACACGGTCCGCGACTTCTGGCGCGGTGAGCCGGCGACGATGGGCGAGTTCGCGTCGCGCATCACCGGCAGCAGCGACCTCTACCAGGACGACGGTCGGCGGCCGTACGCGTCGATCAACTTCGTGACGGCGCACGACGGCTTCACGCTCAACGACCTGGTGTCGTACAACGACAAGCACAACGAGGCCAACGGCGAGGACAACCGCGACGGCGAGGACCACAACCGGTCCTGGAACTGCGGTGTCGAGGGGCCGACCGACGACGAGGAGGTCCTCACGCTCCGGCGGCGGCAGCGGCGGAACCTGATGGCGACGATGCTGTTGTCGCAGGGTGTGCCGATGATCGTGAACGGCGACGAGTTCGGGCGCACGCAGAACGGCAACAACAACGCGTACTGCCAGGACAACGAGGTCTCGTGGGTCGACTGGTCGTTGCTGGAGGCCAACTCCGAGCTGGCCGAGTTCACCTCGGCGCTCGCCGCGTTCCGCAAGGCGCACCCGGTGTTCCGGCGCAAGCGCTTCTTCGCGGGCAGGCCGATCCGCAAGGGCGAGGAACTGCGCGACATCGCCTGGTTCACGCCGGCCGGCGAGGAGATGACCGAGCAGAACTGGGAGGACGACCTCGGCAAGTGCATCACCGTCTTCCTCAACGGTGAGGGCATTCCCGACCTCGACTCGCGCGGCATGCGGGTGGTCGACGACTCGTTCCTCATGGCGTTCAACGCGCACTACGAGGACATCCAGGTCACGTTGCCGGAGCCCGAGTACGGTCCTGAGTGGAGGGTCGTCGTGGACACCACGACCGGGGAGGTCGGCGGCAACGAGAAGCCGATCGCCGCGTCCGGGCAGCTCTCGCTGACCGCGCGGTCGCTCGTCGTGCTGCAGCGGGTGGGCTGATGGGCGCGCCGTCCTCGACGTACCGCGTCCAGTTCACCCCGTCCTTCACCTTCGCCGACGCCACGGCCGTCGCGGACTACCTGGCGCGCCTGGGGATCGGCGCGCTGTACGCGTCGCCGATGCTCGACGCGCGGGAAGGCTCGACGCACGGCTACGACGTCGTGGACCCGACCCGCGCGCGGGCCGAACTGGGCGGCGACGAGGGCCGGGTGGCGCTCCAGGACCGGCTCAAGGCACTGGACCTCGGCCTGGTCGTCGACATCGTGCCGAACCACATGGTCGTGCCGAACCCGTGGTGGGAGGACGTTCTCGCGCACGGGCAGGAGTCGAAGTACGCGCGGTACTTCGACATCGACTGGTCGTCCGGCCAGGTGCTGCTGCCGGTGCTCGGGGAGGACTCCGAGGACGAGGTCCACGAGCACTACCGCAAAGTGGACTGGCGGCGCGGCAACACCGAGCTGAACTACCGGCGGTTCTTCGACATCACCGAGCTCGCGGCGGTGCGGGTCGAGGACCCCGAGGTGTTCGAGGCGACGCACCGCGCAGTGTTGTCGTGGGGCGTCACGGGGTTGCGCGTCGACCACCCGGACGGGCTCGCCGATCCCGGCGGCTACTTCCGGCGGCTGCGCGAGCACTTCGACGGCTGGCTGGTCGTGGAGAAGATCCTCGGGCCGGACGAGTCGCTGCCGCAGAGCTGGCCGGTCGACGGCACGACGGGCTACGACGCGCTGCGCGAGATCTGCGGCGTGTTCATCGCCGCCAGGGACGCCTTCAGCGGCGACTTCCACGAGATCGAGCACTCGTCGCGGCAGCAGGTCGCGGACTCGATCCTGGTGGCCGAGGTGCGCCGGATCGCCCGGCTGGTCCAGGGCGTCGAGTTCGAGGAGGCCTGCAAGGCCGTCGCCGAGGTGATGGTCAACTTCCCGGTGTACCGCTCTTACCTCCCGGAAGGCCTGCGGCACTGGGAGATCGCCGTGCAGCGGAGCAGGTCGTCCGCGGTGCGCGCGTTGGACGAGCAGGTCCGCGCCGATCCGCGCGGCGAGCTGGCGACCAGGATCCAGCAGACGTCCGGCATGGTCGTCGCGAAGGGCACCGAGGACACCGCGTTCTACCGGTACACGAACTTCGTGGCGCTCAACGAGGTCGGCGGTTCGCCGGACCGGTTCGGGCTGCCCGTCGGTGAGTTCCACGAGCGCGCGGCGCGGCGTGAGTCCGCAGAGCCGAACGCGATGACGGCGTTGTCGACGCACGACACCAAGCGCTCAGAGGACGTGCGCGCGAGGCTCTCGGTGCTGGCGGAGATCCCGAACGAGTACCTGGCGTTCGAGGCCGAGATGAGCCAGAAGCACGGGCTCTCCGAACCGTCGCTGAACCGCCTGGCGTGGCAGTCGCTCGTCGGCGCGTGGCCGCTGACGGAGGAACGCCTCGGCCAGTACCTGGAGAAGGCGTCCCGCGAGGCCAAGCTCAGGACGTCGTGGGTCGACCGCAACGCCGAGTTCGACGCCGAGGTGGCCGCGTGGCCCGCGAAGGCGTTGAACGAGCCCGAGGTCACCGCGTTCGCCGAGCGGATCAAGGCACCCGGCTGGTCGAACTCGCTGGGGCAGAAGCTGGTCCAGCTCACCGCGCCGGGCGTGCCGGACGTGTACCAGGGCACCGAGCTGTGGGACTTCTCGCTGGTCGACCCGGACAACCGCAGGCCGGTCGACTACGAGGTGCGCCGGGATCTGCTGGCGCGCATCGAGTCCGGCTGGCTGCCGGAGGTCGACGACTCGGGCGCGGCCAAGCTCCTCGTGGTGCAGAAGGCTTTGCACGTGCGCAAGCGCGGCCTGCACGGCTACCGGCCGCTGCACGCCGAGGGCCCGGCGGCCGAGCACGTGCTGGCGTTCGAACGGTCCGGCGTGATCACGGTGGCCACGCGACTGCCGGTCGGGCTGGAGCAGAAGGGCTGGCAGGACACGGTTCTGCCGCTGCCCGGTTCGAAGTGGACGGACGTCCTCACCGGACGGCCGGCGACCGAGGACCTGGCCTCGTTGCTCGACACCTATCCGGTGGCGTTGCTGGTGCAGGGGGATCAGTGAGCTTCTCCGTCTGGGCACCGACTCCCGAGTCGGTGCACGTGCGCGTCGACGGCTTCGACCACGAGATGAAGCGCGACGGCGACTGGTGGTACTCCGATGCCGACGGGACGGACTACGCGTTCGTCATCGAGGGCAAGGCGTACCCGGACCCGCGGTCGCTGTGGCAGCCGGACGGGGTGCACGAAGCCTCCCGTGTGTACACCCATCAGTTCGAGTGGACCGACAGCGCCTGGACCGGCCGGGCGTTGCCGGGCGGTGTGATCTACGAGCTGCACATCGGCACGTTCACGCCGGAGGGCACGTTCGACGCGGCCATCGGCAGGCTCGACCACCTGGTGGACCTCGGCATCTCGTTCGTCGAGGTCATGCCGGTCAACAGCTTCGACGGCGTCGAGGGCTGGGGCTACGACGGCGTGCTGTGGGGTGCCGTGCACGACCCCTACGGCGGGCCGGACGGGTTCAAGCGGTTCGTGGACGCCTGTCACGCCCGAGGCCTCGCCGTGCTGCTCGACGTGGTCTACAACCACCTCGGGCCGTCCGGCGCGTACCTCGACAGGTTCGGGCCGTACTTCGCCGGGCGCAACGACTGGGGTCCTGGCCTGAACCTGGACGGGCCGGGCTCCGACGAGGTGCGCCGGTACGTCATCGACAACGCGCTGCAGTGGCTGCGGGACTTCCACGTCGACGGGCTGCGGCTCGACGCCGTGCACGCACTGGCGGACAGCCGCGCGACCCACGTCCTCGAAGAGCTGTCCGTCGAGGTGGACGCGCTGTCGGCGTCCGTGGGCCGCCCGCTCACGTTGATCGCCGAGTCCGACCTGAACGACGCCAAGCTCGTCACGGCGCGCGAAGGCGGCGGCTACGGCCTGCAGGCGCAGTGGTCCGACGACCTGCACCACTGCCTGCACGTCGCGCTGACCGGCGAGACCTTCGGCTACTACGAGGACTTCGCGGCACCAGGAGCGCTGAAGAACACGCTGGAGAAGGTGTTCTTCCACGCCGGCACGTGGTCGTCGTTCCGCGGCAAACACCACGGCAAGCCGGTCGACACGGCGTTGATCCCCGGCCACCGGTTCCTCGCGTACACGCAGAACCACGACCAGGTCGGCAACCGCGCCACCGGCGACCGGCTGCCCGCGACCGTGTCGACGGGGAAGTTGCTGTGCGCGGCGGCGCTCGTGCTCACCTCGCCCTACACCCCCATGATCTTCATGGGGGAGGAGTGGGCGGCTTCCACGCCGTGGCAGTTCTTCGCGTCCTTCCCGGACCCGCAGCTCGCGGAGGCCGTCCGGACGGGCCGGCGGCGCGAGTTCTCCCGGCACGGCTGGGGCGAGTCCGACGTGCCGGACCCCATGTCACCGCGGACCGTCGAAAATTCGCGGCTGCGCTGGGACGAGGCCGGCGAGGGCGACCACGCCGTGGTCCTGGACACCTATCGCGCCCTGATCGCGTTGCGCCGCTCCCGCCCGGAGCTGGCCGATCCGCGGTTGGACAGGGTCGTGGTGGAGCAGGACGGGGAGTGCTTCGTGGTGCACCGCGGCACGATCCGCGTGGTGGTGAACCTGGGCACGACCCCCGTCCCGCTACCTCAGGGAGACGTGCTGCTGACCTCCTCGGCGAATCCGTCGCCGCTTCCACCGGAGTCGTTCGCGGTCGTCGCGTCGACGTGATCCCACAGCATCTGGTCGGCCGTCTCGACGGGCCGTCCGAGGTGCGCGTGCACGAACGCCATGACCAGCCGGTCGGCGGCGACGTGCAGCTTGATGTTGTGGTGCTGGGATATGTGCACCAGCAGCTGGAACGCCTGCTGGGGTGTGCAGGGTTTGCGCGCGGCGATCAGGCCTGTGGCCTGCCCAATGACTGTCCGGGACGCCAGGGCCTTGCGCAGCCCCGCCACCTCGGCCTCCAGGGCGGTGATTCTCGCGGACGGCACCGCCTGCTCCTTTCGCGTCGTCACGGTCACAGCGGCATGCCGGTGTGACGACGCGCTCTGGAGCTGCATTGCGAAGGGCGGGCACACCCAGGGCAAGCCGTCACATCGGCTTGCGGCTGGGTTCTCAACCGCGAGTGATCACCTTATCAACTGTTTCGAGCGGTGCTCGCGGGGTAACCGGGAAGCATGGGTGCCGAGGAGAAGTTCAGCAACAAGGCAGACGAACTCAAGGGCCGCGCCAAGGAAGCCGTCGGCGACGCCACGGACAACGAGCAGTGGCAGGCCGAGGGCCGCGCCGAGCGCGCCAAGGCCGACATCAAGCAGGCCGGCGAGAAGGTCAAGGATGCCTTCCGCTCGGACAAGTAAGAGCACGGGCAAGACGGCGGACGCCGCCCAGTACGTCCCTGAGGGGGCCGACTGGGCGGCGTTGCGGTCTGCGGCCGCGAAGTGCCACGGCTGCGAGCTCCACAAGGACGCGTCACAGACCGTGTTCGGCGAGGGACCGGTGCCGGCTCGGCTGATGATGGTGGGCGAGTGCCCCGGTGACCACGAGGACACCGAGGGCCACGTGTTCGTCGGACCCGCCGGGCGGCTCCTGGACAAGGCGTTCAAGGCCGCCAGGATCGACCGCTCGAAGACGTACCTGACGAACGCGGTGAAGCACTTCCGGTTCACCGAGCGCGGCAAGCGCAGGATCCACCAGCAGCCTTTGCGAGGTCAGGTCGTGGCCTGCTTCCCGTGGTTGCGGGAGGAGATCCGCGTGGTGCGGCCGCGGCTCGTGGTCGTACTGGGGGCCGTGGCGGCGAAGGCGGTGCTGGGGCCGTCGTTCAAGCTGACCGAGCACCGCGGTGAGGTGCTGGAGCACGACGGGCTGCGCGTCGGGGTGACGGTGCACCCGTCGGCGGTCGTGCGGGCCGAGAACTTCGGCGAGGCGTTCGACGCGTTCGTCGCGGACCTGCTGGCGCTGAAGAAGCCGCAGAAGAAGGCCTGAGAACGGGACAACCCCCGGACGACTCCTGCGCGAGCAGGCCGAGCGGGACCAGCGCTCGAAGTCCGGGGGTCGGGTGGCTGCCTGGGTTTACGACAAGGCGTCACCAAAAGGCGGTCCTATCGGACAGCCACCTCACGAGTCCTGTTGCTATACAACTTCGGACCACCTCCTCTCGTGTGTAAGACGAACCTATGTCGGGATCGGCCGGCCTCGCAACGGACTTTTCTCACGCCACCCGGCACGTCTGTTTCGCGTAGAATCCGCACCCATGGTGCGCATCCCACTGACGTCGCTGGAACGGGAGCGCGGCAGGCGGCTCGGTCAGATGCTGCGGGACGCCCGCGGCGAGGAGAGCATGGTCGAGATCGCGGCCCGCGCCGGCCTGTCCGCCGAGACCGTGCGCAAGATCGAGACCGGCCGTGCCCCCACGCCGTCGTTCTTCACCATCGCCGCTCTCGCGGGCGCGCTCGGGATCTCACTCGACTCCATCAACGAACTGCTGACCCCGCAAAGCCGGTCTGCCTAGTTCACCACGTGACCGGCATGGACAGCGGGCCTCGCATGGCCATACCCGTCCGCCACTGCACGTCACCGGCCAAGCGCAGATCCGGGAACCGTTCGAGCAGCGCCGTCAGCGCGACCTGCACGTCCATCCGCGCCAGCTGAGCGCCGATGCAGTGGTGCGGCCCGTGTCCGAACGCGAGGTGCCCCTTGGCGTTGCGCGTCACGTCGAACCGGTCGGGGTCGGGGAACTGGCGCGGGTCTCGGTTGGCCGCGTGCTTCGCGAGCAGCACCGGTTCGCCCGCGCGCACGGTGCCGCCGCTCAGTTCGACGTCCTCCAGCGCGTACCGCGGCAGGATGTCGGCGATCTCCTGTCCCGGGATCCACCGCAGCAGTTCCTCCACGGCGCCGGGCATCAACTCGGGCCGGGCGCGCAGCAGTGCTGCCTGGTCCGGGTGCGTCAGCAGGGTGTGGACCGAGTTGACGACGTGGCTCGCGGTGGAGTCGTAGCCGGCGCCGAGCAGCAACACCGTGATCTGCACCAGTTCCTCGGCGGTGAGCCGGTCGCCTTCCTCCTGCGCCAGCACCAAAGCGCTGATCAGGTCGTCTTCCTGGTGCACGCGGCGCTGGTCGGCGAGGCCCGCCAGGTAGCTCGCCAGTTCGCCGAGCTTCGACAGCTTCTCGTCGTCGGTCATCGCCGTGGTCGACATGAACGCCTCGGCGAGCGACTGGAAGTGGTCGCGGTCGGCGTACGGGACGCCGAGCAGGTCGCAGACCATGAGTCCTGGCAACGGAATCGCGAACGCCGTCAGGAGATCGGCCGGCGGCCCCGCCTTCTCCATCTCGTCGAGCAGGTCGCCGGCCACCTGGTGCGCGGTGTCTCGCAGCTGTTCGACGCGGCGCACGGTGAACGCGTGCGACAGCAGGCGGCGCAACCGGGTGTGATCAGGCGGGTCCATGTCGGTCAGAATCGCGCCGATGCGCGTCGGGCCCATCCTGGGCGTGTCCCGCACGGCCGCCTGCGCGAGGCTGAACCTCGGGTCGCTGAGCGCTAATCGGACGTCGTCGTATCTCGTGAGCAGCCAGCCTTCTTCCCCGTAGGGGAGTTTGACGCGGGCGAGCGGCTCCTCGTCCCGCAGCTCGGCGTAGGTCGGGTGCAGGTCGAGCCCGTCCACCGGACCGAACGGGTAGGAACGCGCGATCATGAGCATCCTCCAAGGGTTCGCGGCCGACCCAGCGTACTTCCGGTAAACGCTTACATCCGAGGCTTGACCGGTCTTGACCGTCTTCTTTGGCGGACCTAGGCTGCCGACGGACGTACACATCCGATCTTTAGGCGCCGCCGCCAACGGACCTGAAGGGTGCTGGAGTGGAGCTGTCGCGGCGCGGGCTCATGGGCGGAGTGGTGGCGGGAGCGGCGCTCACCGCGCTGCCCGCCGGAGCGGAAGCGGAGACTTCCGGGTGCACGACGAGGATCGACTGGGAGAGGTTCCTCGGCGAGCAGGACCTGGTGTGGCAACGGATTCCGCGTGCCTGGTACGAGGGACCGTTCCTGGGCAACGGGTTTCTCGCCACCGCGGTCTACCGGGAGCCGGGCGCGAACGCCGTCCGGTTCACCGTCGACCACGCGAAGGTGCAGGACCACCGGCCGCAGTTCGGCAACGAGTGGGGAGTGGCCCGGCTGCCGGTCGGGCGGCTGCTGCTGACGCCGGTCGGCCGGATCACCGGAGTCGACCTGCGGCTCGACCTGTGGAACGCCGAACTGCGCGGCAAGATCGTCACAGATCGCGGTGAGCTGGCGATCAGGCTGTTCGTGCACGCCGAGAAGTTGTTGCTGCACCTGGAAGTTCGGCCCACCAGCGGCGAACAGGCCGTCGAGCTGGAGTTCCAGGCGCTCGACGCACTGAGTCCGCGCACGATCCGCGAGCCACCGCCCGCGACGTTCCCGCTGAACCCCGAACCCGTCACCCGGACCGTGAACGGGCTGACGCTCGTCACCCAGGAGATGGTCGCGGGCGGACAGACGGCCACCGCGTACCGGAAGCGCGAGCGGCACGGCCGCACGGATCTCCTTCTGTCCGTGGAACATTCGTTTCCGGACAGGACCGCCGAGGGTGCGGTCAGGACCGCGATCACCACGGCGCGGGCGCCCGAAGTGCTGCGCCAGCAACATCAACGGTGGTGGCATCGTTTCTACCGCAGGAGTTTCGTGTCCGTGCCGGACGCGTTGATGCAGAGCTTCTACTGGATCCAGCTGTACAAGCTCGCGTCGGGCGCACGCCGGGAAGCGCCGATCATGCCGACCTCCGGGCCGTGGCTGGAGCCGACGCCGTGGCCGTCGGTGTGGTTCAACCTCAACGCGCAGCTCGAGTACTGGCCGGTGCTCGCGTCGAACCACCTCGAACTCGACCCGATCCCGCGCACGATCTCGCAGCACCAGCAGATCCTCGTCGACGCGCTGCGGCCCGAGTTCCGGGCCGACTCGATGGGGTTGCGGCGCAGCACCGATCCGACGTTTCAGGACGCCGGGTTCGTCGGCTCGCCACTGCACCCGTCACCGGACCCGGAGATCGGCAACCTGCCGTGGTTGCTGCACAACGCGTGGCTGAACTACCGCCACAGCATGGACGAGCGGATCCTGCGCGACACCGTTTTCCCGGTGCTGCGGCGATCCACGAACTACTACCTGCACTTCCTGCGCAAGGGCGACGACGGCAGGCTGCACCTGCTGCCCACCTACTCACCCGAGTACGGCGTCGCGCCGGACTGCAACTACGACCTCGCGTTGCTGCGCTGGTCGTGCCGCACGCTCATCGAGTCCGCGAAGATCCTCAAGATCTCCGACCCGCTGGCCCCGCGCTGGCAGGAGGTGCTGGACCAGCTCGTCGAGTACCCGGCGGACGCGGGCGGGTTCATGATCGGCACCGGGGTGCCGTTCGCGAAGTCGCACCGGCACTACTCGCACCTGCTCGCCGTCTACCCGCTGCACGAGGTCACCTGGGAGCAGCCGGAACGCCGTGACCTCATCGAACGCTCGCTGAAGCACTGGCTGAGCTTCGAGGGGTCGTTGCGGGGCTTCACCTTCACCGGTGCCGCGTCCATCGCCGCCCAGATGACCAGGGGAGATGACGCGCTGGGTCACCTGCGCGAGTTCGTGGCCAGGTTCGCGCAGCCCAACACGATGTACTTCGAGGCGGGGCCGGTGATCGAGACGCCGCTGAGCGCCGCGAAGTCGTTGCAGGACATGCTGATCCAGAGCTGGGGCGGGCTGATCCGGATCTTCCCGGCCGTGCCGTCGGTCTGGCAGGACGTCACGATCCACGACACCCGCACCGAGGGCGCGTTCCTGGTCAGCGCGGTGCGGCGGGGCGGCAGGACGCGGTTCGTGCGGGTGCGCAGCGAGGCCGGCCAGCCGTGCCGGGTCCGCACGGGCATCGACGGGCCGCTGATCGTGCGCGGCTGCGCGCGGTGGAGCGTCCGGGACGGCGTGGTCGAGCTGGGGTTGCAGAGGGGCCAGGAGGCCCTGATCCACGCGAAGGGCGAGCGCGACTTCACCATCGCGCCGGTGCGGGTCACGTCGCCGGGCAGGCGCTGGGGGCTGCCCGCGTTGCCGCCCGGTGGCAGCGCGGTGCCGGTGGACATCAGCGCGTCGTTCGACAACGACGGGCTGTCCAACGAGTTCACCAGCCGCGACGGCGACTTCGACGGGCTGGGCGGCACCTATCCGGCCGCACAGCTGCCGCAGACCGGCTCCGTCACCGACGACGGCGTCCTGTTCGAGTTCCACAACGGTGACGAGGCCAGCAGGAACAACATCGTCGCGAATGGACAGACGCTCGCCGTTCCCGCCGGGAAGTACGTGAAGCTGCACCTGCTCGCGGCCGCCGACACCGGCAACGTCGAGGCGGACGGCGCGGTGGTGTACGCCGACGGCGCCGTTCCCGCCCGGTTCCGGGTGACGGCCTGGCAGCAGCGGCCGCAGTTCGGTGAGTCGGAACCCGTTGCCACGACGCTGATGCACACGCCGTCCGGTCCGGTGACCAGACAGGTGTCGATCTTCCACCAGTCCGTCGGCCTGGACGCCGCCCGAGAGCTCTCCGCCGTCACCCTGCCCAGGACGAGCGGGCCACGCCTGCACGTCTTCGCGATCACCTTGGAGAAGCCGAAGTGAGATCACTGCTCACCGCGCTGGCGCTCGTCGCAGCGTCCGTGGTCGTCCCCGCGACACCTGCCCTGGCCGTGGACCCGACGTTGGCGCTGACGCCGCCGATGGGGTTCAACAACTGGAACACCACCGGTTGCGACATCAACGAGCAGATGATCCGCGACATGGCGGACATCTTCGTGACGAAGGGGCTCAAGGACGCCGGCTACCAGTACGTCAACGTCGACGACTGCTGGGCCGACGCCACCCGCGACCCGGCGACGGGCCGGATGCGCCACCACCCGGTTCGCTTTCCCAGCGGCATGAAGGCTCTCGGTGACTACATCCACGCGCGCGGCCTCAAGTTCGGCATCTACACGAGCGCTGGTGTGCAGACGTGCGCGAAGACCATGCCGGGTGCGCTGGACCACGAGGAGATCGACGCGCAGACGTTCGCGGACTGGGGCGTCGACTACCTCAAGTACGACAACTGCAACAACGAGGGCCGTCCCGCCCTGGAGCGCTACACGAAGATGCGGGACGCGCTGAAGAAGACCGGCCGCCCGATCGTCTACTCGATCTGCGAGTGGGGCCAGAACAAGCCCTGGGAGTGGGGCAAGGGCGTCGGGCACCTGTGGCGCACCACCGGTGACATCAACGACACCTGGTCCAAGACCGTCGAGATCCTGAAGCTCAACGCGCCGCTGGACGCCTATGCCGGGCCGGGGCACTGGAACGACCCCGACATGCTGGAGGTCGGCAACGGCCGGCAGACCACGGTCGAGTACCAGAGCCACTTCGCGCTGTGGTCGATCATGGCGGCGCCGCTGCTGATCGGCGCGGACCTGCGCAAGATCTCGGCCGAGCACCTGGACGTGTTGCGCAACAAGGAGATCATCGCGGTCAACCAGGACCGGCTGGGCGTGCAGGGGAAGGTGATCGGGCAGAAGGACGGGCACTGGGTGTTCGTGAAGCCCCTGGCGAACGGGGACAGGGCGGTGGCGCTGTTCAACGAGTCCGAGGTGAACGCGACGATCTCGACCTCCGCGCGTGCGCTCGGGTTGCCCGCGAGTGTCGGGTACACCGTGCGGGATCTGTGGCAGGGCAAGAACTTCCAGTCCGCCGGGCAGATCTCGGCCTCGTTGCCTCCGCACGGCACCGCGATCTTCCGGGTGAAGGCGTCGCAGGACTGGTACCGGCACGAGCCGGCGATCGACACGTCGTTGGACGTCGAGGCCTCGGTTCCCGGCATTCCCGGCACGCTTACACCGGCTGGGGAGCCGTTCGTGGCTTCCGTGACGGCGACCAACCAGGCGCCGATTCCGCTGCTGAACGCATCGACTTCGTTCGTGGCGCCTGCCGGGTGGAAGGTCGAGAAGCTCTCATCCGAACGTGCCGCGGTTCTGCTGACCTCGCAGTCGGTGCAGAGCCGGTGGCGGGTCACGCCGCCGGCGGGAGTTGTTTCTGGAGCGCATGTGTTGCGTGGCTCGCTGGGCGTGGTCTGGGTCGGGCACGGCAAGGTGACGCGGCCGGTGGAGGCCGGGGTGCTCGTGCCTGGTGCCGGGCCGTCAGGGGAGGTGTGGGCGAGTGATGTTCAGTTCACCACCGAGCGCAGCGGGTACGGGCCGGTCGAACGGGACCGGTCCAACGGCGGCTACCTCGGTGGTGACGGCAAGACGTTGACCATCAACGGGAAGACGTACGAGAAGGGACTTGGCACGCACGCTCAAGCCGAGTTGATTTTGTATCTGGGTGGGCGTTGCACGTCGTTCTCGTCCGACGTCGGCATCGACGACGAGCGGGACGTGAACCAGCTCGGGTCGGCGGTCTTCGAGGTCTGGGCGGACGGCACGAAGGTCGCCGGCAGCGGGCTGCGGACGTGGCGGGACGACGCCGTGTCGCTGACGGGGTCGTTGAAGGGCGCCAAGTTCCTGCGGCTGGTGGTCGGTGACGGCGGTGACGGCGTCAGGTTCGATCGAGGAGACTTCGCCGCTGCAAGGCTGACCTGCTGAGCGCCACGGCCGCGATGACGGCGACGAGCACGCCCGTGGACAGGATCTGGCCGCGGGCCTGCTCGTCGCTGAGCATCAGCACGATGATGCCGAGGATCGCCGCCAGTGCCACCCAGGAGAGGTACGGGTAACCCCACATGGGGACCGCCGGGTTCTCGTACGTGCGGCGCAGGCGGATCTGGGAGATCGCGACGAACGCCCAGACGACCAGTAGCGCCGAGCCCACCGCGTTGAGCAGCAGCAGGAACACCGTGTCCGGCCACAGGTAGTTGAGGAGCACGGAGAAGAAGCCGAACGCCGTGGAGGCGAGCACGGCGTTGCGCGGTACGCCGTTGTGTTTGGTCAGCAGCGCCTTCGGTGCCTCGCCGCGTTCGGCGAGCGAGCTGAGCATGCGCGCGGCGCCGTAGAGCGTGGCGTTGATCGCGCTCAGCAGTGCCACGAAGATGACGACGTTCATGATCTGCCCGGCCGCCGGGATGCCGAGCCGGTTGAGCACCGCCACGTACGGACTGGCGCCGACCTCGGAGTCGTTCCAGGGCAGGAGCGTCACGACCACGGCCATCGAGCCGAGGTAGAACACCAGCAACCTCGTCATGGACGTCCGGACGGCCTTCTTGACGGCGTGCTTCGGGTCTGCCGCGTCGGCCGCGGCGATCGTGACGACCTCCAGGCCGCCGAACGCGAACACCACCGCCATGAACCCGGCGATGACGCCGCCCCAGCCGTTGGGGAGGAAGTCCTGGAGGTTCTGCGTGCCGGGGGAGTCGAAGTTGGGGATGACCCCTGCGATGGCCGCCACGCCCAGTGCGAGGAACAGGACGATCGCGGCGACCTTCAGGCCGGCGAACCAGAACTCGAACTCACCGAAGTTGCGGACGCCCGCGAGGTTCACGGCGGTGAGCGCGGCCATGAAGATCAGCACCCAGGCCCACTGCGGGATCGCCGGGACCCAGCCCGAGGCGATCTTGGCCGCGCCGGTCGCCTCGACCGCGAGCACCACACCCACCGCCGCCCAGTAGGTCCAGCCGACCGTGAAACCGGCCCACGGGCCGATCGCCTTCTCCGCGTGCACCGAGAACGCGCCGCCGCTCGGATGTTCGGCGGCCATTTCCCCGAGCATGCGCAGGACGAGCAACGCCAGGATTCCGGCAAGTCCGAACGAGATGAGCACCGCCGGTCCGGCGAGCGCGATGCCCGCGCCCGTCCCGACGAACAGACCCGCTCCGATCACGCCACCCAGCGCGATCATGGTGATATGCCGTTCCCGCAGGTGAGTCACGCTCTCCAGCCCCGTTCGAGTGTGCCGATGGCGGCCCGATAGTGAGTTCATGGCGGCGGAGAGTCAAATCGTGTGATCGGAGTTACACCGTACTGAAACAGAGTGAGGGTGAGATCGATGAACTCGCCTAAGGGAGTACTGCCGCCAGGAGTTCTGCCGTCCGGGAGCCTGCCGTCCGGGGTTCTGCCGCAGCTCGACACCTTCTCCGGTGCGCTGGAGCGTTACTCGAGTTGGGGATGGCTCGTGTTGCGGTCGGAGAACCGGTTGCTGCTGACCACCGATCATGGCGTGTCCGCCGTGGAGATGGCGGCTGGGATCGGTGGGGAGGTGCAGCACTACCTGTCCGTTCGGATGCTTGGCGGGCCCGTGGTGGTGTTGCCTTCCGCTGCTGGGGTGGCTGGGCGGTGGCTCATCCTCACTGAGTCTGCTGATGAGGCCTCGCAGGTGAACTTGATTCGGTTGCGGGCTCGGGGGGCCCTGACGCATCGGTTGGGGACCCTGGTGCCGTTGCCGCCCTCGCGGATTGATGGGGGTGGGGTTCGGTGGCTCGGGGACGTGCCGCCTGTTAAGCCGTTCCTGCCGCCGTTTTCGGCTGTGGTGGCTGCGTTGAGGGCCGTTACGGAGACTGCTGGGTTGCGTTGAGTTGGGCGGGGGTGGCCTTGCGGGTGGCTGCCGGGTGGGTGGCTGCCGGGCGTTCCGCGATCGGGCGGGTGGGTCGCCTTGCGGGCGGCGACCTTGCGTTGCGTGCTTCCCCTGGGGGCTCTGCCCCCAGACCCCCGGCAATCTGATCGGGGGGTCCGCGCCACGGGCGGGTAGATGGCACGCCTGTTG
>NZ_JBIVPX010000020.1:0-27073 GCF_044754905.1 Lentzea sp. NPDC092896
AGGGGTGTCAACTCGACGAAAAGCGTGTCGAGTTGACACCCCTGACCTGATGCAGCAAGAGCTATGGCGCGACTCGTGACGGGACCCCACCGCCCTTGCCGTTCGGTAAGGACGGCTCGCCTTCGGCTTCGCGGATGAGGACGGCTCGCCTTCGGCCTCGCGGTGAGGACCGCTCGCCTTCGGCCTCGCGCTTGGTTGGTGTGACTTGGTGTCCCTGGACTGTCGGACCACCTGAGTACGTTGAGATGTAGGGGTTCCCAGTCAGGGGGTACCCCTGCGAAAGCACGCGAATGGGGGTTCGCTGGTGAGAACAACGGCTGTCCTGCTCGTGGCCGCGGCGCTGCTGGGCGCCTCGGCCACGCCGGTCGCGTTGGCGGAGGCCGACCAGGGCGAGCTCCTCGGCATCGCCCAGCGCTACCTGCACGCCAGGGCGCAGAAGGTCACCACCGGGCCGCAGACGCCGGGCTTCGGCGTCCCGGTCACCCCGGAGCTGGCCACGAGGCTGGCCGTGCACGAGGTGAAGCTCGAAGCGGCCAGGGTGTCGGCCCGCACCCGCTACCGGGCGGCGGTGGTCGAGACGCGCGCCGAACGGTGGGACGTCGACCAGACCGGCCGGACAGTCGTGGCACATGTCTACGAACATGCCGAGCTGTACTTCGCCGAGGCCGGCACCGTCCCGTTCACCGGCTACGGCCTGCCCCACCTGCTCACCTTCCGTCGCACGGGCGAGGGCTGGGTGCTCGCCGACGTCGCACTCGGCCACTACAAGCACTGTGCGCTGCTGCCGGAAACCCAGCGGCCGTCAGAGTGCTGAGATGATCCGCGACCGCAGCTGGGGGTCGCCCGCCGCCTGCTCGTACAGCAGCTCCCGCAGGACCTCGGTGGGCAGCGATCTCAGCACGTCCTTGAGTTCTACGTCCTCGGCGTCCGGCGGCGGCACCGTCTCGCCCCGGTCCAGCAGCACCAGCCCGACAGCCACGCAGTGCTTGCAGAAGAACCCCTCAGACCCGTGCGGACAGGTGCACGCCCCCATCAGATGCGTCCCCGACCACGACAGTTCCACCACGTACGCCGAGTCGTCACCGCCTCGCACCCGCGCCGCCACGTGCCGGCTGTGCACCCGCAGGGACAGCACCGACTCGCGGTAGGTCAGGCCGCGCCAGTACGACTTGGTGCCCGCGCGGTGCAGCAGCAGCTCGGTGGTGAGGGTCGTCGACACGAGGGTCATCCAACCGGGTGACCACAGAAAGGATCAACATGATCGCGATCGGCCCACTCGAACCCGCGGACCGCGCCACGTGGCAGGAGCTCTTCGAGGGCTACAACACGTTCTACGAACGCACGCTGCCAGCGGAAACGTACGACGAGAAGTGGCAAGCCTTCCAAGCCAACGAAAACATCCACGCCCTATGCGCTCGCGACGACGACAAGGTCGTCGGCATCACGCACTTCTTCAAGCACCCCAGCACGTCCGGACCGGACGTCTGCTACCTGCAGGACCTCTTCACCGCCCCCGGGGCGCGCGGCCGGGGCGTCGGCCGCGCGCTCATCGAGGCGGTGACGGCATGGGCGAAAGAGCAGAACTGCGCCCGCGTCTACTGGCACACCAGCGAGTGGAACGAGACCGCTCGCAAGCTCTACGACCAGGTCGCGGAGAAGACGCCGTTCGTCCACTACCGCATCGTGCTCTAACGAGCCGTCGCCTCCAGGTCGAGCAACGTCACGGCCGCGCGGAAGTACTTGTTGGTGCCCAGATCACGCACGGTCTTGATGTTGAAGGCGGCCTTGAGCTTCTCCGCGTCGCCGGGGCTCACGCCCTGCAGCGCGTCGACCGGGGCGTCCAGGATGTCGGTGAGCGGCTTGTCCTCGTACGCCTTGTCGAGGAGCGAGTCGAGGTTCACGGTGATGGCCATGATCTTCATACCTCCAGAGGTGGGGCGATCACGGCAGATTCTGGAGTCAGATCCGGTATTCCGCAGTGCGAGTCATCGCTTCCGCTTGAGCGCGACCACGACGACGCCGGCCACCGCCAGCAACCCGGCCACCCCGAGCGCCAGATCGCCCACCGCCAGCTCGTTCCCTTGGGCGATCACCAGGGCCAGTCGCATGCCCTCACGGTAACCCTTGGAGCAACGCCGCCAGAAGGATTGTGTGGGACCGTATGAGGTGTGCTGCAAGCCTGCCTGAACGGCTCCCGCACAGCCGAGGAGCACCCGGCCCTGCCGTTGTCCCCCGAACGCCTCGCCGAGGACGCGGCCGACGTCGCCGCGCTCGGCGTCACGTCGGTGCACATCCATCCGAGAGACGTCATCGGCGCGCTCACGCTGGTGGGGCCTGAGGTGGCGACGACGATCGCCACCGTCCGCGCCGCCGTGCCGGGCATCGAGATCAGCGTGTCCACGAACGTGCCCGGCAACCAGGCCACGTTGATCGGCAGCTGGGCGCCGCTCGCGGCGGGGCGGCCGGACATCGCGAGCGTGCACGTGGACCAGCCCGGCTGGCGGGATCTCGCGCAGGCGCTGCACCGGGTCAACGTGCAGGTCGAACTCGTCGTCGGAAGCCCGACAGACCTCCAGGACCTGCCGGAAGGCGTCAGCCGGATCACGGTCAGCGCGACGCGTGACACGGCGGAAAGCCTGCTCGTCCAAGTGGAATCGCTCGGCCTGCCGGTCCTGGTGCACGGCCGCGACGCCGAGGCTTGGTCCGTCCTCGACTACGGCGCGCTCCTCGAGCACCACGTGCGCATGGGGCTGGAGGACACGCTTCAGATGCCCGACGGGCGCAGGGCGAAGAACAACGCCGAGCTGATCGCCATGGCCCGCAGGCGGCAGAGGTCCAGGGCCCCGAGCTAGTCGGGGAGCACCACCGCGACGATGCCGGCCAGGTGCGCCAGACGGGCCACCTCGGCCGCGCGGAACATCGGGCCGCCCGGACGTCCCACGACGAGCACGCGGTCCGGCTTGCCCAGCGGCGTCGCGGCCAGTTCGGTGCCCAGCTCGCGCCAGGTCTCCGGTACCCAGTCCTCCTCGCCGTCGAGCACGGTCGCGCGCTCCAGCGGGAACCACGGCACGTTCGCCATCCGGGTCTCCGGGGCGGCGGACGACGAGGTCAGCCGGTTGATGCCGGTGCCCTCGGGACCTACCACGACGGCCCAGCCGGCGCGGATGATCTTCGGGACGCCCTCGGTGAAGACCTCGAGGCCCTTGTGCGGGGCGTCGGCGATCTCCTCGACGAGTTCGAGTTCGCGGTGGGTGTCGAGGATGCCCGCGTACGGGCGCACCGCGTCGACCTCGACGCCCTCGATGGACTCCGCCGCGGTGATCAGCGTGTCCGGCAGGCGGCCGGACGGCAGCTCCACGACGAGGTCGTCGATGGCGATGCCGGAACCGCGTTCCACCACGTCGACGCTGAGTATGTCCGCCCCGATCTCGCCCAAAGCCGTTGCGACCGCGCCGAGGGTGCCGGGACGGTCCGGGAGCTGGACCCGGATCAGGAACGACAAGGTGAACGCCTCCATAGCTCGTGCGCGAGACCCCGCGTCTTGCGCCGTTGCCGGTCGGTGATTCTCGCAGACGCATCGTCAACGCATGACCCGCTGTCCGCGTTGCGGAACGGTTAAGTTGACGTGCCAGTCAACGGTAGACCCGGTAACCCGTTCGAAGGCGCGCCTGACCAGCCCATAGACTCACGGGGTTCCCGATTCGTATCCCGACCCTACGGGGGTTGACAGGAGTGCCCAGCATCTCCCGCGACGAGGTCGCGCACCTGGCGAAGCTCGCCAGGCTGGCTGTTACCGAGGACGAGCTCGACTTGTTCGCCGGACAGCTCGACGTGATCCTCCAGTCGGTGGCCTCGGTTGGCGACATCGCCACGGCCGACATCCCGCCGACGTCGCACGCCGTTCCGCTGACCAACGTCTTCCGCGAGGACGTGGTCCGTCCGAGCCTCGGTCAGCAGCAGGCGCTCTCCGGCGCTCCTGAGGCCGAGGACGGCCGGTTCCGCGTGCCCCGCATCCTGGGTGAGGAAGCATGACCAACGACCTGATCCACGCCACCGCGGCCGAACTCGCCGCGAAGATCCACAGCGGCGAGATCTCCAGTGTCGAGGTCACGCAGGCCCACCTGGACCGCATCGCCGAGACCGACGCGAAGGTCCACGCGTTCCTGCACGTCGACACCGAGGGCGCGCTCGCGCAGGCCCGCAAGGTCGACGCGGCCGTCAAGGCCGGTGAGCAGGTGTCCCCGCTCGCCGGCGTGCCGTTGGCGCTCAAGGACGTCATCACGACCGAGGGCGTGCCGACCACGGTCGGTTCCAAGATCCTCGAAGGCTGGATCCCGCCCTACGACGCCACGGTGACGCGCAAGCTCAAGGAAGCCGGCGTCGTCATCCTCGGCAAGACGAACATGGACGAGTTCGCCATGGGTTCGTCCACCGAGAACTCGGCGTACGGTCCCACGCACAACCCGTGGGACCTCGACCGCATCCCCGGCGGCTCCGGCGGTGGCTCGTCGGCGTCGCTCGCGGCGTTCCAGGCCCCGCTCGCGATCGGCACCGACACCGGCGGCTCGATCCGTCAGCCCGGCGCTGTCACCGGCACCGTGGGCGTGAAGCCCACCTACGGCGGTGTGTCGCGCTACGGCCTCGTCGCGTTTTCCAGCTCGTTGGACCAGGCGGGTCCGTGCGCGCGCACGGTGCTCGACGCCGCGTTGCTGCACGAGGTCATCGCCGGCTACGACCACATGGACTCCACGTCCATCAACGCGCCGGTGCCGCCGGTCGTCGCCGCGGCCCGCGAGGGTCTCAACGGTGATCTGTCCGGCCTGCGCATCGGTGTCGTCACGCAGTTCAGCGGCGAGGGCTACCAGCAGGGCGTGGCGCGCAGCTTCGAGGCCGCCGTGTCGCAGCTCAAGGAGCTCGGCGCGGAGATCGCGGACGTGTCGTGCCCGAGCTTCGACTACGCGCTGCCGGCGTACTACCTCATCGCGCCGAGCGAGTGCTCGTCGAACCTCGCCCGGTTCGACGCCATGCGCTACGGCCTGCGCGTCGGCGACGACGGCTCGCGCAGCACCGAGGAGGTCATGTCGCTGACCCGCGAGGCCGGCTTCGGCCCCGAGGTCAAGCGCCGCATCATGATCGGCACGTACGCGCTGTCGTCCGGTTACTACGACGCGTACTACGGCTCGGCCCAGAAGGTCCGCACGCTGATCACGCAGGACTTCGCGAAGGCGTTCGAGAAGTTCGACGTGCTCATCTCCCCGACCACGCCGACCACGGCGTTCAAGATCGGCGAGCGCGCGAACGACCCGATGGCCATGTACAAGGCCGACCTCTGCACGATTCCCGCGAACCTCGCGGGCACCCCTGCCATGAGCGTGCCGAGCGGTCTGTCCGATGAGGACGGAATGCCGGTCGGTCTGCAGATCATGGCTCCGGCGCTGCAGGACCACCGCATGTACCGGGTGGCCGCGGCCTACGAGGCCGCGCGCGGCGCGTTCGGAGGTCCGTCGCTGTGAACATCAAGAAGGCAAAGGGACTCCTCGGTCTCGCCGGTGCCGTCGCGGGCGCTGTGGGAGCGTTCTCCGGCTTCCGGAACGCTCGTGCGAAGAACGACAAGCTGTTGCTGGCGAACGCGATCGCGAGCATCGCCGTGGCGGTCACCGGTGCGGCGCTGGCCGCGCGCGCTCTGCGGAAGGACGACCTGGCATGACCTCTCTGGTTGAGCTGATGGACTACGACGAGGTCGTCGAGAAGTACGACCCCGTCCTGGGCCTGGAAGTGCACGTCGAACTGCACACCAACACGAAGATGTTCTGCGGCTGCGCCAACGTCTTCGGCGGCGAGCCGAACACGAACACCTGTCCGATCTGCCTCGGCCTGCCGGGCGCGCTGCCGGTGGTGAACGCGAAGGCGATCGAGTCCGCGATGCGCATCGGCCTCGCGCTCAACTGCGAGATCGCCGAGTGGTGCCGGTTCGCGCGGAAGAACTACTTCTACCCGGACATGCCGAAGAACTTCCAGACGTCGCAGTACGACGAGCCGATCGCGTTCAACGGCTGGCTCGACGTGACGCTGGACGACGGCGAGGTCATCCGCGTCGAGATCGAGCGCGCGCACATGGAGGAGGACACCGGCAAGTCGCTGCACGTCGGCGGCGCCACCGGTCGCATCCACGGCGCCGAGCACTCGCTGCTCGACTACAACCGCGCCGGCGTGCCGCTGATCGAGATCGTCACGAAGATGATCCCGGGCACCAAGGAACGCGCCCCCGAGGTCGCCCGTGCGTACGTGACGGCCCTGCGCGACCTGCTCAAGGCGCTCGACGTGTCCGACGTCCGCATGGACCAGGGCTCGCTGCGCTGCGACGCGAACGTCTCGCTCTCGCCGAAGACCACCGGCGCGCTGGGCACCCGCACCGAGACCAAGAACGTCAACTCGCTGCGCAGCGTCGAACGCGCTGTCCGCTTCGAGATGACGCGTCAGGCCGCGGTGCTGGAGTCCGGCGGCGAGGTCACCCAGGAGACCCGTCACTTCGACGAGTCCTCGGGCTCGACGTCGGCGGGCCGCAAGAAGGAGACGGCGGAGGACTACCGCTACTTCCCGGAGCCCGACCTGGTCCCGATCGCACCGTCGCGCGAGTGGGTCGAGGAACTGCGCCTCACCCTGCCCGAGCTCCCCTGGGAGCGCCGCGCGCGCATCCAGAAGGACTGGAACCTCACCGACGAGGTCCTGCGCGACCTGGTCAACGCCAACGCGCTGGACGTCATCATCGCGACGGTCGAGGCGGGCGCGAAGCCGGACGAGGCCCGCTCCTGGTGGGTGTCGTACCTCGCGCAGCAGGCCAACTCGAAGGGCGTCGAGGTCACCGACCTCGCCATCACCCCGGCCCAGGTCGCGAAGGTCATCGAGCTGGTGAACGCGGGCACGCTGACCAACAAGCTCGCCCGCGAGGTCGTCAACGGCGTCCTGGAGGGCGAAGGCTCCCCGGAAGACGTCATCGAGAAGCGCGGCCTCAAGGTCGTCTCGGACGACTCGGCGCTGGAGAAGGCCGTCGACGAGGCTCTGGCCGCCCAGCCGGACATCGCGCAGAAGATCCGCGACGGCAAGGTCCAGGCCGCCGGCGCCATCGTCGGAGCGGTCATGAAGGCCACCAAGGGCCAGGCCGACGCGGCCCGCGTGCGCGAGATCGTGCTCGCACGCTGCTCGTAGATACACATTCGCCATAAAAATCACAAAGGGTCACCTGTTCGTGCAGGTGGCCCTTTGTGATCTTAGGCCGACTGAGTGGCTGTTAGCTAAATGAGACGTATGTGTGTAGCCGTGTGTGCCACTCTCTTGCTGCAACTCATCTGGGGGGATGAGAAGTAAATAGTCCAAACGAGGGGGGAAACCTCATGAGTGGCCAGCACGAAGGTTTGTTCACAAACATCGTCGACAAGGTCAAGGACCTGTTGGACGGTGACGACGATCGCAAGGACAAGACTCCGCAGCCCGAGGATCCGCCGTTGGAGACGCAGTGCTGCGGTCTCCCTCCGGGCCAGACGCTGGTGGGCTCCTTCGAGCACGAGGCGGACTGCCCGAAGCACCCGGACAACCTGGCCAAGCAGGAAGTGTCCGGCTAGTCACACTCCGCTCTGTCCGTCGATCAGGCCAGCGCCTGGTTGGCGGACAGCGCCGTAAGGGGGCGTGTGGTGTGATGATCACATGCCCGCTCGTGCCTTGAACAGAGCGCGCGAGTTGTACATGAGCGGATTCCGCGAGCAGGAGAACTATCGGGCTCCCGCTGCCATCCGGCTCTTCAACCGTGCTCTCGAGCACGCTGATCGCGCACCAGACAGTCCGGAACGGACGGAGCTGCGGGTGCGCATCCTCTACAACCTCGGGCGCAGCCTCGGCGAGACCAGCGGCTTGAAGGTCGCGGTCGCGACTTTCGACGAGGCTCGCCGGGGGGCCGCCCTTCTGGCCGATGCCAAGCTGCGTGCGTTGCTGAACGGGTGCATCGACCACAGCCAGGGCGGGGTCGTCATGCGGCTCGGTCAGCCCGAGCAGGCCGTCCAGTGGTTCGGCCCGATGATCTCCTTCGTCGAGCACGAGATGAAGACGGCGCCAGACCAGGTCGATTCGGAACTGGTCCGGCGTCTCGCGTCTTCCTTGATCGCCAGGGCCTTCGCCAATGGGGCGGTCCGCAGGCGTGAGGCCGCTATCGCCGACCTCGAACGCGCAAGTGCTCTCTCACGCGAATTCCAGCTGGACGATCTTTACTCGTACACGCTGCACGCCCTCGCGAACACTTACAAGCAAAGTGGTGACTTGGCGGAGTCATTGCGTCGCTATGAGGAAGCAGAGCGATTCCTCCGCGCGCACGGGCCGACGTCATTGCTGGTCGGTGTTCAGTTCGACAGGGCAGAGCTGATGCTCATGGTCGGACTGTCCGATGAGGCCGGTCGGCACCTCGACGAGGCGTTGCCGGTGATGCGCAAGGAAAAGCGCCACCAGGACGTGGCCGAGGTCGAGATGTTCCGCGCGTCGGCGGCCCTGCTCGACTATCAGCTGGATCTGGCCCGGCGGATGGCGAAGCGCTCCCAGCGCAAGCTGGAGAAGCGCGGCAGCACCTGGTGGATGATGGCGGCGTTGATCGAGCTCTGGGCACACGCCATGCAGGCCAAGCGCGTCACCAACGCATTGGTTCAGAAGGCGTTGACGCTCTCCGACCAACTGGCCGCGAACCGCCTCGTGGACGAGGCCCGGCTGGCGAAACTGCTCGCGGCGCGGCTCGAAGTACGCCGTCGCAGACTTGCCGAGGGTGAGGAACTGCTCCGGCAGCTCCCCGGCCCCCGCGCCGTGACGCCGATCGACCACCGCATGCAGCGCAGACTGGTGCTCGCCGAACTGGCTCTGGCCAAGGGCAATCGTCGGTCCGCGCTGCTGCACGCGCGCAGCGGGTTGGACGAGCTGGGCAAGGTGCGCGATCAGCTCGGCGGGCTCGAGCTGGTGTCGGCGACCGCCGTGCACGGCCGGGAGCTGGGCGAGCTCGCGATCCGGCTGGTGCAGGAGAGCAACGACGCGCGGCAGCTGTTCGTGTGGCTGGAACGCACGCGAGCCCAGACCTATCGCTACGAACCACTGGAGCACGTGGAGAACACCGAGCTGGCCGAGCGGATCGTGGAGGTGCGCGGGCTGGGCCGTGACCTGATGCGTGCGGGTCTGGACGGCAGGTCGACCAGCGATCTGCGCAACAAACTGGCCAAGGCGCAGCGGGAAGCGAACCAGCTCGGGTGGAACGCGCAGCGCTGGGGCAGGCCGCGCCCGATGGCCGGGCTCGCCGAGGTGATCGCGGAACTGGGCGAGCGGGCGATGGTCAGCTTCGTGGTGTCGGGTGACGGGATCGCTGCCGTCGTCATCGCGGGCGGCCACGTGCGGATGGTCCGGCTCGGGGACGCGACCGAGGCGCTGGAGAGCGCGCGGAAGCTCCACATCGATCTCAACGCGCTGGCACCTGACCACCTGCCGGCACCGCTGGTGCAGGTCATCGGGGCTTCGGCGCGCAAGCAGGCTGATGCGCTCGATGCGATGCTGATCAAGCCGTTGATCCACCTCATCGGCGAACGAGAGTTGGTCGTGGTGCCGACCGGCACGCTCTACGCGGTGCCGTGGGGCGTCATCCCGAGCCTGCACGGACGGCCCGTCGTCACGGCGCCCAGCGCGACGGCCTGGCTGGCGGCGGCGCAGTCCGACAAGCCGCGAACCGACCGCGTGCTGCTCGTCAGGGGACCCGGCCTGCAGTTCGCGGATGGTGAGCTGGATCGGCTCGCCGCCCATCACGACAAGGCGATGGTGCTGTCGGGGGAGGACGCGACCGCGGCGGAGGTGCTCGCGCATCTCGACGGCGCAGACCTTGTGCACGTCGCGGCCCACGGTGAGCACGAGAACGAGAACGCGTTGTTCTCGCGGCTCGAACTGGCCGACGGACCGTTGTTCGCGCACGAGCTCGGCCGGCTCCGGACGCCTCCGGCGCACGTCGTGCTGGCCGCGTGCTCGCTGGCGTTGAATCGGATCCGGCCGGGGGACGAGGCGCTCGGCTTTGCGGGCGCGATGCTGGCGGGCGGTACCCGGACGGTGGTCGCCGCGGCCAGCAAGGTGGGGGACGAGGTGAGCGCGGCGGCCATGGCCGACTACCACCGGGCATTGGTCGCCGGGGCCGCGCCGGCGGTGGCGTTGGCCGAGGCGATGGCGAAGGACCCGTTCCGCCGGCCGTTCCTCTGTCTGGGTTCTGGCTAGGCCGTTCGAGTGGTTGTGCGTCGTTCGGTGAAATGAACGCGCTGGTCAGCGGTTATTTGTGCCCCATTTGGCTGGTGAGGTTGGTGAACTTTTCTCGCCGCACGTCTGGAGCTGTGCCACTCTCGACGGCACAGGTCTTGACCGAGGGGATACAACGGCCCGCCTATCGGCTCTAGTCGGTACGCGGGCCGTTGTGCGAGAAACGACCGCATGCGCAGAACTCTGCTCGCTGTTCTCCTGGCGGTGACCGCGGTGGTGGCCGCGCCCGCAACCGGAACAGCGCAACCGTCGAGTCCGGATCGAGAGCCTGGCAACGGGCCTGAGCGCAACGAGATCGCCACTCTGGACAACGCTTTCCAAGCGCAGTCCGTGCTGGCTCAGGGGGAGAACCAGGCCGACAGACACCAGGGTTATCCGCGCCGGACGAAGCTGCGGACGTACCCGGAGAACACGGCCGACAAGTCCATCAAGCTCGGCCTCGCGCCGTACCACTCGCTCGCGCCGAAGCTGAACGCGTTGCAGCAGAAGAGCAACAGGATCTCCGTCGAGGTCGTCGGCCAGTCGGGGCTCGGGCGCGACCTGTACCTGGTCACGCTGACCGCGCCGGAGAGCGCGACGGAGACCCGGATCCAGGAACGGTTCCGCGCCACCATCGAAGAGGGCCGCAACGTCCCCGCGGGGCTGTACAAGGCGCCGATCTGGATCAACAACAACATCCACGGCGACGAGTGGGAGGGCACGGACGGCGCGCTGCGCGTCATCGAGCACCTCGCCACCAGCAACGATGCCGAGACCAGGAACCTGTTGCAGCGCAGCAGGGTCTACTTCAACCTCACGGCGAACCCGGACGGCCGTGTCGCCGGCACGCGCGTGAACAACGCCGGGTTCGACCTCAACCGCGACTTCGTCACGAGCTCCCAGCCCGAGAACCGGGCCATGCAGGACATGGTGGAGCGCACCCAGCCGTTGATGATGCTGGACGAGCACGGTTACGTGACGAACACGCTGATCGAGCCGACCACGCCGCCGCACGGCCAGAACTACGACTTCGACCTGTACATCAAGCACGGTTACGCGGGCGGCCTGCAGATGGAGAAGGCCGTGCAGGCGCTCGGACATCCCGAGGCGGCGAAGCCGGAGATCCCGTTCCGCGATTACCCGGTCGGCGAGTGGGACGGCTGGGCGCCCATCTACACCGCGCAGTACTCGATGTACCACGGTGCCGTCTCGTACACGATCGAGATCCCGCAGCAGGTCAACCGGCAGGCCTACGAGACCCTGCCCGCGACGGAGTTGCAACGGCGTTCGAAGATCAACACCGACGTCGTCGAGGCCACCATCAAGACCACGCTCGACTACGTGGACGACAACCGGCGCGGCCTGATCGCGAACCAGACGGAGATGTTCCGCCGCGGCGCGGCCGGTGAGAAGCAGCGCTACATCCCGGACGGCTTCGTCCCCGGCTTCGGGCCGGAAGACCGCTTCAGCACGGAGTTCCCGCGCGCCTACGTGATCACCGCGGAACGGTCGGCACCCGCCGCCGCACGGCTCGTCGACCAGCTGGTCCGCCACGACGTGCGGGTCGAACGGGCGGAAAAGCCCTTCACCCTGGGCGGTAAGCGTTATCCGGCCGGGTCGTACGTCGTGGACATGCACCAGCCCAAGCGCGGCCTCGCGAACGTGATGCTGGAGCAGGGCAGCGACATCTCCGACAAGGCGCCGGTCATGTACGACATCTCCGGCTGGAGCCACCGCCTGCTCTGGGGCGCGTCGGTCGAGATCTTCAAGGACGGCCAGTTCCGCTTCGACGGCAAGCCGGTCGTGGCCGCCGCACCGACCGGGAACGTCGACGCCGCGCCGGGTGCCGACCTCGCCCTCGCGCTGACCGACCAGAAGGACGTCAGCGCCGTCAACGACCTGCTGTCGCGCGGTCTCGGCCTGCGCCGCCAGGACGACGGCACGATCGTCGTCCCGGCGAACGAAAGGGCCGCCGCGAAGGAGGTCGCCGACCGCTACGGCGTGCGCTTCACGACCGCCAAGCCAGGTGGTCAGGCGTTGCAGCGCAAGGTGATCGCGGCCGCCGTGTCCGCCGACGAACTGCAGGTGCTGCGCGAGTCCGGGTTCGACGTCCGCACGATCTCCACGGCGGTGCTGAACGCGGGCTTCGACTGGTCGCGGATCGACGCGCTGTACGTGGGCGCGGGCCTGAACCACACCCAGCTCAACGCCACTGCCAAGGCCGCGCTGGACGAGTTCCTCAAGCGCGGTGGTGTCGTCACGCGCGGCGCGACGGGCAGCAAGTTCAACACCGACGCCAAGCTCCTGCAGGCCACGCCCACGGCCGGTTGGGAGGACGCCAACGGCGTGGTGAACGTCGTCAACGGCACGGGTCCGATCGGCACCAACGCGTTGCCGCACTCGTTCGTCTACGCACCGCAGTGGTTCACGAACCTCGGCACGGGCGTGACGGTCGAACAGCGCTACGGCAGCACGGTGATCGCCTCGGGTCACTGGCACGCACGCGACAACGGCACCGGCGGGCAGGACGCGGCGGCGGGTCAGGCGGCGGTTGTGTCGGGCACGGCGGCCAACGGGGCGAAGGTCGTCCTCTTCGGTACGGAACCGATGTTCCGCAACCACCCGAAGGGCCTGTACGCCCAGGTCGCGCGGGCCCTCTTCTGGACGGGCACGCGCTAGCGGAGAACGGGGCGGGGAGCCCCGACAAGACCTCCCCGCCCCACTCGCTGTACCCCACATGGGGGTTCCCGGTCAGCGATCTCGGAAACCCCTGGTCAGGAAACCCCTGGTCAGGACACTCCGGGCGGCAGGAAGCCGTGCGCCGACAGGTCGAACCAGTTGCCCTCGGGATCGATCGCCCGGTACTCCGCGAACGGCCGGTCCCCGCCCCGCAGAGCAGGCCGCGGTTCCAGCGTCTCCAGGAACGGAGCCACGTCCTCGACCTGGAACCCGAAGTGGTTGAAGCCGGTCGGCACGTCGCCGTCGAGCCGCTGCTGGATCAACGCCAGGTTGAGGTACCCGTCGGTGACGAAGTGGCTGCCGTCGGGATCCGTGTGGAACAACGACATCCCGAACTTCGACGTGTAGAAGTCGGCCATCTCCTTCGCGTCCTGCACGACGAACGCGATGTGCCGCAACCGTGGCCTGGTCATGACAGTCCCTTCGGGATCATGTTGTGGAACGCGGCGATCTCCCATCCGTCCTCGCGCCGCACGACGACGGCCTGCGCGTGGGTGGTGATGCCCGCCGGGGCGATGGACGACGTGACGTGCACGACCGAGACGGTGTCGGTCAACGGCCTGATCAGGCTGATCTCCGCGGTCAGCTTGGTGTCGCGGTACGGCCCCGCGAAGAGCTGGGAGTGCCCCAGAGCCACCGCGCGCCGCCCGAACAGCTCCTCACCGCGCACGGTCACGAAGTCGACGTCCTCGGCGAAGACGGACGCGAACGCGGCGCCGTCACCGACGGCCCAGCCCTGCTCCATGCGTTGCCACAACGAGTAGATCTGTTCGGTCATGAGTGGTTCGTCCTCAACGGCAGGCGCAGGCACTCGGAGTCCCATGCGGCAAGCGAGTAGTAGAGACCGCCATGGCGGCGTTCGAGGTAGCAGACGACGTTCACGGGCCATCCGCTGTTGCGGAACATGTGCTCGTCCATCGGCGTCGGGCTGTCGCTCAACGGCTTGTTCCGCTCGCACTCGGGCCCGAGCCGGTGCCAGTCCGGGTGCAGGTGGATCGAGCCGAGCACGTCCAGGTCCCTGGCATCCGCCGCGCGCGTGATCGTCAGCAGGTCGGCCGGATCCAGCCACCAGGCCCGCACCGGGTTCTCGTACGCCGTGCCGAACCGCGGCACGATCGTCGACGCGAACTCCTCGCGTGCCGAGGGGTCCGTCAGCCGCGCGTTGCGGCCGAACGCCACCTCCGACACCACGGCCTCGGTGCCGGCGGACCGGCCGAGCAGCACCGCGAAACACGGTCTCGGTTCATCCTCGGTGATGAACGAGTATTCGGCGGACGCGGCCTCCAAAAACGTTTTCACAGCGCGATCCGAAAACAACACCGCGTCGGTGCGCGTCGGGCGCTCGGCCAATTCCATCACGTGACCGAACGTATCGAGACCGTCACGTCTCACGCGAGATAGCGAAGGGTGTTGGCCCTATTACATTGAGCGATAACATCGGGCGCATGCGTCTGGAAGTGCGGCATCTCGAACTGGTCGTGGCGATCGCCGATTGCGGCAGCCTGCGCAAGGCCGCCGCCCGCCTGCACCTCACCCAGCCCGCGGTGACGACGCAGCTCAAACGCATCGAGGACCATCTGGGCGGCACGTTGTTCCTGCGCACGGCCGATGGCGTCAAGCTCACGCCGACCGGCCAGGATTTCGTGCAGGAGGCGCGGTCGATGCTCACTCAGCTCGTCACGCTCGAACGCGTAACGCGCCGTAACACGCAAAGCTCCAGCGCCCCTACCAGGCTCGCGGGAATCCCCGCCTATCACTTCGGACTACTCGTCGGCGCGTTAAAGGACAACGTCACGAGTCGCACCATCAAGGAGACGGGCACGCTCACGGCGTTGCTCACCACCGGCGAACTCGACATCGCGGTGATGCGTCAATTTCCCGGTACTCCGCTGACACTGCCGCCGAACGTCGGACACCGCCTGCTCACCCGCGAACCGCTGTTCGCCGGCGTGCCCGAACAGCATCCCCAGGCGCAGGAAGCCGAGATCGGACTCGAGGCGCTGGCCGACGACAAGTGGGTCATGCCCGAGCCCGACGACAGCGGCATGAACGCCCACTTCGCCCGTGAGTGCGCGGCCGTCGGGTTCGAGCAACGGATCGCGCACTTCAGCAGTGAGGCGCACGTCGTGCTGACGCTGATCAGGGAGTCCGGCGCGGTGTGCCCGCTCTACCCGGTCGGCGGCACCCCGCCCGGCGTCGCCCGCCTGCCGATCGCAGGGAACCCGCTGGTGCGCGAGGTCGTGCTGGCCTGGCGCACGGACGCGCCGGTCGCCGAGGAGATCGACGGCCTGTGCGAACAGGTCGGCGCGGGATACCTGAAGCTGGTCGAGGAGAGCGAGGTCTACGCGCGCTGGTGGCGTGCGGGAGGAGAGGCGTTCGCTCTCAGTCCTTAGTGCCGCCGCCGTTGTTCGGCCGCACGATGATGACGACCCGGTCGTCGGACGAGACGGGCTGGCCGCCGTTCTTGTTGACCGTGCCGACCAGCGACGCCGACTCGTTCAGCATCTCCATCGGGCCGAGCAGGCCGAAGCCGTCCTCCGCCATCGCTACCTCCGGCTTCCCGGTGAAGGCGCCGGCGGAGTTCATCGACAACGACTGGTAGCCGGGCGTCTTGGACGTCGCCACGGACAGCTGGTCCGAGAACGACGAGCAGCCCATCACACCGGGCCGGTCCGGCCACGCCCACGCGACCTCGCCGAGCTTGCCCGGGACGACGCGGTAGACCACGTCGCCGCTGGCGGCCCAGTCCGTCACCCAGATCTTCGAGGTGTCGGCCGAGACGCACAGACCGCCGGGCAGCCGCAGCCCGGACGAGACGACCGTGCTGCCGGCCGTCGGGTTGCCCTGGGCTGGCTGGCCGGAACCGTCGATCCGCAGCACCTTGCCCGCCAGCGAGTTCGGGTCGGCGGCGAGCGCGGGGTTCCCGGCGTCACCGGTCGCGACGAGGATCGCGCCCTTGCGGTCGCTCGCCAGCACACCGCGGTTGCCGGAGGGCCCCTTCGGGATGCCGGTGAGGATCGGCTTGGGCGTGTCACCAGGCGCGATGCGCAGCACCCGGTTGTCCGTCGCGGTGGTCACGTAGACGTACGCGAGCTGGTCCTCGGCGAACGTCGCAGACAACGCGAGCCCCGTCAGCCCGCCGTCGGTCGACGCGTCGACCTCCATCTGGGCGATCACGACGGGGTCGACGTCCTTGGTGACCTTGACCAGGCGCCCGCCGCGTTCGGTCGCGTACGCCGCGACGCCGCCCTGGGCGTCGGCGCCGATCGGGGCGACCCCCGTGACGGTGTTGAGGCACGTCGCCACGACGGCGGGGTGGTAGTCCTTGCAGCCCTGCGGCGGCGGCACGCTCTGCGGCGCCGGGTTGCGGCCGGGATCGCCCGGCGTCGGGCGGTACTCGCCCGGCAGCTCGGGCTTCGGGCCTGCCTGCGGGGTCAGCTGTGGCTGGGCGCTCCACTGGGTGGGCGCCGGCTCGTCGGGAAAACTCGCACAGCCCCCTGCCAGCAGGCAGACGGCGGTCAGCAACGCGACGGAACGAACCACGGCTCCCAGGTTAGGTGCGCGACCGTGAGCCCGAAGTGAACGCCTCGGAAGTGGCGAAGTCGACCGACCGGACCCGGTCGAGCAGGAGATCGAGTTCGGCGGCCACCACCTCTGGCGCCTCCAGCGGCAGGTAATGGCTGCACGGCAGCACGCGCAGCCGCGCCTGGGGCAGCGCGCCGACGGGTCCGGACATGCTCTCCGTCGTCGCCAGCAGGTCGTCGCGACCGGCCAGCAGTGTGACGGGGCACACGATCGGGGTGAGGTCCTGGCGCGGTGTCTCGCCCAGCGCGAGCGCCAGCGTGAAGTACCAGCGCCAGTCGTGCTGCAGGAACCGGCTCACCGCGTGCGTGACGGCCTTCGGGTCGCTGCTCGGCTTGATCACGCCGCTGTGCCGCAACAGGAACGTCGTCGCGTCCGTCACCGGGAGGCGGTGCAGCACCTTGTCCAGCACCGGACCGGCCTGCTGCAGCAGCTTCGCGCTGGTGAGCCCGACGAGCCGCCGGACGTTCCTGGGCACCAGCGGCAGCATGGCGTCGAACGAGTCGCCCGGCGCGCCCGCGACGAGCAGCAGGCCCGCCACGCGTTCCGGATGACGCAACGCCAGCTCGGCCGCGATCGTCACGCCCATCGACCAGCCCATGACGACGCACCGCTCGATGCCCGCGTCGTCCAGCACGGCGAGCGCGTCCGACACGTGGTCGTCCAGCGAGATGCTGCGCTCGTCGACCGGCCGGTCGGAGCCCATGGTGCCGCGCATGTACCAGCTGAGCAGGCCACCGCGGTCGGTCAGCGACGGCCACGACTCGGGGCCGGAACCCACGCCGGGGCACAGCAGCACCGGTGTTCCCTCACCCGGTCCCTGCCACGCTCGGATCTTCGTGCCGTCCCACGCGATGACGTCGTGCTCCCGCATGACAGACATTCTGACGTACTTTGCTCTGGTGACGCTCACCGTGCTCGTGCCAGATGATTTCGGAGTTCAAGCGCTGTCCCAGGTGGACGGTGTCCGGCCGGTTCGTTACGTGCCGGGGGAGCCGTTGCCGTCCGACGCGCTGAACGCCGAGGTCCTGGTGCCCAGGTTCCTCGCGGGCACCGACCCGCGCGAGGTGTTCGCGCAGTTGCCGAACCTCAAACTCGTGCAGTTGCTCAGCGCCGGCGCGGAGAACTTCGTCGGCAAGGTGCCGGAAGGTGTGATGCTTTCCACGTGCCGGGGCGCGCACGGCGGCAGCACCGCGGAGTGGGCCATCGGCGCGTTGCTCGCGATATACCGAGACTTCCTCGTTTTCGAACGGGCTCGCGCCGAGGGCCGCTGGGACTACCACCTCACGGACACCTTGCAGGACAAGAAGGTCTTGATCGTCGGCGCCGGCGACCTGGGGGAGCAGCTTCGGAAGCGGCTCGAACCGTTCGACGCCACGGCGACGATGGTCGGCCGCACCGCCAGGGACGGCGTGCACGGCCAGGACGAGCTGCCGTCGTTGCTGCCGGAGTTCGACGCGGTCGTGATCTTCACGCCGATGACCGAGGAGACCCGCCACCTCGTCGACGCCAAGTTCCTGGCCGCGATGAAGGACAACGCGATCCTGGTCAACGGCGCGCGCGGCCCCGTCGTGGACACGGACGCATTGCTCGCCGAACTGAATTCCGGGCGACTGCGCGCAGCCCTCGACGTGACCGACCCCGAACCCCTGCCGGCCGATCATCCACTGTGGACCGCGCCGGGCCTGCTGCTGACCCCGCACGTGGCCGGATCCTGCACGGGGCACGCACAACGCGCCTACGCGATCGCCGCCTCGGAAATCTCCAGGTACGGTGCAGGAGAGCGCCCTCGCAACCTTGTGAACGGCTTGTACTAGGAGTGCGCTAGTCCGTCCGGGTGAACCTGGGCTGCCGTTCGGCTCTCGCGCGCCCGCACGAGGTCTCCTAGCGTGCGGGCGTGGCTACTCACGACAAAGGCTCGACGAGTTCGAGCGCTTTCTCCGACGACTCGTTCTATTCGAGCAGCGGAGGGGGAGTGCACCACTTCGACGACGGGACGGCCAGAGTCGACGGGGACACCGTCCAGTCGTACGACTCGTCGACGAAGGCGTTCGACAACTCGGGCTACACGCCGCTGGAGACGTCCACTGTGGACGACCGGGACGACGACATCTTCGGCGACGACCGCAAGAAGTTCGGCTGGACGGCCGGACCCGACATCGGCCTGCTCGGTCTGCGCGCGGTGCTCGGCGGCATCTTCGTGCTGCACGGCCTGCAGAAGGTCTTCGGGCTCTTCGGCGGCCCCGGCATCAACGGCTTCGCGCAGTCGCTGGAGAAGATGGGCTACCGCGAGTCCGTGGTCCTCGCCTGGGTCACCGGCGTCACCGAACTGGCCGGCGGTGGCCTGCTCGTGCTCGGCCTCTTCACGCCGCTGGCCGCGGCGGGCCTGCTCGCGGTGATGGCCAACGTCATCGCTCTGCAGTACAAGGGCGGCTTCTTCGGTCCCAACGGCGTGGAGCTCGAACTGGCGCTCGCGGGCATGGCGTTCGCGGCGCTGTTCGCCGGACCCGGCCGCGCCGCGCTCGACTACAACCGCAGCTGGTTCCGCCACCCGCTGGCGGCCGGTTTCATCGCGCTCCTGCTCGGAGCGGGTGGCGCGGCGGTCACCTTCTTCGTCTTCCGGTAAGAACTGCCCCGTGCGGAAGAACCTGACGGGAGCTGTGCTCCAGATCGCCCTGCTGGTGATCGGGATTCCGGTCGTCTACCTGGTGGCGTTCCCGTTCGGTCTCACCGCGAAATCCCTGCTACCGCCACTGGGTCTGCTCGCGGGCCTCATCGTCAGCGGTGTCCTGGTCAAGAGAACGAACCAGCCCGTCAGCGGTCCGCTGACGGGCTGGCTGGTCTTCGGCGCCGCTATGGCGCTCGCACTGGTTCTCTAGAGGTCCGGGTTGCGCACGGCACCGGTCGACGCGTCGGTCGCCATCCGCGCGTAGGCCCGCAACGCCGCCGTCACCGGGCGGATCCGGTCCACCGGCTGCCACGGACGCTCGGACGCCTCCATCTTGGCGCGGCGCTCGGCCAGCACGTCGGCGTCCACCAGCAGCTCCAGGCGACGCTCGTGCACGTCGATCAGGATCCGGTCGCCGTTCTGGACGAGCCCGATCGTGCCGCCGCCCGCCGCCTCCGGCGAGATGTGGCCGATCGACAGGCCCGACGAACCACCGGAGAACCGGCCGTCCGTGATCAGCGCGCACTTCTTGCCCAGGCCGGAACCCTTGAGGAACGCGGTCGGGTGCAGCATCTCCTGCATGCCGGGACCACCCGAGGGGCCCTCGTACCGCACGACCAGGACCTCGCCCGGCTGGATCTCCTTGTTCAGGATCGCCGAGACGGCCTGCTCCTGGGACTCGACGACGCGCGCAGGGCCCTCGAAGTGCCACAGCTCCTCGTCGATGCCCGCGGACTTGATGATCGCGCCGCGCTCGGCCAGGTTGCCGCGCAGCACGTTCAGGCCGCCGTCACGGGTGTAGGCGTGCTCGTCGTCGCGGATGCAGCCGCCGGCCGCGTCGGTGTCCAAAGAGGACCAGCGGTTCGACGTCGAGAACGCCTCGGTCGTGCGCACGCCACCGGGAGCGGCGTGGAACAGTTCCAAAGCCTCCGCGGACGGGTTCTCCGCGCGGATGTCCCACTTGCCGAGCCACTCCGCGAGCGTCGGCGTGTGCACCGACGTGACGTCGTCGTTCAGCAGGCCGGCGCGGTAGAGCTCGCCCAGCAGCGCGGGGATTCCGCCCGCCCGGTGCACGTCCTCCATGTGGTAGTCGGAGTTCGGCGACACCTTCGACAGGCACGGCACGCGGCGGGACAGGTCGTCGATGTCCTGCAGCGTGAAGTCGATCTCGCCCTCCTGCGCGGCGGCGAGGATGTGCAGCACTGTGTTCGTCGAGCCGCCCATGGCCATGTCGAGCGCCATCGCGTTCTCGAACGCCTTGCGGTTCGCGATCGTCCGCGGCAGCGCCGTCTCGTCGTCCTCGCCGTACCAGCGACGGCACAGCTCCACGACCACGCGACCGGCCTCGGAGAACAGCTCGCGGCGCGCGGCGTGCGTGGCCAGCGTCGAACCGTTGCCCGGCAGCGACAGGCCGAGGGCCTCGGTGAGGCAGTTCATGGAGTTCGCGGTGAACATGCCGGAGCACGAACCGCACGTCGGGCACGCGGAGCGCTCGACCTCGGACAGCCCGTCCTCGCTCACGGCGGGGGACGCGGACGCGGAGATCGCGGTGATCAGGTCCGTCGGCGCGACGGCGACACCCTCGACGACGACGGCCTTGCCGGCCTCCATCGGGCCGCCGGACACGAACACGACGGGGATGTTGAGCCGCATCGCCGCGTTGAGCATGCCGGGCGTGATCTTGTCGCAGTTGGAGATGCAGACGATCGCGTCGGCCTGGTGGGCGTTGACCATGTACTCGACCGAGTCGGCGATGATCTCGCGGCTGGGCAGCGAGTAGAGCATCCCGCTGTGGCCCATGGCGATGCCGTCGTCGACGGCGATGGTGTGGAACTCGCGTGCGACACCGCCCGCCTCGCGCACCGCCTCGGCCACGATGTCCCCGAGATCGCGCAGGTGCACGTGGCCCGGCACGAACTGCGTGTAGGAGTTGGCGATCGCGATGATCGGCTTGCCGAAGTCGCTGTCGGTCATGCCGGTCGCGCGCCAGAGGGCGCGGGCTCCTGCGGCGTTGCGACCGTGCGTGGTGGTGCGAGAGCGGAGCTGAGGCACTGCTCCTCCAGATTCAGTTCAAGAAAAAGGCGCGCGGGACGCGGGGGTGAGGCGTCCACCAGTCTGGGAGCGGTGCCTCAAAGGTTACTTGTGCGCAGACTCGCCGAGACCAGCAGAGCGGCCAGTGCGAGCGTGATCACGTGCACGACGGTGCACCACAGGCAGATCTTGCCGATGACCAGGAACTCGGCCGCCACCAGGTAGACGACCATCAGCACGCCTGCGCCGACCGCCCCGAGACGCACCCATTTCAGTGCGTCGATCCGCCACGCGAACGGGAGGCAGATCACGGTCAGGAACGCGAAGAAGGCCAGGCCGAGGAACGCCACGGGGATGCCCAGGAGCTCCGACTGCTCGCTCGTGGTCACGGTCTCGCAGTCGATGACCGCGTCCGCCGAGCACAGCAGCGCGTTCGCGTTGAAGTGCGTGTACGTCAGATAAGCCGAGGTCAGCAGGCCCGCGACGGACAGCAGCAGGCTCAGCAGCGGAACTCGTTTGATCACTTCTCCGACTCTACGACCTCTTCCGCGACTTCCTCCGGAACCACTTCCTCCTCGACGACTTCTTCCTTGACCGTCGGGTCGGGCACGCGGCCACCGCTGACCAGTGACAGCGCCGGCAGGTGCATGAACCGCACCGCGGGCAGCGTCACCTCGGACGCGTCCTCCCTGACCGCCCGCAGCCAGCCCTTCTGGACCAGCCGGATCGACTTCACCTCGGACCACTTCAGCGTCGTCGTGCCGAACACACCGCGGGCGACGAGCTCGTCCTCGGTGACGGTCGTGCGGTTGCGGACGACCCAGTACGCGTAGCCGAGCGGGAGAACGTAGAGCGCTTGCAGTCCCGGAGCGAGCCACGCCACAGGGGTGACGCAGATGGCGATCAAACCCGCTGCGAGCAGGGCCGTTGCCGGGATGCGAAAGACCAGCTTCTTCACTCGGACGATTGTTCCACGTCCACGATCCGGGAATTCCATCTCGCAGAGTTGACGCACTCTTGCGCCAGGCGATAACGTCCGCTTCATGCAGCGCACGCTCGTTCTCGTACTTCTCAGGCGCGTCGACGCCTGAGCCGAACAGCCTGCGTCGACGCGCGACCCTCGCACGACCCAACTTCGGGTTGTCGAGGGTTTTTTCGTGTCCGGACCCCGATACCCACGAGGCAAACCAATGACCAGCGCACCATCGCGACAGGCTTCCGAGCCCTCGTCGCCACGTCCAGGTCCGCGGCCCAAACCGGCTCCGCCCACTGGCGCGCCGATTCGAGTGACCGGGGCTCAGTCCCTCGTCCGCTCGCTTGAGGCGGTCGGGTGTGAAGTGGTGTTCGGCATTCCCGGCGGGACGATCCTTCCCGCGTACGACCCGCTGCTCGACTCCACGAAGGTCCGGCACATCCTCGTCCGCCACGAGCAGGGCGCAGGGCACGCGGCGACCGGATACGCGCAGGCCACCGGCAAGGTCGGGGTCTGCATGGCGACCTCGGGACCGGGTGCGACCAACCTCGTCACCCCCATCGCGGACGCGAACATGGACTCCGTCCCCATCGTCGCGATCACCGGCCAGCAGTCGCGGCCGCTCATCGGCACGGACGCCTTCCAGGAGGCGGACATCTGCGGCATCACGATGCCGATCACCAAGCACAACGTCCTCGTGACCGACCCGGCGGACATCCCGCGGGCGATCGCGGAGGCGTTCCACATCGCGTCGACCGGCCGACCCGGCCCGGTCCTCGTCGACATCCCGAAGGACGTGCTGCAGGAGCAGACCAGCTTCTCGTGGCCGCCCGAGATGCGCCTGCCCGGTTACCGGCCGACGACCCGGCCGCACGGCAAGCAGGTCCGCGAGGCCGCGAAGCTGATCGTGGCCGCCCACAAGCCCGTTCTGTACGTGGGCGGCGGCGTGATCAAGGCGGACGCCCACGCCGAGCTGCTGCGCCTCGCCGAGGAGAGCGGCATTCCGGTCGTCACGACGCTGATGGCGCGCGGCGCGTTCCCGGACTCGCACGAGCAGCACATGGGCATGCCCGGCATGCACGGCACCGTCGCGGCCGTCGCGGCGATGCAGAAGTCGGACCTGCTCATCGCACTGGGCGCCCGCTTCGACGACCGCGTCACCGGCCAGCTGAACTCGTTCGCGCCGGACGCGAAGATCATCCACGCGGACATCGACCCGGCCGAGATCTCCAAGAACCGCCGCGCGGACGTCCCGATCGTGGGCGACTGCAAGGAGATCATCACCGAGCTGATCGACGCGCTGCGCACCGAGCGCGAGACGGCGACGAAGGTCGACCTCGCGCCGTGGTGGGCGACGCTGAACTCGATCCGCGAGACGTTCCCGCTGGGCTACGACTGGCCGGAGGACGGCACGCTGTCGCCGCAGTACGTCATCGAGCGGATCGGCAAGCTCTCGCCGGCCGACACGATCTACACGGCGGGCGTCGGCCAGCACCAGATGTGGGCCGCGCAGTTCGTCAAGTACGAGCACCCGCGCACGTGGATCAACTCCGGCGGTCTCGGCACGATGGGCTTCGCCGTTCCCGCCGCGATGGGCATCAAGGCCGGTGAGCCGGGCCGCACGGTGTGGGCCATCGACGGCGACGGCTGCTTCCAGATGACCAACCAGGAGCTCGCCACCTGTGCCATCGAGGGCCTGCCGGTCAAGATCGCCGTGATCAACAACGGCAACCTGGGCATGGTCCGCCAGTGGCAGACGCTGTTCTACGGCGAGCGGTACTCCAACACGGATCTGGGGACGCACAAGCACCGCATCCCAGACTTCAAGCTTCTGGCGGAAGCCCTCGGTTGTGCGGGCCTGCGCGCCGAGTCGCGCGAGGAGGTGGACGAGGTGATCGGAAAGGCGTTGGAGATCAACGACCGCCCGGTCGTCGTCGACTTCGTCGTCGGCAAGGACGCCCAGGTGTGGCCCATGGTCGCGGCGGGCACCGGCAACTCCGAGATCATGGCCGCCCGCGGCATCCGCCCCCTGTTCGATGAGGACCTGTGATGACCAGGCACACGCTGAGCGTTTTGGTCGAGGACAAGCCCGGTGTGCTCGCACGCGTCGCCGGCCTGTTCTCCCGCCGCGGCTTCAACATCGAGTCGCTCGCGGTCGGCCGCACCGAGTACCCCGACATCTCGCGCATGACGATCGTGGTGTCGGTCGACGAGCTGCCGCTGGAGCAGGTGACCAAGCAGCTCAACAAGCTCATCAACGTCATCAAGATCGTGGAGCTGGAGCCGAGCGCTTCCGTTCAGCGACAGCTGGTGTTGATCAAGGTTCGCGCGGACGCGACAGTGCGGTCGCAGGTCCTCGAGACCGTTCAGCTCTTCCGCGCGAAGGTCGTCGACGTCTCCCCGGAGGCCGTCACCATCGAGGCCACCGGCACGTCTGAAAAACTCGACGCGTTGCTGCGCATGCTGGAGCCCTACGGGCTTCGCGAGATCGTCCAGTCCGGCATGGTCGCCATCGGCCGTGGCGCTCGTTCCATCACCGCCACCGCGGTTCGATAGAAACTAGAAAGTAGGGAATTACTGTGAGCGTCGAGATCTTCTACGACGACGATGCCGACCTGAGCATCATCCAGGGCCGCAAGGTGGCCGTGATCGGCTACGGCAGCCAGGGCCACGCCCACGCGCTGTCCCTGCGCGACTCGGGCGTCGAGGTCCGCATCGGCCTGCAGGAGGGCTCCAAGTCCCGCGCCAAGGCGGAAGAAGAGGGCCTCGAGGTCGGCACCCCGGCCGAGGTCTCCGCGTGGGCCGACGTGATCATGATCCTGGCGCCGGACACCGCGCAGCGCCACATCTACGCCAACGAGATCGCCGCGAACCTCAACGAGGGTGACGCGATCTTCTTCGGCCACGGCTTCAACATCCGCTACGGCCTCATCACGGTTCCGTCCGGTGTGGACGTCGCCATGGTCGCGCCGAAGGGCCCCGGCCACCTGGTCCGCCGCCAGTTCGTCGACGGCAAGGGCGTCCCGGCGCTCATCGCGGTCGAGCAGGACGCCTCCGGCAACGCGCAGGCCCTCGCCCTGTCCTACGCCAAGGGCATCGGCGGCACGCGCGCCGGCGTCATCAAGACGACGTTCAAGGAAGAGACCGAGACCGACCTCTTCGGCGAGCAGGCCGTCCTCTGCGGTGGCGCCTCCGCGCTCGTCCAGGCGGGCTTCGAGGTCCTCACCGAGGCGGGCTACGCCCCCGAGGTCGCGTACTTCGAGTGCCTGCACGAGCTCAAGCTGATCGTCGACCTCATGTACGAGGGCGGCATCGCCCGCATGCGCTACTCGATCTCCGACACGGCGGAGTTCGGCGACCTGACCCGCGGCCCGCGCGTCATCACTCCTTCGGTGAAGGAAGAGATGAAGAAGATCCTGGGCGAGATCCAGGACGGCACGTTCGCCAACGAGTGGGTGGCCGAGGACGACAACGGCCGCGCGAACTACAAGAAGCTGCAGCAGGAGGGTGAGAACCACCCGATCGAGGCAACGGGCAAGAAGCTGCGCGACATGATGTCGTGGGTGGACCGCCCGATCACCGAGACCGCCTGACCTTCTTGAAGGCTTTCTCCAAGGGAGGCCCGTGGAGCGTGTGTGACGCTCCGCGGGCCTTTCCGCTAGCTTTTCCCGCATGACGGATAGTGCGCCGATCTACGACGACAAGGCCCACGTGCGCGGCAAACTCGACCTCCGCAACGCGCAGTGGAAGCGCCCGCCGGAGCCGGAGCCGGAAGACGGCCACGTCGAGATCGCCTTCATCGAGCACACCGACGGCGCCACGTACGTCGCCATGCGCAACTCCAAGCAGCTCGAACCCGTCCTCACCTTCACGATGGCGGAGTGGGACGCGTTCGTTCTGGGCGCGAAGGACGGGGAGTTCGACGAGCCCTGGTAGCCGCCAGCACGGCACCGACGACCTCCTCCAGGGGCCGCGTGCCATCGACGATCACCGCACCGAGCCCCCGATAAGTGGCCTCCACGTGCACGTTGTGCCCCAACGCCGCCGCCAGCTCCTCCGGATGCTTGCCGAAGGAGTTCGAAGTACGGGTCCGCAACCGCTCGAGCATCGTCGAGTCGTCGATCACCAGGCACACCACCAGGTCGAAGAGGTCCCACACCTCCGCCTCGTTCTCGACACAACCGCAGAGGAACGCATCCCGCTCCCCGGCCTCCTCGACAAGCCCCTCGACCCGAGCGCGGCTGATCCGCCACCCGAACCGGTCGAGCCACCCCTGCGGCACAGGATCAGGCGGGTCGGCGACGACCTCCCCGCTCACCCGGTCGACCCACCGGTTGAAACCCTCCCAGTCGGCGTCGACCGCCAGTTCTTCCTTGCTCTTGAGCAGCGAGCAGACCGCAGACTTCCCGGCCCCCGACGCCCCGGTGATCCACACGAGCGGCACAGCCGAAGCGTCCCACGGCAGGCAACGCGATAAAGCGCACGCTGTCACCCGCACTCGCCAACGCAAGGCGACCACGACGCACGCCCGGCGCGCGGTACCAACAGGCGCGGCACTCGCAAGGCAACCACGTACGAAGCCTGGCGGCGCGATGCCGAAGGCGAGCCGTGTGAACCTCTGCCGCCTGGGTAGCGGTGCACCCCGCTCATGGCGATTGGGGCTTGACCTTGAGGGGCTGGGTGCCACCCTCGTGGGCTCGGCCGGGGCGCTCTTCACCCCGGTCTTTGAGGCCGACTACGCGCCCAGCTAGAGGCTCAAGGTCAAGCCCCAATCGCAACCCCGCACT
>NZ_JBIVPX010000021.1:0-8442 GCF_044754905.1 Lentzea sp. NPDC092896
CCTACCTGCATGCAGCAAGAGCTGTGGTGCGACTCGTGACGGGACCCCACCGCCCAGCCCGTTCGGTAAGGACGGCTCGCCTTCGGCTTCGCGGGTGATCAGTTGGTGTTGCGGTGAACCTGACCGGTGAGTCAGGCGTCCTTCGGGTGGCGGGAATGTCCGAAGTTCGCTTCGGCATACTGGGATTTCTGCAACAGCGAACTACGAGGTGCGATTTCACGTGTGCGGAGTGCTCGGACTCATCTGTTCCACCGAAGCAGCTGCGGTCTCCGCGCGTGCCTCTGTGGCCGCAGCACTGCGCTGCCAGCGGCACCGTGGGCCCGACGAGCAGGACACCTGGGCTGATGCTGAGGTCGTCTACGGGTTCAACCGGCTTGGTTTCATCGATCTTGAGCACTCGCATCAGCCGCTGGTGTGGGGGCCGCCGGAGAACCCGACGCGGTACACGCTGAACTTCAACGGCGAGATCTACAACTACAAGGAGCTTCGTTCGGAGCTCATGCGGAAGTTCGGGGCCCAGTTCAAGACCAAGGGTGATGGCGAGGCCATCGTCGCCGGCTATCACTTCCTCGGTGCTGACTGGGTCAAGATGTTGCGCGGCATGTTCGCGTTCATGATCTGGGACGCGCAGGAGCGGGTCGTTTTTGGCGCTCGCGATCCGTTTGGGATCAAGCCGTTGTACTGGGCCGCTGGGCCCGGTGGGGTTGGCTTCTCGTCCGAGAAGAAGAGTTTGTTGCAGCTGACCGGGGTGCTTGGCATCAGTCAGGAGCTGGATCAGACCGCGTTGCAGCACTACCTGGTGCTTCAGTACGTGCCTGAGCCTGAGTCGTTGCACAAGGCGATTCGGCGGGTGGAGTCCGGGACGTCGTTCCGGGTGTCGCCTGGTGGGCAGGTGCTGTTCAACCGGTACTTCAAGCCCGTGTTCTCGCCTCGGCCCGTTAACGGGGCGCACGAGGCTGAGGCGCTGTACGAGCGCATTGCTGACGTGATGCGTGACTCGGTGTCCAAGCACATGATTTCGGACCCGGACGTCACGGTCGGTGCGTTCTTGTCCGGCGGTATCGACTCCACGGCCACTGCGACGTTGGCGAAGCTGCACAACCCGAACCTCATCGCGTTCACCAGCGGGTTTGATCGTGACGGGTACTCCGAGGTCGATGTTGCTGCTGAGACGGCCGCGGCTATCGGGGTGCGGCATGTGGTTCGGACCGTGTCCGCCGACGAGATGATGGAAGAGCTGCCGCTCATCCTCTGGTACCTCGACGACCCGGTGGCGGACCCGGCGTTGGTGCCGTTGTACTTCATCGCGAAGGAAGCGCGTAAGTACGTCAAGGCTGTGTTGTCCGGTGAGGGTGCGGACGAGCTGTTCGGTGGGTACGTGATCTACCACGAGCCGTTGTCGTTGGCGCCCTTCGAGAAGGTGCCCGGTGGCGTTCGGAAGTTGATGGGCGCTGTGTCCAAGTCCATTCCGGAGGGTGTGCGCGGCAAGGATCTCTTGCGGCGTGGGGCGCTTCGGTTGGAGGACCGGTACTACGGGAACGCTCGCAACTTCAGTGATGATCAGGTGCGGGCGGTGTTCCCCGGTTACGTCGAGGGGATTGGCTTCAAGGACGTCACCGCGCCCTGGTACCGGGAGTCGGAGGACTGGGATCCCGTTGCGCGCATGCAGCACATCGACCTCTACACGTGGTTGCGCGGCGACATCCTGGTCAAGGCCGACAAGGTGACCATGGCCAACTCGATCGAGTTGCGGGTGCCGTTCCTCGATCCTGAGGTGTTCCGAGTCGCGGCCGAGGTGCCGCTCGACCAGAAGCTGACCGAAGGAACGACCAAGTTCGCGCTGCGCAGGGCGTTGGCGAAGATCATTCCCGCGCACGTGCTGAACCGGCCCAAGCTCGGGTTCCCGGTGCCGATCCGGTTGTGGCTGCGTGACGAGATGTACGACTGGGCGCGCGGGATCATCAACGACTCGCAGACCGGTCACCTGCTCGACAAGAACGCGGTGCTGGACCTGCTCGCCGAGCACAAGTCCGAGCAGTTCGACCGCAGCCGGCAGTTGTGGTCGCTGCTGTGCTTCATGATCTGGCACGGGATCTTCGTCGAGGGCCGGATCAGCCCGAAGGTGCCGGAGCCGGTGTACCCCGTCCGCCTCTGACGAGTGGTCTTGGCGACACATCTCCGTAAAAGGCTTGTTAGTTGCCATAGGCTAACCAAGTGGCCACTGTGGGGAGAAGCGCGCGTTCGACGTTCGTGATCGACACTCGTCCGTTGAAGATCGTCGCGTATCGCCGGTTGTGGCTCTCCACGATCGTGACGGCGGTGGGCTCCCAGCTCACCGCCGTTGCTGTGCCCAAGCAGGTCTACGACCTCACCGGGTCGTCCGCGTGGGTCGGCATCGCCGCCGGTGTGGCGCTCGTTCCGCTGCTCGTGTTCGGGCTGTGGGGCGGTGCGATCGCGGACACGGTCGACCGGCGCAAGCTGCTGCTCGTCACGAACATCGGCATCGCGGTCTCGTCGGTGCTGCTGTGGGCCCAGGCCGCGATGAACATCGGCTCGGTGTGGCTGGTGATCGCGTTGCTCGGCCTGCAACAGGTCTTCTTCGCGGCCAACGCGCCTGCCCGCTCCGCCTCGATCGCTCGGCTGGTGCCTGCTGAGCTGTTGCCGTCGGCCGGTGCGCTCGGGTCGACCGTCATGCAGTTCGGTGCCGTGCTCGGGCCGTTGCTCGCTGGTGCGTTCATGCCGATCGTCGGGCTCTCGACGCTGTATTTGGTGGACGCGATTGCGCTCGTCGTCACCGTTTACGCGGTGTGGAAGTTGCCGCCGATGCCGCCGCTGGACGGGGTGGTGCGGCGCGCCGGGCTGCGGGACGTGCTGGACGGCTTCACGTACCTGTGGGCGCAGAAGGTGCTGATGGCGAGCATGTTGCTGGACATCATCGCGATGGTGTTCGGCATGCCTCGGGCGCTGTTCCCGGAGATGGCCCAGCACACGTTCGGCGACCCGGCCGGGGGTGGGTTCGCGCTCGGAGTGCTGTTCGCGGCGATTCCCGTCGGCGCGGTGATCTGCGGACTCACGTCCGGGTGGATCTCGAACGTCAGCCGGCACGGCGTTGCGCTGACCTTGGCCGTGGTCGGGTGGGGGCTCGCGATCATGGGCTTCGGGCTGGCCGGGTCTATCTGGGTCGCGGCCGGGTTCCTGGCTCTGGCGGGCGCGGCGGACATGGTGTCGATGGCGTTCCGCGGCGCGATCCTGCAGTCGGCCGCGACGGACGAGATGCGCGGACGGATGCAGGGCGTCTTCATCGTCGTCGTCGCTGGTGGTCCGCGCATCGCGGACCTGTTGCACGGCACGGGTGGCGCGGCGTTCGGCACGGCCGCCGCGGTGTCGGTCGGTGGTCTGCTGGTGGTCGTGGCGTCCGTCGCGATGGTGGCGGTGCTGCCGGCGATCTGGCGCTACCGCGTCAGTTCCGCGAGCTGATCTCGGCCGGGTTCGGCTCGCTGATCCGCACATCGCCGCCCCAGTCGGAGAAGCGCGCCTCGTCGACGATCTGCACGCCCTGGAACTGGGTGACGAACGTGATGCGCACCGGCAGGCCGTTCTCGTCCAGTTCGATCTCGCCGGTGGAGCCCGGGACCTTCTGGTCCAGCGCGAGCTTGACCTCGGCGCGCAGGCCCTCGTCCTTCAGCGCGTCGTAGGCCTTCTGGTAGTCGACGGCGATCGAGTAGCGCGTGTGGCCGTTGATCTCCGCGGTCAGCTTGAGTTCGCCGCCCGCCTCCATCACCGGCAGGTGGTACGTCGTGAAGGCCGCCTGCTGGTAGACGACGTCGTGGAAGCCGAGCACCGTCGTGGTGAAGTCGTCGTCGGCCTTGCGGTCGAGCTTCACCCACGGCTTGTCCGCGGGCAGGCCGAAGACGGTCGTGGGCAGCTTCACGAACGCGGTGTCCTTCGTGGTGGAGACGAGTCGTAGTTCGACTGCCTCGCCGTCGGTCTGCACGGGACGTTTGGTGGTCGCGTCCATGCTCGGGACCTCGCCGCCCAGCCGGATCGAGCCGCTGGACGGGGCCCGCACGCCGCCTCCTGTGGGCGGTGGCGTGATGCTGAAGCGGTAGGTCCCCTTCTCGTTGATCGACTTGGTCACCGCGGCGATGATGCTCTTCACGTCGCGGTGCTGGGAGGCGTTCTCGGCCGGTGTCGGGGACGAGCAGGCGGTCAGCGTCACGGCGGCGGCGATCGCGAGTTTCATTCGAACTCCCATGCGGGAATTGTTACACCAATTGGGTGAGGTAGGCGTCCATTCCCGCTGGTAGCCAGGCAAAACGGGCAGAATCTTCGGGCATGGCTGAAGCGACTCCACAAACGGAGCAACCAGAGCTACATCGGGCGATAGGCCCGAAGCTGCTGCTGTTCTTTGTCGTCGGCGACATCCTCGGGACCGGCATCTACGCCCTCACCGGCAACGTGGCAGGCAAGATCGGCGGCGCTCTCTGGCTGCCCTTCCTGCTCGCGTTCGTGGTGGCGTTCCTGACCGCGTTCAGCTACCTCGAACTGGTCGGCAAGTACCCCAGAGCCGCCGGTGCCGCGCTGTACACGAACAAAGCGTTCGGGATCCACTTCTTGACGTTCATGGTCGCGTTCGCGGTCATGTGTTCGGGCATCACCTCGGCGTCGTCGGCCGCCCTCGCGTTCGGTCGCACGTACCTGCGTCAGCTGCTGGTGGAGTTCTTCGACCTCGCGCTCAGCCCGGAGTCGCTGGTCATCACCGGCATCGCGATCGTCTTCATCGCGGCGCTGGCGATCATCAACTTCCGCGGCGTGTCCGAGTCGGTCAAAGCCAACGTGGTGCTGACCTGCATCGAGCTGTCCGGTCTGGTGATCATCATCCTGATCGGCGCGTGGGCCGTCATCAACGGCGACGGCGAGCCCGGCAGGCTCACCGACATCCACGTCCCGTCCGGCAGCAACGTGGTGCTCGCGGTCACCTCGGCCACCGCCCTCGCGTTCTTCGCGATGGTCGGCTTCGAGGACTCGGTCAACATGGCCGAGGAGTGCCGCAACCCGGTCAAGATCTTCCCGCGCGCGATGCTGTGGGGCATGGGCATCGCGGCCCTGATCTACGTGCTCGTCGCGATCACGTCGTCGCTGCTGATCCCGGCCGACGAGCTCGCGAAGGCCGGCAGCAGCGCGTTGCTGAAGGTCGTCACCGTCGGCGCGCCCGGCTTCCCGCTGTGGATCTTCGCGTTGATCGGTCTGCTGGCCGTCATCAACTCGGCCCTGATCAACATGCTGATGGCGTCCCGCCTGCTGTACGGCATGGCGAACGAGAAGATCATCCCGAAGTTCTTCGGCGCCGTGCACCCGTTCCGCCGCACGCCGTGGATCTCGATCGTCTTCACGACCGGCGTCGCGGTGATCCTGGTGTCCACCGCGGACATCGGCAAGCTCGGCGGCACGACGTCGTTGCTGCTGCTGATCGTGTTCAGCATCGTCAACGTCGCGTGTCTAGTGCTGCGCAAGGAGAAGTCGGAGCACAAGCACTTCCGGGCGCCCACGTGGGCGCCGGTGCTCGGCGCGATCACGTGCGCGTACCTCGCGATCCCGTGGACGTCCGGGCGGCCGTTCGACGACTACAAGATCGCGGGCTGGCTGCTGCTGGCCGGGCTTGTGCTGTGGGGCATCAACCGCGTGCTGCACGGCAAGGTGGAGACCCACCCGGAGAACCTCGGCAAGTAGTTCTCAGTCGAGCAGGTGTTTGAGGAACCGGTCAGGCTCACCCAGGAAGTTGCGGGTGAGCCGGACCGGTTCCGCTGTGTCGTAGTCGATTTCGTCGATCGTGTCGGTGATTTCGAGGATCGTGGCGTTCGGGGCCGCGAGCAGGATCGGCGAGTGCGTGGCGATGATGAACTGCGAACCCTCTTCGACGAGTTCGTGCATGCGCCTCAGGACCGTGAGGCAGCCCTTGACGGACAGCGCGGCCTCCGGTTCGTCCAGCACGTAGAGGCCCTTGCTGCCGAACCGGTGGGTCATGAGGTCGATGAAGCTCTCGCCGTGTGAGCGCTCGTGCAACGACTTTCCGCCGTACGACGCGTGAATCCCCTGGCCGATCCGGTCGATCTCGGTGGCGACGTTGTAGAACGACTCGGCGCGCAGGAAGAAGCCCGTGCGGGGCTTTCTGGTGCCCCAGCTCAGGATCAGGTAGTCGCCCAGCGACGACTCGGTCGCCTTCGTCGCGAAGTGGAACGACTGGGTGCCGCCCTCGGCGTTGAACCCGGCCGCGACCGCGATCGCCTCGACCAGGGTGGACTTGCCCGCGCCGTTGTCCCCGGTCAGGAACGTGATGGGGCGCTTGAGCTCCAGCGGGTGCTTGATGAGGTGCTGGACGACCGGGAGCGTGTAGGGGTAGCGGTGAGTGTCGTCGACCTGGTCGAGGCGGATCCTGTGGATGAACGTCACGCCAGGCGTGCCAGTTCGACCGGGTCGTGCGCGCAGAAGACCTCGACTTCGCCCTGCGCCTTGAGTTCCTTCAGACGTTCCACATTGGACAGCCGCTGCTCGCGGATCGTCTCGGTCTGCTTGGCGGTGAGCTTGAGCGCGAAGATGTTGCTGGGCGGCGTTTCGACCTCGCCGCGGTAGAAGTACGCGTCGCCGGCGTGCAGCATCCAGCCGTCGTCGCCCTTGACCGCGATGCCCGTGTGGCCGCGGGTGTGGCCGATCAGCGGCACCATCAGGACGTCGTCCGGCAGGCCGGGGACGTCCTTGACGGCCTGGAACCCGAACCAGTCCTCGCCCTCCGCCTTGTGCGTCTCGAACGTGACGCCCTCGCGCTGCGCCTTCGGGTACCGCGCCCGTTCCTTGGTGTTGCGCGGGTTCGTCGCGGCTTCGAGTTCGGTGTCCAGCACGTGGACGGTGGCCTTGGGGAAGTCGCGCAGCCCGCCCGCGTGGTCCAGGTCGAGGTGGGTCAGCAGGACGTGCCGGACGTCGTCGGCCGTGTAGCCGCGCCGCTCGACCTGGCTGATCGCCGTCTCGGTGATGTCGAGCACCGGCTTGAGCAGCTTGCGGCTCAGGCCGTCGATCGTCGCCTTCGGGTTGGTCACCTCGTTCATGCCGAAGCCCGTGTCGACCAGCACGAGGCCCTGATCGGACTCGATCAGCAGGCAGTGGGCCACGAGACCGCCCGCTACCAGGGGCGGCCTGAACGTGGCGCAGTTGAGGTGATGAACCTTCATGGGCAAATCCTTCCGCTGGCCCCGTAGGCTTCAGCCTCATGTTGGGGATCTCGTACGAGGGTGCCACCGCCGTGATCACGACTGTAGGCGCGGGCCTTCGGTCTTTCGAGGTGGACGGTGTCCCGTACGTGGAGACATTCGGCGAGGACGAGAAACCGCCGATGAGCGCAGGGGCCGTGCTGGTTCCCTGGCCCAACCGGACCGCCGGCGCGTCCTGGGTGCTGGACGGGGTTCGGCAGCAGCTCGAAGTCACCGAACCCGCTCGCGGGAACGCGATTCACGGGCTGGTGCGGCGCCGTCCGTGGGCCGTGCTGGAGCACACCGGCTCGCTGGTGTCGTTGCGGGCGCTGATCGAGCCTCAGGCAGGCTGGCCTGCCGCTTTGGACGTCACCGTGTCCTACGCGCTGGATGATCGCGGACTGACCGTCACGCACGGGGTCACGAACGTCGGGGACGTCGCCACGCCGTTCGGTGTCGGCACGCACCCCTACCCGCGGGCCGGGAACGCTTCGACCGACTCGTGCACGTTGACGCTGGCCGCGACGACCGTGCTGCCGCTGGACACCGAGCGGATGGTGCCTTCCGGGCCGGCCGTGCCGGTGGAGGGGACCGAGTTCGACTTCCGGGGTGGGCGGGGGCTGGACGGGGTTCGGCTGGACACGCCGTTCGGGGGGTGTGAGCCTGGGGCGGACGGGCTGGTGCATCACACGCTGCTCGCCGAGACCGGTGGCGTCGAGGTTTGGGCGGATCCGGCGTTTCGGTGGGTTCAGGTTTACACGCCCGATTCTTATCCCGGGCGGGGGCGGGCTGTTGCTGTTGAGCCGATGACCTGTCCGCCGGATGCGTTGAACTCCGGGGTGGATTTGATCTGGGTTTCGCCTGGGGAGTCCTGGGGGGCTCGGTGGGGGATTCAGCCGCTGGTTTCTTAGGGGGCTGCGGCTTTGTGGGGTGGCTGGCTTGTGGGCGGCCACCTTGCGGGTGGGTCACCGTGCGGGCGGCCAGCTTGCGGGTGGCGACCTTGCGGGTGGTCACCTTGCGGGTGGGTCACCTTGCGGGTGGTCACCTTGCGGGTGGCGACCGGGCGGGTGGCGACCGGGCGGGTGGCGACCGGGCGGGTGGGTCACCTTGCGGGCGGCCAGCTTGCGTTGGGTGCTTCCCCTGGGGGCTCTGCCCCCAGACCCCCGGCAATCTGATCGGGGGGTCCGCGCCACACGCGGGT
>NZ_JBIVPX010000022.1:1434-2727 GCF_044754905.1 Lentzea sp. NPDC092896
TTGTTCTTTGAGAACTGCACAGTGGATGCGAGCATCTTTGTAGCAAGTTAGTAAGGGCATACGGTGGATGTCTTGGCACCAGGAGCCGATGAAGGACGTAGGAGACTGCGAAAAGTCTAGGGGAGCTGTCAACCGAGCTGAGATCCTAGAATTTCCGAATGGGGAAACCCGGACCCAGTCATGTGGGTTCACCCATACCTGAACACATAGGGTATGTGGAGGGAACGCGGGGAAGTGAAACATCTCAGTACCCGCAGGAAGAGAAAACAACCGTGATTCCGTGAGTAGTGGCGAGCGAAAGCGGATGAGGCTAAACCGCGTCTGTGTGATACCCGGCAGGGGTTGCATTCGCGGGGTCGTGGGACCTCTTGGCTAGTTCTGCCGAGCTAGCAAACAGTCAGAAAACGTGTGGTTAGAGGAACGTGTCTGGAAAGCACGAGCGTAGAGGGTGAAACTCCCGTACTCGAAAACCTATCGTCTGTTTAGAGTGTTCCCAAGTAGCAGCGTACTCGTGAAATTCGCTGTGAATCTGGCGGGACCACCCGCTAAGCCTAAATACTCCCTGGTGACCGATAGCGGACTAGTACCGTGAGGGAAAGATGAAAAGTACCCCGGGAGGGGAGTGAAATAGTACCTGAAACCGTGTGCCTACAATCCGTCGGAGCCTTTAGGGGTGACGGCGTGCCTTTTGAAGAATGAGCCTGCGAGTTAGTGCTACGTGGCGAGGTTAACCCGTGTGGGGTAGCCGTAGCGAAAGCGAGTCTGAATAGGGCGCTTGAGTCGCGTGGTCTAGACCCGAAGCGGTGTGATCTAGCCATGGCCAGGGTGAAGCGCGGGTAAGACCGCGTGGAGGCCCGAACCCACCAGGGTTGAAAACCTGGGGGATGAGCTGTGGTTAGGGGTGAAAGGCCAATCAAACACCGTGATAGCTGGTTCTCCCCGAAATGCATTTAGGTGCAGCGTCGTATGTTTCACCACGGGGGTAGAGCACTGGATGGTCTAGGGGGCCTACAAGCTTACCGAAATCAACCAAACTCCGAATACCGTGGTGTGAGAGTGCGGCAGTGAGACTGCGGGGGATAAGCTTCGTAGTCGAGAGGGAAACAGCCCAGAACGCCAGCTAAGGTCCCTAAGTGTGTGCTAAGTGGGAAAGGATGTGGGGTCGCACAGACAGCCAGGAGGTTGGCTTAGAAGCAGCCACCCTTTAAAGAGTGCGTAATAGCTCACTGGTCAAGTGGTCCTGCGCCGACAATGTAGCGGGGCTTAAGCACACCACCGAAGCTGTGTCATTTC
>NZ_JBIVPX010000023.1:0-1242 GCF_044754905.1 Lentzea sp. NPDC092896
CTTGGAGGACTTCGCGATGACCGCGGAACGGTTGCAGACCCGCAACGGCATTGACTTCGCAGTGGCCGATCTGTCACTCCACGAGTTCGGCCGCAAGGAGATCCGTCTGGCCGAGCACGAGATGCCCGGCCTCATGGCGTTCCGCCGCGAGTACTCCGGGGTGTACCCGCTCAAGGGCGCCCGCATCTCGGGCTCGCTGCACATGACGATCCAGACGGCTGTTCTGATCGAGACCCTGGTTGACCTGGGTGCGGAGGTGCGCTGGGCCTCGTGCAACATCTTCTCGACGCAGGACCACGCGGCCGCCGCCGTGGTGGTGGGCCCGCACGGGACGGAGGAGGAGCCCAAGGGGGTCGCCTGCTTCGCGTGGAAGGGCGAGACCCTGCCGGAGTACTGGTGGACCGCCGAGCAGATGCTCACCTGGCCCGACGGCAAGGGCCCGAACATGATCCTGGACGACGGTGGCGACGCCACGCTGCTGGTGCACAAGGGCGTGCAGTACGAGGCGGCCGGTGTCGTCCCGTCGGCTGAAGCCGATGACCCGGAAGAGTGGCAGATCGTCCTCGAGACGCTGCGCAACTCTCTTGCGCAGGATGGCAAGAAGTGGACGAACATCGCCGAGGGCATCCGCGGCGTGACGGAGGAGACCACGACGGGCGTGATGCGCCTGTACCAGCTGGCCGCCGCCGGTGACCTGCTCTTCCCGGCGATCAACGTCAACGACGCGGTGACGAAGTCGAAGTTCGACAACCGCTACGGCATCCGTCACTCGCTGATCGACGGCATCAACCGCGGCACCGACGTCCTGATCGGCGGCAAGGTCGCCGTCGTGTGCGGTTACGGCGATGTCGGCAAGGGCTCGGCGGAGTCGCTGCGCGGCCAGGGCGCCCGCGTCATCGTGACCGAGATCGACCCGATCTGCGCGTTGCAGGCGGCGATGGACGGTTACCAGGTCGCGAAGCTGGAGACGGTGCTGCCGATCGCGGACATCGTCATCACGACGACCGGTAACAAGGACGTCGTGACGGTCGAGCACATGGCGCAGATGAAGCACCAGGCGATCCTGGGCAACGTCGGTCACTTCGACAACGAGCTGGACATGGCCGGTCTGCAGCGCTACCCGGGCATCCGCAAGAACACCATCAAGCCGCAGGTCGACGAGTGGATCTTCCCGTCGGGCCGCACGATCATCGTGCTGTCCGAGGGCCGCCTGATGAACCTGGGCAACGCCACCGGCCACCC
>NZ_JBIVPX010000024.1:0-1073 GCF_044754905.1 Lentzea sp. NPDC092896
GGGCGAAGCTGAGAACTTAAGCGCCAGTAAACGGCGGTGGTAACTATAACCATCCTAAGGTAGCGAAATTCCTTGTCGGGTAAGTTCCGACCTGCACGAATGGCGTAACGACTTCTCGACTGTCTCAACCGCAGGCCCGGCGAAATTGCATTACGAGTAAAGATGCTCGTTACGCGCGGCAGGACGGAAAGACCCCGGGACCTTTACTATAGCTTGGTATTGGTGTTCGATTCGGCTTGTGTAGGATAGGTGGGAGACTGTGAAGCGGCCACGCCAGTGGTTGTGGAGTCATCGTTGAAATACCACTCTGGTCGTATTGGATGTCTAACCTCGGTCCGTGATCCGGATCAGGGACAGTGCCTGGTGGGTAGTTTAACTGGGGCGGTTGCCTCCCAAAGAGTAACGGAGGCGCTCAAAGGTTCCCTCAGCCTGGTTGGCAATCAGGTGTTGAGTGCAAGTGCACAAGGGAGCTTGACTGTGAGACTGACGGGTCGAGCAGGGACGAAAGTCGGAACTAGTGATCCGGCCATGGCTTGTGGAAGCGTGGTCGCTCAACGGATAAAAGGTACCCCGGGGATAACAGGCTGATCTTCCCCAAGAGTCCATATCGACGGGATGGTTTGGCACCTCGATGTCGGCTCGTCGCATCCTGGGGCTGGAGTAGGTCCCAAGGGTTGGGCTGTTCGCCCATTAAAGCGGTACGCGAGCTGGGTTTAGAACGTCGTGAGACAGTTCGGTCCCTATCCGCCGCGCGCGTAGGATACTTGAGGAAGGCTGTCCCTAGTACGAGAGGACCGGGACGGACGGACCGCTGGTGTGCCAGTTGTTCTGCCAAGAGCATTGCTGGTTGGCTACGTTCGGAAGGGATAACCGCTGAAGGCATCTAAGCGGGAAGCTCGTTCCAAGATGAGGTATCCCACCCTTTGTGGGTTAAGGCCCCCAGCTAGACCACTGGGTTGATAGGCCAGAGGTGGAAGACCGGTAACGGTTGGAGCTGACTGGTACTAATAGGCCGAGGACTTGTTACAAAGACGCTACGCATCCACTGTGCGGTTCTGGAAGAACAACCAGAA